>JADJVB010000015.1 GCA_016710745.1 Chitinophagaceae bacterium | reverse complement strand
CCGTTAGCGGGCATTGTAAAACGACACTATACTACTAAACGAAGGAAGTATATGGCAACAAAAAATAAAACGACAGAAACTGAAGCCAATGTAATTGACTTCTTAAACTCATATGTTGACAACGAACAAAAGAAACAAGACAGCTTACACTTAATTGATCTAATGAAAAAAATGGACAGGATTTGATCCAAAATGGGGCCCGACCATGGTAGGTTTTGGAAGTTATCATTACAAGTATGCAAGCGGACATGAAGGTGACTCTATGCTAATTGGTTTTTCACCAAGAAAGTAGAGTTCTCACTTTATGTTTCTGCACCAGAAATGAAAATAAACAGCTGCTTGACAAATTAGGAAAAATTTAAAATGGGGAAAGCTTGTATCTATTTCCAAGAAGTTATCTGACCTTGACCTTGATATATTAGAAAATTAAGTAAAGCGACAATCAAGTATATAAACGAGAATCACGAATGTGCTTGTAGAGAGTAAATTGAAGTAAAACAACGACCCGCTAACATGGGGTTTTGCGCAAGTGTGGCTGGACGGAAGTTCAATCAGCAGCAGTAAAAGCCAATCTTCAGTTCGGGCTGGACAAACAACTTTGATCATCAAATCTTAACTTCAACAAACAATTTCAATCATCAGCGGTTCCAAGCGGACGGAATACTAATGCCACACCTGCCCAAAGCCCTGCTCGTTGGTTGCAAGGCAAGACAGAAAACAACTTCATCCTTTTGGTCATAGTAGTGACGGCTTTCGTTTTCAAAATATTTCGTTGATAAAATTCTCCGCTGGTTCGTGTACTAATAAAACCGGTTTGTGTTTTTTCGTTTCGTATGGGGCAGACAGAGGCGAGTTTGATCATGCTTGTTTCGTAATGCATGGACACGGTGGTTGGGCGTAACTTTTAAAACCCCGCTGCTTTCGTTTGCTTTGGTGGCTTGACAATTGCCAAAAGCTTTCGTTTAGTAAATGGTTGTTTCGCTATTTATGTTCGTGTCGTTAAATCAATACCGTTGGTTTTGCGGCTTAGATTTTCATTTACAGTCTGGGTTTGACCGCGGGGCAGCATTTCGTTTGGGTTGCGGCTTTTCAATCAAAACCGCGTTTTCGGGGCTTTGTGTTTTTTAATAGTCGGGGGTGGACAGCGGAACTTTCTCGCAAATAATAACAGTTTTCTGTTGTTTAGCAGTTACTTTCCCTAAAATTTCGGTTGTAAGACGTCAATTCACGCTGGTTTGTGCATCCGGGAGTTGGGAATCTTTGATTCCTTTAAAAACTCAATCTTGCCCAGACAACCAACATGCGGTTTTGTGCAACTTGGGCGAGACCAGGTATTCTCAGCTTTGGTTCGCTATTCATCAGCGGCTATGGGCCTGACCGGCAACTAAGACAAATTAATTTTATAAATATGCATTTCGTTTCATAATTTACATTGCGGTGGGGGCAGACACAGCTTCGAAATCCCAAGCTGACACAAAGCCGCTGCCGTTGGGCGCAAGGCTAGGCAACACTTTAAAATTTAAACCAAATGAAGAAAATATTATTTATAATTCTTTTCGTGGCTTCAACATTTTCTGGAGTTGGACAACAATATCTTTGGTCAACTACAAAGGATACAACAATAAATTGGGGAAAACATATTTCGGCGGACGATATTCCAAATAAAGTGTTAGAATTTTACGACTACTACAAATTTTATTATGATGGCTCAGGTTATAATAAAGAAGGCTTTTTTAAATTTTTTGAAGATTCCAAATCCTACAATAGCTCAAGCTCCACTCGTTGGGGAACTCTAAAAAAGAAAATTAATGAGATTAATGATCTCGAGGTTTTTGCATATAAAGACAATTTGGGTCAGGGTTCAGTAATTTTAGTTATGTGTGTTACTAGAGACAATGTCAATTTGATTGTCTTTTCAAATAACTATGAACCGAACGCTATTTTAACAGGGTCATATAATAAGCAAAAATTCTTAAGTTGGTTTAAAACATTACTAAACTAAAATGCCCTGCGCCCAACATTAGGTTTTGTGCAACTTGGGCAAGACAACCAATCTTCAGCAGTTGTTCGCTACCAATCATCGGCTATGGGCTTGACCATTTGCTAAGTATTTTTAATTTCAATTTATAAATTTCGTTTCATAATTTACATACTGGCTGGGGCAGACACAGCAACAAATACCCAAGCTGCACAAAGCCTCGAACGTTAGCTGTTATTGCAAAGCGACACCCTACAAACATTGAAATGACAAAATATAATTATGACAAGTAACAATGATTTGGAAATTCCAAAAGTAAATTTTGACATAAACGGAGAGTTGATAATTATATCATCACCAACTTCTTCAAAACACGACTTTGATTTTTATGAAGGCAAATGGAAACTTCGTAATAAAAAACTAAAAACTCGTTTAGACAACTGTAACGAATGGACAGAGTTTGAATCTACTCAAGAAATGTATCGTGTGTTAAATGGTATCGGAAATATTGACAATTACCTTGCAACATTTGACGGTGTGCCATTTGAGGGAATGTCGATAAGACTTTTCAATCCAAAGACAAGATTATGGAGCATTTATTGGGCTGACTCTAACGAAGGAATATTACAACCAGCAGTTGTAGGTTCATTTGAAAATAATGTTGCACACTTTTTTACAAAAGACACTTTTAATGACAAGCAAATATTAGTTGTATTTCGTTGGGACATTACAGACAAAGAAAATCCTATATGGAGTCAGGCATTTTCTGCAGACAATGGAGAAAATTGGGAGTGGAATTGGTATATGTATTTTAGCAAATTTGCAAAAAACTAAGCAAAGACAAACAACGAGAAGAGCAACAAACAGCTAACATGGGGTTTGCTGCAATTGGGGCTGGACGTTGAAGCAATCATCGTCTGTGCATATCCAGGCTTTGGTTTCGGCGGACGTAATTCTGCCGGGCTTTTGTTGGTTAACTTCGGCTTTTAGTTATTAATTTAGCTTCAGTTCCGGGCGGACAGTTGGTCAATTCCCCCAACTGCAAGCAAGCCCTGTTCGTTGTACGCTATAATTTAGACAGCCTCATACTTCGATTAGAACCACTAATTTACAAGGCAATGCTGAATAAATACCATTGCTAAATTCAATACCATTTTTGCGTTTCTTTCGGACGCATAATCTTTTTTAGGATGAGCATCCCCAGTTTCCTGCCTTTCTCTCATCATTACTGATTCAATAGTTTTAAATATTTCTTTTGTAAACATATCAGAAGGTACTAGTCCCTCTTTTTGGGCTTGCGTAATTAGCTTTGAAATGTCACCAGTTCCTGTTTTACCCAAAACCAAAATCTGCAAAAAAGCTTGAATAGCTGACACAGTATGTGTAACGCAACTACTATAACCTTTTGGTGTGTTTTTCCTATACTCAACAAAGGCATCTGTCAAAATATTATTAACTTCCTTCCATTTAGTATCAGCTAAACATTTTATAACTGGTTCAAATATCTCGGTAACTATTTTTTCATCTTGCTTTGGTATAAAGCCGTTTTGGGTTAAATAAATATCTAAGCCAAAGTCTGTAAATACTTCATTTAAATCTTGTGCAAAATCAACAAAGCGCTGCAATTCAAATTGTCGCTTTTCGTTTTGAAAAACTGCATCTTTTTCATTATCCCTTTTAAAACGGAAAAACATTTTTTCCCCTTCGTCAATTAGACTTTTGCAATACAATGATAATAATTCTAACACGACATTCTCTTCTTGCCACATAAATATTTGATAAAAATCGTTAATGGCATTGTAATTGGTTTTTTCACCAAGCAAGTTTTTTGTATATCCATTTACTCTATATAAGTGAAACATTTGTACGACTGAATAAATAATTCGTTTTTTCTTCTCTATTTCATTGGGAGATATAAAGACATGATAATATTTTTTGTCGTTTCGATAATCAATATAGTGATCTTGATAATCGTATTCTTGCTTTGCATAAAAAAAGTGATTTTCGGTTGTATCAACCCCCTATAAACTGGACAGTTTTTCAAAGATAGTTAAGTAGTTTTTAGTAATTCTAGGAAACGGATTAAAATACTTGTTCCATACGGTTTCGGGTGTTTTTCCGGATAGTGAACCATGCCTTCTTTTTCATTGTACCATTTGTAATACCTGTCGATGATCATTTGGGCATGGTAAATCGAATCAAATTCAAAGCGGTCCATCACTTCACTGCAGGTTTGAGTGCAGGGCTTCGATGTAGGCATTATCTTCAGGCGTGGCAACGTGCGAGAACTCCTGGAGGATTCTTTTGTCCTTCAGATATTGCCTCACGGCACCGGCAATGAACTGGGAGCCATTATCGTTTCTCAGTGTCATTCCTTCAGCCCGGTATTCCATGAGCATCAGTGACAGCATAACCAGCACATCGCCTTTTTTAATGCTGTTCCGCAGCATATGGATCAATACCTTTCGGCTGTAGATGTCTATCACTGTTAACAACAATGCGTTTCTGCCGGTTCCATGAACATGCACGTACTTGATATCCATGGACAGATATTGAAGCGGACGTTCAGGCGTAAGGCTTCCTAAAACGGATAAAATCCCGCTTAAAAGGGGCTCCGGCCTGATGCGGCCACCATATAGCAGGCGGCTTTGCTTCATCAGCCTGTAAACCTTTTTGTGATTGATGATCCAACCCATCTCCCTAAGTTCACCTGTCATATTCCGATATCCATAACAGCAGAACTCTGGTTCAGGGTTTTCTCGATGTCATTTATCACTACCGTATTTTCAAAGAGCTCACCATCCTGATTAACGCAATGGGTACTGGGTTTAATCCCTTTTGTGCCACCGGAGGGTTTGTAATAGAAGCTGCTGCGACCAATCAGGGACCATTGCAGCAGTTTACAGGTAGATACATTCCTGCACTGGTAATTGTTGACCAGGCCTACCGCTTCATCCAGTGGGCATCGCTTTTTTTAAAAGCTCAGTTTTAAATTCAAGTTCCAGCGCCTGGTTCCCAATTATCTTTTGAGCCTGGCGTTCTCTTCCATCAAAGCCTTGACTTCAGGATCTATCTTCCTGTATTGAGGCTTTAATAACTCCGTACCACCCGTGTTAAACTGGTTCTTCCATCTGAGGAAAACACTGTGTGATAAATTGTGCTTGCGTAATGTTTGGGTAATTCCTTGCTGATCTGCTTCCTGGATGATTTTGAGTTTCTGATCTACAGAAAATGTTCTTCGTTGTTTTGACATAAACCTAAATTTAAGTGACTAAAATTAATTCAAATTTTAGTCCAGCCATTTAGGGGGCTAGTACACGGTATGGGTCCAAATTCGAGTTTTCTCCTCAGCTGACAATTTGTTCCAGGACCGAAGACCAAGATTAGGCTTTAATTCACCTTTTGCTTCAACATTAAGTTCACTCCACAGTTTGAATTCCATAATAACCAGTTTTTAATATTTTTCTCAAAGTTAAGAAAGTGAAGGCGGTAGATAATAATTTTGATATTACAAGTTCTAACAGCGTACAACAAAAGGTTTGCCGCAAGGCTGGCGGACGGCATAACAATCGGCAGTTGTACTATTATCAGCTAATATCGGGCTTGACTGAATTCTATTCGGCTTTTAGTTGTTAACTTCAACTTCGGTTTTTCAATCGGCTTCAGTTGCCGGGCGGACACAGCAACAATTCCAGCCCTGCGGCAAGCCTCGAACGTTGGCGGTCATGCAAACGGACATTAAGTGAATATCAAATGACATTTGACAAACATTCCATTTTTTCGTAAATTCGCTATGTGAAACAACGAGAAAAAATAGCCCTTGATTTTGAGATAGATAAGCTCACAAACTCAATTGAAAACGTAGTCACAGGTGACAGTTTCTCCACTGATATTTCGCTTATTACCAATATTGATTTGAAAACCGTTACTAAGAAAAACGGATGGCAGTTTGACTGGAAATTAGAATTTAAGCAACCAGAGCGTGATGTTTATAAGTTAACAATTGTAAATAATCAAAATGTAATACAGGGCTTAATAAGTCTTGAAATCAAATCTGACCATGTTTACATGCACTTAGTAGAGAGTGCACCTTTCAATAAAGGAAAAACAAAAGTATATGCTGGTGTTCCAGGCAATTTAGTAGCCTTTTCCTGCAAATTAGCTTTTCAGCGTGGACACGAGGGCAATGTTTCGTTCTTTTCAAAGTCACAACTTGTTAAACATTATATGGACACTTTAGGAGCAATGCATTTTGGTGGACGCATCATGATAATTGATACGATTGCAGCATTAAAACTCATTAATAAATATTTTCCAAATGAAAAATAAACAGAAAGAACTTGATGTAGATTTTATTGGAGGACAAAAACCGATGACAAAAGAAGAAGAACTTGCAATAAGTGAGTTTATTAGAGCTGAGAAAGAAAAGCGCAGATTAAAATCCTTACGAAGGACAAAAACTAAAACCACTCAAAGAGGTAAACAAACTACCTGACGTGCACGAACCGCCAACATCGGGTTTTGTGCAAGTGTGGCTTGACAAACAAACTTCAGCTAAGTGCAAAGCCAGGCAGTGGTTCGGGCTGGACAAACAACTTTGAACTTTAGTTCTTAATTTCAACAATATATTTTCAATCGGCATCGGTTATGGGCGGACAGTTGGTCAATACCACACCTGCACAAAGCCCCGCCCGTTGGCGGTCATGCTAAAAACGGCCCTTAAAAAATGAATAGAATAATCAAAACAGAAGATGATTAATGTTCAAATATTTTCATAAAATAAGTAAAATAGTTCTCATAGTTGGTTTGTCTTTCCTCGCTTCATGCGGCAAACTAAAATATTTCAATGGTAGAATAGAATATAAATACAGCTATGAAAGTGGGACTTTGAATGAAGACAGTTTGGCAAAACTCAAACCCTACAAAAGTGAATTTCGGTACGACAATGATAATTATCAAAGTCGTTTTTTTGCTCAGGATACAACAACCTACTATTACTCCGGAAGATTGGGAAAATGTATTTCACAAATTAATTCCACAAATAAATTTGAATGTGAAGATTACAGTGTTTCAACTGACACTATATTATCCTATAAGGAATATGAAACTAATGAGAAAATATTGGGTCAAAAATGTAGAATAATTGAATGGCAGGGAAAGTATTTTTATAATATATTCTATGTTTCAAATGACATGCAAATTGCTCCAACTACCTACAAAAACCATGTTTCGTACAATTGGAAATTTTATGGAGAAAAATCAAAAGGTGGACTTATACTTAAATCTCAACATAGGTTCAAAAACTATACAATGAAAGGTATTGCGGTTAGTATGAAAGAAGAGAAAAATGATTTTACCGGTTTAAATATAGATACGACTTATTTTGAATTAAACTGCAAGTAAAGGAATTCCCAAAAGCACGAACCGCCAACATTGGGTTTGTTGCAAGGCTGGCTGGACATTGGAGCAATGGACATTTTATCGCTGTTGTGCTTCATCTGGGCTGGACGTTCAATCTTGGGCTTTTGTTTGTTAACATGTACTTTTATATCTTTAATCAGCAGTGGTTCCGGGCTGGACGAACGATGAATTCCAGCCCTGCAGCAAGCCCTGCCCGTTATGCGCCATTAACACCCTACTAACTATGCCCAAAATTGTACAATTTTTGCACCCAGCCGAAGAAGCAACTCCTTTAAACAAAGGTGATAGATTTATTCCTTGGAATAATCACCCAACACATAGGCGTAAGTTTCTTATTTCGGACGGGAACTATGTTAATAGACAAGGTGATCTAGAAAAAAAACAATTGGCATTTTGGGGTGAGTGGGAAGCCCAATCAGAAATTATTCCAATAAATAAAGCAAATAACAATCCTCCAAATTATATTAATATCCCCTATGTTAATCCTAGCGTTCCCAATCGGACTCATACAACAGATCCTTTTGTATTTGGACATTCGTTTAGGTATATCATATGCATGCAAAGAGCATTTCATAATATACTTACCGAATTAGAGTCAAATTCTATAATTTTGTTTGGCTCATCTATCAACCAAACATTTTGTCTAGATACTGTGTTCGTTGTTTCAGACAATCAAACAAATTACAATCTTAATACAATAAGCAATCTTGTTCCTTCCGAAAAAAGAGGGCAATATTACTATGCTACAATATATCCAATTTATGGGGACACAAATTGCAATCCCCTCGTTGATGATCTTGAATCATGCAGGATAACAATAGAAAACAAATGTACCTTTTATGAGGGTGTAACTTATCATGAAAAAGACACCTATAATCAGATGTATTCTTTTGCTCCATGCAAAATTTATAATGAAGACTCCCCTCTTGGCTCGCTTTTTAGCCAACCAAAAATTTATTTAGACTTTATTAGTGGTAGTCAAACCAGAGGTATTCATTCGAAAGATTGTTCTATAAAAGATATTCAAATGTATTGGAATTCTGTGTCTGAGCAAATTGAAAAACAGTCACTATTAAAAGGAGTATATTTTAAAAATCCCGAATTAAAAAACAACAACTGCGCATAACATTGGGTTTTGCGGCAACTTGGGCAGGACAAACAAACTTCAGCATCGCTTCGCTCCCAATCATTGGCTATGGGCGTGACCGTTAACTAAGACAAAATATTTTCTTAATTTTTGCATTTCGTTTCATAATTTACATCCGTGTGGGGTCGGACACAGCAACAAATACCCAAGCTGCGCAAAGCCCTGCCCGTTGGTTGCAAGGCAAGACAGAAAAAATCCTCATCCTTTTGGTCATCGCAGAGAGAGCATTCGTTTTCAAAAATTTTCGTTGTTAAATTCTTCCGCTGGTTTTGGGTACTAATAAAACCGGTTTGCGTTTTTTCGTTTCGTATGGGGCGGACGCAGGCGAGTTTGATAATTTCGGTTTCGTATCGCATGGTCGCTGTGGTTGTTCGTCGTTTTCTAAAACCCCGCTGCTTTCGTTTGCTTTGGTGGCTTGACAATTGCTAAAAGGTTTTCGTTTAGTAAAAAGTTGTTTCGCAATTTATGTTCGTGTCATTAAATCAATACCGTTGAGTTTGCAGCTTGGTTTTTCATTTACAGTTTGGGTTGGACAGCGGGGCAGCATTTCGTTTCGGTTGCGGCTTTTCAATCAAAACCGCTTTTTCGGGGCGTTGGGTTTCTTAACAGTCGGGGTTGGAAAGCGGAACTGTCTGGCAGCTAAAAACAATTTTCGGTTGTTTAAAAGTGACTTTCCCTAAAATTTCGGTTGTAAGACGACTTTTCACGCTGGTTTGTGCATCCGGAAGTTGGGAATTTTTGATTCCTTTAAAAACTCAATCTTGCCCAGACAACCAACATGCGGTTTTGTGCAACTTGGGCGACACCAGGTATTTTCAGCTTTGGTTCGCTATTCAACATTGGCTATGGGCCTGACCGGCAACTAAGACAAATTATTTTTATAAATATGCATTTCGTTTCATAATTTACATTGCGGTGGGGGCAGACACAGCTTCGAAATCCCAAGCTGACACAAAGCCGCTGCCGTTGGTTGCAAGGCAAGACAGAAAACAACTTCATCCTTTTGGTCATAGTAGTGACGGCTTTCGTTTTCAAAATATTTCGTTGTTAAAATTCTCCGCTGGTTTTGGTTACTAATAAAACCGGTTTGTGTTTTTTCGTTTCGTATGGGGCAGACAGAGGCGAGTTTGATCATGCCGGTTTCGTAATGCATGGACACGGTGGTTGGGCGTAGTTTTTAAAACCCCGCTCCTTTCGTTTGCTTTGGTGGCTTGACAATTGCCAAAAGCTTTTCGTTTAGTAAATGGTTGTTTCGCTATTTATGTTCGCTTCATTAAATCAATACCGTTGGTTTTTATGGCTTGGTGTTTCATTTACAGTCTGGGTTTGACCGCGGGGCAGCATTTCGTTTCGGTTACGGCTTTTCAATCAAAACCGCTTTTTCGGGGCTTTGTGTTTTTTAATAGTCGGGGTTGGACAGCGGAACTTTCTCGCAAATAATAACAGTTTTCTGTTGTTTAGCAGTTACTTTCCCTAAAATTTCGGTTGTAAGACGTCAATTCACGCTGGTTTGTGCATCCGGGAGTTGGGAATCTTTGATTCCTTTAAAAACTCAATCTTGCCCAGACAACCAACATGCGGTTTTGTGCAACTTGGGCGAGACCAGGTATTCTCAGCTTTGGTTCGCTATTCATCAGCGGCTATGGGCCTGACCGGCAACTAAGACAAATTAATTTTATAAATATGCATTTCGTTTCATAATTTACATTGCGGTGGGGGCAGACACAGCTTCGAAATCCCAAGCTGACACAAAGCCGCTGCCGTTGGTTGCAAGGCAAGACAGAAAACAATTTCATCCTTTTGGTCATCGCAGTGACGGCTTTCGTTTTCAAAATATTTCGTTGTTAAAATTCTCCGCTGGTTCGGGTACTAATAAAATCGGTTTTGTTTTTTTTCGTTTCGTATGGGGCGGACGCAGGCGAGTTTGATCATGCCGGTTTCATAACGCATGGACGTGGTGGTTGTGCGTAGTTTTTAAAACCCCGCTCCTTTCGTTTGCTTTGGTGGCTTGACAGTTGCCAAAAGCTTTTCGTTTAGTAAAGCGTTGTTTCGCAATCTATGTTGGTGTCGTTAAATCAATACCGTTGGTTTTGCGGCTTCGTTTTTCATTTGCAGTTTGGGTTTGACCGCGGGGCAGCATTTTGTTTCGGTTGCGGCTTTTCAATCAAAACCGCTTTTTCGGGGCTTTGGGTTTTTTAATAGTCGGGGGTGGACAGCGGAACTTTTTCACAAATAATAACAGTTTTCGGTGGTTTAGCAGTTACTTTCCCTAAAATTTCGGTTGTAAGACGTCAATTCACGCTGGTTTGTGCATCCGGGAGTTGGGAATCTTTGATTCCTTTAAAAACTCAATCTTGCCCAGACAACCAACATGCGGTTTTGTGCAACTTGGGCGAGACCAGGTATTCTCAGCTTTGGTTCGCTATTCATCAGCGGCTATGGGCCTGACCGGCAACTAAGACAAATTAATTTTATAAATATGCATTTCGTTTCATAATTTACATTGCGGTGGGGGCAGACACAGCTTCGAAATCCCAAGCTGACACAAAGCCGCTGCCGTTGGTTGCAAGGCAAGACAGAAAACTCTTTCGTCCTCTTGATCATCGCAGTTATGCTTTTCGTTTTCAAAATATTTTCGTTAATAAAATGTTCCGCTGGTTTTGGGTACTAATAAAACCGGTTTGCGTTTTTTCGTTTCGTATGGGGCGGACGCAGGCGAGTTTGATAATTTCGGTTTCGTATCGCATGGTCGCTGTGGTTGTTCGTCGTTTTCTAAAACCCCGCTGCTTTCGTTTGCTTTGGTGGCTTGACAATTGCTAAAAGGTTTTCGTTTAGTAAAAAGTTGTTTCGCAATTTATGTTCGTGTCATTAAATCAATACCGTTGAGTTTGCAGCTTGGTTTTTCATTTACAGTTTGGGTTGGACAGCGGGGCAGCATTTCGTTTCGGTTGCGGCTTTTCAATCAAAACCGCTTTTTCGGGGCGTTGGGTTTCTTAACAGTCGGGGTTGGAAAGCGGAACTGTCTGGCAGCTAAAAACAATTTTCGGTTGTTTAAAAGTGACTTTCCCTAAAATTTCGGTTGTAAGACGACTTTTCACGCTGGTTTGTGCATCCGGAAGTTGGGAATTTTTGATTCCTTTAAAAACTCAATCTTGCCCAGACAACCAACATGCGGTTTTGTGCAACTTGGGCGACACCAGGTATTTTCAGCTTTGGTTCGCTATTCAACATTGGCTATGGGCCTGACCGGCAACTAAGACAAATTATTTTTATAAATATGCATTTCGTTTCATAATTTACATTGCGGTGGGGGCAGACACAGCTTCGAAATCCCAAGCTGACACAAAGCCGCTGCCGTTGGTTGCAAGGCAAGACAGAAAAAATCCTCATCCTTTTGGTCATCGCAGAGAGCATTCGTTTTCAAAAATTTTCGTTGTTAAATTCTTCCGCTGGTTTTGGGTACTAATAAAACCGGTTTGCGTTTTTTCGTTTCGTATGGGGCGGACGCAGGCGAGTTTGATAATTTCGGTTTCGTATCGCATGGTCGCTGTGGTTGTTCGTCGTTTTCTAAAACCCCGCTGCTTTCGTTTGCTTTGGTGGCTTGACAATTGCTAAAAGGTTTTCGTTTAGTAAAAAGTTGTTTCGCAATTTATGTTCGTGTCATTAAATCAATACCGTTGAGTTTGCAGCTTGGTTTTTCATTTACAGTTTGGGTTGGACAGCGGGGCAGCATTTCGTTTCGGTTGCGGCTTTTCAATCAAAACCGCTTTTTCGGGGCGTTGGGTTTCTTAACAGTCGGGGTTGGAAAGCGGAACTGTCTGGCAGCTAAAAACAATTTTCGGTTGTTTAAAAGTGACTTTCCCTAAAATTTCGGTTGTAAGACGACTTTTCACGCTGGTTTGTGCATCCGGAAGTTGGGAATTTTTGATTCCTTTAAAAACTCAATCTTGCCCAGACAACCAACATGCGGTTTTGTGCAACTTGGGCGACACCAGGTATTTTCAGCTTTGGTTCGCTATTCAACATTGGCTATGGGCCTGACCGGCAACTAAGACAAATTATTTTTATAAATATGCATTTCGTTTCATAATTTACATTGCGGTGGGGGCAGACACAGCTTCGAAATCCCAAGCTGACACAAAGCCGCTGCCGTTAGCGGGCATTGTAAAACGACACTATACTACTAAACGAAGGAAGTATATGGCAACAAAAAATAAAACGACAGAAACTGAAGTCAACGTAATTGACTTCATAAACTCATTTGTTGACAACGAACAAAAGAAACAAGACAGCTTACACTTAATTGATCTAATGAAAAAATGGACAGGATTTGATCCAAAAATGTGGGGCCCGACCATGGTAGGTTTTGGAAGTTATCATTACAAGTATGCAAGCGGACATGAAGGTGACTCTATGCTAATTGGTTTTTCACCAAGAAAGGCAGAGTTCTCACTTTATGTTTCTGCACCAGGAAATGAAAATAAACAGCTGCTTGACAAATTAGGAAAATTTAAAATGGGGAAAGCTTGTATCTATTTCAAGAAGTTATCTGACCTTGACCTTGATATATTAGAAAAATTAAGTAAAGCGACAATCAAGTATATAAACGAGAATCACGAATGTGCTTGTAGAGAGTAAATTGAAGTAAAACAACGACCCGCTAACATGGGGTTTTGCGCAAGTGTGGCTGGACGGAAGTTCAATCAGCAGCAGTAAAAAGCCAATCTTCAGTTCGGGCTGGACAAACAACTTTGATCATCAAATCTTAACTTCAACAAACAATTTCAATCATCAGCGGTTCCAAGCGGACGGAATACTAATGCCACACCTGCCCAAAGCCCTGTTCGTTGGGCGATATTAGAATATCAATCCTCTAAAAAATGGGCATAGTAGAAACAAAGTTGAAAGAACTTGGATTATTTCTATCCGACCCTAAACCTCCCGTTGGTAATTATTTGGGTAGTAAAAAAATCGGACAATTACTTTTTGCATCTGGCCGGGTTAGTGATTGCATTGGTGAAGTAGGTTCAGAAGTTTCACTGGAAACAGCTAAGGAAGCTGCTCAGAATACAGTTTTGGCCATTTTAGCTATCGTCAAGCAAGACATTAAAGACTTGGATTTAATTACAGGAATTATAAAACTAACTGGCTTTGTTCGTTCTTCTAATAATTTTATAGAACAACCAAAAGTTATTGATGGCGCTTCCGATCTATTAATTAAATTGTTCAATGAAAACGGACGCCATGCAAGAACAGCAACGGGCGTGGCACAATTACCATTTGGTGCTTCTGTCCAGTTAGATATAATTTTCGAAATAAAATAGAATTCCGCTAACATCGCCCAACATCGGGTTTTGTGCAAGGCTGGCAGGACGTTGTCCTGCCCCGGCTGCGGCAAATCTCTCAACTTCAGTTCAGGGCTGGACGGAACACTATTGAGCTTTTGTTGTTACCTTCAACTTTGGTAATTTTATTGGGCGGCAGTTCCGGGCTGGACATTAAAATGTCCAGCCCAGCACAAAGCCCCGCCCGTTGTGTGCAATTAATGGCAACCCCTAAAAATGAAACAGCAGAACCAAAATGACGAGTTATATAAACTCTATGGACAATTCCTCATAAATTTTGAGTATGTCTCACACTTAATGAGGTTTGGGATTCTGCGTATAATATTTCCTGGCTATGATGCAAGGCAGACCAGGCAAAATGAAATTTTGATGGAGGCTTTGACGGCTGACCAAATTAGAAATAAGTTTATGGCATTAATAGCAGAAGACTTTAAATCTCACACAGACATATTTAAGCTTTCAAAATCAATCCCGAATATTTATCAAAGGCTAATCCCTATTCGCAATTCATTTGCTCACGGAACATCTTTCGTTGGAGAAAGTTCTTTGGTGAAGGACTCCAAGCACGGGCAGATTATTCTAAGGCATCCCAAACTAAAAAGTGTAGGGCTTGATTTAAATTTTAAAACAATCGACATAAATGCGCTTATATTGGGAATAGAATTGTTTGAGAAATTAAGATATGCTGTTGGTGTCGTAACAATTACTATTCAGACTAAAATAAATGGGAAAGAAGATTCAGGAGCGTATAAATCAGATAGGCACCTCGAATCGACACGATTAAGTCTTGAACGATTAGAAAAAAAAATTAAACGCTATACTCAAATATTTTAAATGAGAAAATTAGCAACTATAATAATTGTATTCCTAAGTATTTTCAGTTTCACTAGTTTATTTGCCCAAAGTGATACCTATGTTAATGGTTACTATAAAAAAAATGGCACTTATGTGCAGCCGCATTTTAAAACTGCGCCTAACAATAGTATGTTTGACAATTATTCGACAAAAGGCAATTACAATCCATACACAGGAAAGCCGGGATGGATAGACCCCTATTCAAAAGTCTCTTCGTCTTATTACAGTGCTATTCCATATAGTTATAGACCCAGTTATGAAAAGTTATTTCTTTATCTTAATAAAAAAGATTCACACAACTACTTTAAAATAGTTGATGCTTTCGACTATCAATACAAACTCTTTTTTACAGGAATTTTCAAATTAAATAACAATGATACTAAAGAAGCAAATCAGATATTTGATATTTTAAGAAAAAATAAGGGTTCAAGTAGTTTCATTTTTGAAGAAAGCACTTATTGGTTTAATATTACTTCAACATACTTAGATGCAGATGAGGAATTTAATAAACTTTATGCAAGTTCGGCAAAGTATGATAGAGATGGCAATTATCCGGCTCTTGAAAATCAATTGAACAGTGTTAGGAATCCTTTAAATTTTTACCATAAGTATTTAATAAAATTTAATGCAGACTGGCAACGTCATAAATATTATGAAGCAAAAAATAGTCTTGACTCTCTAATAGCATATTCATCCGGCGACGAATTACAAGATTCATTAATTGCAGCTTATGATGACATAGTTGCCAATATGAATAACATGCAAAACACTTTAGATACACGGCTAAATGGCACTTATTATTATGATATTGAGAACATGATTAATAATCTTAAATTCTTTTTAGTAAATGGAAAAATGCCTATTTCTGAACTAAAAAGAGCATGTTTTAAGCTTTTCAAAGAAGGGAATACAGTTGAAGACACAGTATTTCGACGAACTCTTAATGATACATCTAACTACAATATAGCAAATTCAAAAGACGATTTTTTGAAATTTCATATCCATGTTTCAAAAAAACATCGGGATACCACTAGAATAATTTCACTTCAATTCTTTGACGACTCTTCATTCCTATTTTACAAAAAGATCTGTCACTATACCCAAAATTTCACAGTTCAAAAAATTCAGTTGCATACAATTTTAGTGAACCTGACGAAAAAGAAGAAGGAATAGAGTATTTAATTAATGACGCATTAATTTGTGGATTAACAGAAGAAACGCTTGAAGGAACTGTACTAGCCCCCTGAATGGCTGGACTAAAATTTGAATTAATTTTAGTCACTTAAATTTAGGTTTATGTCAAAACAACGAAGAACATTTTCTGTAGATCAGAAACTCAAAATCATCCAGGAAGCAGATCAGCAAGGAATTACCCAAACATTACGCAAGCACAATTTATCACACAGTGTTTTCCTCAGATGGAAGAACCAGTTTAACACGGGTGGTACGGAGTTATTAAAGCCTCAATACAGGAAGATAGATCCTGAAGTCAAGGCTTTGATGGAAGATCAAAAAGATAATTGGGAACCAGGCGCTGGAACTTGAATTTAAAACTGAGCTTTTAAAAAAAAGCGATGTCCACTGGATGAAGCGGTAGGCCTGGTCAACAATTACCAGTGCAGGAATGTATCTACCTGTAAACTGCTGCAATGGTCCCTGATTGGTCGCAGCAGCTTCTATTACAAACCCTCCGGTGGCACAAAAGGGATTAAACCCAGTACCCATTGCGTTAATCAGGATGGTGAGCTCTTTGAAAATACGGTAGTGATAAATGACATCGAGAAAACCCTGAACCAGGAGTTCTGCTGTTATGGATATCGGAATATGACAGGTGAACTTAGGGAGATGGGTTGGATCATCAATCACAAAAAGGTTTACAGGCTGATGAAGCAAAGCCGCCTGCTATATGGTGGCCGCATCAGGCCGGAGCCTTTAAGCGGGATTTTATCCGTTTTAGAAGCCTTACGCCTGAACGTCCGCTTCAATATCTGTCCATGGATATCAAGTACGTGCATGTTCATGGAACCGGCAGAAACGCATTGTTGTTAACAGTGATAGACATCTACAGCCGAAAGGTATTGATCCATATGCTGCGGAACAGCATTAAAAAAGGCGATGTGCTGGTTATGCTGTCACTGATGCTCATGGAATACCGGGCTGAAGGAATGACACTGAGAAACGATAATGGCTCCCAGTTCATTGCCGGTGCCGTGAGGCAATATCTGAAGGACAAAAGAATCCTCCAGGAGTTCTCACACGTTGCCACGCCTGAAGATAATGCCTACATCGAAGCCCTGCACTCAAACCTGCAGCGTGAAGTGATGGACCGCTTTGAATTTGATTCGATTTACCATGCCCAAATGATCATCGACAGGTATTACAAATGGTACAATGAAAAAAGAAGGCATGGTTCACTATCCGGAAAAACACCCGAAACCGTATGGAACAAGTATTTTAATCCGTTTCCCTAGAATTACTAAAAACTACTTAACTATCTTTGAAAAACTGTCCAGTTTATAGGGGGTTGATACAGAACCATATCGGAAAGGTCTAAAAAAATGTATAGACTTTATGTCTATTGCATAGTTAATACCTCTGGCGAATTTATAGATTTATCGGTATTATTCAAGTGATAACTGCACACAACATCGGGTTTGGCTAAATGGGGGCGGACGGAAGCCGTGTTTCAACATTTGTAACGCTGTTGTGCTTCATATCGGGCGGACGGAATTCTATCCAGCTTTAGTTCTTAACTTCAACATTTAATTATAAATTGGGCTTCGGTTTGCCGGGGCGGACGGAACAACTATCCCCCACTTCGCCAAGCCCCGCTCGTTGGGCGTAATTATTTGAAGAGTTCGTTTATCTAAATGAAAGAAGAAAACTACATAGCACTCTTAAAGCAAGGCAAAAATGCTTGGAATGAGGTTAGACAAAATGATTACAGTGAACGTGCCAATTTCAACGACACGTCTTTTGACGACTTCAATTTTGAAGGTTATAATTTAAACAATTGCCATTTCTATAAAGTAAGTCTGCAAAATTGTAATTTTAATAAAACAGACATATGTTGGAGTTCCTTTTTACATTGCAACCTGGCTAATAGCACAATAATCAATCCCGATAGACGTACTTATTCAGAAGAAACAAGTTTTCAAGGTGTAAACCTTCGCTGGACTGCCTTTGGAAATTGTGATTTACAGAATGTAAATTTAAAAGGTGCGCTCTTTGAATCCGTGCATCTTCACGATTGTAATTTAAATGGAGCTAATATTTCATTTAGCAGAATACATGGCCTTTCAGCATGGGGAAATATTGTTGACGAAAGCACAATTCAAACAGATCTAATTGTAACTCCCTTCAAAGAACCAACCATAACAGTTGATAATTTTGAAATAGCTCAGTTTTTGTATCTAATAATAACAAACAAAAAACTCCGAAGTGTTATTGATACTCTTTCGACCAAAGTAGTCTTAATTTTGGGGTGTTTTTCTTCAGAGAATAAAGAAATTCTTGATAAAATAAAGCATCGATTAAACTACAAAAATTACGTTCCAGTTGTTTTCGATTTTGACAAACCAAATTCCAGAAATTTAACAGAAACAGTTTCTACAATTGCACATTTATCAAAATTTGTAATAGCTGATTTAACAAATCCCAGAAGCGCACCACATGAGCTAGCTTCAATAAATCCATTGCTAAAAAGCGTACCTATTATACCAATAATAAAAGAAGGCCAAGTTCCTTACAGCATGGTTTATGACCTCAATAATATTTCGGAACTCCTTACCTATCGTGATGACAATATTAATGAGCTGGTTGAGCAAATTATTAGTCAGGCTGATTCTAAATAGACGAAATACAATTCCGATATATAACTACGCCCAACATTGGGTTTTGCGGCAACTTGGGCAGGACAAACAAACTTCAGCATCGCTTCGCTCCCAATCATCGGCTATGGGCGTGACCGTTAACTAAGACAAAATAATTTCTTAATTTTTGCATTTCGTTTCATAATTTACATTGTGGCGGGGTCGGACACAGCACCAAATACCCAAGCTGCGCAAAGCCCTGCCCGTTGGTGGCAATTAGCAGACCCTTTAAGATGAATAAGTTAATAATATTACTATTTTCAATATTTACCTTTCACAATACCTATTCACAAAAGAAAGGGGTTTATATAGGATTGTATATCCTAGAAAATCAGTTTTATCCGATAACGGGTCAAGTAGATACAATTATAGATGGTAAAAAAACTACGAAATACATTTTTGAGAAAATTGAACAGTACGGTGAAAAGAAACTAATATTATTTAACAACGGTAAATATTATTTTGAGTACACCGGAGGATGTTATGCATTTTCTCCTAATCAACAACGAAGAAGTTGTAAAGGACAATACAAAGTAACTAGAGATACACTTTTCTTGACAAGTACATATAAAGAATCCGACTTTTATTCAGTAACCGAAAAAGTTATTGATACAATTCCATCAGACAAAATAATGATAATAACTAATCGTCCGAAAATGAATTTACGACCAGGTACAGGTTTTACTTGGTTTAATTTGAGATTAAATGATACTTTAATGGGTGATTTTAAAATCAACGATACTATTTATTGTAAATCGAATGAAGTAAAGGAACTATTTTTTCGTTCTTGTTCTCCACAAGAAATGGAATGGAACTATGTGCCACAAAACACTAAGACAAATTATTTTAATTTCACACTAACAAGAGACATTAACGGTGAAAATATATTTATGAACCAAGAAATATTTCTAATTCGGAAGAAAAAGTTAATCTTTATATCAGGCAGTAAATATTTAAACGTTAAAGACGGACTGTATAAAAAAGATTAACTGCCACCAACATAGGGTTTTGCTCAAGTGTGGCTGGACAAACAAACTTCAGCTAAGTACAAAGCCGGGCATCGGTTATGGGCTGACACTGCAACATTGGGCTTTTGTGCTTAACTTCAACATAGCAACTTTATTCATCAGCGGCTGTGGGCGGACAGTTGGTCAATTCCACACCTGCGCAAAGCCCCGGGCGTTACCGGCAACCCTACTGCGACACTACTAACTTGTAACTTAATAGCTATGACCCAACAAATAAACTTGCAATAAATGACAATGAACAATTTCAAACCTTTTGACCCTTTAAAAGCGAAATCGCTAGCTGACACAGAAGTTGCCGCATTAGCACAAAAACGTGAAATCAAAAACATTCTTGGTTCATATGTTGGTTGGTATGACCCGTTTTGCGAGCTTATTCAAAATGCTCTTGACTCAATCGAAGAACGAGCAGCAAATGAAGACAACTATGAGCCGACAATATGGATTGGAATAAACATAAAAAACAATTCTCTTTCAGTAACAGATAATGGAATAGGTTTGGACGAGGACAAGTTTCAAAAATTTTTATGCCCGGACATCTCATTTAAATCAGGCAAGACACGAGGACACAAAGGAGTTGGTGCAACTTACTTGGCTTATGGATTTAACTATATACAGGTTGCTACAAAATTCCCAGGCTTTTCGGCTGTAGGCAAAATGGAAGGATCAAGAAATTGGCTGAACGATGAAAATCCTTCTGGAAACCCACAAATGAAACAGGATGAAAAAGTTTACGCCAAAGCATTTTCTGAAATTGACCGAGGTGTTTCGATATTCGTAAAATTTGACCAATCTACTCACCCAAAAGATTTAAAATGGATTGTAGCAGACCAAGCTGAAGAATGGTTAAAAATACTTTCAGTTAAAACAGGCCTTGGTGCTTTTACAGCAAACAATGACATAAAAGTAGTTCTAAAAGTTGTAGATAGAGATGGGACAAAAACAGAAGTAGTTCAAAAGGGAATTGAATACTTCCTTCCACATAACGCAGTTCAAAAATCTGCTTCAGCCAGCGAGATTAACAACAAATTAGATGAACTTTTCAAAAAGAAAGGAAAGAATTTGATATACCATCAAGGTTTAAAAACCTTGATGCTTTTTACGAACGATGGACAGCAGACGAGCTTCTTGAGCTGGCAGAAAACGGTGGGATTAAAATTGACGAAGACGAGATAGAACTTATTGAAAAGTATGAACCAGAAGTTTATGCTTCTTATGTTTATTCACTCAAAGTTTGGGAAGCAATTAATCAAAGTCTAAATGTAAGAAGTGGTTCTAAAATCCTTTACGGAGGAATTCAAATTGCAGCTAATAATATGCCGCGAGGTGAAACAATTCAAATTCCATTAAATCGAAATATTGGTAGACAAAATCAAATTCATATAGTAATACATTTCAACAATTGTAGCGCTGATTTAGGAAGGAAAGGATTCCAAAGTGAAATAGTAGACTTCGCTAAGTCAATTTCAAAGCAAATTGCTGATGGACCTTTAAATAAAATTAAATTTACCCTCCGTGCAAACACGGGAACCGCACCAAATTTAAGAAGGGAACAGGAAGTAGAGAATTGGAAAAAAAGAAATGATTGAATATGAATTTGACAATCCGCTTGAATTGGTAAATGAAAACTTCTTCTTGCCTTTACAAAGAATTTCTATTACTTCTAAACCAACAAGAGAACAAGATGTAATTGCTTTGTTCAACCAACTCATTGCTGGTGGAGTTATACGTGGAATTAGAATTATGTCAACAAATGAGAGATTAACATACGATGGACTTTATCGAATAATTATCGAAGAGCCAAAAGATCATCATTTGTATGACGAAGAAGATAACCCATTGGGAATTGACAAAAGTGTTCTAAACGGTTTTTCTTTGCCCTTTATTTTTGAACCTAAAGTATTGGAGTATAAGTATTCTTTAGATGGATTGATTGAAGATATTGAAGGTGGTGTAAAAAACTCAAATGATATTGGACTTGTTGTCGTTTGGGAGACTGGCGAAGAATTTAAAGAGAATTATAAAATCACATCATACTTAGACCCAGACAATTTAACACTTAGAGAATATCACGGAGTAACTCACGGAATCACCAACTTGACATCACAGCAAAGGGAAATGGAATTAATAGTACTAAGTGAGCTAATTGAATACTTAAACAACCCTGAAGAAGTTATTGAAATGCAACGTGAAAAATACGAGGATTGAAAAATTAAACTTTAACGAATAAAAAGAACAGCCTTTCTATAATAAAACTGAACAGATACTATATCTTACACTTATTAAATCAACCAAAACATTTAAAACAGCAGCATGTCTTACATTCAAAAAATTTTATTTGGAAGTCCCGGAACAGGAAAAAGTCATAAGACAGATAAATACTTAATTCCTGAAATATTAAAAATTTCAACATCGGAAAATAAAGTAAAGACAGTTTTCCATCCTGAATATACCTACGGTGACTTCATGGGGAAATTGGTACCACAAACACGAGGAGAAAAAGTACTGTATTCATTTTTTGAAGGACATTTTTTAATGGCACTTTCCAAGGCGTATAAAAGAATTCTTGAAGCAAGTGAAAAAGATGGTGCACAATCTGGTGAAATAAAAAATGTTGTGCTTGTGATAGATGAAATTAATAGAGGAAATTCAGCTGCTATATTCGGCACTGTCTTTCAATTATTGGATAGAGAAGATGATGGTTGGTCTTCATATAGCATTAATGTTACCGAATTGGAGATGCTAAAGTTGCTTAAACTTTTGGGTATTCAAGAAAAACCACTTGCCAAAGATGAATTTGAGTTTCAATTTCCTGGAGAATCCCATTGGGTTAAAGATTATACAGTTTTCCAAAATAGGGTAGACATTTTACACCTTGATTTAAAAAATAGAGCAATAAAAATCCCGCCCAATTTATCTATTATTGGAACCATGAATACATCAGATAATTCTATTTATTTCATGGATAGTGCTTTTAAAAGGCGTTGGGATTGGGAGTTTATTGATATTAAACCGCCTGCAGACGATTTTTTTGAGAACATTGATGCCCAATTAAGAGAGATTGACAGAGACTATTGGATGAAAATTGTAGACTCAATAAATACTTTCATAAAAAAACACTCTGATAAAATCAGAAGAATTGAGGATAAGCAAATTGGATATTATTTTATTAAGGGTGAACCTGTTAAGCATGATGCAATTCGGAATAAGTTAATGTTCTTTTTATGGGATAGCGTTTTTAATAATGAAAAAAAACCACTGTTAGAACTATTAAATTCAAGCCCTCTAAGAAATGGGAATCCCATTCATAAGACTGAATTAGTAACATTCGGTGATTTTGTTAGATTCTATGAAGAATTTTTTTCTGCGATTACTGATAAAATTGTTAGTTAATGTTAAATCTCAAAGAACTAAAATTTTCTTATAAATCAGACGATTGGCAGAACACCTTTGTAGGGATTAAGAAAAGTAAATCTAGTGATGATTTTGAATTTCAACTCCCAAAAGGATTTGATTCATTCCCAACTGAAAGTTTTACATCAGTAAAGAATCTTTTTTTTAAAACTTACAAAACATATAGAAAGTTCTTTGAAGAAAAGAAAAAATTGGCGGAAGATAGCATGCTAGATGGATTTAGTGAAGTTGATGATGGATACAAACTTGAAGGAAAGGATGGGCAAACAATTTCATATAGCAAGCTGAATATGCTTGACTCTATATTAGATGCCTATAATGAGCTTTTGATTTTAAGTATAAAAAATAAGCTATCGAGAACCAATGAAATTGATTACAGTAAAATTCACAAGTACTTGCACAAAGCAATTTTTATTGATGAAGAAACTGTTTTTATTGATGAAATGGAATTCCCAAAGAAAATCATCGATTCTGATAGCCCAGTACTAATTCAAATGTTTTGTTTCATCTATAGTGAAATTAAACAAGCATTAGAAGAAGAGTTTGAAAGCAATAGAGTTAAATCTTTAGCGACAGAATTTCGAGATTCCTATTTAACGCACGACAGCTCAATTTTCGACGAAGAAACATTTGACGAGACAATGGCAATTCTTAAGGATGTTTTAGATGAAGTTGACCGAACTACGCCTTACAAGGATGCTGACTATTGGCATTTTTATGATGCAGTTTATAAATTTCTATATGGTGAAAATGAAGAATCGAATGACGAAGATGGCAAAATCTGGGGTATGTCTAATTTTGCTATATTATGGGAAGAACTTTGTTTTTCAGAGGCAAAACAAAGACTAAATGAAAACCAACTTTTATTTGCCGACAGAATTGGGATAGTTGAAACTTTCAATCAATTTAAAAATCCATTTTTTCTTCAAATTAATGCTCACAGAGACAAGAAAAGAAGATTAAGACCAGACCTTGTAATTTCAAATTTTGAAGGAGCGGTAGACATAGACCATTTACAAAAAGTTTATACAGTCGATACTATCAAAGTAGGCGAACACGTAAATGTAAAACTTACGCCAAGAATAAAAAATCATGAGTTTTACGAAATCGACAACATCTATCTCAAATATGTAAATAAGAACCCAAAGCATATTCAATTTCCGAATGACCCCCGTTTCTTGAATGTAGCTTCAATTCACCGAAATGATTTTTTTAGAGAAGTAAACAATTATTTCAATGAATTAACTTTAAACGAATTAATGTCAAAAAGACCTTGCATTTTCAAATTCACAGTAATTGATTATAAATACATAGCAGAAGAAACATGTACTGCAACATACTTATCTGACGAAAGAAAACTGGATATACAAAAACAATTAGTATATGAATTTGCACTTCAACTAAATTTTTCTGGAAGTGAAACAAACTCCGAGTTTTGGATTCCATGTTTCTTCATTGACGATAAGGATTTTCAAGTCGTTTTAAACCCACATCGACAATTTACCGATGCTGGTATAATTATTTATAAGCGAAATTTTCTTAAATTACAAGAAGTATATTTAACCGAAAATGAATAACTATCTTACATTCACTTCTCCTACTAACTTTAGAAGTAGATTTAATCCAGTAGTAGGGTTGAATTCCGAGTTTCTTGTTGAATTTAATAGAGATTTTCTTCATCCTCTCTTTCAAAAAATGTGTACTGAATTAAACATTAATCCAATTAAGTTTGACTACATGCCTATTGAAGATTTAATAACTGAAAAGGAGTTTGAAAAAATAAATATGGAATTAGCTAAACCTTATTTTTATCAAAAAATATTCCCGTCCATAAAGAAAAATCAATCCGGTAAAATCGAAAATAGAATTCAATACACATTTACTTACGACATCGAACTTGCACCAATAACTAAAGGAACTACAAAATATGGTGTAATTAATTTGGGTAACAAGCCGATTTTCTACTATTGCTACGTAGACCTTCAAGAAGCAATCAGGTTTATAAAATCTTTAGACTAGTTAAATTGAAATTTCGTTCAAAGGGCATGCCGGTAACATGGGGTTTGCCAAAATGGGGGCAGACGGAAGCCGTGTTTCAACTTTTTGTAATTCTGTTGGGCTGCATATCCAGCTGGACGTAATTCTATTTAGCTATGTGCATATCATCAACTTTTATTTATAAATTGGGCTTCAGTTAGCCGGGCTGGACGGAATTCTATGACCCCCACTTCGGCAAGCCCTGAACGTTGCCTGCAATTTTTTAAATAACACTCTATGATTTATAAAGCCTACTATTCCGACACTTCAAAGCTCGTTTCATTGCCAGAAACTGGAATGGGCTATCAAGTTATTGAAGCTTCATTAATAGGACGTCCTATAAAAAGCCGCTACATGGTTTATAATGCAGAACTGATTCTTGACTTAGATAATACATTTGCTTCAACAAAAAAACTTGCATTCTCTAAATCTTATAAAGATGTTCTCAATGAATCAAAATCTTTGACGCTTGAGTCAAGTACAATAAGTGTTTTAAGAAAGAGTCAGCTATTTGATACAGTAAAAACTCTGTCTCTTGAGTTTAAAGCAATGTCTGAAAGCACAAGAAAAGATAAACATAGATATTCTGGTGGCAAAGGAGCAACTGACAGTCCAAAAGAAAATGCAAACGGTTCTGAAATCTTTGTAAGAGTTTCTGCATTTGAAAATGATAGAAGAATTGATTTTGATAAAAAAAGACTTAAAGATGGAACATTTACAACTACTCAAATCGACTATTTACATTGTGTAATGTATAAAGATGACCCTGCTGACAGGTCAGCCCTGCCAAATGACGATGAAATCAAGTGGGCTTTTTATGTTCAACCAAAAAGTGTAGATGTTTTACAAAGAGGTATAGTACAGCCAGCTTTTGGACATGAAGGAGGAGGTATAGAGGCTTTTTTTGAAAAAGGAACTTCTGACAATTCATATTTTGACAAAAGAACCTATGGAAAATAAAATTAGAATAACATTGCCCAGCAAATTTTCCGAAGTGCTTGTAAACTTACCAGAACAAGGCATGGGATATCAAATCGTAGACGTACTTTTAAAAAATGGTAACTGGTTAAAGAAAAAAATAGTACTTGACTCGAGCATATTGACACTTGATGAAGGCGAGATAATTAAAGTCAAAGAAATTGAATTAATAAAATTGCACTCTAAGTAAAACTGCAGGCAACATTGGGTTTTGCGGCAACTTGGGCAGGACAAACAATCTTCAGCAGCGGTTCGCTACCATTCATCGGTTATGGGCTGGACCGTTAACTAAGACAAATTTATTTAGCTTTTAAAATTTCGTTTCATAATTTACATCCAGGCGGGGGCGGACACAGCACCAAATACCCAAGCTGCGCAAAGCCCCGCCCGTTATGTGCAAATAAAATCGACAACCCGTTTAATGAAAAGGAATGTAAAATATATTAGAAAAGAAGAATTTCACAAGAGTGACGATTTCCTAAAAATAAATAGGCATATTGACACTTCTTTACACTTAATTCAAAGACTAATGGATTTTAATAGGCAATGCCTAAAAGAAGTTGATTCAGCACTTCAAGTAAATAAATATATAATTGATTTTCGAGTTGATCAGTTTACGCACTACCACGAAACACTTTCAGCTTTGTATTATAACTGCTATTCTCTTAAATACGTTTATGATATTAGCGCTATGATGAATTTTAAAAAGTTTGACACAACAATTGGAATAGCTTTAAACTCTCAAACTAGCTATATAACCTTTACTGGCATTGTTAAAATGGCAGGCATTTTTGAATTCACTAGAAAAAAATTTGAGCAGGAGATAAAAGGGGAAAAATACTATTCAAAGGTTAGTGAAAAGTATCCTAAACTTGGTGATTCATTGCAATTATTGATGGATTTCCGAAACACAATTCATAGTAACGGACATTGGGGAAAAAAACTTCCATTAGAATATAAGTTACAAAGCAGAAAGGTAAGTATAAAGGAAGGAGAAAAAATTCTAGTTGAAATTTGGTTGCTGTATAAGTTAATACGAGATTGTATAGAACTTGGCAAGTTGATGGCTTTAGATAATAAGCCTGTCTTTTTAAGGGATACTCGTTTAGTATCTGGTGGTGACAGAGTTGTAGTCTTACAACGAGACAAAGAATCTGTTGAGAAAATTTTCAATTCTTCTAACGAGCCTCAATAACTTATCTGCACATAACATTGGGTTTGCTGCAAGGCTGGCTGGACATTGGAGCAATGGTCATTTTATCGCTGTTGTGCTTCATCTGGGCTGGACGTACATTGTTGGGCTTTTGTTTGTTAACCTGTACTTTTATATCTTTAATCAGCAGCGGTTCCGGGCGGACCAGCAATGAATTCCAGCCCTGCAGCAAGCCCTGCCCGGTTAACTGCAATACAATGAAGGCCTCACGTACTCCAAACGATATTTGTCTTCTTTGCCAACTTAACAAAGCAGATAAAACTGGGTCACACTTTACACCAGCAGGGATAATTAAAAGAGTTATTGGAGATAGAGACTATGAAGAGATCTATATGATAAGTGCTCACAAGGCTACAACTTCTACATATTTTGGACGTTCAAACCTCTTAAACACTGATCCCAATATAAAAAAACCTGAGCATGTTGCAGACTATGTGTTTTGTTCAAGTTGTGAAAAAAAATTGGGTACTCTCGAATCGGCATGTAATTATCCCTTGATTGTCTTAACGGATGAGTTAGCGAAGGAGCATTAGAAATAAAAAGAACCGCAAAAGGAAATAAATATTTCACATTTAAAAATCCAAGTAAAAATATACTGCTATTATATTTCTATTCGATTATTTGGAGACAATGTCTCTTACATTCACTTGAGAATAGTTTCAATGTAATATCAACTGCATTTGAAGATGACTTGCGGAAAATTATATATTCCTATCTGAATAAAAGCAAAGAAGAAATCGAAGAGTCAGATGAATTTTTGAATTACCCAAAGTTAATACTGTTAACCTCTTACCACAAAGGAGATCATACAAGTAATTTTATTAACCCTAATACTAGCCCTTCAAATCCTGAACTCTTTTTTATTGGTCCATATAATGCCCTGATTTCTCATTCTACCATAATTCCTCCAAATTTTGAGCTTAAAACAGGTCTAGCAGCAACAATAATTGACAATGAGCTGACTCTAAATCTCTCTCCGGAGAGTATAATAGGAGTAATTAATGAATCTGCTTGGCTAAAAGTTATCAAGACACTTGCTAAAAGGGAGGCGCAAAAGTTTATGCATACTATGACTTTTGACTTAGTAAATAAAACAAGGCTGCCATATGCTTATTGTCGCTATCGTCTCGAGGCACTTGCTTATCAGTTAAATAAATCATACCCCGATGATTATATCAAATGTTTACGCATGGCTTACCAAACTCTTATGGCATAATATGTACTGCAGTTAACATTGGGTTTGCTGCAAGGCTGGCAGGACGTTGGAGCAATGGTCATTTTATCGCTGTTGTGCTTCATCTCGGCAGGACGTTCATTGTTAGGCTTTTGTTTGATAACCTGTACTTTTATACCTTTAATCAGCAGCGGTTCCGGGCTGGACGAACAATGAATTCCAGCCCTGCAGCAAGCCCTGCTCGTTGTACGCTACACTAAATACCTCATGATTTTGAAATTTCATTTTATTATATTTTTGTTAAGTTGTACACTTCTTTCGTGTTCACAGAATTCGAACTCAAGTAACTATTCCGTCATTTATTCTACCATTGTAAAAGACAGTTTCGAAATTTATGTCTCTACTCCTTCAAACATGGACACTACTAAATCTTACGATATAATATATTATTGCGATGCTAATTTAAAATCGGGAAAAAAATTAAGAGAATTAATCAAACAGGATATTTATTCAGCAAAAGTAAATAATACAATTTTCGTAGGCGTTGGTCATATTGGCAACTTTCATGTTTTGAGGCGTAGAGATTTTATTCTACCTGAATTTCTTAATGGCGACACAATAGGAAGTTCTAAAAACTATGGGCAGACCGAAAATTTCTATCAATTCCTAAAAATAGAACTTATCCCAAAAATTAATTCGGCTTATAAAACAAACCCCAACAACAATTCAATTTTAGGGCATTCACTAGGTGGACTTTTTGCATTCTATTGTCTTTTCAAAAATGATACATTATTTGAATCCTACTATGCTTTAAGCCCCTCTTTGTGGATAGACAATTACAGTATTTACAACTTCAACTCGCTGTCAAAAGAAAGTCCAATTAAAAGAAACTTATACTTTTCAACAGGGAGTTTAGAAATTTTCAATCACATAAAAACAGGGACGAATAAAATGGATGCCTTTCTGAATAAACAGAAGTATCAAAACCTAATTTTCAAATATGATATCCATGACGGAAAAACACATAACTCTCAGGTTGAAAAATCTCTTGACTATATATTAAGAAACTAGCGAAAATAGACGTGCAGCGTACAACATCGGGTTTTGTGCAAGGCTGGCAGGACGTTGTCCTGCCCCGGCTGCAGCAAATCTCTCAACTTCAGTTCGGGGCTGGACGGAACACTATTGAGCTTTTGTTGTTACCTTCAACTTTGGTAATTTTATTGGGCGGCAGTTCCGCCCGTTGTACGCTAGCAAATTGGCACTCTGCATATTTAAATAATTCCGTAAATTTGGGCTAGAAATTTTTAAACAATGGATAATATACTTTTATATACTAAGCTTTCGAAGTTGCCAGACAACATGAAGTCTGAAGTTGCCAACTTTATCGATTTTTTAATGAATAAAAATAAAAAGCCTTCAAAAACCAAAGCAAAATTTGGCAGTGCTAAGGGAATGTTTAAAATGAAGAAAAATTTCGATGACCCTATTGAAGATTTTAACGATTATCAGTAATAATGAATTACCTACTCGACACTCATGTCCTTATCTGGTTTTTAAATGGCGACAAGCTCCTTTCCTCTAAAGCACGAAAAGCTATTGAATCTGAAAATGCTACAAATTTTATAAGCATAGCTAGTATATGGGAAATTGCCATAAAGTTAAGTTTAGATAGACTGTCTATACTGGTTCCATTTGAAAACCTTAGCACCGAACTTGAAAAAAACAACTTCCATGTACTTCCTATTACTTTTGACGACACAGTAATTTTATCGACACTGCCTTTTCATCATCGTGACCCATTTGACAGAATAATAATTTCACAGTCTTTGGCAAATAAATTTACGGTCATTTCGAAAGACAAAGAATTTTCCGCTTATGAAATGAAATTGATTTGGTAATCTGCATTGCCAGCGTACAACATCGGGTTTGGCAAAATGGGGGCGGACGGAAGCCGTGTTTCAGCAGTTGTAACGCTGTTGTGCTTCATATCGGGCGGACGGAATTCTGCCGGGCATTAGTTCAAAATTTCAACTTTTAGTTATAAATTGTACTTCGGTTTGCCGGGGCGGACGGAACAACTATCCCCCACTTCGCCAAGCCCCGCCCGTTGTACGCTATTTGTCAAACTGCCTTTAAATCCGACCAATGTTTTGCAGCTCAAATATGTTGAGGATTGGTTTTTTGATTTACTGAATCAACAGTTTTTGTATAAATGGAATGTGGGATTAACTGGGGTTTCGAAAAGTCCGACTGCGTCGACGAAAGCTCGCTTTCAGTCGCAAAGGCGACGACTTTTCGAAGCTCGGGTTTTTAATTGACATTGTTGGTATATTAAACATTTACATTCGTTTATATCCGTTTACAATCGGCTTTTGTTTAATCGTAATCAAAAAAACAGGGTTTTGATTTTCGCTGACAGCCACAGCGACTTCGTCAATCGGCCATTGACAAAATAGCTGCGGCTTCAAAACAAAGGCCGGATAAGCAGGCAGACTTTCCTAACAGCGTACAACATTGGGTTTTGCGCTATACGGGGCGGAATAGGGAGCTTCAACATTTGATCGCTATGGAACTTTGGTTATGAAACGCGGCCGTATTTGATCATTGGCTTTTCGTTGTCATTTAAATTTTGTTACTTTAAATTAAAATCACAAACCAGGGGGACGGAACACGGACGGCCCGTACAGCGCAAAGCCCTCCACGTTGGTGGCAAGTGTTAAGTGCCATCACTTTTTCAAAAAAAGTAAATAAACAGGAAATCAAATTCTGACAGTTTATGTATGAAAGAGAAAAAATAATTACGAATTATGTCGAAGGGTATAATCAATTTGACATTGAGAAGATGGTTACTGATCTAGATGAAAATATGATGTTTAAAAATATTCAAAATGGTGAGACAAATATGACTTTGACTGGGCTGACAGAGTTCAGATTACAGGCAGAGCATGCGAAATCATATTTTACAACAAGGAAACAAACAATCAAAACATTTAATCATCTTGGTAATGAAACTGAAATTGAAATAGATTACTATGCAGTTTTGGGTATCGACTTTCCTAATGGACTTAAAAGAGGACAAGAATTAAATTTAAAAGGCAAATCTGTTTTTAAATTTTCAGGGCACAAAATTATTGAATTGACAGACATAAGTTGACAATTATAAAATCATAGCAATTACACCTGCCACCAACATCGGGTTTTGTGCAAGTGTGGCTCGACAAACTAACTTCAGCCAATTGCAAATCCAAGCTGTGGTTCGGGCTGGACAAACAACTTTCAACTTTAGTTCTTAATTTCAACTTTATATTTTCAATCAGCAGCGGCTGTGGGCGGACGGAATACTAATGCCACACCTGCACAAAGCCCTGCCCGTTGTAGGCAATTTGGACAGACCTCCTCTATTACTAAAAACTTTTATTAACTTCTCTTAAGCAATGACAAGAAAAAATCACAAAGGCATCATGTTTTCAATTGTGACTTTGTTCGTTTTTTATTCATCAGCTTTCAGTCAAAGTGGATTGGTTCGGACAATCTATTTTAAATCAAATAGCTTTTCTATTGACAAAAAATATGAAAAAGCTCTTGACTTAATTGCTAAGCAAATAAGCTCCGACACATTTAGTTATTTGAAAGTTTTTGGGTACGCAGATAAAAAAGGCTCTGAAAGTTATAACGACATTCTTTCAGGGAAAAGAGCGACGGCAGTTTTTGATTATTTATCTGCACGAGTAAAAATTGACACGACTAAAGTATATGTTACTGGATTGGTAAATCTGCTGAAGCATACGATTTGCATTTCCCAGCGGCACATATACAACAAAGGTGCGTAGACATTTGGGTAACATTCTATACAAAGCCAAAAGGTGACAGACTAAAATAACGTAAAACTGCCTACAACATTGGGTTTGCTGCAAGGCTGGCTCGACATTGGAGCAATGGTCATTTTATCGCTGTTGTACTTCATCTGGGCTGGACCAACATCGCTGGGCTTTTGTTTGTTAACTTGTACTTTTATATCTTTAATCAGCAGCGGTTCCGGGCGGACCAGCAATGAATTCCAGCCCTGCAGCAAGCCCTGCCCGTTAGGCGCAAAAAACATAAACCCTTAAACTATGACAGAGAAAATTGGATTGATAAAAAACCCCTTAACTATTATTGCCATTTTTGCGGGTATAGCTGAAGTAAGTGGAACAATTGTTCTCCCTTTTATCGCATCAGACAATCAACAATTGTTCATTTACTTTCTAATTTTCTTTCCTTCAATTTTGGTAATTCTTTTCTTCATAACTCTAAATTTTAATAATAAAGTTCTGTATGCTCCTTCAGATTATAAAGACGAACAGAATTATATAAACATAAATAAATATGATTTATCTACTCAAAAAAATGTTGAGGTGAAAGTTCAAAAAAACGAATCATTGGACCCGAATTTTATTATAATCAATGAGAAACTCGAATATTTGAGTAATCAAATGTTATTATTAGAGACAAGTAAAAATCAGAAGCATATTCCATTAAAAGCAACTGGTAATTCTAAATTTTTAGTTACCAATTTTCTTTCTTCATCGGATTTCGTACATTTTATGAGCTCAAAAGGGTACGGTTTTAAAATTTATCATTCTCCTTCTGGCGAAACAATCGAAACTATGGAGGCAATAAAAATGGATAGTCATGAAAATTATTCACAGCATAAAGCTATTTGGTTGGGAACAAAAACATCTTTAGAGATTGCAAAAGAAGTTATTTTATTAGCGAAGGGATTCTATCCCCACTTAGAATATTTACATTTAACTGAGTACGGAAAAATTAACTATGTCTACATAGGAGGTTCTACAGAAACGGCAGAAGATAGGTATAATTTAAAAGCTCTTACAGACGAAGACTTTGAGAAAATTGATTCTATTTCAAGCTTGAAGGATCTCCATAATTATATTAGAACTTTCGAGTAAATTTCTGCGCCTAACAAAAGGTTTTGTGCAATTGGGGCGGGACGTTGAAACAATCATCGGCAGTGCATATCCAGGCTTTGGTTTCGGCGGACGTAATTCTGTTGGGCAGCAGTTCTTAACTTCGGCTTTTAGTTATAAATTTAGCTTCAGTTCCGGTCAGACAGTTGGTCAATTCCCCAACTGCACAAAGCCTCGAACGTTGGTCGCCATTTTTTGAACAGCTCAATTCTTTGAAAGTGAAAAGATGAGAAAATTGATTCAAGCTTATTGGATTTTCGCCCTAATAGAAATATTATTACTGACATATATCTTGTTCTTTCTTGGAGTTTACTCTTTTAAAGGAACATCAGACTATATTGCAATTAGCATAACCATTACATTGTTTATTGTGCCAATTATTATTGGTTTAAAAATTATTTCAATGACATCTAACAATGTTAGGGTGCGTGATACACTGCTTTACACAGGATACATTTTCAATTTTATCAAGCTTATCCCCTTTATACTTTTAGTTTTTGGCCTAATCTTTTTTTTCAATCTATTAATTGACAGAGTGAGCTTCTTTGACGAAATTGGACTAGTTGTCGTTGCTACAGTCCTTTTTACCATTTCATCGATTGTTACATTTATCGCATATTTTGGCATTTCGAAAGCGAATCGTAGGAACTACACCGACATTGTCCAATCAATTAACAATCCCGACAAATAGCTCTAATCAAAACGGCGTCCAACATTGGGTTTTGCGCAACTTGGGCAAGACCAGGAAACTTCAGCATCGCTTCGCTCCCAATCATTGGTTATGGGCGTGACCGTTAACTAAGACAAAATATTTTCTTAATTTTTGCATTTCGTTTCATAATTTACATTCAGGTGGGGTCTGACACAGCATCAAATACCCAAGCTGCGCAAAGCCCCGCTCGTTGTAGGCAATTTTCACCCGACATCTTATGAAAGTTCGGCTTCTAATATCATATTGCGTAGTTTACTCCCTCACATTAGTCAGCATTTGCTTTTATTGGGCGACAAATTTCACAAGTCACATAACTTATAAAGGCGACGAGTTTACAATGCTTGTTCAGTTTTTATTGGTATTGACGTATCTTTTTTATTTCTTGATACATTTTACAGTCCTGAAAATAAATATCATTCTTCTATTGGCGACCCCAATTATTACTTGTATTGCGGCAGTTGTTATTGGATTAATCGTTCTTTTGGTATCAGGACTAAGCGGCATACCCCGACATTATATATTGACTTATGGTATAGTATATGGACTAATTACCCTAACTAATGTTTATCTATTTTGGCGACATAAAAATAAAAAGGTTGTAACCCATGTGTGACAAATGTTTCAATACAGAAATTGCATCTTTTCCGTCACAAGATGATTATGAACGTTTCGACCTTGAATTAACTAAGAAAATAGCAAACGACAAGAGCATCAAAATGGAACAATTTGTAAACACCGGTTGGAAAGACAGAGGATATCAAATGTATAGGTGTCTTGTGTGCGAACAGCTTTGGAAACTTTCTGCACCAGATTATTCAGACCGAGGTTATTTTTTACGTTCATCTAAATAAAACTGCCTACAACATCGGGTTTGCCAAAATACGGGCTTGACAAGGTTATCTTCAGCAGCGGTAATTCTACTGTGCTTCATATCGGGGCTGGACGAATTACTATTTGGCTTTTTGTTGTTAACTTCAACTTTATATTTTCAATTGGGCAGCGGTTGTGGTCGGACGGAATACTAATACCCGTACTTCGGCAAGCCCCGCCCGTTAGCGGCTATATTTTTGACACACCCTTCCAAAACATAAAAAAGGACGTTATCTCCTTAAGACATGAAATCGACAGAAGTTTATAAAGAAATAAACAGTATCATTTTTCCGAACTTGAAATCAAATGGTTTTAAAAAAACGAAAAGTGGGATGCTTGGATTTTACAAGAAATTAAAAAGTCACTATCTGATTATTTGGTTTCAATGCTCTCAAGATGGGTTTGACCAATATGCTGGGTCTAAATTTATTGTAGAGACCCAAATAGGAAACAGTACCGAAATTGGGGGCTCTTTACACAGACACAGAATTCCATATTTTTTGACACAAGCCGAATTGGACAATGTTAAAAAAACGGAAAACAAAATAAAAGATAAATTACGTCGGCCACCAAAATCACACTATATATTTACTATGTCGGAAGACGTACAAAAATGGTATAACAAAAAGTTCGAAAAGGATAATGTTGCGTACAGCAATACAAGTGACATTTGGTTTATTTATTTTGACATTAGTGATATTCAAAAGTGGTTTGGAATTCTTCAAGCAATTATTGACAGAATAATAGGTGACTACGAAAAAACTGACTACTAATACAGCCGCTAACATTGGTATTTGCAAAAGCTGGGCGGACGGAAGCCGTGTTTCAACTTTTGTTTTTCAATTTGGCTTCATATCGGGCAGGACGTTAATAATTTAGCTATGTGCAAATCATCAACTTTTATTTATAAATTTAGCTTCAGGTAGCCGGGCGGACGGAAGTCTATTTCCCAGCCTTCGCAAATACCTGCTCGTTGGGCGAAATTATTTTAAACCTCATTCACTATGGAGAATATAGAAGCGCAAAAAAAGGAATTGAAAGACCTACTTAATCGGGAGTTCTTTTTTCGTGTGCCAGAATATCAGCGCCCCTATTCATGGGACGAGGAACATTTTACTGATTTAATTCAAGACTTAATTGATGCGAAAAAGGATCAGGAATATTTTCTAGGTACAATCGTTGTTCACAAAAAGGACGGGGTAAATGATATTGTAGACGGACAACAAAGATTGACCACAATAATGATATTGCTCGCTTGCTTAAGAGATCTTATTGACGATGCAGATTTTAAATCATCTATTCAAGAAAAAATAATTCAAAAAGAAAATATCGTAGACGGCATTCCTGAAAAAATCAGAATTGAAGTTAAGGATAGGGAGATATTTAACGAAGTTATTATTCAAGAGAACGGAACAAAAATATCAAAAGAAGGCGAAAATTTAGCTGAGCCACAATGGAGATATATTATGGCGATAAATATTTTTACTGAAAAGCTTAAGAATTTTTCGCAAGAAAATTTACAAGACTTTACAAAGTTCCTTAGCCAAAAGTGTATTTTAATATTCTTATCTACAAACACTTTTGAGGATGCTTTTAGGTTATTTATAATTGTTAATGACCGGGGAAAGCAATTAAGAAGAATAGACATACTTAAGGCAAATAATATTTCACCAACAGTAATAAAATCAGATGCTGTAAGGAATTCATTATCTCAAAAATGGGAAGATTGGGAGAAGAATTTAGGAGGAGACACATTTGAACAAATAATATTTCTACTTCGTTTCATGTTGATTGGTGAAAAGCCTCAAAATGACCTATTAGTCGAATTTGAAGAGAAAATATTTAAGAAAGGTATAGTTTCAAAAGGCGAAAAATTTATCGACTTAGTTTGCGAATATGCGTCAATGTACAATGATATTTTTGAAGATTATACCTTTTTTGACAGCAACCCAGAAAAAGTAAGAATTATTGGATTGTTGTATATAATGAATAATGAGTTTAAATCTAATGAATGGAAAGCCTTATTGCTTCTTTATCTAAAAAAATTCAAACAAAAAGACCTAGAAATCTTTCTACATAAACTTGAAATGAAATATTTGGAAGGATGGATTTCAGGCTTTTCAAAAGATGTACGGGTTGTTTCTTTTGGGAATATTATAAAAACAATAAATTCTGCGAAAAAATCAAAAGACGTCATCGATTCTGACACATTAAGTTTTGACAAAGCAAACCTAATAAGTAGTCTAAGTTATGATGTTTATACCAAGCAATATTGCAAATACATACTTTTAAGACTTGAACTTCTTTCAAGCGAAAACGATGTTGAAAAGAAAATTAGGGCAAAATCCATAGAACATGTTTTACCGCAAAACCCTAAAGAGAATTCAGAATGGTTAAGAGTTTTTGATGAAGTTCAATTCGAAACTGGATTGGAAAATCCGCTCAATGTGACCACCCTAATCCGGTCGAAGTTGACCACCCCAATCCGGAGCAAACTGACCAGGCAAATCCGGTTCAAACTGACCACCCCCTAAGCTGTATTTAAAACAGGTTGTTTTAACGGCCATTATTGTTGGAGGTTGAGTGCTAAACTCAACCCAAACATGGCTAATAAAACAATTCTGATGACTAAGATAAGACAGATCCTCCGTTCTTTTACCCAAGGTAAGAGTAAAGTACAAATCAGTGAACAAACGGGTGCATCCCGTAACACGGTTAAAAAATATATCCGCAAATTTCTTGCAGAGAAAATGACCTTTGATATGCTCAGCAGTCTGTCTGATACTGAGTTAGAGGTAATGTTTGGTTCAGCAGAGCCTCCTGATAAGGGTGAGCGGTATGAACAGCTTCAACGCATGCTTCCCGACCTGGAGAAACGCTTTAAACAAAAGGGAGTAACCATAGACATGCTATGGAAAAACTATCTGCAGGTCCATCCTGGCGGATATGGACATACACAGTTCCACACGCATTTTACTGTTTATACCGGGCGGGCTAAGGCGGTTATGCATATGGATCATAAGGCTGGCGATAAGATGTACATAGACTTCGCCGGGGAGAAGCTCAGTATTACAGATAAAGAAACGGGCGAGGTACAGCCTGTAGAAGTGTTTATTGCCATACTGGGCTGCAGCCAGCTCACTTATGTAGAAGCAGTAGCCACACAACGCAGGCATGATTTTATTGGTGCCTGTGAAAATGCTATGCAATATTTTGGAGGTGTGCCGGCGGCCATTGTGCCGGATAATCTAAAATCTGCCGTTACCAAAAGCAGTAAATACGAACCCACCATCAATGAAGCCTTTGCTGACTTTGCAGAACACTATGGTACTGCTGTACTTCCTGCCAGGGTATACCGGCCAAGAGATAAGTCACTGGTAGAGGGAATGGTAAAAATTGTATACAATCGCATTTATACACAGCTAAGTTCACACACTTATTTTACGCTTGAATCATTGAATGCAGCTATCAGAGAAGCTTTGGAACAATTAAACAATGCTCCCTTCAAAGGACGTAATTACAGCCGGCGCCAGCAGTTTGATGAGGTTGAAAAAGAAACACTGCAACCCCTGCCGGTTTACCGTTACGAATTTAAACAGCAACATATTGTAACAGTAATGAAGAACGGCCATGTTTGTCTTGCTGCTGATAAACACTATTACAGTGTGCCCTACCGCTTTATTGGCAAGAAAGTCAAAATACAATTCACTTCTTCGCTCGTGGCAATTTATTATAAATATGAACAGATAGCGGCTCATCAGCGACAGTACCGTAAATATCATTATACCACTACCGATGAGCACCTGGCTTCTTCACACCGCTACCTGAGTGAGTGGACTCCGGAAAAATTTATTGAACAGGCAGAAGCGATAGATGAAGAAGTGGCAATCTATATCATGCACGTAATTGAAAACAAGCAACATCCTGAGCAGGCTTACAAATCCTGCACCGGCATACTTAGCCTGGCACGTAAGGTGGGCAATGCCAGATTGATAATGGCCTGTCGAAGAGCAAACAGTTACGGCGTATACAACTATCCCATCATTGTACAAATACTGGAGAAAAAACTAGATGCATTAACGGACGAAGAACAACAGGATATACAAACAATGCCACAGCATCAAAACATACGGGGCAGCGATTATTATCAATAGTCCTTACTTATTTATTCACTCATAAAAATTAAATCAGATGAACACAGACACACTTGAAAAAATGAAACAGATGCGTTTGCTGGGTATGCACCGGGCCTTCAGAACCAGCGTGGAGTCAGCAAAGAACGAACAGTTAACTGCCGATGAAATGACCGCATTGCTCATTGACAGTGAATGGGATGAGCGCCACAACCGTCACATTGAACGAACTACTAAAAACGCACGCTTCCGCTATAAAGCCACTGTTGAACAATTGGATTACGATGGCGGCAGAGGGCTGGATAAAAATCAAATCCACCGGCTTGCTGATGGTAAATATATCACCCAAAATGAAAACATACTTATTACCGGCCCCACCGGAACAGGTAAAAGTTTTTTAGCATCGGCTCTGGGCCAGCAGGCCTGCCAGCAGGGATTTAAAGTTTTGTATGCCAATGTTACCCGCTTGTTTGCTCAACTCAAAATGGCAAAAGCTGATGGATCTGCTATCAGGGATTTAGCCAAAATAGAAAGACAGGACCTGCTTATACTCGATGACTTTGGCATACAGCCTTTCGATCAACCAAGCAGAGCTTCTTTACTGGAAATTATTGAAGACCGACACGGCAAACGCTCAACCATCTTCACATCACAACTACCCGTTAAACAATGGCACGAAGTAATTGGAGAAAAAACAGTAGCAGATGCTATCCTTGACAGGATAATCAACAACACACAGCGTATAGAACTAAAAGGAGAATCACTCAGAAGAAAATGGAATAAGAAAACAGAAGACAACAACAAATAAACAGTTACTTTTAACAAAGAAAAACAACCTTTTAATGCAGACAAAGGGCAGTTAACTTAGGGTGGTCAGTTTGCACCGGATTTAGGTGGTCAGTATCACCGGATTTTCCAAATTACCTATATAAGCAATCAATATGCAAACAATACTGGGATCAGGAGGAGCTATTGGATTACCATTAGCCCTGGAATTAAAGAACCATACCAATAAAATTCGCCTGGTAAGCAGAAACCCCAAAAAGGTAAATGATACAGATGAACTTTACCCAATAGATCTAAATGATCTAACCCAAATTGACAAAGCAATAGCCGGAAGTGAAGTAGTTTATGTTGTTATTGGCTTCGAATATAAGCTACGTGTATGGCAAAATACCTGGCCACGTTTTTTGAATGAAGTAATTAATGCGTGTAAGACGCATCATGTAAAACTTGTGTTCTTCGATAATATGTATATGTATGATAAATCGGCAATACCTCATATGACTGAAACTTCCCCAATTCATGCTCCGAGTAAAAAAGGAGAGGTAAGGCAACAACTGCATGAGATGATCATGAATGAGGTAGAAAAGAGTACCTTAACCGCACTAATAGCAAGATCAGCTGATTTCTACGGGCCTGATAATAAAAATAGCGCCTTGAATATGATGGTTGTTGATAATTTTATAAAAGGGAAAAAAGCACAGGCATTTGGGAACATCAACAAAATTCATACCTATACCTATACACCTGATGCAGCCAGGGCAACAGCCTTACTTGGAAACACAATTGATGCCTATAACCAGGTATGGCATGTGCCCACAACAAAAGAGTTATTGACGAATCGGCAATGGATTCAGTTAATTGCTGATGAACTCAAGGTAGCCGCCAACATTCAAACTATCCCTGTTTGGTTGATAAAAATACTTGGATTATTTATACCGATAATGATAGAGTTTCCGGAGATGATCTACCAATATGAACAGGATTATATATTCGATAGCACAAAATTTGAGAAGCGATTTGGCATTACGGCAACAGCACCTAAAGATGGCATTGGAATTCTAATTGAAAACATGAAGACACAACAGGCCAGCCGCTGACATCGGGCTTTCTTCAACACAGGCATTATGAGCAACATTTCAGCTTCGGCTCCCAGCCAATCATAGGCTACGAGCCAGCCCGGCCCCTGATTATTTTTTCGATCGCTTTTGGCATTTCGTTTCTTAATTTCTTAAACGGATACCCCTATTAGTTTTCCAATACCAAAAGTAATTGCCGCCGCCGCCAAACCAAACACAACTTGTCTAAATCCAGACCGCCAAACATTTTTTCCGGTGAATAATGTTATTGCGCCACCAATAACAAACAAACCAACGGCACTCGCCGACACACTAATTACTATAGCCTGCATACCACTTAAAAACATGAAAGGTAAAACCGGGATAACGGCCCCGATAGAAAACAGGATGAAAGAATAAATAGCGGCTTCCATTGCTGACCCGCTTAGTTCTTCTGTGTTAATTCCCAATTCCTCCTTAACCAATATTTCATGAGCATGATTTTTATCCTTCATTATCCCGGCAGCCATTTCATTGGCTTGATTTTCAGGAATTCCTTTTGCCATGTATATCAGTGCTAATTCTTTCATTTCACCTTCAGGATTTGTTTCCAACTCTTCCATCTCGATTTGCATTTGGTTCTCGTACAGCTCCTGTGAGCTCTTCACAGATATCCATTCACCCAATGCCATTGATAAGGCACCCGCTAATAATCCTGCAAGCCCGGCAAGTAAAACACCTTGTCCGCCTGAAGTGGCACCGGCAATTCCCATAACCAGACTAAAATTTGAAACCAGCCCATCGTTACCTCCCAATACAGCCGCCCTGATGGCATTGCCACCAACCGACCGATGTTGCCTTTCAAATTTAGCAAGGTGCTTGCCGGCGGTTTTCGTTTGTTTTGACAGAATTGCCTGCAATATTTGTACATGAGACGTTTCTGCACCGGTAATCTCTTTGTTATTCTTTTGCCTGGTTGCAATTATGGCTCCGGAAATACTTTTTTCAGTGTCCATCAAAGTTCCTAAAACATAGTCGTATCCAAATATTTTACCAATAGTATTTAGGGTTTTTGCACGCCATGAAGGTTGCGTCAAATTTTCAAAAGGGATATTTTCTTTTGCTGCAAAAGCTTTTGCATGGCTTTTTTCAATTTCGCTCATTTGCCTGTAAACATGGGCAATGGTTTCGTCTGATTCATGCGCTGCCAGTTTTTCATATAAAAATCCGGCATCAATTTCTGTTTGAATATTTTTGGTCATTGTACAATCATTGCTTTATTGTGAATATTAGTTTTTCAGAATATTAATCATCGTCTTTGTCCTTTTTCTTGTCCTTCCCCTGTTTCCTTAGGTAATCCTCTACATTATTCCTGTCTTTTTGATTTGATTCATTCCCCTTTCTTATATCATCCTCATTGCCACTTTTGTGACAGGATGCGCAATTAATGATATTATAGACCCCTTCTTCATTATGCTTTGAAATAATGTTGTTCTCTGAATGTTCATGACAGCTATAACAGGTATAAGTAACAAAATTATTGTTGGTATGACAAGTGTTGCATGTGGCATTGTGATTTTTATCAAGCAGAAAATATTTTGAATGGTCAAAAGTGGAAGGCACCCATTTGGTTGTACTATGACATTTGTTACAGCCTGTCGTCAATAACTGGTGATAGGTATCAGCTGGTTTTTGGTGGCAGGAGGTACAATTGGTTTTATGAACACCCTGTATCATCTCATGATTGAACATTCCAGCCAATTTCCAACCCGAACTATTATGACAACTGCTGCAGTTTGCCGATAATTGTTTATGCAGATTGTCAAAAGGTTTATAATGACAACTGACACAATTGGTTAAAATGACCTGAGACAACATTTCATGCTTAAAACTGCTTATAAGCAGACCCGGCTTTATGCCTTTATGGTCGGTATGACAAGAAGAACACTCCTGAGCAGAAAGATATTGATGAAACAACAGTTTCGCGCTAAGGCCAGTGCTGTCCAACGTTTGCACAGTATCTTTACCTATATCCGACAATTTATGGCATGAAATACACTTATCGTTTGAGATTCCCGAAAATGCCGTGTGGCATGACAAACATTTATTATTCAAACCCTGATGCCCTTCCACCAATTCCCCGGGATTGAGCATTGCACGGGGAAACAGGTAACTAAGACCAATGCAAAAAATTATTATCGCCAAAATGATCACCTTTTTCATTTGCTAAACATTAAAATGGTGATCACATGCAACAGCGCCAAAACTCCCAACAGTAAAGTAATGGGCAAATGAACCATCCGCCACTTTTTCATTAAATCAACGGTAATGGAATCGAAGAATAATTTTTTGTCTGCATCTTCTTTACTGCTGCCGGTATTAATTAATGCCAACCTTCTTTCCTTTAAAGATTCATTTGCCTTCTTTAAAAGAAATTTACCAACCAATCCACTTCCCACGGTAATTAATAACATGACAACAGCAAGCCATGGTAGCCATGCATTGAAATGAATGCCTGCATGAACGAGCAGCATGATTGAGCCTGCCCATGCAAGATATTCATGCAGCATCAAAAGCTGTTTTGGTGAGCCCGATTGAATTAATTTGCGTTTCCTTAAAGAATAAATGAACGAGAAGAGGATAACGATGGTGCCAACAGTACCAAGATAACGGCCAATAAATACCAAATCAAACCGGTGAAGAATAAAGTCAATCCCAATAGCAATAAAAATCATTAGAGCATACCATTGGATAAAAGGCAGAAAATACTTTATCAGTAATGGCTTTTTCATAATTGTATACTTTAATCATCATCTTCTTTCTCGCCACTTTGCCCTGGGATTGGACTTGCAGCATTAATTTCTGTATGCCTTATTTGCCCGCCGAGATAACCTGTACGTGCAACAAAACCAAAGCTTATTAACGAAATAACAAGTGTTATTATGGCCATCGTTCTTGAAAAAGGAGATTTTTTTAATGCAAGAAAAAGCCCGATTAATGAAGCTATCCCCAGAATACTAAGTGATATTAAAGCATACACAGCAAAATCACTGTGCAGCTCAATCATATCTTTTGATACGCCCTGAATTTTTTCAACAGTTTCTTCTGCCTCTTCACCGGTTAGATAGGCAACTACAGATCCGATAGCGGAAATTACCAACAGGTTATAAGCGGCAATTTTAGTTTGGTTACTTTTTGTCCAAAGTCCATGTGCCAAGACAAGGCCACCCAATATCGACCCAAAAATGGGAAGATGGGTTATTAATAAATGTACATGAGTTTGATCCATGGCAATTTCAGGTAAAGGTGTTGTAGAAAAATGAGAAGAAAAATGACGAAGGTCATGTACTTCCCTATTCTGTAATTATACCATGCTAAAAATTACTTGCAACACTCACTTTTTAGCGCCCTACTTTTTGAATTCACGTTTTATCATATCATTGGGCCAACCTGTTAAAGAACCTGGTTTGCCCTATGCACAGTAACTAAAACAAATTTTGCCTGGTTTTAGCATTTCGTTTCTTAATTTACATTTGCCGGGGTTAGGCGCTGCAATAAACCCCAACTTTTATATGCAACCCTAAATAAACATTGTACAAAAATGAAACAACCTATTCATTTTGGATTTTTTGTTCTTCTGTTCAGCTGTTTGACAGGCTGTAACGGACAGTCAAAAACCAATACAGCAACACAAAATAATATCGAAGCAAAAAAGCTCATTGGCGGTGGATGTGACGGCTGCGAAATTATGTTTATAGGTATGCCGACAACTATTTCATCGGTAGACAGCAGTGCCGGGTGGACAGAAAAGGGACAAAAACTTTTGATAACAGGCAAGGTCTATAAAAATGACGGCAGAACACCAGCATCAAATGTTATCATCTATTATTGGCAGACCGACAACAACGGCTATTATTCGCCTAAACCCGGAATGAACGAAAAAGCAAAAAGGCACGGACACATCCGGGGCTGGGTAAATACAGATGACAAGGGCAACTACTCAATTTATACGATCAGACCTGCCCCCTATCCCAACGAAAATATTCCTGCACACATTCATACATCAATTAAAGAACCAAATATTGACAATGAATATTACATAGACGAATTTGTCTTTGACGATGATAAACTGTTAACAGGCGAAAAAAGAAAAGCACTTGAAAATCGCGGTGGAAGCGGAATTTTAAGAGTTTTAATTTCAGGTGATCTGCAAATTGCAGAACATAATATCATTTTGGGACTTAACATTCCAAATTACCCGGATTCAAATAAAACAGAAATAAGATCAGGGCTTGAGATTGGCGAAGACAATCCATCTTTTATTCCTTATCACGCTTTTGGCCCTGACAGCGGAACAAGAACCTGCCCGGTATGTAAATATGGGCGGTTTCATGGAATAATTTATTTCGTAGGCAATAAACCCAATTGGGAAGACATTAAAAAGTGGCTATCCTTTTTAGAGCAGGAAAGTATAACACGGAGTAAATATTTGAAAGCATACTTTGTTTACGGAAATGAAAAAGATTATAGCAAAGATTTACGACAAAAGGAGTTAGAAAATATCGGGATTGAACTCAATTTGAAAAATATTGCGTTGACCTTTGTGCCTTCATTGACTGATACCGGGAGTGAAGTAAACCTCAACAAAATAAACCCCGGCATAGAAAACACATTTATAATTTTTAAACAAAGAACAATCATTGATAAGTTTATTAATTTCAAAGCAACGCCTTACAATTTCAATGTAATTTCATCAACACTCGACAAAACTAAAGGCGACTACTTCAACTTATCAGAACCAAAACATAACTGACGAGAAGGGGTATGCATGTAACAAAAGATCTGCCGCAAGGCTGGCATACGAAACAACAATCCGCTTTGTTTGTTACCCCCAATATCAGTAAATTTAATGCGCGGTTTTTACCAGGCCGCCGGTTAACCAGACTAAACATAACCGGCCGCCAAACAAAAGACATGGAAAAAAAAGAAACTGGCCAAAAGAAACCCGAACCTTTGAAAAAGCAAGGACTCAGGCAACCTATTTTTTCCCTTCAACCAGTTTCTCAAACAGTTTCTGCACCTCCTTCAATTTAGTAACATACACACTTCTGCCGTGCGTACCAACTACCAATTCGTTTTCCCTTTGTTGTATTACAATATCGTGTACTGGTACCCGTGGCAGGTTATTATCCATTACCATAAAGGATTTACCCATATCAAAAGAAGCATAGAGCCCGTTATCGGTACCCACATAAATAATATTTTCTTTTTTCGAATCTTCAGTTACCACGTTGATGGGTTCTGTGGGCAGGTCGCTGCCCAATGGCGACCAACTGGTTCCATAATCTTCACTAACAAATAAATAGGCTCCAAAATTATCATTGCGGTATCCATTTAATGAAGCATATACCCTGCCTTCCTTAAATGCGGATGGCGTAACCCGGCTTACATACATGCCCTGAACCATCCTGGGTAAACCATTGCTTATTTTTGTCCAGGTGTTACCCGCATCCTTACTTACATGCATGTTGCCATCATCGGTTCCGATATAGATCAATCCGAATGTCATCGGCGATTCAACAAGGGTGGTAGATGTACCAAAGGGAACATCTCCGGCCAGGCCTCCATTGGTTAACTCGCCACTTAAAACTACCATGTCGTCGCCCTGCTGTAAGCTGCGGTGAAATTTATTGGTGCCATAATAAAATATATCCTGGTTATGTTTACTGAGCCAAATCGGTGTTTGCCAGTTATACCGGTATTTGGCTTCACCCAAATCTGGTCTTGGATACAAAAATGCCCTTTTGCCACCATCTGTTTTTCTCCTTCCATAAAAACCAAACTGCGATCCGGCATAAGCTGTTTTATTATCCCGGGTATCGATCTGCACCTGCATCCCGTCGCCGCCGCCAATTTGTTTCCAGGGATACACGCCTTCATAATCCCACTGGTCTTTATCTTTTGTGTTGGATGGACCATACCAGGTACCATTATCCTGCAAGCCTCCATAAATATTGTAAGGCTTTGCATTATCAACCGCTATTTTATAAAACTGGCCAACCGACGGCGTATTGGCTTTAAACCAATGCGCCCCATCATCATAAGTAACATTGCATCCGCCGTCATTTCCGGCTATCCAGTGACTGTCGCGGTTTGGATTCATCCAGCAGCCATGCCAGTCGGCATGTGTGGCATCGTTATCCGTTGCATCAAATGTTTTGCCTCCATCGGTACTCAACATTAAATTGAATCCACTGATCACCACTTTATCCGAATTAGTATTACTCACCGATATTTTTCCGAAATAGTAGCCATAGGTATTATACAGATCAAGTCCTTTGGTATTTACTTTTCGCCAACTGACGCCAGCATCATCACTGCGGTAAATTTCACAACCAATGATCGGTGTTTCAAACAAAGCCGTGTTGGCATCGAAAAGATAATTGTACACTTCGGTTGGTTTTATCTTATCTGTTTTTACCAACTCTTTTACCGATGCCGCCGTATATTTTTCCTTAAAATTATTTTTTACCAAAAAACTATCCAGTTTATTATTATCCAGATTGGCAAAGCCCTCCTTGCTGAGGTCTTTAAAATCCTTCAACACATAATTGGTGTCCACTTTCTTCTTCGCCGTATCCGGCCGGCGGCCCTGGTTGTCGAGTGTAGCATAAACTATATTAGGGTTGGCGGCATGCACGGCAATGCCTACCCGGCCAAGCCCATCACCGGCAGGGAATCCACTTCCGGGGCCGGATACCAGCTTCCAGGTATTGCCGCCGTCGGAGCTTTTATAAATACCCGTTGATCTTCCGCCTTCCTCAAAATTCCAGGCCCGGCGGGTACGGTACCACATACCCGCATACAACTCATCCGGGTTTTTAGGATTGATATCCATATCAACTGCGCCTGTATTTTCATCCACAAACAAAGATTGTTTCCAGGTTTTACCACCGTCGGTGGTTTTATAAATACCTCTTTCTTTATTGGGAGAATACAAATGGCCAAGTACGGCTACCCAGGCAATATTACTATTAGACGGATGCAGGCTTATTTTACCGATATGATGGCTTTCGGGCAGGCCCATATAATCCCAGGTTTTCCCTTTATTTGTACTCTTATAAACACCTAATCCCGAATAAGAAGAACGGCTGCTGTTAACTTCGCCGGTACCGATCCAAATGGTGCCCGAATTCCAGTCAACGGCAACATCACCAAGGCTGAATGCATTCTCTTTCTCAAAAACCGGAACCAACGATTGTCCATTATTTTTGGTATACCACAACCCGCCCGAGGCATAGGCTACATAAAATTCGGTAGGGTCGGCGGGATTTACCTCTACGTCAACCACCCGGCCGCTCATGATACTGGGACCCACATTACGAAAGCTAATACGGTTCAAACTAGTATCTTTTTCAAGCAATTTTCTTTTTTGAATACCGTTAAACCTATCGGCGTCAGTACTTGGCTTTATTTGCGCCTGTACAGAATTAACAAAAATGAAAGTCAGGAATACTGTAAATTTGAAAAGATTCTTCATCATTATCGTTTTGGTATTATGAAAGCAGAAAATACATATAGCGTTATGCGAATTTTAAAAATACGGCAATTGTTGGTACTTACCATCTTTCAGTTTTTGTTTTTTATGAATGGTGAGGCTCAATATAAAACCTATAAACTTTCGTCGGAGGGCGATACACTGAATGCTGTTGACCACAATGATAAAAAACAGGGTAAATGGGTTAATCACATGGAACCCCTGCGGGGCGAACCAGGCTACGAAGAAGAAGGCGTTTACCTCGATGACAACAAAGAAGGTATTTGGCGTAAATATAGTTTGGAAGGCGATATCATTGCCGTAGAATTTTACAAACTGGGTGGCAAAGATGGTATTCAGCAATATTATACCTACCTCGGTGATTTAACCCGGGAAGAATCCTGGCGGGCATACGACCCCGAAGCCCCTTATGATACTGTTGCCGTTTACGGAGAGGGTAATAACGAGATCATCGATTACAAGATCACCAAGGCTGAGCAATACAGTGTTCGGCACGGGGAATGGAAATATTTTGACCCCGGCACCGGCCGGTTAATAAAGGTTGAAAAATTTGAGCGTGGCCATTTGGTAAAGCCGGTTGCCGATAGTAAAGCCGTTGCTGCGCCAATAGAAAAAAAGAAGGAAGTAGAAAAAACCCCCGAAATGATCGAATGGGAAAAGAAGAACCGGGGCAAGAAAAATGCCGTGAGGGATGGCCGCACCTATTCGGGTGGATAAAACTCACTCCGGGCAACTTCGATAATACCAGACTCCATCATGCAGATTCCGAAATAATTTGTAAGGCCTGGCCACTATTATCGTGCTGCATGCAATGTCTTCAATATATTACAGGCGTATTGGGTTCAGGTGGCTGACTGGTGCTGGCCTGACCAAAAAAAGCTCCGGATCATAGATCCGGAGCTTTTTTTTATGACATGATTACATTCGTTATTTCATTTCCTTCTGCATCGGATTTCCTCCGCCCCCGGCACCTCTTGGGCCGCGACCGCCGCCACCTTTGAACAACTGGAATTTGCTTGGGCTTGTAATTGCCGGCCAGGTATTATTATCGGTATTAATGTCGGCTGTCTCTCTCAACGGATCCAGTTGAATAGACACCACTTCTTTATCCTTCATAAATGTTTTCACTACTTTTTCCTCGTTCTTACGCCAAACATTTACGCCAATACGGTCTACTTCCTTAGATCCGTCTTTAAAGGTCCATTCAATAATAATGGGCATTACCAATCCGCCTTTATTACTAAATGTGAGCTCATACATATTTTTACTACCAGCCATGAAAAACCGTTCGGCTTCAGTATACTCATCGGTATTTGCCGGCATGACGATCTCAAATGGTGTACTATCGACCTTTACCAGGCCCCTGTCGTATTTCCAATAAAAATCGCGCAGGCTCTGATCCCGATCTGTTTCAAAAACAATTTTTCTATCAGCTCTGTTCCTGATCTTGGAAATATCATCAAAATCGTTCAAAATGGGTTTAGCAACCGGAACAGAACGTTTACGTTCGGCCGTTGGCGCCGGTTTTTCGGTGCTCAAAACTGCCCATTTCACGGTGTCCAATGAGATATCGCAGGCTTCGGTGCCATAAAACCAACCTCTCCAAAACCAATCCAGGTCTTCGGCACTGGCATCTTCCATGGTGCGAAAAAGATCAGCCGGTGTGGGATGTTTAAAAGCCCAACGTCTTGCATACTCTTTAAAGGCATAGTCGAACAATTCGCGCCCCATAATGGTTTCACGCAGAATATTCAAACCGGTTGAAGGTTTGCTGTAAGCATTTGGCCCAAACTGAATAATATTTTCACTGTTGGTCATGATGGGCTCCAGCATATCTTTTGGCAGCTTCATGTAATTTACGATCTTGTAGGCCGGCCCCTTACCTACCGGAAATTTATTGTCCCATAGCTCTTCAGTTAAATATTCAACGAAGGAATTCAGTCCTTCATCCATCCAGGTCCACTGCCTTTCATCACTGTTGATGATCATCGGGAAAAAGTTATGTCCCACTTCATGAATAACCACGCCAATCATTCCATTCTTTGTTCCCTCGCTGTACGTACCATCTTTTTCGCAACGGCCAAAATTGAAACAGATCATGGGATATTCCATACCGTTAGCAGCTTCCAGACTTTGGGCAACCGGATATGGATAAGGGATAGTGAATTTAGAATACGATTTGATAGTATGTGCCACCACTTTTGTACTGTATTTACGATACAGGTTGTAAGCCTCTTTTCCGTATCCGCTCATACACATTACTTTTTTGCCTTCCACGGTAATAGGCATCGCATCCCAGATAAATTTACGTGAAGAACCCCAGGCAAAATCACGCACCATGTCGGCTTTGAAGATCCAGGTTTTTTTACTGGTCAGTTTTTGCTTTTCCCTGGCAGTAGCCTCATCTAAAGTAACGATCTCGGTTACATCAGTTGCTGTTTGTGCCTTATTCCAGCGTGCTAATTGCGCTGGTGTTAATACCTGCGGATAATTTTGTCCTTCACCGGTAGACATTACCACATGATCGGCAGGCACCGTCATGGCAACCTTGAAATTTCCGAAGGTTAAGGCAAACTCGCCGCTTCCCACAAATTGATGGTTCTGCCATCCCTGAAAATCGCTGTACACGCATAAACGGGGATACCATTGCGTCATGGTATACAGGTCATTCCCGTCTTCCGGAAAATTCTCGTAACCACCACGGCCACCATATTTGGTCCTTTCAATAATGTTATAATTCCAATCTACTTTAAAAACAAATTTCTGGCCTGGCTTAAGCGGCTGAGGCAATTCCACACGCATCATTGTTTTGTTGATGCTGTATTGTAATGGCTTGCCCATAAAATCAGCAACACGGGTTATATTAAAACCATATTCCCTGTCTTTATCAACTTTACCGCCAAACCTTACAATATTATCCTCGGTAATATTCTTGGGCATAAAATTACTGCTCTCATAACCTGAGTTATTGGTATTGCTGTGTTCATTCTCGTCCAGCTGCAACCACAAATAAGTCAACACATCAGGTGAGTTGTTCGAGTACGTAAGTGTTTCTTTTCCGTTCAGCCGGCGGTTGGGTTCATCCAACTCGCAGGTGATATCGTAATCGCAGCGCTGCTGCCAATACTTAGGCCCCGGTGCACCGCTGGCCGTACGGTATTCGTTGGGTGTTGGTAAAATGGTACCCAATTGCTCAAACCGGTTACCGTGGTTACTGCCCGGGTTATTTTTGATATCCTGGGCACTGGCATGGATGCCAATGATAAGTAAAATAGCGACAGCTGTTAATTGTTTCATGTGTTATTTGATTGTTTTTTTGTTCCGGGTAATTTGCCATTTAAGTCTGCAGGTATTACAAACTTTTAGGCTCACTCTATTTTTGATTATTTACACTATGATGATGAAATACGATCCCATATCATTTTCAACGCCAACACCAATGCGGGTACCGACAAAGCCCATACCCAATATTTTCTGTTTAACCTGGCCTTGTTTATGATAACAAAACCAATGACCAGCACCCCCGCTACCACTACAATTTGCCCCGCTTCCAAACCTAAATTAAACCCCAACAGATCCATCCCTATCGAATCATCTTTACTCATCATAAATCGGATGGCGTTTGCAAAACCAAGTCCATGTATGAGACCAAAGAAAAAAGCTAAAAAATAATTTCTTCGCAAGGCACCTGTACTATCATCTTTAAGCCCTATATTAAAAAGCGCTGTAACGATAATTGTACCCGGAATTAATATTTCTACCAGTTTATCCTGGATACGAACCAGATCAGCGATACTAAGGATCAATGTTAGTGAATGCCCCAGGGTAAAAGCAGTAACCAAGATCAATACTTTTTTCCAGTCGGCCATTACATAAACAGCACTTAATACCAATATAAAGAGCAAATGATCGAGCGCATCCCAGGCCATAATATGATGCCATCCCAAATCAAAAAAAAATCCCAAATTCTGCATCAAACGGACTAAAATTGATTGTTTAGATTAGTTTTGCCTGTCAAATATCTTTAAAGAAACGATTAATTACTAATCTCTTTGCTAAATGGTACCTTTTTTATTTAAATGGTTGATGGTGGGCGGACTGGTTTTTACTCAACCTGCGGCTACACATCATCCTATTTTTGTAAGTGTTACGGAAATAGAGCACAATACCAAAGACAAAACCCTGGAGATCAGTTGTAAAATATTCACTGATGATTTTGAGAAAACACTCCGGAAAACCTATACCGGCTACGTTGACCTGCTTAAGCCCAGGGACAAAAATGCCATGAATAAAATAGTAGCGGAATACGTACAAAAACACCTGTTGATCAAAATAGATGGCAAAACCGTTGGCTTACAGTTTATTGGATATGAACAGGAGGAAGAGGGCGTTATCAGTTATTACCAGGTAAACAATATCCCATCGATCAAAAAAGTAGACATAACCGACAATATTTTGTTTGAATATAAAAAAGAACAGATGAATATTATCCACCTGACCGTACATGGTGAAAAACAGAGTACCAGACTCAACAATCCCCAGGAGACGGTTAGTTTTGCCTTTTAATCCTCCATGTCCTCTTTTAATTCGGGTGAAATTTTTACCAACAATTTGTCAATTCGCTGACCATCCATATCAACGATCTCAAAATCAAATCCATTCCAGTCGAAGCGTTCGCCGGTAACAGGAATATGCTCCAGTTCGTGTAATACAAACCCGGCAATGGTGTCAAAATCATGTTCCCCTTCGTTCATCCATTCGGTTTTTTCAAAATGGCTTAAGAAATCATAAAAGGGTATTTGGGCGTCAACCAGGAATGAACCATCAGCCCGTTCAACGATCTCATATTCATCCTGGCCGCTTTGCGGCACGTCGCCAACGATCGCTTCCAGAATATCGTTCAACGTGATCATACCTTCCAGTGTTCCATATTCATTTACGATAAAACAACTGTGTATTTTAGAAGACTTGAATTTTTCGAGCAATTGGTATGCGCTGTTATTCTCGGGCACAAACATGGCCGGCTTGGCCAATTCCTTCATGGTGGTAGTGGATGATGCTTTTACAATATCTTTTACAAATACAACTCCGGTAATATCATCAACCACTTTATCGCAGATGGGATAGGTTGAGTAAGTCAGGTTATCGAAACGGTCTTTAAAATCCTGTACGGTATCCTGCTCATCAAACCAAACAATATCGGTACGGTGCGTCATTAAAGAGGTGATATTGCGGTCGCCGAGGTGAAACAGCCGTTCAATAATATCTTTTTCCTCTTCTTCAATAGCGCCATGCTCACTTCCTTCACTGATCATGGCTTTGATCTCCTCTTCCGTAACGGAATTATCCGCCGCTGTTTTGATATTGAATATTTTAAAGAACAACTGCGAAATTTTCGATAATAACCATACGATCGGATAGGTAACCACCGACAATGCGTTCATGGGGGCCGATACCAGTAAGGCTATTTTTTCGGCACGTAACATGCCCAGTCTTTTGGGCACTAATTCTCCAAAAATAATAGAAAGAAAAGTTACGATGATAACAATAATAACGGTGGAAATGGTTGCCGCATAGGGTTCCAGGATGGCTATTTTTCTAATAGAGGGTTCCACCAACTGCCCAAATTTTTCCCCTGAATACACACCCGTTAATATCGCGATCAGCGTAATAAAAATCTGGGCGGTTGACAGGAATTTTTCGGGATTTTCTGCCAGGTCCAGGGCTACTTTTGCCTTTGCATCACCCTTTTTTGCCATCGATTCCAAACGGGATTTTCGGGCACTAACCAGCGCAATTTCGGTCATTACAAAAAGTCCGTTCACTATAATCAAAACCGCCAATATGAAAATTTCAACCATAATATTTATACTAAACCGTAGTTTTTATTAAACGATTTTCCGGACAAATATCCGATAAGTATTCCAATTAGCGCTCCACCCGTTATATCAAGTGGATAATGCACCCCCACATACACCTGGGCAAAAGAGATGGCGAAGGCCCATACGAAAAACAAAACCGGCCAGGTTTTAAACCGGGTATTCAGGGTTAGGTACAAAAACATTGCCATGCCAAAATGATTGGCCGCATGCGATGATGTGAAACTGGAACTTTGCGGACGATAGCCCACCAACACATGGATCCAGCCGGCGATATCGGGCTCGTTACAGGGTCGCAGCCGGATAATATTGTTCTTGATTATGCTGCTGCTTACAAAATCGGTGAGAACCACCGTACCCGCAGCAAATACCACCCACCACCAGCCCGTTCTCCGGTAATTGATGGTAACCAGTAAAACAAGGAACAGATAAAGCGGATTCCACATATTTGAATTACGCAGCCAGGGCATCAGCCAATCGAAAAAGGAATTGCTGCCGCCGTAATTGATCAGCCTGAAAAGATATTTGTCGAGCGTCAGCAGTTGTTCCATGAGATGCAAGATAGGTGTTTGCCAAAATCGGCAACGGCACAAAAATAATTAAACTAAATTTGTCATCTTATTAAACAATTGTCATGCTGTTTTTAAAACGGATTCCAAAACGCTTGCGGTGGATCTTTTCGGTGCTCTTGGTCTTATTGCTGATTTTGACCGTTTCCAGGCTGATCATTTTTGGTCATTCAATCCACCCGGCAAGGCGCTGTCGGGATCAGCTTTTATTTTGGGTTTTCGTTATGATGCCCGGGTAGTTTGTGTGATCGGACTGGCCATGATGCTATTAACTGCTTTCCCTTTGCTGAATCCATTCAAAAACAACAGAGCCGGCACTTTCTGGAATATCATGCTGCCGTTCATATTTATCGTGATGGTGCTGGTTTTGGCGATCGACTACTATCATTTCGATTATTTACATCAACGCCTCAACGCCACCGTTTTAAATTACGCTGAAGATGCGGGCATCTCGTTTAACATGATGTGGCAATCCTACCCATTGATAAAGATCTTTTTGTCGCTGATCGTATTACTGGTTCTGGCAAGGTTTGGATTTGCAACATGGCTGGCCACTTTTCAACAGGAAGATAGTTATTACAAACGCAAGGGAAGATGGCAATACGTTGCCGCATTCCTGATCTTTGGCATTTTTATTTTCGGTAAGATCGGCCAGTTTCCCTTGCGCTGGAGCGATGCTTATACCTTGAGCGACGATTTTAAAGCTAACCTGGCCCTTAACCCCTTTCAAAGTTTTTTAAGCACATTAAATTTCAGAAATGCTTCCTACGATGTCAAAAAACTTAAGACCGATTATGCCTTCATGGCCGATTACCTCGGCGTTACGGCACCCGACAGTGCCACATTGAATTTTAAAAGAAGCTATTCTATTGCCGATAGCAACGGCAACAAACCAAATATCGTATTGGTGATCTGCGAAAGTTTTAGTTCGTACAAAAGCAGCATGTACAATAACCCATTGAATAGTACGCCATTTTTCAACGATTTGTGCAAACAGGGTATTTTCTTCGACCGTTGTTTTACGCCGGCCTATGGCACGGCCAGGGGCGTTTGGGCCACTATTACCGGCATTCCTGATGTTGCGACTCCGAAAACGGCCAGTCGCAACCCAAATGCCGTTGATCAACGTACCATCATCAACAGCTTTACCGGTTACAATAATTTTTACTTTTTGGGCGGAAGCGCCACCTGGGCCAATATCCGCGGATTATTGACCAACAATATCAATAACCTGAAACTATATGAACAGGACGATTATAACGCAAAAAAAATAGACGTTTGGGGCATCAGCGACAAGAATCTATTTTTAGAATCGAATAAGATCCTAAAAAAACAAACCAGTCCATTCTTTGCCGTTATTCAAACCGCCGATAACCACCGCCCGTACACAATCCCCGACGAAGACCGTGATGAGTTTAAATTGGTTTCCTTTACATCCGATTCGTTAAAACGCTTTGGTTTTGAAAGCAATGAAGAGTTGAATGCATTTCGGTATACCGATTTTGGGTTTCAAAAATTTATTGAAGCAGCCCAAAAAGAAGCCTACTTTAAAAACACCATTTTTGTATTCGTGGGCGACCACGGTATCCGGTTTAACGGCAACCTGGATTATTTTCCTAAAAGCTGGACTGAGCAGGGCCTTACCGCCGAACACGTGCCCCTTTTATTTTATGCCCCGGCACGCTTAAAACCGAACAGAATTAATGATGTTTGCTCGCAGCTTGATATTTTGCCTTCCATTGCGTCTCTTATTAAAATACCGTACAGCAATTATTCGCTGGGCCGAAATTTATTCGATACGCTTTCTTCTGTCAAAATGAACATGCAAAAGCTGGCCTTTATTATTGATCACGATGTTAAAACAGTAGGATTGGTGAGCAACCAATATTATTACCTGAAAAATTTCAAAACCGGTAAGGAAGATCTTGTATCGATGACCGGTAATGACCCGGTTCCGGTAAATACAAGTACCGACAGTATCAGAAATTACCTGCACCGGCTGACGGATGTGTATTACGAAACTTCAAAATACCTGTTGCTCAATAACAAAAAGAAACAATAAGAACGTTGTTCTTCGTTACCGGTTTTAGTCCACATCCCCAATCAATAAGGCTTCTGTCCGGTAGTTTTTGTAATTTCACAATCTTCTTTCAGGCTAAAGGAAATTATACACTATGCTCATCAGCAGGCGGGTACCTAAAACGATACAATGGATAGTAAAACTATTCGTTATATACTTATGCATTTTTACCGCCTTCCGCATTGCCACGGTCATCTTTTTTAAACCCGGTTCAATAAAAACCCTGGAATTGGGCGCTTCTTTCTGGCTCGGCCTGAAATATGACCTGCGCTGGATCGCCATTATTTTACTTCCGATTGCCCTGCTGGCATTGTACCCGCGATTATCCCCTTTCTACAGCGACAGAAGTAAAAAAAGATGGACGGCCTACCTCGGGCTGGTAACCTTATTCGTGCTGTTCTTTTATGGAGCAGATTTCGGCCAGTTTGCTTATATAAACGCCAGGTTAAATGCAGATGCGTTGATATTTGCCGAAGATCCCAGGGAAAGTATCCAAATGGTATGGCAAAGCTACCCGGTGGTTTGGATACTGTTTGGATTGGCTGGTGCCGTGATCATGATGACCTGGATGTTTAGACGAACACATATTGATGTAACTGAAAAAAATCTGAACATCCATAAATTTACCTACCGCCGGCGTTGGCATGCCATGGCCTTAGTGCTGCTGGGCTGGTTTGTGTATGGTTTTTTCACAGTACAACCGCTGGATTTTTTCAGGGCGTTTAAATTAAACGACGAATTCAAAAGTAACCTGGCGCTTAATCCCCTGCAGAATTTCTTTACCACCCTGCAATTCAGAAATCCTGATCATAATAACAGGGCCAGTGAATATTACGAAGAAATAAGCCGCTTTCTTCAACTGGATAAAGACAATAGCTTTCAAAAAGGATATAGCCGATTGGTTCACCCGGGCAGCAAGGCTCTCGAAAGTCAACCAAATGTAGTATTGGTGATCTGCGAAAGCTTTAGCATGTACAAGAGTTCCATGAGCGGCAATCCGCTGAACAGCACACACCTTACTTCAGTCAGATGTGCAATAAGGGCATTTTTTTTGAGTGGTGTTTTACCCCCAGTTTTGGAACAGCCCGCGGCGTATTTGCAACTGTTACCGGAATACCTGATGTACAGCTATCTAAATTTTCGACCCGCAACGAAGAATCGGTAAACCAACGAACCATTATCAATGATTTTGACGGATACGAAAAATTTTATTTTATTGGAGGCAGAAGCCAGTTCAATAACTTCAAGGGCCTCATTTCCAATATTAAAGACGTACACATGTATGAAGAGGGCCAATACAAATCGCAGCGATTAAACGTTTGGGGCATCAGTGATAAAAATTTATTTCTCGAATCCAATGACGTGCTGGCCAAACAGGAAAAACCTTTTTTTGCCATCATTCAAACGGCCGATAATCACCGGCCCTTTAATATTCCGGAGGAAGACAGCGATTTTGTTCGTCAGCATATTCCGGAGCCGGATCTGAATAAATATGGTTTCGAATCGTTGAAAGAATACCATGCTTTCGCCTACACCGATTATTGCATTGAAAAATTCATGGAAGCTGCCAAAAATTCGCCCTACTACAACAATACGATCTTTATCTTCACCGGCGACCATGGTGTGGAAGGAAACGCAGAAGCCATCTACCCCAAAGCCTGGACGGAACAAAGGTTAAGCGAAGAACATGTGCCGCTGTTATTTTATTCGCCTGCATTGCTGCTCCCCCAAAAAAGACCGGAAGCCGTTTCGCAGATTGATATTTTACCTACCATAGCCGGAATGATCCAGCAACCTTATTTAAATACTACACTGGGCCGCGACCTGCTTGATCCGCTTAAAAAAGAAAATGCTGCATTTATCATTTACCATGCGCCCGGCTGGATCGGTATGGTTAATGATGATTATTTTTTTCGCAAAAATATCAGGATTAAAAAAGAAGAATTGGTTCCCGTGCGTAACAACGGGCCGCAATTAACGCTGCCACAGCAGGATTCTGTAAAAAAATATTTATCCAAACTCACGTCAGCCATATACGAAACATCCCGGTGGATGCTGATCAATAATAAAAACAAGTAAGAAAAATTGGCACCCGGAGTTGGGGCAATACCAGCGACCGGCATCATTCACCAAGAGCGGGGGCGCACCAGGCGATCTGAACCATTTAAAGATTTACCTTTTTCGCAATCATCACCATTCTCTGCGATTTTTTTACATCATAATGTCCAAAGTCGTAGTCGCCAAATACTTCCTGTATCTGGAGCTTATGGTATGCAAACATTTCTGTAAAATCGCCCAGGGAAAACTTGGCCACTTTTTCGATGTGTACAATCGGTTCCCGCAAGGTTTCATCTTCTACAACAATTTTTTTATAAAAATGTGTTTCATCGAACCATTTGGTTATCACAAAATTGACCCCGTCGATTTCCTTTTCCGACTGATGAACCAGGTGATCTTCGGCATAATGCACATTCAAAAAATCCATCACAAAAGTTCCCTCTTTTTTTAAGGATTGGGCAATGGTACGAATAGCATTATCATGCTCCCGCCTCGAATTAAAATAACCAAAACTGGTAAAAAAATTAAAGGCATAATCAAAATAATTAATCCAGAAAGGCAGGCGCATATCATGTATGTAAAAATGCAGTGCATCCGACCGCGATAATAAGGCATCCTTGATACTATCTTCGCTCAGGTCGATCCCGGTAACATCAAATCCTTTCTGCGCCAGTTGAATGGAATGGCGTCCTTTGCCACAGGCAACGTCCAGCATCAGGCTCCCGGGTACGGGTCTTAAATAACCAATCAGTTTATCTATGAAAAGAGCCGCTTCCCGATCATCCCTGTTGAAATAGAGCTGATGATAATACGGCGAGTTGAACCAGTCTTTGAACCAGGTTTGTTGCATGCCGGCAAAGTTAATGCAATAGAGACTAAAGTTCGGGTATTGATGTTTGTACCGGTTGATTTACCAGGCCGAAACAGCTCCAAACAAAACTCTCAACAGTTTCTTATCTTTGCCCTCCTTAAAGGATTTAATAATGGCATTGATAAAGAGTATATCCGGGATCAGGGGCACCATTGGCGGAAAACCCAATGAAAACCTTACTCCCATTGATATTGTAAAATTTGCTGCTGCCTATGGCAGCTGGATCATGCAACAGGGTTCCAATATAAAAATTATTATCGGCCGCGACGGCAGGATCAGTGGTAATATGGTAAGTAACCTGGTTGTTAATACTTTGCTTGGGCTGGGACTGGACGTTATCGACCTTGGACTAAGTACCACACCAACGGTTGAAATGGCCGTACAATTTGAAAAAGCTGCCGGCGGTATTATTCTCACGGCCAGTCATAATCCCCAGGAATGGAATGCATTAAAACTATTGAATAATAAAGGCGAGTTTATCAGTTCCGAAGAAGGGCAGCTTATTTTAACAGCCGCCGAAAACGAAGATTTTCTTTTTGCCAAAGTTGATAAACTGGGCAGTTATACAAAAGATGATCATCTACTGCAAAAGCATATCGATGCTGTTGCAAATTATGAATTGGTTGACCGGGAACTAATAAAAAACAAGCATTTTAAAGTGGTTGTGGACGCGGTAAACAGTACCGGCGCTATTGCGGTTCCGGCATTATTAAATGCATTGGGCGTTACAGAAATTGTGCTGTTGAACGAAGAGGTAAATGGCAGGTTTGCGCATAACCCCGAACCACTACCTGAGCATTTGAAAGACCTGAGTAGTGCCGTTGTAAAAAATAATGCCGACCTGGGCATAGCCGTTGACCCGGATGTTGACCGTCTTTGTTTTGTTTGTGAAGATGGCAGCATGTTTGGGGAAGAATATACCCTGGTGGCGGTAGCCGATTATGTTTTGAGCATGCGAAAAGGTAATACTGTTTCCAATATGTCGTCGTCAAGGGCGCTGAAAGACATCACGATAAAACATGGGGGCGACTATTTCCCCAGCATGGTTGGAGAAGTGAATGTGGTAAACAAAATGAAAGCGGTAAATGCCGTGATCGGCGGCGAAGGAAATGGCGGCATTATCATACCCGATCTGCATTATGGCAGGGATGCATTGATTGGTATCGCTCTTTTTTTAACGCATCTTGCAAAAAGCAACAGAAGCATCAAACAGTTGCGTAATACCTATCCCGATTATTTTATCAGCAAAAATAAAATTGAACTGGCGAAAGGCACCGATGTAAAAACTATTTTTGCCAGCATCAAGGATCTATACAAATCGCATCCGATTAACGACGAGGACGGATTGAAAATAGAACTTGATAATGACTGGGTGCACTTGCGAACCAGTAACACCGAACCTATTATTCGTATTTATGCCGAAAGTAATTTTGAAACCACGGCCGACAACATTGCGAAGAAGCTGATGCAGGATATTGGGAAGATGATGTAAAAAACAGCGGATAGCTGTAAGACATTAGCTGTTAGAATAACATCTGGCTAATGTTTAACAGCTAACTGCTAAAAGCTTATCTATATGAACAGAATTTATTTCGACAACGCAGCAACCACCGCACTTGACCCACAGGTATTGGAAACCATGATGCCATACTTAACCGAAAAGTTCGGCAATCCCTCTTCCATTTATTCGTATGGTCGTGAAACCCGTATGGCCATCGAAACAGCCCGTAAATCGGTGGCAAAAATTTTAAACGCCCACCCCGCAGAAATTTTTTTTACCAGCGGTGGTACCGAAAGTAATAACACCGCCATTTCCTGTGCTGTGCGTGACCTTGGTTGCAAACACATTATCACCTCATCGATCGAGCACCATGCGGTAACTCATTCGGTTGAGCATATCGATACTATGGACATGGCTAAAGTGAGTTATGTAAAATTATTACCCAACGGGCATATCGATATTGAAGACCTTGAAAAACTTTTGGCAGTCAGCGAAGAAAAAACGCTGGTGTCTTTAATGCATGCCAATAACGAGATCGGAAATATTTTAGACATTCATGTCGTGGGGGAACTATGCAAATTATATGGTGCCATTTTTCACAGCGACACCGTGCAAACAGTTGGGCATTTCCCTTTCGATCTGAGAAATACGCCGGTGCATTTTGTTACCGGTGCCGCTCATAAATTTCATGGACCAAAAGGCGTGGGTATTTTATATATAAACGAAAATGTAAAAATTAAACCGTTTGTGCATGGTGGCGGACAGGAACGTAACATGCGTGCCGGAACTGAAAACCTGTACGGTATTGTTGGTTTTGCCAAAGCACTCGAAGTGGCAACGGGTTCGCAGGAAGAAGATATGGCCTATATCGGCACATTAAAGTATTACATGATGGACGAATTGAAAAAACATATTCAGGGTGTTTCGTTCAATGGCGATCCATTAGGCCGCAGTTTATATACCGTACTCAGCGCCGGTTTCCCAAAAACAGAAAAATCGGAGATGATCCTTTTCAATCTCGATATCAATAATATTTGCGCCAGCGGTGGCAGTGCCTGTACCAGCGGCGCCGATCAGGGTAGCCATGTGATCCGCGCCATAACCAATAATCCCAACCAGGTAACCGTTCGTTTTAGTTTTTGTAAACATAATACAAAGGCTGAGGTTGATACGGTGGTGGAGAAATTGAAGGAACTTGTTTGACCCTTCGTTTTACCACGGAAAGCTTCGATTAATTCAGGAAAGCACCTAGGGCTATGAGTTAAATTTTCTTTCGCCGTTGTTGGTCGCCTAAACAACTGTTCATTAATAAGATATTCCTAAAAATTATACCCCAACTTCTCTCCCACTTCCTTTGCCAACACGGGCAACTTTTTCCGCTCCACTAAAAAACTATTCAACTGGGCGATCTCTTTAAAAATATAATGCTTATCCATAGCCGCTTTTAAATAACCGGCTCCGGTGCTTCCCCCGGTGCCAATACGGGTGCCAATCATTCGCTGCACCATATTAATATGGCGGTAGCGCCAGTTTCCCAACTGGTTATCGATCTCCAGCAACGTATCGAGCAACTGAAAAGGAAGTTCAAGCATGGGATACCCCTGGTACATCATAATAAACAACGCCGAACGGCAGGCTTTTGGCGAAAGGTTTCTTTCCGCATCAACAGCAGCCGTATTAAAAGTTGTTTCAAAAGCAGCGGCATTATTTTTTTCTGCCTCAGCCAAACTGCCCACATAAACCTGCTGATAATTTTTCCAGAAATCATCGGTAATAAAGGGCATCCTTTCCAGCCAGGCGTTGATCAGTTCAATAACCGATTGTCCACTTTCGGCATCTTTAATAATAGCAATATCTTTTTCCTTTAGCTGGGAAGTATAATAATTTTGTCCGTGCCGGTGTTCAAACTTTAATCCCAGTTTGGCCTCCAGCACTTTAAATTGGTAACTCTGAAACCCGGATGCCGGCCGCAACATATCCCTGAAATCCAAAAAATCCAGCGGGGTCATGGTTTCCATAATATCGATCTGTTGTACCAAAACTTTCAGAATGGTAACTACTCTTTTCAGCCGGTGTACCACAGTTTGCATGTCGGGCGAGTTGTCGTTCACTGCGGGTTTATTCATGATCCCGATCACCGAATTCACTTCAAATAAAATTTGCTTGAACCACAGTTCATAAGCCTGGTGAATGATGATGAACAGCATTTCATCGTGTGCCGGTTCTTTTCCTGCTTTAAAACTTTCGGGATCCTGTGCACCGGTAATTTTTTCCAGTTGCAAATAATCTCCGTAATAAACAGCTTTTTCCATAACCCTTTTTTAGTGAATCAAAATTACGCCTTTTAGTTGTCTGGCCACTACACAGTGGCTAACTTATTAATGCCGCTAAACCGGCAAAAGAATTAAAATCTGCAAACTATTGATGTTGGCCAAACAAGTATTTGCTTTTGTTAACCGTTGGTGAACGAAAATCCCTTTAACATAATCTTTTACAAATCCAATCATCATGGCATCATTTTCTAAGGCCTTTGCGCAAGCAGCCCCTAAAACCCTGCCATCAATTATGAAAATAAAAATTTTCGTCAGTATCCTCAGTTGTTTTTTATTGATCAATGTTGCCCGGGCACAGGTAAGTTTTGGCATCAGGGCCGGCGCCAACTTTGCTAAATGGCAGGGCGACGACCTGCAGGTAATTGAAGACCTCCTGGATAAAACCGATGGTTACCTGGTAACCAGGGGCAAAACCGGTTATCATGTTGGTGGCTATGTTCGTATTCCCATTTCTTCAAGATTTTCTTTTGAGCCCGCACTTCAGTATTCAAAAAAAGGATATAGTATTAACGGCGACTTTCAAATTCCGGCATTAAAATCCCTGGGAATCAACGTCGGGGCGCGGGTACAATCGCATTATATTGATATCCCGCTGGTGCTAAAAGCCAATGTGGTAAAAGGTTTACAGATCTATGCCGGTCCGCAGGTTTCCTATATGGTGCGTAGTACCCTGAATGCCAAACTCGGCGTGCTGGGTATTTCCATCTTCAATCGCGGCATTGGTATTACCGAACGCTTCAACAAAATTGATATGGGATTGACCGGTGGATTGGGATACGAATTTGACAATGGATTGAACATCCAGGCAGGTTATGATTATGGATTAACGAAGCTCGACAAAAATGACAACTGGGACGCCTATAACCGGGTTATCAAAGTGTCGGTTGGCTTTACTTTTTAAATTGATGAATAATCAGAACAAGAGCGGTATCCGGTTTCGGTGCCGCTTTTTTGATATCTGACTTTGAATTTCCTTAAATTTGCATCCCGGTTGACCAACCTGCCTGCCGGCATGCAGGTTAACCAATTAACAATCAATTATAAAATGGGAAGAATATTTGAAGTAAGAAAAAGTGCCATGTTTGCCCGATGGGATAAAATGGCAAAGAATTTTACCAGGATTGGTAAGGAAATTGCGATCGCTGTAAAGGCCAGCGGGCCCGACCCCGATAATAATCCTGCCTTAAGAAGATGTTATATCAATGCACGGTCGTGCGGGATGCCTAAAGACCGTGTGGAAGCCGCCATTAAAAGGGCGATGGGTAAAGATACCAGCAGCTACGAGGAGATCATGTACGAAGGCTATGCCCCACATGGCGTTGCCGTTTTAGTGGAAACCGCAACAGACAATCCCACCCGTACCGTGGCTAACGTAAGGATGCATTTTACCAAGGGAAACGGTTCTTTGGGAACTACCGGCAGTGTAGCTTTCGGGTTTACCCATATGGCCGAGTTTAAAGTTAAAAAAGATGGACTTGATGTTGATGAACTGGAGCTGGAACTAATTGATTTTGGTTTGGAAGAAATTGGAGAAGATACCGAAGGCAATATTATTATCCGCACACCCTTCACCGAATATGGTAATATGAGCAAGGCCTTAGAGGATAAAAAAATTGAAGTGAACAGCGCTGAACTTACATGGGTGCCAGGCGTTTTGATGGAACTGAATGAAGATCAAAGTAACGAAGTTTTAAAACTGGTAGATCATTTGGAACAGGATGACGATGTGCAGAAAGTGTATCATAATCTAAAATAATTACCGGCCGCTCTACAGCGGCTTTTTTATATCGAAATTTCACCAACCATATAAAAAACCGCGGTCCCTTTAATGATCACCCGGTCGCCTTTTTGCTCACACCAGAGTTCACCACCGCGTTTCGACAGCTGAACTGCACGCATTTCATTCTTCCCCAGCTTTTCGGCCCAAAATGGAATTAATTGCGCATGTGCCGAACCGGTAACCGGATCTTCATCTACACCCGCGCCGGGTGCAAAAAAGCGGGAGACAAAATCAGCGTTTTTTCCGGGTGCTGTGATGATCATTTTATCAATGTGTTTTTTCATCAGCGAAAAATCGGGGTTGCAGTTTTTTATGGCCGCTTCATTCATTAATTCAACTACTAAATCCCGGTGCTTATAAACGCCAACAATTTCGGGATAATCCAATATGGCTGATAATTCATCAGGATAGATATCCAGCCGCTCCGGTTTCCAGGATGGGAAATCAAGACAAATTAAATCCCCCTCCCGGCTAACAGTTAACAGGCCGCTCATTGAACTGAATCGAATTTCAGATCCTTCAAATTTCAGCTTGTCAAATAATACATACGCAGCAGCAAGGGTGGCATGGCCACATAGGTCAATTTCAACTTCGGGAGTGAACCACCGGATCTGATAGTCAAAATCAGGATTTTCCGATTCAACAAAAAAAACCGTTTCACTCAAATTATTTTCTTGTGCAATTTGCTGCATGAGCACCGCATCGGGCCATTTATCGAGCGGAATAACGGCTGCCGGGTTACCGCCAAAAAGTTTGTTGGTAAAGGCATCTACCTGGTAAATTGTCATTTTCATTTCAGCTAACTTATTCCTGCATCATGTCTTTAATTACAGCAACAATACCCTCTGTATTTGGCTTACTGAAATAATCACCATCGCTGCCATACGAAGGCCGGTGTGCCTGGCCGGTTATGGTTCGGGGAGAAACATCCAGAAATTTATACCCACCCTGTTCCTCCATCACTTTATTGAACATATAGGCGGCAGCACCACCGGGCACATCTTCATCAACAAAAACAATACGGTTTGTTTTTTTAAGTGATTCAACAATTTTATGATTAATATCAAAAGGCAGTAAGGTTTGCACATCCACAACCTCACAACTGACGCCCATTTTATCGAGGGTTTCTGTGGCTTCCAAAACAATACGTAAAGTAGAACCATAGGTTACAACAGTTACATCGGTTCCTTCTTTTACAATTTCCGGCACACCCAGAGGCACAGTATAAGCCATTAAATTAGAAGGCAGTTTCTCTTTTAAACGATAACCATTTAAACATTCAATCACCAAACCCGGATCGTTACCCTGCAATAACGTATTATACATACCGGCTGCCTGCACCATATTACGCGGTACACAAACATACATGCCCCTTAGTGCATTTATCACAACTCCCATGGGCGATCCGCTATGCCAGATCCCTTCCAGCCTGTGCCCCCTTGTTCTTACGATCAAAGGGCAACTTTGTTGTCCGGCTGTACGGAAATGGGTAGTACACACATCATCACTGAGTGGCTGCAAACCGTATAACAAATAATCGAGGTATTGAATTTCGGCAATCGGGCGCAGACCCCTTAATGACAAACCAATGCCCTGCCCCATAATGGTAAGTTCGCGGATACCGGTATCAAAAATGCGGTCTTTGCCATGCTTTTCCTGCAGGCCACTGAAACCCTGGTTAACATCACCGATATGGCCAAGGTCTTCGCCAAAGGCAACCACTTTATTATTGGTTGCAAATAATTCATCAAAATACCTATTCAATACTTCGTAGCCGTTTACAACAGCCGCATCGGCTTCGAAATAAGGGGCGATAACCGGCACTTTTAGTGCAGATCTCGGACCATCATTATACAAGTAACTATTGTAAATCCCGGCAAATTCAGCCTTAAGCGCGCTATCATATTCCCTGGCGGTATTTGCTGCAGGATCATTTCCTGCGATATCTAAAACAGTTGCCAGCGTCTTCATCACATCTCTGCGCATGGGTTCTCTTATGGCTCCAAGTTCATCCGACAGTTTCTTTACCTGCGAATTTGAAGTCCCAAGCGGTTCAATAATTTCAATAGTTCTGGCTACCAGTCCTTTTATCGGTTCAATATATTCTGACCAGGCTTTTTGTTTGCTTTCCCGTACAAACTGTATAGCATTTTCTTCAATACTTCCTAATTCTTCCTCATTGGCCAACGCATTGGTAATAATCCATTCTCTCATCTGTTTTAAACCGTCCCACTCTTTCTCCCATTCCAGTCGTTCAGCTGTTTTATATCGCTCATGACTACCCGATGTAGAGTGCCCCTGGGGCTGCGTGATCTCCTCCACATGAAAAACAGCAGGCGTATGGGTATCCCTGATCTTTTGTATAGCCGGTTCCAATACTTCGCACATACCTGCATAATCCCAGCCCTTTAATTTGTAAATATCAACACCATTGGTTCCTTCTTTTTTCTGAAGCCCTTTTAACGCTTCGGAGATGGAACCCTTGGTTGTTTGATATTTTTTGGGAACCGAAATTCCGTAACCATCATCCCAAACAAAAACCGCGAGGGGCACCTGTAATACGCCGGCCGCATTAACGGTCTCCCAAAAATGACCTTCACTGGTAGACGCATCCCCGATCGTGCAAAAACAAACTTCATTGCCATTTTTACTGAGGTGATCAAATTGATGTGTTTCCTGAATATTCCTAAATGCTTTGGATGCAAATGCAAGTCCTAATGCCCTGGGCATTTGGCCAGCGGTGGGTGCGATATCGCTGCTGCTGTTTTTAAGATCGGCCAGGTTAAGCCAGTCGCCATTTTCGTCAACCATTTTCGTGGCAAAATGCGCATTCATCTGGCGCCCGGCGCTAAAGGGGTCATGCTTCACATCGGGATCGGCATAAAGTTGGGCAAAAAACTGTTCAACCGTGGCGAGTCCGTTGGCAAACATAAAGGTCTGATCGCGATAATAACCTGATCTGAAATCGCCGGCTTTAAAAAATTTTGCAGCTGCAACCTGGGCAATTTCCTTACCATCACCAAAAATGCCAAATTTGGCCTTACCGGTAAGTACTTCCTTTCGTCCCAATAAACTGGTTTCCCTGCTTTCACAGGCAATTTGATAGTCCTTAAGCACTTCGTTCCTAAAGTTATCGAAACTTAATTTTTCCAATAAAGCCGCATCGTTATTATTGTTTGTATCCATAGCACTGTTAATCTACGGCAAAAATATAAATTAAAGGGCAGCTTTGTTAAAAATCTCCTAACGGTATAACAATTTAGAACAGTTAAAGGCGTTTTATTATCTTTGAGAACTTTAATTTAAAAGCCAGAGATTATGAAACAAATGATTACCCTTATTTGCTCCGTGTTGGTTTTTTCGGGTCTGCAGGCTCAAAATGCGGCTTCTGGTGCAAACACCACGGTAACTGAAGCTGTTACCAAGGATCTGAAAACCAATGTAGTTACCATTGAAGAAGCTGATAAAATGTTGACCCTGAATGAAACCGAGCATGATTTTGGTAAAATACCACAAGGCAAACCGGTGACAACCATTTTTGAAGTTGCTAATATGAGTAAGACCCCGCTTAAGATTGCCAATATTAATGCCAGTTGCGGATGTACCACACCGGAATGGGAAAAAGACAAAACCATTGCACCGGGAGAAAAAACAAAGATCACCGTAGGATATAATGCCGCTGCTGAAGGGCCATTTACGAAATTCATTACGGTTAGTTATAATGAAACACAAACCAAACAACTCATCATAAAGGGTGAAGTTTGGAAAACACCGGGATCATCAGCCCCCGAAAATAAAGGACTTAACGATTTGAAAAATTAAAATAAACCTTAAAATAAAAACTACATTAATTATGAAAAAATTACTATTATCTCTTGTTGCATTTACATTTTCTGCTATGTTATTTGCACAAAAAACGGCTGCCGATGTTGCCAAATTTGCCAGCGAAACGATCGACTTAGGCAAGATTAAGCAGGGTGTACCGGCTACAGCAACTTTTGTTGTAACGAATATTGGAAAAGAGCCATTGCTTATTGAGCAAGCCAATCCTACCTGTGGTTGCACTATGGGCGATTATACCAAATCACCTATTGCACCAGGCAAAACCGGAACTATTACCGCAACCTACAATGCAGCTGCAATGAATCATTTTGACAAGCACCTGACTGTTAAATTTGCCGGGGTTGACGAAATGAAAAGCATTACCATAACCGGCGATGTATTATCTGCTGAAGATTACGATAAGATGATTACTGAAAGCGACACCAGGAAAACAAACGATTTACCTGCTAAACCGACCCCTTCAAAAGTAACCAAGAATACAAAGAATTAATTTCTTTATATACAGATATGGAAGCCTCCCGATACCAATCGGGAGGCTTGGTTTTTAAAGCCCGGATCGGGCAGATAAAAATAAATCTCAACTAATCTTTGCTGTTACCTATAATAAAATTCAAATCAAACCGTTTATATCAATAACCTATAACAATCCTTTGAAAACTAAATATTAACCCTATGATAAAAGGTAAACAATTACCTGCAACATCTGGCTATTTACCACCGTATTTTTACCTGGTAAATTCTGCACAAATACAAACTTTACACAAGATTTCACTTACTTTTTAATGCACTTACCGCAAAAACGGACCTAACACTATTTGCCAATGAATTTATCTGAACATACTGTCCGGAATACAGAAGTCGTGTGCTAACAAACCAAAGATTTTTGTTTTTATGGATTGTTTGGATAACAATAAGCCCCCTTTTTCCAGAGGGGGCTTCGTTTATACAAAACAGTAAGGTTTTCTGCCGGGTTATAACGTGCAGCGGATAGATACCCACCTGCAAGGACCATCACCAGTAAGATACCTCCTATGGCCAAAGGAGCCACAACACCTGCAACTCCCAATAGTAGCTACCCCAAACTACCCATGCAGGGAACATGGCTCCAATACATTCAGTAACCTGTTTGCTAATAATAATTTGGTTTCGGTGTTTAAATAATAGGCGTTTGCTAATTAAACTAAAAGTTCGCCAAAGTTGTTACGCTTACACGATGACTATTTTTGTATTAAATTAATTAACATATGAAACTTGAAATTGGCCAAAAGGCCCCCGGTTTTTCCTTATTCAACTCGGAGAAAAACAAAGTAACCCTCAGCGATTTTAAAGGAAAAAATGTGCTCATTTTATTTTTCCCACAAGCCTTTACCAGTGTTTGTACAGCAGAATTATGCGCTGTGAGGGATGATATCAGCCGGTATGATAATATAAATAGTAGCGTAATTGGTATATCAGTTGACTCGGTTTTTACGTTAAAACAATATAAAACCAATCAAGGCTACAATTTTACCTTGTTAAGTGATTTTAATAAGGAAGTTTCGGCATCCTACGGCTCATTATACGAAGAATGGATCCTGGATATGAAAGGGGTAAGTAAAAGATCAGCGTTTATTGTCGATAAAGAAGGTAGAATCAACTATGCCGAAGTGCTGGAAAATGCTTCTGATGTGCCAAATTTCAGGTTAATTAATGAAAAATTAATAAGTTTATCGGATTAAATAGCGAACTTGGGTTAACTAATTGATTTAAAAGTTTTTAATTAAGTTTTTTTTCGATATATTTATAAAAATAAGCCGGCAGTAAATTATTGCTGAATTAAAACTTTTTACATATTTTTACTCTGTTGAAGAAAATTATTTACATACTAATTTTTACATTTGGAATAAACTTTACTTCTTTTGCTCAGAATAAAAACCCAAATCAGGGTGAACCTATAGCAAAACTGATAAAGCCATATCCAATTCCTGCTACAACAGCGATCAATTTTGATTTTCTGTATGGCTATAATAAATCTTTTTCCCTGGAGATCTATAATTTTATGGGAAAGAAAATAGTTGAATTCACACAATTGGCTCCCCGCATCAACATGCCTTTAGAAGATTTTTACCGCGGTATCTATGTATACCAACTGCGCGATAAAGATGGAAAAATAATCGAGTCAGGTAAATTCCAGGTAGTTAAATAATCCCGATCTTTTTGTTACATCACCTGCACTATTAAAAACTTAAGGTAGTGCGTATTCTCCTGTCCGCGTATAATCGGGTGATCAGCTGATTGTGACTGAAAAACAACCTGCCTGATCTTTCTTTTCGCATCAGTTGCCGCCATTTGAATAATGTCGAGAAATAATTCGGGCTGAACCAGGTTGGTACAACTTGATGTTACCAAAAAACCGCCCGGCTTCACCAACTTCATTCCCCGCAAATTAATTTCTTTATATCCCGCAACGGCTTTGTCGATGGTTGCCCGGCTTTTTGTAAATGAGGGTGGATCAAGCATGACCACATCCCATTGCTTTCCTTCTTTTGACCATTCTTTTAAAACATCAAAGGCATTAACACAGCTAAAGGTACAGGTGCGTTCAAGTTCGTTTAAAGCCGCATTCCTTATACACATGTCAACCGCCTGTTGCGATATATCGAGCCCCAAAACCGACCGGGCACCATACTTCGCGGCACTAATTTCAAAAGATCCGGTATAACAAAATGCACCCAAAACATCGGCGTCTTTAACAATATGCTGAATGGCCCGCCGATTATCCTGCTGGTCTAAGAAAAAACCGGTCTTTTGTCCGTTCGCAATATCTACATAGAACCTGATACCATTTTCATTGATGATGATATTGGTATCAAACCCGGCCGACAAAAAACCCTTTTTTTGTTCCATCCCTTCCAGTTCCCTGATCGGCACATCATTTCTTTCGTAAATCCCGAGCGGCGAAAATATCTTTTCAATGGCTTTTACAATCGCCGGTTTCCAAATATCTATCCCTAACGCCAGCGTTTGAATAACAAAATAATCATTGAATTTATCAATTATCAACTGAGGTAAATCATCAGCTTCTCCAAAAATCAGGCGGCAATTTTCGGTATACCCGATCTGCTGGCGATAGGCCCAGGCCTTTTTAATGCGGTTAAAGAAAAAATTGTCGTCAATGACCTCATCCTTATCCCGGGTAAGTAACCGAACCATGATCTGCGATTTAGGATTAATATACCCCCTACCTATAAATTTTTTATCGAATGTATATACATTCACAATTTCCCCGGGTGCAGCAGCAGCATCGAGGGCCTTACCGGTATTCACTTCGTTTCCAAATATCCAGGGGTGCCCCATTTCTACCCTTCGGCTGATCTTTTTATTTAAAAAAATACTTTTCATTTTATCTGATTATTGAAACTGGTTAAAGTGAAAGCTTTGCCAACCAATTATTGGCCAATTTTATTGAATATACTCCTTTAAGGTTGTTTTGAACCCCCATGCTGGCGCAAAGTTAACGGCTGTGTCATAGATAGTGGTGTTATGGGCCTTATATTTAAAATTTATTGCCAATTTGACGGCAAAATGACCATTGGCAAAATCTTTGACTGTTGTACCTTCGCAACCAATTTTTAAAATAAGGATATGAAAGAAAAAGATACAATACTACCCGAAAACGAAGACATGAATATTAATGCAGACGCCGATGTGCCCGGAAATACCCATTTAAGCAACCCGGACTGCGAGGATATGACCCAAAAATTACAGGCTGAAGTTGAAGAACAGAAAGACAAATACCTCCGTCTTTTTGCCGAATTCGATAATTTTAAACGCCGGAACGCCAAAGAAAAGATCGAATTGATTCAGATGGCCGGTAAAGATGTGATCATTTCGTTACTGGAAGTTATGGATGATTGCGACCGTGCAGAGAAACAATTAAACGAATCTGAAGATATAGTCGCACAAAAAGAAGGCGTTCAGCTGGTATTTAATAAACTCCGGAATACATTACAGGCAAGAGGTTTAAAAGCCATGGAAAGCGTGAATACGGCATTTGACGTGGAAAAACATGAGGCCATTACAGAAATTGAAGTCCCCGAAAATAAAAAAGGGAAAGTGGTTGATGAAGTGGAAAAAGGCTACTACCTGAACAACAAGATCATCAGGTTTGCAAAAGTGGTGGTAGGGAAGTAACGGCTCCCAATTCCCCGAAAAATAGATGGAACAGGTTACCTAAATAGTTTTTCAATTACCAAGAAGAATAAAAAAATGTCGAAAAAAGATTTTTATGAAATATTGGGCGTTTCAAAATCTTCATCGCAGGATGAGATTAAGAAAGCCTACCGTAAAGTAGCGATGCAATACCATCCCGACCGAAACCCGGGCGATAAAACTGCCGAAGAAAAATTTAAGGAGGCAGCTGAAGCTTATGAAGTGTTAAGCGACACGGATAAGCGTACCCAATATGACCGGTTTGGGCACCAGGCTTTTAGTCAGGGCAGACAAGGCGGCGGTTTTAGCGGAGGCGGCATGAATATGGACGATATTTTCAGCAATTTTGGTGACATTTTCGGCGACGACAGTCCCTTTGGTAGCTTTTTTGGAGGCGGAAGCAGCAGGCGCAGTTCCGGTTCCCGCAGCCGCGGCACCCGGGGTAGTAACCTTCGTGTAAAAATAAAATTGAATTATGAAGAACTGGCAAAAGGGGCACAAAAAACAATTAAAGTAAAAAAATATGTAGGCTGTAGTACCTGCAGTGGAAGCGGCGCAAAAGACAAAAGTAGCGTGCAAGACTGTAAAACCTGTGGCGGAAGTGGCCAGGTGCGACGGGTACAGAATACATTTTTAGGACAAATGCAAACGGTAACCACCTGCCCAACCTGCAACGGCGAAGGTAGTACGGTTACGCATAAATGTACCTCCTGTAAAGGCGACGGCCGGGTATACGGCGAAGAAACCGTAACGATAGATATTCCGGCCGGTGTGCAGGAAGGCATGCAGTTAAGTTTAAGTGGGAAAGGAAATGCAGGGGAACGGGGCGGTGCCGCCGGTGATCTGATCGTTTTAATTGAAGAAGAATCGCATCCGCAATTACACCGGGATGGATTGAATGTTGCCTTCGACCTGCATATTTCCATACCCGACGCTGTTTTTGGAACCCAGGTAGAAGTACCCACGATCGACGGAAGAGCGAAGATCAAGATCCCGCCAGGCACTCAGAGCGGAAAGATTTTCAGGCTGAAAGGCAAGGGATTCCCTAACGTAAACAGTTACGAAAAAGGCGACCAGTTAATACAGATTAATGTATGGACACCGCAACAGGTTTCGGGATCTGAAAAAGAAATGCTGGAAAAATTACAGAAATCGGAAAATTTCAAGCCCAAACCTGATAAAAACGACAAATCCTTTTTTGATAAAGTAAGGGAAATGTTTACCTAATCTCTCTTCTTTTTTCGTTGCTTTTTAGAAGCGTAAATATTACGGGCCTTTTCTACCAATTGTAAAAACTCAGTTTGCAGGAAACTGTTTGGATCGTAGGATCCGGCCGCTATCTGGTAAATATCCATCCAGTCGGCCTGTTTAATGAATTTCGACTGCTTTAATTTAAGTCCAAACATGGCAACTGCCGTTGCAAACCGGAGGTCACTGTCGATTGATTGAAAAGGAACAAAATTGGCAGGACAATAATCAGTCATTAACAATTGTACGGTATCATTACATAAGCTATATCGCATGTCAAGTTCAGCCACCTTGTCTTTGGGTAAAATATCGGGATTGAATAATTTATCAGTGGCCGGCATTATTTCAAATATAGCCAACACGCTGTTAGCACTGCCAATTTCGCCTCCATCCAGATCAATGAGTGTATCGGCTACGGCATCCCGCCTGTTATCAAAACCGATCAGGCGATATTCTTTTACCAGGTTGGCATTAAATTTAAGATTCAAAAACACATCGTCGGCCACGGCATAAAAGGTTTGGGTAAGTTCTTTTACCAAAACTTTTTCGGCTTCATTAACATCGTCCAGGTAGGCGTAATTACCATTACCCTTATTAGCCAGCGAGGCCAGCTTCGAATCTTTCAAATTGCCGGTACCCACACCCAGACAGGTAAGGTAAATGCCCCGTTGCCGCTCTTTGGTTATTAAATCTTCCAGCGCTTTTTCCGACGTTAGGCCAACATTAAAATCACCGTCGGTTGCCAGGATAACCCGGTTACTGCCGCCTTCTTTAAAGGTACTGCGGGCCAGCGCATAAGCAGTCATAATGGCCGCCTCACCATTGGTATCGCCACTGGCCGACAAGGTTTCAATTGCCTTTAGGATCTTTTCTTTCTCGGCGCCCCCGGTAGGTTGCAATAAAACGCCCACCGTGCCTCCATAAGTAACAATAGAAATGGTGTCGATTGGTCGAAGATTTTTTACCAGCATTTGAAAAGCCGATTTCAGTAAGGGTAATTTATTGGGCATATCCATGCTGCCCGAAGCATCAATTAAAAAAACAAAATTCCCGGGGGGGATCATGTTCAAATTCAATTTTTTGGCATTGATATTCAAAATCAACAATTGCCTGTCGAGATTCCAGGGACAGGAAGTAAGTTGCGATCCAATGGAAAAAACACGATCATTCTCAGGTTCGCGATAGTGCAGGTTGAAATAATTGACCATCTCCTCAGTACGCACGGCGTCGGGTGGCACAATGCTCTCCCGGTTTAAAAATCGACGCACATTACTGTACGATGCTTTATTTACATTCAATGAAAACCCTGTATTCGGAAACTTATACGAATTAACGTACTCATTTTCTATCAATTGAAAATAAGTCTCGTCATTGATATACCAACGGATCCTGGAAGTTTGTTCCAGGTTTTTAGTTACTGAAATAAGTTTTGGCCTGTTTTTATTAACCTTTGAAGGAGATATTTTTAAAGTCAGGTATTGCCATTTTTCACTGTTTACCGACAACGAAAGTGGCTCATAGCCATCGAGGTTCAACGTCAGCGAATCCGTTATTAGATTGGTCGTAATACCAAAACCTCCCCCGGTACCCGAAAAATAGTAATGATTATTGGAATGCAGGAGAATTTTAACGTTCTGTAGCGGCTGATTTTTTTCATCTTTAACCTCGCCCCGCAAATAATACTGGGCCCTGGCGGTAAAAGCCAAAAACAGGAGAGGCATATAGAACAACCGTTTTTTCAATTGCAAGCCGATTTTGATTGAAATATTAAATCCTATAGTAAGATATTTCTGTATCGCTTTCTGCTGCCTGTTACTACTCAACCAACTGGTAAATCTCCTTCAGATTTCTTCCCAGTCCGTCATAATCAAGACCAAAACCCAACAGGAATTTATTTGGCACTTCAAATCCAATGTAATCAATTATTATCGGATGAACAAGGGCATCGGGTTTATGTAAAAGGGCAGCAATCTTTAAACTTGCCGGTTGTTGATCAACCAATTGGGGCAAAAATTCGTATAAGGTTTTGCCGGTGTCCACAATATCCTCCACAATAATTACATGCCTGTCTCTGAGCGTCTCATCTAACCCGATCGATGTTATGACATTACCGGTTGATTTTGTTCCCTTGTAAGAAGCAAGTTTGATAAAACAGATCTCTGCCTCAATGGTGAGTTCCTTAAACAGATCAGAAGCAAACATAAATGACCCGTTCAATATAGCGATGAACAAAGGCTTTTTATTGGTATAATCGTTATTGATCTGTTGGGCCATGCGATCGATCTGGCTTTTAATGTCGGCTGCTTTTATAAATGGTTCAAATTTTTTGTCTAAGACCTGGATAGTCATGTTACCGTATTGTTTTATGTAAGAAATTATTTCGAAATGATGAGTTCCTGCCCGATCATTATATTATCAGACGCGAGTTTATTCCATTCCCGTAATTGATCTACCGTAACGTTATAGGTTTTGGCAATGGAATATAGCCCTTCCTTAGGCGCAACCAGGTGTACTCTGGTTAGGGCAGCAGCCATTAATCCCGGCTGCAAAAATATCTTTGTGTTTGGTTTCAGCGCAACAGCTGCCGGTAAATTGTTATAGTCTGATATATATTTAAGCTGAACACCGGTAAGCTGTGCAATGTCCCGAAGGGTTTCGCCGGAACGCGACATATAAAATTCCGATTCGCCTGTCTTTTGTTTCTTATGTAAAAAAATGTACTGGTCCTTGGCCAATATGCCTTCTTCACTCATATCATTAAATTCCATCAGCTTATTGAGACTGATCTTATTATTATCGGCCACCAGCAACAAAGAAGTTCCTTTTTTTACAAAAACGCATTTGGTTTTATTTACGCTGCTGATCTTTTCAGCGTCGGCTACCGGAACGTCAAATCCTTCGGCCGCGCTTGTATTAATATCTGAAGCTTCAGCTGGTACCACAGGTTTGGTATCACCGGCAACCAACAATGGTTCGGTTGACTTATTTAATGCAACCAGACTGTATTGTTGAAGATTATATTGCTCAATATATTTAATCAGTAAAGCTGGATATTTTGGATTAGTTGCATAGCCTGCTTTTTTTAAGCCATAGGCCCAGCCTTCATAATCTTCCGGATCAAGTCCGAACAAAGAACCGTAACGCTTGTTTGCTTTTAAAAAATCACTATGGTCGCGGTAACTGTCACCGGCATTGGTATAGGCCCGGAAACATTCGCCGGTGGCATCATCATCATGGGTTACAGATTCGCCGCTCCAGTTACTTTTGCATTTTATCCCAAAATGATTATTTGACTTTTTTACCAGTTCACTATTACCACTTTCTGATTCCAGGATGCCCTGGGCCAGGGTAATGGAAGCCGGAACGCCGGAGCGTTTCATTTCGTTGATAGCAATCTCTTTAAACTGTTCAATATATTCCTCCACCGTTGTACGCTGAGCGGCAACAGAGTTGGCAATACAAGAAAATAGCAGAAGAATGACTATCCTATTCATACGTTCACTTTTTTTGAATTAACATAAGCCCATCCCTTACCGTTAACAATGCCTGTTGAACCCGGTCATCATTTCTAACGTGTTCGTTAAAAGCCTGCAATGCTATGGCATTTTTTCCACTTGGTTTCTCTTCCAATACTTCTCCGTGAAAAAGCACATTATCCGCCAGTAACCACCCTCCCTTTTTTACTGACGGCAAAGTTAATTCGTAATAATTAATATAATTCACTTTATCGGCATCAATAAATACCAGGTCCCAGGTTTCGGTAAGCGTTGGAATGATCTCCATCGCATCGCCAATGAGCAATTCAATCCTGTTTCCCAAACCCGATTTTTTAAAATAGCCTGCGGCCGTTCCGGCATCTTCCGCCCTCAATTCCAGGGTAACCAACTTACCATCCGAACCTAATCCTTTGGCCAAGCACAGCGCACTGAACCCGGTAAAAGTGCCGATCTCCAAAATTCGTTTGGGTTGCAGCATCAGGCTCAACATTTCCAGCAGTTTACCCTGTACATGCCCGCTCAGCATCTGTGCATGGCGGTGATGGGCAAGGGTGTATTCTTCAATTTCCTGTAACAACCCATCTAAAGCGCATGTGTACTGCTTCGCGTAATCTTCGGCTTTTGAATTTACCAGGTCCATAATTTGATACTACTATTTTAAAACCAGCTTCACTTTGAAAAACAGAATGCCATTCTCCGCTTTTTACTCAGTGAAGAATGGCACTTACTAACCCCATAAAGTTACTGTTTTATTTCTGAAATATCGGCTTTGAAACCTGCCGGTTTCGAAATCGCCCATAAACCGGCAAAAGTTATCAGTCCGTTAACAATTAATAATTCGATACCAATTTGATAACCCCAAAGTAAAAACTCGGAATTTTTACTCAGGATATAAGTTAATACCGGGGCAACCAGGCAAATCAAGGTAACTATCCAACCATCTTTGATTTTTCTTTTTGTAAGAATACCAAAAGCAAATAATCCCAATAGCGGCCCGTAGGTATAACCGGCCAGATCGAGTATTACATAGATGATCGACTTATTGTCGATGGCTTTAAAAACCAGGATACAGATAAAAAAAATCAAAGCAAAAATGAAGTGAACAGTTAGCCTGATTCGCTTTTTCTTTTTTTCGTCCCAATCATTTCTTCTCTTCAATCCAAGTTGATCAATACAGAAAGAAGAAGTAAGCGCCGTAAGGGCACCGTCGGCACTTGGAAACAGCGCCGAAATCAGACCAATAATAAAGATGATGCTGATGGCCTGCGGTAAAAACTGTAACGCCACTGTTGGGAAGAGATCATCCCCGATAATATTTTTACCATCAACCATCAATTGGTTGCCATCATAGGCTCCTCCATTTTGAAGAATGTAGAGGTACAGGATACCACCCAGCAGCAGGAATAAGAAATTAACAATTACGATAACCGTACTGAAAGTCATCATATTTTTCTGCGAGTCCTTCAGTTTTTCAACACTGATATTCTTCTGCATCATTTCCTGATCGAGGCCGGTCATGGCAATGGCGATAAATGCACCGCCGATGATCTGTTTAAGAAAAAATCCCTTGCTGCCGATATCCATATTAAATACATGGGTGTATCCTTTAACGCTTAATACATCCAATGCCGAACCGACGTTCAGGTTGAGGTTCGACAGTACATAAACTATACACACAACAAGCCCCGTTAGCATTAACAGGGTTTGTAAAGTATCGGTGTACACTACAGTCTTTACCCCGCCCTCGGATGTATACAGCAACATCATCACCGATATAATGAGCGTGGTTGCTGTAAATGATATACCCATCCTGTCGAGAATGAAGATCTGCAATACATTGATCACCAGGTAAAGGCGGGCTGTGGCGCCGATGGTGCGGGACAGGATAAAAAACAGCGACCCCGTTTTATAGGAGTAAAAACCGAAGCGATCCTGCAGGTAATTATAAATAGAAGTGAGTTGAAGCCGGTAATACAACGGAAGTAACACATACGCAATAACGATATATCCCAGGAAATAACCGATCACTACCTGGAAATAGCCAAACCCCCTGAACGCATCGCCGGTAAAATTCCCAACCGTGCCCGGCACACTAACAAAGGTTACCCCACTTAACGAGGTGCCAATCATACCAAAGGCAACCAGCATCCAGTTACTTTTTCGGTTGCCGATAAAAAAGGAATCGTTATTGGAATTTTTTGAGGTAAAATAGGCAACAGTAAGCAATAAAAGAAAATAGCCAACTACGAAAGAAAATAAAATAAATGGCGACATATTAGCGGTTTACTTAAAAATAATCTTGAAAATAGAGAAAATATCGTGTCTTTGCTTTAATTAATAGATAAAGTTTTATGAAGATAAATGCGTTGGCCGTTTTTTGCGGATCAAAGAGTGGAATTAATCCCCTGTTTGTTGAGCAAGCCAGGCAACTGGGTTTTTTACTGGCTTCAAAAAAAATTACGCTGATCTATGGTGGTGGTAACAAAGGCATCATGGGTGCTGTATCCAATGCCGTACTGGAAAAAGAAGGAAAGGTTATTGGCATCATTCCGGAAATGTTAAAAGACCTGGAGCATCATCACGGCGGCATTACCGAACTCATCGTTGTTGATAATATGCATACCCGAAAAAAAATGCTTTACGAAAAATGTGATGCGGCTATCGTGCTGCCGGGCGGGTATGGCACCATGGATGAATTTTTTGAAATGCTCACCTGGAACCAGCTCAGCATTCATGATAAGAAAATATTCATTCTCAACACAGCCGGTTATTATGACCATTTATTTGCATTTGCCCAAACCATGCAAAACGAGGATTTTTTATATGATAAAGTGGAAAACAAACTCATCGTATTGAACAACCCGGCCGATTTATTGGAATACCTGTAATTGTTATCTCCTTCGCCTGCCGTTTCCCTGGAACAAAGCGATATTGTACCCCGCCCTGATAATAGGCACCCCTCTGCCCAATTCATCAACGTACGGTGAATTTGAATTTCTCAACAGATCCCAGGAAATGGAAAAATAATAAAAGCTTTTGCTGTCATCGCCCCTGCCACCGGCATATCCGGCTCCCAGTAAAAAACTGTTTGCATCAACGCTTTCGGTGTAGGAAAGATATGGGGAAATATCGGTTGCCAGATATTTAACCTTTACGAAATTATGTTCAAATTGTGCCTGGGCAAATACAAATTTAAATGGATACACTCTCACAAAAGCCCCTGGGCCGTAAACAGTTTGCCTTAGTTTATCTCCATAATCTGTAAACCCATCGTTAATTCGCTGTGATATATAATTAACATTAAAAGACGCAGCCACGTCTATATATTTGTTTAAACTATACCCAAAATACGGGCTAGCCCCCAAGGCCGTATAACCACTGCTGAATCCAAGCGTTATATCTCCTCCCACAAAAAGATTTTCTTTTTTAAAACCTCCTTTTTTTTCTTCGCCGCCATTTTCTTCATCCTGCGCTTTAGTAATAAAAAAACAACCCGTCAAAATCAAAACAAGAAATACTTTTTTCATAGATGTAACTTTAATTTTATTTTTAAAAATCTTTAGCCTGTTTTTTTACCTGGTCTGACGTCTCGTCTGACCAAGTTGAAGGTGTTACACGGTCAGACGGGGGGCGTCAGACCGAGTTGAATATTTTACCACTGTTTAAAATATTATTTGGGTCAAACACTTTTTTTATTCCCCTCATTAACTGTAAGCCCGCTTCATCAAAAACGATATCCATATATTCTTTCTGAATCAACCCAATGCCATGTTCTCCGCTGATGGTGCCACCCAACGACTTTACCAGTGTAAACAAGGCCTTTAAAGCCGGTATCACATCGGGGTTATCGAGGCTGTACTTGCTCCCGGGTTTTTTTATGCGTATATGCAGGTTTCCGTCACCGGCATGTCCATAACAAACCACGTCAAAATCGAATTGTTTACCCAGGGCCTTAACGCCACGGATAAGTGCAGGCAACTCGGCACGGGGTACCACTGTATCTTCTTCAATGGTATAGCCATCTATCTTTACCGCTTCTGCCACCCGCCTGCGCAACTTCCAAAGTTCTGCCTTTTGTTGGGCATCATCGGCAAAAAAAACATCGCCGCAATCGAAACGGGTAAGTAAATCTGCAATGGCTTCCATTTCATTCATCAGTGTTTCCAAATGGTTCCCATCTACCTCAATGATCAGGTGTGCTTCCATTTCATCAGTAACCGGTACTACCGTACTATCAACAAATTCGCTCACGATCTTTAAAGCATTTATTTCAACCAGTTCCAGCGCACTTGGTGTAAACCCTGCCCTGAAAATAGCGCTTACTGCTTCCCCCGCTTTTTCCAGAGAGTTAAAAGGCACCAACATCAACAAATCGTATTTTGGATATGGTATCAGCCTTAAAACGATCTTTGTTACAATAGCCAAAGTTCCTTCGCTTCCCACAATCAGTTGTGTTAAATTATATCCGGTGGCATTTTTTAACACATTGGCGCCGGTCCACATAATTTCCCCGGTTGGCAAAACGATCTCGAGGTTTAACACATAATCTTTAACCACACCGTATTTTACCGCCTTGGGGCCCCCACTGTTTTCGGCAATATTGCCACCAATAAAACAACTACCCTTACTGCTGGGATCGGGTGGATAAAACAATCCTCTTTCTTTAACGGCATCCTGTAAAACCTCGGTTATTACACCCGGCTCGGTAATCACCTGCAGGTTGCGTTCGTCAATTTCAATAATGGTATTCAACCGTTCGGTTGATAATAAAACGCCACCCATATGAGGCAAGGCCCCACCGCTCAACCCTGTTCCTGCGCCCCGTGGAGTTACCGGAATTTTATGCTCATTGCATAAAACCATGATCTGGCTGATCTCGGTTGCCGTTTTGGGTTTAATGACAATATCAGGCACAAAATGCAGGTTCTCCGTTTCATCATGTGCATATTTATCCAGGTTTTCGGCATCGGTGAATACAAAGGCCTCACCAACAATATTCTTTAATCGTGTAATATGCTGCAGGGCACTTTTCTTTACTTCATCAACTGAATACATGTAACATTATTTGTGTAAAAATCGTATAAAATACTGAGTTCATAAAATCATCTTCCCGAAGCATCTGTGCTGTAAAAATGTTAAAATACATACAAGGATGCATTTTTCTAAAATAGATCAATACATTTGTTACGAATACTTTCGTATTCAATTTTTAAACCAAAAAAAGTATAGCCATGAAACAATTTATTTTAAAAAACAAAAAGGCGCTTACCGGTACATTAGCCATGATACTGGTGGCTGCCGTTACCATGTCTTTTCAGGACTTCCCGTTCGACAGTGGTAAATTATCTGCCCGGGAAGAATATTACCGTTCGGGTAATTGCACAGACACCATGCCGGAAAAGAATGGCATGAAAATGAAAGATTTTGAAAAATTGCAAAGCGACCTGGACAAAACCCTATCCACAGTTGGCGATGAATTGAAAAAAATGGATTTTTCGAAAATGCAAAAAGACCTGGAAACATCATTAAAAGAGGTGGATATGGAAAAGATCAGAACCGATGTTGCCAAAGCCCTGAAGAACATAGATATGGACAGGATCATGGCCGATGCCAGATCCTCCCTGCAGAACCTCGACCTGGGTTATAAACAGGCAGAAATAGAAAAGGCATTTGCGGAAGCTAAAAAGAAATTGAGAAAGCCAGGATTGAATTGAAAGAAGTGGACAAAGACGCTATTCAAAAGGAATTAGAAAAAGTCAAAGTAGAAATTTCGAAAATAGATATGGATAAAATAATGGCCGGGGCCCGCGAAGGGGTTGACAAGGCTAAAATGGAATTGAAACAATTACAGGAAATGTTTAACGAAATGGAAAAAGATGGATTGATCAGTTCTAAAAATGGATTTACTATTGAGTATAAGAACAAAGACCTGTATATTGACGGTACCAGGCAACCGGAAAAAACAACAGATAAATACCGTAAATATTTTAAGCAAGAAAAATTTAAAATTACGATCGAAAAGGACTGAGTTATTAAGGAAGCATCGCCAGAAAGCATTTCGGTTAAACCGGAATGCTTTTTTTATTTAAAATTTCGGACAAATGGATTGCCTGTCAACATTATCAGGATAGAATCCTTTTTTAACGATACTGATCTCACTGGCACCGCGGTAACCATTGAATTGATTAAGACCCGACATGGTTACATCGTAACTGAAGGAGATCTGGAAATTATTGGTCACGAATCCAACCATCGGGAAAATGGCATCGCCAAAACGATAATAAGCACCGGCGATCAATTGCTGTTCGCCAAATTGCGACAGGTTATAATTTGCATTGATGCCAAATACCAACTCCTTTGCCTTTGCCTGTGTTGAAAAATAGGCGTTGGGATTAACGATCACCCGGTCATTTAATTTTAGGATAGCATTTATAAAAGCAGTTTGCCGCATGGGGATACGGCCATCCGAACTCAGATCATTAAAGAACGTTTCTTTGGGCCTGTTTACATGTTGAATAGAATAACCGGCATTGATATAAACATTTTCATCAGGAAAATAAGCATAGTTCATACCTGCATGAATATCGATATAACTCACATAATTATTGGTAAAAAAAACAGAGGTGGGTAAGGTATTATCGAAAAACTTTCCATCAAACTGATCGGGAAACTTCAATTTGCTTTCGTTGATACGCTTATTTGCCCATCCAATATTGAATCCGGCCGAAAGCAAACTGCTTAAACCAAGCATTTGATGATAAGCCAGGGAACCATAAATTTTGGTACTGGTTAAACTGCCGCTGCCGGCCTGGTCGTTCAATAAAAGTGCGCCAAGGCCAAGCCAGCCGTTTTCGAGTCTGTCGCGAAAAACCTGCGCATCGCCATACACACTTATTGTTTTATAAGGCACACTCATTACCGAACTCCATTGGTTGCGGTATTGTGCACCCAACCTGTAGTCGGCATCGGGTATAAAACCGGTATTGGCCGGATTGGTACTCAGCGGTGAATTAAAAAATTGCGAAAAATGCAGATCCTGTGCCTGCGTTGCTGCATGTATCAACCCGCAACTGAAGACCAGTAATAATATTTTTATCCTTTTAATCATTGTACTTAATTAAATGAGTAATGTGTTGTGATCCGGTTCCAAAAAAGATCCCCTGTCACGATCTTACTCAAAAGCAGTTCTGTTTTCGATAACAACAAATTCCTCTGATCCGTTTTCCAGTTCACCTGTTCCGGTAAACACCCTACAGCTGCAAGCATGCCCGGGTTTTTATCTCAATAAACTGATGTCGCCTGTTTTTCTGAATTTTTGCCCATCCGTAAACTCTACATCCAGTGTATACGTATATACATCCATGGGTTGTAAGGCCCCTTTAAATTTACCGTCCCATCCCTGGTTTCTGTCGGTAGTAGCAAAAACTACCTGCCCCCAGCGATTATAAATTTTCCAGTTCATAACGCCAATACCAAATCCTTCCACTTTCACAATCCCGTTTTTACCAAACTTGCCCGGCGTGAACGCATTGGGCACATCCAGCAACGGAACGATCACGATCGGCACATCCAATGTTATACTATCTACACAATCAGCAATATTAAATGCATATAAAGTAGCCCGGAAAACACCTGTTGCATTGTATTGATGCGTTGGATTGGTAAGGGTAGAATTTTCGCCATCGCCAAAGTCCCACAGGTAACGGGTCGCCCCGGAAGACAGGTTATTAAAACGGGTGATCGTATTCTCCTGTGGTGGATTCGGCGTCCAGCTGAAATTAGCCGTAGGTATCGGGAACACAGTAATCGTAAAAAAGGCCGATGTATCCCGCTTATTACAGGTGCTCGTATCGATAGCGATCAACCGTACATTGTATGAGCCCACGGCAGCATAAGTATGTGTGGGCTCAAAATCTGTAGAAAAATTTCCGTCGCCAAATTCCCATATCCAATCGGTTCCTCCCTGTGATATATTTGTAAATTCCGCGTCGTAGGGTACACAGCCCCGGGCGGGCGTTGTAAACCTGGCTTTTACATTCGGGCTGATCCTTAATTCTTTGATCACCGTATCGGGCGCATTACAGAATGTGGTATCATCTACGATCAGGGTTACTATATAAGTACCAGTGGATGGATACGTGTGTACCTGCGGACCAAAGCCCGACCTGACTTTAGGCGTATTATCACCAAAATCCCAAAGAAAGGTTTGGCTGGTATAATTTGGCAGTGTTGCCGTGGTGAGGTTGTTAAACTGGTACCGTAAACTGTTACAGGAATCCAACTTGAAAAAATTGAAGTCGGGGACAATTATATTATTGCCCACTTTTACTGTAACATAAGCCGTATCCGAAATATTGCAGGTAGCCGAATCGATGGAAATCAGTCTTAATCGATACGATCCTACCGACGTATACACATGCGAAACAGTATTATTGGGCGCAAAAGTTGTATCATCTTTTGGCGTACCATCACCGTAATTCCAGATATACATTTTGCCCTTGGCCAGAGTATCAGTAAATCTTATCGTTAACGGCACGCAACCAATGGTATCAATAACCCCGTTGATCGTTGCTTTTACACTGGCACCAATACCCGCAAAATTCATTTCTATTTTTACTGCAGCCTGGTTACAGTTGATCGAATTATTTGACTGTGACCAGGAACCCAGGGTTGTAGGAAACCTGCTGCCACCATCGCCGCAACCACAAACGGCCTGGTAAATAACACCGTTTGCATCAAAGCGGCTGGTGCCTCCGTCTACATGGTCGCCAACACTACCGTTTTGCCCAAACGCAGTACCAAATAACTGGCTTTGGGCATTTTTCTCGAGTACAAAAAAGAACAGGTCCTGGCCATCAGGCACGGTGATCAGCTGCCCACCTGAATTCCTCAGCGGGTTTACTTCAGGCATTCCGGCCGTTCCGGCAGAAGGAAATAATTTCAAATTGTTGATTCCGCCACCCCATCCCGAAACATATACGTTCTCACAACGGTCAACCAAAAATGCAATGGGCGAAAGATTTGGAACCGCAGCATTGGTACCAAAAACGGTTGAATATACGTAGGCTGATAAATTGGGCTGCAGTTTACTGATAAATTGCTTGCTGCCGGGATTACTGAAGACGGCATTAACAACCGTCCAGCTTCCGGTAGTGGTTCCCATTACGTAAGGAAATCCCTTTTTGTCGAATTGGATACCATAAACCAGGTCATTTCCACCGGTACCCAGGTAAGTTGTTCTCACAATGGCCGAACCATTGTCCAATATTTCCGTGATAAACCCATCAACTTCGCCTCCACCAAAGGCAGGTTGTATTACGCCGACTTTATTTCCCGGAAGATTTGCACTGTTTGTACCTCCCGCCACGAAAATATTTCCAGTAGTTGGATTCTGCGACAAAACAAAACACGCTTCATCGCCACTACCTCCAAAATAAGTGGCAAATAACAGGGAGGAAAGGTTCGATGTAAATTTCAGGATAACCCCATCCTGCGGAGCGTGCCCGGGCCCCGAATTACCACCACCAAAAGCTGGTTGAAAAACGCCCGGCGTGGCCGGAAAATCAGTGGATTGGGTACTCGCAGCCACGAAAACATTTCCGGCTGCATCAATGATCACTTCACTTCTGGCGTCATCACCATAATTTCTTCGGGTGGCATCAGCACCTTCCGGCGCCACATATTTACCCCGGATATTTACGCCGTCATTACCTCTTCCTCCGATTCGAACGGAGCCCAACAACGCGGTGCCCGCCGCGTTTATCTTGGTTACCACAATATCGTATGCACCTCCGGGGCCACTCAAGGTTCCCGGATAATTACCTGAATTGCTTCTTCCACAAATGACCAAATTTCCCTGGGCATCACAAACCATGCTATGTGGCTGTTCATTACTACTGCCACCGAGGTAAGTTGCGAACAACCGGTTGGAACCATTCGCAGAAAATTTGATGATTGACATATCGTATGGACCTGTATTATCTTCATTTATACCGCCGCCCCAGGTAGTCTGGTATGCACCCGCCGAAACCGGGAAACCCGTGCCAAAGGAAATACCTCCGGCATAAAAACTCCCATCGGGTGCAGGCGTTGCCGTATAGCCCCAATTATCGGCTGTACTGCCGGTAAATGTTGAAAAGATCAACGTAGGATCGATGATAATAGTTGAATTTCGGTCGTAATCGTTTACACTAAACCGTACGATATTATTATTAACCCGGTATTTACAATTTACCGATTTACGCTGGCCCTCCTGTACCTGGTAGGTATAGGGGTATAATTCTTTGATGGAACCTACCGAAGTAGAGATCACCAACTCTTTGTTCTTTACTTCCAGTTTATCAACGCCGCTGTATTGCATTGCAATGGCATCAATATTTCCACCCGGATGAACAATGATATCGTATTTCATTTTTCCGGCGTCGCTGTAATACCGCACATCAATATTTGGATAAATATGCTGGTAACTTACAGCCTGTGCAATTTTACAATCGGCCGCCCATTTGGATTGGTCATTCCCTAAAAAATAATTGTTGTGATACGGTTGAATCTTATCGGGCGTGTTTTTCGCAAAAGAATTACCACCTAAAAATTTTACCTTGTATGCATGAGAACGTAACGTGATCGGTTGGCCGGTGGTTGCGGTATTGGGGTTATGCCCATGCATCTGATCCGACAGGTATTTTAAATCATCCGGGTTATGCAGGTTAACGGTAAATCCATCATTTTCGATAAAAAAAGATCCCGTGGTAAAATCGCCCCGGTAAACTACCTGCTTATCCCATTGGCCTTTGTTTTCAATAAACTCCATTTGTGCCTGAACCTGCAACACCAGGCATAACAATACCAATTGCAGGGCCAATGAACGTAATATAAACTGTATAATCTTCAAATGGGTCTTTTTTACAAATTACTGAAATAAAGCGACAAAAAATCGTGTTTCTCATCATCTATCTTACAGCAAAGTTAATTACGAAATTTTACTCCATGCCGTTTTACCTTTTTGTATTTGCAAATAGCTTTTAACAACATTATTCGCTTCCTGGTTCATATCAGGATCCTCCGTCAGCATTTTTTCAGCCGCATCCCTGGCAGCTTCTAAAATAACCCTGTCTTGGACTATGTTTGCCAGTTTAAAGTTTAACAAGCCGCTTTGTTTGGTGCCTTCTATGTCGCCGGGGCCACGTATTTCAAGATCCTTTTCGGCTATCTTAAATCCATCATTGGTGGCCACCATGATCTTTAACCTTTCGCGGGCATCATTTGATATTTTATAGCCTGTTAATAATATGCAAAAACTTTTTTCGGCACCGCGGCCTACCCTGCCCCGAAGCTGATGTAATTGCGACAGGCCGAATTTTTCAGCACTTTCGATTACCATCACACTGGCATTGGGAACGTTCACGCCTACTTCAATAACGGTTGTACTTACCATGATCTGTGTATCCCCTGTTACGAACCGTTGCATATTGGTTTCTTTCAAATCTGCCTTCTGTTTTCCGTGCACCATACTGATCCAGTATTTGGGTTCGGGAAAAAAGATTTTACTTCCTCAAAACCTTTCATCAGGTTTTCATAATCTAATTTGCTGCTTTCTTCAATCAGTGGATAAACAATATAGGCCTGTCTTCCTTTGGCAATCTCTTCTTTTACAAAATCCATCACCTGTGGCCTGGCATTTTCACTACGGTGCAGGGTGTTGATGGGTTGCCTGCCGGGCGGTAATTCATCAATCACACTATAATCCAGATCGCCATATGCCGTAAGCGCCAGTGTACGGGGTATGGGCGTTGCCGTCATCACCAACACATGTGGCGGGATGCTGTTCTTTTTCCATAACTGTGCCCGCTGTGCCACCCCAAATTTGTGTTGCTCGTCAACTACGGCAAGTCCCAGGTTTTTAAACAACACATTGTCTTCGATCACCGCATGGGTTCCTATTAAAATATTCACCGTACCGTCTTCGCATTGAGCAAGTACCTCTTTGCGTTGTTTACCTTTAGATGAGCCGGTGAGCATTTTTACACAAACCGGCATATCCTTGACCAGCAACGAAATACTGTTGTAATGTTGCTGGGCCAATATCTCCGTAGGTGCCATCAACACCGACTGGAATGCCTGTTCATCGGATGGCCGGGTGTTATCCGCAGCAATCAACATCATCATCAGGGCCACAATGGTTTTACCACTGCCCACATCCCCCTGTAAGAGGCGGTTCATTTGTTTCCCGCTGCCCACGTCGCGGCGTATTTCCTTTAACACTTTTTTTTGTGCGTTTGTTAAGGCAAAGGGCAGATATTTGTTGTAAAAAGAATTGAATAACGCGCCCACCTGGCCAAATACCCAACCGGTACTGTGCCGGTGCCGGGCCGATTTTATTAGTCCCAAACGCAATTGAGCAAAAAACAATTCTTCAAATTTTAACCGCCTTACAGCATGTTGGTAATGCTTATCCGTTGCCGGGAAATGAATTTGCCGGCAGGCATTAAAATGACTGATGAATTTGTATTGTTTTATGATCGAATCGGGTAAATTCTCGGGCAGGTCTTTTTCGGTTATGATCTGCAGCAGCGCATAGGTGAGTTTGCCTATTGCTCTTCCGTTCAGGCCCTTGGTTTTTAATTTATCGGTGGTTGGATAAACCGGTTCCAGGTAAAATTTCCCATCTGCTTTCTGTGCTGTAAAATTTTCAATTTCGGGATGTGCTATTTGAGGTTATTATCAACATGCCGAAAAGGATAATGCTCCAATAGATCTTTGAATGTAAAAATGCCCAGTTCTTTCCGCAACAGATCGCCTTTAAAGGCCGTTATGCCATGTAAATATTCGATGGGACTTGATAATATCGTGGGTAACGAGCTGATAGAATTGCTTTTTGCAAATATACAAACCAAGGCCCGCCTATCCTCTCCCGCCGGGAGAGAATTATTCATGCTATCTATTGGTGCCAGGAAAGGGAATTACTAACGCTTCGTATTATTTTGAAAACGCCGTGGCTTGCTGAATTTTCTGTCTCCTCCCTGCCCGCCTGATGAAGCGGCATTATAGGCCGGCGTTTCGCCTAATTCGTCAGGTACTTTAGCCTTGGGTACCGGCTTGCCCAGTAATTTTTCGATGCCCATAAACTTACGTTGCTCCTTTACCGTAACAAACGTATAGGCACTGCCTTCGGCTGCAGCCCTCGCTGTATGTCCTATTCGATGTACATAATCTTCCCCGTCGTGCGGAACATCATAATTGATAACCAGGTCGATATTATCGATATCAATACCCCGGCTTAGTATATCGGTTGCTACCAAAATGGGCAGCCGGCCGCTTTTGAATTTAATCAATACATCTTCCCGATTGGTTTGGTCCAGGTCGCTGTGAATTTCGTCGGCGTTAAACCTGGCCCGTTTCAGATCACGGGTGAGTTGTTTAACACTTATTTTGCTGCTGCAAAAGATCAACACCGATTTAAAATCTTTCTTATTCAGCAGGTGTTTAACCAGGGGGATTTTCTGTGTTTCATAAACAATAAACGCTTCCTGCTTTATTTTCTCAGGTGGTTTACTGATCGAGATATTTACTTCCTCGGGATGATGCAGAATTTTTCGGGCCAGCTCCCGTATTTTATGCGGCATGGTTGCCGAGAATAACAGATTCTGGCGCTTTTTTGGCAGGCTGTCGATGATGAACATGATATCATCATAAAATCCCATATCCAGCATCCGATCCGCCTCATCTAAAACCAAATACTTAAGGCCGGCCATTTTTACATAACCCATTTTTATATGGGCCATCATTTTACCGGGTGTACAAATGACCACATCGGCACCATGACTCAGGGCCTTTTTTTCCTGCACAAAGGCATTACCATCGCCCCCGCCATACACGGCAATGGAACTAACGGATGTGAAATAGGAAAGTCCCTCCATGTGCTGGGCAATTTGAACAGCCAACTCACGGGTAGGCACAATAACCAGCGCGTTATTGGTATGATCCTCATGCGGATCAGTAATAATTTTATTGATCAGCGGCAGTAAAAAAGCAGCTGTTTTCCCGGTGCCCGTTTGGGCAGATGCAATAACATCTTTACCCGCCATAATCAGCGGAATAACCTGTTCCTGTACCGGTGTAGCGTTTTCATATCCAGAGGCATCTATTCCTTCCATCAAGCGCTCGTCGAACCCAAAATCTGTAAACTTCAATGTTAATTAATTTTATAATCACGTGAAGATAATGCATTTATCAACGTTGTTAGCCGTATATGGTATCTTTGAAGCCGGGGCGGTACTTATAACACCTAATTTATATGATAAAAGTTGGAGAATACAATATTTTAAAAGTGATTCGGGAAGTGGATTTTGGACTTTACCTGGATGATGGTGCCGAGGGTATCTTATTACCTAAACGATTTGTACCTGCTGCAGCAAAGATCGACGATGAATTAACCGTTTTTTTATATCATGATGGGGAAGACCGGTTAATTGCCACAACACAAAAACCGAAGGGTATTTTAGGAGATATTGTAAAACTGAGGGCGGTAACGGTAACCGAACAAGGTGCTTTTTTGGATAATGGATTGATGAAAGACCTGTTTGTACCCACATCGAAGCAGCAAATGGGCATGATCCCCAACGGCGAATACCTGGTTAAAATTTATTTAGATGAACAAACCGGCAGATTGGCTGCTACGGAAAAGCTGGAGCCATTTTTAAGCAACGAAGAATTAACGGTTAAAGAACTGGAAGTGGTTGACCTGATCGTATACCGTCGCACCGATATTGGCTATGTGTGTATCATCAATAACCAACATACCGGTGTATTACACCACAACGAAATTTACCGGGATATAACGGCCGGTGATAAATTCAAAGGTTTTATCAAGAAGATCTATCCCGAAGACAAAACCGGTGACATGCGATGGAAGATCGATGTATCAATAGGTAAGCCCGGGTACAACCGCGTGGAAGATGAAACGGAAAAAATACTTCGCCTGTTGGAGGAAAACGATGGCTATTTACCCTACCATGATAAAAGCGACCCCGAAGCTATTTACTCGTTTTTTGGGATGAGTAAGAAGACGTTTAAAATGACGACAGGAAATTTGTATAAACAAAGGAAGATCAGTTTTGAGAAAGGGGGGATCAGGAAGCTGGATGCTTGATGCGGGATGCTGGATACTGGATTCTGGATGCAGGATGCTGGATTTATGACAAAAATTAAAGTTGATCTGCACCACATTTATTACAACAGTAAAGTTATAGACAAAGTTGTACTCCAGGCTCTTGAAGATGCGCTTGATAAAAAGTAAAAGAAGTTGAAATCATTTCGGGTAAAGGAAGTGGCCAGCTTAAAAAGAAAGCACCGTGTTTTTTACAAATGCCGCCTATCAAACCATTGTACCACCTCATAGAAAACGACAGCCGGAATTTTGGAAGGCTGTTTGCTTATTTTAAGTTTTACAATTGAAACAATAATTATTCAGCATCCTTCACACAGCGGAATCCCGTGTGTTCCAAACCCGTATCCGGACTACTTTTCATTCTCCTGGCAACCCGGTAACCACTGCAATAGGAATCATTACACAAAAAACTGCCTCCTCTCATACTTCGCTTTCGTGTATACGGTTCATCAGGGTCGTAGCTCCCGGTCGGGCCTTTTGGATCTACTGTTGTTTTGCCTTCCAGTTCTTTGTAATAATCATGATCATACCAATCGCTGCACCACTCCCATACGTTGCCCGCCATATCGAACAAACCATAACCATTGGGCAAAAAAGACCTTACAGGAGCTGCTGTAACAAAGCCATCTTTCTTTTCATTCAGGTAGGGAAATTTCCCTTCCCAACTATTTGCTTTTGATTTTCCGATATTGACGGGTTCGTTCCCCCAGGGATAAATATTATTTGTTAAACCGCCTCTTGCAGCAAATTCCCACTCGGCTTCTGTTGGTAAACGTTTACCAGCCCATTTGCAATAAGCAACGGCATCATCCCAACTCACCTGCACTACAGGAAAGTTTTCTTTTCCTTTTATAGTACTGCCGGGCCCTACGGGATGTTGCCAATTGGCGCCTTTAACCCAATGCCACCATTGGCTATAATCATTCAAATTTACCGGGCCGGCTGTTTGCCCGAAAACCAAAGACGCAGCCACCATCACACTATCGGGTGGCTTTGGTGTTCCCGGCGGCGCTGATTTTTTCAACTCTTCCCAATCCGGTTTTTTTTCGGCCGTTGTTATATAACCGGTAGCATCCACAAATTTTTTGAACTGCTCATTGGTTACTTCTGTTATATCTATATAAAAAGGAGATACCTGAACTTTATGTTTTGGAAATTCATCAGCGCTGGCCTGTTCATTGTTCCCCCCCATATCAAACACTCCTCCCGGAATAAATACCATACCGGTTACCGATGTATCACCATTGAATTGTACCAAGCTTATATCCCCTTCAACGCTAAAACGGTTTGGAACATTCATACAGGAATGAGCACTGTCTGCTGCGACTTCTGCTGCACTGGATGTTGTGTCATTACAAGACGCAATGAAAACTAAAAACATAAAAAAAAGAAAATAAACCGATTTGGCCATCTATTTTAACATTTTAAAGCTTCCTATATCATCGGAGTTCATAAAGCTATCCCCAAACTAATTAAACTGCCCAAAGTTGCGGATGTTTTTCTTAGCTAAAACTCCTGGTTAGTCAATAATGGATGTTCCATTCCTGAGAGATACGATGTAAGCCCGCAAATCAAGTCCCAAGGCAACTTTATAGGCAGGCGTGATTTTTTCTATTAAATTTTCCACGGCGGCTTCTTTTACCAGGTTAATGGTACAGCCACCAAAACCACCTCCCATCATCCTTGCACCAATTACATCGTCATTGCCTCTTACCTGATCAACGAGCCAATCCAGCTCTTTACAACTCACTTCATATTCTTTGCTTAACCCGTCATGTGTGGCAAACATTTTCTCACCAAAAGTTGCGGTGTCTTTTTTCTCCAATGCTGCACAGGCATCCAGCAGGCGTTGTTTTTCTTCTATAACATATTTGCAACGATGGTAAATGATATCTTCCCCCGGTACACATTCAACCAACATATTCATATCGGCATCTCTAAGGCTTTCCACTTCGGGATATTTATTTTGAATAAGCGCAACACCGTTGTCACATTGTTCTCTTCGTAAGTTATACTCAGAAGACGCCAACGCATGTTTTACCTGGGTATCCAGTAAAACAATGGAAAGTCCCTCCATGTCCAACGGAAAATATTCATAAGTCAACGACCGGCAATCCAGCCGTATCACTTTATTTGCTTCGCCAAACATACTTGCAAACTGGTCCATAATACCGCATTTAACGCCGGCATATTCGTGTTCGGCTATCTGAGCCATTTTTACTAAGGTAATTTTATCGAAACGGGTTTTATATAATTCATTTAGTGCAAACGCTGTGGCACACGAAACGGCCGCAGAGGAGGAAAGGCCTGCCCCCATTGGAATATTACTGGTAAGCACTGCGTTAAAGCCCGAAACAGTTGTTCCTTTTTTAACAAACTGCGCAACAACACCCAGCATATAATTGGGCCAGTTAATATCTTCAATCGGTTTTAATTCATTAATGCGAATCGAAAATTTTTCATCGAGATCGTGAGCATATAAATGAATCTCATCATCTTCCCTTAAAGAAACCGCAAACAAGGCCGCCTTATCAATGGCTGCGGGTAATACAAAGCCATTATTATAATCGGTGTGTTCGCCAATTAAATTAATTCGTCCGGGAGAACTTACTATAAGCGGATCAGCACTTTCGGAAAAAGTACTTCTAAAAATATTTTTCAAATTATTCCCGCACATTCGAAATGCATTTTTATATTGTATTGCTTAAATAACTATCATTTGCAAAAATGTCAGGTAATTTTATCACCTGATAAATATACCCTGGTTACCCTTATTTTACATCTTCCGGTACTGCGATGAAAACATCCGGGAGAACAAAATTCAATTTTGCTTTAAAAACACCGTCAACGAAGTTAAATTTACTTTCCGATACAGAAGATACAAGTTATTGATGTATCAAGGGTTTCAGCCGATTGGGCAACAAATAGCCAACAAGTTTGTCTAAAACAAGTGCAAACGCTGCACAAACAAGAGAAGAAAAATTATTGAGTGTAGAGAGTGCAAGTCCGCATCATAGCGTCTGCGAATGTAAGCATTACGTGTTATCGTAACTGCCGGGCAACAGTATCCTGTTGTAATCCCATGTACTGGCAGAACTCTTCAACAGTAACAACCTGGTGCTGTTGCTTCTTGAGATGCTCTTTAATCTTCTTAATAAGATTTCTGCCATACCTATCGCTTCTTCCTGTGATGATCTGAATGTCCTTCGGATAAATACACAGTCTGTTCATTAATCAAATAACTTTTTCATACACTATCCATACTTCGGCTATGGCTTTGATATGAGTAATCCATAGCAAAGATAATCATTTTTTGAAGGCGGTAAAATGGTGTTAGTTGGAATAATGTGGAATAAACGGAACGGATGACCTTGCACATTTGTTGGGGCTTTATTGTCAATCTATTTTTGTTTTCAAATGCTGATAACACAGCAACAAATTGAAACAAATTATTAACCCAATAATTATTTTCAATGGCAAAGCAAAAAGGAATTATTAAATTAGATGGCACAATCGGTGGCATAACTTTTTACAAGACAACAGAGGACGGTTATCTGGCAAGAGAAAAAGGCGGAGTATCTGCTGACAAAATTGCCAATGATCCTGCATTTCAAAGAACCCGTGAAAACGGTGAAGAATTTGGAAGAGCCGGAAAAGCTGGAAAGCTTTTGCGTAATTCAATCCGGGCAATGTTACAGAACGCATCTGACAGCCGGATGGTTGGTCGTCTAACTCAGAAAATGGTTGAAGTAATCCAGGAAGACATTACCAATCCCCGTGGCCAACGTAATGTGATTGATGGCGAAGCCGAATTGCTGGAAGGATTTGAGTTTAACATCAGTGGTAAACTCGGAACTACCCTTTACGCACCATTCACCGGAACTATTGACAGGGTGGCCGGTACACTTACCGCAAATATTCCTGCATTCGTTCCCATCAACATGCTTGCAGCGCCAGGTGGTTCTACCCATTTCAAAATTGTTTCTGCCGGTGCAGAGGTTGATTTTGAAAATGAAACCTTTGTAATGGATGCACAGGCAACTGCTGTGTTACCCTGGGATTCTGCCGCAACCGCAGTAATTACCCTTGTAAACACTGTTACTGCCAACAGTACACATCCTTTGTTCCTTGCATTAGGAATTGAGTTTTACCAGGAAGTAAACGGTCAAATGTATCCTTTGAAAAACGGTGCATTTAATCCACTGTCACTGGTGAAAGTGTCTGGCCTGTAAATGTCGTGGTAAGATAAATGTATTCGTGAAATATTTTCCCGAGTCAACTAAAGCAAACAATTTTTATAACAATTAAATTTAAAGCCATGTTAAGCGGAGTATTAGATTTCATTGCCTCAGTAATAAATTTATTCTGAGCTAATTTTTTGAAATTACCTGAACATCTTTGTTCATTCTTCAGTTCAAAAAATGGCCCCGCCTTTCGGCGGGGCTTTTGCTAGTATTCACCCGGCAACATCAGGCAGCCATCCACCAGCCAAAGCGTGGCAAGATCATAAGGAAAATCACTGAAGGGGATTTCCTGACTTGTTACTTTGTTGTGGTTTCCATCTGTTGCAAGAATTGTAAAGGCATTGTCCTTTACTCTCTTTAAATCCACACCTGGAAGCGTTCAAGGTTAATATCCCTGTGGCATTGGTGGCTTATGATTAAATCTATCAGCCAGTAAGCACCGCAGTCTTCTGCCAACTCCTTCACACCATCTGTATAAAGAATCAATGAAGGCTTGTGGCAAAAGAAATTTTCTGAACCGTTGTGAGAACCGAAGAACTGATTTGCATTTTCATCTTAATAAAATTTATTTTAAAAGAAAAAAGGAAAAAAAAGAAAGCAGTTGCATCAGCAATGCAGATAAAAAAACCAAAAGCAGAAGCCGCATAAATGATGGCTATGTGCGATGGGGCTGTGTTTATGGCGGCTGTCTTTTTGTTTTTTTTACAGGCTTTGTGCGGTTGCCTGCATTGGTATTTTTGCGGCCTTTTTTTATACTTTGTTCTTTTGGATGGTTTCCTGATTAATGGATCAATTTGGTTTCAAAATTTTCCTGATGTATTTCTGCCTTTTGTTGTTAATGAAAATCAACTGTTCACTTCCTGCTGTCACTGCTGACCAGCGCCCCCCACTGCGCCCTTGGCTTGCTGGGTGAGGGGCGGGAATGGCCGCCCCGACTTAAAAGTGCAGCGTAGCGGAACGGCGAGGGGCGGCCATGAAGCCCGCAACACAACGTGGCTGCTTTTGTGTGGTCAGGCATAGCGAAGCTATAAGCAAGGATTTCACACAAAAACAACTCATGGGCTGTGCCAGTGCAGCAAGACAACAGCAGGGGGCGCATAGGGAGCAGGCGGTTTTTGCGATGGCATTTGTGTTCAGGATAAACCGCCGTAGCGACCGTGCTAAAAATGTGGAGGAGGCTTTTTATTTTTTTACTACAGAAGGCGTAGCCACCATAACTGAAAAAATAAAAAAATAGCCGACGGACTGCGGGGCAGCGAAGGGTTAGCAAAACCATGACAAAAACGGCGAAGCCTTTTTGGCATGTGTTTTTTCTTCGAGCCGCTGCAACCGCAGACAACTTAGCCCGGCTTAATTAGGGCTACTCGAACGAAGTGGCATAGCCCGCAATAGAAACTTCTTGCAGACAATATTAAGCGTTGGTTGCAGCGATACGCAAATAAAATAATTGGTGAGGAACGAGCCGTTATTTTTTTGCGTTTGGCTGCGGAGGGGTTTCAATTGCAGCTATTGGAGGAACGACAATTGCTGCAATTGTCTTCGAGGATAAAGTGTTCCCGGCCACTTCTGCCCTATCAATCAATTTCTATCAAAACAAAAAAAGCCCCGAAGGGCTAAAACTAAGGAAGCATTGCTAACCAACGCTTAGAACCTGGAGGCGGATAACGATAACGACCAATAACAACGCCATGACTGACATAAATATGCCAACCATTAGCAGCACAAACCCAAACCTGACAAGAAGCAGTGTAACAGAATAAATGATACATAACATAAAATTTTAAAAATGATAAAATAAATATGTAGCATCATCACGGCCTAAGTCCAAACAAAAACCAAATAAAAACCATAGTACTACTGTTGAAAATCTTTGCTGAAGACTTATTTTTATTTTTTTACAAATAGACTTTCTATCACCGAACAGTAAGTAAAAAATAAAAAAAAGAGAGGGGGTGAGATACAGTTGAGCCGACTTGTTTAGCCTGGTTTATTTGGATTTTTTTTGGCTGGCCGTAACTTTGTGCAATATTTGTTTTTGATTTCCACCCGAAGCCCACTGTTGCGGATTCTAAAAGTTGCTTCGATTCATTAATGCCCAGTTACTGAATTAAAATCTGTTATTACTGATGTTGGGTGCGATGGTTTGCAGCTTCCCGGTCAAGGCTTGTGGGTGGCTTAGGGATGCTACCGTTGTGCCAAGCGAAGGAAAATGTTCGTTGCTGTAAGGCTACCGACCGAAGGAGCAAGGAAGTGTAGTTTACGGAACGGGCGAATTGAAATGAGGGAGGTTGCCTGAAAGCATTACAATACTTGTCTTTTACACCCAATTGATGAGGTATTATACTTTCATTCTTTGTATCCTCACAGCATTTAAAATTGCCAATAACGCTACACCTACATCAGCAATAACTGCTTCCCATAAAGTAGCAATACCACCTGCACCCAAGATTAATACAATGACTTTTATTACCATTGCGATTGTTATGTTCTGCCAAACTATGCTTCTTGTGATTTTACCAATCTTAATGGCTGTAACAATTTTGGAGGGCTGGTCGTTCTGAATAACTATATCGGCTGTTTCAATAGTGGCATCACTCCCTAACCCACCCATTGCTATGCCTGCATCTGCCAAGGCAACAACCGGTGCATCATTTACACCATCGCCAACAAAGGCAATATGTTTACCTGCATCTTTAAGCTGCTGCACTTTCTCCACTTTTCCTTCCGGCAATAAATCACCATATGCTTCATCAATACCAACTGCTTTTGCCACTTCATCTACTAAGATTGTTTATCGCCTGAAAGCATTACCGTTTTATTTTCAGGTCATGCATGTCTTTAATTGCTTGTACAGCATCTTCTTTAATTTCATCAGCGATGGTAATGTAACCTGTGTATTGATTGTTGACGGCAACGACAACTATTGTGTCAACAATTGTTTCAAGGTCTGAAGGATAACTAATGCTGTATTTCTTCAACAGTTTTATATTGCCTGCAAGTACATTTTTACCTTCAACTTTTCCTTTTAGCCCATGTCCTGAAATTTCTTCAACATCTTCAGTTTTTACGCCGTTGGTAGTATCCCTGCATAATCTGTGATGGCTTTGGCAATCGGATGTGTGGAGTTCTTTTCTAAGGCAGCAGTAAGTTTTATTAATTCTTTTCATCAATTCTATTGGCTACAACTTTCTGTACTTTAAAAACTCCTTTTGTAAGCGTCCCTGTCTTGTCCATCACAACTGCATTAATTTTTGTCATTACATCCAAAAAATTGCCTCCTTTAAACAAGATGCCGTGCCGGGATGCCAAACCAATACCTCCAAAATATCCTAATGGAATAGACACAACCAATGCACAAGGACAACTGATAACCAAAAATACCAATGCCCTGTAAAACCATGTTTGAAAAACATAGTCGGCTACAAAGAAGTAAGGAACAAAACAAACTGCAATGGCTAAGAAAAATACAATAGGCGTATAGACTTTTTGCAAAACGACTGATAAATAATTGTGTTTGTGATTTTCTTGCCGTTGCATCCTGTACCATTTCTAAAATCTTACTCAGCTTGCTGTCTTTAAACAATGATTTTACTTTTATTTCAGCAACAGTATTCAGGTTTATCATCCCGGCAAAAATAGCTTCCCCTTTATACTTTGTATCAGGTTTACTTTCGCCGGTTAGTGCTGCGGTGTTGAAGGAAGCATTTTCTGAAAGCAGTTCACCATCAAGGGCAACCTTCTCACCGGGTTTTACCTGTATGGTTTCATTTAATTCTACAATGGATGGATCTGCAATAAGCGGGGCATTATTTCTTATTACGGTTACTTCATCCGGTCTTATATCCAGTAGTGCTTTGATGCTCCGTTTTGCATTGTTTACCGCTGCATCCTGAAACCATTCGCCAATCTGGTAAAATACCATTACGGCTACGCCTTCTTCATATTCGCCAATAATAAATGCTCCGATTGTAGCCACACTCATCAATACAAACTCATTAAAAATATCGCCCCGTTTTTTGATTTACGAAAGGCAAGGTCTAATACTTTTCTTCCTGCAAGCAGATAGGCAATGGCATTTATTATGAACGATGCTATTTCGGATAATTTAATTTTGAAAGCATACTCAATACTAATAACACTATTAAAATGAAAAGTGCCAATAGCAAATCCCAATGTGTTTTCCAGCCGGATTTCTCCGATTGAAGCTCTTCATCGTGATTGTGATCATGCAAGTCTGTATTATTTCCGTTATTTTCCATAATGATTATTAATCGCTGTGTCCTTCTGTATTTGTTTGTTTTGCCAATATGAAAAGGAACCCTTTATTACCACTTTAGCGCCAGCAGGAATATCTTTTAATAAAGTGATTTCGCTGTAACCAACATCACTTGTTCCTTTTACTACTGGAATTCTTTTAAAATGAGTTTCATTCTTCTTGGTATCCACTGAGTCAACTATAAAATGAAATCCTGTCCCTGAAAGTTTACGATGGCATCAGTTGGTATGGCCGGTAAAGTGGCCTGATCAAGGCTGATGTTTGCTGTTATGTTCATCCCGTCAATCAAACCTGTTTTATCACCTTTTACCATAGCATGTACCGAAATGGCTTTACTTTCATTCTCAAAGGAAGAACCCAATGAAAATATTTCTGCATCGTACTCTTTTCCGGGATTATTGGTTACTGTAAAATGTATGGTTTGTTTGTTTTTTATTTTGGGTAAATCTTTTCATACACAAACAAATCAAGATGAAGCCTGCTATTATCAACTACTTCTGCAACCACTGTACTAAGATCTACATAAGCTCCCATTTTTACATTTACATTGCTTACTATACCGCTGATCGGGCTTCGCACGGCTAAAACAGAAATCAACCTGCCGTTTGAAAGTGAAGCTGTGCTGATGCCCATTAATTGTATCTGTTGCTGTAAAGAAGAACGTCTTGTTCTCAATGATTTTAACTCCGCATCGGCAGCCTACTCGATTTTTTAATGCCCCTGCATTACCGGCATTTAATTCTTTCTGACGGTTGTATTCCTGTTCAGCCAGTACAATTCTTGAATTAACAGATAGGTATTCACTCTGCACCTGTATAAATTCCGGATTGGAAATGGTTGCTATGGTTTGCCCTCTTGAAACACTATTGCCCGGCTGTACCAGCAATGATTTTATCACTCCGCTGTACACCGAATTGATGCTTGCCTTATTTTGATTAGGCACTTTAAGCACACCATTTGTTTTAAGCGAAGCCGTTAACTGCTTCTGTTCGATGGAACCAAATTCAATGCCGATGGTTTTTATCTGATCAGCAGTTAATGTTGCTTCATCAGGATTTGCATGTTCATCAACATGTGTTTCTGTTTCAGGCGAAGCGGTTTCTGTCTTGTCTTTACTTCCGCAGGAAACAAAGAAAATAGATGCAGCACAAAGCGTAAAAATGATGACTGATTTATTTTTCATAAAAGAAATTATTTATTGATAAAGTAATTGTATTGAATGACAGATTGATTATACGTATTAGTACTTCCAGGTAATTTTTCTGAATGTCGATTGCCTGTGTTAAAAATTGTGATAGCTCTGCAAAACTTATTTCACCAGACCGGTAAGCAAGTGATGCAGCTTTTATAATTTCCTCTGCCTGCCTTAATCCGCTTTTTCATAAAAGATAAAAGACTGTTATTTCTTCCCACTTCTTTTTGCATCTGTAATTGTTGGGTATTGAATAACTGCTGCTGATATTCAAATTGCTTTTGCTGCAACTGAACTTCGGCCTGTGCAGTTTTTACTTTGCTGCGATAAGCGGATGCACCAAATAA
>JADJVB010000014.1 GCA_016710745.1 Chitinophagaceae bacterium | reverse complement strand
AAAAGGAAAATGATAATTTCAACCGTATTATCCATCCCACTGATTTAGCCACTACGGCCTGTGTGAAAAATAAAGATCAACTCCACATCAAAGATCAAAAATATCAGGGTAAACAAATAATAGCCAATATCTGCTGTATCTGTGTTTTACCGGTGGTTGGTACGCCACATTCGTAAGGCTGCCCTTTTTGTGGATTTTTTGTCGCTTTGGTTACCAGCTCCGGAATACGAGTGCAACAGCAGAAACGCCAACGCCGGGCCAATCAAAACAATCATGGAAGATGCACCCATAATAAAACCGTTATCGTGATTTTTATAATGCTACAAGTTAAGAAACAAAAGTCTAAAATAATTCAATTTGTATCTATCGTTTTGATCATGCCATAAAATGACCAATATCATGTTAGTAAACTGAATTTTAACCATGTCCGTTTCTAACCATACAATTCTACTGAATATCTTTTATCATAGTTCATATCCAAAATCCTTTGTTTCGCCTCATCAACCATGCCCCGCCAGCCGTATAGGTAAAAAGTTGCCGGCTTTTTATCCTTACAAAGTTCTTCATATACCAGATGCACATATCCTGTAGCGCTCTCCCGTGTCTCCCCGACAGGGTAGGTATGTAAGCGAATCCTTCCATTGATGTTTCGAAGTTTTTCATCTCTTCAAAATAAAGAATAGTATCGCGGGTGCGACAACCGAAAATCAATGTTATTTGCTTATGCGGGATATTTTTATTTTTAATGTGATGAACCATACTCCTGAACGGAGCTATGCCTGTACCCGTGCAGATCAGGAACAGATCTTTGTCGGGGGTTCTTTAAAGTAAATACGCCCCGGCTCCTGAAAGGAAAATTCGGAACCAATTTTTAACTCATTAAAAATACAATGGCGACTTCACACCTATTTTTGTATCAAGTACTATAATTAACTCAAATACATTGGTTCCGTCGGGCCAGGAAGCAATCGAATAGCTGCGCCAGCGCTTGTTGGCTTTTTCATGAATGGGAAGGTCGAGCGTTACAAATTGCCCGGGTTCAAACTCTTAGGAAGACAGCTCCGGCACTTCAATCCAGAATCTTCTTTGTAACGGGCGTTTCATCTTTGATGCGGATAACCCTTCCTGTACGCCACGGTAATAATGCCATCGAGCTTGTTTGCAGAAAGTTACAAATAAATAGAAATAAAAGCTTTCGTAACCGGGAAATACAAAAGCTTCATAGGTGCTATAAAGTCCATTATTGAATAATTATTTTCGCGGTTTGTATCGGGTTTTCAGTAAACATTCTGAGTTGATAGGTACCCGGTGAAACGCCGCTCAGATCCGCGTGTTTGCTGCGCCCGCTCAACCTGAACGTTTTAATCATCCTTCCGGCAGCATCATATAACACTGCATTATTTATATTCCCGGAAGAGGTAGTCAGCCCGCCGTCTTTAACCGGGTTTGGATAAACGGTGAAATCATCAGCAGTACTGATAAAATCGATTTTTCTGACCGGTGAATAGTTGAATGTTGCATTTTATCCATCATCTTCAATCGATAAAAATTCAATCCCGGTATCGGCAGTAAATCTGTAAAACAGCTACTCCTGTTTTATTGGTATTATAGGCGTTCACGGTTCCGATACCTGCGTAATTAATTCCGTCGGTACTGCGCTCCACTATATATATGTCGGCATTGAGTTCATTTTCGGTGATCCATTGTAACAAAACTTTTTATTTTGTTTTACTGCTTCAAAGCTTTCCAATAGGCTTACCGGTAATGGATTTATGCCACCCAGACCTCGCCATTGTTCAGCCAAAACTCACTGAAACTATTTACGGTAAACTCGGCATAATAACCATTGTCGTAGGGTACGATTTCGGTATTGGCGGGAAGAATACAGGTAACAGCAATTGGTGTTGTCGGCCAGTGTTCCGTTTTCAAGCGCCGGGTTGCCAGTATTTGGTTACGCCTCTAATTCGTAAGGATCTTTGGTTATTGTACAACCTCCACAGCCTGCTTAGCGGCAATCAAATTCTTTGCTTCCGTATCGGTAAAATAAAAGCGAACAGTAACATTCCCTGCCGGCGGCGTCGAAGTTGCTTCAACCACAATATTACGGTTCAGGTAATATTGGTTATTCTGCACCCGGGCCGGGGCCGGTGACGGGTAAACACCAACAGCCGTATTGCCGGGTATTTCGTTTGTCATTCAACGAAGCTACCCGGGTTGCGCCTGAATTAAAATGGATCCAGTTACTGCCGCTAACCGGCTGCGTTATGCCGGTAACGGTTCCGCCTGAATGGATCAATGCTTTGTCGAAAATATGTATGTCGTCGATACCCACGCCTTCGAGGTTATACCCCGGTCGCTGGTTAATACAAACCGAAACGTACATTGTTTACCTTAACAGGGATATTAATACTGGCTACATGCCAAAGTTTGCAACGAAGGCCGCCATTGGTTTTTACCGGTTGGGTCATTAAACCAGTTTGTACTGCCCGCCCGGTTGTTAACGCCTAACGGTCAGTTATGCCTCCGTCAACCGAGTACTCTACCCGTATAATCATGGGTACGCCATCCTCAATTTGAAAAATATGGCTAAAGGATAACACAGGCGTAGTTAATCCGGTTAAATCAAACAGGGCGAATACAAATACGAATTTTCATTTTTCGTTGTAGTTCCCGGTTAAATTCGTAACCCGTGCCTCGGAGCCGTTTGCCGCTTTATTGATAAGCGTGTTCGCCGGTGTACCCCATTGCCAGCTGCTGTTTTGCCCACTGGTATACCAACTGCCGGCATCCGTTTCAAAACCCTGTAAATAAGGGTATGTGCCGATCACCGGACTGGCATAGAAAATTATAATTCAGCACACTGTCGTTGTCGTTATAATTATCAGTTGGTTCGTTTGTCCAGAAATAAAACTATAATCTGTATCAACGGTAAGACTTACCGTGCCGGCAAATGTGTGTGTAGTGATGCCCGGTGGTAATGAAGCAATGGTTTCCATAACCGCACCGCCTCGGTTTACATTAGTAATATACCGGCACATTGGTAAACGTAGTGCTGCTGTAATTTTTAACCTGGATCGAAACAGGCTGGTTACCCGCCATTCCGCAACCGCTAATTGCAGGCGAACAATTTATAAATTCCAATATCATTAACAGCTTCTTTGATCCCCACATCATCAAAGGTATATCCATCATCCTGGTCAATTACCGGGTAAGGTACATTGGCCGATGTTTTCCCTTCCCGGTAAATTTAATTTGAAAGCTGCTGCTGATGGGTTGTGCCCGGTAAAACCGTGTCCAGCACTTCATTCACATTGACGCGCATGCTTATACTGGCCCAGTGCAGCCTCACAGGTGATCAGATCATAAGCCAATACCCGAGGGCCGGTATCGCTTCCCTTATCCATACTTTGTTGTTGGGACTATTTTCCGGCCATGATTTTGTAATAAAATTCAAGACGGAGTTGCTGGCCGGCAATATAATTGTTCAGGTTAAAGGTCAATAACAAACTATCGGTTGTGGCTGCAACATTATAAGGAAACTGGTCCGTTGTTATTGCCCTGATCCCGTTATTTGCAAAGCCCGTATTTACAAAACTACGTGCCCTGCCCCGTACCGTGCTCGTTTTAAAATCTACGCGGTCAATACTATCGGTCGGTTGTATTTAACAGGTAATCTTTTGGCAATGCATTTTCGAAACCTTCCACCACAGGAAGCGTTACTGCTGTGTTTACCAACTGTTTGATTAAAACTGATACGGTATCATCAAAATCTGCGCATCCCCGGGGCGTTTAACCTGTCCTTTATATTGTACATTCCGGGCGAAGAAAATCAGCCGTTGCAGTAAAAATATTCGCGAAGTTGCCAGCGCTGGCAAAACAGCGGAACTGCTTTCGGTTATAATTGCTCCGCCATTTACCCGGGTACGATAAATTGTAAGCACCGGAAGTGGCCACATCATCCAGATTTTTATCGTAAACCTGATTTGCTCCGTTGCTGTGAGCGCCGATGACGTAAACTGCCTGCCGGTTACCGGCGCATCAATTGATGCTGCTTTTAGAATTATTATCAAAAGCGGTTAACGTACAAACGCCGGTGGTTGGCGTAACCAGTCTTGAAAATGGAACGCCTGCTATCAACTAAACCGTTTTTTGCAGTAACACCAAACCAATACCTCCCTGCGCTGTTTAAACCGGAAATTAAATAAGTAAGACCGGTAGTATTGCCGATAACCGCCATGGTATCGGCCTGTAGCTCCAGATGTTATAAGAAGTTGCACCGGGAATGGCCAGCCAATCCACTTGCATAGCCTTCACAGGGAACCGTGGCGGTAACAACCGGCGAGCCAATTACGGTAAAATTCCGGTCACTTTGATCGGAATATGCCGATGCATTCTTACCCTGATCAAATAATTATTGCTTACCGTAGCCGGTAACACCCAGTTATAAGATTGCGCAGTGGCCGGTACATTATTATCAATGAGGTTCCAGGAAGTACCGTCAAAATAATCAATGGTAAACGTGTTCGACTCATCCCCATAGGCATTCCAACGCAATTACTTCGGGCTCCCCGGCACCAGTTTTTCATCACCGAAAGGATATTCAACGGTGACCCCGTTCATGTCGATTTGATAAGTAACAATATACTGTTGCGGACCGCCATAAGGCAGCGCGAAGGTGCTCACTTGTAGATCGTAGTTTCCAGCCACCGGGTTATCAATCACCACCTGTTCAATATTATTTACACGATCTATTCCCGGAACAGCATTGTTATTTACGTTGGCAGGCGATGGATCCAATATCAAGGGCAGGTTAGTAAACAAAGCCGGATCAACAACGGTGAGGTCCAGATCGTTCATCAACGTGGTTGCTGCATTGGCAGCAGCGGCAGTATCAGCCCAGTACAACATCACTTTTAACCGACGGGCACCAGCCGGAACCGTTATCGTATTTGAAGACGATAAAGCACTGCTGATAAAATACCGGCTATTCTCGATAGCATCGGCTGCCCTCCTCGCATTCAAATTTCCAAAACCATAACTAAAATCAGGGCCCCGGGTTACCCGTGTCTTCGGCGGCATTACACAAAACGGCTTTTATCAATGCCGCCGGAGGTATTGCCGCGACATTTGATTTTCGAAACTGCTCGTTTAATATGGTAGCTGCTCCCGCAACAATCGGCCCCGACATGCTGGTACCGCTGCTTTTTTCATAACTAAAAAATGTTTTGTAGAAAACACATTATAACCGGTTGCAATGATCTCGGGTTTCAGCCGGCCGTCGTTAACCGGTCCCCTGCTACTGAAGGAAGCAACATTATAAAGTGTATCGGTAGCGCCAACCGTTAAAACATTTTTGGCTGCCGGTATCCCGATTTTATCGTTGCGTATGACAGGGGATATGGTGAACAGGTGTACCCCCATCGTTACCGGCCGAAAAAACGTGTAATAAATTTTTATAGTCGCCCATTTGCCGGTCGGTGTAATTACTCAACACATCGTATGCGCCGTTTCCGGGGCAACCGGGTTGCCCGGCATAATAAGAATTATTGGTGGCGATCATATTGTAGTCGGCCACATAGGTCGGGGCTGTGGTTATGATATCGCTGAGGTACTGGCTTACAATGGTAGCCCCGGTGCCATTCCATGGTGGCGCTGATCGAGGATCCCGGCGCCGGCCACGGTTCCGGATACATGAATGCCATGAAAACTGAAAGGGAACGGAACCCGGTTAATCACCCGGTCGTTAAAATCGATATGCTGGGTAACGATTTCAGAATTATCACCCACGCCTACCACAACGCCTTTTCCACTTAAATTCTTTCCAGCCGGAGAAAGCAAATTGGTGACCGCGTGTTTACCAACACTTTTATAGTTTAAGGTTTTATCGGCAAGACTTTGTAAACTGATATACATTACAAACGGCAACGCAGCAAGGGTATTAATTTTATTCGCATCTGCCTGAATAAAAACAACATCCGGTTCATTAAATTTTGTTGGTACGATTACGGCACCGGCGTTTGCATGGCTGCAACAGCTTCGGCCTTGTTTACCGATGGGTAATAACTAACTGCAATTAATTTATGATCTTCTTTATTACCCGGATCTTTATAATGTAAAACGGCCGGATCCAGTTTATAGGAAACCGGCATGTTGTTCAACGAAATAATATCAAACTGATCAGCCTTTGAAAAATCAAAGGTTTTGTCAATCGTAGCAAAATAGGCGTTACCCGGTATATAGGTTTTCGGGTTCAGCCCGGCATTCCGCAAATTTATTTGCTCTTGTGCTGAGGGTAATTTCGAAAACTGTACCAAAACATAATACGCCTGGTTATAAAAAGAGGCCAGTATATTTTCCTTTTGGAATACCTGTTTTTCAACATTATTTCCGGTAATAAAATTACCGGTAGCAAACCGTACCGGCAGGTCAGTAGTTTGCGCAGCAAGTTCTGTAAAACTAAAAAAAGCAGTATTGAAAGGCAATAAGAATAGAATTTCTTCATTTGGTAAAATGTCATTGGATTTTGGTTCAAAACGCCTGTATCACAAAAATATACAATAAATCACTGATAAGACGTACTGATAACGATTTAATAGCTTCAATATTGCCAATTTACAGCTAATATCTGCTGCTTTTCTTATTCACCGTATATTTGCCGCCCTGATGAATCTGGAAATGTTGACGAACAGATATGCCAATGACCCCCGCTGTTTTAAAATAGTGGATGGGATCACCTTGTCGGAACCGCAACAAATACAGCTTAACGGACTCCATGGAAGTGCTGCTCCGTTCATCGTTTCAGCGGTTTTTAACCACGCTTCCGCAGCTCAGCAAAACCACCTGGTTATTTTAAAAGACGCTGAAGAAGCGGCCTATTTTCACAACACATTAGAAAATATCAGCAGTGCACTCAACCTGTTCTACTTTCCTTCCTCATTTAAAAATAAAAAAAATTACAGGCTGCTCAACGCCAGTCATGTGATGTTGCGCACCGAATGCCTCACCCGGTTCGCCAATCCATTAAGCGAAAACCGGGTTGGTGCCATTATTACTTATCCGGAAGCGCTGTTCGAAAAAGTAGTTTTACCCAAAACACTTTCTGCCAATATCATTTCCATAAAACAAGGCGATACGATTGCCCCCCCCGCCATCTATGAAAAATTTGTTGGCTATGGTTTCACCCGTACCGATTTTGTTTATGAACCCCGGACAATTTGCCGTTCGGGGCGGAATCCTGGATATTTATTCTTTCGGAAATGAAAAACCTTACCGCGTGGAATTATTTGGCAATGAGGTAGACAGCATCCGCATCTTTGACCCCGAAACACAATTGAGTGAAAGAAAATTATTGCAGGTCAATATTATTCCAAATATTGAAACACAATTCGATAGCGGAGAAAAGGTTTCCATCATGGAGTTTTTACCCGTGAACACGGTTGTGTGGAGTGAAGACTGGAATTTTATAAAAGAAAAAATTGAACAACAGGAGGAAGATCTGGAACTTTTTTTAGCGTTATTAAAGCAAAATCCGGTTAGCGATACCGCAAATGATGAGGAAGATAATTACCAGTCGAAAACAGACGTACGTGCAATTGATTTTGTGACGGCTTCAAATCTGGAGACTGAAATAAAGGAACGACATGTTATTGAGTTTGGAAGCAAAACATACTTTAATACAAACATTGATCAACGTTCAACACTCAACTTTGCTACAAAAGAACAGCCCGCTTTCAACCGCAATTTTGAGTTGCTCATAAAAAATTTAAAAGAATACGAAGAGAAGAAATACGACATTTATTTATTTGCCGAAAATCCAAAGCAGCTCGAAAGGCTGCACGTAATTTTACTGATCTCGCCGCAGGCCCCGGTGGTAAGGCCGAAATCAATGTTATTCCCATACCCACGTCCATTCATGAAGGATTTATTGATGATGACCTGAAAGTGGTTTGCTACACCGACCACCAGATCTTTCAACGCTACCACAAATACAAAGTAAAACAGGCGTTCAGTAAAAACAAAGCGCTTACGTTAAAAACACTCAGGGAACTGCAACCCGGCGATTATGTTACCCATATTGATCATGGCGTTGGCGTGTATAGTGGTTTACAGAAAATTGAAGCCAATGGCCGGATGCAGGAAGCCGTGCGCATTCAATACAAAGACGGCGACCTGTTGTATGTGAATATTTCCTCGCTGCATAAGATCGGGAAGTATAGCGGCAAGGAAGGCACCGTGCCCAAAATGAATAAACTGGGCAGTGATGTATGGAATAAACTGAAAGACAAAACCCGCAGGCAGGTAAAAGATATTGCCACCGACCTGATCAAATTATATGCCCAGCGAAAAGCCGGAAGGATTTGCCCATGCACCGGATAACTACCTGCAAACCGAACTCGAGGCCAGTTTTATTTATGAAGACACGCCCGACCAGGGTAAAGCCACCGAAGATGTAAAACGCGACATGGAAAAACCATCGCCGATGGACAGGCTGGTTTGCGGTGATGTGGGTTTTGGAAAACAGAGATCGCCATACGGGCTGCTTTTAAAAGCGTGTGCGATGGCAAACAGGCTGCGGTTTTGGTACCCACTACCATTTTGGCTTACCAGCATTTCAAAACGTTTGGCGATCGTTTAAAGGATTTTCCGGTAACTGTGGATTTTATCAATCGTTTTAAATCGGCGAAAGAAAAAAAGGAAACGATGGAAAAAGTGGCCGAAGGAAAAATAGATATCATCATCGGTACCCATGCGCTGCTCAACAAGCAGGTAAAATTTAAAGACCTCGGGATCATGATCATTGATGAGGAACAAAAATTTGGTGTGGCGGCGAAAGAAAAATTAAAACAGCTACGTACAACCGTTGATTCATTAACCCTTACCGCAACACCGATACCCAGAACATTGCAATTCAGTTTAATGGGAGCCAGGGACCTGAGCATCATCAATACGCCCCCGCCAAACAGGCAGCCCATACAAACCGAAGTGATGGTTTTTAATGAGGATGCCATCCGCGACAGTATTTATTACGAAACCGAAAGGGGCGGACAGGTTTTCTTTATTCATAACCGGGTAAACGGTTTGGCCGAGATGAAGGGATTTATTCAGGGTCTTTGTCCGGATCTAAGCATTGCCTATGCACACGGCCAGATGGATGGCGATGATCTGGAAGACACCATCCTCGATTTTATGGATAAAAAATACGATGTGCTGGTTTGTACCAATATTGTGGAGAGCGGCGTAGATATACCGAATGTAAATACCATCATCATCAACAATGCGCATCAGTTTGGATTGAGTGACCTGCATCAATTGAGAGGGCGTGTTGGCCGCAGTAATAAAAAAGCGTTCTGTTATTTGTTTGCACCGCCGATGAGCACCCTGCCAGTTGACAGCCGGAAAAGACTCAGCACCCTGGAACAATATAGCGAACTGGGCAGTGGTTTCCAGATCGCGATGCGGGATTTGGATATACGTGGTGCGGGTAATATGCTGGGTGGCGAGCAAAGCGGTTTCATCGCCGAGATCGGTTTTGAAATGTATCATAAAATTTTAGATGAAGCGATACGGGAATTAAAACGCACCGAGTTCAAGGAGTTGTATAAGGACGAGATAGCCCAACAGGATGATTTTGTAACCGACTGCAGCATTGATACTGATCTGGAAATTTTAATACCGGATAGTTATGTGGAGAGTATTACTGAACGATTATCGCTGTACAGCCGTTTGGATAATTGTGAAACGGAAGAAGACCTTACTGCTTTTCATACCGAAATGACTGACAGGTTTGGACCAATACCGGCGCAGGTAGAAGATTTGTTTACCACCATAAGGTGCCGAAAAATGGCAGTGGAACTGGGTTTTGAGAAAATGTTTTTGAAGAACGATACGCTAAAATGTTTCTTTGTAAGCAACCCCGATTCGCCATATTTTCAAAGCGTGACATTCACCGGCATTTTACAGTTTTTGCAAACAGGCACCAATAAGGGTAAGTTAAAGCAGGTTGGAAAAAACGGAATACTGGTTGTGGAAAATGTAACAACGATGAAGGAATTGTTTTCGTTTCTCAACAAAATGAAAAATAGTATCCCTGTAACTACCTGATCAGCATCAGCGTTGATCTTCTTTCAATAACAAGTCCGCGGTGATCGAGGCCGGCCGCAACAACAACATACACGCCGCTGTTTTGGTTTTTCCCTTTGTAGGTTCCGTCCCAGCCTTTCGTTGGATCGGTTGTAGAAAAGACGACCTGGCCATACCGATTAAAAATTTTCAGGTATTTAAAATCCCTGATGCCTGCCAGGCCAGCCCGATACACATCGTTTAATCCGCTGCCATCTGGCGTAAAAGCGCCGGGCAGATAAATTTCGGGTGCCTGAAAAACCTGGATGGTAATATCATCAAAACTTTCGCAGCCCCGGGCTGTATAAGCTCTAACGGTATAGGTTATTGTTTGGGCTCCATTAAGCACTGCGATCGGATCAGCAATAAAGGGATCGCTGAGGCCGGTTGCCGGGCTCCATTCATAACTGTCGCCCCCGCTGGCCTGCAATTGCACAGGCTGCCCTGATGCTACGCTGATATCGTTACCTGCAAAAGCTTGGGTGCCGTAAATGATTATATCTTTTTGAAGTGTCGTATTACAACCATTGGCAGCCGTAGCTTTTAACTGCACGGGAAATATACCGGCGATACTGTATTTGTAAATGGTGTCTTTTGTTGAAGACACGCCACCATCGCCAAAGGTCCATGCCCAGGTTGTAACGTTTCCCGAAACATCATTGGCTGAGAAACCAATGGCCGTATTGGTGCAGTTATCATTAAAATTAAAGTTAACATCCGGGCCGGGTTGAACAACAAAGGTTTTGCTAACCGTATCGCTGATACATCCGGCATCGGTACCGGCAACGAGTTTAATGGTATGTGAGCCTAAACCAAGGCTGTTAACCGGATTTTGTTGCGAACTCCATAACAAACCTGTTTTCACCCAGCTCCAATTATTAATGGTTCCAAACGTAGCAAATGAAGAATCGGAAAAGCTTACCGGCACGCCAGTACAAAGCGGATCACTGTAACCAAAATTGGCAACGGGTTTGGTACCGATTGTCAATATTTGTGTGTTGGTAGCTTCGCAACCATCGGCACCGATCACTTTTTGGGTTACCGTATAATCTCCGCCAGCCGTATAGGTATGTATGGGATTCGCATTAACCGAGTCAACCGGGCTGCCATCGCCAAAATTCCAGTACATTTTTACCACCGGGGTAAAGGAAATAGTGGAATCGAAAAATGCGATAGATTCATTTATGCATCTTTTTTGACCCGGGATAAAACGGTAGGCCGGATTTAAAGCGGTTTTGAATTTCTGGAGGTTATTAAACCCACCAGTGCTGCCGGTGAACCCCCAAAACACCAGGGGGTCTCCCGAAAAAACATCAGCTACAAAATCTTTATACCTGCAAGCCGGAAAGAGCCGTCGACATAAGCCGATAATGTTTTTGTTGCCGCATTCCGGAGATGCGAAAGGAGTGCCAATTTCCATCTTCAATATTGTTACTTGTACTCAATGCCGTTACCGGCCCGGCGATACTATTAGTATTGCTATGATCGAGATTGCCGTTGAGCTGAATCGCGATATGGTCATAGGCGGGGTCGCCGGCACTGGTATTTTGCCGGTATCAATGGTAATGCCTACTGCCGGCGTAATACCCGAATAGCCCAATCCGCCGCCTGCCGATCCTACACTGGTGCTGATGGGTTGCAACACAAATGCAATGCCATCGGCGCCTGCATCGCTGTTACCCAAAAAAATATCAAAATTAAAATCGAAGGATTGGCTAAGGTCTATTTTATTATTGTTCCAAACCGAACCACCCAGCCAGTTTACCGCCTGTGTAAGCGAATATTCATTACAGGCATCCCGGGTGGCATTGCCATTGAGTGTATACTGTGCATACTGTTTTTGGCTACCTATCAACAATATCAAAAAGAAAAGAAGTTTCTTACGTGGCATTCGGATAAAATTACATCATAATAACCGGACAATAAACAAAAAGCCCGGATTATTACGTTGTGCGGGTCATGCCATTGTCAGTTCTTTTTCATCACGATCTTTTCGTTCATATCTGCCATTATCTGATTTTTAAAATCAACCAGTGTTGCGTAGTCTGCCGCTTTAACAACCCTGTTCTTTATCTGTAACAATGCAATTGAAGTAAGTGTATGTGTTGCAGCATCCCAGCTGTAGTTACAACTGTATTGGGCAAAGGGTAACTGTATTAATTTATTTTTGGGAATACTTTCCAACATAAATCCTGCAGGAAATTTATATACGGTTGTATCTATGGTTTGGTAGGGGCAGGTAAAATAATAGTCATTTTTTCTTTTTTCTGTTTCCGGGATATCCTCATCAAAAATGGGATACAGCCTGGATTCAAAAAAAAGCTTGCTGCCGGCATTAAAAGAATATATTTTTTCGTAGTCCATTACGGTGTTTACCAGGTAAGGGTTTGCTTTGTTCTTTGAATTGCTAATCTCAAAATTATCCGGTTGTTTCCATCCTTTTTGGTTGATAAAATATTTTCGTTTTTCATCTTCCTTTAAATCATGAAACCGCATCAATAACTCATCTCTGCCATCACCGGATAAAATGCTGTTTGTTTTTACTTTTGCCCCTCCTTCTTCGTTTACTTCAATCAGGGTTTGTATACTTTCCGTGTTTTTTTTATAATCGCTGGCCGGTGTATTCACCAAAATACCGCCATCATTGGTAATCATCATGGCCTTTCGGTTTTCGGTAAAAGGACCCAGTTGTGCAAAGGGCAATGTGGTACTGGTACATTCAAGCCACACCGTATCTTTTGGCTGCGGAATACAAAGAATAACATGATTAAAATAATGCGCCGGAAAATCCTCATAAACCGTCCCCGGATCCATGCCCCTTCAATGATAACAATATTCGATTTTATGGATACTGCATCCAGTGCCGATTTCAGGTAATTACTCAATGCCTTGCAGTCTCCATATTTTTTATCATCTACAAAACCGGCCGGAAAAGGTTTTAAACCGCCAATACCCAGTTGTATACTTACATACCGCATGTTATGCTGCAGGTAATTGTACAAAATTTCGGCCCTTTCCATATCGGTTTTAGCATCCTTTACCAGGTTGATATAGAACAATTTTCTGTCTTCTTTTAATTCCGTTGTCTTCTGGTAAACGGTATTATACCAGTTGCCAAAATTTTCCAGCTTGTCATATCTCCATCATACTCGTTTAACTGGAATTTATTTGGGCCCAATAATACCTGGGCAGGTAATTATCTGTTGACCCCATGTGTTTTTCTGTTTTAAATGCCCGAAGATTTTTTACCTCCCAGTGGTACTCCTCTTTATTACCGGACCGGGTGATTTCGGGTTGATAATCGCAGTTAAGTACCTTTGTAGCGCAGGGATAATTGTGCAGGCACTTCCACATCAAAAACTGCCTTTTGAACCGATTGATTTGAATGCTGAAAATAGTTACCGGGGTAAAGTAAATAAACCTTTATATCGTATGCTGTAATTAATTTCAACGGTAACGGGATAGGCTGGCGGAGAAACATTAAAATA
>JADJVB010000013.1:585000-699591 GCA_016710745.1 Chitinophagaceae bacterium | reverse complement strand
GGCTTATCTTCCGCCAGTCTGCGGGTTATACTGGTGTAATATTCATCCTTAATGACCGCAGTTTCATTTCTTCTTTACGAAAGAAGCAAGAAGGCTAATAAAAGTGAAGCGATAATTATCAAATATTTTTCATAGTCATTTGAAAATTTTGTTTTAATGGAAACTTTCACTGTTACCCGGTGTTGTGCATTAGCGGCGGCTTGACCCCTGTTTTCCAGACCATCAACACCTGCACCAGTTATTTATTGGTAATGCCTGTTTCTATTTTTCTTGCCGCCGTTATTTACCTGTTCTTACTAGAGCCAACTGGGGGAGACCCGATAAAACAACTTCTTCCGGCCGCTGGTAGGCGGATCGGTCACCAGCAAAGAAAATGAGTGGCTTTTACGGCTGCCCCCTATGGGAATCCTGTGGGTTGAATTATCAAATAAACTCTTGCAGTAACCAGTTTTTCCGGCTTTCTGTAAGCAGGTTCTATGTAGCTGATTAGGCCCTGAAATCGTCAGCCGGATTTGTTTCAGGAGTGATACATGCCTTATTACCCAGCTTCTTGCTGCTGCGGTAAAAATGTTCTTAATGGCTGCCCTTTGCCCTGTTAGGATTCCATACGCAGTTAAATTCTGCCTTTCTGTACACTTGTTCCTTCTTTAACTGATAATTCTTCGGTTGTAAACGCCAACTGCTACATTCATTGCGGGGTTGGCCCTGCCTTCATACTGTTACTTTCGTGCTCTCGTGAATATGTTTTCTGTATTTACTAAAAACCAGAAACTCTGTAAGATGGTTTACCGGTTTCGTTACATTACTTAATTGTTGCACCGTCTTTTCTCAATATCAGTTTCTGTTGGCTGAATTGATCAACATCTATAGATTCTCGGGATCGTTTTTCATTAGAAATCGAGGAGGTTTTCCTGGGCCGTCGATAATTCAGGGCACTATAGATGTCCATGATCTGTTGTCTTCTACTTACTTCTGATACCGGTATTTCACCTGGTGCTTTTCAATCCGGCACGAATTGGAAGATATTGTTCCAATCTGTCTTACGGTCATAAACTTCGATCAAGCGTATCCATTTCTACTATCTTCTTCCCTGTCCATCGCTGTCCTACCATCGGCATTCGGTTGCAATCTTTCCTGATTGGGCTTCGGTTTAATCAACGTATTCAATAGAAACCGGTTTGCGCTCTTGGCTGATTTTGCTGGTTCTCCAAGGCATTCACAAATGGAACAAGCGCAGCCTTCTTTATCGCTTTGCGCCTGCGGATGGCCATGGGACAGGCATATCCCTTGTCTATTCACCCCACCACTGTCGACCATCTCATGCCCGAATTCATGGCGGTATAGTTTTCCGTCAACACCAGTTCCATTCCGCATTTTGGGACGTTTGCCGGGCTTGTGCGCTGAAGACAGAATCCTCACAACGAGGACGAGTTGTACATTTCGGTCGCTTGTTTCATCACCACCGTTATTGCATGCGGAAGCAATTAGCAATAGACAAAGCCAATAGGCAAAATAAGTGCGGTTGCGGATACCCATTTCTATTTTCAAAAATCCATTTCATTCAGTTCGTTTATTTTGCTCCCATAGTTTTTCATCAGCTCGGCCTGCCGTCTGCAAACCCTTCATTAACTGATCCAGGTAATCCATTTGCGTCATGTTCAGTGCTTCCCAGGCATCGAAAAACTAAATAACTCTTCGGTATTTGTTCGTAACCTAATAACATGGTTTGAAAACTCTTCGTCAGCCGGTATGATCTGTTCCTCATACAGTTTCATTTGCTTCTTTTTCAGTTCCAGTTCGGTAAAACTGCTATCGGCCATACCGCTTGCTTCGTTAATCATCTGCTGTTGGTTTCTCAATGCTTCGTTTTTGCCAAGTATAAGGCTTTCTGCTTTTGCCTTATTCATTTTTGGAATGACCATTTAGCAGAGGGGATTTCCACCATTACCATGACCGAAAACATCAGGGGTTACCGAGGCCCATCCCGTCATGTGATTGTATTGTACACCAAACTCGGTTTCAGCTTGCCAACTCACCTTTGCGCTTCGAGTTTGTTCACTTCCATTGCTTCTGTCGATTACTTTAATATCGCTTCGTGCTTCGTCAGGGCAACGGGAATCAGAACATTTGGACCTGTTAAATTCTATCCTACATAATTCGTATCAACATCAAATACTTTATCCGCGGTCCTGTTCATCACTGTGTTAATGGCAATTCGTTTCTGAACAATCTCATTCTGCAACATCAACTGCATATTTTCCGCGTTGGCCAATGCCGCTTTCGCTTTATAATAAGCGTTGTTCTTTCCCAAGCCGTTCTTGTACCGGATCTCGGCGCTCTGCATCATGAATTTTAACAAGCTTATCATTTCGTCCAGCACTTTCAGTTTCTTTTCAATCACTAATCTAATCTTAATAGTTTTTTTGGCTGTATACAACGGTTCATTTACCACCACATCTTCTTTTTGTAACTCCACGGATGACTGCGCATTCATAGAAGGCATATTCGGCATTCTGTCTTTTTGTTAGGAAACATTTGCGGGGATCAGGACAGCGCCCATACCGGGCTGACCGTTCAAGTGTTTCCAACTTCTGGGATCGTAAGGTGTTTGAAAAAACACTAAGCGCCTACTTCCCGACGCCATCCAACTATAAGCTCTTTGGCTCCTTCGTCCATAGAACGGGCTTCCGGCGTCCAGCATTTTTAAAGCGGGATGATTGGTTTCAATTGCCGGTTTGATTTTCCTCCATGGTCAGTACCTGTTGCCTGCGCTATGAATTATCCGTTAAAACAATCCAATACTTGAAAAATAATCAGTCGTTTCATATTTACACTTTTTTTTTTTAGGATTAGTGTTTTGTTTCCATCACTTCAATCTTTCCTTGTCTTTCTTAATTTGTATTCCTTTGCCATTAAAAATATCAATGGGGGTAACCAATAAAATATGTGTTGCAGATGTTAATACACCCCGCCAACCATGGGCAATACAATGGGTTTCATCACATCACTGCCCCTACCGTGGCTCAGAGGCATGGGAATTAAGGCAAACGGGCAAACACATACCAATCATTAGCTTTGGTCTCAGTCTTTTTGCGCCTGCAATTACATATTCCCGCAGATCTGCTTTGGTTATGGTTATCTTTTGGAGTCCCTTTTTATCAACATGAGTTGATTCATGGCGTCGTTGAAGAGTAGATCACCATCGACCATTCCGGTTTCAACCGCCAGTCCAAGCAAGGCAATGAAACCAGCCGCAACTGCAACCAATAAATTCACACCCCAGAAATAGATCATAAGTAAGCTACCGATCGGGGCAAATGGTATTGAAAGGAAATCAGACTTAGGAATGCTTCTCTTGCATTTCGGAAGGCAAAATACATTGACAGGGAAATAATGAGTAACACCAACGGTAAAATCATTTCTAGTGTTCTCTCACTGCGGATCAGGTTTTCATACTGGCCGCTCCATTCCAAAAAAATACCCTTTGGGTAGTTTGGTTGATCATTTTATTCAAGTTTTTCCTGTTAGCCTCATTAACATGTACCGCCAGTCTCTTTCCCGTACGTTAAATAACACGGAATTCCCCTCAGCATCGCATTTTCAGAATTAATCCTTGGTGGACCTTCTGTGATCTTTACATCAGCCACTGCTTCCGGTGGCACCGGCCCGTATTGCCATGGTTTGACACCTGAGTTCGTTTTAATGATTCAAGGCTGTTCCTGAAATCCTGCCCGAATCTGGCATTCACGGAAAATCGCTGTCGGCCTTCTACCGTTGTGATAAGCCGCATACCGCCAAGGCTATTTCGACCACACTGCTTACATCATCCACTGTTAACCCGTCTGGCTAATCTCATCTTTTTACTGTGATGTCAATGTCACTTACCCCGGTAATGGGTTCACATACAGGTCCTTCACGCCGTCAAGCCTCCTTGATTCCTTTCTTTTACTTTTTCGGCAAAGGCATAGATAGTATCGAGTTTTTCCGTATACTTTACGCCTCCAGTCTGTTCGGACCGGTGGAAAGCATATTGATGCGGTTGACCATCTGATGGCTGTGTCCATCCGTTGGTAACACCGGGAATCTGCAACTTGGCATTCAGTTCATTAATGATGTCATTCTTCTGAAGCTCCCTTTCTCCATTCAGATTGTGGTTTTAGTAAGGATAATGGTTTCAAATCATGCTGATGGGCGAATTGTCGGTTGCGGTGTTTGCTCTTCCTGCTTGCCCAAAACATTGTTCACTTGGTACCGACTTGATCAGTTTTTTCTTGCGCTTTTAAAATCCTTTTGGCTTCACTGATGGAAACATCCGGGAGTGTAACCGGCATAAACAATATGATCCTTCATCCAGTGGTGGCATAAACTCATCGACCCAAACTCAACACCAGGGAATGCTGATTGCCAAAGCAATAATGTTAACAGCCAGGGTTGTCTTTTCGCCATCTGATACAGGTACGGATCACCGGCTCGTAAATTTTCTCCAGTATTCAGTTTGCAGGGTTTTTGGTTTCGGGCCTGAAACGCCCTTTCATAAAAGGGAAATTAAGACGGGTGCCAAGGAGAGCTCAAGCAACGCATCCACAATCATGATGAATGTTTTGGTGAATGCCGGTCCAGGTGAAACGTTTTCCTTCTGGCCAGGTTAATAAAAACACCGGCAAAAAAGAAGTGATGATTATGTTGGTAGAAAAGAAAACACCACCTTGACACCTGTTGCTTGCTTTTTCAATCAACCGCGTCCTTACCAATTCGGAATACGGTAGTAGGTTTGTTTCCGCTTTAGTTTATTGAACAGTTTTTTATTGCGTTTAGGATTTGGGGTTTGTTGATTTGACAGTCATAGATGTCGGTAAGCGTTCTCACTCGCGATAATTCCGTTGTCTACGATTACACCGATAGCTGGGGCAATACCTGTTAGTGACATGATGTTTTGAGGAAATACCAAACATATTCAGCAGGATAAAACTGATGGCAATGGTAATGGGAATCTGTAATGATGCTGGATGCACTGCACTAGTGAAACAAAGAAAGTAACGATCAGCGCCACAACAACCATTTCTTCCATCAGTTTTTACTTTTACGGTGCCGATGGCAACTTCAATCAATACGCTTCGATACGTGGGCGGTTTTAAAACTTACATATTCGGGCAATCCTTTCTGCACATCTTTCATTTTCTCTTTTACGGCATTGATACCTTATCTGCATTTTCCCCATAACGCATCACTACAATACCACCCACTACTTCTCCTTCGCCGTTTTCATCAAAAATGCCCAGTCTTAAATCGCCACCCATCTGTACTGTGCCAATATCTTTCGCTCTTACCGGTATGCCATTGTTGTTGCCAGGTGCAATAGCTTCAATATCATCCTTTATTTTTGATGTACCCCAATCCACGGATGATGTAAGCCGCGTCACTCGTTTCAAATTTTCGTCCGCCCACATCGTTGTACTGGCTTTGCTTTGTTCATCAAATCCATTAGGCTGATATTGTAGAACTGCAGTTTCACCGGATCAATAACCAACTGGTTTGTTTTCAAAACCGCCAAAGGATGCCACTTCGGCAACACCGGGTACGGTTTGCAAAGCCAGTTTACATACCAGTCCTGCAAGGCTCGTTGTTCGCCGAGGTCGAGATTTTTGTGTCAGGGTGTACCAGAACACATGACCAACCCCGGTTCCATCGGGTCCAAGTGCGGGTGTCACGCCATTAGGCATAAGCGCTATGCATAATTCAACCGTTCCAAAACTCTTGTTCTTGCCCAATACACATCCACATCATCTTCGAAGATTACATACACAAAACTCATCCCGAACATTGAAGTGCCCTGTATGTTTTTCACTTTGGAATGCCTTGCAGGTTACTAACCAAGGGATAGGTAACTTGGTCTTCCATAATTTGCGGACCACGGCCCATCCATTCGGCAAATACGATCACCTGGTTTTCGCTGAGATCCGGGGTTGCATCAATGAGGTTCTTCTTGATATTGAAGATTCCTCAAACATAAACCTGCTGCCATCAGCAAAACGATGTAGCGGTTTTTTAATGACCGGGATATTATTTTGGGGATCATAATGCTTTTTTTGGCTTGTCCGAATTATTTCATCATTTCTTCTACACTACCGCAAGGAGTCATCATCTTATCTCCGTAATAAGGATTTTGATGTCTTTGGATTCACTGAACCACATAAGATCCTTCATTATACATTGGGCAATGATCGTGGTACAATGTCATACCAGCCCCAAATGCCTTTACCATATCATACATGTCTTTACTCATCATGGCAAAATGTTCCGCTGATGTTCAATCTTATTTTTGAAATGTGTTCTGCATGTTTTCAGGTCCAGCTTCAATATCATCATATACTTTCTGGTCGGCACTTAATAGTGATTTATCCAAACCCTTTCATGACATCAAACATTTTTCCAGAGGCTGCAAACCGCATCGGTTTCATTCCGTTGCCAGTGCATTTTAACCGCCGGAGTAATCTGCCACCATTGATTTCGCATAAAGTGAAGACTTGTACAGGGATCAGCAATGGCAAATATGGTTGCTACCATTTTTGATATCGTCACACCCATTGCTGTGTTGTCGCGCATAACAGGCATGGGCGCTTGCTGTCATGGTTTCTGCCCGTACTGTTGTCTTTTGCAGAATTGTTGCTGTTGCTGGAAACCACGGCTAAAGCTGCCAGTGCTGTTGATGGCAGGATTGTCTTTTCTCGTTTGTATAAATTTTAGTTGATTAATGTTTTGTGGAGTTGAATGATCGTCTTTTTTGCTCTTTTAACGCCATGCCGCATTTAGGGCGGTCACCGGAACATTATCCTCGCCAGGTTTTGTCCCCTTCGCATTTCATGGGGCGGCTGTAAGCTACAACGACCAGTTTGCTTTTCTTTTCAAAACCCTAGCCTACGTTTGGACGGTTTATTTACCAGGTTTGTCACTTGTTGCTTCCGGAGTGCATGGGATTTTCAGGTCTGGGTTTCATTACTTCATTTTCATTTTATTCTATTTTGTTGGATTTGGTTAAATCCATACTGCATTAGAACATTTGCCGGGTTTACCTCTGTATTTATCTCCTCGCATTTCATGGGAGAACTGTCTGTATTTCCATCTACTCCATTTTTTGTTGCAGGTGCTTTTTCTTTTGTTTTATGTACAAATCCTGTGCAAAACTAGCAAGAAACTGAAAACGATAGTTAACGCCGCCATCATCAGCATCTTAATTGCTTCATTTAAATTAATTTAAGTAGTAAATAATAGTTGGATTTATGGCATAGGTAAATGCCAATAGCCCGGCAAATCAATTACGTGGCGGCTCAATAAGAGGGAACTGTATTAAATACGGAAAACGCAGTTGCGAATGTAAACGGAACACGCCCGGGTTCGGGGGGGTGCATTGCTGTTAGGAAAAACTTCTTCTTGTTAAGGAAGGCAGTGCTGGCCTGAAGGTAACTGAATGGAAGCAGATGTGTGGTAAAAACGTTGCCATTAACTGCATCAATTGCAGGTTGCTTTCCGTTACCTTTTGGCTGAATCGTCTTTTAAAATTTATTAATTTTCATCCTTACAGCAGCCATTATCTTTTATCCGATTTTTCCATACCGCGAATTACCGCAGGTTTGGATTTTTGATGACCCAATCCCCATTCAGGGCGCTTGCCCATGCAATAATGCATGTGATCGTGGCTCCTGAAGAAGTACCCAGATACAAAACGGCTAATATGGCAGTGATGAACTTTTTCATGTTTTAAACTGCTACGAAAGCATAACAATTTTTTAGAAGAGTCTTACATAATTCTGCTAACTATGTATAGTTAAATGCCTTAAACCCTATTTACAACAGTCTTTTTTGCGTACAAAAAGGAATTTAAAAGCTTTCAGAAAAAACTGCCCTATTGATCTAAATAGTATCATAATAACATCGTTAACAGCATGGCCGCACTCATTCCAATCATCAATGCATCTTCAATAATGGTAATGGTGCTCATGGGTAAATTAAATACATCGCCCAGGCAGGCACATTTTATTTTACGCTTATTGAAAACACTTTGCAGCACACCAATTATACTTACTGACATTACTATAAAGGTAATACTATTGGTAAGTATCGGATTGAAACCGGTAAGGAATGCAATTCCCAGGGGCCAACTCAATGAAGGCATAAACATACCCCCCAACTGTTCCATTTTTTGCAATCACATCATACATCGAGTAACTCTCTGCAAAGCCTTTCAGGTTAAGCAATTTGAAAAATGAAAAAACCAAAAAGAACCCGGCCATAAAATTGCTCATCCAGCGCATAAACACAAAATCACCAACTACCCATTCGTTCAAAAATGTTATACCGGTAATAAATGCAAATATTAAGAGAATGGGTTTGTAAGTTGCCAACCAGGTCCTGGTTTCTTCAACTTTTCTGTATTAACTGGCAGGTGCTGTTGATTGTTTTCTGTTAATTGATATTTTGGATAGTCTTTCAATGCTTCCTGTAAAATGGCAGTTTCGATGTGCTTATCCATTTTAATAGTCGCTTCGCCTTTGGCAAGATCAATATTTACATCACTTACTGCATCTACTTTTGATAAAAAGGTTTGAACTTTTGCCTGGCAACCGGTGCAGGTCATTCCGGAAACTTTATAGGTATGTGTCATGTCTGTTAATTTAATGACACAAAGTTCCTTCAAACGGGAAGTAGTATTGTTACAGAATTATGGATATGATTTATACATAAACGGCTTTTTTTGAAAGCTGCAAAAGTAAATGACTCGAAGTATTAAAAGGCGTTTGATGTATTTCCTCAATACATTTTATTTTTTGAAATTTTTGGAAAGCGCATTGGTGAGTTGCTGCTGCGAATAGCGGTGAACCGGCAGGCCGCTGCATTTTTCGGGGCCTTTTTCTGAGAATGTACCTACAATCAATTTGCCTTCATCTTTAACGGAACCGGCAATCTGTTTTTATATGCCGTTATATCTTTTTATCAGTCACAAAGTGAAACACAGCCCTGTCGTGCCAGCAATCATATTTTTTACGGGATGAAAATTCAATACATCCGATTCAACCCACTTAATTCTATTTGCTTTTTGCCTAAACGCTTCCGGGCATTTTGCGGGGCTTTGGCAGAAATATCGAGTACGGTAATATCTTTATAGCCTTCCTGTAATAAAACATCAGCCAGGTAGCTGTCGCCACCACCTACATCAATTATGGCAGCATCTTTGGGAATATTTAAGTCTTTAATGAATTGTACCGACGTTTCGGGGAAGGGGCTGAAACCAGCTTTTTTCTGAATCGGCTTTTGTTTCCAAATACTTTTTCCCAGTGTTGTTTTTGCGGCATGTTGCAAAATTAAAATGTTTGTTATTGAATTGCGTAACATAAGTTACAATCATCCAGTGATTTTCGTTGCGGATTACCCAATTTTTTAAAATGACTTGGGGTAAGCCCCGTAATTTTCTTAAACTGTGCTGAAATATGGGCCACTCTGCTGTATCCTAACCGGAAAGAAATTTCGCTGAGATTGAGTTCACCATATACCAGCCATTCTTTACTTTTTCAATTTTTTTGGAGGATGAAAAATTGTTCAACCGTAATTCCTTCAACTTCGGAAAACAAACGGGAGATATAGCTGTAGTCTTTATGTAGGGCATTACTCAAATATTCACTGATGCTGAAATGTTCTTCTACATCGCCTGACTGTACTTTTTTAATAAGCAGGCTTTTTATTTTTTCAATCTGTTTTTGCTTTTTATCGTCCAATATTTCAAAGCCCAATTGCAATAAGCGGCTGTTAAGCTGCTGCATTTGCTTTACAGATGGTTGTTTGCTTAGTTCTGCCTCTCCCATTGAAACTTTAAGGGGTTTCAGTTTCAGGTTTTCCAGTTCCTGCTTAACCACCATGATGCAGCGGTTGCAAACCATGTTTTTTATGTAGAGGTTCATCATTCTTTATTTTATAAAAACCACAAATTCTCCTTCCCAAAGTCCGGCAGCTTATCATGCTGAAAATGCGGGTAAATTTCAGCCACCATTTCGGGGTATTTGATGGTAACAGGCAAACTCTGTTGATTGGTACTTTTCCAATACATACGGCTGAACTGATATACCTGATCTATTAACTGTTCTACTAAATTCATGTCATCCAACATTCCATCTACCGTACAGGACAACGCAATCTTTACAGGAAAATGATATTCTTTCTGTGCAGGTTTTGATGTGCTTTCGTACCGGGTGTTATTGAATAAAAGATATTCTGTCCAACCAACTTTTACAATAGTGCCACTGTAAGGCATTAAATTATCTGCATCTGCGGTATCAAATCCTAATAACTCTTTGCTTTCGGTTTTGTTGATTGTAACTACAATTACCGGAATGTTTAAGCCCAATGTGTGCAGGGTTTGCATGATGGGCTGCAGTTCCTTTTTACCAATATCTTTATAGAAATGTATGATAAGCCTTGAAGCGGTGTAATTAACTGCAATGAATTTTGCAACTGCTTCTCTTATGGATCCAGCCAAACTAATTGTATCATCACCTTTGAAACAATCAAAGCCTTTAAACATCCCTTCGTTGTTGAAACAAAAGCTGAACCTACAAACCTTGTTTTTCGGGTAACTGAATAAAATGCACCTACACCAACAATCAATTCATTGTTTGTTGGCCGGTTAAGCCGCCAGGGTACACCGCCCAACTTTGCCAGCATGGCAATTTCTATATGCGGTAAGAAAGTATTGAAGTAAGAATTAGGTTTGCCATTTTTGTACAGGTGTTCGCTTTTTATTACCTGCGAAAGCACATCTTCGTACAACAGTATTTCTTTGATCTTGTAATAGATGTTTTTCCGTTCTTCATCTTTCTCCAATTTTGGTACAGGATTTACAAACAATGCCAGATAACGGGTATCTGGCTGCCACTCTGCATTCTTAATGGCATTGCGTACCGTTGCCACTGCATTTTCTACGCTGTCAAATTCTATGTTCTTTGTAATATCCAGTTCAAAGGGCACTTTAATATAGTCCTGCATTTTTGGAAAGGGGAACCTGTCGTCTTTGTAACCACTGTTTAAATACTTAAACAACTCTGTAACTGCACTTGCTTTATCTGACTGCCTGGTAAATGAAAAAGAATTTGAAGTTGCTTGGCTTTTGTGGCAATTGGTAAGGACCTTTGTATTTAAAATCCTTTTTTGGTTCTTTCCCCGTTTTGCCACCGGCATACATCAAATCGTTGGAAGATGAACTGATAACCCTATACTGTTTTGCATCGGGTTGATAAAAACCTTCGTTACTTATTGGAATGATTTTCCTGAAAGCCTCAACAGCCAGGTATTGGTTGTAAAAGTGTTGCAATGTATTGAGGTATCTTGGATAGCGATTGCTGAGATTTGGTACATCGTGGGCTATATCCAATTGTGGCTTTATTTCATTGCTTAATACCGGGAAGCATTTTTCAGGTATATTGATCACAGACTGTGGCCTGTATTTCCATTTGTACAATAGCCCGTTGCACACTATCCAGTTGTACAGGTTGGTATTGAAATTGTAAATTTCAGATACCGGTTTGGCAAATACTTTTGTAGTACCGTCATAAGACAGTACCAACTCCGGACCGGTGGTAACCCTGCCGTGCTGCACTTTTAAAGTAAACTGGTTATAGACTTTGTATTTGGCGGTGCTTTTTCTTTGTTGTGAAACCAAACTTCTGTTTCGCTGGTAAAATTCTGGTGCATTATGTCAGCAATGCCTGTAAAATATTCTCTGATGAGATGGCGGTAGTAGTGACTGGCAAACCGGTGAGATTTAGATAGATCAATATCCAAAACTATTGCTTCTTCTTTTGCTGGTTGAAAATCGGTGTAGAGTTTTTCCAGTTCCAACAATTCCAATGCTGTAATCTTATCATCTAAAAGTCCCTCCAGATCGCCTTTAAAGATTGGATAATAATCCTCTTTTCTTTCCCGGTAAAAGGCAAAGGTTTTTTTACCGGATGCCGGGGTAAAGGGGATGATGTTAAGAATAAGGTTTTGCTCCATCTATTATATCCAATTTAAAATGTAAAGTACTGTTGATGTGCTTTTCATAATCATACGGCATCTTCAATTATTTTTATTTCATCGGGAGTTAAATCATAGAGTTTATAAACAAGGTTATCAATTTCTGTTTCCAATGCTGCTGTATTAATTCCATTCTTTTTCCCTTCAATTACGTTATCTACTAAAGCAACAAAAGGTTGCTGTTGCTTTAATGAAATATCTTTAATGGGCAGCAGTTCAATTTTATATTTCTTCCAGCGGTTTGTACCCATGCCGGTTGTAGTACTTATTTTATTAAAATACCATTCAGAAACTTTAGAATTAAGAATTGCAAGCAGATATTTAAGGTTTTCACCGGTCATTAAAAAGGTGGTGGCTTCAGCATAAAACGCTCCATCATCATAAGCAAATTTTGGTTTATCTGAAATCTCTCCCCAAATGATTTTATCTTTTTCAAAATCATCTAAATAAGCACAATTTCTAAGATTACTCCAATGTTCACCTTTATCCGACCTGTTCTCAACTTTAGGAAGAAATGTTTTTAAATGATTAAACAAAACGGGGTAATCTTTTATTACATCAACTCTTGGTAGAGCTTGTTTTTTTAAACCATTATGGGTATTAATTAAATAAGTTTTGTTAAACTCAAAATTATATTTACTCAAATCTCTCCCTCTTAATATTGGCTTAATAATTTGACCAGATCCTGGTTCTTCTTGGATTAATTTATTTTTTACTTCCTCATTAATAATAAAAGCTTCGTTATACCCTGTTTTTATTCCGAAGTTGATAGTTACTTTAAATTTCTTTAAAATTTTAGAACCTGTTTCTATTTTCTTTTTAATACAGAGTCAACTTCATTTCCAATTACCCAATCGGTTGTTTCAGGAACATTGAAATCATAACTATTCTTATCCACAAAATCAGTTAATGATGCGCCAGCAATATATAGCTCTGTGAGTGTTGCCACTTTGAAGCTCTCACGGCCTTGTTTTTTTCTTTAGAGTAATTATATTTGATTCTACAGTTGCTTCTTCAAAAATTTGAACATCTTCAATATTCAAAAGACTTATAGGCTGCATGTGTTCTGAAAAATACTTTTTCAGCAAATCGCCATAAATAGACTTTAGCCAGGAATTTGAAGTGATGTAAGTGAGATAACCATTATCTTTTAGAAGCTGATTTCCTCTTTCATAAAATAAGCAATAAATATCAGCACTTTTTGAGTAAGTTTTATATCCAGCTTTTACAAAATAATCTGCCTGTTCTTTAATTTTTGATAATGAAAAATACGGCGGATTCCCAATCACCACATCAAATCCAATAAAATCACCCTTCTCATTCAATACTTCCGGAAACTCAAACCGCCATTCAAAAGAGTTGGTAAACACCGGGTTCTTTATGTAGGCTTCCAGTTCTTCGTTCAGTTTTTTTATTTCTTTATCCAGCCGGTCTTTATCTTTCTTTTGGGCTACAGTAAGGTTGGCGCTAAAAAGTTTTTCGTTTACATACTTACTTAAAAACTCGGAGGATAGTTTATCCAGTTTTATTTTAGTGGGATTGCGGTCGGTAATTTTTGATATAAAGCCAGTTTTTAAATCCTTCATTAGTTGCTGTATGCCCCGCTTTTTATCTTTGTCCACTTCATGCTTATAATCGGTCACCCAGCTTTTGTATTCCAGTATTTTCTTTTCAAAATAAGGCGTGGCGGCTTTCAAATTTTCAGTGGTGCTGAACCTGCTTATTAAACTGTTACCACATTTAATATTGATGTCAATGTTTGGCAAGGTCTGCAACTCATTACCAATACGGCCACTGTTTTGGGGTTGTCCTTCTGGTATTAAGTAATAAGCGTTTTTCAGCAGTTCTATCCAAAGCCGCAGGCGGCATATCTGCACACTCTTTGGATTAATGTCAACCCCAAACAGGCAGTTTTCAATAATGGTTTGCTTTTCGTGAAAGAGTGTTTTTTGTACGGTCTGTTTCCAGGGTTGTATATAATGCTGGTTATTTTTATCCGGCTCAATGATGTACTGAAATATATCCCCTTGAGCATCGGTAATAATCAGTTCATCATTTTCTAATGTGATTTCAATTTCAGAAAGCCTTGTGCCTTGCTCACTGATTAATATTCCTAATTCATCTTTTATAGCAATCAGTTCATTTAATGCAGATACAAGAAAGTGGCCACTGCCAACGGCTGGATCGCAAATGGTGAGTGAGTTACCCTGTTCGTTATACTCTTTCAGTTTTTTGGCACTGCGGTCTTCACTTATATAATTGTACAGGTCACCGAATGTTTCTGCTTTCCAGTTGTATTTATCTTTAAACTTGTTTACCACAGCCTGCCGTATGCTCTGGCGGCACATATACATAGTAATAAAACCGGGAGTGAAAATAGACCCGTCTTTATATCCGTTTATCTTTTCAAAAATTAATCCGAGTACCGAAGCATTAATAAGGGTTTTACTTTCTTCCTGTATTTCTTCGCTGCCTTCACTTGCAAAATCATAGGCATCAAGGAACTCAAAAAAATATTGCAATGTGTTTAGTCTTGCAGCTTTCGCTTTATTTTTATCATTACGTAATACAGTAGAAGAAATTAAATCCAGTTCTGCCGTGCCATCCAGCATGTTTATTTTAATGGTGGCTTCTTCCATTTCGCTGAACTCAAACAGTGAACTGTTTAAATACGGTATGTGGCTGAATTTTTTTTGTACTTTTTCTATGCGTTCTTCATACCGCCTTGCCAGCACCTGAAAAAAAAGTTTGTACACTTCATCATACTGCGGCAGGTTTTCAAAGTTGAGAAAGCGGTAATGATTATTTCCTTTATGATATTTGAGCAACTGTGCCTCCAGCAGTTTTAAAAACAGAATACGGTTTACCCATGTAATGCAAAGTTCAAGACCCACACTGAAAAGCTGGTCGTCTTTGGTTTCACCATAGCTTTTCAGGTCGTGTATTTTGTGCAGGCAATCCTCAGTATCAAGAATGGCAATCGTATTTTTCTAATAGCGCCCCTTCGTTTCGCTGGCCTTCTTTTTTTCTGCGGATGATTTTCTTACTGCCTTCTTTTACTTCTTCCAGCCCGATAATGTGCAGTAGTTCTGCATAGAAACCTTTATCAAGACTGTTGCTGTCGTTGGCAAAAGGCAGCTTCAGCAGGTGTGTTGGTGATATTACTTTGAAAAGGGCAATGAGTTTATTGTCGTCTTCTTTAATTGTGTTGCGGAGTGGTTTATCAAAGTCCCGTATATCAAACCAGGTAAAAGGAATTTCTTCATCAAGATTTTCTAAAAATGGTTTGGCAATTTCTTTATAAAACAAGTCCGTATTGCTGCTCACTTTTTGACCTGCCGCCCATTCTTTGTATTGCTTTATCAGTTGTGTGTTCTTATGAAAGAAAGAGCCGTTCAAATACGGAAGCATCAAAGATGAACCATTCATAAATGTTGGTGATAACCACCTGGCGGATGTCGTTATTCTTATGTTCAATACGCTCCCTAAGATAGTAGAGCATCAGCTCATGAAACGCTTTTGTATTTAGATTGGCTTTGCTTACCATGTCCGCTATATTCAGTGGACGTTTGACTTCAAACAAAACACCGGCAGGCGTAGCTGCATCTTTGCCAGTATGCACCACAAAGTCGGTACGTCCTTTTGTGGCTACATGAAAGATAGGGTTGTAGAAGGTATCCCGCAGAAAGTTCATCAGATGGATTTTGACATTCTCCTCCGATTCCTTTTCATCAATCTGGTCCAGCAAGGTGATGAGGTTCTTTTTGAATACCTCCATCTCAGGCCGTTTTGGCTTGATAAGGCGGTATGCTTTATTGAGTGCCTGTTTGAGTCTGATTTCTTTTGGCGTCATGCAGTTGGTTGAATTTATTTCACTCTTATTCGTAATAATTTTGTTTGATTCTTATTTATCCTCTTGCAAATTTTATTAAAAGGTTGAATATCGCCCTTGTCTGCTGCTTTTATTGCATTAAGATAATCCATTCGGGTATCGCCTTGCTTTACCAGATTGGCTGCACCCCATGTATAAACCGGTTGTTTAAATATTTTTTCAATCACAATATCGGCCATTAACCGGCTATGCCGCCCATTGCCGTTTGGAAAACAATGAATGCTTACCAACCTGTGTTTGAAACGGATGGTGAGTTCATCGGGGCTGAACGTGTTATTGGCATACCAAAACTTTACATCATCCAGCAAATACCTTAGTTCTGTTGGTATCTGCCATTTATCTACCCCAATGTTTTTATTTGTTTTACGAAACTCACCTGCCCATGCCCATACATTACCATACATCCGTTTATGCACTGCCCGAATAAACTCTTCTGTAAATACTGCTTCGGCTTTAAAAGTGCGATTTAAAGACCATAGCACGGCTTGTTCTATATTCTGCTGTTCAAACTCGTCCAACTCGCCACGGGTGGCAATCGTTTTTATGAGCAAGCCTTCTTTCTCATCTTCATCCAGCGGTGTTTGCCCGTCTATATAATCTAAATCTAATCCCATAAAGTTTTAGGCATTTCGTTTTTTATGATGGTTGCCCTTTCTTCAATTGCCTTTTCAATACGCTGTTTGCTGTTCTCCTGGTCTTCCAGCTTCATGCTGTTGGAAGTACGCTGCACAATCTGCGTAGCCAGTTCTTTTGCCTTCCGGTCTATCAGTGCCTCCAAAGATCCATCGTTGGGCACAAAGCCATATATCAATTGCATATCGAGGGCCCTTGCCGCCTCCCGCAATGCCTTTATAGAAATGGAGCCGTCTCTTTCCCTGCTTTCCATATCCTGCACACTTTGTTTGGTGATAGAAAGCCTATTGCCCAGCTGCAACATGCTCATACCAATAGCGTTACGGATGGCTTTTATCCATCCGGTGGGAGGCGGAGCTACTTTTTGTAAACTGGCGAAAGCCAGCATTTTGCTGTTAAGCTGCTGTATCTGTAGTGATCTTTTGCTCATGATAGTAAAGTTATACTTTGACTAAACAAGAACAAATGTAAGGATATAATATGACAAACAAAAGAAAAATGTAAGCCTGTGGGCTGACTTATCAACAGGGAAGTAAAGGGATGCTATGACTATTAGCTGCAAAGCTTGCAAAGTTTGCAAACTCCGCAATCTTAGATTTTACGGTAATGTCCTGCCTTCAGCTTTTCCAACGCCTTGCCGGTGGCATTGTGGAGTATATCATCCACGGTACGGGCTGCCAAGGTAAAGAGCTTACCAGTTTCCACGGCCTGCTGCCGGGTAAACTCCTGCGGCAGGGCATCAAAGAATTTGCGTTTGCTGTCGCCTGTTTTAAATTGGGTGGCATCTGTTTGTTTGGGCAGGTTGTTGAACATTAAAATACTGTGCTGTAAATAGATTTCAGCCAACCGCAAAGCAGTCGTAAAATCTTCATCGGTGCAAACCAATGTGCTTGCAGCTTCGGCGTTTTCAAATTTTCTCAAGGCGGTAAACTGCATTGCCATACGGTAAAGGATCAAGCCCAATCGCTTTACAATACTGGCGGCTTCCTCAGCTGTGAACATGGTTACTTCATTGAGCCATGCCTCGCAGGTTTGGTTTAGCTGTTGCCATTGCGTGGCTGTTAACTCTACAATAGTTTCTTCCCTTTGCAGAAAGAGTACCATTTTAAAAACGCTTAACGATAGTGTTTTAAAATGCTCTGTGAGGTTTATGTTATTGGCATTGGGTGATACATCTTTCCATTTTTGCTCTACCTTAAAAGCATAGAACATGAAACGGCTGAATAAGCCATCTTCAGAAGAGGCTATTAAGCCGGTAACCTGGTTGGGTGTACCGGATAAGGCGATAGACAAGCTGGGGGCATTTACTTCTGTAAATTCATTGTTGCCTTTCCGGGAACTGGATAGCCTTTCGTGGTGAAAAGATTTGCGAAGCATATCGGAATAGGAACCCCACTCCTGTTTGAAAACATTACCCAGGGTGTCGGCTTCGGTTTCGCAAATAATACCTGTGCCTTCGTTTTGCTCCAAGTGCCACAGGATCTTTGCATAGCTGGTATTGGCCGGAATATACACAACTTTAAAGCTTGGCTTTATGGGTACTTCTTCCATGCTGGTATCGCTTTTCTTTTTGCTGTGCAGTTTTTGTTTGTGTTCGGACATTTCCTGATTGAAATGGGATTCTGCCTCACGGCTTGCTGTTAGTACAAAGCTGTGGTACTCGTCTGCCAGCATCTTTGCAAACTTTAATGCACCCTTGCCACTGGCCGCCGGGGCAATAGCAAAAGAAAAGAGGTTTGGAAAAACTTCATTGCCTGCATACACACCCTTAACACCGGGCAGGCATCCGCTGAGTATTGCAAGGGCTCCTGTAAGAAAAACATCCCGTTCTCTTTCATCGGTAAATGCCATTGCACCCTGCTTCAACAGTTCGGGCATTTGCATGTACAATTCTTCGGGAATGGTGGGGGTGTTTTTCAGATAGTCTTCTGTTGGTGGCTGATCTGTAGTTTGCAGCTTTGCAGTGTTTGCAAACTTTGCAAACTCGGGTTGGTGGTGTTTGTAGGCACTGCTTACGGAATCCTTAATTTCTTTTTCAGATAAATCAAAATGCTGTGCACATAGAATTTCAGTATCGGACTGCGGTATACCAGCTCTGTTGCAATTAGAAGCAAGCAGGTACATATAATTGTTACGGTTTCCATTTGTGTATTCTGTTTTTTGATTGGTGAATGTGATTTGTTGCTGAAAGGTTAAGAGGTATTCATCTGGTGCGGTGGGTTCTTCCTTATTTCGTGCATGGTAACTACAGGAACCGGCTTTGCCTGGACCGGAATATCCTTTACTGGAAACTTTTCATTGTATATGTTTTTATACAACTCTGGGTCGTGACTTACAAAGCAAAGCCTGGTAATGTCTTTGCATTTCACATCGGCTTTTAGGCCGGTGGCATTCTGGTAATACTCCATTACCTGCTGGTAAGCAGTATCATGATGTTCTGCACCGGTATTTACTTCAATAAATACTTTAGCCCGTTGCCGCTTGGGCTGATAAAGCAAATGAAAGTGTAAGGGATTGCGGCAATGATTTGAAAGGCTGCATTTAATTGTTCCGGTGTCAGCTTGTCAAAGTCAAGGTGTACAAAGCCGCTGTAGTTCTCCATATTTGGCAGCAACCTTTTAGCCGTAAAAGTTGCCGATGGAGTGAAGGCGGGAAGCTGCTGCTTCTTTGACTGTGCTTCTTCTGTTTTGCCTTGTGCAATGAGATCACGGATTTCTTCAACCTGGGCTTTGTACTTGCCCGATGCAATCCAGTTGGAAAGAATGATCAATGAAACATTCTCTACCGGAGTTGCAAAGTTTTTAAATATGGTACTTGCTGCCATTCTTCAGTTCTTTAGTTCAATGGGAAAAATTGTTACTTCCGCTTGTTGCGGATTACATAGTCTGTTGCCAACTGATCTATTTCGTCGGCGGCAGATTGCCGGTTACGCTGTAACCAGGTGTCGAGTTCTTCCCGTTTGAAGTACAATTTTTTACCCTGTGGGCAGAAATGCGGAATGTGCTTTGTACTGGTGAGTTTGTACAAATGTGATGGGCTTACATCCAGGTATATGCAAGCCTCATTAAAGTTGAGTACTGTTTTTTGTAACAGGTTTTGCTCACTCAGCTTGTTTGCTATTTCAGTGAGCTTGTCAAGGATTAAATTTTCGTTTGCCATTGTAATATATTTTTTTTGATTACAAGGCAAAGCTCTTTTGCTGTGGAGGGGGAAAGGTTGAGATATTCAGTTCTCAATGAGAAATCTCAACCTTCTCAATGTTTTTTATTTCAGATGCTTGATAATGTTATCAATTTCTTCTTTTGTTTTGGGGGTATCAATTTTACTGGAATAAAGATTTTGGGCCGTTATAAAATTCCCGGTCTTTGAATAAAAGGTTTTTGCTTTTTCAATATTTGAAAAACTGAAGTTGTCGAATACTTTTTTAAGGCCAATTAGAATGTATCTAAACTCTACTGTTTCGCAGCCAATATTTATTTTAATCGTGCCCGGCCTTAGGTCTTTGGAAATGAGAACCTGAAAGAGATCATCTTCTGTGTTCATTGTATCATTAATAAGGCTGAGCTTTAAACATAGTTGAGAAATTACGGTTTTCAAGCTCTCCTTGTCACCCTTGAAGCCAAATGAAAATTTTTCTTTCTTTCCTTTTTTATTAGCAGCCGTTTCAACAGCTGGGCCAATATATTCCAATGCAACTAAGTTTGATGAAGATTCTCCCAGATCTAACTGAAAGAAGTCCTCCAGTGTTGTTGTCTGCACTAAGCTTTCTTTGAAAGATTCCTGAACGCTGAAATATAATTGTATTAAACTATGCTTGAGATAATACAAAGCAAAATGAATTAAGCTACTTTGTTCATCAGGAACAGATGTAAAGCCCTGTTCATTCAATTCTGTGGCAGTTTGTTTTGCTAATACCTTTATGTTGGTAAGTGTTTTGCCTGCCTGGTAACGAATATCAACCAATTCGGTCCAGTTTGCAGCCTGTTGCAAAGGGCATTATTAAAGCGAAGTGTTTCAGATGTTATAAGGATGAATAAAATTGGGTGACAGGATCTTTATATTTTGGTAAAGCAGTATTAAATAAAAGTTGATGCAATGAAGTATTGTCATTGGGTGTTTCATCGGCTAATGCTTTTTGCAAATCAGGATAGTCAGCTAACAATGCTGTGAGTTGCTTTAGCAACCCGGCATTTGTATTGGGCGAAACCGCTTTAGCGGCTTTCACTAATTCTGTAAAATGCCTTGTATCGGAGGCATCCAGTTTCCAGGGCTGTAATTCTCCGTGAAGTATTGCATCTAATAATTTTAGCTCCATTGCTATAAATCTATTTTTATTTTATTTGCCGCCTCCTGTTTTTTATGGTCAATTACTTTAGCATAAATTTCGGTTGTTTTTAAATGCCGGTGGCCTAACAATTTTGATACTGTATAAATATCTGTACCCAATGTAATTTGCAATGTAGCATAGGTATGCCGGGCACAGTGGAAAGTGATGTGTTTAGTAATACCTGCTTTCATTACCCACTCTCTTAGCTTCAAGTTATGCCAGGCACTGTAATACAATCCTTCAAACACTTTATCATCCTGCTTTCTTCTTTCACCTAAAAGCGAAAAGGCTTGTTCAGAAATGGGCAATGTTTCTGCTCCCTTTGTTTTCTTCTGCCGGAAACGGATGTAATACCCTGACTGCTCCGAGTGCTGCACTTCTGACCATACTAACTTTTCAATATCTGACCATCGCAGGCCAGTGAGTGCAGAAAAGATGAAAGCACTTTTCAATATCGGCATTTCACATGGTACGTTGGCTGCAGCCTGTAATTCTTCTAAAGTTAAAAACTCCCTGCTTGGATCATCAGGCTTAACTCCTTCCACCTGGGCGGCAGGATTAGTTTGTAAGATGCCGTCCTTGACTGCTTCCTTTAAAGCTGCTGTTAACTTGCCAAAATAAGAAGATTGTGAGTTTTGAGATAGTAACTTTTGATTTTTACTTTTTGCATCATTCTGCAAATAGTCTTTGAATTTCTCCAACCATCTTTTATCTACTTCTTTAAATGAAACGCCATTGGGCGCAAACTTCTGCAAGTGCTTTAACACACTATCCCAATTGCCATAATTACCCTGGCTGTTTCTTCGCTTTTCTGTTAGCTGTTCAAAGTAGCTGAAAAAACTACCTTTTACTTTATCAGTATCACGGAAACCATACTCCTCGTTTTTTATTTCCAATAAACGCTTTGAGCGGATGGCTTCAGCCATCGACAGCTTTTTACGGTTATCATCTTTCACCTCTTTAGTGAGCTTGCCCTTCTCCGGTTCCGGGGTGAGGTATAAATTCAAATATTCATATTCTCTTTTTCCATCGGTGTAGTAATCAAGATAGAGGCTGATTTTATTCCCCTTCTTTCTTTGTCTTAATGTTACGTTCATACTTCAGTCAGTTTGAAAAATTCATTAATTGCAGTTCTTGGAATACGGGTATTGCGGCCCACCTTACCGGCTTTAAGCTGGCCTTTATCAATAAGGCGGTAAATGGTCCAGCGGCTGGCATTGATAAGCTGGCAGGCTTCATCAATGGTGAGAAATTCTTTTGTGAGATGGCAGGATTGAAAGATTTTACAACAGCTTCTTTCCGGATGGCAGCTTCAATTTTTTCATCCCGCTTGGTACGCTTATAGAGCAGCCTGGCACAGGTGAGGGAACAAGAACGTGTAACGGTCTTTTTGCGATGTACTTATTACCGCAAACCTCACATGTTTTCTCTATGCGAATGTTACTGCTCATTGTGGCCTGTTGTAGCTGATTGTTGCAGGATGTAGCTGTATGTAGCATCATTTCTATTTTTGTTGCCCGGTTTTGTCGGCAACATAATAGGGCAACACTCAGGCAACAAATATAACTAAAAAAGTGGAGATAGGCAACAAATAAAACAAGAATATTTGTATGAAAGTCAACAAGGACAAGCATTTACGAAACAAAGGAAGGATGATTACTTTCCGATACAGAACTTAGAAAAAATATAATCCAGCACATGTTCATTGGAGATATCGCCGGTTATCTCAGAAATGTAGTGCAGGCATCGCCTGATATCCAAAGCCAATAAATCGCCGGAGATATGATTGTCCAGCCCGTTCTTAATATCAGTCAATGACTTGCCAACCTGTTGTAAAGCCTCATAATGCCTGGTATTGGTAATGATGGTGTTCTCTGTATGGATATTTCCCTGCACCACTTTGTTAACCAGTTTTTCTTTCAGCAGGTCAATATGGAGCAACCCTTTGGCTGAAATAAACACAGCTTCGCTTATCCCAAATTTTTCTTTTGCCTTATCCTCTCCCAACAGATCGGCTTTGTTGCCAACCAGGATAAAATTTTGATTGGTTTCCCTGATCAATTTTTCGGCAACTGCTATATCATCAACTGTCTCGGTATTTACATCAAATAAATAGATCACTTCGTCTGATTGTTTGATTTTTTCACGGGTTTTTTCGATACCGATTAACTCGATCACATCAGTGCTGTGTTCCCGTATGCCCGCCGTATCGATCAACCTGAACAGGATACCATCAATATTAATTACTTCTTCTACCGTATCGCGTGTGGTGCCTGCTATTTCACTTACGATTGCCCGGTTCTCATTCAACAGGGTATTTAACAACGTACTTTTGCCGGCATTGGGTTTGCCGATGATGGCCACACTTACCCCATGCTTAATAACATTACCCAATTGAAAAGACTGCAGCAACTCTCTGGTAACTATTGTAGCTTCATCAATAAGTTGGTGAAATTTTTCGCGGTCGGCAAATTCCACATCTTCCTGGCTGAAATCGAGTTCCAGTTCTATCAGCGCCGAAAACTGGATCAGGTTTTCCCTTAATTCTCTCAGCACAACACTAAAACCGCCACGCATATTGTGCAAGGCCGTTCTTTGCGACGCCTCCGTATTAGATGAAATGATATCGGCCACCGCCTCGGCCTGGGTAAGATCGAGCTTACCATTTAAGAAAGCCCGCTGGGTAAATTCACCGGCTTTTGCCAGTCTGGCGCCTTTGCGTATACAGGCCTGTATCACCTGCTGTTGCACATAAGGGCTTCCGTGACAGCCAATTTCAACCACATCTTCGCCGGTATAACTTTTTGGATTTTTATATAAAGAAATAACCACTTCATCCAGGTCAACTTGATCTTCTTTTAAAAACCCAACATGAATGGTATGTGTTTTTTGTTTGTGCAGATCCTTGCCGGGAAATAATTTATTCGCGATATCAATGGCTTTGGGGCCACTCAGCCTGATAACACCAATGGCACCAATACCGGTAGGGGTTGCCAAAGCAACAATGGTATCATCCCAACCCGATATATGATTTGACATGGCGCAAAGATAAGCCTCTGTGTGTTTTCTATTTCAAAGTAGACCAAATGGCTAATCACACAAAAAATCCCCCGGATATCCGGGGGATCTGCGTATTATTCTTATTATATTAATTCTCTTCTACCAACCAGGTAATCGGCTGACGGCGATAGGCATTTACATTTCGTCCGTTTTGAAGTGCCGGAGTCCAGTTCTTCGTTTTCTTGATCACACGAATCGCTTCTTCGCACATGCCATATCCGGGATCGTTTTCGCATTTGATATCACTTAAACTACCGTCTTTACTTACCACGAATTTTACAATCACCGTATATCTGCCGCCGCTTGCACCATTGTCGGTTGGCGTATCGGTATTCAGTGTTTTTCTCAGGTAATTACGCCAGGCTTCCTCACCACCGGGGAAACCGGCTTCCTTTTCTACCTTTGTAAATATTTTATTTTCATCATCTTCCTTTTTTACTTCTACAACCTGTGTGTTCGCTACCTCAACCGGCGCCTGTACAATCTTTACCGTGTTTTCGCTCACCACTGTTTTTGTGCTGATCACCTGGTCTTCCTTGATCTCTTCGATTTTTTCGTCAGGTTTTACCTCCTCATCTTTCACAATTTTTGGCGGGGTAAACTTCACCTGGTTAATTTCGGGCGGTGGTGGTGGCTTCGGCGGTGGCGGAGGAGGAGGAGGAGGTGGTGGTGGAAGTGGCTCATCCGGTTTCAGCGTCGCCATTTCTGTATCCAACACATTAAAATCCTTCTTCTTCGAATTTTTTTCAATAAAACTGGCCAATATAGAGCCGCCGATAATTAACAGTAAAGATGTACCGGTAATGATCAGGGCTTTGGTCAGCGTTTTTTTGTAAGACTTTCTTAATTGATAAGCACCATATTCTTTATTCTTGCCATCAAAAATGATGTCCAGAACGTCGGCGCTTAAAATTTTATTTGCTTCCATTTTGCTCTTTTTTAATAATTAGATTCAAAAGTTTTCCTATTCCACAAGTTTACTTTATACCATTTGCCTGTTCAGTTAACTTTATCAGGTTTAATTCTGAATCAGACATATCTACTACAGCATAATGGCCGGAGGGAACGGCGCATATCGCCATTTCGTCCAAAATATCAATTGAATTTTTAAATGTTGATTCATCGTCTGACTTAATAATATACATCAGATCACTACTCGGTTTATCACCATCAGGTACTGAGTTTCTTTTATCCCGAATAAGCTTACGGATTTCTTTAAAATTAGTACTCTTAAAGTTTTCCGAAGCATTGTCCTCTGTAAGCGAACCATAATAATAGTAAACCTGATTTTCTTTACCCAACAAGATGGTCATTACTGCCGACTCTTTCACTTTCATCTGATCTTCTACTTTATCATCCTTTGGCTCATTCATTTTCATGGCCGTTGACTGGGCCATGGTGGTGGTGAATACAAAGAATGTGATCAAAAGAAAACCGAGATCTACCATGGGTGTGAGATCAACACGGGTAGACAGCTTTTTTGACTTTTTTACGCCGGGGCCTTTTTTATGTGACCCACCTGACGAGACATCCATTTCTGCCATAATAATTTGTTTTTATTTTAATACAATAAAATTATTCCTTAACTTTTCCGGTCTTGTACAATTCCGAACCTAATGGCACCTGCTCCCCTTCCGTTACGATCCTGAATTTTAAAAGATCGTTGGCTTTAAATGCTCTTTTAACTTTATCAAATATCGGATACAGGGTTTCACCATCTCCTTTTACCAATAACATTTCCTGAAGTTTTCGCTCATCTTCACCTGCATAGGCATTGGTTACACTCCGCATCCAATAAGTAAGCTCGTTATTCGCCGTGTCGATCGGAATGCCTGCCATTTCAGTAGCCGGTATCTCACGGGGAAGATTTAAGGCCGATTTCAGCATATTAGCTGGTAAACCGATAAACTCCATTTTCTTGAGCTTATTCAGTTCCGATGTTGTTAACTGAAGCCCCCGGGTTGTATTAAAATCATCAATGATCTTGTCCTTCTTGGTTTTATCGCCCAACATTAAAAACACTTTTCCTTCCTTGGTCATGGTAATTAATATCGATTCATCGGGCGCCGCTGTAGCCGATACAGAAGTTGGTGTTTTAACAGCAAGTACTTCGGGTGGCTTTTGTTTAGTGGCCAATATAAAAAAGGTCAGCAACAGAAAAGCCACATCACACATCGCCGTCATATCAACGATCGTGCTCTTGCGTGGTAATTTAACTTTTGGCATAATTATCTGTTTTAATTTTTCTTTATTGCTTTATTTACAGCACCAACGTTTTTTACACGTAAGCCACTGTTTTGAAGCACATTACTAAGATGCAATCTTCGGCGAAATCCATACAACTATTTGTATAGAGAAGCAAAAGTTTGGGTTAAAGTAAATCCAGATTCATCAATACCATAAGTAATACTATCAATTTTTGTTGTGAAAATGTTGTAGAACATGATCGCAAAAGCTGATGTACCAATACCCAAAGCTGTATTATACAGGGCCTCCGAGATACCAATGGATAACTGCGCTGCAGATCCGGCTCCGCCACTGTCTTCTCCCAGTCCGGCAAATGCACGGATCATACCTACCACCGTACCCAACAAACCAATTAAAGTCGCGAGCGATGCGATAGTTGACAGGAACACAAGGTTTTTCTCCAACATAGGTAATTCAAGCGCCGTAGCTTCTTCCACTTCTTTCTGAATGGCCAGCACTTTCTGTTCGGTACTCAATTCTGTGTTGGTGATCATTTCCTTATAGCGGTGTAAACCGGCTTTCATTACATTACCTACTGATCCTTTTTGCTTATCGCACTCAGCCAACGCAGCATCAACATTTTTGTTGGCCAATTGATATTGAACTTTACGAACAAAATCAGCATTGTTACCGGTTCCTCTCGCTTTTGAAATGGTCATGAAACGCTCAACGGCAAAAACTGCCATGGTTAAAAATGTGCCGATCAACACGGGTACGATAATACCACCCAGGTACATTTTACTTAGCGCGCTATGTGGATCATGACGGCCTGGCCAAAACCATCCGGTATCGCCTGCAATTACCGGTTGACCAAAATTTGAAGGATTTCCCAATCCAAATCTCCAGATTACATACCCCGTAATTAAACATAAAACAGGAGCCAGTAATGAAATAATGTTACTCGATTTTTTTGCCTGAACTGAAGTTGTTGGTTTTACAGTTGCTGTAGTCTCTGCCATAAAATTCTAGTTTTAGTTTTTGATAAAAAAAGTTTTTGTTTAATTATAAATACAGGATATTTTTTGCTTACTTATAACAGCTAGGTACCCTATACCACCGTAAAAACGTGGTGCACAAGGTAAATAATAAATTATAAGCTACAACTTACGAAAATTTTATTTTATAAATATTTTTTACGATGCAAATATGTACTATTTACATAAAAAAAATCAAAAATTGCCGAATATATTAGTAAAATTTGAACAAAGCAGCGTCTCCATGCTATTATGGCTAACAGCTATTCATAGCGTAGCGCTACGATGGGGTCTAATTTTGAGGCTTTAAACGCCGGGTATAAACCTGCAGCCAAACCTACCAGTGAACAAACAATGATGCCGCGAATAACCCAAACCCAGGGGACCACGAACCCGGTTTTTAATAATATGGCCACCACATTTCCCAACAAAATACCGGAAACGATACCTGCCACGGCTCCTAACAAACTGATTAAAACCGACTCATATAAAAACTGGGCCCTGATATCTTTTTGGTACCGCCCAGGGCTTTGATCAGGCCTATTTCTTTGGTGCGCTCATTAACCGCCACCAGCATGATATTCATCAATCCAATGGCAGCACCTATTAATGTAATAAATGCGATCCCGATAGTTCCCTTCTCTAAAAATCCGAGGTTGGTAAGCAGCGCTTCGGCAATACTGTCGCTTTTATCTACATAAAAATTGGCCTCATCTTTTACATTCAGTTTTCTTATCGGCCTGAAGGTTCCTTTTGCTTCACCAATGGCCACATCCATCATACTTAGGTCGGGCACCATCACGCCAACATTAAAAGAAGTGTTTTGTGATGCGTATAATCGCCTGATATTATTATACGTAGTAACAATGATCTTACTGGTATTAAAGAAAGCGCTGGATCCCTTATCTTCCAAAACTCCGATGACGCGGTAAGGCGTATGGTCTACATTAACTACTTTATCGATCGCTTTTTGGGGATTATCGGGATATAATTTGTTGGCCACGCCGCTACCCAATAAACAGATGCTTCGGCCACTTTCCACTTCGCCTTCGGTAAAATTGCGGCCTATGGCAATTTTATATCCATTGAGTTCCAGGTAGTTTTCATCGCCGCCTAACACAGTAACATCGGGATTTGTTTTTTTGCGATCGGTATTGCAAACGATATTCCGGGGTCCCATCAACGCCAAACTTACTTTTGCCGGAAAGTTGTATTGCTTTTTAAATGCCCTCGCTTCGTCATAGGTTATTATCTTACCCAGATTCGATTTTTTGGTTCGTAATGCCGATTTGCTTGTTTTTGTATTTTCCCGTTGCCGGCCACCACCGATCCGGATATTACGGTCTTTGTACCGCAGGTTAAACGAATTGGCGCCCATGGTTGAAAAGCTCGTGGTGAGGCTGTTGCTGGCTGCCTGTATAGAAGTAACGATCAGGATAAGCGCAAATATGCCCAAGGCAATAATCGCTACCGTTAACGCCGTACGCAATTTATTGCCTGCAATATTTCGCCAGGAAAGTGCCAGTGTGTCTTTAAAAGTCATTGAATACTATTAATCTGCCTAAAGTTAAGAACAGAAAACGATTATGGGGTAAAACTTTTATAAGTGGTATCCGGTTATTTAAAAATACAACCAGTTCAGCAGCAACCCGGGCAACAGACCCAATACGATGATCAACAAAGCCGTAATTACCAATAAAATCTTAAACGTTGCGGTTATATCATCAGTCAACATAACATCGCCTTTGTTTTCCCTGAAAAACATCGCCTGGATAATCCGGAAATAATAATAGGCACTGATGGCTGCACATAAAACCGCGAAGATCACCAGCCAGATATGATGGCCATTCTGAACAGCCCCCATCAACATATAAAATTTACTCTGAAAACCGGCTGTTAAAGGAATTCCGGTGAGCGATAAAAGGAAAATGGTTGCTGTTACTGCAAGCAGTGGTTGTTGTTTGGCCAGGCCATTAAAGCCATCGATGGTAAAATCTTTCATTTTTATCAGAATGGCAAAAATGCCGATACTGGCCATACTGTAGGCCGCCGCGTACAATACCAAACCTTCTTTGGCAATGGCATTTAATGCAAATAACGAAAACAACATGAAGCCGGCCTGGGCAATACTCGAATAGGCCAGCATCCGTTTTACGCTTTGCTGAAATACGGCTGTGAGATTACCGATCAACAAGGTAGCTACGATCAACACGATGATCAGGGTTTGCCATTGTGCATGCATACTGCCGAACGCATTGTCGAACAAACGTACAAAAGCAAAAAAGGCAGCTACTTTTACGATGGTTGCCATAAAAGAAGTAAACACGGTGGGTGCCCCATCGTATACATCCGGAGTCCAGAAATGAAAGGGCGCCGCCGACACTTTAAACGACATGGCTATTAATAAGAACACCATCCCTGAAGCGATCATGGCCGGCATGGGTGCATTACCCGAAATAATTAAATGAATATTGAACGTGCCGATATCGCTGCCGCCATATAAAAAGGCAATACCCAATAACATGATACCGGTTGAAAAGGCGCCCATTAAAAAATATTTCAGGGCGGCTTCGTTACTTTTCAGATTCTTTTTATCGCTGCCCGTTAAAATATATAACGGAATGGAAACGATCTCGATACCGATAAAAAGGATCAGCAGGGAATTGAAAGTTGATATCAGGGTGATACCACATAAAATAAAAAACAGGAGGGCAAAATATTCGGAAACATGTTCACCAACTTTTTCAATATCCCGTCCGCTCAATAAAAAGAATAACAAGGTGCAACCAAATGCCACGTTGATAAAAGTAAGGTTGAAATTCCTAAAATCCAGCATATCTTTTACGTCAACATAGAGTAATGGCATACCCTGGTTCATTTCAATACAATTCAAAATGAGCGCAAGGATTATCCCAAAAATGGCCAGGTACCGGGGCGTGGATTTACTTTTTATAAAAGCACCGCCCAACATCAACACGACTCCCCAGATTGCTGTAAATATTATTGCGTTCATACCCAGTTAAGCCTATCGGCCTTTTATTAATTAATTCTTGTTAAAATGGTTGCTACCGTGTCTTTTGTTAAATCAAATATGGGTTGCGGGTATACACCGTACATAAAAATCAATACGAGCAATACTGCCAACACCAATTTTTGGTTCCAGGAAATATCCCGCATATTACCGGTTACGGTATTGGCTTCGCCGTAAAAAACTTTTTGTACCATGTTTAATGTATACACAGCCGCCAGGATGATGCTGATCAAAGCAACACCTGCATAGGCTATACTAAACGTAAATAAACTGCTGAACATCATAAACTCGCCCACAAAAGCGTTGGTTAGTGGCAGGGCGATATTTGCCAATGCGATCACCACTAAAAACAGGGTCAATATGGGCGCTTTATGTGCTATGCCACCAAGTTCCGACATTTTGCGGGTACCCGTTTGTTTCTCAATAATATCAACCACTACCCACATGCCGATTATATTGATTCCATGACTGAACATCTGTATCATAACCCCCTGCAACCCTATTTCGGATCTTGTAAAAATAGCGGCGCACATCAGCCCGATATGAGCGATGGATGAATAGGCCACAAACCGTTTCAGATCATCCTGCTTTATGGCGATCAGGCTGGCATAAATCATACCTACAACCGACAGGCCGATAACGATATTATCAAACCGAATAACGGCATCAGGAAATACCGGCAGTACCCAGCGTATCAGGGCAAATACACCCATTTTTACCATGATCCCGCTAAGCACCATGGTTGTAGCGGTTGGCGCCTGTTCGTAGGTATCGGGTTGCCAGGTATGAAAAGGAAAAACCGGCATCTTGATGGCAAAAGCGATAAAGAAAAGCCAGAACACCCAGCCATGGCCTTTTACCGCACCGGCAGCCGCATAAAACGCATTCAGTGAAAAAGAGTGATCCGAATTTGCTGTTGGACCGGTTAGTGTGTACACATACAGTATACCCACCAGCATTAACAAAGATCCCGCAAAGGTGTATATAAAAAATTTGAACGTAGCCTGAATTCGTTTTTCGCCACCCCAGCGGCTGCACAGAAAGTAAGCGGGAATTACCGCCAGTTCCCAGAAGAAATAAAAGACCAACGCATCCATGGCTGTAAAAACACCCATCAAGCCACATTGGGTAAGCAGCATCAGGCCATAAAATATATTCAGGTTTTTATAGGTCGATTTGTAAGTAGCTATAAAAATGAGCGAAAAACATAAGGAAGTCAGGATCGTAAGCATTCGTGCCATACCATCGAGGCCGAGCGCAAAACTGCTGCCAATACTTTGCAGCCAGTAATAACTCACGTTGTTCAGGTTCACATATTTAGCGTGGTCGGTATAAAAAAGACTGGCCAGGCTTATTCCCAAAGTGAGCAGGGAAGCCAGGATAGCCCACAACTTTACCGTTTTTTCCTTTCTGATCATAAAAGCGATCAGCCCCGCTATCAGCGGCAACCAGGTAATCAATTCCGGAAAAGTTATCCAAATATTTTTTGGGTCCATAGCTGCTTATTACAAAAACAATTGAATAATAAAAAAAATCAAAATGCCCAGCACCATCATCAATACATAGGCGCCTACCTGTCCGGATTGCAACAACCGGATCTGCCGGCTGCTGTAATTAACCGCTTTGCCAACGCCGTTCACAAAACCATCGATACCTTTTTTCTCAAAAATATCATTGAAGTATTTCGATATGGCCATCACCGGTTTTACGATGAGGGTATCGTACAATTCATCAACATACCATTTATTGGCCAGTATTTTTCCGAGGCCGGTTTCTTCTCCTGTTGTTTTTTGATATTTATTGAATTTGCTCCAGGCAAAAATCAAAGCCACCAAAGCAGCTCCTACTGAAATCCCCATCAGCATATATTCTGTAGTATGCGACAGGTGATGTTTTTCGGTAAGGGCATTACTTTGCGCAAATACCGGCGCTAAAAATGCTTCCAGCCGGTGGCCTCCATGCATGAATATTTCGGGTATTCCGATCCAGCCGCCAATAACAGCAAGGATCGCCAATACGATCAACGGGATCGTGATCAATGCCGGACTTTCGTGCAGGTGATGCTCCTGTTCGGTAGTGCCCCTGAATTTTCCCAGGAACGTCATGGCATATAAACGGAACATATAAAAGGCCGTCATAACGGCACCGCCTACACCTACAACCCAAAGCAACGGTGACCTCGCATAAGCAGCAGCCAATATTTCATCTTTGGAAAAGAAACCCGAGAAAGGCGGCATGCCCGCAATGGCCAAACAAGCCAATAAAAAAGTAATATGCGTGATGCTCATGTATTTTTTCAATCCCCCCATATTTCGAATATCCTGTTCGCCGCTCATGGCATGAATTACACTACCCGCACCCAGGAACAATAAGGCTTTGAAGAAAGCATGTGTCATCACATGAAACACAGCACCGGTGTAGGCGCCAACGCCCAATGCTAAAAACATATAGCCCAGCTGACTCACCGTTGAGTAAGCCAGCACTTTCTTAATGTCGTTTTGCTTTAAGGCGATGGTGGCAGCTAATATAGCCGTTGTTAAACCAACGATGGCCACAACGGCCTGACTTACCGGGGCCATGGTATATAAGATATTACTTCTTGCGATCATGTAGATACCGGCAGTTACCATGGTTGCCGCGTGTATCAGCGCACTAACAGGAGTTGGCCCCGCCATGGCATCGGGCAACCAGGTATATAATGGTATCTGTGCACTTTTTCCCATGGCACCAACAAACAACAATAATGTGATGCCGGTAATATCAACGATCGTTATTTTACCTGAAGCAAATAAGGTAGGCACCGTTTCAAAAACGGTGTGAAAATCTACGGATCCAACTTTTGCGATCAACCAAAATACCGCCAGTAAAAAACCGAGATCACCGATACGGTTCATCACAAAGGCTTTTTTAGCAGCATTGTTGTAGCTGGTATTCTTAAACCAATAACCAATCAGCAGGTAAGAACAAAGTCCCACTCCTTCCCAGCCGATAAACATGATCACATAATTACCCCCCAATACCAACAGCAGCATCGAAAACACAAATAAGTTCAGGTAAGCAAAATACCGGTTAAAATCTTTCTGTTCCTCCTCCTGCATATAGGCAGTAGAATAAACATGAATTAAAAATCCTACGCCGGTGATAATCAATAAGAAAACAGAAGTAAGTTGATCAACCTGGAAATCGAATCCGATCTTCAGGGCGGCAACATTGATGAAATCGAAGTAATGGGCAACATGTGTGTTACCGGATTTTACATTAAAAAACACGTACAGGCTGATCAGAAAAGCCAATAGAATGGTGCCGCTGGCAAAAACGCCGGTCATTATTTTGGGCATATAGTTCCTGCCCAGTCCAACGATTAAAAAACCCAGCAGCGGTACCACCGGAATCAACCAAACCATCTGTAAAACGTTATTCATAAGCACTTTCTCTTTTACGAGAATTTAATTTTATTGATTAACTAATCCATGTAGGAACATGATTTTAGTTTTTTAACCTGTTCAGGAAATTCACATCCACCGAATGTGTGTTCCGGTATAACATAACGATAATGGCCAATCCTACACTCACTTCAGCCGCTGCCACCACCATGATAAAAAACACAAAGATCTGCGCATCGCTTACCACATTGGGCATGGTTTGCCCCAATGCCGAAGCGGCATGCATTTTAGAAAACGCCACCAGCAACAAATTCACGGCGTTCAGCATTAACTCTATGCACATAAATATAATGATCGAATTGCGTCGGGTAAGTACCCCCACAATGCCTGTGCAGAACAAAGCCAGTGCCAATCCGATGTACCATTTAATTTCCATGTTTATATCATTAATTATTCGAATTACGCTAATTCGTGTTATGAATTTTCCTTTTCCTTTTTCCCGATCACCACCGCCCCGATCATGGCACTTAAAAACAACACACTGCTGATCTCAAATGGCAACACATAATCCTTAAATAGCACCATTCCCAGGTTTTTAATTAACCCGTTATTACCGCCGCCCATCTGTACCATTTGTGAAGCCTGGGTTGTATCAGAAATAGCCGCAATTAAAACCAGGAATAAACAGCCGCCGGATATGAGCCCGGCGAATTGCAACATCCGGTTTTTTTTGGGTTCCGATTCGGCATTCAAATTCATCAGCATCACAACGAATAAAAACAATACCATGATCGCCCCGGCATACACGATGATATTTACGATCGCCAGGAACTGGGCATTCAATAAAATATAATGCCCCGATATCGCAAAAAATACAACAATTAAAAACAAAATGCTGTGGATCGGGCTCTTGCTGGCCACCACCATAACGGCGCCAAACAGTGCCAAAACAGACAAACCCCAGAATAAGATTTCAGTAATGCTCATAAGCCAATCCGGTTTTCTGCAACAGCAGAACCGTAGTTTTAATTTGTTAATTAATCTGCTCTCTTTTTACCTTGTTCCCCAATGCCTTTTTATACGCCTCCGGGTTTTCAACCGGATGCGGAATTAATAATTCCTCTTTTTTATAGATAAATTGTTTGCGCTGGTAATCGGCAGGTGCGAAAGTTTCGCTTAGATAAATAGCGTCTTTCGGACAAGCTTCCTCACATAAACCACAGAAAATACAGCGCAACATATTGATCTCGTATTTGGCTGCATATTTTTCTTCGCGGTATAAATGTTCTTCGCCCGGTTGCCGCTCTGCTGCTTCCATGGTAATGGCTTCAGCCGGACAGGCAACGGCACACAATCCGCATGCGGTACAATTTTCCCGCCCTTCTTCATCGCGATTCAAAATTTGAAGTCCACGAAAAACCGGACTGAACGGCCTTGTTTTTTCGGGGTAATTAATGGTCGGTTTCTTTTTAAACATATGCATGAAGGTGATCATCATACCTTTAAAAATGGCGATCAAATACAGGCGCTCCAGGAAATTCATTTTCCTTCGGTCAACCTGTTTTAATCTTTGCGTTAATGCTTGCATATTTCCAAATCCGCCTCAGCGGCGCTTTATTTAAATTTTATTCTTTTAAAAATGCCAGTTGTTTTGTTTCAATAAAACCAGTGCGCCTGTGATCAGCATGTTGAACAAAGCCAATGGAATCAAGATCCGCCAACCCAGGTGCATCAACTGATCGTATCTGAACCGGGGTATCGTCCAACGCACCCACATGAACAGGAATATAAAACCGACCACTTTTGCCATCAACGCCAGCACACCAAACAACGCCATCCAGTTTTGATCGTAATTGGCCTCATTCAAAAACGGAATATCATAGCCTCCAAAAAACAAGGTAGCCATAATTACACTGCTCACAAACATATTGATATACTCAGAAAACAAATAGAATCCCAGTTTCATGGACGAATACTCTACGTGATAACCACCAACCAGTTCATTTTCGGCCTCCGACAGATCAAAGGGTGTGCGATTACATTCGGCAAAGGCACAAATTAAAAATATTAAAAAGCCAAGTGGTTGATACACGATATTCCAATAGCCTGTTTGTTGCTCTAAAACCATCTCTTTGAGACTTAAGGTACCGGTAACCATCAACAGTGCGATCAGGGAAAGGCCCATGGCTAACTCGTAACTGATGATCTGTGAAGCTGCCCGCAAGCCGCTGATCAACGAAAACTTATTATTACTTGCCCAACTGCCGATCATGATACCGTACACTCCCATACTAACCACCGCAAACACGTATAGAATACCAACGTTAACATCAGCGATCTGCAAAGAAATATCCCGACCGAAAAAATGTACCTGATCACCCCAGGGCACTACCGCACTGGTCATGATAGCGGTCAACATCGCCAGGGAAGGGCCCAGAATAAACAAGGCCTTGGACGAAAAACTCGGTATAATTTCTTCTTTAAAAAATAATTTAAGTCCATCGGCAACGGGTTGCAATATCCCAAAGGGCCCGGCACGGTTAGGTCCACGCCTGTCCTGCAAAACAGCCGCTATCTTTCGTTCGCCATAGGTAGCATACATGGCAATTACCAAGGAAGCCATCACCACGATAACGATCAATACCAGTTTTTCGATAATCAAAGCCAAATCAATTGCTAAAAGCATAAACCTGTTTTATATTTTATTCTTTTGGTAAACCCCATTGGGTTGATTCTCCTTCTCCTTTTACAAACTCGCCCGATTTTGCGAAGTCATCCATATGCGCCGGCCTTTCAATTTCACTTAAATGAATATTAGGGTTGTTTACATCACTAACATTATGAATGTTCATCAGTAATTTTGGATCGCGGCCGTGTAATACTTTTTTAATGGTATCTGCCGGCATATCCAGTTTTGCGTATTTATTCGCCCCAATTACCGAATGACGGCTGATGGTTGTTAAACCCTCTACGGTCCAGTCGTCGGTTTTCTTTTTATCAAAACGGCAGGTGTTGCATATCCAGCCTGGCTTGCCATCATAGCTTTGTACTTCTCCCCATTGGTCTTTACGCGCGGTGACCCGGTAAACCTCATCACCGCGTAACCACAACGTTGCTTTTCCACAACATTTGGGATTTTCGCAATCGCGGTGGGCATCCACCGGCTTGGTAAACCAAACCCTGTTTTTGAACCGGAAAGTTTTATCAGTTAATGCACCCACCGGGCAAACATCGATCATATTGCCACTGAAATCGTTATCAATAGCTTTGGAGATATACGTTGATATAGCCGCATGGTCACCACGGTCAACCACGCCATGTACTCTTTTTTCTGTGATCTGGTCGGCCACATAAGTACAGCGGTAACAAAGTATACACCTGGTCATGTGCAGTTGAATGAACGGGCCAATATCTTCTTTTTCGAAAGTTCGTCTTTTAAATTCGTACCGGGTTCCTTCTTTTCCGTGATCATACCCCAGGTCCTGTAAATGACATTCGCCGGCCTGGTCGCAAATGGGGCAATCGAGCGGATGGTTGATCAATAAAAGTTCCACTACTCCGTTTCTCGCTTCCACTACCCTTTCGCTGGTTATATTTTTTACCACCATCCCGTCCATCACCGTTGTTCGGCAACTCGCCATCAATTTTGGCATGGGCCTGGGGTCGTTTGTTGACCCGGCTGCCACCTCAACCAGGCAGGTACGGCATTTACCACCACTGCCTTCCAGTTTACTGTAGTAGCACATGGCGGGGGGTGTAACATCACCACCAATTTGCCTGGCAGCATTCAATATGGTAGTACCCGGTTCAACATCAATACTGATATTGTCGATCGTTACTTTGAACTTTTGTGGCGCGTCATTTTTTACTTCATCAGCCATTATCTGGAATTATTTTCTTTTTTCTTTCTTTTGTTTTTTTATTGAATGAAAAACTATAGCCTATCATGCCATCAAACGCAGTAAAAAAAGAAAGCCTGTTTTCCTTTCCCATCTGAATTCGATTTATGCAATACAATATCAGGCATATTAATATACCCATACTTATTTTCGAGTTTTATTACAAGGTGCTTAAATAAAGTAGCCTGAATTCCTGCTTTCAGGGATACACCAAAACCAGAAACATGAAAACGGTCGCTGATCGCATAATTCAGTAAATGTACATTTGTACGGGGCATTAAAATACCGCCGCCCGCGCCAATCAGCGCATCAATATTACAATTATTACTGGCCGCATGATACAGGTTAACATATTTTTCGGCCTCAACATTAATATAATTTAAACCATCGGTATGCTCAAATGTGAGGAAATCTTCGGTTAGTTTTTTATCCCCGTTGTACTCTCCTTTAAAAGATCCGTCCCGTTGAATAGTCCCTTTCATAAAAACAGTTTGGTCGTTGTCCATTACATATTTCATGTGATCAAAACCGAAACTGATGGCCAGGTTTTTACGAATAAAATAACCCAGCCTGAAATTGGTTTGTGGTATCGTGATCCGGTCGATTCGTAAATAATCTGTGGCACTTATTGTTGTTGGCCGGTCGTGCGCCGATACTTTATACAATTTAAAATCATAATCATTTCCTTTAAAGCTGATATTACTTTTCGTATAAGCCGCCCTGTTCCAACCCCAAAGCAAATAGAACTGTCCCTTTTTTGTATTGGAATAGTCTACGCCGCTTTGCGCAAATCCGGAATTCGCAATTAAGCAACAGGCAATGATGGTAATAATATTTTTCATGTTCTGTTATTGTAAAACGGGTATGTGAATGGGATCAGCATAATGTGCCAGCCCATAATTCTCTTTTAAACAGGCATCCGGATTCAATACATGCCATTCAAACTCGTCTCTGAAATGCCGGATAGCGGCGGCAACCGGCCAGGCAGCAGCATCGCCCAACGGACAAATGGTATTGCCTTCAATTTTACTTTGAATATCCCAAAGCAGATCAATATCACTCATCTTGCCCTTTCCGTTTTCGATATTCAATAATATTTTTTCCATCCAACCGGTTCCTTCACGGCAGGGTGAGCATTGTCCGCAACTTTCGTGGCGGTAAAACCGGGCTAATGTGTACGTATGTTTAACCACACATTGGTCCTCATCCAATACGATAAAACCACCGGAGCCCATCATACTGCCGGTTGCAAAGCCTCCATCACTGAGACTTTCGTAATTCATCAGCCGCTGTTCGCCTTTGGCGGTTGTTAATAATAAATTGGCCGGCAGAATGGGGACCGAGGAACCGCCGGGTATGCAGGCTTTCAATTTCTTACCCTTGGGTATACCACCACAATAGTCATCGCCGAAAATAAATTCTTCAACCGAAATGGTCATATCAATTTCGTACACGCCGGGCCTGTTGATGTTGCCACAGGCACTCATTAATTTTGTTCCGGTACTTTTTCCGATACCGATCTTTGCATATTCGTCGCCTCCGTCATTAATGATCGGTACCACAGCGGCGATGGTTTCCACGTTATTCACCACGGTTGGCCTATCCCAAACACCTTTAACCGCCGGAAATGGTGGTTTAATTCTTGGATTACCGCGTTTACCTTCCAGTGATTCCAACAAAGCTGTTTCTTCTCCGCAGATATAGGCACCAGCGCCCCGCTGAATGTAAATTTCGCAATCGAAACCGCTACCCAAAATATTTTTGCCCAGGAAACCATGTTGTTTGGCCTCGGCTATTGCCTGTTCTAAAATATCTACGATCCAGGCGTATTCGCCACGTATATATATGTAAGACACATTGGAGCCGAGGGCGAATGAAGAAACGATCATTCCTTCGATTAAAATATGCGGAATAAATTCCATGAGGTACCGGTCTTTAAAAGTGCCGGGCTCACTTTCATCGGCATTTACCACCAGGTGACGGGGAATGCCTTCGGGTTTTGCGAGGAAACTCCATTTTAACCCGGTAGGGAAACCGGCACCGCCGCGGCCCCTCAGGCCACTCTTTTTCACTTCCTCGGTGACATCCCCCGGTGCCATTTTAAATGCTTTCTCCACACTACGGTACCCACCTTCGCGGCGGTATACGTCGTAGGTACGAATGCCTTCAACATGTGCTTTTTCTAATAATAATTTTTTACTCATACGGGCCCCCTTCATCTCCCCCTGCGCAGCATTCTGCGGAAAAGGGGAGGGTTATTAAGTTTTATGATATAAAATCTCTCATTCATTATTTATTAATCCGTTGTACCAATTAAAAGCACCAGGAAATTTTTGGCTCTAAAAGTCCCCCTCGGGAGATTTAGGGGGCCTTTACTGCCTGCCTGGCAAACAGTACCCATCTATTTCCTTTCTTCATCCACACTTCCAACACTTTTAAATGATAATTTCCTTTGGTTTCCTTTACCGATACTTCTATATCTGCAATGAACCGAACACTGGCCAGGTTACCATTCATCAAAACCGATATACTATCTTCCTTAAAACTGTGATAATTGATATACCCTGTTGTCAGGTTATTCATCATCTCTGTTTTGGTTTCTACCCATCCGTTGCTATGACCATATGACAACGCTTTGTCTGTTTGCTGGTTGATAGAACTTGTTTTTTTACTAACCAGCGTTTGATGAAACTCCTTAACTGTATTGATCAATTTTTCGTCGTCGGTTTGTGCCTGACAGCAAAAAACAAAAAACAAAAACGATATCGTCAGTAATTTTTTCAAATTAATTTGCTTTTGTCCGGCATTCTTCTATGATGGCATCCACTTTTTCTTTTGTTAAATGCTCGCGGTAATTTTTACCCAACTGCATCATCGGTGCATAGCCGCAGGCGCCCAGACACTCTACCGTTTTTAACGTAAACATACCATCTGCCGTTGTTTCGCCAACGCCGATGTTCAGTTTTTCTTTGATATAAGCGATGATATCATCACTGCCATTCAGCATACAGGGACCCGTTTGGCAAACTTCGAACATGTATTTACCAACCGGCTGCAAATTATACATGCTGTAAAAACTGGCCACTTCATACACTTCAATGGGCTCGATATGTAAAACAGACGCCACATAATCCATTACCGGCACATCCAGCCAGCCACCAAATTCTTCCTGTGCCATATGCAAAACCGGCAGCAGGGCACTTTTATGTTTGCCTTCGGGATAACGGGAAATGATCTCCGCTACCTTCTTTAAACTGTTTTCATTAAAAGAAATCATCTAATTGTAGATTTAGATTCAGATTTTAGATTGACATGCAAATCTGCAATCGTCAATCTAAAGTCTGCAATGTATTTATGCGTCCATCTCCCCGGCTATTAAATTCAAACTACTCATCGTTATGATTGCGTCACTGAGCATGCCTCCTTTCACTAACTCTTCAAAAGCCTGGTAGTAAATGAAACAGGGCCGGCGAAAGTGTAACCGGTACGGCGTTCTTCCGCCATCGCTGATCAGGTAAAAACCAAGTTCTCCGTTGGCGCCTTCCACCGAACTGTATACTTCACCAGCCGGCATTTCGGTTTCGCCCATCACAATTTTAAAATGATAAATCAACGCTTCCATCTTGGTGTACACGTCTTTCTTTTCGGGTAAATAGTAAGCCGGCGAATCGGCGTGAAACACCTCGGCGTCGGCGCCCTTGAATTCCTGTACTTTCTGGAAGGCCTGTTCGATAATGCTCAAACTTTGCCACATTTCTTCGTTACGAACCAAAAAGCGGTCGTAACAATCACCAGTGGTACCCACCGGAATGACAAAATCAAAATCTTCGTAACTGCTGTATGGTGTATGAATGCGTACATCATAATCAACTCCGGCTGCACGCAGGTTTGGACCGGTGAATCCGTAATTCAAAGCCCGTTCAGCCGATATAGGGCCGCAGCCGATGGTACGATCCATGAATATCCGGTTGCGGGTAAACAGGTTCTCGAATTCTTTCAGGGTTTTAGGATACTCTTTTAAGAATTTTTCGAGTTTCTGGAATGCCGCAGGAGTGAAATTCCTTTCAAAACCGCCAATACGCCCAATAGTAGTAGTAAGGCGGGAGCCACATATTTCTTCATATATTTCATAAATTAATTCGCGATACTGCATGAGGTATAAAAATCCCGAATAAGCGCCGCTATCCACGCCCACAATGGAATTACAGATCAGGTGATCCGAAATGCGGGAAAGTTCCATGATGATCACCCGGAGATAATCAACCCGTTTGGGAATTTTTACATTCAACAATTTTTCGCAGGTAATGTGCCAGCCCATATTGTTGATGGGTGATGAGCAATAATTCAACCTGTCGGTAAGCGGGGTGATCTGGTAAAGCGGTCTGCGTTCGGCAATTTTTTCAAAAGCCCGGTGAATATAACCAACGGTTGAGGTAGATTTTAAAATGCGTTCCCCATCCAGTTCCAGGATATTCTGAAACACGCCATGCGTTGCCGGGTGCGTTGGCCCCAGGTTCAGCGTGGTGGTTTGCTTTTCAATACTTCCTTCCGGTAATAGAATGTGTTCGTTCATATCCCTGACCCGCCGGCTGGCGGAGCTTTATAGATTTTAATTATTTAAAATTCCTTCCGGTTAACAACCTTTCTTTTACACTGCAATTTATATTCAGGCCCCACAATTCCCCCTTTAGGGGGCGGAGGGGGTTTATCTTCCAAACATCTCGTCATCTTTATCAATCCTGCTCTGGTCCTCAACCGGGTATTGTTTCCGCATGGGAAAATAATCCATTTCTTCTACATTCAAAATCCGGATAAGGTTAGGATGACCTATAAAATTAACCCCGAAAAAATCGTAGGTTTCTCTTTCCATATGATTGGCCGATCGATACAATGCCGTTGCACTGAACACATCGGCCTTGTCAATATCAACAAATATCTTGAAACGTATTCTTACATTATCAACCAGGTTGTGCAGGTGATATACCACAGCCAGTTCAGCCCCTTTGTTATCGGGATAATGAACAGCCTGCAGATCTGTTAAAAACTGAAACCTCAGTTCGGCATCATTATATAAAAACTGAAGCACTTTCAAATTCAGGTCTTTGGGTGCAGTAAAGGTGAGCATACCGTAGGGTTCCAGCCAATCGGTTAATTGATCGGGAAATTTTTCGGTCAGTTTTAGTTGTATTGTTTCGTTAGTCAAAACCATCGGGCTTTTAGCTTTTAGCCATTAGCATTTAGCTAATGCCTCATTATAATTGTTTCGCCGCTATTATCTAATACCTAACGGCTAGCAGCATTTATTGTATTCCATACCCAGCCAATAATTCCTTATACTGATCACTATGTCTTCTTCTTAATCCTTCGGCATTAACCAGGTCCTGCACTTTTAAAAATCCATCCAAAATGGCTTCGGGCCTTGGCGGACAGCCGGGTACATATACATCAACCGGTATTACCTGGTCGATGCCCTGTAAAACCGAATACGTATCAAAAATACCTCCCGACGAGGCACAGGCTCCAACAGCTACCACCCAGCGTGGCTCGGCCATTTGCAGGTAAACCTGTCGCAACACGGGACCCATTTTTTTTGCAATGGTACCCATCACCAGCAACAGATCGCACTGGCGGGGCGAAAAACTCATCCGCTCAGCACCAAAACGGGCCAGGTCGTAGTGACTGGCCGCTGTTGCCATAAACTCGATACCGCAACAACTGGTAGCAAAGGGTAAAGGCCAGATGGAATTTTTACGGGCCAGGCTAACTACTTTTCGAAATTGGTAGCCATAAAACCCTCTCCCATGTATCCTTCCGGAATACCGTCAAATTTTATGTGATTATTAAATTGTACCGGACGAGACATAGTTATGTAAGATTTAATATTGACTTATTTAATATTTAAACACATGAACCAGCTTTAAGTTTCGAAATATTAAATATTCAATCTGCCCTATTCAATAAATTATTCTTCCCATTCCAAAGCGCCTTTTTTAAATATATAAACCAGCCCTGTGATAAATAAGGAAACAAATACCAACACGGCCGCAAAACCTCCCCAGCCCAGCTCTCTAAAATTTACAGCATAGGGATAAAAGAAAATCACTTCCACATCAAACAGTACAAATAAAATAGCTACCAGGAAATATTTAACGGCCATCGGATGCCGGGCATTCCCCTTGATCTCGATCCCGCTCTCAAAATTTTGTAATTTATCTGCTGTTGCCCGTTTTGGGCCAAGCCAATCAGACAGGATGATAATGCCGGCAATAAGCCCAACAGCAAACAGCATTTGGAGACCAATGGGCAGGTAATTCGCCGCATTATTTACTTCGGTGGTTTGTAATAAAAAAAACTCCATATCAAGTAAGCTCTAATTACACGCAAAAATAAGGCAGCGGGGGCAATATACAATAGCAAGAAAAACAAAACCCCGATATCCTTTTGATAACGGGGCTTTGTTCACTGATTTTGCACTATCTGCTCTTCTTCTTTACTTTTTTTTTGGTTGTGGTGCCGGCGTCTTCTTTTTTGGTTCCGGCGTCGGCGACTTTTGAACGGTCATTTTCGAAATACTTTCCCTGAAGCCAATGGTGTCGGTATCAGTAGGGTCGATCAACAGTGATTTGTCGCAATAGGCCAGTGCCAGTTCCTTGTCCTTTAGTGTATTTGCAGCATAAATGATCAGGTACCTGTAACTTCCTTTTATCAACGATATGATCCTGGATTTATCAGTGGTGGCTTCACCTACTTCGGCCGCTTTTTTATAGGTATTGTAAGCCAATGAATCAACCATCAGTGTATCTATACCCGCCAGTGCTGCACCTTTATAATAATAAGGGATAATATCATCGGGATACTTGTTAAGATATTTATCGAACATCGCTATAGCATCCGGATATTGCTTGGCCTGGTAATACGCAATCCCGGCATAATAGTAATCAGTTTTTGTAGGATCCCTCTTAATATTTACGATTTTCTTAAACCACTCAGCTGCATCGCCATACATTTTTGCGCTCTGGAAATTTGTAGCTACCGATTTCAACAGTTTTACTTTCCCCTCTTCCGTAGTGTCCATCTCTGCGGCTTTGTCGATAAAAGTTCCGGCCAGGGCCTCATTTCCGGGAAATTTAAGTAATGTTTTTGCATAGATCTCGTAGTCGCCGCCACCAAGTTTATCCGGCTTTTGCTTTTTAAAATACATATCGAAACCGGCTTTTGATTTACCAAAATTTGCCATGGCAGACAATGTATCTCCCGCTTTTTCCTGTTTTACCCCGGTTGAATAGTTTGCATAAGCAATCAAACCATATAAATTAGGATATGGGGTAGTACTGGCTGCGATACAGTTTTCGGCCGAAGCAATCGTTTCGGCATATAACCCCTGGGCAAACTTCATCTGGGCATTCAGGAAGCATGAATTTGTTTCGTCGGATCCCTTTGCACCCAAATATTTATCCAGGTAAGCTGCTGATTTTACCACATCTGTTTCGTAATAATATTGATGCAATATCCAATATACCCGGGTATATTTTGGATCTAATGCCATGGTTTCATTATAATAATTCAGGTATATCGCTTCCTGGGTGCGGCCCTGTGATTGGTATATTCTGCCAATACGAAACTTGGCCCTGGCATAAGTTGGATCCATTTTTAATGCCTCTTCGTAAGCCGTTTGTGCTTCTCCACCCCTGTTCTGTTTGCGATAGGCGTCACCTAAATCGGTCATTACTTTTGCATCTTTAAAACGCTTGGTTTCTGTAGCTTGTATAAGCTTTTCAACAGCATATGCCCCATCACCCAGTTTTGAATCAAAATCGCCATTGGCAACCCCTACGGCATCCAACACATCTATTGAATTATTCTTATTCATTAAACTGATGGCTGTTTCAAAATGATTACGGGCCTGCTGTGTTTTGCTTTCCAGTAATTCAACATGCCCCAAACCTGCGTTTAACAGCGCACTGTTTGGATTTGCTGCCAGTCCTTTTTCATAAACTGCCCTGGCACCGGCAATATCCTTTTCTTCTTCCGGTCCAATTAAGGCCTGCCCAAGCCAATATACAGCTTCGTCGTTTGCCGGATCAGCCGTTATTATTTGCTGAAAGATGTTTTTCGCACTGATGAACTTTTCATAGTATAACATTCTCTTACCGTCAGCCATGCTCTGCGCATAAGCAAAATTGATCGCCAGTAAACCGGTAAATAGGATAAGGGTAAATTTTAACTTCTTCATTTTTCGCTGTTTTAGAACTTTACAATAATATTAATTTTTCAATCATTTACGGGTTAAATCTTGATAATGTTTTAGAATTTTTGGTTAATCTTTACTTTTCTTACTTCGAAATTCATCCTGGTACCCAAATAAGCTCTTTTAAAGATCAACTGTCCCCGTTCCTGATTTAAGAAATTTACAAACCCCCTGCCGAGTCCACTGTAATTTTCTTTCAGTATATAATACAAACCTCGTACCAAAGGATATCGCCTGGTTGAAATGCTTGCCTGCATTGGTTTTACAAAGGGCTGTTCGTCGCATACCGTGCAGGAAACATAGCCAATTTTTATTTTCTTTAACATATTTACCTGGGCACTGTCCTCGGGGTTGCCCACCCAACTGATACCAACAAAGCCGATCGCATTTTCTGTCTTCGAAATATAATCAATTACTTCACTGCTGTTTTTTACGGCCTGAACCACGGTAGTGTCAAATTTCAATCCCTTCAAGATACTGTCCATGGCAAACCGTACCGTGCTGGTGGCATTTAACCCGTCGAAAACAATTTTTGATCGCGGTTGATCTTGCCCGACAATTGATCCCTCAGTCTTTCGAGGGTAAACAGGGTATCGGTACTTTTACTGTTTACTATGAGGGTAATGGCATCATTGGCCATATTATCCCAGGCAGGCGGGTAATTATACTTTTCTCTGAAATAATCATCCTCTTCGTTTCTTAGTCCGCGGGTAACAATAATCATTCGTTTCAGGCTATCGGTATACAGATCCTTAAAACAATCTGCTTCGGTTTTATATTCGGCTATAATATGCGCATCGGGAAATGACCTTTCGAAAACGCGGATCTGTTCTTCGATCACCGGTTTAAATGATTCGTCTACACTGATATAAATGGTTCCGCTATTAACCGTATCACTGGGTGCCGCTTTGTTAGAACGACAACCCGAAATTAACAGCGCTATGATCAATATTCCAAAGCCGTTTACAATAATTTGCCTGTACTTTTCGCTGTTCATCTATCCCTGAAATAATTTTTTCTTAAATCCCTGTACATTCTGAATATCCCATATATCATACAGACTGCACCGAATATTTTAAAGGCCGTTGAATCGTATCTTTCGGCAAGGTCCATACTGAATTTTTTATGAAAATGATGAACACGCCCATACCTATCCAAAGCAGGCCCATACCATAATCCATTATACTGCGCATACGCACATATCCTTTTCCCGGTCGTTCAGTTCTTCTTTTTCAAATTCTTCCAATGCCATCGTTTATTATATTAAGCTTTATTACAGAAAGATAAAAATGAGTCGTGAATTTACTAAATTAATTACTGAATATCAGTTCGACATCACAAACTTTACCGGAATCGTATAATAAACAGACACTTTTTCGCCCCCGGCAACACCCGGTGTCCAGTCGGGCATTTTCTTCAACACCCTGATTACCTCTTTATTATATAGGGCACCGCCATCCAGCTGCGTTTCAAATCTTTGTAATTTACCGTCATATCCCACCACAAATTTTATCTGTACACTTACCGTTTCTCCATTTTCCCAATCGTAAGGATTTTGCAGGTTATCTTTCATAAACTGCTGCAAGGCATCCATTCCCCGGGGAACGATGGTAAAATATCAACCGCATCTCCATGCCTGGGTGTTACTTTATCTATTTTTGGTATTGCGGCTACCGGCGCTCCGTTGATCGTTGGCGGAAGAGGCGGCTTTACCAATGGCGGAACTGAACCATTTGGCCTGGTATTTATATTACTGATCACATCCTGGGGTTTCAATGCATCGATGGTATCTGTTTTTACCTGGCTGGCAACAATTATTATCCGGTTAACGAATTTCTTCTGATTTGGAACTGGTACCGCCTTTACATCCGGCTTTTTTTCTCCGGCTTCATTTCGGGTTTCTTTTTGGGCTCTTTTGGCTTTGGTTCAACAGCTTTTAAATCAGTATCTGTAAAACTAAATACCACGCTTCTTAACGGATTATTTTTTTGGGCAGCAACGTAAACCCTGCAAACAAACCGGCGATGATCAACATAAAGCCCAGGCCTGTTTTAATCGATTGGGATAGAACTTACGTAATTCATAAGCTCCATAAGCTTTGTTACGTTTTTCGAAAACGATATCGAGGATATCAGTTTTCATGATCTGTTGACTGTTCATCGTTTTTGGTTTTGAGTGAAAAAATAAGGTTCAAAACCGGCGCCATGTTCGGTAGTAAGATGTGTTTGTTCGCAGATTCCATAAAGCAGTGGGCGGTGGGCGGTGGGCGGTGGGCGGTGGGCGGTGGGCGGTGGGCAGTGGGCGGTGGGCAGTGGGCAGTTCGCAGTGGGCAGTGGGCAGTGGGCGGTTAGATGCTGAAATTAACTTCTTTTTTCAACAGGTTAAGGTTGTCGGCCGCGTAATGCGCAATGGCTAATAACTAACACCTGACTGCTAACCGCTCATTGCCTGTTGCTAATTGTCCATTGCTTTTGCCCATTGCCTTCCGCTAACTATCTTTGCCGCATGAAAATTTTGATGGTATGCCTGGGTAATATTTGCCGCAGTCCGCTGGCAGAAGGTATTTTACAGGATAAAGCATGGAAGGCCGGATTAAACTGGCAAATTGAAAGTGCCGGTACCAATGGATACCACACCGGCGAACCGCCTCATCAACTGAGCATTAAAGTGGCCAGAGAAAACGGAATCGACATCAGTAAACAGAGAAGCCGGAGGTTTGATGCAGAAGATTTCAACAAATTTGATTTAATTTATGCCATGGCTGATGATGTACTGGATGATATGCGGCGGATTGGCAAAACCCAGTTTGATTCAAAAAAGGTAAGTTTGTTTTTAGAAGAATCGTTTCCGAGCGAAGAAAGAGATGTGCCCGACCCCTGGAACGGACCCGAAAGCGATTACCACGCAGTGTTTGAAATCATCAATAACAACTGCGATACCATAATAGAAAAATATTCAAAACAGCAGCATAGCATACATGAGCAATAAACCATCCATACCACAGGGCACCCGTGATTTTTCGGCCGAAACGGTCAGGAAGCGGAATTATATTTTTTCGGTAATCAAACAGGTTTTTGAACTGTATGGTTTTGAACCACTGGAAACACCGGCCATGGAAAACCTGGATACGTTGATGGGAAAATACGGTGAGGAAGGTGATAAACTGATCTTTAAAATCCTGAACAACGGCATTGACAACGAAAAAAATATTGAAAAATCAAAAGCCGGTTTTGAAAAACTTTTAGAAGGAAAGAGCAGCAGCGATATTACAGAACGTGCTTTGAAATATGACCTCACTATTCCATTTGCCCGTTATGTGGCGATGAACCACAACCAACTCAGCTTCCCGTTCCGCAGGTATCAAATTCAACCGGTATGGCGTGCCGACAGGCCACAAAAAGGCCGCTACCGCGAGTTCACCCAATGTGATGCCGATGTTGTGGGCAGTCTTTCTTTATTGAATGAAGTGGAACTGGCCAATATCTATCATGAGGTTTTGGTTGCACTCGGACTAAAAGATTATGAGCTAAAAATAAACAGTCGTAAAATTTTAGTTGCGCTTGCTGAATTATGTGGCGGTGCCGATAAGATGATCAACATCACCATCGCCATTGATAAGTTAGATAAGATCGGCATGGAAAAAGTTACCGAAGAATTACAGCAACGTGGGTTGGATCGGGAGCAGATAACCATCATCGAATCTTACCTTAATATCAACGGAAGCAACGAAGAAAAACTGGCGCAAATAAGATCCCTGATCGGCTCCATGGAAACCGGGAAAGCAGGAATTGATGAAGTGGAGTTCCTGTTCAGCCAAACAAAAAACACCAACCTCAGCATCGATTTTACCCTGGCCAGGGGATTAAATTATTACACCGGAATCATTTTTGAAGTTAAAGCCCCCGAAGAAGTAAAGATGGGCAGTATCGGCGGTGGCGGCCGTTACGACGACCTTACCGGCTTATTTGGTGTACCGGGTATCCCGGGCGTTGGCATCAGTTTTGGCGTTGACCGGATTTATGACGTGCTGGAAGAAATGAATTTATTTCCAACCGATTTGCAGGTAAGCACCAGGGCCCTGTTCTTTAATATGGGCCAAGCGGAAAGTACATTTGCTTTTGGTGTTATGCAGGAATTACGCGCCAGTGGTGTGGCCAGCGAATTATATCATGAGGCTGTAAAAATAAACAAGCAATTCAGCTATGCTGAAAAGAAAAATATCCCTTTTGTGGTCATCATCGGTGAAAAGAAATAGCAGAAAAAAATGGTGCTGTTAAGAATTTAGCCACGGGCAATCAGGAACAGGTACCTTTTGACAAACTGGCCGGCTATTTTAAAAATTTATAATCGCTCGTAAATAATTGCTGCACCCTGGCCTACCCCAACGCACATCGTTGCCAGGCCGTATTTCGATTTACGCCTTTTCATTTCATGCAATAATGTGGTAGATATCCTTACCCCGCTGCAACCCAAAGGATGCCCCAGCGCAATAGCACCGCCGTTTACATTCACTTTTTCGAGATCGAGTCCCAGATCATGAATGCAGGCAATCGATTGTGATGCAAAAGCCTCATTCAATTCAATCAGATCCAGGTCGCCAACTTCAAGGCCGGCTCTTTCCAGTGCTTTTTTTGTAGCGGGTACCGGTCCAATGCCCATAATGGCAGGGTCTACCCCGGCCACCGCCATACTCACCATTTTCGCCATCGGGATCAACCCATATTTTTTTACTGCTGATTCACTGGCCAGTAACATGGCAGCCGATCCGTCGTTGATACCGCTGCTGTTACCGGCCGTTACGGTGCCGTCTTTCAGAAATGCCGGTTTTAATTGTCTTAGTTTTTCGAGGCTCGACAAACGGGGGTGCTCATCATTTTCAAAATCAAAAACCTCTTTACCAATTTGTACCTGGATGGGCGATATTTCATCCTGCCATTTATTTTCGGCCAGGGCTCTGGCATACTTTTGCTGACTTTCAAAGGCAAATTCATCCTGCGCATGGCGACTGATGTTCCACCTTTTGGCAACATTTTCGGCTGTTTCGCCCATACCATAGGGATAGTACATTTCTGCCAGTCTTTTATTTACAAAACGCCAACCAGGTAGTGTCTGCGATCTGCGGGTCGCGGGCAAAGGCACTGGTCATTTTTGGCATCACAAAAGGAGCCCTGCTCATACTCTCCACCCCACAGGCAATCATCAATTCGCCATCACCACAGGCAATGGCCCGGGCGCAATCCATAATAGCCTGCAGTCCGCTGGCGCATAAACGGTTTACCGTATTTCCGGCTACCGTAGCAGGCAAGCCTGCCAGCAGCGCCGCCATGCGGGCCACGTTACGGTTATCTTCGCCGCTTTGGTTGGCTGCTCCCGCAATTACGTCTTCAATGGCGTTCAGATCGATTGAGGCATTTCTTTTCACCAACACACTGATGATATGGGCCAGCAGATCATCGGGACGTACACCGCTTAATGAGCCACCGTATTTACCAATCGGGGTTCTTATTGCATCTATTATATAAACTGTTTGCATATTATTTTTTATGTATCCGGCGTTGGCAAAGATAGGCCTAAGGTTTAGAAATTTGTACCAGCAAATCCCGGTTAGCGCCATTGCTGCTACACAGGTAAACTCTGCCTGCCGGTGAAATACAAATATCCCTTAGCCGGCCAAAACTGTTTTTAAAAAAAGTTTGTTGCTTAACCACCAAAAGGCCATCGTTGCTTAAAATAAGTACACGCAGACTGGCATTTTTTTCATGATACCGTTAAGCTACAAAATTCTGAAGACAATTCATGAAATTTCATCACAACCGCATTAGTGCACCAGGCCTCCGCCACCGCAAGCAAGGCATTTGCTGGCGTTGCTGCCACTTTGTACAATTTTTACGCCCAGGGTATACTCATAATCGGCTACGGTTGTTTTATAAGCTCTGTATATTACGCCTTCTCCTTTACATGCAGAGCAGGTAAGGGTTTGATTAATACGTTTATACAAACCCGGGTTTAACAGCGCATTTACCGCTACTGTGGAATAAAAATTTTTAGACTGGTTGTAGTGTAAGTATTTGGCATTCAACACATAAGTTGTGCCTCCCTTATCCACATAAGGGGCAACATAAAGTATCTGATGGCTGGAAATGCAATAATAATAACTGCCGGCAACTTTATTAATATTTGCCAGCATATCTGCTTTCATATCTGCTTGCCTTTGTTTGTCTGCTTTATCCATTGCTATTACATTGCCAAAACTGGTGTTGGGATCCGCATCATCGCCCAATTGTATGTTTATATTTATTGAATTTCGCAGGGCAGGATATTTGGCCCGGTAATAACCAATCCTGCTCTCCTGTATCTCAGCAGGTGAAATTGATTGTGAGGGTTGAGACTGTGCCGCAATCATATAATATTTCATGGCCGAATCGTTAAACCACAAAGTATAAGGCGTTCCATATTTCAACAAGCTTTCAAAAATAGTCAGGCTTTTGCGGGCCAATGGCAAAGCGGCTCGTATATACCCACCTTGTACAGATTTTCGGTAATAATCATCCGACTTGCCAATATGCTTTTCGGTAGCAATGCCCTTTTCATAAAAACCTGCCAGGTAATAGGTTGCTTCTGCATTACCAAGGTCTGCGGCTGCAGCAAGTCCTTTGAACGCATCACCCGGCTTACCGGAAAAATAAAGACCCATCGTTTTTTGCAGCTCAGGGTTTGCCGGTTTGTTTACAATAAAATCTTCCTTGTTTGTAAAGAACTCATTGAATTTATTTACATGATAGCCTGCATTTGCAACACCTTTTTGTGCTTTTGCCCGAAAACTTGTAAGTGCACCAAAATAATTTGAGTTACGGATCATCATCCGTTCTTCCTGAAAATTCTGATCATCTTTAATTGCAGTTACCAATTCCCATACCTTACTGATCTCCACCGTTCTGGTTTTATGAACTACAGGCCCTACCATTAATTTCCCCTGCTCAAAAAATCCTCCGTATACATTTGTGCTTTTTGGAAAACTACCCTCTCCCCAGCGGGGTATTGCAAAAAAGCCCATGCCATCTGCCTTTCCATTGATGAAATGTCCAAAATACAATTGGTGATCGTAGCCCAATACCAGGCCGTTTCCATTTAAAACAGATGTTGTTTCGGCTCCGTTTTCTTTGTAGATGCGGCCTCCAAAACCATTATCGTGATATTCATCCACATTCAACGGATCCAGCTTAATGGAGAAGGGCAAATTTCCTGCAATCTCCATTGCCGCTTTTTTAAGCAGGGCTGTATCCGGAATAAAGACCGGCTGGGCCGATACCAGTCCGCCGCGGTTCCATATCCCTTCTTCGGTTTTGCCATTGCCGGTGCGTTGGCCGGGCCCAAAATACATTTCATTGTAAAAGCCGCCGGCATATATGGTACCATCAACTTTCTTCTCGTATCCGGCCACTTTCTCAAAATTATGATTTACCAATCCCCAAAACTGGTTACCGGCATTATCTTTCAGGTACATGTAAACAGGTTCGCCGTTATGATAGTAGCCCTCTGCGTAAACTCCTGGCTTTGCCATCAAACCTTTTGACCGCCCATGCCTGCTGTAAAATTTTACGCCATAAAACAAATCCGAAGTTCCGGTAAGTTTCATTTCCCCGCTTTCGCCTTCAGTGCAGGTTTTCTCCACGCTGCTGAAATCAACCGATCCTTTTTCCGGTTCAAAATCTTTACGGTTGTTTTTTCTGTCAACCAGAAAATCTTTGTAGTAAATGGACCCGGTGAATAGCCTGGCATTCATGCTGAAAATGCCTTTATACAATTTATACTGCAGCTTGCCTTTGTTTTCGTTCCAGCGGTCGCAGTAAACTTCCAGGTAGGTTCCCGTTCCGTCTTCGCAATTGCCATTCACACAGCCAGCAAACAAATAGCCGCTTTTCCATTCAATGTCCTTATCCAGTTTTTTAAAGTTGGGGAAAAGCGTTGATGTTGCCACTTTATTTGCTGTAAGATCATTTGCTGAAGGATCCTGATATATCCGCAGGTAATCTACCGCCAACTGCTGCAGGCCATTAGCCTGGAAACCGGTGGCACACTTGGTATTGAATGATTCAAAATTTGCACGGTACACTTCAGTTCCGTTGATGCGGAAAATCATGGATTGACCTGTTCTTTCAATCCGCATCACATTCACCTTATTGCTACCACTCCCGATAGCCGCATTGGATACAGGTGTTTCTGTTATTGGCGTCCATTTACTGTTAACCGATTTTCCATACTGGAATTTTCCATCGGAATAAATTCCAAATGCAAAATAATCTTTCCCCACGTTGGCCAGGCCCCATTCCAGCCAGAAGCTGGTTTCGCCCGGTTTGCCGTTCAGCAAACTAAACTTCGTTTCAATGGCAAAATCCCTTGCAACATCAAATCGTATCTCATTATTCCAGGTCTGGTGAGAATAGTTGCCTTTCATTTCATACAGGGATTGCCCTTTCGCAAACCGGGCGCTGTTCCATTCATTATCCCAAACGGCCCAGGCCCTGGTATTCATATCAAAGGATTCTTCATAAATCAAGGCCTGTTGTGCCGTGCTTTGAAGGCTTATTACAAACATGAATATGATGAAATAATAAACCCGGATTAACATGAATTATACAATTTAGTTATGAAAACAGATTTAGCCTGGCTGGATCTTTCGGCCATTTGCTTCAACCATGCTCAAAAATAAAATATTTTAAAGATGGGTATATACCCTGACCAAGGTATTTTAAAAGCCGATAATAGCTGCCTTGGCTTACCTTTGCCGCATGTCAGCATCAAAAAACATACGCAGTTTAAGCCTAATAGAATTAAAAGAATATTTTGAATCGATAGGAGATAAAAAGTTCAGAGCAATACAGGCCTATGAATGGCTTTGGAAGAATAATGCCCGCAGTTTTGATGACATGAGCAATTTATCGCTGGAATTGCGTAAAAAACTGGCTGAAGATTTTGAATTTAAAACCATGACGGTAGATGCCACCCAGCACAGCAGTGATGGTACTTTAAAATCGAGGTTTAAAACGTTTGACGGGCATTTGCTGGAAGGCGTGATCATTCCCACCGAAAAAAGAAATACGGCCTGCGTATCCTCTCAGATAGGATGCAGCCTGGCCTGCAAATTTTGTGCAACCGGTTTAATGGACCGTAAGCGCAACCTGCACTTTGATGAGATATACGATCAGGTAGCCATTTTGAATGAGCAGAGTGTAAAAATGTATGGCACCGGTATTACCAATATAGTTTACATGGGCATGGGTGAGCCATTGTTGAATTACAACAATGTTTTAAAATCTATTGAAAGAATTACGGCCAGCGACAGTATGGCCATGAGCCCCAAAAGGATCACTGTCTCCACGGCAGGTGTAGCCAAAATGATCAGGCAGTTGGGTGATGATAAAGTAAGGTTTAACCTGGCGTTATCACTGCATGCCGCTGATGATAAAAAGCGAAATACCATAATGGCCATAAATGAAACCAACAATATTGCGGCATTAACGGAGGCCCTCAATTACTTTTATGAACAAACCAAGAACGACATCACTTTGGAATATGTTCTTTTAAAGGGAGTTAACGACAGTATAGAAGATGCAGAAGAATTGGTAAAAGTATACCGGAAAATACCTACTCATTTAATAAATATCATTGAGTTTAATACCGTGTCGGGCATTCCTTATTTAAAATCGGAAGAGGACACGACGCAATTGTTTACCGATTACCTGGCCAAACACCGGGTGAATGTAAGACTAAGAAGAAGCCGGGGTAAGGATATTGATGCGGCTTGCGGGCAGTTGGCGAATAAGAAATAATATTTTCATCCATTTTTTACTCATTGACAATTTAAACTCCCAGTTAATGAATATTTCTGAGCCCCGGAGGTTCCAATATCATAGGTTTTTGTCAGTAATGCACTAAAAGAATAACCTGTACTGGTTTTTGTAATAGTGCCTGAGAATGACTCATAACTATCTTCTGTGTCAAAAGGAAGAAGTCCATAATCAGTGAAAATAACAGGACAACTATAGCAACCTATCCTGTCATATTTATCTGATACAGCAACTGAACCCGACAAAGGTAAATTTCCAAGTGTTACATTTTTAATATAGCCTGGTGTATTCAAAGTAATCCTGGCTGCCAACCCGGTCCCTGTATAGTTTGATGCGTCTGTATAGCACAAAGAAGTACCTGTATTAACCTCTCCATTGAAAGTGAAAGTGCCGGTTATAGCAGGTGCAGGATTATTGACTGGGTCGGTATCGCTACTTTTAGTACAGGATATAATTAACAATAAACAAAAGATAACCGGCAAAGGTTTGTAATAATGTATTAGTTTCATTGTATAATTTTTTACGCATACCATCTTTATGAGATGAAATACTTATTTTTAAAATAATTACTACCGAATAATAATTTTTTGCACATTTACATTTGCCCCTTTTTGCTTTACAGATAAAATATAAACACCTGATGACATTGATGGCAATTCTACTGGAATGGTATTGCTATTGACATCCATTGCTTTTTTAAAAACAGTTGCTCCACTAATATTCACTAACTGAATTTCCAAACTACTTGTATTACTGTTTTTAAAATGCAGGTTCATCTTTTCGCCCTTATTGAGTAAGGTTGGATAAACCTAAAATTCATCATTGGTATTTTTTATGACAACAGTTTTGGAATAATTAATATGGTTGTATTCATCCGTAATTTTAAGGCGATACCAGGATAAACCTTTCAATGGTTGACTATCAGTAAAAATATAACTGTTGCTGTTTTGATGAATTGAAGGTACACTGCCGATTGTAGTAAAATTCCTGTTGTTGCTGCTGCGTTCAATTTGATAGATTGCCACGTTTTCATCATCAGACGATTGCCATTGGAGTTTTACTTTATCCGCAACTAATGCTCCCTCGAATGAATTTAATTTTATAGGCAATGGAATAGAGTTCATACCATGTGCCCCCTGTAAATAAGCGGTTGGGTAACGCCATGGCCCAAAGACCTGGCCGGTAATGGCAGAAACTTTATCATACTCCACTCTTACCCTTATCTTATTTTGCCGCCCAGGTTTTTGTACATTATATTTTAGTTCTGTACCTGCGATGCCAAGGTCAGTTAGCGAAGGTTGCTTATCTAAGTAAGCAGCACTGTTTGTTATAGGGTTTCCACTGAAAGGTTGCCCCTACTTTTTTACTTCCCAAGCCAGTTTACCTTTTACTCTGCCTAATGGTGATTTTGAAAACAACCCAGCGCCAAAGAGGTTTGGTATAAGTATATTGCTTCGGTCTATAGGAGTTATAAGGTCGGTATTATAAATGCGCGATTATTTCGGAGACCACCACCATTATTACCATAATATACAAATGCACGGCCCTCATTGGTATTGGTTCCATCGTCATAACTATAAGCCCCAATAATCACATCACTGAATCCATCCCCATTGACATCTCCAGCACCGGCAACACTAAAGCCGAAATCAGAATTTGCTTGGTTGGCATCATCCTGTATATCACCGGGAGTGGCTGACAACCCTGAGGAACTTCCATAGTAAACAAAAGCACGGCCTTCATCTGCATTAGCCCCATCATCGTAAAGAAAAGCACCAATAATCACATCACTGTATCCATCGCCATTAACATCGCCAGCACTAGCTACACTGATTCCAAAACTGGCTAAGTCCTGATCAGCATCGTCAGGGGTACTGTTAGGTGTAGCTGATAAACCAGCAGCACTACCATGATATACAAAAGCCCGGCCCTCATCATCGTTGATACCATCATTATAGTAGGGAGCTCCGATAATCACATCACTGAATCCATCCCCATTCACATCCCCTGCTGCGGCAACGCTCCAGCCAAAATTTGCACCGGGTTGATCTGCATCATCAGGTGTATTATTTGGATTGGCTGATAAACCCGAGGAGCTGCCATGGTATATAAATGCACGGCCTTCCTGGCCATTAGCTCCGTCATTAAAACCGTAAGCCCCAATAATTACATCGCTGTACCCATCACCGTTAATATCACCGGCGCCAGCTACGCTATAGCCAAAATAGGCAAATGCCTGGTTGGCATCATCAGGGCTGTTATCAGGGCTTGCTGATAACCCTGTGACGCTGCCATAATATACAAAGGCACGCCCTTCCTGGGTATTAGCCCCATCATTATACCGCCAGGCCCCAATGATCACATCGCTGTATCCATCACCATTCACATCACCGGCACCAGCTACACTATATCCAAAATTCGCATTTGCCTGGTCGGCATCATCTGGCGTGTTATTTGGGCTGGCCGATAAACCACCGGCACTACCAAAATATACAAAAGCACGACCTTCATTAAGATTGGCACCATCATCGTAACTATATGCTCCAATAATCACATCACTATACCCGTCACCGTTTACATCTCCTGCGCAGGCAACACTAATACCAAATTTAGCGCCGGCCTGATCGGCATCATCTGGAGTAGAGTTTGGGCTTGCTGATAAACCCATTGCACTGCCGTGATAAATAAATGCACGCCCCTCATCCGTGTTAGCCCCATCATCATAATCAGGGGCACCAATGATCACATCACTATATCCATCCCCGTTTACATCGCCTGCACTAGCCACACTCCAACCAAAAGATGCGTCAATCTGGTTGGCATCATCTGGTGTGTTGTTTGGTACAGCGGATAAACCGCTGGGGCTGCCATGATAAACAAAAGCCCGACCCTCTATTGTATTGGGTCCATCATTATAAAAAGGAGCTCCAATAATCACATCGCTATAACCATCGCCATTTACATCGCCTGCACTTGCTACACTCCAGCCAAATTTAGCTCCTGCCAGATCTGCATCATCTAGTATGCATTTAGGTGTTGCCGATAAACCTGTAGAAGAGCCATAATAAAGAAAGGCCCGCCCTTCATCATTATTGGCTCCATCGTTATATAAATAAGCCCCCATCATCACATCACTGTACCCATCTCCATTTACATCACCCACACTTGCTACACTGAATCCAGAATATGCAAGACTTTGATCTGCATCATCTAATACACTGTTAGGAATGGTTGATAAACCACCAGCACTGCCATGGTAAACAAAAGCACGGCCTTCTGACCCAAAAGGCCCATCATCATAACCATATGCTCCAATAATCACATCACTGTACCCATCTCCGTTTACATCTCCGGCACTGGCTACACTAATTCCAAATCCTGACTGGTCTTGATCAGCATCATCCCTAAACCAGTTAGGGGAACTAGATAAACCACTGGCACTGCCATAGTAAGCAAATACTCGGCCTTCTTTAAAATATGGAAGATTATCATTATATAAATGCGCCCCAATAATTACATCACTAAATCCATCCCCATTTACATCTCCGGCACCGGCCACGCTAACACCAAAATGAGCATTTGGCAAGTTGGCATCATCAGGTGTACTATTGGGAATGGCAGATAAGCCACTGGCACTGCCATGATAAACAAAAGCCCGGCCTTCCGCGGCATTAGTTCCGTCTTTATAATATTCCGCCCCGATGATTACATCACTATATCCATCACCATTCACATCACCAGCACAAGCAACACTACCCCCATAATCGGTAGCACTTTGGTCAGAGTCAACTCCAATCCAATCAGGAAAAGTCGATAAGCTACTGGCACTGCCATGGTAAACAAAGGCGCGACCTGGATAAAGAGGATTACCAAGATATCTTGAACCAAATGCTCCTATAATTACATCGCTATATCCATCGCCATTTACATCACCAGCACTGGAAACACTTTCCCCAAAATATGCATTCGCTTCATTAGCTACATAGGGGATGATTAACGGGGTGGAAGATAAGCCTGTTGCACTACCATGGTAGACAAAGGCACGGCCTTCATCAGTAAATGCCCCATCAAAACCTCTTGCCCCAATGATCACGTCGCTATATCCATCCCCATTCACATCACCTGCAGAAGCAACACTAAAACCATAATAGGCATTTGTCTGGTCAGCATCATCGCCAATCCAATCAGGTGTACCCGCTGAGCCTGTACTTAAAGGATCAATAGTTATAGGATAAACTGCATTTACTGTATTCACTTCAATTTCAAATGCACTATGTTTTTTATTAACTGCAAACTTTGCTGTCAATTCTTTATTATTGGCATCCCAAACTTTTAAACTGTTGTAGGTAATTTTTTTGCTGAGTTGTTCGCCTTCTCTTTTTGCAAAATGCAGTTCTTTATCATGTACCTTATTAATGTACCAACCCTTGCCTGTTTGCAGTTTGATGTTTATGCTTTGAGGTTTAGAGGCAGGCTCTTTTTGTATGACAAAATTTTGCCTTATGCCATCCTTGTTGTTTACATATTCGGTAGTAAAATTTTGATTGTTGAAAACAATTTTATTAGAGCCAATCACAGGCAGATCATTTTCCTCTGGCCGGGCAACCAGTTTTTTATCAGCATATATACCGGAGAGCTGCATTTTTAATGTCCAATCCTGCGTTTCACTGCTGGGTTGCAGAGTAAAACTATTGTAATTAAAAAATGATCTCAATCGTTGTTTACGGTTTGGGCCGCAATAGACCCCTGTTATATCATCTTTATTTATTTCATATTCACTTACCTCTATGTTTCTTATTGCATCTGCATACCAGTTACCTTGTTTTAAAGCAGCCGTATCAATAGTATTATTTTTTTTAGCTGTTTCCCAAAATGGGCTAATGGTTGCTCTGGCTTTTTTGCCAGGATGATTCGCTTTTGTAAAATTAAAAACAGGGGCTGGTAATTTTGATTCAAGTGAAGGAATAATATCCCCGGTTATAATACACGGAAAAACAATAATGCATGACAGTAATATTTTCCTGAACATAACTTGAATTTATGAGAAGCAGAATAAGACCTGGTTATTTATAGCAGATGAATTAATAGGCTTACTAAAGAAATGCGTAACCCAGTTACCATTGTTAGAAAATTTAACATTGGTTACATACAAAAACATACCATCTGCAGAACTTAAATTTTTTCCTCCTCAATCAAGTTCTTTAAGACTGTCTTTATCCAGTTTTTCGCTGGTCCCTTTCTCCAAACACCAAAATATTTCCTCCTTTTTGGCTGGTCTCTTTTTTAGGTTCAACATTATTGTAACTTGACAGAACTGGGAACATATGATTGTGTTACATTTTTCCCTAAAAACCACAGGCCGGGATCTTCATCTATATAGGCAGAGTTCAATGCCAAGCCAGATATTGTTTCAAGATATTTTACACCGCCACAATCTGCCCATTCAAACTTAAAAGAAAGTCGGCAAATTGGTATGTTCGTACATGTATTTTGTATTCTATACTTAGGATAACCAATTACATATGGCCCACTGCATCCAAATAGTTTAAAGCTAATATAAACAGCTCCGTTGCCTACATCTGCAACTTTATACCAACTGGTCCAGACGTTAAGTGGTGTGCTGACGCCTACCACAGACCCGTAAGCTGTAATCTGGCCACCACATCCACCTCCACCACCACCACCGCCAGATAATGTAAGTTGCGTTTTTGTGCAGGCTCCTGGAGTTGTACTAACAGTTCCACTCCAGCTATATCCTGAACAGCTTGCGGTAAAACTATAAGTGCCATAACCTAGTGAAAATGTTGCAAAACCAGCACTTCCACATGAGGGTGCACTTGAAGTATAGGAAGTTATTTGTTTGGTTACACCATTACAAGTAACATTAATTGGTCCACATCCAAAATTAGAAGCTGTCCAAAAAATTGCTTGGGTTGGTGTGCCTGTTCCACCACCTCCTCCAGTTAATTGCATTGTTGAGCATACTCCCGCAGTAACTATTACTGTACCAGTCCAACTTGTTCCGGTGCATGAGGCTGTAAAACTATATGTCCCAGGATCTAATGCGAAAGTGGCAGCATAATTAGCCCCGCAGGTTGGGGTGGTACTGTTAAAGCCCGTGATCACCTTGCTGATACCATTGCAGGTTACTGTAATGTTTCCGCACCCCAGATCTGTAGCTGTGTAGAATATAGCTTGCCCGGTACTACTGCTTCCGCCACCACCGCTTCCACCTCCGTTACCACTATCGTCTTCTGTAATTTTTTACATCCTGTTAATAAAAATACTATTACAAATAAGTAGACTATGTTTTTCATCTTTCTTTTTTTAGCATGTATTTAATATTATCAACTGTTTAATGATTATAATTTTTTTACAAACTATTAAAACCTGTTGTTGTTTACAAGGGGTAAAAGACGGAGAATGAAAAGGTGAAAACACGGTTCGAAAATTCACCTAATAAAACAATAGGCTAAAACTCCAAAAATAATTACTTGAATACAATACCAGATTTATGTGATATTAACAGACAGCTGGCATAAGAAAGGGAGATAGAGAATGGCTTTAATGAAATCTCGCCGCTATTTCTGCCCGGGAGTGGATGTTGAGCTTGTTGTAGATATTGCGGGTATGGGTAAACAGGGTTTGCAGGCTGATGCTGCAGATATCGGCAATGTTTTTATAGGCTTTTCCATCAATTAAAAATTGCAGTATCTCTTTTTCTCTTTTAGTAAGTTTAAATTGTTCCAGGTCTTGTTGGCGGTCATTTTCTTTACGGCTAAAAAAATCCAGCATTTTTCGGGCTATTTTACCGTTCATAATGCTTTCGCCATTATATATTCCTTTAATGGCTTCCACTATTTTTTCGGGCGGATCTTTTTTCAGCAAGTAACCCAGGGCGCCGGCTTTGATGGAACTGAATATTTTATCTTCATCTTCAAAAACAGTAAGCATAAAAACACCGGCATTAGGTAATGCGTCTTTAATGAGTCGTACACCTTCAATACCCGAACGAACCGGCAGATCAATATCCAGTATCACCACATCGGGTTCTGCATGATAAAGGGCATTTAATTCATTTAAATTTTCCGCCGTGTACACCATCAGCATATCGGGCTGGCTGCTGATAAGCACCTGCATCGCTTTTAGATAGGAAAGATTGTCCTCTACTATGGCTACCCTGATCATAACTTTAAAGGTAAATTAAAAAACCGGCTGCCCTATACCAGATTTATGGTACTAAAATGGAATGCTGATAATTGTTTTGGTTCCATTTCCATTGTTAGTTCCTGTGTTCAATGTGCCTTTCATAGCTGATACTCTATCGAAGATGTTATTGAGCCCATTGCGGCCAACTCCTATTTCGGCTTTATTAAATCCAATACCATCATCACTGACAGAGAAAATAAAATTTTTATTCTTTTGATTGAAATTTACATGGATATTTTTGCAGTCTGAATGTTTAATGGCATTATTTATAAGCTCCTTGGCAATCAGGTATATATTATGTTTGATTTGTGCGGGTATTTTGATATTTGCGAGTGGAAAATTATTTTCAATTTTAAATATAATTTTTTTCGCTGTTGCCAGCGGTTCTGCATAAGCATTCAAACGGCTTTCAATACTTGAAAGCGCATCGTATTTGGGATTAATGCTCCAAACCAGGTCATCCAGTTTATTAACTACTGCGTTAATATTTTGTGTGATAGAATCAAGATGAGCGTTTTTATTTAAATCTTTTTTGGCAAGCCCTGCATAAATATTTATACTGCTGAGCGTAGAGCCGATATCATCATGCAGGTCAGATGATATACGTTGACGTTCAGATTGTACAGCGAGTTGTTTTTCCATAGCTACCCTTTCCTTGCGTAACTTATAAGTGTAAATAAAACGTCCAATGAAAAATATAATTGCTAAAAACCAAACTATTGTCATTATCCTGAACCACCATGTTTTCCACCAGGGTGGCCGGATGGTGAATGTGTAATTGAACTCCTTACTCCAATAACCCATATCATTCATGGCCTTAACTTTAAAAGTGTAAGTGCCTTGCGGCAGGTTACCATAGGGTGCACTGCCATTGGAAGTTAATGCACTCCAGTTCTTATCCATGCCCTCCAGTTTATACCGATATTTTACATTTTGCGGCTGGCTCATGGTAATGCCAATAAAATCAAAAGAGATGAAATTGTTTTTATACGATAAACTTAAATGGTCGGGTAAATTATACCAATTGCTCAGACCATCAAAACGAAAATCACTAACCATTATCCCGTTACCCAGTAAAAAACTACTATCTTTTTTTTGTTTCAATTTAGACCATGCAATATTTTCGTTAAATAATTTAATGGCTGTGAGTTGAATGTTTGGCGGGCTGGTGTCACCAGATTCTCCAATGGGATTAAATGCGATTACACCCGCATTTGCTCCAATCCAGATTCTGCCATCTTTAGATTGAAGCATTGCATTACTATTACATCCAATACCTAAAAAGCCATTGGCATAGGAGTAATTTTTAAAAAAAATATCATTTTCATTTAAACCATTTGACTTTATTTTTTCTGAAAATAAAGCCTGCTTTTGTGTTGTCAATTCACTTAAACCAAAACGGGTACCGAACCAAAGATTTCCCTGTTTATCCTCAAGGATACTGGCTACAAAATTATTTATCAGTCCTTCCTTTACAGTAAAATCAGTAAAGGTTCGGCCATCAAATTTTGAGACACCACCGCCATTAGTACCAAACCAAAAATTTCCTGATTTATCTTCAAGGATACTTACTACTGTATTGTTACATAAGCCTTCCTTTTCAGTAAAGTGTACGAAACTTGCCTGCCCGGCAGGTTTTAATTGGCCATCATATTTTGAAACTCCTCCCGCAGTAGCAAACCAGAGGTTTCCTGATCTATCTTCCATGATTTGATTAACATCATTATTACCTAATCCTTCCTTTACAGTAAAATTTGTAAAAGACCTGCCATCATATTTAGAAACTCCTCCTGTAGTACCTATCCAGATATTTCCAGACCTATCTTCCAGGATACAGTAAACATCATTATTACATAAACCATCCTTTTCTGTAAAATATATAAATGACTGACCGTCGTATTTCGAAACACCATTATGGGTACAGAACCAGATATTCCCGGATCTGTCCTGAAGCATACTTCTTACATGATTATTACTTAAGCCTTCCTTTTCTGTAAAATTTGAAAAATATTTGTTATTGAATTGGGAAACACCACCACCCCACGTTCCGAACCACATATTTCCTGATCTGTCTTCCAGTATACTGAAAACATAGTTTTTGCACAAGCCTTCGTTTTCTGTGTAATTAGTAAAAGGTTGATTATTATATTTAGAAACTCCGCCGCCGCCTGTACCAAACCACATATTTCCCGATCTGTCTTCCAGCATTGTATAAATATTATTGTTACTTAATCCATCCTTTTCTGTAACATCTGTAAATGACTTCCCATCAAATTTTGAAATCCCGTTGAAAGTGCCGATCCAAATATTCCCATGCCTATCCTCCAGTAAACTGAATACATTATGATAAACCAATCCTTCTTTCTCGGTATAATTTGTAAATGATTTGCCATCGAATTTAGACAGTCCTCCCGTGGTACCAAACCAAATATTTCCCATTCTGTCTTCCAGGATGCAATGAACATCATTATTGTTCAAACCTTCACTTTCTGTAAAATTGGCAAAATTCTTACCGTCGTATTTTGATACTCCACCAGCTGTACCAAACCAAAGATTTCCGGATCTGTCTTCCACGATACTGGAAACATTATTACTGGGTAAACCTTCTTTCTTGCTAAAATGAGTAAAACTTGCCTTTCCGGCAGGCAGGGATTGACCATCCAATTTTGAAACTCCGCCGCCCCAGGTACCAAACCAAATATTTCCCGATCTGTCTTCCAGAATACTGATTACTTTATTATTACTTAATCCTTCTTTCTCAGTAAAATTTGTAAACGCTCTGCCATCGTATTTCGAAACCCCGCCTCCCAATGTGCCAAACCAGATATTTCCAGATTTATCTTCGAGGATACTTCTTACATCATTATTACATAACCCTTCTTTCTCGGTATAATTTGAAAAAGATCTGCCGTCATATTTCGAAATCCCGCCGGCAGTACAAAACCAGATATTCCCCAATTTATCTTCCAACATAGCCGAAACAATACTATGCTTAAGTCCATGTTGTTTTCCAAACACTCCGAAACTGCCTTCTAATATCATGTCTTTAACAATAAACATTTCCGGTGCGCCTGCAACAAATGGGCTGTCAATTGCCTTAACTTTTTCAGGAAAAAGAAAAGTATCGGTACCTGGTGTAATTATTTTTGGTTTCCCTGCAATAACAACTTTTGGTTTCCCTACAGGGTATACATTAATATTTGCAGGAAACAGGGGTGGTTTTCCAGCCAGATTTTTTTTTAGTTTATTTTCATCAAGAGGAATTTTCTTTGGTACTGCCATGCTGTCTTTAGGAACCAAATAACCTTTTGCTTTTATTATCCTAGGAATAAAATTGTCCTGCCGCCTATCCGTTTTGTTTTGATTACAGGAAAAGACAAGCAGCTGGGCGTAAAATAAAATGATCAACCTGATAATCTTCAATTGCATTAGTCAGTTGTTTCTGGGTATTTACAAAACCTGTAGCACAGAAATAAAAAACAGCGACATACTGATGTCGTATTTTTTCAAGAAGTATTGGATCCCAGGAAATATGAAAAATAGAATTTGTACAGTTTTGCTAAATAGGTACACAAAATATTTAATAAGCTTTTATAAAAAACTTTACTTATCCTGCATTCCAAAAATAGTTCTTAAGTTCAATATGCCAAATCTTACTTTCAAATTCTTATTGGTTATTTGCCAGAATAATACCTGTGAAACTCATTCATTATAAAGGGCAAATTACCTTTAGCGAGTTTCTGTTTAAAGGTATCGCATTCAATAATTATCAACCTTTATTTGGATAGATACCTTTTCCAATCCATTGTGAATTAATTGATTAGTTGCCCCTACTTGACAATTTTTCACTCACGAAGGTGAACACAGACATCATCTAACCGACTACCAACGCCCGGTCAAACTCCGTTTAAACGATAATTTACGCCGAAGCCGGGGTAAAGATATTGATGCGGCCTGCGGGCAGTTGGCGAATAAGAAATGATTTATAAAAAAACACCCTGCAATAATTGCAGGGTGCGTGTAAAACAAAACTATGCACGCGAGAAATTTATTTTACAAACGTATACATTGCTGATGTTCTGTTTGATGCCGATAAGGTGCCGGTATAGGTAGCGATAACCGTGTTGTTTTGCATTACTCTTAATGTGTAATTGGATGTAGCTGTGCTGGAGCCACAATCTCCATAATAATATACCCAGGCCTTGTATGTACCACTTGGTGCTGTTCCGTCAGTCCAGAAAATGTTTTCATTACCGGTTGTACCACAATTGCCGCAGATACAATCCACATCCAGGCTTCCGTTCTGAGCTGTAGAATTGCCGTAATAAATCTCCGAATTGTTTGGTGTAAGTACATGCAGATCAAGATCTACATTGGCGCCATTACTGAACTGCAGGTTAAACCTTGGGTTACCGGGATTACCGGATAAAGTTCCACCACCAGGAGCAGGCGGATCGATAATTTCTTCCACCTCTTTTTTGCACTGGGTTAATGACAAAGTAAGTGCCAGCAGCATAACTGTTGTTAAAAGACTTTTTAATTTCATAATGTTAGTTTTAATTGTTTAAGATTTTTTTTAAAGCTCCTGTGTTGCCCGATCAGCAATACAAATATCTAATAAGAAGCAGGCAGCCCTGTCAGGGTAATCACCCATTAAGGCAGAAGAAATACACCCTTTTCATATGCCTTTTAAAATTTGTAGCAACCAATAAAGAATACCTCAGGAATTAAATGAACCAGTCATGAAAAAAGCCAAACATCACGTAAACGCAGGTTTATGAAGAAGCCTGAGTAAATATGTCAACGCGGCCTGGGGAAACCGGCTAAAATTAAATAGGGGCTACCTGTTAAAGTAGCCCCATACAATAAACGCAAATGAGCAGTTAAAATCCCGGTTTAATCAATGGTTAGTTTTTTTAGTTTATTGCTGGTTGCCGTACCTATAAACATATTTCCTTTTGAATCCCAAACCAGGCCATGCGGGTATTGTATCTTACCAACAGTGATATCTCCATCAACATCGCCAGCTCCTGCTGCACCAAGAAAAGTAGATACCTGGCCATTTTTCAGGTATTTAATAACACTATTGAAACCGTCGGCAATATATAAACCGCCGTCTTTATCAAGCAAGGTGCAGGTGATTAGTTTAAACCCTGCATTCAACGCATCACCATCACCGCTGCTAAGCCCTGTTTTGCCGGCAATGGTGGTGATGGTATTGGCGGTTACATCCAATACTTTCACTTTATTGCCACTGGATGTACCGTGCGTAAAATCATTTACGTAGATCTTCTTTTCATCAGTACTCACTTCAATGCCGCCATACAACGAAAACTGTGCTGTACCAATGACCCCATCCACATCCCCGGCTCCGGCAGCAGATATTGCTATCCAGGTAAGTACACCCGCAGGAGTAACTTTTCCAATCCGGTCGAATGCGTGCACATAAATATTCCCGTTTGGCATTATTTTTATCCCTTCAAAATAGTATGTTGAAGAAGAAAAATTGGTTACATTTTTGTTTACATCAATTTTGCGGATATAGTTCGTACCGGTTCCATTCGAGTTTTCTGCTACGTAAATATTTCCTGCAGCATCGCTGGCAATAAAGTCGGCCTGCCCCAATTTAGCCGATGTGCCGTTTCCATTGAGGTATCCTACGGTGCCATCGCCGGCCATGGTACTCACATTTCCGTCGGCTCCAATTTTTCTCACCCTTGGTTTGCTGTATTGCGCATTATAAATATTATCCTGCCCGTCTATGGCAATACCAACTATTTCCTCCAGCTTGGCAGTAGCCAGGGGCCCATCCAGGTAACCAACCTGCCCGTTGGTAACCGATGATAAAGTATAGGTGTACACAAAATTAAAAACGGGACCAACATACCGGGTACCATTTAAAAACAATTCCACATTTCCGGTTCCACAGGCAGGCGGTATTTGTGCTGTAATGGTGGTAGCGGTAGCCGTTAAAACCGTGCAAGTCTTGCCATTTATTTTTACCTCAATTTTAGAAAGATCGGTTATAAAATTAGTGCCGGTAATAGTAATGATGGTGTTTTTCGGCCCCGATGTTAAACCGGTAGGGCCGGTTACGCTGGCAATGGTTGAAGACGGTGCAGGCATCATATCGTCGGCTTTTTTGCAGGAAAACAGGATGGCTGATAAGGCTAAAACTGTAAAAACAAGTTTTGTTTGCCTTGTTTTTAATATTATTTTTTTCATGATTGATTGGTTTAAGGTGAAAAAATACACAGAACAAAAATCTAAATTACCTGTGCAGGGTAAAAGGGTGAAAGAACTGTTAATACCTAAAGAAAAACACCTTTTTTCCGCATTCACCTTAAACTTCCCCATTATCCGTCAGTCAATAAATAAACAACCTAAAAATAAACACATGAAAAAAGTATTAATCCCCCTGATAGCCATTTTTGCCATTTCAATTACTGCAAATGCGCAGGATAGAATGGGCAAGAGAGGCCAGCATCAAAAGCACCAAATGCATCAAAAACAGATGATGGCCAAACAATTGAACTTAACCGAAGATCAAAAGATGCAAGCAAAAGCCATCAATGCAGATTCCCGCAAAAAAATGCAGGAGCTCAATAAAAATGAAAACATCACGGTAAAAGAACAGCGCGACAGAAAAGCCGCTATTATGAAGGACAAGAAAGCTAAAATGGATGGCTTGTTAACGGCTGAACAAAAAGCAAAGAAGACTGAATTGATCGCTGCTCAAAAAGTTAAAAAAGAACAACAGTACGCTACACGCATGGATAAAATGAAGACCAAACTGGATCTAACGGATGACCAGGTGGCTAAGTTAAAATCGCAGCGTGCCGCTAACCAGGGCAAGGCGGAAAAGATCAGGAATAACGAATCATTGAGCCGCGAGCAGAAAAAAGAACAAATGATGGCTTTAAAAGCCGATGCAAAAGCGCAACACAATAAAATATTAACCCCCGAACAATTGAAGAAGAAAGAGGAAATGAAGAAAAACCGTGAAGGAAAAGGAAGGGGTAGCGCTAAAAAATAATTAGATCCCCAATACCGGCAAGGCCATTCCGAAAGGAATGGCTTTTTTTGTTTCGATCTTTCCTGGTCAGACGGGGGCGTGAGACCATGAAAAAAACATATCTTTGCCCCTCACTACTGTTGTAAAACAGCAAAACCCATCTACAAATGAGCCAGTCGCCATTTCAAAAATTCCAAAAAAAGAAAAAAAACAGTGTAATTAAGGAAGAATTCCGCCAGGAAAAGAAAAAGTACCGCAAGGACCGGAACGCTTTTTTTGAAGAAAAGAAGAAGGAAGAATACCAGGCCCGGCAGGCTAAAAAGGGCGGTATGGCAACGAAGGCTGCCGATAATTTAAAAGGGAAATCGGCAATGGGCAACCTGCCTGCCAGTCAGGCAGTTGAGCAATCCGAAACCGGCAATCGCCAATCTAAAATTGTAAAAGGGGCTGAAGTCAGCAAACCCCGCGGCGCTGCTAAAACGCCCCATCAAAAATCAGCTAAAGCCATTGCAGCGAACGACAATACACCAACCGGCATCATGCCCCTTAATAAATTCATGGCGCATTGCGGTGTTTGCTCACGCAGAGATGCAGTTGAATATATAACGGCAGGTAAAGTAAAAGTGAACGGGGAAGTTGTAAAGGAACCCGGCTATAAGGTACTGGAAACCGACGAGGTAATTTATAATACCAAAAAATTGTTTGTCACCAAAAACCTGGTGTACATCTTACTGAACAAACCCAAGGATTATATTACCACCACCGACGATCCGCAGGGAAGAAAAACAGTGTTGCAACTGATCAAACAGGCAACAACCGAACGGGTTTACCCAATTGGCCGGTTAGACAGAAATACATCGGGTGTTTTGTTACTCACCAATGATGGTGACCTCACCCAAAAACTATCGCACCCCAGCTACGAGATTAAAAAGATCTACGAAGTAAAACTGGATAAGCCGCTTACAAAAGCCGACTTCGACAAAATTGTAAAAGGCTTAAAACTGGAAGATGGTGAAATATTGATCGATAGCCTGGCTTATGCCGACAGCAAAGACAAATCGATCATCGGTATTGAACTGCATAGCGGCCGCAATCGCATTGTACGGCGTATTTTTGAACACCTGGGCTATGATGTAAAAGGATTAGACCGCGTGATGTATGCCAACCTCACCAAAAAAAATGTGGAACGGAGCAAATGGCGTTACCTGAGTGAAAAGGAGATCCGTTTGCTGAAATACATGAACACTTCCAAAAAGTAAATGACTGTGAAAAAGTATAGCCCCGATATCATATTTGAAAATGATTCTTTTGTTGCTGTTAATAAACCTGCTGGTTTATTATCGATCCCCGACAGGGAACAATCACAAATATCACTCAAGGACCTGTTGCTGGAAAAGTACGGTTCAATTTTCACCGTACATCGACTGGATAGAGATACCAGTGGCATCATCATCTTCGCAAAAACTGATGCTGCTCACAAATATTTCTCTCAGCTTTTTGAAGAACGAAAGATTGAAAAATATTACCAGGGCCTGGTACATGGTATACCAGCCAATAAAAAGGGAACCATTGATGCACCCATTGCCGAGCATGGCGTACAAAGAGGTTTGTATATTGTTCATCGGCGTGGAAAACCATCGGTTACGGATTATGAAGTGATCCAGGAGCACAAATATTTTTCGCTGGTTCAGTTTCAATTACATACCGGGCGAACGCACCAGATACGGGTACACTGCCAAAACATAGGCCATCCGCTTGCCTGTGATGAATTGTATGGGGATGGAAAACCGGTTTTACTTTCTTCTATCAAAAAGAAATATAAACTTAGTAAACACGATGAGGAAGAACGGCCGATGTTGAACAGGCTGGCTTTACATTCGTACCGGCTGAAATTTACTGACGAAAGCGGACAGGTTATTGACCTGGAGGCTGAACTCCCAAAAGATATCAGGGCTTTGTTGCAGCAACTGGCAAAGAATAAATAAAAATGGGGATTGTAGGGCTGAAGCCCTTTGGGAGATTGCTTTTTTCCCTGCCTTAAAAGGCAGGGCAATTCATTAAAAGGCAGGGCAATTCATTAAAGGCAGGGCAATTCATTAAAGGCAGGGCAATTCATTAAAGGCAGCAGCAATTCATTAAAGGCAGCAGCAATTCATTAAAGGCCGCAGGGGAATTCATTAAAGGCAGGACAATTTTTTAAACAGAAAATATTCGATAGAAAGTTAAGATATTCATTTATTAAGCAGCTTATTCAATAAACAGGGTGAGCTTATTTCATTAAAAGATAAAATCAATTAATGTACTGCGAAGATGAATTGCCCCGCTCTTCAGCGCGGGGATTTCAATTTCGGGGAATAACGGGCTTTAGCCCACCCAACAATAAACCTGGCATTTTATCAAGGAACATTATTTCTTTTTTGAAGACGAAGCCCTGTTCAACACATCCTTACCAAACCGTTCTTTCACGTTGTCGATCGCTTTGTACAGGTCTGTCTTCCGTTCTACATCATCAAATAAATTGGTTTGAATGGCATCATGGGTAAGTTCACTCAAACGCACACCCAGCAAGCGAACCGCTTCGCCCTTATGATATAGCTTATCAAACAACTCTTTAACTACCGGAATAATTTCATCATCAGCGCAGGTATAAGAAATAGTAGTTTGTCTGGAGGTTGTTTCAAAATCATGGTACCTGATCTTTACCGACACGCAGCCGGCCACTTTTCCATCCTGCCTCAATTCGTAAGCTATTTTTTCTGTAAGGCGCACCAATTCACTTTTTAAATAATCCACATCCAGTTTATTTTCGTCGAACGTATGTTCCGAAGAAACGGATTTGGCTTCGTGGTAGGGCGACACTTCGCCATGATGTATTCCCTGGCTTTTATACCAAAGATCGATGCCCCATTTGCCCAATCTTTCTTCCAGTTCCTCTTGAGTTTTTTCGCTGATGTCTTTAATGGTAGTGATACCCATCGCTTTAAGCACTTCGTAGGTATGTTCGCCAACACCGGGTATTTTGCTCACTTTCATCGGTGCCAGAAACTCCTTCTCTTTTCCAAAGGGAACCTGCAGGTATCCATTTGGTTTTGCTTCGTCGGTAGCAATTTTTGCCATCATTTTATTGGAAGCCATACCAAATGAAATGGGCAATTTGGTTTCGTCCATGATCTCCTGCCGGAGGTTGATGGTCCATTGCAGGGGATCGAAAAATTTTTGCATGCCCGTAAGGTCAATATAGAATTCATCAATGGAAGCTTTTTCAAAAAGCGGCGCTTTGGCGGCGATAATTTGTGTAACCCAGCGACTGTATTTGCTGTATTCGTGCCGGCTCCAGTTTAATACGATCGCCTGCGGACAAAGCTGCATGGCCTTACGGGAAGGCATGCCGCTGCGCACGCCAAATTGCCTTGCTTCGTAACTGGCCGAAGTAACTACTCCCCTGTCTCGGCCACCAACAAATACGGGTTTGCCGCGATGCTCGGGATGTTTAAGCAATTCCACCGATACAAAAAAAGTATCCAGGTCTAAATGCGCTATGATGCGTTGCGGATTGTTCATCTGGTGTCGGGTCGCTGTTCTCAAAGATAATCTACTTCAAAAGATGACATCTTTTTTGGAAAGATGTCATCTTTTGAGGCAGGGCGTCCACCCATTAAAATTACCTATAAATCTCCAGCAAACCATCCGGGAGGTTAACGTACACTTTCCTGTTTTTTGCATCCACTTTCTCCAGACTGTCTTCGTGTATGGGAATCAATGCTTCCTTGCCATTTAACAAAATGGCACATAAAACCTGGTGTGGCTGTTCAATAACTTCCAGTATTTCACCAAGGTCTTCTCCATCATTGACGATATTAAACCCAAGCAATGCGATGGGTGAAGATTTAGCGGCAAATTTTTTAAAATCAGTTTCGGTAATCCAAACTTCCCGGGGTGTTAGTTTACGGGCAGTTTCTTTGTCATTGATATCTTCCAGCTTGATAAACACTTCATCGTCGGTTTTTATTTTTGTCCATTCGATAAAATAAGGCAGAAAACTGTCTTTTTTTTCTTCGATAAAAATCGATTCTAACCCCTTGAGCGATGTTTTTTTACCTAAACTGTGTTGTAACACCAGATCACCTTTAAGGCCATGACTGGCAGCGAGTTTTCCTATTTTGAAATAATGGTTCATGGAGTGCAAGATACTGGATATGGGGTAATGGATAATGGGGTAATAGATGCCGGATGCAGTGTACGCATTTATAAGTACTAAAATAGTATTCTGCTTCCATTTTCGAGTATCCATCATCCAGTATCGAATATCCGGTATCTACCTTCAAGTTGCCTCAAAAAAAAAGTCCTGAAAATAAAATCAGGACTTAAAAGAATTAACTTGACAGAGGTGATTTATTCTTCTGTTTTGGTTTCTTCAGATGGGGGCGTGTCGGCATCTTCAGCAGCGGGTGTTTCTGCTATTGGTGTTTCAACAGCTTCTTCAGCCGGTGCTTCAACTGCTGCTTCAGCAGGTGCTGCATCAACTTTAGCTTCCACTTTTTTCACAATGGGTTGATCACGTTTGTCGTTACGGGCCTTTTTATGGGCACCCTGACGACGGGTAACGTTTGAATCATGTTCTGTTGTCCAGGCAGTGAATTTCTCCATCGCACCAGCTTCGTCGAATAAGCCTAAGCTAACACCACGTAGTAAGTGCTTTAGATACAACACCCCTTTGAAAGACAGGATACGGCGTACAGTATCGGTGGGTTGAGCACCTTTTTGTAACCAGTCCAATGCTTTCTGACGATCTACCTGAATAGTTGCAGGAACCGTTAAAGGATTGTAAGTACCTAATTTTTGAATGAATTTACCGTCACGTGGCGCCCGGCCATCAGCAACAACGATGAAATAAAAGGGTCGCTTCTTTGAGCCATGCCTTTGCAGTCTCATTTTTACAGCCATAAATAGAAATTTTTGGTTGTTATTAAATAGGGTTTCTCCTTAAAAAAGGACTGCAAATATAAGCAGCTTAGGGAGAAGCGCCAAATAATTGAGATAGATCGACAACCGCCAACTTATTTACCAACGGGCTTCCTTAATAAAAATTCGGTTTTCGACACCTAAAATGAGCATTTTTATGATTTTGAACTGGAATAAGGAACGAACTTTCTTTGGAATGGTTTCCTGTAAGACAGTACCGTTTTATTTAATTAATTGATAATCACAAGAATTGTGGGAATTTCTCTTCCATAAACAGTAATCGACGGAGGAAATCAAAAGTTATTTTTTTCGGCCGGGCGTAAATTTCAGGCCAAAAGTTGAATCCACTGAGAATAACTTTACCTCACCATCGCCCACACCCGAAAGGGGAATGGCTATCCCGGGAGACAGGAAAATATCAAATTGCCTGGCTATTTTTTTCTGTGCGCCGGCCGTCAATCTTACCAGAGAAAATAAGTTCTTGTTTCCATTATAATAAGTTTCAGTTTCACGTGGGGTACCATACCTGTCGTAGGAAATATGATATTCTTCCTTTTTCATGATATAACTGGATAGCCCAACCGATGCAAAAAGATTCAATTTTTTACCGGGCGTAAAGTCATACCGCAGGCTGACTGGTATTTCATATACTTTGCAATTGGCATCAATGTCGGTAATTATTACCTGGTCCCAGTAGGAACCTGGTTTGGTTTTATAGTCGCCGGGGCCGGCTTTATATTTTTTACTGCCGGTATAAAAACCTGCCTGCACACTTAGGTTTTTATTGAACTGGTACCCGGCCGACAGACCCAGCCTGGAGGTGATTTTATCGGTAGAAAACAATTTTACGCCGCTACCTTCAACACCGGCGGCTACAATAACATAAAACTTAGCAATCCTGTTTTTTGTTTTTTTATCGGCAAGTTTTTTACTAATCAGGCTGTCAACTATTTTTTCAATTTCTTTTTCACCCGTTTTAGCCGGATCAATTTTTACAACGATTATCTCTTCCTTTTTTACTGAATCGGGATTTGACCCGGCCTCCTGCTCTTTAGTATCAATTTCGGCCTTACCTTCAGCATCGTCATCCTGCTGTTGCCCGGGGGCTACAATGCTTGCCTTCATTTTACTTTTGCTGTTTCCGGTTAACATATTTTTATTACCCCATTGCTCGGCATCTTCAATAGTTCCGGCACCCGGTGTTTTTACCGGGGTTTTCTTAACCCGCAAGGGAAAATCAGTATTTCCCGGAGCACTACTATTCTTTGGTGCAGCAGTATTTTTTGGTGCATCACTATTATTTGAACCAACCTGTTCGTTCATAGATCCGGATCTTTGATCGCCGGGGTCTTTTTGCGCTGCCCCTGAAACATTTGTGTTATCATGATTTAGTAAGCCTTCGTTTTTAGATACAGCAACCGCCGGCTGTTTACCTGTTTCGTTGTTGTTCGTTTTTAACGAGGCCTCATTTTTTGATATAACAACCACCGGTTGTTTATTTGTTTTATTAAATACAAAATAGCTGATTGTTGCGCCACCGATCACCAGGGGCAATAACCACCACAGCCAGAATACAACGGGTCTTTTCCGGTCATCCTCCTTATCCAGCAAGGCCTCCATCTTCTTCCATGCCGCTTCATCAAAAGCCGGTTCATTGGCTTCTGCGGCATTTTTTATGACCTGCTCGATATCACTAAATGATTTTCTGCTCATAGTATTTTTGTTCTGCGTCCTGCAGCATTTTTTTAATATTTGCTCTGGCCTTCGACAAATTTGATTTTGAAGCACCTACCGATATGTTCAACTGATCAGCTATCTCTTCGTGTTTGTAACCATCTATTACAAACAGGTTAAATACGGTTTTGTAAACGGGTGATAATTGATCTACAACGTCAAGAATTTCTTTATGTGTCATCCGGTCGATTGCTGTTTCTGTTTCGTCGGCTATATTAAAATGGTTGTCGAATATTTCAGCTACCAAAAAGTGCTGCCTGTTTTTTCGTAAATGGTCGATGGCCGTATTAATTAAGATGCGCTTCATCCAGCCTTTCAGCGAAGCCTCTATGTCGGCGTATTTGGGGTTAAAGGAATGGAGTGCCCGGTAGATCTTTAAAAAACCATCATGTACAATTTCTTCAGCGTCATCGGGGCTTGCACAATAGCGCATACAAATCCCCATCGAGTAGCCATAAAACAATTGATAAAACTGTTTTTGACTATCCCTTTTTGCTTTTACACAACCCTGGATAATATGTAACAGATCGGGTCTGTTCGACAAAATTTGGTAGATTTTACTCTTAATGGTAAACTAATTTGGTTGCTCATCATACGATTATTAAGTTGCCCGGGTTGCCTGAGCCCCGTATTTTCCTTCTTAAAGATAAAAAAATAGCCCCAAAACCAAGGGGTTGGGGCTATTTAAAAAAAATCCGGCATTATCGTTTACCCAAGCCCGGCATCATACCCTTGGGCATCTTATTCATCATTTTCATCATTCCCTTCATTTGCTCAAATTGTTTTAGAAAGGCATTCAATTCGGCAATATCCTTACCGGCACCTTTAGCAATCCTGGCTTTGCGGCCGGGGTTAATGATATCGGGATTGCGGCGTTCGAGCATGGTCATGGAGTTGATCATCGCCTCGATGCCTTTGAAAGAATCGTCATTTACATCAACATCCTTAATTTGCTTACCCACGCCAGGTATCATACCCATCAGGTCTTTTATATTACCCATCTTCTTGATCTGCTGCAGCTGGGTTTTGAAATCTTCAAAATCGAACTGGTTTTTGCGGATCTTTTTCTCAAGTTTGGCAGCTTCTTTTTCGTCAAACTGCTCCTGTGCTTTCTCAACCAAACTCACGATATCGCCCATGCCCAAAATACGCTGGGCCATCCTGTCGGGATAAAACACATCCAGGGTATCCATTTTTTCACCACTGCTGGCAAATTTGATGGGTTTGTTTACGGTGTACTTGATCGACAAAGCCGCACCACCCCGGGTATCACCATCCAGCTTGGTCAGCACCACACCGGTAAAATCAAGCCGCTCATTGAAGGCAGCAGCGGTATTCACCGCATCCTGGCCGGTCATACTATCTACCACAAATAAAATTTCCTGTGGATTAACGGCCGATTTGATATTGGCCACTTCAGTCATCATCACTTCGTCTACTGCCAAGCGTCCGGCCGTATCAATAATGAGTACATTTTTATTTTTCGACCTGGCTTCTTTAATGGCATTTTGAACAATGACAACCACTTCTTTATTTTCCCGCTCACTGTATACCGGTACATCTATCTGTCCGCCTAAAACTTCCAATTGATCAATGGCTGCCGGCCGGTACACGTCGGCTGCCACCAGCAAGGGCGATTTCCCTTTTTTTGTTTTAAGATAATTGGCCAGTTTACCGCTGAACGTTGTTTTACCACTACCCTGCAAACCCGCTACCAGTATGATGGCCGGGTTTCCGTTGATCATAAACTCGCTTTCGCTGCCACCCATTAATGCAGTTAATTCGTCCTGCACGATCTTGGTCATTTGCTGACCCGGGTTAACGGCGGTAAGTACTTTGGCACCCAGGGCTGTTTCTTTCACCTTATCGGTAAACTCTTTGGCTATTTTGTAATTCACGTCGGCATCAACCAATGCCCGACGGATATCCTTAACGGTGTTGGCGATGTTGAGTTCGCTGATCCTGGCCTGCCCTTTAATATTTTTGAACGCAGATTCTAATTTTTCACTTAATGAATTGAACATGATTGTTTTATTTTTTTATTGCACGGATTTGAACGAATTGCACTGACTAAGCAGATACCCATCTTTCAATTCGTGTAATTAGTGTAATTCGAATAATTCGTGGTTTAATAATTCGTGTTATCAAATACTAAATGCTTTTTCCACAATCTGTTCCTGCTCTTTCAGATGTACTTTATTAAACCCTGTTGCGGTGGCTGCGCTTAACTGCCGACTGATAATATAGAAGTTAATATTCTTAAGATTCATTCGTAAGAACGTGGCTGCACCCATATTCAAAGGTTCTTCCTGTACCCAGTACCAGATGGCTTTACTGTATTTTTTATACAATTCGTCCAGTTGGTTTTGAGGCAAAGGATGAATCTGTTCCAGCCTGATAATGGCTACATCCATTCTGTTTTCCTTCTGCTGCCGTTCTGCCAGGTCGAAATATATTTTACCACTGCATAATAATACTTTGGTGACGGCAGCCGCATCTTGTATAGCGGTATCGTCTAAAACCTCCTTAAACCCACCATTTGTAAAATCCTCCTGGCTGCTATAACTGCCGGCATGGCGCAGGTTAGCTTTTGGCGAAAAATTCACCAATGGTTTTCTGAACGGCCATGCCAGTTGACGGCGAAGTAAATGGAAAAAATTAGCTGCGGTAGTAACATTGGATACCACAAAATTCAGTTCAGCACACATTTGCAAAAAGCGCTCCATGCGGGCACTACTGTGCTCGGGCCCCTGGCCCTCGTACCCATGCGGCAATAATAATACCACGCCATTCATACGTTGCCACTTGGTTTCGGCCGTGGTAATAAATTGGTCAACTATAGTTTGCGCACCATTACAGAAATCACCAAACTGCGCTTCCCAGATCACCAGGGCATTGGGATTGGCCATGGCATATCCGTATTCAAATCCAAGCACCGCGTACTCGCTCAACAAAGAATTATAGATGCGGAACGGCGCCTGTGTAGCAGTAAAATGATTCAGCCTGTTGTATTCGGCATTGGTATTTTCGTCGTACAACGTTGAATGGCGGTGACTGAAAGTACCCCGCTTTACATCTTGTCCGCTCATGCGTACATCTTTGCCCTCAACCAATAAACTACCATACGCCATTAACTCGGCTGTTGCCCAGTCAACTTTATTTTCATCGCTGAATAATTTCATCTTATCGCTGATGAGTTTTTCAACTTTTCGCAGTGGCTTAAAATTAGCCGGCCATTTCATCAATCCATCAAACAATAAGGTAAATTCTTCGCTGCCAATAGCCGTAACCGGCGACCTTTCAAAATCTCCTGCAGTTGCCTTACGCATACTTTTCCAAACCAGTTCGGGCGGTTGATAGGTATAAGGCAGCGGATTTTGTTTCACTTCATCAAGCCTTTCCTGGAGATCGGCTAAAAATTTTTGTTCCATCTCCTTGGCCAGTGCCTGTGCATCGGGCTCGCCATTCTGCATTAAAAACTGTGTGTATACTTCTCTTGGATTAAGGTGTTTTTCGATCAACGCATACAGTTGTGGCTGGGTAAACTTCGGCTCATCGCCCTCGTTATGCCCGTGCTTACGATAGCATACCATGTCGATAAAAATATCCGAATTAAATTCCTGCCGGTAAAGCGTTGCAATTTCACAGGCCTTTACTACGGCTTCGGCATCATCACCATTTACATGAAACACCGGTGCATGTACCATAGCTGCAACAGATGTACAATAATCAGAAGACCGTGCATCATCAAAATCGGTAGTAAAACCAATCTGGTTATTAATTACAAAATGAATGGTACCGCCTGTATAGTATCCTCTGAGCTTGCTCATCTGCAGAACTTCGTACACGATACCCTGGCCGGCAATGGATGCATCGCCATGAATCAGTATCGGTAGAATTTTATCATAATCACTGTTGAATAAAATATCGGCCTTGCTCCGGGCAAAACCAATAACCAGCGGGTCAACCGCCTCCAGGTGCGAAGGATTCGGGCTTAATTTTAAATGGATCTTTTTACCATCGGCGGTTTCCACATCACTGCCAAAACCGAGGTGATATTTTACATCGCCGCTACCCATCGTAGTATCCGGAATACTGTTGCCTTCAAATTCACTGAATATCTGTTCGTAGGTTTTCCCCATGATATTGGCCAGCACATTCAATCTTCCGCGGTGGGCCATACCGATCACCACTTCTTCCACATCGTTATTGGCCGACATATTAATAATGGCATCTAAAGCAGCAATAGCTGTCTCCCCGCCTTCCAATGAAAATCTTTTCTGTCCGATATATTTGGTGTGCAGAAATTTTTCGAACATGACGCCTTCATTCAGTTTCTGCAGAATTCTTTTTTTCTGTTGCAGCGGAACCGGCTTCAACATCGTGTTCTCCACTGCGTTAAAAAGCCACTCCTGTTTTTTCCGGTCGGTTATATAGGCGATCTGTACCCCAATATGTTTGGCATAACAAGTTCGCAAAAGAGTTAAAATTTCACGCAATGATGCATTTGGCAGTCCAACGAGTTTGCCGGCCGCAAACGTTGTTGACTGGTCGGCATCGCTTAGTCCAAAATCTTCCAGGTCTAGGTTTGCTTTACGGTCTTTTCTTTCGCGGATGGGATTTGTTTTGGCAATTAAATGCCCCTTTCTCCTATATGCCAGGATCAACCGGTACACGGCAAACTCTTTATCTAAATCAACTCCTTCGGCAATTGATGCCTGTTTAGTTTTACCATTTACGGGTGCAGCAACGTATTGGCTGCTTACGGCAAAATCAAATCCTTCAAAAAATTTACGCATATCGGTATCCACACTGGCCGGGTCTTTAATAAAATCATCGTACAGGTTTTCAATATAACCGGGGTGCGAATTGGTGATGTACTGGAAATCCTTCATCGTAAAAGAGGGTTATTTAGGTAGTTTACTGTTGTAGAAACGAGTGCAAATATCGGTTAATTATGCTGATTTTGGCGTGGAATTTTGGTTCAGTTTGCCGCAAAACATAGCTATAACAGCACTCAGGATCACATAACCCACAAAATAATAAAAGCCGGGCTGTAAAACCGCCCGGGTGCTTTCCATGGCATTGGCGCCTAAAAAAGCGACAAATATGCTGATGGCAAATACATCGGCCATGGCCCATTTGCTGATGGCACTAACAAACCGCTGCCATTTTTGATCGGGATTTTTACCCAGCAGCAGGTAAAAAATGATGCCCGATTTGATCAGGGGAACTATGATCCCAAACAAAAAGATGAGCAGAAAGGGCCAGTAATTATGATCGGTCCAAAGTTTTTCCAGCATACCCAGTACGCTTCTTTTTTCGCTGAACAGGTTGAAATCAATAATATAATGCACCGATATGTCGATATGCAGGATGTCGAGTACCCAGCCAAAGCCTAATAAAACCAGTGAAATAACGTGTAAAGCAAGTATCAGATATCTGTTCATAAGCCCAATTTTATCCGAAATAAAGCAGAAAATACGAGTTTTGGAAATTATCCATTATTAATTATCCATTTTAACATAATTACTCCTATCTTTGCAGCCCAAAAAATAGATTTTACATGGCAAATCATGCAGCAACCAAAAAAGACGTTAGGCAGAGCACCAAACGTAACGAACGTAACCGTTATTATGGTAAAACAACCCGTAACGCCATCCGTGATTTAAAAGCAAGTGAAAAAGCTGCGGCAACCGAAGCCTTTCCAAAAGTAGCTTCTATGATCGACAAATTAGCCAAGCGTGGCACGATTCATAAAAACAAAGCAGCCAATTTAAAAAGCAAGCTGGCCAGGCGTGTGAACGCCCAGGCAAAGTAATTTTTCTTATATAACCTATTTGAACCCGTGATATTTATATCAACGGGTTTTTTTGTTTTTTTTAGTTTTCATTTACCTGCGGTAATTACCGCTTAGAAAATTATTGTAGCTTAACAAAAAATTTACCTGCATGAGAAAGCTTTTCTTCCTGTTACTGTTGAATTCTTTTTTTCAAATCGCGGAAGCCCAGCTATGCCGGTTCGAGAAAACAAACGGACTCGAAAGTGCCACTTATTTTGAAGCCATTGCCTGGTATAAAAATTTAGATAAGATATCGGGCAACGTATTGGTTAAAGAAATGGGCATGACCGATGCCGGCTACCCCCTTCACCTGGTAATGGTTAGCAATGACGGCAAATTTGATGCCGCTCAATGGCATAAACAGAACAAGGCCGTGATCCTGATCAATAATGGCATTCACCCCGGCGAACCTGATGGTATAGATGCCAGCATGATGCTGGTGAGGGATATTGTGATCAACAAAATAAGACTGCCGGATAATGTGGCGCTGGCTTTTATCCCCGTTTATAATATCGGTGGCTGTTTAAACCGTAATTCGTATTCGAGGGCAAACCAGGAAGGGCCTTTGGAATATGGCTTCCGGGGTAATGCCCAAAACCTCGACCTGAACCGTGATTTTACAAAGAACGATAGCAAAAATGCAAGATCGTTTGCTGAAATTTTTCATTTCCTCGATCCCGACATTTTGATTGACAACCATGTTAGTGATGGCGCCGATTACCAACATACCATGACCATGCTGACCACACAATACGATAAATTGGGAAAGGACCTGGGAGGATGGCTTAAAGAAAAATTTGAGCCGCAACTATACAAAGGTATGAGCGATAAAAATTGGGATATGGTGCCCTATGTGAGTTTTGAAACTGCCAGTCCGGACCGGGGCATGGTGATGTTTTATGACCCGCCGAGATATTCAAGCGGCTATGCCGCCCTGTTTCAAACCATTGGCTTTGTACCCGAAACGCATATGCTGAAACCCTTTAAACAACGGGTTTTGTCAACTTATTCATTTTCACAAACCATGATCGAAAAAGCGGCTATTAATGCTACCGAATTGATTGCACAAAGAAAAAAAGCACGGCTTGAAATAACCAGGGAAACCGCTTTCCCATTAAAATGGAATGTTGATACTACCGGTTATACTTTTGTAAATTTTAAAGGCTATGAGCAGGCCTATAAACCCAGTGATGCTAGCGGCTTAAACCGCATGTACTACGACAGAAGCAAACCCTTTACCAAACAGGTTAAGTTTTTTAATGCCTTTAAGGAGGCTGATGTTACGGAAGCTCCCAAAGCTTACATTATCCCCCAGGGTTGGTGGGCGGTACTTGATTTACTTAAACTGAACGGCGTGCGCATGCAGCGATTTACAAAAGACACAGCTATTGATGTGCAGGCTTATCATATTGATGATTACAGATCGTCGCCGAGGCCTTATGAAAAACATCATAAAAATTCAGGTGTAAAAGTTACGGTGTTTGATCAAAAAATAAAATTCCTGAAAGGCGATTATATTATTTACCTGAACCAGCCGGCAAACCGTTACCTGGTAGAAATGCTGGAACCAGGCGGTGACGACAGCTTTTTTGCCTGGAATTTCTTTGATGCCGTTTTACAGCAAAAAGAAGGGTACAGCGATTACCGCTGGGATGACCTCGCCGCCGAATATTTAAAAACCAACCCTGATGTTAAGATCAAACTGGAGGAAAAGAAAAAGGCCGATGCGAAATTTGCAGCCAACGGATCGGCCCAATTGGATTTTATTTATAAAAATTCGCCCTATTACGAGTCGGGGCATAACAGGTACCCGGTTTACCGGCTAAACAAGCAATAAATATATAAGGTATTGATTACAAAGGCTTAAAGCCTCCGGACTTTCGTATAACTCTAAAACCAGTAAACTAGAATGAGATCCTTGATTGAAAGACTGGCAGAGATTACGATTTAACAAATTTGCCGGTACTGGATGCACGATGATTTTACGGAATTAAACCAGTAGCATATGCCATTAAAAGCATCAAAATTATCCATTTCCCATCATCAATTATCCATTAAAACCCCTACCTTTGCTGCCCGTTACAAAAAAACGGATTAACAACATTTTTTAAAACAAAATCAATCAGGGAAATGAACAACTACGAATTGATGGTGATTTTTACCCCTGTGCTATCTGAAGACGAATTTAAAGCGGCTCAGAAAAGATATGCCGACCTCGTTATTGCTAACGGAGGTGAGGTTTTGCACAGTAACCCATGGGGACTAAAATCGCTGGCCTATCCCATTGACAAGAAGACCACCGGTCTGTATTGGGTAATGGAGTATAAAGCGCCAACCGACTTCAATGAAAAGTTGAAAATTCAACTTTTACGTGACGAATCACAGATGCGTCACATGTACACTGCACTCGACAAGTACGCCGTCGATTACAATGAAAAAAAGAGAAGTGGCGGACGTTTTACTAACGAAAAATCACTTGTTTAATCATGGCAAAAAATGAAATAAAATACCTTACTGCCATTAAGCAGGAGAAGCGTCCGAAGAAATACTGCCGTTTCAAAAAAATGGGTATCCGTTATATTGATTATAAGGATGCAGAATTTCTTAAAAAATTCATTAATGAACAAGGTAAATTATTGCCACGCCGCATTACCGGAAACTCTTTGAAGTTTCAACGTAAGGTTGGTGATGCAGTAAAAAAAGCCCGTCAAATGGCGATCTTACCGTACGTTACAGATCTATTGAAATAAGCCCCCTTAATCCCCCAAGGGGGAAGTAAAGCAGGAGCTTTTAGTTAAACAATTTTTTTCTTAACCACCCTAATCCGCCGCGGCGGAGAAAGTTCTGAGCTTGGCGAAGAGTTGGGTAAAAATGCAAAACAATGCAGGTAATATTAATACAGGATGTAAATAATTTAGGTGGCGTTAATGAACTGGTAACAGTAAAAAACGGATATGGCCGTAATTTTTTGATCCCAGGTAAATTGGCCATTGAAGCCAGTCCTTCCAACATGAAAATGATGGAAGAAAAGAAAAAGCAGCAAGTTAAAAAAGAAGCCAAATTAATGGCTGAATTGAATAACGTAATAGCTGTTTTAAAAGACGGTGCTTTAAAGATTGGTGCTAAAACCGGTACCAGCGGTAAGATCTTTGGTAGTGTGACTTCTGTTCAGATCGCACGTGCCATCAAAGAGCAAAAGGGCTACGAAATCGATCGCCGCCGTATCACAATCATTGACGAAGTAAAAGAATTAGGTACTTTTAAAGCAAGTATTGATTTTGGTAACGGTAACGAAACCGAAGTTGAGTTTGAAGTAGTTGCTGAGTAATTCTTTATTACAAATTTATATTGGGCCCTGCTTTTAGCAGGGCCTTTTTTATTGAGTCAATAAAAAATCTTTAGCTGGGTTTCCAACCTATGGAAGGTTGGAAACCCTGCAGCATAATTTTTTCCCTACGCTTCACATTAATGCTTTATAAATTTCTGTACCTGGTTAAAATAATCCGGCAATCTTACAAAATATAAACCGCCGGGTAAAGCGGAAATATTTACCTGCTCATTACGCAAAACAGAACCGGCTTTTATTTTCTGACCCTGGCAATTATATATTTCCAGCGCCTGTTTTATCGTATCATTAAATTGAATGGTAATAAAGCCTGAAGCGGGGTTGGGGCTGATGGAAAATTTCGATTTACCTGGTACCGGATTCACTACTTGCGGATTTATATAGGCCCTGCAAATGGGGTCACCGATAACAATATCCATCCACGAAACCAACCTGGATGCCGCATAAAAACTTTCTGCCAGTGTCCAGCCCCTGGTATATCGGTCAAACAAAACGCCGGGCGAAGCTACTCCCTGTACCAGCGGTTCGTCGCTATATCCTTTTATGCCCGTTACACCCTGTGCAATAAGGTCTGCAATCATCGATTGTCCGCCAGTAGTTGGCAAAAATGAACGCGCGCCGGTAGAAACAATTGTTTCTGCAACAGCACCCGGGACAAAACCCAGTGAATTATAGAGGGATTGATTGAAATGTGTATCATTGCTTCCCCAGCCATAATATCCCTTTAACCCCGAAATATTTCCTATATATATAATGCTGCTGTCATATTGTACAGGAATTGATCTTGCTGTAAGTTCATTATATGTCTTGATCATATCGGAATTACAATCTCCGTATGCGCTTTCAACAGTGATGGCAAGGGGCTGACCGGGAACATAACCATTAGGAATGATCGTATAGGGCTGGTTTGCCCTGTTTGGAAAACCATAGGCCGGGTCGGCATCCAGCAATATCCGGCCCGTAGATGGTATTCCCGCCGCCAGGTCGGCTTCCGCCTGCATTGAGCGGGTCGTTAATGCCACCGCATCTGCCACCGTATAACCATCAAGCCGCGTAACAAGGTACCCACCAAAGCTGGCATGACTAAAGGATGTTGAACTTAACCAGTATTTATTGGCATAAGCATCACCGTTATATGATATACCATAATTGAGATCACTGATATGCACCGTACTTGTGGTGGGGCTTGCTTCATAACCAAAGCCCGCGATATAACTATCCAAAGCACATATGCCACCATAGGTTTTACCGGGCACATTACTGATCCTGATGGGAATGCCTTTGGTTAAAACAATAAAATCGATCTCCGGATGACTACCCAGGTAATTCAATAAAGGCGTTTGCACCTGGCTCACAAAATTTGCATAACTGATGGTTTCCAAACCCGCATTGTTCTGGCTGTTCTGGCAATTGATAATTACCTGTTTTGTAACTCCCCTGCGCAACATATAATCATCAGCAATGGTAATGGAAGCCGCACTATTTATGTTTTTTACCACCAATACCCGGTTGCTAAGTTGCGAAAAAACGGTTTGGCCAATTAAAATTAAAAAAGCAAGAATGCTATTTTTTCGCAGGTTCATATTTCTGATGTTTACCAAACCTGAAGATATGATTTTTGAAATTATGTGCCCGGGGTGACGGTAATGAACATCTCAGCCATCAAAAAAGGAATCTGTTTGATACAGCCTCCTTTGGAAAATTTTGAAATAAAATACTCAATTCAGTTTTGCCGGTTTCACAACCTGTTGGTTGCTGCCCTGTGTTACTCGGGTAAAATAAGTTCCTCCATCCAGGTTTTTACCTGCTATTAACTAAAAAATTCTTCAACTCATTAACATCCGCGCTGATCTTTGTACTCAATTTCTCTTTCCTGATTTGCTCCGCAACCGTTTCAGGCACGGGAACAGTTTCACCAATCAGTGGTTCTATCACATCATAAAACTTTACAGGATGTGCTGTCTCTAAAATAACTCCCTTTGTTCCGGGATGTTGCATTTGGTATTGCTGTAAGGCATGGTAGGCTACAGCGCCATGAGGATCTAACAGGTAATTATGATCCTGGAAAACGGAAACTAATGTCTCCCTGGTTTGACCATCAGTGATCGTATAACCGACCAGGGTTTTCTTTAACTCATCTGTTTGCTGATGAAATATTTCCATGATGCGCACAAAATTACTGGGGTCGCCCACATCCATGGCATTGGAAATAGTGGGTACCGCTTTTTTGGGTTGGTAATTCCCGGTACGCAAAAAATCGGGAACCGTATCATTTACATTGCAGGCAGCGATGAAATGTTTGATGGGTAATCCAGATTGCTGCGCCAGTAAACCGGCGCATATATTTCCAAAGTTGCCACTGGGTACGGTTACAACCGGCGGATTGTTTTTATCCTGCCACTGTTTCCACAAATAAAAATAATAGAACTGTTGTGGCAGCCAGCGGGCCACGTTTATGGAATTGGCTGAGGTAAGCTTTATTTTTTTGTTGAGCTCAACATCTGCAAAAACAGTTTTTACCATTTGCTGGCACTCGTCAAATGTTCCATCCACTTCCAACGCATGAATATTATTACCCAGGGTGGTCAGCTGTTTTTCCTGCACCGAACTTACCTTACCTGAAGGATATAAAATGACAACCTCTACCCCATCTACCTGGTAAAAACCATTGGCAACGGCGCCACCGGTATCACCAGATGTAGCCACCAACACGGTAATTTTCTCTTTACTGTCCTTGGCAAAATAACCCAGGCAGCGGCTCATAAACCGGGCGCCTACATCTTTAAATGCCAGGGTAGGACCGTGAAATAATTCAAGTGAAAAAATATCATCGGTAATGCTTACCAACGGAATATCAAAATTCACAGTTTCATTTACAATTTTTTCCAACACATCTTTAGGAATAACGTCACCCAGGTATGGCGAAATAACTTCCAACGCAATAGCCTCATTGGAATAGTTTTCAATATTTTTTATCAGCTCCTTACTTACCTGCGGAATGGTTTCGGGAAAGTACAGACCCTTATCGGGGGCCTGCCCCAACACTGTTGCAGCTTCAAAATTGACATCAGGTGATTGTTTATTTAGACTGTAATATTTCATGTTTATTTTTATTCGCTACTGACTATTTTCACACCCTCCGGATTAATACTGGTTACATAAGTTTTAAAATCAATTTTCAGCTCCTGATATACTTCCTGCATACATGTTTCAACTGCAGCGGCAATAGCCTCCGTTTCGCAAAGCATAAACATCGTTGGTCCACTGCCCGAAATGCCACCACCCAAGGCGCCCGCTTCCATACTTTTTTTGATCACCGCATCATAACCTGGAATTAATTTACTGCGATAAGGCTCTGCAACGTGGTCTTGCAGTGAACGCCCAATCAAATTTTTATCATCGGTATAAATTCCGGCAACTAAACCAGCTACATTAGCCCACTGGTTAACCCCGGTTTTCATGGAAATTTCGGTGGGTAGTATTTTACGGGCATCAGCAGTTTTCACTTCTATCTGCGGATGCACAATGGCAACAAATAAATCCGATGGTACAGGCAACGAAATAATATCAACCGGATCGGTTGGCCTGGCAATAGTTATCCCTCCAAAAATGGCAGGTGCAATATTGTCTGCATGTTTTCCACCTGATGCAACGATTTCACCCGCCAGTGCAAACTCAACCAATTCATTTTTCGAAAACCTGTTGTCTAACAAAGCATTCGCTGCAACCACCGCCCCGGCACAACTTGCCGAGCTGGAACCCAGGCCACTACCGGGTTTTATATTCTTTTGCACGGTCACCTTAAATCCAATTGGCTTATTAACCGCTTTAGTCATCGCCTGCAAACAAATGCCAATAATATTCTCTCCGGGATTTTCGGGCAAACCAAAAGCATCGGTATGTTTTATACGGATACCGGGCTCTTCGGTTAGTTCCATGTCAATCACGTCGTATGGCGCATGTAAGGCCATACCGATAACATCAAATCCACAAACCAGATTTCCAACCCCCGCAAATGCGTGTACTGTAACTTTTTTCATACTCAATTTTTAAACGCCCGCGGCTCTGATAATATCCGCAAAAACACCCGATGCGGTTACTTCGGCACCGGCACCTGCTCCCTTTATAACCAGTGGTTGCTCGGGATAACGATCGGTATAAAATAACACCACATTATCCTTACCATACAAATGATAAAAATCGCTTTGTTCATCTACCTGCTGCAAACCTACGGCAGCTTTTCCTTTATCATAGCTGGCTACAAATTTTAATTTTTTTCCGGCGGCTTTGGCTGCATCGAGTATCTTTTTAAAATGTGCTTCTTCTTTTTCCATGGCTGTATAAAAATCAGCAACTGACCCTGTCATACAGGATTCGGGCATAAAAGAATTATTGCTGATATCTTCCATCTCCATTTGCTCACCCGATTCCCGGGCCAGGATCATGATCTTGCGCATCACATCTTTACCACTCAGATCGAGCCGTGGATCGGGTTCGGTATAGCCTTCATCCTGTGCCTGTTTTACTACCGATGCAAAACTTGTTGTGCCATCGTAGTTATTAAATACAAAGTTTAAGGTGCCACTCAGTACCGCCTGTATCCGGTTGATTTGATCACCGCTGTGCAACAGGTCTTTTAAGGTACCGATGATCGGCAATCCGGCGCCCACATTGGTTTCGAACAAAAACTGGCAGTTGAATTCAGTGGCCAGCCCTTTCAGTTTTTTATAATAGGCATAGGACGAAGAAGCAGCTACTTTATTACAGGCCACCACCGAAATACTTTTTTGTAACAGGTCTCCATAGGTCATGGCCAGTTCGTCATTGGCCGTGATATCGGCGAAAACCGAATTGCGCAAATTCTTCGCCTGTATGGCAGCAGTAAAGGCAGCCAGGTTCATCGGCTCGCCTTTTTCCAGTTCCGGTTGCCAGTTTATAAAATCAACCCCATCTTCATTAACATACATTTTTTTACTGTTGGCAATGCCCACCACCTTGACCTGTATACGAAGATGCTCCTGTAAAAACTGTTTCTGTTGTTGCAATTGCGCCAGCAACTTCTGCCCTACATTTCCCAGGCCGGCTATAAATAAATTCACCTGCCTGTACGTGGTTTCAAAAAAGGCCTCGTGTAACACATTAATGGCTTTTTTAACATCGGCGGTGTTGATCACCGCTGAGATATTCCTTTCGGAAGAACCCTGTGCGATGGCCCGCACACTCACCCCGTTTCTTCCCAACGCAGCAAACATCTTTCCGCTGATACCCGAATGATTTTTCATATTATCGCCCACGATCGCCACGATCGATAATTGTTTTTCCAGGATGATCGGATCAACCTTACCGGTTTCAATTTCGTAGGCAAAGGCTTTGTCCACCACTTCCTTTGCCACAGCACTGGCGTGTTCATCAACACCAACACAAATGGAATGCTCCGATGAGCCCTGTGTGATCAGGATCACATTGATCGATGCATTGGCCAGTGCTTCAAATAGTCTTTTCGAAAAACCGGGAATACCAACCATGCCGCTGCCTTCGAGACTCAACAATACCATATTATTGATGCTGGAAATGCCCTGGATGCTGGTACCCGTTGCCGTGGCTTCATTTTTAATGACCGTTCCGGCTTCCTCCGGCGCAAAGGTATTTTTTATCCAAACCGGTATTCCTTTTTTCATGACCGGCTGGATAGTGGGCGGATAAATTACTTTGGCACCAAAATGCGAAAGCTCCATGGCTTCCTGGTAAGATATCTGTGGTATCAGTTTGATATTATTGACCAGCCTGGGATCGGCTGTCATCATCCCCGACACATCGGTCCAGATTTCCAACACAGATGCGTCAACTGCCGATGCCAGAATGGCCGCAGTATAATCGGAACCTCCTCTTCCCAACGTGGTGGTAATTTGATTTTTATCGGCAGCAATAAAACCAGGAATGATAAACAAAGCCGAATCATTTGCATTAAAATAAGCCCTGGCTTTTTTATCGGTAGCTGCAAAATTTACAGCAGCCATGCCATGGTTACTGTCTGTTTCAATGATTTCCCGGGCGTCTTTCCATTCGGCTATTAATCCGGCGGCGTTCAACCTGGCCGCGATAATTTGCGAAGAAAGCAGCTCGCCATAGCTAACGATCCGGTCACGGGTACGCGCCGACAATTCTCTCAATAAAAAAATTCCGTTGCAAATATCTTCTATTTCGTTGCAGTTTTTTTTAACCAAACTTAATAGGGCACTTTGCTGCTGAACCGGAATTAATTCTTTAACAGCCTGCAGGTGCTTGTTTTCAATCTCCAGCAACAGTGCTTTGTAAGACTCGTCATTTGTTTCGGCGCGTGTTGCTGTTTTCAGCAACAGATCCGTTATGCCACCCAGCGCCGATACCACAACGATTGTTCTGGTATTGTTCTTTTTATTTTTTATTATTTCTGTTACCTTATTTATGTTTTCAGCATTTGCGACTGAACTTCCTCCAAATTTTAAGACCTGCATGTGTAAACTATTAAAGATGTAAATAAAGGCCATCCCGTTATCCGGAATACAGCGTTTGCCCATTTGATGATATGAAATTGTACAACCCTAACGGGTTGTTGTTGTACCTGTGGTTACCACGGTAACCTGGTTGCCGGTAATGGCAGTTGCTGGAGAAAAGGTATTTTTTTTAACTAATTGCATAGCGATATCGCAAGTTAATGAATAATACTATACAAAAATGGCCATTCGTCAAATTCTTAACCCATTGATTTTTAACACAATACCATCAATTTTAAGATCGCCTAACTATTTTAACCACATTTTGGCAATTTTATGTGGAAAAACCTATCTTTACTATGTAATTAATGGTTTTAGTTTTTCGCTATTGGCTGAAGTAGCTTTTTTGAAGTCCGATTCAGTACATTGTAACAACTAAGTCATTACGTTTTATTATTTAATTAAAAGTTTTTACAATGAACATTTATGTAGGAAATCTTAGTTGGTCTATGACTGATGATGATTTAATGAATCTCTTCACAGAGCACGGCAGCGTAACAAGCGCAAAAATTTTGAAGGACAAAATGAACGGCCGTAGTAAAGGATTCGGTTTTGTTGAAATGGAAGACGATGAAGCTGCTAAAGCTGCCATCGCTGCATTAAACGAAGTTGAAATTCAGGGTCGTAAATTAATCGTTAACGAATCACAACCACGTGCAGAAGGCGATCGTCCAAAGCGTAGCTTTGGCGGCGGCGGCGGTCGTGGTGGATACGGCGGCGGCGGTGGAAACCGTGGCGGCGGTGGTGGTTATGGTGGTGGCGGCAACCGTGATGGTGGCGGCGGCTACAACAGAGGAAGTTATTAATCGATACGATACAACCTTTTTAAAAATCCTTTCTTGCGAAAGGATTTTTTTTTACTTTTAAATACAGGCCATGCTTAGCAATAATGATATTCTGAAAAAATTAAGGGTAGCCCTTTCTTTACGTAACGATGATATTATTGACATATTAAAATTGGTTGATTTCGACATAACCAAGGGCGCTTTAGGCGACCTGTTCAGGAATGAAGATCATCCCGGATTTGTAGAAGCGGGAGACCAGTTACTCCGCAATTTTTTGAATGGATTGATCATTTACAAACGGGGCAAACCCGACGAACCAAAGATCGTAGAACGGGATAAGGAAGACGACAACAATTAAACAAAACAGATGGCATCTGGTATAGGATGCTGCACGCCTACATGAACACCGTGCGGACGGAGATACTGGATACTGGATGGTGGATGCCGGATGTTGGATGCCGGATACTGGCTCAGGTCTCCGAATTCCTGATTACCCACTCCTCATTCCCACTACACTCCCCACTTTTTCCTAACTTACCACTAAAATAAAAGCTATGGGTAAAGGCAGATTGGAAGCATTCAGCGATGGCGTACTGGTGATCATCATTACTATTATGGTATTGGAACTGAAAGTGCCGCACGGCTCAAGTCCTGAAGATCTCAAACCATTAATTCCTGTATTTTTCAGTTATGTACTGAGTTTTATTTACCTCGGCATTTACTGGAATAACCACCATCACATGCTACATTCGGTGCATAAAGTAAATGGCAGGATCCTTTGGGCTAACATGCATTTGTTGTTCTGGCTTTCCTTAACTCCTTTTACCACCGCCTGGATGGGTGAAAATCATTTTGAAACCTGGACTGTTGCTTTATATGGATTTGTACTGTTTATGGCCGGATTGGCCTATTTTATTTTAGCAAAAAGTCTGGTACGTGCGCATGGGAAGGAATCGCTGATCGCACAGGCATTAGGTAAAGACTGGAAAGGGATGCTTTCGGTAATTCTTTATATCGTAGGCATTGGACTAACTTTTATTAATCCCTGGATTGGGTTTTCCATTTATATCCTGGTAGCGGTTATGTGGTTTATACCCGACAAGAGGATTGAGAAGAAAATGTACGAGAATCAGCCTCCACAATAGAAGAATAAAAAAGGAGGTCGTAAAAACAACCTCCTTAGTTTCTCATTAAGAACAATCGCTTTAGTTCAATTTGATCAGTTTCACCACCTTGCGGCTGGTTCCCTGTATAACTTCTGCAAAGTATGAACCGCCGATAAGATCAGCCCCAACTTTAAGCAGGTTTGCCTTCGATAAACCGGTTTGAACTTGCTTCAAACTGCCTTTTGCATCAATAATCCTCACAGTTACCGGTTCATTACTCCTGCTGAAAATCTGCAGACTGAAGTCATGGGCCGACGGATTAGGATAAACCCGAACCTCAAAAGCCTCGGCTTTTTCAACCTTCGGCAGTTCAACAACTGGCTCTTCGTTTATGGTTATAGTTTGCTGATTACCCCTGGCCAAAGTCGGCGTACAATCAACATTTTTATTCCATGTTACGTTTTTGCCACTACTTTCCAGTTTCTCAACAATAAACCAGCCAGTCATAATACAGTAGGCATTTCCTCCATCCACTTTTAATTTTCCATTCGGAATCATGATATTCGCAGTCACTTCAGTATTTTCACCGGTAACCTTGAACCTCTCTTCATCTTTATTATTATCGCCCAGGTAGAAGGTAAGTTTTGGCCCGCCCACGTTTATCCGGCAACTTTCATCAACCGTTACTTTATTTTTTACTCTTACCCTGGTACATGTACTGAAATAAACATTGGTAGTGCCATTTTTGCCCTTGTCAACCGACAATTCTACTATGTCAACGCTACTGCTGGTGAACGTAACACTGGCATTCTGCTCTATGCTTATTGTACCATAATTTGAGCCATTAACAGTAGCCGTTACACCTTTTTTAATAGTTAGTTTATTAAAATTGCCGGCAGGAACCACACCATTAGTACTTTGCGTGTAGTTGCCAGAAAGTCCACCGCCGGCATAAGGATAGAATGGCGGATTGGGACCGCCCGTTGCCGGTGCATAATGTTTATTGTTAACTGTAGCCGGTAAACTTACATTGATGTTCTTTGCATACACATGATAGGGATCCAGCACGCAGCCTTTATCAAACTCAGCTTTTCCTTTACTATCGGTAACCCCAACGTCACCATTAATATAGTTGTTTTTACCAAAAAACACTTCTTTTACTGCGTAAATAATATAAGGCGTGTTGTTATCTGTAACCGTTATGGTTTGTACCTGCTCTGCAGCAGCATTGCCGCAAGCATCAACCAGGTGCCAGGTGCGGGTGATTACTATGTTAGAACCGCATGGCATAACTGCATCGGTGTAGGTAGCCTGTAATCCTGTTGAGCAGTTGTCGTGCTCATTGGTTACATCGCCTGCATTTGCCGGCGAACTGTCGTATCCGCAGGTAGATGTGAACGGAATCGTGATATTCGGCGGTGCCGTGAAGGTAGGCGGTGTATTATCCACTACCGTAATAGTCTGCGATTTGGTAGTGGCATTGCCACAGCCGTCTGTTGCCGTCCAGGTAATAACTTTACTGTAGTTGTTAGGACAACTACCCGGTATCACCTGTTCGGTAAATGTTATCAGTACTCCTGAGCATTCGTCATCAGCTATAACTGTTGAAGCCGACAAAGATATATTTACAGTACCCAATGCCATGGAAGCCTTCAACGCATTTCCATAATTATTTGATACAAACACCGAAGGAATAGTGACAGACGGATCGGAACCTCCCATTGTCACTATTTCGTTTCCGGGATTATTGTTCACCACAATTACAGCAATGGCTCCCGCAGTTTGCGCTTTCAATACTTTGTTTGTAAATAAAGCTGCCGGGGCAGTACAACCGCCGCGGTCCATCACTGCAATCTTACCAGCCAGGCTGCCAATGATGGGCTCACAGGCATCTGCAGGATTACCTACGCCATCATTTACCAATGCAACATTTCCTGTAACTGCTGTAGAAGTAAAAGGAGCAGCAAACACGGCTGTTCCAAAACTGTACGTACCATTCAGGCCATTGGGGCGGCTGTGTACGTTGATCGGTTTAGCCGGCAACGGATCGCTGCACTGCAATGTTACATCCGCAGGAACTATCAAGGTAGGTGGCGTGTTGTCAACTACGGTAATCGTCTGGGTCTTGGTGGTGGCATTATTGCAATTATCTGTCGCTGTCCAGGTATTTACCAGCGTATAGCTTGATGGGCAGTTACCCGGTGTAAATGTTTGCTGATGCGTAATGGATGTAAACGAACATTCATCATTGGCTATAACTGTTGGTGCAGACAGGGATACATTTACAGGACCAGCCAATATCTCAGCCTTAAGCGTATTACCATAACTATTAGATACCAGCATCAACGGTATCGTGATCGTTGGATTTGGACCGGCAGGCAGTCCCATGGTAGCTACATAATCACCTGCCAGATTATTAATAAATATCACACCCACGGCGCCCGCCAGTTGTGCCTTATAGGCTTTGTTCACAAAATAACCGGTTGGTGGCAAACAGCCACTTCTTTCTATCACTGCTATCTTACCTGTTAGATCATTGATGATATTTTCACAGGCATCATAAGGATTGCCTTCCCCGCCTGTTCCGTCATTTACCATAATCGCATCGGCAGTTAGCGGCGTAGCGGTTAATGGTGCACCAAAAACGGCCGTGCCAATATTATAAGTACCATCAATAAAATTAGGGCTGCTGTTAACATTTAATGGCATCAGCGGTAACGGATCACTGCATTGCAGCGTAACGTCAGCAGGCACCGTTAAGGTGGGTGGCGTGTTATCAACTACGGTAATCGTTTGGGTCTTGGTGGTGGCATTACTACAATTATCTGTCGCTGTCCAGGTATTTACCAGCGTATAGCTTGATGGGCAGTTACCCGCTGTAAATGTTTGCTGATGCGTAATGGATGTAAACGAACATTCATCATTGGCAATTACTGTTGGTGCCGATAAGGATACATTTACAGGACCGGACAATATCTCAGCCTTAAGCGTATTACCATAACTATTAGATACCAGCATCAACGGTATCGTGATCGTTGGATTTGGACCGGCAGGCAGTCCCATGGTAGCTACCTGGTTGCCTGGCTGGTTAAAGATAAATATCACACCCACGGCTCCGGCCAGTTGCGCCTTATAGGCTTTGTTTACAAAATAACTCTCGGGTGGCAAACAGCCACTTCTTTCTATCACAGCTATTTTACCCGTAAGATCATTGGTGATATTTTCACAGGCATCATAAGGATTGCCTTCCCCGCCTGTTCCGTCATTTACCATAATAGCATCGGCTGTTAACGGCGTAGCTGTTAACGGCGCTCCAAAACAGCAGTACCCACATTATACGTACCATCAATAAAATTTGGACTGCTGTTTACATTCAACGGCAGCAGCGGTAACGGATCACTGCACTGCAGCGTAACGTCAGCAGGCACCGTTAAGGTAGGTGGCGTGTTGTCAACTACGGTAATCGTCTGGGTCTTGGTGGTGGCATTATTGCAATTATCTGTCGCTGTCCAGGTATTTACCAGCGTATAGCTTGACGGGCAGTTACCCGCGGTATAGGTTTGCTGATGCGTAATGGATGTAAACGAACATTCATCATTGGCTATAACTGTTGGTGCAGACAGGGATACATTTACAGGACCAGCCAATATCTCAGCCTTAAGCGTATTACCATAATCATTTGATACCAGCATCAACGGTATCGTGATCGTTGGATTTGGACCTGCCGGAAGTCCCATGGTAGCTACCTGATTGCCTGGCTGGTTAAAGATAAATATCACACCCACGGCGCCCGCCAGTTGTGCCTTATAGGCTTTGTTCACAAAATAACTCGTTGGTGGCAAACAGCCACTTCTTTCTATCACTGCTATTTTACCCGTAAGATCATTGGTGATATTTTCACAGGCATCATAAGGATTGCCTTCCCCGCCTGTTCCGTCATTTACCATAATAGCATCGGCTGTTAACGGCGTAGCTGTTAACGGCGCTCCAAAAACAGCAGTACCCACATTATACGTACCATCAATAAAATTTGGACTGCTGTTTACATTCAACGGCATCAGCGGTAACGGATCACTGCACTGCAGCGTAACGTCAGCAGGCACCGTTAAGGTAGGTGGCGTGTTGTCAACTACGGTAATCGTCTGGGTCTTCGTGGTGGCATTGTTGCAGCCGTCAGTTGCCGTCCAGGTTCTCACTACCGTAAAGTTACTGGCACAGTTACCCTGCAGATAATTTTCACTGAAGCTTAGTGTTACACCCGAACAATTGTCCTGTGCTATCACCGTTTGTTGTGACAACGACACATTTACCGTACCCAACAACATTTCCGCTTTTAAAATATTGCCATAATTATTGGATACCAAAACCGATGGAATGGTGATCGTTGGAATGGCCCCGCCGGGCGAACCCATGGTAAGTATGCCGTCGCCAGGATCGCTGTTTACTACGATCACGGCTATAGCGCCCTGGTTCTGTGCATTAAATACTTTATTGATGAAGTAACCGGTTGGAGCGGAACAACCGCCACGGTCAAGTACCGCGATCTTTCCGGCCAGGCTATTGATTATCGGTTCGCAGGCATCGGATGTATTTCCCATATCGTCATTCACCAAAATCAGATCGCCCGTTACCGGTGTGGCTGTTAACTGAGGGCCAAACACGGCTCTTCCAAAATTATATGTACCATCCACAAAGTTGGGGCTGGCGTTTACATTGACCGGTTTAACAGGCAATGGATCACTGCACTGCAATGTTACATCGGCAGGTACTGTCAATGTTGGCGGCGTATCATCAACCACCGTTATGATTTGAGATGCTGAAGTGGCATTGTTGCAACCATCGGTTGCCGTCCAGGTTCTTAATACCGTATAGTTACCGGCACAATTACCTTCTATATAACTTTCATTGAAGCTTAGTGTTACGTCCGAACAATTGTCCTGTGCTATCACCGTTTGTTGTGACAACGACACATTTACCGTACCCAACAACATTTCCGCTTTTAAAATATTGCCATAATTATTGGATACCAAAACCGATGGAATGGTGATCGTTGGAATGGCCCCGCCGGGCGAACCCATGGTAAGTATGCCGTCGCCAGGATCGCTGTTTACTACGATCACGGCTATAGCGCCCTGGTTCTGTGCATTAAATACTTTATTGATGAAGTAACCGGTTGGAGCGGAACAACCGCCACGGTCAAGTACCGCGATCTTTCCGGCCAGGCTATTGATTATCGGTTCGCAGGCATCGGATGTATTTCCCATACCGTCATTCACCAAAATCAGATCGCCCGTTACCGGTGTGGCTGTTAACTGAGGGCCAAACACGGCTCTTCCAAAATTATATGTACCATCCACAAAGTTGGGGCTGGCGTTTACATTAACCGGTTTAACCGGCAACGGATCGCTGCACTGCAATGTTACATCGGCAGGTACTGTCAATGTTGGCGGCGTATCATCAACCACCGTTATGGTTTGAGATGCTGAAGTGGCATTGTTGCAACCATCGGTTGCCGTCCAGGTTCTTAATACCGTATAGCTTGATGGGCAGTTACCCGGTGTATAGGTTTGCTGATGCGTAATGGATGTAAACGAACATTCATCATTGGCTATAACTGTTGGTGCAGACAGGGATACATTTACAGGACCAGCCAATATCTCAGCCTTAAGCGTATTACCATAATCATTTGATACCAGCATCAACGGTATCGTGATCGTTGGATTTGGACCTGCCGGAAGTCCCATGGTAGCTACCTGATTGCCTGCCTGGTTAAAGATAAATATCACACCCACGGCGCCCGCCAGTTGTGCCTTATAGGCTTTGTTCACAAAATAACTCGTTGGTGGCAAACAGCCACTTCTTTCTATCACTGCTATCTTACCTGTTAAATCATTGATGATATTTTCACAGGCATCATAAGGATTGCCTTCCCCGCCTGTTCCGTCATTTACCATAATAGCATCGGCTGTTAACGGCGTAGCTGTTAAGGGTGCTCCAAAAATGGCCGTACCAATATTATACGTACCATCAATAAAATTTGGACTGCTGTTTACATTCAACGGCATCAGCGGCAACGGATCGCTGCATTGCAATGTTACATCCGCCGGAACTGTCAAGGTGGGTGGCGTATTATCTGCCACCGTAATTGTTTGTGATTTGGTGGTGGCATTATTGCAATTATCTGTCGCTGTCCAGGTATTTACCAGCGTATAGCTTGATGGGCAGTTACCCGGTGTATAGGTTTGCTGATGCGTAATGGATGTAAAAGAACATTCATCATTGGCTATAACTGTTGGTGCAGACAGGGATACATTTACAGGACCAGCCAATATCTCAGCCTTAAGCGTATTACCATAATCATTTGATACCAGCATCAACGGTATCGTGATCGTTGGATTTGGACCTGGGGGCAGTCCCATGGTAGCTACGTTGTTGCCTGGCTGGTTAAAGATAAATATCACACCCACGGCGCCCGCCAATTGCGCCTTATAGGCTTTGTTTACAAAATAACTCTCGGGTGGCAAACAGCCACTTCTTTCTATCACAGCTATTTTACCCGTAAGATCATTGGTGATATTTTCACAGGCATCATAAGGATTACCCGCATCATCAATAACCATTACCGCATCCGCCGTTAAGGGCGTAGCTGTTAAGGGTGCTCCAAAAATGGCCGTACCAATATTATACGTACCATCAATAAAATTTGGACTGCTGTTTACATTCAACGGCATCAGCGGTAACGGATCACTGCATTGCAATGTTACATCCGCCGGAACTGTCAAGGTAGGTGGCGTGTTGTCATCTACGATTATAGTTTGTTCACAACTGGCCGTGTTACCACAAGCATCAGTAGCTTTGTAAGTTCGTGTAAGCGTATATTTACCCGGACATGTTTGATTACTAAATACATCTCCTTCCCAGGTTATATTTACAACCGGGCATGTACCGGTAACAGTTACAGATTCAATATCAGGATTCGGTACATTTCCACATTGTACAGTCATGTTATTTGGGCAGGTAATCACCGGTGGCTGATTGGTACCGTTGCAGGATCCGGCAACCGGCTGAAAACCCATGGCTGGGGAATTATCTATACCATTGGTCAGGTAAGGAATATAAGAAACCGCTGAGCCTATTAGTGAAGCAACGGCAGTACCGTTTGCTGTACCAAACCAGTTACAGGTTGCCGGTATTGGCCCGCCGGTATATGATTGAGGATCGAGAAAAACAGTATTTGAACCGGAGTAGCCTGTAAAGCTGTTTTCAAAAATGCTGACATTTGTATTTGGGCCAACCACAGATGTCATGCGTATAGCATGCGGTGCATTGGCGTTGCTTCCATCAAAACTATTATTCGAAATGGTTAAATTATCGGCGCCTCCAAATATCCTCAGATCTGCAGACACGGCACCGAATGTTGAGTTCCTGACTTCATTATTCGAAAAAAGCGACGATACTACATTGTAAAATGTAACAGCCCTTACATTCCCGTCAAACACATTATTGGTCATGGTGATGCTTTCCGCCCTGGTACCGGCGGTCCTCATTTCAAAATCAACCCCTACCCCTTCTATATGATTGGTAAATTTGTTGTCGTTTATGAATACGTTGGAAACCCTCCATCCTGAAATGTCGCTGTCGGCGTATATAGCTTCTCTAAAAAGCGGTCCCGGTGTATTATTTGCATCGTACCAGTTACAATTAATGTTTACCTGGGATGGAAAATTACCCGCATTGGAGAGTCCTGTACCAAGGGTATTATTCCTGATAATATTATTAAGTAACTGCGTTCCGGTGTTTGGTGGCACCATATACACAGCAAAACCAAAACCGGGAGCCAGTGCAGCATTTGCCCCATTCTGATCCTGAATGGTAAAACCATCAATAGTAACGTTACTGGCATTAACGCCGATACCATTAGGACAGCTGATTACCGACTCGGCGCCGGTACGGGACAGTGCACAATTTCCCCATTGGGCGCCACGCAGCGTAAGCGTTTTATTTATATCGGGATTTTCGTTGTAAATGCCTGCCGGAACCTGAATTATATCTCCGGCTGATGCCGCGGCTATGGCCGCTGTTATAGTAGCATAACTGCCACTGCCATTAACAGTAATCTGCGCTTTGGAAACAGCTGAAAACAAGCATAGTGTTACAAACAACAGTACGGTGATTCTTTTCAAAGCAAACATGGGGAAATTTCGCATAAACAAAGTTTTAATGATAAAACGCTTTTTGATCTGACCGTTTAATTCATAATAAAAATAATCTTGTTGCAGAACAGAAGAAATCCTGTAAAACAGGGATTTCTCGCGAACTGTACCAGCTACAAAAAAGTTTAATTATGAATATCCGGACAAATACAACGAATACGGTAGCACGCATTTAATTAACTATAATTAAACCAGTTTTGAAGGGGGCATTGATTTTTTTAGAAATTGGACAGCAGTTTTAGTAACGGATATCAAGAATTGACACACAAATAAATATAAAATATAAGGAACTTGCAACCTTTTGGCCATATTTATTTTACTAACGGAAACCAGTATTATTAAAAAGAGGAAGTTTGTTCCCAAACCTCCTCTTTTTACTTTCCTTTTGGTTTTAATTCACTTTCTTCGGTGGCAGATCAAAAGCCAGAGCCTCATGCTCAAAATGTCCATTATGAGAACCATCGCAAAAAGGTTTATTTTTTGATAAGCCGCAGCGGCAGATTCCTACCACTTCTCTTCCCTGCAAATTGTACACCCCGCCATGGCGGTCAACAATTTCAAAGTCGCCTTCGATTTTTAGGGAACCGTTGTTGTTAACTGTAATTTTTGTTGTAGACATAGTGTTATATATTTATTTAAAATTAACTACTAATACCCAAACTGTTTAAAATAATATAACAACCCACCTCATAAATAATTGGCTTACTGTAAAGCCGATTAACTCCCGGCTTATTGGCTTGCAAAATAAAAATCCATATTCATCTGCCCCTTCCGTCCAATCCGCGTTCCAATAAATCTTACACTTGGCTCCCCCGCCGATTTTCGGTAACTTTATCACCACAAAAAAACACTATATGAAAAATAAGATGAACGGGCTTATTGCACTCTTTGCCATAACCATCGTATTTACCGCCTGTAACTCCGGCGAAAAAAAAGAGGGTACTGCCAGCAATGGCAACGACCCCAACTTTAAAGTAGAAGCCGAATCCTTTGCCGACCTGCAAATGCTGCGCTACCAGGTGCCGGGTTTCGATGAACTTACTCCAAAGCAAAAAGAACTGGCTTATTATTTATCTGAAGTAGCGCTTAGCGGCCGTGATATCATTTACGATCAGAAAAGTAAATACGGTATCATGCTGCGTAAAACACTGGAAAATATTTATGCCAATTACAAAGGCGATAAAACTGCGGCCGACTGGAAAAAATTTGAAGATTATTGCGGTCGTTTCTGGTTCAGCAATGGCAATCACCACCATTATGGCAACGAGAAATTTATTCCCGAATGTTCGTTCGATTATTTTTCAAACCTGGTTAAAAGCAGCGACACCGCTAACTTACCAAAGGAAGCCGGTGAAACGGTGGATGCTTTTTTAACACGCATTAACCCGTTGTTGTACGATTTAACCGTAGAACCGAAACTGGTTAACCTGGCTGCAGGCGTTGATAATATTACCAGTTCATCGGTTAATTTTTACGAAGGCGTCACACAGAAAGAAGTGGAAGATTTTTATAACAAATTCAGTACGGCCGGCAATACCCCTTCCTGGGGCCCCAACAGCAAAACCATGAAAGAAGGTGGGCAGGTTGTTGAAAAGGTTTGGAAGGTGGGCGGCATGTATTCTGCTTCCATCGAAAAAATGGTTTACTGGTTAGAAAAAGCCATTGCCGTTGCCGAAAACGATCAGCAGAAAAAAGCCCTCGAGCTGTTGGCAGCCTATTACAAAAGCGGCGACCTGGCCGATTTTGATGCGTACAATATTGCCTGGGTGGCCGATACAGCCAGCCGCATCGATATCACCAATGGTTTTATTGAAGTGTATATGGACCCAATCGGGAAAAAAGGAAGTTTTGAATCGGTAGCCTCCATAAAAGATATGGAAGCCACCAAACGTATCATGGCCATTGCCAACCAGGCACAGTGGTTTGAGGATAACTCGCCCCTGATGCCCGAGCATAAGAAGAAAAATGTAAAAGGCATTACCGCCAAAGCCATTACCGTATTCATGGAAAGCGGCGATGCTGCACCGGCCACGCCCATTGGCATAAACCTGCCAAATGCTGATTGGATCCGTAAGGACCATGGCTCCAAATCGGTGTCGCTGAGCAATATCATTGGCGCTTACAATATAGCAGGAGCCAAAGGCGGTGTACTCAATGAGTTTGGTCTTAATGATACCGTAAAGAACCGGATAAAACAATATGGTGCGCTTTCATCCGACCTGCATACCGATATGCACGAGTGTATCGGTCATGCCAGCGGACAAATCAATCCCGGTATTGAAACCACTGATAAAACCCTTAAGACCTATGCCTCTACTTTGGAAGAAGCCCGTGCCGACCTCGTTGGCCTGTATTATATCATGGATCAAAAACTCATCGACCTGGGTGTGATGCCCAACTTTGATGTGGCCAAAGCCGAGTACGACGGCTACATGATGAACGGCATGATGACCCAACTTACCCGCCTGAAGCTTGGCGATAATATCGAAGAAGCACATATGCGTAACCGGCAGTTAAATGCGATGTGGGCCTACGAAAAAGGCAAAAAAGACAACGTGGTTGAATATGTAAAACGCGATGGCAAAACCTATGTACAGGTAAACGATTACCAAAAGCTACGCACCCTGTTTGGCGAACTGCTGCGGGAGATACAACGTATAAAAAGTGAAGGCGATTTTGAAGCCGGTAAGAACCTGGTAGAAACCTACGGGGTAAAAGTAGATGCTGCCTTGCACGCCGAAGTACTGGAGCGGTATAAATTACTGAATGTAAAACCTTACAAGGGATTTGTACAACCCAAACTGGTACCGGTGATGAGCGGCGATAAAATTACTGACGTAAAAGTAGAATACCCACAAAGCTTTTTTGAGCAGATGATGGAATATGGTAAAAAATATGCATTTTTACCGGTAAAGAACTAGTATCAATTATGTTTTTTCAAAAAAAGATGACATCTTTCTTAAAAAAGATGTCATCTTTTTTTTGTAACCCGAACCCTGCAGTCCATATATACTGCCCATGATAAGCGATCATCCAGGGCTGTATACCATAAAAGCTTATAAAAATGTATATATTTGAAATACCTAAAAACAACCGCTTATGAATCTTGTATTAAACGACTCCATCAACTTTGAATCCATGATGCGGGTATTAACCGAAAAATTTCCGGGTTATAAAATTGAATTGAAGAAAAACCCGGTGGCCAAATTTGAGTATATCCAGGTGTATAAATCAGCCTATGTGGGCTTATGGATCCGGATCTTCCCGAAAAAAAACAGACTCACGATCATCAAAACCATTCCATCCACTATGGCCAGGGCGCTGTTTGGTGGATTGATCGCCTTTATGATTGCATCGGGTGCCCAGGGACGATTAAGGGATGAAGTGGCTGCCGTGTTGAAGAAAGAATTTAACACCGATTTGCCCGCATAGGCAGCTAAAGCTCATTAAAAAAATAGTCGGCATTTGGCAGCAAAAAACTTACAATAAAAATGTTATGAGCATCTCCAGGCGGATACTGCCCATTATTGTTTTTTCTCAATTTTGCTGCACCTCACTTTGGTTTGCGGGTAATGCCGTAATCGGCAACCTGGTTACTCATTTTCAACTTCAACCCAATGCACTCGGGCATCTTACATCAGCAGTGCAATTAGGTTTTATTGCCGGCACCTTACTCTTTGCCTTGCTTACCATTGCCGACCGGTATCCACCATCCCGGGTATTTTTTATCAGTGCGTTAGCCGGTGCTTTGTGTAATGCCGGTATCATTTTTGAATGGAATGGTTTTTCCAGTTTGATGATCTTCCGCTTTTTTACCGGTTTTTTTCTGGCGGGTATCTATCCTGTTGGTATGAAGATAGCGGCCGACTATTTCGATAAAGGACTTGGCAGATCACTGGGATTTTTAGTAGGCGCGCTTGTGCTTGGTACCGCTTTTCCTCATTTATTAAGAGGTATTACCGACACTATTTCCTGGACAATATTAATGGTGGCCACCTCATCAATAGCAGCCATTGGCGGATTGCTTATGTTTTGGCTAGTACCCAATGGCCCGTTCCGTAAGCCCTGCCAAAAAGTGGAGTTGAGCAGTTTTTTAAAAGTATTTAACAACCGCAGTTTCCGGTCGGCCGCATTTGGATATTTCGGGCATATGTGGGAGCTATATGCATTCTGGACCTTTGTTCCGGTTATCCTGCTTACAAATCAAAAGCTTTACCCGGGTAATCAACTAGGTATTTCTCTTTATTCTTTTTTGATCATTGGAAGTGGCGGATTGGCCTGTATTGCCGGCGGATACCTTGCTCAAAAATTCGGCACTAAAAATACTGCGGGTACGGCACTTTTTCTGTCGGGCCTGTGCTGTGTTCTTTCTCCTTTGTTTATTCAAATTCAGTCGTCCACCCTATTGGTTTGTTTTATGATCTTTTGGGGAATGGTAGTGATCGCAGACTCTCCGCTATTTTCAACACTGGTTGCTCAACAGGCTAAAGCCGAATCAAAAGGAACAGCACTCACCATAGTCAATTGCATTGGCTTTGCCATAACGATCATCAGTATTCAATTACTCAATTTTTTACAGGATTTGATGAACCCGGTATACCTGTATATGGTGCTGGCGGCAGGCCCGCTGATGGGATTGCTTGCTTTGTATGGAAATAAGGAAAAAGGGTTAAATCAAATTTAAATTCATCGAATTATTTCATACTGATATCGAACACCCCACGGATCCTCCCGGAGAAATATTGAATGTTGAAGTATACAAGAATCAACTCAATTTTACACAAATAGGTACCAGTGAAGAAACGCTCAAGCGAAATAAAAAAATGCCCCATTTAGATTTTTGATGTTTGGAGCCTCCCGAAATAATCGGGACAAGGGTTGTAGCAGCAACTCAAAAACATAACAGTTTAAACCGGCAACCCTTCGAAGCAATCACATCTCCCATTCCCACACCGTTCTGTAATTTCCAAACTCCTCCACATATTTTAAAAAGGCAATAAAGAAAGCATCGTTGCCCAGGGTGGCGCTGTCGCCGATTACATAAAGCTGCTCTTTGGCCCGGGTGAGCGCTACCTCCGCCCACGTTGGTGTTAAGTAAAACATACGCAAGCGAACTGAAAACCCAACTCACGCCGCCGGCTGGTGTTATCACCACCGGCGATAAGCGATAGCATAATGCTTAAACAAAAAAATTATAACAACACAATTCAAATCGCTGTTGGTCAAAAGACCAGACAGCGGCAGCTCAAAAGTGTAGGAGATTAAACCAGGTACATTCAATTATATTCATAAGATTTTTACCTTTGTTGGTGCAACCCTTTCACCAAAAACCAACAGGCTGTTAAAAAATTATACCTTCGCTAAACGATTTTATTTTTATTTACACTATCATGATCAATTTATCTGATACAGAGCATCAAAATAATTGTGTCAGTAATTTTGACGACCTTGTTTCCACGCCTTTTCATGGGGACAGGAATGCGATTTGCTGGGCCCGTAAATTAACAGGTAATTTTGCAGAGATTGTTAATAAGGTAACGCTTACCGAAAATATTGTGGTGCTTGATGAGGAAGATCTTCTTGCACTAAAGTTAAGTGAGCACGGGCAGCTTGCTCGTAATACGTTGTTAGCTGATTTTAAGCTGTTGAAAGCGCATGGTGCATCGCCAACGCTCAATATAATAAGGTGCTATGAGAGCGATGAGGGCTACCCGTTTTTTCCAACGGATGTTTATTCTTTTCATATTGATAGCTCTCCGGTTGCCACCGATACTTTTTTATGCACTTACTATGGCGAGCCAAGTGAACTATTGCCGAATTTACAAGCCCGGCAAAAAGTGCTTGTGCCCGAAATACGTGATGAACTCAAAAAGCTATATGATGGAGCAGCCGAAGGATTTGAATCTTTTTTAAGTGAGCATTTCTTTGATTTGCACTACCAGGCTATACCTGCAGCAAGCCCTGTTAATTTAGGCCTGGGTAACTTATGGAGGTTGGCGGTTGACCATCCCAAGAGCCAGGTGCTTCCTTGTGTTCACCGTGCCCCAAAGGAAAAAGCAGGGCAGCACCGTCTATTGATGATCTGTTGAAATAAATTAAAAAGTAAATCTGGATAGTAATTATAACTCCCATTCCCACACCGTTCTGTAATTTCCAAACTCTTCCACATATTTTAAAAAGGCGATAAAGAAAGCATCGTTGCCCAGGGTGGCGCTGTCGCCGATTACATAAAGCTGCTCTTTGGCCCTGGTGAGCGCCACATTCATGCGGCGGTAATCTTTTAAAAAACCAATGATGCCATCATCGTTGCTTCTTACCAGCGATAAAATGATGGTATGCTGCTCCTGCCCCTGGAAACTATCGATGGTGCTGATTCGCATGTGAGCCGGCAACAGTTCTTTTGCAGCCGCAACCTGCCCGGCGTATGGCGAAATAAAGGCAGCCAGCAACGGGTTTATAAGTTCAGTCTCCATGATCTTATTTACGATCCGCAGTTCACCCTCATTTTTAAGACTTGTACCATCCTGTCCATGTTCTTCATTAAAACCACTACCTGCTGTATCAATAAAAGTGAGGTGTTGAGCAGCACTTAATAAGTTATCCTCTGTCATCAGCTTGCCTTCATAAAAATACCGGCTACTGAAACCCGCAATGGGCTGCCGCATGCGGTACTGCAGGTTTAATAAAAAAACGGGCTGTATTGTTTTTGCCGCAGCCTCCAGGATAGAAGTATTCAATCCAAGTTGTGCAGCTTCATTGCTGAGTACAGTGGGTGGTAACTGCAGGTGATCGCCTGCCAGTATATATTTTTGCGCCAGCGGAAACACACACCAGGCAAGTGGTTCAATACACTGTCCGGCCTCATCCATAACCAGGCTGTTACATTTCAGATGCCTCAAATCTGCATCATACAAACCAATGGGTGTACCCAGTATTACCGCCGCCTGCTCAACTAGTTTTTCTTCATTGTAAGCCTGCAGCTTTTTTATCTGCTGGCGAATGTCTTTTACTTCCTTAAATAATAAATTGCGTTGCTCCCTTTCTTCCCGGCCAAAGCTGCGCTTGTATTTCAACGCCATCTTACGGTATTCTTCTGCCCGTATTTTCAATTGCTTAATTTCTTTCTGTTCCCGGCTGTTTGCCAGTTTACCTTCGGGCGTATGGGCAAAAACAAGTGCATCGGTTTTACTGCTGTTGCCAACCCGCAACACGGCAACGCCTTTTTCAATCAGCCCTTTGGCAATATTATCAACCGCGGTATTGCTGGGCGCCGTTGCGATGATCTTCTCTCCCCGTTGCAGCAGTTGCAAAATACCTTCAATAAGGGTGGTTGTTTTACCCGTGCCCGGCGGGCCATGAATGATCAGCATGTCGTGGCCGGCGATCATGGCTGTAACAGCCGCCTGCTGGCTTGGGTTTAAATTTTTATTATGGAAGAGAACCGGTTGCTCATCAATGTCCATTTCCATTTGCGTTGCCGGCACTGTACCATGTATCTGTTCGAATAACCTGTACAGTGTTTTATTAGCTTCCAGGTTATTCAAGGTTGTCTTCATGATGGATGTGGTACGCTGATCGGGAGCCAATTTAATTCCCACATTTTTATCTTCAATCCAATCCGGAAAATCGGGCGCAAATAAGCGAAACTCTCCGCTCCTGCCATCGAGGTTCAGCAATACGCCTTTCACCGGTTCTTCGCCGGGGCAAAAACATTCAATGGCGGCACCATCTTTAAATAAATTTATTTCAACAGGGTAGCTGAGTTTAAAACTGATCTCGGGGTAATCGGCATAGCCGAAATTTTTACGGGTAACGGTGATCGGGTGGAGGGCCAAACCCTCTGCCTTTAATACTTTCAGGCTGTGCTGCTGATCTAAACTATATCGTTGCACCTGTTCCTGCTCTTCTAAGTTGATACAGCTAAGTAAATTTTTTAACTGCGGATCGGTTACTGCCATTGCGTGAAATTAGCAGGATGGGAGGAATAAAAAAAACTGAGCCTTAAGAAGCAATATATGCACTCAACCGGGGTATCCAGGGCGGCAAATATGCACAAGTATAAAACTTGCCCGTGCTATTGCGGTTTTGTTGTTATCTTGATACTCCAATATTAATTGTGCACCGCAAAAAAAACAACCGCATTTTTTAACCATAAATTAAACTGATGAAACTTTTTTCTTTTGTTGCCCTCAGCTGTTTTTTGATTTTTGTTTCCTGCAACGAAGCAACTACACCTGTTGCCCAGCCTGACCGGCCACAGGCGGCTGATGCCGATGCTATAAAAAAAGCAGTGGCCGATGCGTACAGCGCTATTTGTTTTAAACCCGGTGAGCAACCCGATTATGAGCATATCAAACAATGCTTTATCCCTGAAGCAACCCTTATCAATTTCGGGGAGGATTCCATGCAGGTGCTTGGCATTAACCAGTTCATTGACTATTATAAAGCCTTTATCGATTCCAATAAGATCAGCCTGTTTTACGAGGAAGAGATCCAGGGAAACACCGATCAGTTTGGCCGGATAGCACAACGGATAAGTTCGTATAAAACCTATATTAACAGCATGGACTCTGTTGCCCAAAGGGGTGTTAACAGCTTTCAAACGGTAAAAACAGCACAAGGATGGAAGGTGTCCAGTATCATCTGGGATATAGAAACTCCTGCCCTGACAATTCCCGGCGGGTATCTTAACAGCACCATAAAAACAGACGAAAAATAGGCATGTTTTAAAGTATTTCTTAATTCTCGTCCTCGTCTCCGACGAGGATGTACTGGCTTTGAGACTTTGTCTCACCCCCGCATTCCAATTATTAACCTAATCTCTCTCGTCCTCGTCTCAGACGAGGATGCAATGGTCTTGAGACTCCGTCTCATCCAATACATTTTACAATGAACTCAATCCTTAAAAATGCTGGCGCTCGTCCTCGTCTCTGACGAGGATGTACTGGCTTTGAGACTTTGTCTCACCCGGCTTTCCAATTATTAACCTAATCCTTAAAATTCTTCTTCAACTCCATCAACTTAACCTGGAAAGGATTTACAGTTTCCTGTTTTTTTACATCGGGCTTCGCTGTTTTGGCTTCGGGCTTAACCGCTTCCTGTTTAGCAGGGCCGCTTTCTTTTAAAGATAAGGCGATCCGCTTACGGGGGATATCAACTTCTACCACGGTTACCATCACTTTTTGTCCAAGCTTAACTATTTCATTGGGGTCGCCGATGTAACGGTTTGCCATATGCGATATGTGTATTAACCCGTCCTGCTTTACACCTACATCGGCAAAAGCACCAAAATTGGTAATATTGGTAATGATAGCGGGGATTTTCATACCAGGTTTTAGATCGGCCATGCTGTTAATGCCTTCGGCAAAACGAAACGCTTCAATGGCTGCACGGGGATCCCGCCCAGGCTTTTCCAACTCGTTTAAAATATCGGTAATGGTAAATTCGCCAACGGTTTCTGTAACAAAATCCTTTGCCTTTAGCTGCTTTCTTACCTCCCCATTTTTTATCAGTTCGGGCACGCTGCTGTTCACTTTTGCTGCCATGGCTTCCACCACATGGTAACTCTCGGGATGCACGGCAGAATTATCCAAAGGATTTTCGGCATTCTGAATTCTCAAAAAACCTGCACTTTGTTCAAAAGCCTTAGCGCCGAGCAAGGGCACTTTTTTTATTTCATCCCGGCTTTTAAAACTTCCGTTCTTTGCCCGGTATTCCACTATATTTTTTGCAACGGTGGCACTTAATCCACTCACATAAGTCAGCAGGTGTTTACTCGCTGCGTTTACATCCACGCCTACAAAGTTTACGCAGCTTTCTACTACTTTATCCAATGATTCTTTTAAGCGGTTTTGATTTACATCGTGCTGGTACTGTCCCACGCCGATACTTTTTGCATCGATCTTTACCAGTTCACTCAGCGGGTCAAGCAACCTGCGGCCAATACTTATTGACCCACGCACCGTAACATCTTCATCCGGAAATTCTTCCCTGGCCACTTCGCTGGCCGAGTAAATGGAAGCACCGTTCTCACTCACCATAAAAATGGAAACCGGTTCACCAAAATCAATCGATCGCAGTAACTGATCAGTTTCTTTGCTGGCTGTTCCGTTGCCATATCCGATGGCTTCAATACTATATTCAGCGACCAAATCTTTTATGGTTTTTGTTGCACCGTTCCAATCGTTCTGTGGTGCATGCGGATAAATTGTATTGTACTTTAAAAAGTTGCCATACTCATCCAGGCAAACCACTTTACAACCTGATTTAAATCCCGGATCAACCGCCATTACCCGCTTATGACCTAAAGGCGATGCCAATAATAGTTGACGAAGATTTTCTGCAAATACCCTGATGGCTTCTTCATCGGCCTTTAGTTTACTGGCCATCCGAAACTCGGTTTCGATCGACGGCTGTAATAAACGTACATATGCATCATCAATGGCTAAAGCAACCTGTGTAGCTGCGGGGACGAAAGATTTTATGAGGAGATGTTTAACTGCATCCTGTGCGGTTTCCTTATCAATAGTAATATCCATTAAAAGAAAACCTTCTTTTTCACCGCGGCGTATGGCTAATATGCGGTGGCTCGGACTTTTTGCCAGCGACTCTTTAAACTCAAAATAGTCACGGTATTTCTGCGCATCTTCATCATCTTTCTTGCTGGTAAGCACCCTTGATGCAATCGTTGCATCGGCCCTAAATAATTTACGTACAATATTTCTGGCCTGTTCATTTTCTGCTATCCATTCGGCCATAATATCCCTGGCGCCCTGCAGTGCTTCTGTAATATTTTTTACCTCTGTCGTAATAAATTTTGCTGCTGCTTCCTCCGGGTTTTGCCGGCCTTGCTGAAATAATAATGTAGCCAGTGGTTCCAATCCTTTTTCAATAGCTACTGAAGCTTTTGTTTTACGTTTTGGTTTAAAGGGCAGGTAAATATCTTCCAGTTCGGTAGCGTTGGTGCAATTATCAATACGCTTTTTTAATTCGGGTGTTAGTTTGCCGGCCTCTTCCATTGTTTTCAAAACAGTTTCTTTTCGTTTCTCCAGGTCGTTAAAATATTTTATCTGTTCAATTATATGACCAATGACAACCTCATCCAGGTTTCCGGTGGCTTCCTTTCGATAACGGGCAATAAAAGGAATGCTGGAACCTTCAGTATGAAGCTGGTATATACTGTTGACCTGTTTTAAACTAACATTTATGTTGGCTGCAATATGTTGCGTGTATTTAATATCCATCTTAAAATTTATATTGAATTAAATAAATTTGACTTACCATCATTGAATATTGGTAGTTGAACATTGTGTATTGAATATTTCACAAGCTTATAAAAGAGAATTAATAATCAATACGCAACGCTCAATGTTCAATTTTCAACAAAGCAGTTAGCTTTTAATAAATTGGAGAGTTATACAAAACAAAAAAGCCTTCCAGAATTAACTGAGTAGGGATTCAGTACCATCGGCCATGAGAGCGGCCCCCTTGAACATTGATCGTTGAACATTGTGTATTGAACATTTCACATTAGCCAAACGGGTAAAATAAATTTTCAATACCCAACGCTCAATATTCAATTTTCAACAAAGCAGGCAGCCTTATATAAAATGGAGACTTATGCAAAATAAAAAAGCCTTCCAGAATAAACTGAAAGGCTCTTTAAATGAATATGGCAGCTACCTACTCTCCCGCATTGTTGTGCAGTACCATCGGCCATGAGGGGCTTAACTTCTCTGTTCGGTATGGGAAGAGGTGAACACCCTCGGCAAAACCACCATAAGATCGTAAGCTGTTAGGATTTAGGTGTTAGCTGTTAGCCTGGGCTAACTGCTAATCGCTAAAAGCTAATAGCCAATAAAGTGACATATTGGAATAAATAGTGAGTTAGTGTAAAAAATTAATTTTTATTCTTCCGAAGAAAAATAAAAAAATAAAGCTAACGGGCAATTAGTACTACTCGGCTTTGATGTTACCACCTTTATACCTATAGCCTATCAACGTCATAGTCTTTGACGACCCTTAAAAGTAAACTCATCTTGAGGTAGGTTTCACGCTTAGATGCTTTCAGCGTTTATCCTGTCCGTACATAGCTACTCTGCATTGCACCTGGCGGCACAACAGATACACCAGCGGTACGTACGACTCGGTCCTCTCGTACTAAAGTCATATCCTCTCAATTTACTAGCGCCCATCACAGATAGGGACCGAACTGTCTTGCGACGTTCTGAACCCAGTTCACGTG
>JADJVB010000013.1:0-580000 GCA_016710745.1 Chitinophagaceae bacterium | reverse complement strand
AACTAATGCCTTTTTTCAAAAGCGGACGGCAAAGATAAGGGTGTATACACTGCTGCCAAAATAAATCTGCCGGGTATTTATTAACAACTGCCTGAATTATATGTCGATATCGAGGTAAAATAGCCACTGTACCTGCTTACAGGATGCGCTTTTTTTTTGTAATTTTTTAAAAAAAAGTCACGCTTACTGATCAGGCTCACCCATAAAGGCTATTTTCCCGGACTTTTGAGTGAAGCTCCCGTTGAAACCAGACCCCAAATTTTTCGTAAATAAAAACAAACCGACTATGGAAAAATCACCGCCGACAAAAATAAACCGTGCGACGGAACCGAAAAATCGGCTTTTGTACAATCCCTGGACTCAATAATAGTTTTAAAATCTTCAACCGATATCTTCTTTTTGCCTACCAGGAGCATGGTTCCAACCAGCCCTTTTACCATTCCCCGTAAAAACCGGTTGGCTTTTACTTTATATACCAGACAATCTTTCTCCTCTACCCATTCACTTACAGAGATGTTGCAAATAAATGAATTCACCTGCGTATTTCTTTTAGCAAAGCTGGTAAAGTCGGTATGTTTCTTTATCTCAGCAGCTGCCTGCCGTAATAAATCCATATCTACCGAATAGGGCAAATAATAAGCCATACCCTGCAAAAAAGGATCCTTATGCCGATACACAAAATAATGATACTCGCGGCTCAATGCATCAAAGCGGCAATGTGCCTCATCGTCGACCGACCTGATATTTTTTACAACAATATCAGTGGGTAATATGGCATTGAGATTATAGGCATCGTCTTTTATGGGCAGGTCGGTATCAAAATGAAAATAATTCTGCAGTGCATGCACACCCGCATCCGTTCGGGATGATCCCGTTAGTTCAATTTTTTGTTTATAGAAAATCTCCAGCGCTTTTTCAACCTCCGCCTGAATAGAATTAGCGTTTTGCTGCACCTGGAAACCCGAATAGTTGGTTCCCTTATAAGCTACTTCAATAAAATATCTTGGCATACTTGATTCTTTGGATAAGCGTGTTAATGGCCTTGTAAGGCCCTGAACCTTGTTTTGAATTCCGCACCGGTAAACTGATCCTCCAACGTTTTAAAATTATGGCTATCCGAAACACGGGGGAATACCGCTTTGTAAAACCCTAATTTTTCTTCCTCGCTGATGAATAATACACCCAGGTTTTTTACCTGCCCGGTGGTGAAGCATTTTTTGCCAAACTGCCTGCTGGCCACTTTGATCATTTCTTTTTCACTTTTTTTGGAAGCCATTTGCTTTCGGAGTTCCATAAAATCGTGTTCGGAAGCATTGGATCGGCAATCAGAATTGATCATGACCGATTCGGCTGCTGTTTCCTTTTCCCTGATCGCATCGGGTGTTGTATTGTTTATATTTTGTTTTCGTTCGGTAATTACAAAATCGTTTATAACTACACCCGAATCTGCCTTTTTATTAGGATTTTGCAATTCCATATCGATGAAACGGCTATCCGTTTTAATGGCTATCGTATCAACTAATACGGTTCGGCCAGGAACTTCATATTCCTTTTTTCCTTCTTCTCCAGCAATAAAAATCTTGATGGTATCTTCATCAGCCAGTGCCCGGTCTACATAGATCAATGATAGGCCCCCGGTTGTTGAATCAGCTTTAATTTTTTCAATGGATTTAAAAACAATTGCTGAATCGGGCTGCGTTGAAACCGTCAATTCGGTGCTGTTGGTTTTTAAAACCGGCGGTTCACCTGTTGTATTTTGCTGTATGGGTTCTGCCTGTGTTGCGGATGCCGGCAATTCCCTGGTCACGGTTTTCCAGGCAATAGAGGAATCATTTACCACTTCGGCCAATACCCTGGCAAATTCTCCACCAATGGGAATGATTTCAGGTTTATTGCCGGCCGTTTCGGGATAGGGTACTATTTTACTTACCGGCGTCTGCAAATTTACCAGGCTCCAACCTGCTGAATCCAACTTTTTTAAAAAGTATCCTGCGCTGCTATCTGTCAGATTGATGGTTGCATCCTGCTCGGGCCATTCGTTTTTTGGGAACCCGATGGTTAGCTGATAGAAATTTTCGGTGAGTTTGGGAATGATCATATAACCCGTAGCCGAAGAGTTAAATGAATTTTTGTCAATTTTAACATAAAAGGGTTGATTGTCCTGAGACTGGATATAAACAAATCGCGGTTTTTGCCCCTGAACGCCCATGGAAAGCAGGATTGAAAGAAAGATCGAAAACCGGAACCTGATAAAATTTCTGTTCATTTATATTGTAATTACCCGTTCAAAAATACTTATTTATACTTGTTTTTGCCATTTAAATAAAAAGCATCAACGCATTAACTGTGCCATACTTACTTTTGCATTCTAAAATATATATAATGAAAAAGATCTTGTTTTTACTTGTTTTACTGGCCGGTCCGTTTTTAGTAAAGGCCCAATTTGGTGAAGAACCGAAAGATACATCCTGGAAAACTATTTTAAGGGAATCTAATCCTATGATCAATGACCTGGTTCATACCAGGCTTGAAGTAAGGTTCGACTATGCCAAATCGTACCTGTATGGCAAGGCCTGGATAACGTTAAAACCACACTTTTATAGTACCGATTCGCTTTTGCTGGATGCCAAAGGAATGGATATTAAAGAAGTGGCATTAATGAACGGTACCGCAAAGTCGAAATTAAAATACGAGTACGACGGTATGCAAATGCGGATCAATCTTGGCAGATCGTTTAAAGGCGGAGAAAAATATACCCTCTATATAGATTATACCGGCAAGCCCGATGAACTGAAGGCTGAAGGAAGCGCCGCTATCACCGGGGCCAAAGGTTTGTATTTCATTAATCCCAAAGAAGACGAAAAAAACAAACCTACACAAATATGGACGCAGGGCGAAACAGAAGCAAACAGTGCCTGGATGCCTACGATCGACAAGCCTAATCAAAAAACCACATCGGAGATCTATATGACGGTTCCGTCGAAATACATAACGCTGAGCAATGGATTGCTGATCAGTAAGAAAAACAACACGGATGGCACCCGAACTGATTATTGGAAAATGGATCTGCCGCATGCCCCCTATTTGTTTTTTATGGGTGTAGGCGAATTTTCTGTTACAACAGACAAATACAAAGGAAAAGAAGTTAGTTACTATGTTGAAAAAGAATATGCGCCGGTAGCCCGTAGCATTTTTGGAAACACACCCGAAATGATGAAATTCTATTCGGAGAAACTGGGGGTTGAATATCCCTGGCAAAAATATGCGCAGATCGTAGGTCGTGATTATGTAAGTGGTGCCATGGAAAACACAACGGCTACCCTTCACCAGGATGGTGCCTATCAAAATGCCCGTGAATTAACTGATAATAACTCCTGGGAAACCGTTATTGCGCACGAATTATTTCACCATTGGTTTGGCGACCTGGTTACTGCCGAAAGCTGGAGCCATATTACGGTTAATGAATCGATGGCCGACTACAGCCAAACGCTGTGGATGGAATATAAATATGGCAAAGATGCCGGTGACGCTGAAAACCTAAGCGGGCTGATGCAATATTTATCGAACCCGGCAGATAGTAAAAAAGACCTGGTACGTTTTCATTATTTTAATAAAGAAGATGTTTTTGACCTGGTAAGTTATCAAAAGGGCGGTCGTGTGCATCATATGCTGCGTAATTATGTAGGCGATGAAGCTTATTTTAAATCGCTGAACAACTATTTAACCACTAATAAATTCAAAGCCGGTGAAGCCGGACAAATGCGACTGGCTTTTGAAGAAGTTACCGGAAAAGATATGAACTGGTTTTGGAATCAGTGGTTTTACGGCAGCGGACACCCGATCGTTAAAATTGATTATAATTATGATGATGCCAATGGAAAAGCCATGGTGATCATTGAGCAAACGCAAAAAACCGATAAAATTTTCCGGCTCCCCATTGCCATTGATGTATATAACGGTGCGGCTAAAAAGAGATTTAATGTTTGGGTAGAGAACAAGGTAGATACCTTTTATTTCGATTACAGCAAAAGACCCGACCTGATCAATGTGGATGCTGATAAAGTAATGCTTTGGGCAAAAACAGACAATAAGAGTTCTGAAAACTTTATTCACCAGATGAAATACGCCGGCAATTATTTAGACCGGAGGGAAGCATTGGATTATTTTGGCAAAAAGAATATGCCTGAACTGGCATGGGGTTTAACCGACAAATTTGCCGGCTTAAGAAGAAGTACGATCGCCAAACTGGGCACTTCGAAAATGGCCGAAAATGCCGATATTGTTGCCGGCATCGAAAAAATCGCCAATACCGAAAAAGACAGAAGAACCAAAGCGGCCGCCATTGCCTACCTGGCAAAGACCAGTGATGCGAAATACAAGTCTTTGTACGACAAAAATATCAGCGACAGCAGCTATTCTGTTTCCGGTGCAGCTTTAGAAGGCCTGATTGGCCTGGACCCTGCAAATGGCTATGTATTGGCAAAGAAATACAGCAATGATGCCAAAGGTGACCTGGGAAATGCCGTCAATGACATTTTAATGAAAGAAGGCACCGAAGCCGATTTTGATTTTATTGCCAAACGTTTTGATGATATGCCCCTGAGCGAAGAAAAACTGGGCGCAACGGCAAGCTTTACCAGTTACCTCGAAAAAGTTCAGAACATAGCCAACGTAAAAAAAGGCATTGACATGATATTCAGGTTTAGGAAACTAATTCCGGAGCAGTTTTTGGGTTTTGTTGACCCCATGCTGAAAGGCGGGTTAACCAAATTAGGAAAAGCAAAAGGAAAAGATATCGAAGATTATATCAACGAAGGATTTAAATAATCGGATCTTACAGATTGAAAATGCCTCCTTATAACTACCGATCGTCCAGGCTGCAAAACCACGGCGACTCATAAACGATCCGCCTCCACCCCGGCCACTTCGTAAAGCGATTAAAATGATCACCAACACGATCCAAAAAATAATACTCCCAATCCTGCTGCTGCCACCACTTCCGTAATTTTCGGGTGCCGTATACTCGCCTTTAACCGCCTGAATAATCGCATCGGTGCCTTCTTCTATGCCGCGGTAATAATCGTCGCCTTTAAAATTGGGTACGATCACCTGGTCGATGATCTGTTTGGCTGTAATATCGGGTAAGGCACCTTCTAGTCCGTACCCGGTAGCGATATTGAGTTTACGGTCGTTTTTTGCAATCAATAAAATAACACCGTTATTATTTGTTTTGCCGCCTACGCCCCAGGCCCGTCCCAATTCGATATTAAAATCGGCAACATCCCGCCCGTTAAGCGATGGAATGATCACCACCGCAATTTGGGTAGAGGTACTGTCATCAACAGCAACCAGCTTGGTTTCCAACGCCTGTTGTTGTCCGGCCGTTAAGGTACCGGTAAAATCATTCACCAGTTGCGCCGGCTTTTGTTTGAGTAAGCTTTCCGGATCGAATTGACCCTGTGAAAAACCCACAACAGCAAGCAGTAATAAAACAATTATGGAAAGCGTTTTTTTCATGGCCTTTCCCCGCCTGCGGGCGAAGAATTTATATTTTTCAGGTGTTTAATTAATTTTCCAAAACAACGGTTAATTCCCAAACACAATATCGTCGGGTAATTCATTCCTGTCTTCGCTTGGTATGTACGGAAATTTTTCTTTTAAAGTCTGCCCGATATGGGCAATACATTTTTCAATACTGTCGCCCATATTCTCCAACCTGAAGCCGGAAATCATTTCCTTTACCTCGGTATTCCAATAATCGGCGCCCGCTTTTTGGTAAATACCTTCATCGGCAAACAAAGCCAATTCCTGATCTTTCATCGCCAGGTAAAGCAATACGGCATTGCGGTGATCGGTTTCCTGCATCTTTAACTTAAAGAAAATTTCTTTGGCCCGGTCTATCGGATCCATAAAGGAATTCCTGCTTTCTACGTACACCCGTATCTCGCCACTGGTCTCCATTTCGGCCAGGCGGATCGCTTCCACGATCTGTGCTTTTTCTTCGGCAGAAAAAAATCCTTTCTTTTTAAAAAATGGAAATAAGCCCATTAAAATTTAATTTCTATTGTTTTATCGGCTCCGGCATCCGACCGGAAACCTGTTTTTTCGCTAAAACCAAACATCCCCGCCAGCAAATTTGTTGGAAAAGACCTGATCGACTTGTTGTAATCGTTTATTGCTTCGTTAAAATCTTTCCTGGCCACTTTGATCCTTCTTTCGGTTCCTTCCAACTGCGTTTGCAAACCCGAGTAAGCGGCTGTGCCCTTCAACGTGGGATATTTTTCGATCCGGATGATCAGGTTATTGGTAGCCGCTGCTAACTCGTCCTGTGCAGCAGCCTGGTTATTAAATGCATCGGGCGAAACCGTATTGGCAGATACATTCACCGAGGTTGCCTTAGCCCTGGCTGCAGCAATTTCTTCAAGGGTGGTTTGTTCAAATTCCGAAACCCCCTTAACTACATTGACCAGGTTAGGAATGAGGTTTAACCTGCGTTGGTATGCATTTTGAACCTCATTCCACTGCAGGTTTACTTTTTCATCTTTTTTAACCAGGCCATTAAAGCTTATTACCAGGTAAATAACAAGGATCAGTATAATTGCTCCGGCAATAATGCCCGTTTTTTTACTTTTCTTTTCCGGCATCGGGTTTAGAATTTAACTTCGGGAGCTTTTTCCGCACCGGCATCTGCCTTAAATCCTTCCTTTGCGGTAAAGCCAAACATAGATGCAAAGAAATTCATCGGGAACGACCTTACTTTGGTGTTGTAGATATTGATCGCATCATTAAAAATCTTTCTTGAGTTTTTGATGTTGTTCTCAATGCCTTCTAACTGACCCTGCAACTGTAAAAAGTTTTGCGTGGCTTTCAGGTCAGGATAGTTTTCAACCACAGCCAATAAACGGCTCAGCGCGCCACTCATTTGGCCCTGTGCGGCCTGAAATTTGGCGATATTTTCGGGTGTTAGCTGATCTGCTGTAAAATTCACCGACGTGGCTTTGGCCCTTGCTTCTACCAGTTTGGTTAAGGTTTCCTGTTCAAAATTAGCGGCACCTTTAACGGTATTAACCAGGTTACCTACCAAATCGGAACGGTTTTGATATTCGGCTTCAACGTTGTTCCAGGCTTTTTTTACATTTTCATCCTGTTTAATGATACCGTTGTATCCATTGCAGCCCATAAACACAAGAATAGCAATGATGCCTAAAAAGACCAATAATCCAATACGTTTCATAATGTTTGTTTTAATGTTAAGAGTTTAAATATAATATTTTCTTTTGTCAACTGAAAACTATACCTGGATACAGACGAATGAGAGCCGGTAATATGCTAATCCTTAATAGCCGCAATACCCGGCAATACTTTCCCCTCAAAATACTCCAGCATGGCACCGCCACCCGTACTTACATAGCTCACTTTATCGGCCAAATTGAATTTGTTAACTGCTGCCACACTATCTCCCCCACCAACCAGGCTGAAAGCGCCGTTTGCGGTTGACGCGGCAACTGATTCCGCTACCGATTTTGTACCGTTCTGAAATTTTTCCATTTCAAAAACGCCCATGGGGCCATTCCATAAAATGGTTTTTGATTTACCGATTATTTCGTTGAAGATACCGGTTGCCTTCGGCCCAATATCCAACCCCATCCAACCATCGGGAATGGCATCGCTGGGACGCACCTCGGTATTGGCATCGGCCGCAAACTTATCGGCAATAACCGCATCCTCGGGCAAATGACTGCTTACATTTTTCTGTTTGGCTTTTTCCAGGATATCCAAAGCGGTTTGCAAACGGTCGTCTTCGCAAAGCGAAGCGCCAATTTTACCACCCCTTGCTTTTAAGAAAGTATAGGCCATTCCACCGCCGATGATGATATCGGTTGCCCTTTGCAACAGGTTTTCAATAATCAATATTTTATCCGAAACCTTGGCTCCGCCGATGATGGCACAAAATGGCTTTTCGGAACCGTGCAATACTTTTTCGGCGCTCAATACTTCGGCATTCATCAGCAAACCAAACATCCTGTTTTCGGGTTTGAAGAATTTGGCGATCACGGCTGTTGATGCGTGTGCCCGGTGTGCTGTACCAAAAGCATCGTTGACGTACACATCGCCCAACCTGCTTAATTTTTCGGCAAAAGCTTCGTCGCCTTTTTCTTCTTCGGGATGAAAACGCAGATTTTCGAGTAACAACACTTCTCCCGGCCGCAGCATGGAAGCCGTCATGGCCGCCTGGTCGCCAATGCAATTATCGGCAAAGAACACCCTGGTGGCCGGATCGCCCAGTGCCGGATTCGGATTCTCCACATTCAGCAATCCGAACAAATGCTTAACCAAATGCTTTAATGAATATTTGTCCGTTGGCCCTTCTTTTGGCCTGCCCAAATGGCTCATCAAAATAACTGACCCGCCATCTGCCAATATTTTTTTAATGGTTGGGATAGTAGCGGTCATACGGGTATCATCAGTGATATTAAAATCCGCATCCAGGGGAACATTAAAATCAACGCGGACAAGGGCTTTGTGGCCTGAGAAATTGAAGTCGCTGAATTTTGACATAGTTTGTTATTTAAGATAAAACCGCAGAGAAAAAGAGAAGCAGAGTTTACGCTGAGTATCTCTGCGAAATCTCCATTTACTCATTATCTCTGCGGTAAAAATAAGTACTACGGAATATTATCCGATCAAATTCGCAAAATGATGCACGGTACGTACCAATTGGCTTACATAACTCATTTCGTTATCGTACCAGCTAACAGTTTTAACCATTTGCTGAGCGCCCATGGTCATCACTTTAGTTTGGGTAGAATCAAATAAAGAGCCATAACTGATGCCGATCACATCGGTACTCACAATTTCATCCTCGTTATACCCAAAGCTTTCGTTGCTGGCTGCTTTCATGGCTGCATTAATTTCTTCTACCGTAACTGTTTTTTCTAAAATAGAATACAATTCAGTAACTGAACCGGTTATAACCGGTACACGCTGAGCACCACCGTCTAATTTACCTTTCAGTTCGGGTAAAACCAGTCCGATCGCTTTTGCAGCGCCCGTGCTGTTGGGAACGATATTGGCAGCAGCAGCTCTTGCCCTGCGCAGATCTCCTTTCGGATGCGGGGCATCTAATGTATTTTGATCATTGGTATACGCATGAATGGTACTCATGATACCGGTAACAATTCCAAAACTATCGTTCAGGGTTTTAGCCATCGGCGCCAGGCAGTTGGTGGTACAACTTGCACAACTGATAATGGTTTCGCTGCCATCCAAAATGGCATGGTTTACGTTAAACACAATAGTTTTCAAATCGCCGGTAGCCGGAGCAGAAATGACCACTCTTTTAGCACCAGCAGTAATATGCGCTTCGGCCTTTGCCTTATCGGTAAAGAATCCGGTACACTCAATCACCACATCAACCTCATGCTTTGCCCAGGGAATCTGAGCCGGGTCTTTTTGCGCATATACGTTCACCTCGTCGCCATTCACCACAATTGAATTTTCGGTTGACTTTACATCCTGTCCAAAACGGCCCTGGGCACTATCGTATTTTAACAAGTGTGCCAGTACTGCCGGACTGGTTAGATCATTGATGGCTACTACATCAATTCCTTTCATATCATAGATCTGGCGGTAAACCAGGCGGCCGATACGACCAAATCCGTTGATTGCAACTTTTACTGTACTCATATCTGTTATTTTGAATTTAAATTTTGAGATGCAAATTTACGAATATGTGCCCGTTTTTAAATGAGAATCTTTTTCCCCGGAACAGATTGTGCATAAAACGCTAAAACCCAGCCGCAGCAAACCTTTTCGAAATCCATATCCCGGGTTATACTAAATTACGCCTTTTGTTTTTTAAATTATTTGGCTGAAAAACCGCCACATCCTATCTTTGCCGTCCTTTAACAGGAAATGCCGCGTTGGTCAAGGGGTTAAGACGCCTCCCTTTCACGGAGGAATCACGGGTTCGAATCCCGTACGTGGTACTGAAAAAGCTGTTAGCTGTTGGCTATTAGCTGTTAGAAAAAGCCTTTCAAATCCGATAGCTCCCGGGTTGAAAGGCTTTTTATTTTGGGGGAAATCATTAGTCCATTTTGCCGGGGTTTACTTAATTGTTTGAAACAATCGACCAAGGCATCCTCGTCAGAGACGAGGACGAGATGCAAACCGCCCGGGTTGAAAGGCTTTTTTAATTCGGGGAAATCATAATTCCATTTTGCCGGGGTTTACTTAATTGTTTGAAACAATTGACCAAGGCATCCTCGTCAGAGACGAGGACGAGATGCAAACCGCCCGGGTTGAAAGGCTTTTTTAATTCGGGGAAATCATAATTCCATTTTGCCGGGGTTTACTTAATTGTTTGAAACAATTGACCAGAGCATCCCTGATTGCCGGCAGGCAGGCCCGTCAGAGACGAGGACGAGATGCATTTTTTTAGTTTTCTTCAATCAGGATCTTTGTTTCCACTCAACTGCACGATCGACAACGCATGCACAAACACAGCCGATGGCATCAGGAAGCCGGGAACCAACACATAGGGATACATTCCAAATGCGGTTGGAAAAGGCGCGGTATCGGCACCATACATTTGCGGGTAATAAATGGTTGATATGAACAGGAAGATGATGACGGCAATGACGGCCAGGCCCAGGTAATTCCACAGCAGGGCCATTTTTTTTGATACCGTTTTAAATTGAAAAACGAGCAGGCCGATGATCGGCGCAGTACAGGCAAAGACCATATCGTAATTATAACCTTCGATGGTTACATTGGGATGCAACATGCCGGCAGCTACCGTAAACACAAATAAAGTTTCTATCCCTACCCGAAAGGTTTGATAATAGATCAGCCAATGGGGTGGTATATTATGTATCCAGGCATTCTTACGATTCTTCACAATAAAAATACCGGTAAATATAAAAGCGGGAATGATCAATAAAAGGGCAAACTTTGGCGGAAAACTGAGATCCTGCGTTACACCCGTCCGCGCAAGCATATAAATATACACCTGCCAGGCCAGTAAACCCAGCACCAGAATGGTTAGATTTCCGGCGCGCTTCTTTCGATCGCTAAAAGTTTTATTGATGGCCGTGCTGCCGATAAACATGAGGATGCCGATCATCAACAGGGTTAATCCCAAATAAGCCAGTTTTAAATTCATAATTGATGTCTTTGGGTGAATGATCCAGTGCAAACCTTGCTTAAACAACGCCCATCAGCATTCGGCAGACCAGGTATCCACAGATCATTATTGAACAATTCTATAAAAGTATAAAACTGTTATTGAAATTCATAGGAATTATACCACCGGCGGCTTGTTAGTCTCCCGGATTTACATTTGAAAAACATTCATTTTATAGTGGCCGCTTTGGAAAGAAGCGTTAAAGCCTGGAAACAAACCGGGCTGAAACGGCGCCTGCCTTCTGTATCCAACCCGTATATCAAAACCTAATCAGCCGAATACAGGGCATTGATCTTGATGGGTAAGGATATCATTCCCCTGTTGGTACAAAGGCTGATGGGCGCATCTGATTTTTTGGCACTTCCTGCCTGCGAACAACTTGTAAGAGAAAAAAGATCCATCATTACCATTAATGCAGCCAGTGAACAGAGGCCTGAAGGAGAGCAGGGACATGCATTTCGTACAGTAAAACTTTAACTGACCAACCTTAATAAACAGGTTGTTCTGCATTGACATAGTCTAAGCCGCTGACATACTTATTTCCGCTTAGTAAAAGGGTTAAAAAATCATACCTGGTAAAGTGAAATCCATCCGAAATTAACCGGCAGGATTTCATTTTGTTTTACATAGCCCATATTATTTATAAATAAAATTTTCTAAAAATAACCAATATGTGGGCTCCAGCTACCTAAACTGGTTGGTTAATTCTTGTCAGATATTCAGTATAATCATGCACTTGTTTGATTACACTAATCACTTGTAAATCGATACTTTTTAGGGTTAATTTTTCAGATATTTTTAGTGTAAACCATTTAAATATGAAAAAGACCATCATTTCTATTTTACTCGCTTTTTTAATAAGTATTTCATATGCGCAGGATGCCAATTACTCCGGCCCGGGCAAAACATATGTAAAATCATTCTGGAACCAGGTAGAACAATTCAAAAGCGGCAAGAGCAGTTCAAACACACTTGGTAATATGAAAAGGGCACTTGAAAATTTAAAGGATAGGGACCCGCAATACAATACCGCTGCTATGGAAGATGAGTTAAAAAAATGGCAGGCTGAAACGGATAAAAAGCTGGATGCAGCCAAATCACCTGAGCAAAGAGCTGCAGATGCAAAGAGCAGTGATTATACCGGCGCAGCCAAAAACCAGGTAAAATATTTTTGGGACCGTGCCTTACAACCAACCGACAAATTAAGCGAAGGAGAATTGGAAGGGAATATCCGTGATATGGAATACGCATTGAAAGCTACCAAAGAAAAGGATCCTGCATACAATGCATCAGAAATGGAGGGTACTTTAAAGAAAATAAAAGACGATTTTAAAGCGAAAAGACTGGCTGAAGTAAGAAATACAAGTGGTGACAGAAGTAAACGACCACAGGAGGAAAAAGTGGTCACTGACCCTACCGAACTGATGGAAAAATTATTTATTGATGTAAGAATCAGCGTAGGATCAACCAGTGATTTACCGGAGGCGCCTGCTAAAATAGAATCCTATAAAGCGAAACTAAACAAGTTGCTGTTGATGGATTATACAGATGCCATAATTAACGAAGGAAGGAATGCAAAAGGCAGTATCAGTGGTTTTTCCAATTCAACTGACAGAGAGCTGGATAAAGTGGGCAGCTACCTGAAAGAAGCCCGGGAAAAAACGGGTATGCAATATATATATTATACCCTTCAATACCACCAGGCATTTTGGGATGCTGCACAAAAAGTATTTCCTGAAGAAAGTTCTTATGCTGCCATGTACAACAAAACAACAGCAGCATTAACCGGGATTGGAAGTTTAGAACAATTATATGCAAAAGCCGAAGCAAACAGAATTGAGTATATTAAAAATACCAAACTTCCTGCGGCGGCTGTAAAAGATGCCAACCTGGAAAAAGTAATAACCAATGGATTTAATAAACTATACGGAGCCGCCCATAATGTGAGTGCATTGAAAGCTGTACTTACTCAAAATGGCTGGACCACACTTCGCAATTCCCTGACCGGAATCGTAGTAGGCCGCCAACGCAGTGCCAAGCTGGCTTATAAACGAAGCGATGGTAAGTGTTATCTGCTGCCGGATTATGTATTTATACGGGAGGATTATGTTGGTGGCTCGTTTATTAATACGGTAGCCGTATTTAATGGCCTGGATGGCGAAGAAATGTTATGCGAAAATGTAAAATAATTTTAAAACTCAAACCAAAATGAAAATGAAAATGAAAAATTCAAGTCTGTCAATTGCCATTTTTGCCATACTGTTTATTGGAGGATGCAAATCATCCGCTTCTGATGAAGTGATTGCCAAAGACATGTGTGGCTGCTTTAACATGATCAAAGATTCGATACCTGCAGAAGCTTTACCTGTTTTTTCAAAAGCAGCGGTGGCAGATGATCCAAAGGAAACCTATAGTAAGGAAATGCAAAAACTTAATCCCGAGACCACAAAAAAACTGGTAGCGGCACTTATGTTAACTACCAAGGCCGGCAGCCCCATCAGTAATTGCCTGAATGAAATGGACAAAAAATACAAAACCACCGAAAAAGATGAACTTGTGATGGCACAAAGAATGGTTGACGCGCTGAAAAAGAATAAGGATTGCGACATTATGCTTTCGCTGATGCGTATAAACTTAAAAAAATAATTGTCTTCCACCTTTGCCAAAGGTTAACACTTTGGCAAAGGTTTTTTATCCGCTATGTTCTGCCTTCCAGCAACGCCAACACCATTTCTTTTTTGCGTTGAGAAACGGGAATCACATGCCCGCCTTCCAGGATCAATACACCATTATCTGTTTTACGATCGTACACTTTGATCTTGGTTGGATTAACCAGGCAGGAATGATGTGTGCGGATAAACCCGGCCGGAGCAAGTAACTCCTCAAACGAACCCACATTCCGGGAAACAAAAATGGGATTGGCATCGATCAGATAAAATTTGGTGTAAGCACCTTCGGCTTTGCAGAAAAGAATATCGCTCATTTTTATAAAGTATATCTTATCTGTATCTTTCAACACGATCTGCTGGCTGCTCTCCCCCTTATGGCCGAGTTGATTCATCAATAACGAAAATTGATCCTGCAGGGAATTGTTATTAACCTGGTTATGGGCTTTATTTACAGCTTCAACCAATTCGGTTGGGTCGATCGGCTTTAATAAATAATCAAGCGCACTGAGTTTGATCGCCTTAATGGCATACTGGCTGTAGGCTGTTGTAAAGATCACTTTGAATTTATATTGTTTAAAGGCCGCCAATATATCGAAGCCTAGTCCGTCGGATAGCTGAATGTCAAGAAAAATCAACTCCGGCTCAAGGTTTGCTATTTTTTCAATTCCTTCTTTTACGGTTCTGGCTACGTCGATAATTTCGAGCGTCGGACAATGAAATCCGATCTCTGACCGAAGTGCAGAAATAGCCTGTAATTCATCTTCAATAATTAATGTTCTCATCTTCATCTGTTTTTTTTATGGGCATGGTAATGATCACTTTTGTTCCTTCAGCATGACCATCGGTCACTTTGTCGACATATACCATTTTACTTCGCTTATCAAACAAGGCAAGCCGTTCCAGGGTAATATTGGTTGCTTTGGATTTATGATCCCGGTTTTTTTGGTTTTTCATGGCAATTTCCCTGCCTACACCATTGTCGTCGACGACGCAAATGAATTCATTTTCCTCCTCCCGGAAACTGATATGGAGTAATCCCTTTTCTGTTTTTGGGCCCAGTCCGTACAGGATGGCATTTTCTACCAGGGGTTGTAACAAGAGGTTTGGAATTAATATATCGGCCGTTCGGATATTATCTGATATAGATATCTCGTAGTCAAATTTGCCTTCGTAACGTATCTGGGTAAGCTCGATATACAATTTCAACATCTCAATTTCATTATCCAGGGTGGTAACCTGCTCTTCACTTTCGAGCAGCTTACGCAGCAGTTTAGAAAATTTGGTAATATAGGTACTGGCGTTTAAAAAATTGCCTTCGGCATAATATCCCTTGATGGTATTCAATCCATTAAAAATAAAATGGGGATTCATTTGCATTCGCAGGGCACGTTGTTCAAGCTCCACCATTTGTTTCTCCATCCTGGCCTTATCCCTTTCCATCCCGATCTTTGCGCTTTCTTTCTCGAACCTTATCCGCTGTTCTTTTAACCGTATTCTGAAAACAAAATAAATGAGAAAAATGGCTATCAACACTGCTAATATCCTGAACCACCAGGTTTGCCAAAAGGGCGGTAGTATCTCAAAATCTGTTTCCTGTATTTCGCTTTTTTGCCCAAACCCGTTTACACAATATACTTCAAACCGGTAATTGCCGGCCGGCAGCGATTTATAATTTATCTGTGTTTCTTTTGTAGATGTCCACTTATTGTCCTGGCCATCTAACCGGTAATAATATTCAACCTGCCCCCGATCGATAAAAGAAATACCTGTATAGGTGAAACTAATACTGTTGTTTTTGTAATGGATGGTATTATTGTTTTCGAAAGCGGTTTTAACAGCCGTGATGATACACCTGGGATTAACCGTTTTTATATCCAGGTAATCCGCGTTAAAATAAAGCAGGCCCTGATCCAATGCCATATACACCGTATCGTCAACCAGCTCAATGTCTCTAACACGCTTGTTTATGAATCCAAAATTGGCGTTGTAGTTCGACAGCTTTACCTGGTTGGTGTCGCCGGTTAATTCTAACTTATTAATCCCGTTATTAGATCCCAGCAAGTAGGTTTTGAGGCCGATCTTCTTAATGGTATTGACCGTGTTGCTGTTTAAACCGGCTTTTGAATTTACTCTTTTCACAAACCTGTTTTCTTTCAAAATAACCAGGCCCTTTGATGCAGTGGCAACGAGGAGTAAATTAGACTCGGGGTCAAAATAAAGATCTTCAATGGAAATGGCCAGGTCATCATACCGGATACCAAAATCAGTAATTGAATCTTTTGCGTTATACCTGAATAACCCAAAATTTGTACCCATCCATACATTTCCAACATTGTCTTTACAAAGCACATTGGTTCGTTTTTGCAGAATCACTTTCTTATAAATGGTAGACAAGTTTGTTTCGGTAAATTCACTTTTCAGCACCCTGGCTGTAAATGTTGTGGCAATAAATAAATAATCATCAACGGGCAAAATGTCGTTGATACTGCTTCGGTAAGCCGTTGCTTTTCCGTTAATATTCCGTTCTATTCCCGACTTGGCTGCAACATAGCCTGTGCCGCCGAAAAAACGAAAATTAGAAATTTTGTTTTTAGGCCAGTTTGAGTATAAAAGCCGTTCTGTAAGGCCGTGACTATTTTTAATGTAGATATCATTTTCAAAACCCCCTACCCATAGCTCTTTATCAGGGCTTACCCCAAGGCAACTGAGCTTTTTTTCTTTCAGCAATTGCTTTACCTGTAAAGAAGGAATAAACAAAACACCTTTGTTTAAGGTAGTTATCCAGTAGTTCCCCTCCAGGTCCTTCAGCAGATCTGATACCAGATGCTCTTTAAAATACGTGTTTTTAATCCGGCCGTCCTCAAACAAAACAATTCCGTCACGCGTGCATATCCAGAGTTTTTCTCCATCAACAACTACATTCAATATATCCGCCACATCATCTAACTCGGCGATCAACTTCACTTCGTCTTTCCCGGGAATAAAGAGTTTGCTTTTATTGCTCAGGAATGTTTTACCGGCACTGTGATAAAGCCTGAAGGAAACCGGCGGACTGGAAATAATATGTTGATCGTTATTGCTTACATTATAACTAAACTCAGAACCAAAAGCATACACCGAACCGCTCTGCCAAAAACCGGATAATTGTTCTGGATAAATATTCTTCCTGGTAACTGAATCCTGCTTATCGATCATCGATATTTCACCATTCTTAAAACCCAGGTATACCGTTTTCTGATCGTCTTCAAAGATATCGATGGTCATGCCGGCTCCTCTAACTTCTTTCAGCAGTGCCGAATTATTCTCATTGTAAATCTTGCCCTTGAATATAAAGGAGGGCTTACCATTTACCGTTTGCATCCATAAGCGGCCCCTGGAATCGGGAATCAGCCTAAATACCTCATTGTCGCTCAGCCCGTCATCCGTATTGAACAATTCAAATGACTTGCTGTTGTATTTCACAATCCCAACATCAGTTGTAAACCAGATAATGCCGTTCTTTTCCTGAAATACAGAATATATATTGGTAGAGGGAAGGCCTTCGGCGATGCTGTAATTGACAGAAAAAGGATCCTGTGCCCGGATTGAAGTACAGGTAAAAACAATGGATAGAAAAAAGACTATTCTCCCGATAAATTTTCTCATTGATAAACCAAATTACAAAATAATAATCAGCCGCGGGCACTTGATTTGTGAATGAGGTGCCCTGTTATTAATGCAAACAAGATCACGCTTTTTACAGCGTGATCTTGTAAGGTTCATTACTCCTAGTACCTGATACTCTTTACTTATTTTTTATCAGTTTAACCGACCGGGTTACACCCTGTTGATCAGTTAAACGCAGCACATAAATACCCGAAGGGAATGCTGTTATATCAATTTGTTGTTGTTTTGTCAACATTAAACTACCCTGTTTAACCGGCAATCCGCTTACGCTGATCACAGCATAATGAACCGGTTTAAAATCACCGTTCACATACAGGTTGTAAATACCGGTTGACGGATTGGGACCGACTAAGATCCCGGTTTCAGATCTACCTTCGGCAACAGTAACCGGGTTGCTGCCAAATCCCTGGAATGCCCCGCCGGTAAGGTTTACATAATAATCTTCTGTTTCGCCCCTGTTGCCAACCATACATGGAGTTACCGTTGTCGACTGACGCCTCATAACAACCCTCAGTGTTGTAAGTCCCGGCGTTGCCGTAGCAGGTATATTTACATTGAAGCTGAAATTACCGCCGTTTGTAGTAGATAACTGGCCTGCTACTTTCTCTCCGGCATCATCAAAATCCCCGTCCTGGTTGAGATCGATGTACACCGCGTAGTTTTGTTTTTTTGTAGAACCCGTATAACCCGCGCTGATAGTGCCGTTGTTACTTGTTGAACCGATCGCGAGGTTCATGTTTAATCCGGTGTGTGCGTATCCGCCCGGTTCAGCTCCCGAACTCCGATTTACGCCACCTAAACTGAAATAATCAATCCAGTCGGATGTATTGGTACCGGATGAAGCACAGTAGGTTGAAAAATTGGCGACGGCACTGTAACTGCTGCTGGCACTTGCACAAACAGCCTGTACCTGGAAATTATAGGTGGTACCGGCCGATAGATTTGTAAGATTATAACTGTTGCTCGATAACGCCGTTACCGTTGTCCAGTTGGTTGCACTTGCAGTCTTGTATTGCAAATTATAAGTAACTGCGCCCGGTACTGTTCCCCAGTTTACTGTAGCCGTAGTATTCGTGATATTTGTACTGTTCAACCCGGCAGGTATAGCAGCGCAGGGGATCTGTAAGGTTGTGAAATTTCCAAAAACTTCGGGTCCGTTAAAGTAGGTGCAAAGTTTTTTAACCTTCCACTGATACTCAGTGCCCGGCAACAGGCCGCTTATATTAACTGAAGATGCTGATGTATTGGGTAAGGTTGTCCAGGCATTGTTGGTATTAGCCAGCCTGTAAGCCGCAGAATAGGCAGTATTATTATTGTTTACCTGAGCAGGCACCCAATTTAAAGTAGCGCTGTTGGTAGTAATATTAGTTGCTGATAAACTGCCTGGTGCTGAACATGGAGTTGAAAAAAGTGTTGTGCTACTGGGTAAACTATATCCATTACCACAATTTGTAGTTACCCGAAATTGAAAATTACCTCCCTGCATCAGGCCCGTCATATCATAAGAATTGGTTGTAGCGATATCATCATAAAGACCATAATTTCCACCAGCCCAATCCAGTTCAAAAACATAATTAACGGCGCCCGGAACAGGATCCCAGGTAAAGGTTGATACATTGTTATTGTAGGTAAATACCAACCCGGTTGGCGGATCACAAGGCGTTAACGTGGTTGTAAACTGGAATTCAACATACCCACTGGTTCCAAAACCGCAATTTGTTTTTACCCTGCAATCGTAGGTGGTTGGCGCAGTAAGACCTGTTATGGCATAGCTGGTACCGGTGGTATTTCCGGCAACCGTCCAGTTATTATCGGTTGTTAATTTATACTCCACGTCGTAACTAACTGAATATGCTGCAGGGCTCCATAATATCTGAGCCGAAGACGAACCGGGTACGGCATAAACACCGGTTGGCGAAATACAATCGGGCACCGCTGTTGTAAACTGGGCATTGCTGAATGTTTGATTACAACTTGATCTTACCCTCCAATCATACAGGGTTGAATGCGTAAGGTTGCCGATATTAATACTGTCGGCGGTAACTGTTGTTAGCGTAGACCAATATGGATAACTATTGGCTTTAAACTGTACCTGGTAGTAAACTGCTCCGGGTTCAGCAGTCCATTTAAGTGTGGCACTTCTATCCAGTACATTAGTTGCCGTTAAGCCATTTGTGGCGGGGCAATTTGACGCATACAATCCAACTGCCGACCAGGCATTGGCCGTTTGAATAGCTTCGTTACTATTAACTCCATACAAGTCTTCAGCAGCCTGAATACCCAAAATTCTTGCGTCATTGTAGGTTGAGGTTGAAACCAGATAAACGGTATTTAAACGATAAGCGATAGCCGCCGCATTGTTCATACCAATGCCGCCGACACTATAGGAAAAATTGTGATCATTTACACCTGTGCCGCCTGTCGTTAATAAATAAAACCAGTAGTTAAGTACACCGCTGTTAAAGTGTACGCCGCCGTTATCGCCGGAACCGGTGTACCAATAGGTACCCTGATAGGTATCCGGGTGACTAAATGCGTTAGGATTACTCATGTTGCGGATGGTGAAAAAATCTCCACCAATCAGCCAGTCGGTATTACCCGGACGGGCAAACGCTTCGATGGACGTACCAAAAATATCACTAAAGCCTTCATTCATGGCGCCGCTTTCGTATGAATAAACCAGGGCAGAAGTTCTTTCCGTAATCCCATGGGTAATTTCATGCCCGCAAACATCGAGCGCTGTCAGGGGTTTATTACCGTGAGCTGCATCACCGTCTCCATAGGTCATGCGGCTGCCATCCCAAAAAGCATTAAAATAATTGCTGCTGTAGTGCAGGTAGCTGTTTAACGCCATGCCGTTATTATCAATACTGTTGCGGCCGTATTTCTGAAAGAAATAATCGTAGGTTTTTTCGGTGGCCCAATGTGCATCGGTTGCATATTCATCCTGGTTTGCATTTACATTGTTCCAGGTAGTATTGTTGTCGGTAAAGTCTACCGCCGCTCCATAATTGGTTCCCTTCTGCAGGTTGTAGGTGTTTATTCCGTTTCCCCTGCCGGTTTCCCTCAGCCGGTAAAGTGTGCTGTTTACCCGATCTGTAACAATGGTTTGAATACCGCTATAGGCAGTATAAGCTGTTGCATTTCTGTTTGCTTCGTGTATCAATTCACGTTTTCCTAAGATCTTTCCATTAACGGCATCAACAAAAACCAGTTGACGGCTTACCGGATCCTGGGCATAAATATCAAATTTATAAGCCAATCTAAGAGCTGATGGAATTACATCACGTTCACCGCTGTAATACACCAGCGTTGCTTTTGGATAAAATGTTGCCCGGGCATCATTTTGTTCTCTTTTTATAAAAGCCTCTTCGGCTGGTATCTGCCATTTGTATTTTTTTGCACCGATATCCTGTAAGGCTTTGTTTAAGGCTCCTGTTTCATTGATCGCTGCACTTGATGGCAAACCGGCCGGAAAATCTTTAACCCATTTCCCGTTCTGGCTTTTTATTTTTCCATTGGCAACATGTACCAGCATATCTGCATTTTCTATAGCCATGCCATTATAAGTTTGTTGGTACCGGTAATGATCCACTCCTATCGCATCTTTCTCAACATTTTTTACAATACCGTTCAACAGGCTGGCTGTTTTGCCGTTGGCATCAATCATTGTTATACTCGTTTTGCTAAATGCCGGTGCCGTTGCACCGTATTTTACAAACGCCGGCCACATGCCCGGATTGCCTTTTTGAATATCCTGTGCCTGTACAAGTACAGAAAACAGCATCAGGGCCGTGGTGAATAAAAGGGTAATTAATTTTTTCATTTTTAACGTTTTAAAGTTTTCAAAAAAAGAGCAGGTTTCGGGAGGATATTGAAAAAATGCAGTTGAAAAACAAAGGAAAAGATCAACGGCAAAACAAATTTATCAGTTGTATTCAGCGTATTTTAATCCAATGAACAGACGAATGGATTCGATTTATAACTGATATAATATCCGTAATACCCGATTCGGTCAATCTTCGTTTTATAGACCGGCGGGTAAAAAAAAAGTGACTACCTGCTGGTAGTCACTTTGAAAATATTAAATGATCTTACTACTGAATAACCACTTTTCCGGTAGCCACCCTTTCGCCGTTGGCATTGAACAAAGCAACGATATACGTGCCGCTTCCATTTCCTCTCATATCAACTCCCATGCGCTGATAAGGACCTGTGATCAGGAATTCATTGCTGTAAGCCAAAGCTCCTTTAGCGTCGAAAATTCTTAGTGTATGCGTATTGGTAGCGGAAACACTGTGGTAGATCACGTCGAACCTGCCGTTATTTGGATTAGGCAGAATAAACAGTTTGGTTGATGCCGAATCCGAAATATTTACCAGGGCAGATGTATTGCTGCAATTGCCCGCGTTGGTAACCATTACCGAATAACTGCCCAGTTTATCAAGATCAACTTCCAATGTAGGTCCTGTAGCACCCGCTACTGCACTGCCGTTTTTCATCCATACATAATTATAGGTACCCGGGGGCGTTACATTTGCAGTAAGGGTAGTTTTCAGTCCGGGTAATAACCTGGTATAAGGAGATGCAGAAATAGCGACAACCGGCTGCGGGCTTATAGTTACCGGAATGGCAGCAGACGCATCGGATGCACAACCACTGGCATTGGTTACCACAACCGAATAATTAGCTGTTGTTGAAACCGTAATTGACTGCGTTGTTGCGCCATTACTCCATAACCAGCTATTGCCTGCCGAAGCGGTGAGCAAAACCGTATTAGGCTGACAAACTGCGGTAGGTCCGCCGGCAGTAACCGAAGCCGTTGGTTTTGGATTAACAGTTACCACAATGGCCGTTGTTGTGCTGGTGCAGTTTGCTGTTGTAACGGTGCAGGTATACGATCCCGACGTGGTAACCGTTATCGCCTGCGTTGTTGCGCCATTACTCCAATTATATATTGTGCCTGCGCTGGCTGTTAGTACAACATTTGCTCCCTGGCAAAAAGTAGTTGGCCCTGCGGCAGAAGCGGTTGCACCAGGTACCGTATTAATCGTTAGTGCAACTGCTGTTCGTGTTGCACTCTCGCAACCTGTTGTATTGTTTTTGCTGGCCGCATAATAGGTTACGGTGCCAACCGAGTTTAAGGTTGGACTTGCAACAACAGAACCTCCCGTTGCCGCATTATACCAAACAACCGAATGACCCGCAGGCACGGTAGCCGTAGCCGTTAGGGTTGGAATGGCACCGCCCGAACATACGGTTTGTAATTGATCACCACCCGATGTTGGTTGTGCAACTGCTGAAGTACCAACAGTTACGGCCAATACCGAAGGCGATGTGGTACAGGTGCCATTACTTGCAGCCACACTCACGTTTCCACTGGTGCTGCCGCCGGGATAGTTAACGGCGATATTGGTAGTTCCCTGTCCACTGGCGATCACGGCGCCCGGAGGGGCCGTCCAGATATAGGATGTTGCTCCCGAAACAGCACCAACCGAATAAGGCACATTACCCGGCGTACCACAAATTGCGTTTTGTCCGGTAATGGCTCCGGGTGTTGGTAAACCACCGCCGCCGTTTGACACGGTAACATTGATCGCCAGTGATCGTTCCGCTTCTGCACCGGTGGTATTATTTTTTGCGATAATGATAAACCACATACTGGTATTAGGCGGCAAGCCTGTTGCCGTGTAGGTGGTGCCGGTTACATTGCTTGCCATGGCTTCAAAATAACCTGTGGTTGCATTCAGTTTCATCAGATCATAATGCGTAGCATTGGCAGTTGCCGTCCAGTTAAAAATTACTTCCCCTGCATTACAGCTAACTCCGGAACCCGATAAACCGGTGGTGGTTCCCAGTATTTTAAAATTCGCATCACTTTGATCAGTTAAAGCCCCGCTCGAAATCCTTACCAAAGCCATTGATGTATTGGCTGCTGGAACAGACCATACCAAACGGGTAGTTGATGCACCAACACTTGATGAAATGGTAGTCCAGCTCGTTCCTCCATTCAAGGAATATTCTACCGTTTGACTACCGGTTACACCGGCGCTATTCCAGGTGATGGTTTCGTTGGAAGACGGATTGAATTTCTCATTCCCGTTTGGATAAAGTACTTCAATATATGGCATATCCACACTCCAGGTTAGTGCATAATCCTGTGATGGTCCGATCGGTACGGCAAGGCCATTTACCCGCAGCGTGTAGGTTCCGGCGGCCGGATTGTCGATCGTTACCTGTTCAATATTACTCACCACATCCACGCCTCTAACGGCATTGGTTCCCGGATTATTGGGATCGAGGGTCCAGGGCAACGTAGTAGTAGCTCCGTTAATAACCGAAAGATCTAAATTATTCACCAGTGCCGGATTAGCATTGGCAGCTCCAGCCGGATCGTTCCAGGTAAGCATTACCCGCAGACGGGCTGCTCCTGCCGGAACCGTGATATTCATATTATTGGTATTCCCGGTAGTGATCGTGCTTAACACGTAACGATTGGTTTCCAAAATCTTAACTGCTTCCAAAGCATTGATCCGGCCATAGCCGTAACGATAATCCGGACCCGGATTTCCCAGGTCATGGGCCGTATTTAAGATGGTGTTTTTAATCAACGTTGAAGGAGGCAATGCATTTGCATTTAATTGCTTGTACCGCTGCACCAATAAAGTTACCGAACCGGCAATACCCGGAGTCGCCATGGATGTGCCTGAAATGGTAGCATAGGCATTATTTGGATACGTTGAAAAAACACTGGTACCAAAAGCACTGATCTCGGGTTTTACCCTTCCATCCTGCACCGGTCCGCAACTACTACTCCCCGATAAAACTTCGGCGGTGGTAATATTGGCCACCAGGATATTGTTCTTTGCAGGTTTCCCGCTTGCCGTGATCGTTGACCAACCTCCGGCACAAGCTCCCTGAGAATTGCCCGCAGAATGACAATGTAAATGAAAAGGGAAATTATTCAGGTTGATATCCGTATTTCTGGCGGTGGCAGAATACACCACCCCTGCTCCGTTTAACCCACAGGTTTGCGTACTACCGTAAGAGTGACTACTTACCACGAGGTTATTTGCAGGAATGCCGACGGCCATTTCATTTTGAATATTACCGCTAAAATTGTAAGAGAATAAACTCGCATTGGGCGCCATTCCCCTTGCCGTAGGGTTCAGAAGTCCACGCCCTAAAATGGTTCCGGAGCAGTGCGTTGAATGGGTACTTACGGCGCTGGCTTCCACCTGTGTTACCCGGCCGGCATAGCTAAAATCAAGATGCGCGCCTATTGCACCTTCATCCCAGATACCAACATTTACCCCGTCGCCTTTTAAATTTCGCACCCCATCATTTAATATACTAACCCGGTGTAAGGTTCTTCCTAATGTATTCTCCAATTGGTTAGGCGGGTCGATAAACTCGGCCCATTGCACAAAGGGCATTGCAATCAATTGTTGCATATTGGCCTTTGGCAGGCGAACCACAAAAGTTCTGAACACCGGCATATCTTCTACTATGGAAGCGCCTATCGACTGCAGTGACCGGCCGATCTGAAACTGCGACAGTTTCTCATACGTGATGATGGTTAGATCCACAGTTCCTGCCTGCTTAACGGCATGGGGAACAACTTCACCGTTTATAATCATGGGTACAGTCTTATCGGCCGGCTTAAACTGAAACACGGCCCTGAACAAGGGTGATTTAAAGTCTGCCATGTTAATTCCTGCAGACACAGCGGCCGTATAGGCATGGTTAGGTATATAGTCGATTAACTCAATTCCAACAGCTTTGAGGTCGTCTTTTTGCTGCTGTGTTGGCAAAGATTTAAATTGAATAACTACATAGTATTTGTCTTTAAAAAGACTTTGCTCAAAAACTGTTGCCGATTTAGTAACCGTGCTGATATTCTCTTCAGGAATAAATTTTCCCGAATGCAACAGGATGTTATAATCCTGAGTTGCCTGTGCCGATAAACAAACCGGAAAAAACAATAACAAGGCAATCTTAAAAAGGCGGGTAAATAAATGCATCATTAATTTTTATTTAAATGAAAGAAATTAAGTTCTCAAATAAAGCAAATTAATCAATAAAAGTCAAACCAGGTAATGCTATTGAATATTACCTTAGTTTCTATGCACTACTTATCAATATCGATCGATTCGTTCATAAATAAGATTGAGGAGATAGCTGCTTTTGTTAGATAATTTAACAAAAAATCGTTTACAGCTTAAACAAAATGAAAATCAGCATTAGCAAATGGCATGCTGCTGCTGTTCGATAAAATCCAGTTATTTTCGAAATACGTAGTTATAAGAAGTAGTTATGGTGGTTTTCTTTCCACTATTACCTGTTTGAAATTCTGTGATTTTCGAGATCAATCCTTTGTTATCATACACATACTCGCACACCGATCTTATTTCGCCGCTCCGTACGATCTTTATTATTTGGCCTTTCGCATTGTGGGTATAATACCGCTCCCATTTTTCGTCCCCTTTACTGATTTCCTTTTCAAGATTTCCTTTACCGTTATACGTGTACAGCAAATGAATCAGCTTTGCTTTCACAGAAGGTCTGCGCATAGACATCACAGAAATCAGGCGGTTTTTATTGTCGTAATCATAAAATAATTTATACCCTTCTTTCAATTGTTTTTTTTCGAGGCGGTTTAAACTATCATAAACTTCGTATTCCGCATCGTAGCCCAATACATACCAAAAATCTATCCGGTAACTGCCATTTGGGTAATAGGCATAACGGCGGTTTGAGGATTCGAAGCCCAAAGCATCGTACACGGTTTTCTTCTCAACCCGGTTCATCTTATCAAATTGATATGATGCACGGTATTTTGATCTGCCATAAACCCAGGCGGTATCGTATCCCTGGTTATCATACCAGGTCTCCGTTACATTAACGATGCTATCTTCAATATAAATCTCTTCTTCCCTAACCTCGCTGATCTTAAACTTTTTTATTTCCTTCTGCGAAGGCTGCGAAAAAACGGCTACCACAGAAAACAGGCAGGCCATCAAAAACAGATACTTCATATAATATATTTATGCACAAATATATACCGACGTCTCCCAAATACAAATACCCATTAAAAGATATTCGATCAACCACCATAATAAAATCAGTATAGCCAGGCTATTCTTTGGCAAAGTATCCCAGCTTTTGTAGTTTGCACAAAAATAAGTTTATGAGTATCAACTGGACCGGCGTATTTCCTGCACTTACCACAAAATTTACAGCAGATGACAAATTGGATCTTCCTCTTTTTGAAAAAAATTTAATCGCCCAACTCGATGCGGGCGTTACCGGCATTGTGTTGGGCGGTACGCTTGGAGAAGCCAGTGTTTTAACCACCGACGAAAAAGAAGAACTGGTAAAATTTGCGGTTGAAAAATGTGCAGGTAAAGTACCTGTAGTTTTGAATATTGCCGAAGGAAGCACCAAAGAAGCGTTGCAGCAGGCCGAATATGCAACAGCCTGGGGAGCAAAAGGAATTATGATACTTCCGCCCATGCGGTATAAAAGCGATCACCGGGAAACGGTGACTTATTTTAAAACCGTGGCCAATTCCACCGATCTGCCCGTAATGATATACAATAACCCGGTTGATTATAAAATTGAGGTAACACTTGATATGTTTGATGAATTACGATCCTGCAATAATATCACGGCAGTAAAAGAAAGTACCCGTGATGTAACCAATGTTACCCGGATGATCAACAGATTTGGAGATCGATACAAAATTCTGTGCGGGGTAGATACACTTGCTATGGAAGAGTTATGTTTGGGTGCTGATGGCTGGGTGGCAGGATTGGTTTGTGCGTTTCCGAAAGAAACAGTTGATATTTTTAACCTGGTAAAGGCCGGGAAGATTGCCGAAGCCACAAAAATATACCGCTGGTTTATGCCTTTGCTGGAGCTCGATATTCACCCGAAACTGGTGCAATACATTAAACTGGCAGAAACTCAGGTTGGTATTGGCTCGGAATATGTGCGGGCACCAAGACTGACTTTGGTAGGAAAAGAAAGAGAGGATATTTTGAAAGTAATAAATGATGGCATGGCAACAAGGCCGTGAATGAGTCAGGCGTTTGAAGATTGAAGTCATACATACTTAAAGATTAAATAGTTGACTATGAGTTATCAGGATTTTACAAATGAAGAAATTGAAACGGCCATGCAACAGGCATGGGAGGCATTTCATATTTACCGAAAGTTTTCTTTAGCGCAGCGCGCTGCTTTTATGAAAGCCATTGCCATTGAATTGGAAAATGCAGGTGATGAATTGATTCAAACCGTGATGCGGGAATCGCATTTACCCGAAGCCCGTATGCGAGGCGAAAGAGCGAGAACCATTTTTCAACTAAACAGTTATGCCGAAGCCTGCGAAAGAGGAACCTGGCTGGATGCCAGAATTGATACCGCGATTGCCGATAAAACACCGCCTAAACCTGACATCCGTAAAATGCTGGTACCGCTTGGCCCGGTAGTTGTTTTTGGTGCCAGCAATTTTCCTTTTGCTTATTCTACTGCCGGTGGCGATACTGCCTGTGCCTTCGCGGCGGGTTGCCCGGTGATCGTTAAAGCACATCCGGCACATGCCGAAACATCGGAGATGGTAGCGAAAGCCATTTTAACTGCTGCGGATAAATGCAATATGCCCAAGGGAATTTTTACACATGTACATGGTACCAGTTTTGAAGTAGGCAAAGCATTGGTTATGCACCCGCATACCAAAGCCGTTGGTTTTACCGGTTCTTATCTTGGCGGTAAACAACTATTCGATTGGGGTAATCAACGTAAAGAACCCATTCCGGTTTTTTCGGAGATGGGCAGTGTTAACCCGGTTTTTTTGATGCCTGAAAAATTAGATACAGGTGCCTCAGAGATCGCTCAACAATATGCGGGTTCAATCACCTTGGGTGTTGGCCAATTCTGTACCAACCCCGGAATAATCATCGGCATCGAAAGCGAAGCTTTAAAAACTTTCATTCATGATCTGGGAAAAGCCATTCAAAAAATTGAGCCGGCATTGATGCTGCACCAGGGCATTACAGAAAATTATAAAAAAAATAAAGGCAATGCGTTGTTGCAGGAGGAAGTTCACCTGGTTGCTGAAAGCGAATATTTACAAGGATCCGAAACTTTACCCAAGTTAGCCGGTATACCAACCATTGCTACGGCAACCGGCCAGGCATTTTTAAACAACCCGGTTTTACACCAGGAAGTATTTGGCCCCTACGCCATTATCATCCGCTGTAAGGATATGAACGAGATGATTGCCGTTGCAAAAAATCTGGAAGGACAGCTAACATCAACTTTAATGGCAACTGATAATGACATTACAGAAAATGACAAATTGGTTGAGGCTGTAAAAAATATTTGCGGCCGTTTTATTTTAAACGGCGTACCCACCGGTGTAGAAGTTTGTTTAAGTCAGCATCATGGCGGGCCGTTCCCGGCATCCACCGACAGCCGGTTTGGCTCCGTAGGCGCCGATGGTATCAGGCGTTTTGCCAGGCCTATTGCTTTTCAAAACTGGAGCAATGTGCTGTTACCGGATGAACTAAAGGACGAAAATCCCCTGGGGATATGGAGAACGGTTAATGATGAACTCACAAAAGCAGCTGTTTAAGTATTAAGCAGCTGCTGTTAGCCGGCTGGTTTGTCTTTCTTTTGAAAAAGTAAACCAACCCGATACGCCAACCGATAAAACAAAATAAGCGATCAATATATGGCTGACCCAGGGATAAAATATATTGGCCCCGAACCAATCGCCCAGGTAAAAAATAATACCGGTTCCGATTGCCGCTTTTAAAACTTCCCAAATCATGGCGTACCTGTTCCCATCCATCAGTTCGCTGTAAGCATATACATATATAAATACAAAGCCCCCGTAGATAAACATGTTCGGGCTGCCAATTGTCGCAATGTTTCCAAAAAAATAACTTACAAATAATAAAAGCATGACCAGTTGAACCCAAATCCATGCCGAGAAAAAAGTAGTTGTTTTGGTATCGTATTTTTCAAAATGATACACATCCTCAATCTTATACACCGGATATTTCTCTTCTACATCGGCCGGCCTCCAACCGGTTGGCATAAACCAGATCCTTAATTTATCCTTGAAATTCTTTGCACGCCAGGCATCCCTGATGAGCAACCACATGTGTTGAAAATTTATTTTGATGGGGTTCCAGGTGCGCACCGGTCGTGTAATACCATACACGGGCGGCACATCGGGCAGTTCTTCCTGGAAGGTACCAAACAGTTTATCCCAAAAGATAAATATTTGTCCGAGGTTCTTATCGAGGTATTCTTTGTTGATAGCATGATGTACCCGGTGATGCGATGGTGTTACTATGATCTTTTCCAGAAAACCCATCCTGCCGATATGTTGGGTGTGATACCAGAACTGGGCAAATAAATGTATGGGGGCAATGGTGGCAATCACCAATGCCGGCACACCCAGCAAAGCCGCCGGTATCAGTAAAAAAGAAAACAATTTTACAAAGGTGGAAACGCTTTGTCTTAATGCACAGGCCAGGTTAAACTCTTCACTGCTGTGGTGTACAATATGTGCATTCCAGAAAAAATTTATTTTGTGATCGATGCGGTGAACCCAATATCCGGCGAAGTCCAACACAATAAATGAAACGACGAAAGTAAGTACCCCGGACTGGATATGTATAACGGCGATCCTGTCAACCAGCCAGCTATAACCCAACACGGCAATGCTAAGCCCCAACACGTCTTTGGTAACATTGGTAACGCCCGAACTTAGGCTACTCACCATATCCATATTGCGAACCGTATCTTTTCCTTTATACCAGCCATACCATTTTTCAAGCAATACCAATACCAGGAAGGCCGGCATCGCAAACAATAAAATCTTTCCGTATTGTTCCATTTAATAAATTTACAACTGCTGCTCAACCTGGCCAAGTTCCTCTTATTTAACTTTGTGAAAGTTCCCAATTTTGGCAAGTTTCGTCCTCAAATTTAATGTTAAAGTAAGAATAAGAAAGTACTTCCCGTTAAACCTTCGAAAAACGAATATTAGTAATACGTTCGTTTTAACAAAATCAAAACCGGCTTCCTGCTGTTCTGGCACAGTTTTGCTATTAGTTATAGTGACAAACATTTTTTCAAATTTTAAATTGAACCGTCATGAAAAAAATTTTTACCCTTTCCGCAACGTTTTTGCTAGCCCTTGTTTTTTTTAGCAGCTGTGTTAAAGAGAAAATAGTAGTTACAAACAATGAAAATTACTGGCTAAGCCAGGAAGCGGGCGAAGTAGTATACAGCGATCCGTATTGTAACTATTGGGTTGTTGAAACCTATTATGGATACAACATAATTAGCACCAATGCTGTCAACAAGCCCTATGAAGGCGACCTCCTATATGGTAACTTCAGTAACCTGGGTACCAGGGATATGTATAATTATTCGGGAAGATTCGTCTTTACCGGTTCGGTAATCGAGTATTGGTTAAGCGCCGCTGAAGTTTTGGATGCGCTTGATTACTATTGCCCTGTTTACGGTAAACAAACACAAGCAAGGGTTTTAAAGCAATCTACTAAAATTAAGAAGAAATAGATCCACTTAAACTGAAAAAGGCCACTACCATTTAATTGATTGTGGCCTTTTTTAAAACAACTTTATCATAGTTTCTGTTAAACAAGCGAAGTTTTAATTAAGTTGCATTGCAAATTAAAAAAACCGCTTTGAAGAAAACATTTATCTGTATTGATGCCCATACCTGCGGAAATCCCGTTCGCCTTGTAAAAGCAGGCGGACCGGAATTGGTTGGCCAAAACATGAGTGAAAAACGTCAGCATTTTTTACGGGAATATGACTGGATAAGAAAAGGCCTGATGTTTGAACCCCGTGGCCACGATATGATGAGCGGCAGTATTTTATACCCGCCACATGACCCGGAAAATGATGTGGCTGTATTATTTATTGAAACCAGTGGCTGCCTGCCTATGTGCGGTCATGGCACCATCGGTACCATCACCATGGCCATTGAAGAAGGATTGATAAGTCCAAAGACAGCCGGCATTGTAAAAATGGAAGCGCCTGCCGGGCTTGTGCATATTTCTTATACAGAAAAAGAGGGAAAAGTAAAATCTGTAAAACTCACGAATGTTCCATCCTTTTTAGCTGATGCAGAATTAACCGTTAATTGTCCTGAATTAGGCGAACTGGTAGTTGACGTTTCGTATGGTGGTAATTTTTATGCCATTGTAGATGTTCAGAAAAATTTTAAAGGACTGGAACATTACACCGCCAACAAATTGATCAGTTTATCAAGAGACCTGCGAAAGAATATCAACGATAAATATGTGTTTGTTCATCCCGAAGATGACACGATAACAGGTTGCAGTCATATTTTATGGACCGGTGCGGTGATCGACAAAACATCAACAGCCCGCAATGCCGTTTTTTATGGCGACAAAGCCATCGATCGCAGCCCCTGTGGAACCGGCACAAGCGCCCGTATGGCGCAATGGTATACAAAAGGGCTGTTGAAAAAAGGAGAAGAATTTATTCATGAAAGTATTATTGGCAGTAAATTCACAGGCAGGATCGAAGAAGAACTAACGGTTGCCGGCAAACCGGCTATTCGCCCGAGCATTGAAGGCTGGGCAAGGATTTACGGACAAAATACGATTACCATTGATGATACAGATGATCCCTATGCTTACGGGTTTCAGGTAATTTAAAAAAGAAAAATGAAAATTGTTATTGCTGGTGGAGGCGTCATTGGTTTAAGCTGCGCCTATTACCTTCAAAAAGAAGGTCACGAAGTTATCCTTATTGACAATACCGCCATGACCGACGGCGCTTCATACGGCAATGCCGGCCATATTGTACCCAGTCATTTTGTTCCCCTGGCATCGCCGGGCATTATTGCGCAGGGTATGCGCTGGATGTTGAATTCATCAAGTCCGTTTTATATCAAACCGCGTTTGGATATGGACTTGCTGCGCTGGGGATTTGCTTTCTGGCGCCATTCAAATGAAAAAACCATGCAGCAAAACATTCCACACCTGCACCGGCTCTTAACATTAAGCCGTGAGCTGTTTGAAGAAATGAAAAACGAGCTGGGCAATAATTTCTTCATGAAAGAAAAAGGTATTCTCATTGTTTATAAAACCAAAGAAAGTGAAAAGCACGAACAGGCTTTAGCCAAACTGGCTGAACAAATGGGCATGCGATCAGATATACTATCCGAACAACAGGTTCAGGAGCTCGAATCAGCAACAACGATCAATGTAAGAGGAGGCGTATTATACAAAGATGATGCACACCTGCATCCGGGATTGTTTACAACTACGTTAAGTCATTATCTGGTGACTAAAGGCGTTAAAATAATTTCAAACACAGCCATAAGCGGTTTTGAAAAATCGGGCAATAAAATTTCTGCAGTTGTTACGGCACATGAAAAAATTACGGCCGATGAATTTATCCTGGCAAATGGCGCCTGGCTTCCTGAATTGTCCAAAAAACTCGGGATAAAAATTTTGATGCAGGCGGGTAAAGGATATAGCATTACCTACGAAAATTATCAGCCTCAATTGCAATACCCGGCTATCCTGGTCGATCATCGGGTTGTTACTACACCAATCGGCAATGATCTGCGATTGGCAGGTACCATGGAAATCAATACGCCCGGCTCGCCCGTTATGCCTAAAAGAGTAAAAGCAATAGTTGAATCTGTAAGAAAATATTATCCCGATCTTGATTTGCCTTTTACAGATGCGACAAAAGCCTGGAGCGGACTTCGCCCTTTAAGTCCGGATGGATTGCCCTACATCGGCCGTCACTCAACATACGTTAACCTCATCATCGCCGGTGGCCACGCCATGTTGGGTCTTTCGCTGGCAACCGGAACGGGAAAACTGGTACAGCAAATGATCGATCAACATCAACTCAGTATGGCAGTTGATGCTTTTAATTGCGAAAGATTTAAATGAAATGTACCTGGCTCGCTCTACAGAAGAATTAATGTCTCCCAAAACCCTTTACAGCACAGGTTATCAGCGGAATAAAATTTACTTAGCATTGATTTTAACGTCAATTAAACTCTTCGGGGAATAGTTTTTCGTAACTTTACCGCATCCCAAACCTGATTTGCTTCTCTCAGAAATTGCATCTGTATATTTTAAGAATTCATTTGTTCAGGAAAATTTCTTTTTTTAAATCACTTAAACGTTACAAAATAACCAATGGACATTACGATTATAGATCAACGTACCGGTAAACACGAATTGTTAACCAACGAGGCCATCGCATCCTTTTTATTTCAGCACCTCGATCAGTTTGGTGATAAAAAAGAGTTGATTTTAAAATGCCTTGATTATGTTTTTAATCCTGAACGGGGCGGGTTTGTTGTAGTAGCGCACGAAGATGAAAATATCTTCGGTGCAGTGATTGTAAACGAAACCGGCATGAGCGGTTACATTCCGGAGAACATCCTGGTGTACATCGCAGTTGATCAAGCGCAGCGGGGAAAAGGATTAGGTAAAAGCCTGATGCAAAAAACCATGGACAGGGCAACGGGCAGTATTGCCCTGCACGTAGAACCCGATAACCCGGCCAAATTTTTATATGAGAAATTAGGATTCACCAATAAATATTTAGAAATGCGTTTGCAACGATGATCAATATGGAACCTACAGCTCAACATCTTATACACCTGCGGCAACTGTTGCATGCCAACCCCGAGCTTTCGGGTTACGAAGAAAATACAGCCGCCTATATTACGGGCTTTTTAAAAAAACTGAACCCCGATGAGATCATGACCGGCATCGGCGGACACGGCATACTGGTTTTGTTTGATTCTTGTAAACCGGGCCCAACCTTGCTTTTCAGGTCTGAATTGGATGCGTTGCCTATTTACGAAATAAACGACTTCCCACACCGTTCGGTTGTTGATGGCGTATCGCATACCTGTGGACACGACGGACATACAACCATTCTTTGCGGTTTGGCCGAAAAACTGGCTGCTGAAAAACCGGCCAGCGGAAAAGTATACTTATTATTTCAACCCGCAGAAGAAACGGGTGAAGGTGCCGCAAAAGTTGTAGCTGATAAAAAATTCTATATTAATCCTGATTTTGTTTTCGCCTTACACAATCTACCGGGTTTTGAAGCCGGGCATATCGTTGTACGGGATGGTTTATTTTCGGCAGCCGTTAACAGCATCATCATCAAACTAAAAGGTAAAACAGCCCATGCTGCTGAACCGGAATTTGGTATTAATCCCGCCTCTGCCATCAGTGAGATCATTGCTTTTGCAGATCAATTGAACAACAATCATCCTGAAGAGGCAAACTTTCAATTGGTAACGCCTGTTCATATCAATATGGGCACTGCCGCTTATGGCGTATCCGCCGGTGATGCTGAACTGCATTACACTTTGCGCTGCTGGGATAATGATAAATTAAGAAACCTGGAAACCGCTTTAATAAATAGATCAACAGAGATTGCTGCAGGATCGGGATTGCAGCTTGCGCATGCGTTTACCCAAACCTTTTACGCCAACGATAATAATAAAGAGGCAAATGACGTGGTAAGAGCATCGGCGCAACAAAACGGTTTTATATTGGAAGAAAAAATTGTTCCTTTTAAATGGGCCGAAGATTTTGGTTATTTCACCTCGCAGTTCAAAGGCTGTATGTTTGGCCTCGGAGCAGGTACAGGTCATCCGGCGCTGCATAATCCTGATTACGACTTCCCCGATGATATCACGGCAACGGGCATTCAGATCTTTCATTCAATCACCAAAAATATATTACCCGCATAATGTTTGAATCATCCGTAATAGAAATCAGTAAATCGGCTTTGGAAACCAATCTTAAATTTCTAAGGCAAAGGATTGGACCCAACACAACATATTGCAGTGTGGTAAAGGGAAATGCATATGGGCATGGCACTGAAAAATTTGTAAAACTTTCGATGGATTGTGGCGTTAATTATTTTGCGGTGTATTCGGCCGACGAAGCATACCAGATCGTGAACAGTATAGAAAATCGTCCGGACATTTACATTATGGGATATGTAGAGAACGAAGCCATTGAATGGGCCATACGGGAAGGAATTGAGTTTTGTGTATTTGATCTGAAACGCCTGGAAACAGCCCTGATGTATGCAAATAAATTGAAGACAAAAGCAAAGATCCATATTGAACTGGAAACCGGTATGAACCGCACCGGCTTTGATGAACAGGGAATTATCGCCGCCGGCGATTTGATAAACAAACAGGCTGGATTATTTGACCTGCGGGGTGCCTGCACACATTTTGCCGGAGCCGAAAGCATGGCCAATAATTTCAGGGTAGCACAACAGATCGGAAATTTTTACAAATCGATGTTGATCGTTAGCCGAACCGGACTGAAACCAACCTATCAACATATGGCCTGTTCAGCCGCAGTTATCAATTACCCACAAACGATTTCAAACATGGTTCGGGTGGGTATCATGCAATACGGGTTCTGGCCCAATGCCGAAACATTGATCAGGTATTCGGGCGACAGGGAAAGAACGAATAAATACATCAAACGTATCATTACCTGGAAAAGCAAAGTAATGAGTATAAAAAAAGTAAAAAAGGGAGAGTTCATTGGCTATGGCACCGCGTACCTCGCCCACCAGCATATGACCATAGCCGTTATCCCCATTGGTTATGCGCACGGTTACAGCCGTAACCTCAGCAACACCGGCAAGGTATTGATACATGGTGCTGAAGCGACAGTGATCGGCATTGTAAACATGAATGCGATCACCGTTGACATTTCGCATATCGATGCTGTTGAAAAAGGAGATGAGGTCATATTGATCGGCACTCAAAAAGAATAAAACAGTGAGTGTTTTTTCTTTCAGCGAAATGAGTAACCAGCTCAATTATGAAATGCTTACCCGTTTACCAAAGGATATTCCGAGAAAAATTGTTGACTAAATAGTAAAAATGGCCTTTTTAAAATTATATAAGAACAGGTTAAAGCATAATTACAATTTTTTAAGCAACCTGTTTAAGAAAAATAATACCGAGTGGGGTGTAGTTACCAAACTGCTATGCGGCAATAAACTGTTTCTGCAGGAATTGATAAACCTTGGGATTGCAGAAATGCATGATACCCGGATCAGCAATTTAAAAGCGATCAAGGAATTATCCGGAAATATACAAACCGTATATATTAAGCCTCCCCCAAAACGAAGTATACCCAAACTGATCAAATATGCTGATGTGAGTTTTAATACCGACCTCTCGGTCATTAAATTATTGAGCGAGGAGTCTGTACGTCAAAATAAAACACACAAGATCATCATCATGGTTGAAATGGGCGATCTGCGTGAGGGTGTGATGGGAGAAGATCTGCTTGATTTTTACGGAAGAGTATTCGAGCTGCCAAATATTAATATTGTAGGAATCGGTACCAATTTAAATTGTCTTAACGGCATAATGCCCTCGCCCGACAAAATGATACAGCTTGCGTTGTATAAACAGCTGATTGAAGTGAAATTCAATCATAAAATTCCATGGGTTTCGGGTGGCACTACGGTGGCCATACCCATGCTCATCAAACACCAGATACCAAAATCTATCAATCATTTCCGCATTGGCGAAGCGCTGTATTTTGGTAAAGATATTTTTACCGATGGTATTATTAAAGGTATGCGTTCGGATATATTTCAGCTGTTCACAGAGATCATTGAATTGATTGAAAAACCCATGACACCAACCGGGGAACAAATGGAAAACCCTTCCGGTATAAAAACCGAATTTGATATAGCTGATATTGGCAAGACCTCACACCGCGCCATTATTGATATTGGTTTATTGGAATGCAATCCGCAGTTTTTAATACCCGATGATGACGCTGTGAAAATAATTGAAGCCAGCTCAGATATGCTGGTTCTCGATTTGGGCCGCAACAGCGGGAAATACAAAGTGGGCGACCTGGTCAGTTTTCAATTGAAATATATGGGCGCACTGGGTATCATGAATTCCAATTATATTCAAAAGGTTGTGGAGTGATCTCTTTTTTGAATAACCAGAGATATTTCCATTCAAAACAATTACTGCTTATTCGCCGTATCCTTTGGAATGGTCTCCTTTGGCTTTTTCTTCAATAAATTATCCAGCAAACCTTTTACCGATTCTTTTGTTTTTTCCCCGGTGGTTTTCACCGGCGTACTGTCCTGCGATACTACCGCAGTGTCTTTTCCACCAAACAATTTTTTACGCAACTCTTCTTTGGCGGCGTCGCTTAATTGCTTTTTAATTGAATTCAATGTGTCTTTAGCCGCGTTTTTGGCACTGTCGATCTTTGCCTGCGCAAAATCCTTTACCTGCTGCTGCATCTGTTCGGCCAGGGTTTCGCCGCTTTGTTTCAGATCAACTTTTAATGTGGGACTTTTTATGGTGCCCCCCATGGCCAGTTTCAGATTTACGGTTTCTCCAATTTTAAAGGGAATCCCTTTTGCATTAACAGCAGCCGCCAGGTTATCAACAAACTGATTTCCCTGGTTACCCATCAAGGCCCTGGGTAATTTCAGGTTGATGGCATAATTAATGCCTTCATCGAAGCCGATACCCTGCAGGCCACCAATCTCCATCTCTATATCTTTAACTTTAACGGTGAATGGTTTGATCAACAACTTACCGTTCGAAAATTCAAAAAAAGTTTTTACATCTTTCAAAGATATTTGCTGCAACTCTTTTACATTTAAAGTAGATGCAATTTTATCCAAAGGCGCAAATTTGCTTAAGAAACCTTCTATTAAAAATAAATTTCCGTTACCCGAAAGGGTCCCCATATCAATGCTCATATTATCACCCAGTTTACCGTTGGCCGATAAAACAGAAGTTAATCTCCCTGCCAGGAATTTACCAATGGGCATCAATTTTTGCGCTGTGTTAAAAGCGTAAAATGTTTTTTGAATATCTACTTTCTCTACATCATAACTCATCGCAATGGCCGGCTTCGTCTTGCTTTCTTTGGTACTATACGATCCGTTGATTTGTATTGTTCCGTCCATGGCATTTCCGTTGATATCTTTCAGTTTAATGGTCTCCTCTTCCACTTTAACTGTTCCTGCCAAATTCTGAATATCCAGTTTATCATAAAGCAACCGGTCAACCTTTGTATTCAGGGTAATATCTAAATTCGCCGGCACTACAAATGGAGCCGAAGCATTTACCGGCGTGGCATTTGTGGCGGTATCTGCCGACACGCCCATCCAGTCATTCAGATTTACTTTATCGGCATTTACGGTAAGGTTGGCGCTCAATGGCTTTCCACTCAACAGGTAACTAAGTAAATTATTTATCTGCCCGCCGCCATTAAAATTCGAATTCATGTATTGGCCGCTCAGGTTGGACAGATCGATCTTTGTGGGTGTAAAATTGGCATGCACCGTATGTATTTTTACGCCGGTCGGGTAATCAGGAGAGGTATAGTTGAATTTATTTACGTCGATGATACCCGCTGCATAAAAATTATTATACTGCTGGTTTTCAATCTCCTTAACATTGCCTTTGAGGGCTACGTCGGCATTCATCAACCCCGAAATGCTGGTACCATTTTCGAGTTTTATATAATTAGCAACCTCCGACAAATTTAATTTACCCTTGGCCGCCGCGTCAATGAACATATTGCTGACCGGATTCTTCACCAATAATCTGAAATCGAAAGGCTCCCTGTCTATTTCCAGATGTCCGTTGGTTATATCCACCAGGGTATGATCTGTTTCTCCATCGGGATTATCTATAACCGCTTTAAAATTAATTTGCTGGATGGCTTTTGGCAGATCGGTATATTTAAATGACCCATCTTTCACATCCATGGCAACATGATAACCCGGCAAAGTAGAATCGCTGTACACGCCTTTTATAAATCCTTCAAAATTGGCCTTGCCATTTGCCGTTACTTTATCAAAATCCGTTTTGTAAACCGCCGGTATCAACGATAGAATATTTTTAAAATCGGCAGCAGCAGATTTGAAATTGATATCCATACCATAAGCACCGCCCTGGCTTTGAACATTGCCGTTACCATTGATCTTCAATTCATTCAACAAAATATCCATCGCATCAAAACTGTACAGGTTTTTTTTATTGTCGACTTTAATATCCGTATCCACCCGGGTCTTCACTTTATATAAAAACGGAATGGCACCATAGGTATATGTTACTTCATCCGCGGTGGTACTTGTCTTCAGGGTAAACAGATCTGATGTAAAATCGCCGCTGCCGGAATGATTCAGGTTTTTAACCACAGCGCTCATATCAGCTTCCCTGTCGTCGTAATTTACATAGCCATTTTCGATGGCATATCTCTGAAGTTGCAGGTTAAATGACTTACCGGCTGATGCTGTATCTGTTGCCGCCTTTTCCTTCATGATATCCCAATTGGCAAATCCTTCCTTTGTAACTAAGGCATTAATTCTGGGCGACTCCAGAAAAAGGCTGTACATATTCATATTACTGCCCCGGATAAAACTCATGATATCAACCGTTGCATCCAGTCTTTTGGCATACAGCAGCGTATCCTCTGCAAAATAGGCGTTACCGGTTACCTGTAAATCGGTTAACCCAATACTAACTTTTGGAAAATGCCGGAAAAAGGAAATATCCACATCTCTAAAATCAACTTTAGCATCAATATTTTTATTGATCTCGGCTTTTACCAGCTTAACAATTTTTCCTTTGAAGAGGTAAGGTGTAGCAAAAAGCAACCCGATCAACAGAACAACAATTATTAAAAATACTTTTATAATTTTTTTTAAGACCTTCATAAAACTTCACTTCTTTTTTTAAAAGACGATTACACCGTTACCAGATCAATAATCATTCCAACCCGATCTCATAATGCATTTCGGGTATTTCCACATCAGCAAATCCCTTCCTGATCAACCTTTGCTTAAAATCCTGCTGAACAGGATATTCGCCATGCACAAGGAACAAACGTTTAACCTGTTTAGGATCCTGGCAGGCCAAAAACTGGCAAAGGTCGTCATAATCGCCGTGTGCGCTCATACTTCTGACAGAACCAATTTCGGCATTCACTTCGTGTTGCGTACCGAAAATCCCCACTTCTTTGTTGCCCGCCAGTAACCGGCCACCCAAAGAATGTGGTTCGCAATAGCCACTGAATAAAATGGTATTGCGGCTGTTCTCAATATTATTACTGATATGGTGTTTAACCCGGCCGGCGTCACCCATGCCGCTCGCCGAAATAACCACGTAAGGGCCATCGGTAAAATTCAACATTTTTGATTCCTCAACCGATTTGATGAATTTCAATCCTTCAAATCCAAATGGGTCATTATCTACTTCTAATATCTTTTGAATGGTTTTATTAAAATACCTGGGGTAACTTTTGATAATTTCTGTTGCTTTTACACTCAACGGGCTATCAACATAATATGGAATTTTGGGCAATCTTCTTTCCAGCTCCAGCTGATTGAGTGCGTATAAGATCTCCTGCGTACGGCCAACACTGAAAGCCGCAATGATAAGTTTGCCTTTCTTTTGTAAGCAGGCTTTTTCCACCCATTGCAAGATCTGGTCGGGTGTGGTTAATGCGTTATCATGCAGGCTGTTTCCGTACGTGGATTCCAGCAAAATATAATCGGCCTGCTCAAATTCAGCCGGTGAGCGGAGAATTACATCCCGGTACCGGCCCACATCACCGCTGAAACTGATCCGTGTTATTTTCCCGTCTTCTTTTACTTTCAAATGCACCGATGCACTGCCAATAATATGCCCCGCGTCTTTATACATCACCTCCACATATTCATCAATCGCAAACCACTCATTATATTCCACTTCCACAAAATGCCCCATCGCATCGAGGGCATCCTGGGTATTGTACAAGGGTTGTAAATAAGGCAACCCGTCGTGAGCCCGTCGTTTATTTTCATATTTTACATCATCTTCCTGGATCCCGGCAGAATCTTCCAGCATCAAAGCCGCCAATGTCCTGGTTGCCGGTGTGCAAAACACTTTTCCGTTAAACCCTTCCTTCACCAATTTTGGAATCAAGCCACAATGATCAATATGTGCGTGCGACAGGATCAGGTGCGTTACCTGCGCCGGATCAAATCCAAAACTCCGGTTCAACGCTTCTGTATCCCTGCCCATGCCCTGAAACAGGCCACAGTCGAGCAAATACTCATTGCCGTTTTTTAACGTGATTAAATGTTTACTACCGGTTACTGTACGGGCTGCGCCGTGGAATGCTATTTTCATACGCTGCCCTCCGCCTGCTGGCAGAGGAATCTCAATTCAAAATACGCTACCGCATAGTATAACGTATTAAAGAATTAAGTTTTAAAAATTAAAAATGATTTCTATGCAAATCGTTATCCTAAAAACTCATCTTATTCTTTATAATCCTTGCGCTACAAGTTCCCCTTTTAGGGGGCGGAGGGGGTGTCCAACCACGCCATCATCCCCATCCCGATCTCAATTGCCCGTTCATCAATATTAAAGGTAGGCGTATGCACTCCGCTGCTGATCCCTTTGTCTTTATTGCCGGCGCCCAACCTGAAAAAGCAGGCTGGAATGCGGTGTGAGTAATAAGCAAAATCTTCGGCGCCCATTCGTAGTTCGGTTTCTTCCACGTTACCGGCACCCATATATTCTTCGGCCTTTTTTCTTGCTGCATTACCCAGGGTTTCATCATTTAAAACAAATGGGTACCCCACGTCGATATGAATGGTTGCCTCGGCACCCAGGGCAGCAACCAGTTCCAGGGTTTGTTTTTTAATTAAGTCATGGGCTTTAAAACGCCATTCTTCGTTCATGGCCCTGAAGGTGCCCATCAGCTTAACTTCCGACGGAATAACATTGGTTGCATTACCCCCTGAAAAGACGTGATGGATAAAACCGAAGGGTTAAACGGACTATTGTTGCGGCTTACAATTTGCTGCAGGCTCACCACTAAATGCGAGGCGATCAAAATCGTATCGGCGGTAAATTGAGGCGCTGCCGCATGCCCGCCCTTACTTTTTATGGTAATGTAAATTTCATCGGCGCTGGCCATCACCATGCCATTCCGAAAACTTAAAGTACCCACTTCGAGGCCGGGATGCACGTGCAAGGCAAATATTTTTTCCGGCCCCGGATTTTCCAAAACGCCTTCCTTTATCAACAAACTGGCGCCACCGGGATTCTTTTCTTCACCCGGCTGAAAGATCAGTTTCACGGTTCCCTCCCATTCATTCTTCAACTCATTTAAAATTTTTGCAGCACCCAGTAAACAGCTTGTGTGAACATCGTGTCCACAGGCATGCATTACGCCATTATTCTTCGATCTATATGGAATATCATTTTCTTCTTCAATTGGCAGGGCATCCATATCGGCACGCAATGCTATAATTTGTTTAGCCGGATTTTTTCCTTTGATCAAACCTACCACGCCGGTTGTGGCTTTCACGTCGAACGGTATTCCCAATTCGGTTAGCTTTTTTTGAATAAGGACAGAGGTTTCAAATTCCTGGTAACTCAACTCGGGATTGGCATGTATCTGGTGCCGGATCTCTACGAATTCATCGGCATATTTTTTTGCCAGTGCCTGTATTTGCTCTTTTATCATGGACTAAGAATAACTTTAAACGGTCAGAAAAAAAAGAGTTTCTGATCAGAAACTCTTTGTATAAGCATGTACATTATTTTGATTCGTTTTGACCGTTTTTGTCGGGTTTAAGCTCGATGGTATCCGGCACAATATAAATGCCCCCGGTAACTACGCCATCTCTAATGATCTGTTTTTTCACTTTCTCGGCTTCGGGTTTATCAACAAAATCACCAAATTTCATTTTAATAAAAGGCGACTGGTAAGTCATGATCACTTTTTCATCCGGGAAATTCTGTAACAGGTAGGTCCTTACCTTCATGGCATATTCCCGGTCGTTGGTTTTTAATACAAAAAGCCGGTATCCTTTGCCAAACCGGCTCGCCGTTTTGGCCAGGTCCGATTGAAATTTACCCAAAATATCCAGCCTGGGGTCTTTCGTAATGGTAACTTTTTCTGCCACCAGAGTATCCACCTCCACTTCCTGGGCAAAAACTTGCATTCCAAATGTCAGGATCACTATTAAACTGATAATTTTTTTCATATTCCTACAAATTTACAAAAACCGTTCCATCCTGAACTTTTCTATTGTTATTACACAATATTTTGTTTGTCCACCTGCAGAGGGCTGTTTACGCACAAACGGTTGGCTCCGGCTTTAACTAAATCCTGGTTTTTTGAAAAATTAGCGGTATCTGTACAAACTTTCAACTGAACCGGTGCTGCCAGGTGCCCGCGAACCAATTCTACTTGCTCCATTATTGTCTCATTCTTAATAAACCCGGTGCCCAGTTTCACAAAATCCACGGCCGCCGCGCCATAGATATCGCAGGCCGCGATCAGTTCTTTCTTTGTCATAAGTCCCGATTCAATAATCACTGTGATCTTCTTTCCCTTACTCCTCAAAATTGGCATTACCGTGTTGATCTCACTGGCCAGGTATTGCCAATCGTTATTTTTTACTGCGATGGTATTAATAACCATTTCAACCTCATCTGCGCCATCAATAATCGCCAAAACGATCTCGGCAACCTTGGCTTCCACGGCAGCATAACCAAAAGGGAAGCCAATGACAGCCGCCACCCGGATATCGGCAGTTCCAATACAGGCTTTGGCTTGTTTTACAAATATTGGAGGAACACAAATACCCGGATATTTTTCATCAATTGCCCTGGCACAAAGCTCCTTCAGATCGGCTACCAGGGTATCAGGTTTTAACAGGCAAAGTTCTATATATGCAGTTAAATTCATATTATTGTACAATTGCGGTAAAAATAATCAATCCAAAAAACATAATTACGTAATTGACCATCGTTAGATGCAATCATTTGTTATATTTATCACCCATTCAAACAACCAAAATTAACATTCATGCAAAAAATAAAATTTTTGTTGATCGTGCTGATGCTCCAGCACGGAAATTTACAAAACCTGGAAGCACAGGTGACAGCTCCGCTTAATGATGTGGCGAATCCAAAAGACGGAGCGTATGCCTTTACCCATGCGACCATCATAACGGATGCACAAACTACGATACAAAATGCTACGTTGGTCATCCGCGACGGTAAGATAGTAGCCGTAGGTAATAACGTGAGCATACCAAAAAACTCGGTTATTATCGATTGCCAGGGTAAATACATATACCCCTCCTTTATCGATATATACAGCGATTACGGAATAGCGGCAGCTGAACTGCCCGCTGCCGGCGGGGGCGGATTTTCTCGCACCCAGCAAATAACCTCCGGTACCAAGGGTGCTTATGGCTGGAACCAGACTATAAAAAGTGAAACAGAAGCCTATAAAATTTTCGTCGTTAATGACGCCAAGGCAAAACCATTAAGAGATATTGGCTTTGGATCGGTACTTACCCATCAAAAAGACGGTATTGCCAGGGGCTGCGGCGCATTTGTAACGCTGGCCAACCAGCCGGATAATTTAGTCATGCTGAAAGATAAAGCATCAGCGCACTATTCTTTCAGCAAGGGTACATCAACGCAAAGTTACCCCAGCTCCATGATGGGCTCCATAGCGCTTTTACGCCAAACTTACCTGGATGCGCAATGGTATAAATCTAATCCTGCGGCTGAAGGGGTAAACCTGTCTCTACAAAGCTGGAACGACATGCAATCATTACCTCAGATCTTTGAAGCCAATGACAAATGGAATGACCTGAGAGCTGATAAGATCGGAGATGAGTTCGGTGTACAATATATAATTAAAGGCGGTGGAAATGAATACCAGCGGATCAAAGAAATGGCCGAAACAAAAGCTTCGTTTATTTTATCATTGAATTTCCCGGCTGCCATCGACGTTGATGACCCCAATGACCTTCGTTTTGTTGGTCTGGATGATTTGAAACATTGGGAGCTGGCCCCGGGCAATGCCGCGGCTTTGGAAAAAGCAGGTATCAATTTCAGTCTTACAGCCGCAGATCTTGACAATCCCGGAGATTTCATGGCCAATCTCCGGAAAGCCATTGAATATGGATTAACCGAACAAAAGGCACTGGAAGCACTTACCAAAACACCGGCCACTTTACTGGGCATGGATGCTAAAATAGGGAGCCTGGATGCCGGTAAAATTGCTAATTTCCTGATCACATCCGGGCCCATATTTGCCGAAAAAACCGTGTTATTGCAAAACTGGACACAAGGCATCAAAAACGCCATCAAAGATGATAACTGGTATGATGTTAAAGGAACTTATAACTATATAGCGTATTCGAATACTGGTGTGAATACGCTGTTGCTGGATCTGAAAGATGCCGGTGTTGCCCAATTCATCGGCAAAGATACCCTTACCGGTAAATACAGCTATGATGGCAATCTGGTTAAATTAAATTATACCGAAGGCCGGGGCCGCAATGCCAAAGAAACCATCCTGAGCGGAGCCGTAGCCGGCGATACCTGGAACGGAACCGGTACTGATGCACAGGGAAATATATTTACCTGGAGAGCCACATTCAACAAAAAACCGAAGGCGAAAGCCGACAGTGTTAAAGAAAAAGGACCATTGGTACTGGGAAAAGTTACTTATCCTTTTTTAAGCTATGGATGGGAGGAAATGCCAAAACCCGAAAACCTGTTGATTAAAAACGCTACGGTTTGGACCGGTGAAAACGAAGGCGTACTGGATAACAACGATGTGTTGATTAAGGGTGGAAAGATCGCGGCTGTAGGAAAAAACCTTTCGGACCCCACTGCCCGAACCATTGACGGCACCGGGAAATATGTTACCGCCGGTATCGTTGACGAACATTCGCATATTGCAGCCTCATCAATCAATGAAGGCGGGCAAAGTGTAACCTCCGAAGTGCGGATAAGCGATAACCTGAACCCGGATGACATGAACATATACCGGCAACTTAGCGGCGGTGTTACCAGCTCACATATCTTACATGGATCGGCAAATACCATTGGCGGACAAACGCAGCTCATCAAACTGCGCTGGGGTGCCAACGACCAGGATCTTAAATTCGCCGGTGCTGATCCGTTTATCAAATTCGCATTAGGCGAAAACGTAAAAAGAAGTTCGTCCACGCAGGGAAATACGCGTTTCCCGGATACCCGTATGGGCGTTGATCAGGTTTTGGTTGATGCATTTCAACGGGCGTCTGACTACCAAACGGCCTGGAAGGCGGCTGATCTTAACAATAAGAAAAAGGGGGCAACGCCGGTTGTGGTTCGGAGAGACCTTGAACTGGATGCCCTGGTTGAGATCATGAATAAGAAAAGATTTATTACCTGTCACTCCTACGTGCAAAGCGAAATTAATGCCACTATGAAAGTGGCCGAAAAATTCGGATTCACGGTAAATACATTCACACATATTTTAGAAGGATACAAAGTGGCCGATAAGATGAAGGCGCATGGTGCCAACGCATCTACCTTCAGTGATTGGTGGAATTATAAAATGGAAGTGGTGGATGCCATTCCGTACAATGCCTACATCATGCAAAAAGTTGGCTTAAATGTGGCCATCAATTCGGATGATGCTGAAATGGCAAGGCGCCTGAACCAGGAAGCTGCCAAGAGTGTGAAATACGGAGGAATGAGTGAAGATGAAGCCTGGAAAATGGTAACCATCAATCCGGCAAAAATGCTGCACGTTGACGGGAAGACCGGAAGCATAAAGCCAGGTAAAGATGCCGACCTGGTGATCTGGAGCGATAACCCGTTATCGATCTATGCGAAGGCAGAAAAAACCATTGTAGATGGCATCGTTTACTTCGACAGGGAAAAAGATGCGATGATGCGCATTCAAAATAAAACAGAAAAGGCCAGGTTGATCGCCAAACTCACAGCTGCCAAAAAAGCCGCCGGTCCCGGTGGTGCAACCGGTGGCGGCAGGGGTGCCAGGCCCAGGTTTGAAGTGATCAACACCTGTAGCGATCATTATCATAGTCATGGTTTGCTGGCAATAGATGCCGATGAAGTGGAAAACAATTATTAATCTGAGATAAACATATTCAACATGAAAAAATTAATGCTGATCATAAACAGCCTGTTTGCTTTTAGTTTCCTTTTTGCTCAGGAAACGATGTTGCCGGCATTGGCACAAACAAAAACGATTGCGCTCACCAACGCCACCATTCATGTGGGCAACGGTCAGGTGATCAACAACGGAATCCTGGTATTGAAAGATGGAAAGATCGCCGAAGTTGGAGCTGGCGTGTCAACCAGCGGAGCAACAATTATCAACTGCCAGGGAAAACATATTTATCCCGGGTTGATACTAACGGCATCACAACTGGGCCTGATTGAAGTAAACAGCACCCGGGCAACCCTGGATGCATCCGAAATAGGCGACATGAACCCGAGCATCCGTTCCATTGTGGCCTACAATACCGATTCGAAAGTGATCAATACCCTGCGCACAAATGGCATTTTGCTGGCCAATGTCATTCCTGCCGGTGGCATTATTTCGGGTTCTTCTTCTGTGGTGCAGCTCGATGCCTGGAACTGGGAAGACGCCGCCTACAAAACCGATATCGGCATTCATTTTCGCATGCCTTCACTGTTAAACAGGCGCGGTGGAAGAAGAGGTGGTTTTGGTGCACAATCGAATGTTGATCCGGTAAAACGCGGTTTGGAACAGATTGACGAAGTGAAAACATTCTTCAAAGAAGCCAATGCCTATCTTGCCGAACCTGTCCACGCCAACACCAATCTGAAATTTGAAGCAGTGAGAGGCTTATTCAATAAAAAACAAAAACTGTTTATACATTGCAATATTGTAAAAGAAATGCTGCTGGCTGTTGATTTTGTAAAGGAGTTTGGATTTGATGTAGTTCTTGTTGGCGCGGTAGACAGCTGGCAAATCGCCGATATTCTCAAACAAAATAATATCGCCGTGATATTAAATCAACTCCATGATCTACCCGCCATGATTGATGATGATATTGACCAGCCCTACAAAACGCCGGCGTTACTTCAAAAAGCGGGCGTACTATTTGCCATAAACGATGATGATGGCAACAGCCGTTACCGAAACCTGCCCTTTAATGCAGGTACGGCTTCAACTTATGGATTAACCAAAGAGGAAGCCCTGAGTGCGATTACCCTTAATGCGGCCAAAATATTAGGAATCGCCGAAAAAACCGGCAGCATTGAAACCGGAAAAGATGCCAACATCGTGGTTAGTGAAGGTGATATTTTAGATATGCGTACAAATATAATATCCCACGCTTTTATACAAGGGCGCCAGGTTGAGTTGAATAATAAACAAATGCAGTTGGCTGAAAAGTATGAGACAAAGTATGGTATAAAATAATTTTTTCCAATTATGGTTTTAGAAGGCAGGATCGAAATTTACCGAACCTGCCTTTTTTCATATTGCCACAGCCGTTTGGTTACTTAGATAGCGCTTTCAATTTTACTATCTTTGTTTATCAACATTTAACCTATGCAACAAATCGCCGAATCAGAACTCATCATAAACAATCGCGGTGCTGTTTATCATCTCGATGTGAGGCCCGAAGAACTGGCCGATACCATCATTGTGGTAGGCGATCCCGGTCGTGTTGAAAGAGTAAGCGCCCATTTTGATAAAATTGACTATCGTTTATCGCATCGCGAGTTTAATACCCATACCGGCTATATAGGTAATCAGCATATCTCAGTTATTTCTACCGGCATTGGCCCCGATAATATTGATATTGTATTTAATGAACTGGATGCTTTGGCCAATATTGATTTTGGCACCAGGATGATCAGGGAAAAACTGACCAAACTGAACATCATCCGCTTCGGTACTTCGGGTTCGCTGCAGGCCGATATTCCGGTGGATAGCATGGTGGCTTCTACGCATGGATTAGGATTAGATAACCTGTTGAATTTTTACAAATACGAAAAAACGGCTGATGACAAAGCGATGGCCGATGCATTCGTCAGCCAAACTAAATTGGATACCACCATCACCAATCCCTATGCATTCAGCGGCAGCGAAAAATTGCTTCAAAAATTCGGCACCGGTTTTCACAAAGGCATTACGGTAACCTGTCCCGGATTTTTTGGTCCGCAGGGAAGAGTGCTTCGCTTAGCATTAAGCAGCCCCGAACTGGTTGACAGGCTCACGCATTTCAGTTTTAATGATCACCGAATCACTAACTTTGAAATGGAAACTTCGGCTATATTCGGTTTGGGCAAATTAATGGGTCATGAATGCATGAGCATTAATGCCATTATTGCCAACCGGGTGGTTAAAGAATTTTCGAAAGACAGTGAAGCGGCTGTTGAGAAATTAATTAAAAAAGCATTGGAGGCGTTAACGGCTTCCTGATTTTTTCCGGTGACTCACCGGAAAAAATTAATACTAAATAAACAAAAATGATCGCAACTAAAACAATACCTGATTTCTCAATTCCTGTTCATGTTGACCAGGTAGGCATTGAAGAAAGAGCATCCCGGTTTACCAAACGCAGCATTAAAAACGAAACCAAGATCAATGGCTTACTCCTCGCCCTCAACATGATCGACCTCACCACGCTGGAAGGAAAAGATACGGCGGGAAAAGTGAAGCAACTGTGTTATAAGGCGCAGCACCTGCATGACAGTTACCCTGGTTTACCAACGGTGGCTGCCATTTGTGTATATCCATCTATGGTAAAAACAGCGAAACTGGCGCTGGGCGATTCGGGAATAAAGGTGGCGTCGGTTGCAACCGCCTTCCCCAGTGGACAGGCACCCCGTGATGTAAAAATAAGAGACACCAAATTTGCGGTGCAGAACGGCGCCGATGAAGTGGACATGGTTATTTCCCGTGGCAAATTTTTAGAAGGTGAATACAATTTTGTTTTCGATGAGATTGCCACCATCAAAGAAGCCTGCGGCGATGCAAGATTAAAGGTAATTTTAGAAACCGGCGAACTGGTTACTTACGATAAAGTACGCAAAGCCAGTGATATCGCCATGTATGCCGGCGCCGATTTTATTAAAACATCTACCGGCAAAATTTCACCGGCAGCTACCATGCCGGTTACTCTGGTTATGCTGGAAGCCATTCGTGATTTTTATTATAAAACAGGTAAGAAAATTGCCATGAAACCGGCGGGGGGTATTTCAAAAGCAAAACTGGCGCTGCATTATTTGGTCATGCTAAACGAAGTGCTGGGTGAAGACTGGATGACTAATGAGTGGTTCCGTTTTGGAGCCAGCAGCCTGGCCAATGATATTTTGATGCAGTTGATGAAACAGAAGACGGGTGTTTATCAATCTGCGAATTATTTTTCGATAGATTAGTTTCACGCAGAGGACGCAAAGAAGCTGAGGACGATGTTTTCATTCCGCGAGCTCCGCTCCCCTGTTTCCCCTGCGTGAAAAAAAATATACTTGTTTTAAAAAACTAAACATGGCGAAAGCAAAAAACAATACGCTAAAACTAAAATTCGACAGCGCCAGAAACCTGGCACCGGCACCGGAAAGTAAATCTGCTGCCAAAATAGATCCGCAATACGATCTGTTTATTAATGGCAAGTTCGAAAAGCCGGCCAGCAAAGAATACTTTGCCAGCATTAACCCGGCCACCGAAGAAAAATTGTCGATGATCGCCGAAGCCAATGCGGCCGATGTAAACAAAGCGGTAAAAGCTGCCAGAGCAGCTTACGACAAAACCTGGAAAAAAATGCCGCCAGCCGAAAGGGCAAAATATATTTACCGGATTGCTCGAATGATCCAGGAACGTGCCAGGGAATTTGCCATCATTGAAACACTCGATGGCGGTAAACCCATCCGGGAGAGTCGTGATTTTGATGTACCCACCGCCGCCAATCATTTCTTTTATTATGCCGGCTGGGCCGATAAACTGGAATATGCTTTTCCCAACCGCCGGGCCGAGCCATTGGGTATAGCCGGACAAATCATTCCCTGGAATTTTCCTTTGCTGATGGCAGCCTGGAAAATTGCGCCTGCCTTAGCTTGCGGAAATACCGTTGTTTTAAAACCCGCTGAAAACACATCCTTAACGGCATTAAAACTTGCCGAAATTATACAGGAGGCCGATCTGCCGCCCGGCGTGGTAAATATCATCACCGGTGGAGGTGCAACGGGTGCCGCCATTGTAAATCATCCCGACGTAAATAAAATTGCGTTCACCGGCTCTACCGAGGTTGGAAAAATTATTCAGCGTGCTATTGCCGGCACCGATAAAAAAGCAACGCTGGAACTGGGTGGTAAAGCCGCCAATATAATTTTTGATGACGCCCCGTTGGACCAGGCAGTAGAAGGAGTTATCAATGGCATCTTTTTTAACCAGGGGCATGTGTGTTGCGCAGGCTCCCGCTTATATGTACAGGAATCGGTTTTTGCAGCAGTAGTGCGTAAATTAAAAGACAGGCTGGAAACATTGATCGTTGGCGACCCAATGGATAAGAATACGGATATTGGTGCTATCAATTCAAGAGAACAATTAAACATCATCAATAAATATATCAAAATTGGTCAGCAGGAAGGAGCAGACATGTACCAGAGTTCGGCCAATCTGCCCCGGAAAGGATTTTATTGCCGGCCAACCATTTTCACCAATGTGGCACAAAGCAGCCGGATCGCCCAGGAAGAAATTTTTGGCCCCGTATTGGCCATCCAGAGCTTCCGCACAGATGATGAAGTGATCGAGAAAGCAAACAATTCGCCCTATGGCCTCTCTGCAGGCGTATGGACAGACAAAGGATCCAAGATATTCAACCTCACAACCAAATTACGGGCAGGCGTTATCTGGGCAAATACATTTAATAAATTTGACCCAACCTCACCGTTCGGAGGATATAAAGAAAGTGGGTACGGAAGAGAAGGCGGCTTACATGGTTTATCGGCTTACATAAATCTGACAAAATAATAATCGCCGGTAAGACGATAAGACGAAAAACAATAAAACGCCTTCCCGGCTTTTCGGCTAAAAAAATAAATCATGGCAAAAACATTAATTGAAAAACGACTTGAAATTCTAAAAACCTACAAGATATACATCGGTGGAAAATTCCCCCGCACCGAATCGGGCAGATACTATGTGGCTACCAATGCCAAAAAGAAAACCTGGCCAATGTTTGCCTGGGTTCGAGGAAAGATTTCAGAGATGCCGTTGTTGCGGCCCGTGGTGCCTTTGGTGGCTGGAGTGGCAGGGCTGCATTCAACCGCGGACAAATTCTGTACCGCATTGCTGAAATGCTCGAAGGCCGCAAAGCGCAGTTTGTTGATGAGTTAATGAAACAGGACTCAACGAAAGCGCAGGCCGAAAAAGAAGTAAACCTTTGTATTGAACGCTTCATTTATTACAGTGGCTGGTGCGATAAATTTCAGCAGCTTTACAGCTCTGTAAACCCGGTTGCTTCATCACATTTTAATTTTTCGGTACCGGAACCAACCGGTGTGGTGGCCGCTATTGCGCCACAACAAGACGCCTTATTGGGATTAGTTTCCGTGATCGCACCCATCATCGCCGGCGGAAATACGTGCATCGTTTTAGCATCTTCAACAAAACCACTTTGCGCCGTTACTTTTGCCGAAGTGTTGAACAGCTCCGACTTACCGGGCGGCGTGGTCAATATCCTCACCGGAAAAGTCGCTGAGCTCGTTCCCTATTTTGCCGATCATATGGATGTGAATGCAACTGTTTTTTGTGAAAGCGATTCCGCCATTCAAAAAATGATCAAAGAAAAATCAGCCTTGAATGTAAAACGCGTTGTTTTGTATGATAAAATAAAATGGGCCGATGCAACCGGTCAATCTCCATATTTTATCATGGATTTCCAGGAAATAAAAACCACCTGGCATCCTATCGAAAACATTGGCGGGGCGAAGGCGGGGTATTAGTTCAACAATGGTATTGAGCTAAAGCCAGGGTTTTTCTAATAGTTTAGCTCCTCCGTAGAAGGAGGCGCAATTCATTAAAAGAGGGCAATTTGAATGGCTCTTCCCTTCAGGGCAGAGATAAAATAATTAAGGAGATTCCGGTCTTTATCCCAAATAAAAAAAGCGTCCATAAACAAGGACGCTTTCGTTCAAAATATTTTCAGTCTACCCATGGCAATGCTTATACTTTTTGCCACTTCCACACGGACAAGGATCATTTCTTCCCGGTGCTTTTTCAACCCGGATGGGTTCCTGTTTTATTTGCTCTGATGGATCGATATAATCATTTTCGCCGCTGATATGCTCGGGACCAGCACCGGCACCGGCAAACTGTTCTTTACGCTGGCGCATCTTACTCATGTCTGTTTTTCGTTCGCGTCCCTCACGTATTTGTCCGGCATTGGTTTGCTCAAAAGGAATTTGCGCATGGCAAAGGAAACTTACAATATCCCTGTTCACCTGGTCGTCCATTTGCTTAAAAGCACCAAAGGCCTCGATCTTATAAATAACCAACGGATCTTTTTGTTCGTAACTGGCAGACTGCACGCTTTGACGCAGATCGTCCATGGCCCGCAGGTGCTCTTTCCAGGCATCGTCAATTAAAGCCAGCGTGATATTGCGTTCCAGCGCATCATTCAGTTCTCTTCCCTCGGTTGCTAAATATTTATCCAGGTTGGCCAATGCCTGAATCTGTTTTTTCCCATCCGTAAAGGGCACGGCCACATTTTCGATATGATTACCCTGCTCGTGGCGGATATTTTTTATAATCGGTAACGTTTGCTTAACCAACGCATCTGTTTTGCGTCGATACTGCTCAATTGCTTCGGTATACAGGCGTTCGGTCAATGAATTAAAATCAGATTTCCCAAGTTCTTCTTCTGTTATGGTGGTATCGATTCCAAAATTCACAATGGCTGCCAGTTTAAATCCTTCGTGGTCGTTTAATTCCCTGAACGAATTAATTAATCCACCCGCAACAGAATAAAATGAATTATCCAGGTCGAGTGCCAGCCGCTCGCCAAACAAAGCATGGTTACGTTTTTTATATACCACGTTACGCTGCTTGTTCATCACATCATCATATTCGAGCAAACGCTTACGGATACCAAAGTTATTTTCCTCCACTTTTTTCTGCGCCCGTTCAATACTCTTGGTGATCATGCTATGCTGAATCACCTCGCCTTCCTTGTATCCCATCCTGTCCATCAGTCCGGCAATACGCTCACTGCCAAACATACGCATCAGGTCATCTTCCAGCGAAACAAAAAAGCTTGAACTTCCGGGATCGCCCTGGCGACCCGCCCGTCCGCGCAACTGCCTGTCTACCCGGCGGCTCTCATGACGTTCGGTACCCAAAATGGCCAAACCGCCTGCTTCTTTAACACCTGGCCCCAGTTTAATATCGGTACCCCTACCGGCCATATTGGTGGCAATGGTAACGGCGCCCGTTAAACCGGCTTCGGCAACCACCTGCGCTTCTTTGCCGTGTTGCTTCGCGTTCAATACATTGTGTGGAATATTTTTCTGTTTCAGCATCCTCGCCAGCAATTCACTCACTTCCACATTGGTGGTACCCACCAGGCAGGGCCTTCCGATGCTGCGCAATTTTTCAATCTCTTCAATGACGGCCTTATATTTTTCACGTTTTGTTTTGTACACAAAATCCTGCTCATCTTTTCTGATCACGGGCACATTGGTTGGTATATTAACCACATCCAGTTTATAGATCGTCCAGAATTCGCCGGCTTCTGTTTCCGCCGTACCGGTCATACCGGCAAGCTTATGGTACATCCTGAAATAATTCTGCAGGGTTACCGTGGCATAGGTTTGTGTTGACGCTTCTATCTTCACATTTTCCTTGGCTTCAATGGCCTGGTGTAAACCATCAGAATATCTGCGGCCTTCCATGATACGGCCGGTTTGTTCATCCACGATCTTAACAGCGCCGTCTATCACCACATACTCCACATCTTTCTCAAACAACGTATAGGATTTCAGTAATTGCTGCATGGTATGAATACGATCAGCCTTTAACGAGTAATCGTTCAGTAAAGATTCTTTCTGATGCAGTTTTTCGTCGGGTGCGGCAGCACTCTTTTCAATATCCGCCAGCCTGGTGGCTATATCGGGTAAGATGAAAAATTCGGGATCTTCGCCGCTCTTTGTGATCAACGAAATACCCAGATCGGTTAGATCAACCTGGTTATTTTTTTCATCAATATTGAAATATAATTCCGCATCAACCTTAGGCATTTCTTTTTGCTGATCGGCCAAATAGTAGTTTTCGGTTTTTTGCATTTTAACGCGGATACCCGGCTCACTCAAAAATTTGATCAGCGCATTGTTCTTTGGCAAACCACGATGCGCCCGAAACAATGCCAACCCGCCATCTTTGGGATCATCATTTCCTTCGGCGATCTTTTTCTTGGCTTCAATTAAAAACTGGTTGGTTGCTTTGCGTTGCGCCTCAATTAATTTTTCTATTCTTGGCCTTAGCTCAAAAAATTGCTGGGTATCATCACTATGCCCAACCGGACCACTGATGATCAACGGCGTACGGGCGTCATCGATCAATACACTATCCACCTCATCCACCATGGCAAAATGATGTTTGCGCTGCACCATTTCAGAAGGCGTATGCACCATGTTATCACGCAGGTAATCAAATCCAAATTCGTTATTGGTGCCATAAATAATATCGGCGTTGTAGGCATGCCGGCGGGCGTCGCCGTTAGGCTCGTGCTTGTCGATACAATCAACACGCAGACCTAAAAATTCAAAAATGGGGCCATTCCACTCACCATCACGTTTGGCCAGGTAATCATTCACGGTAACAATATGTACACCCTGGCCCGACAGGGCGTTCAGGTAGGCGGGCAACGTACTCACCAGCGTTTTACCCTCACCGGTTGCCATCTCAGCAATTTTACCGGCGTGTAACACCATACCACCAATCAACTGTACATCGTAGTGAACCATGTTCCAGGTGATCTTTGTACCACCGGCTGTCCAGCTGTTTTTATAAATGGCCTTATCCCCTTCAATGGTTAAACTGTCTTTTTGTGTAGCCAATGTACGGTCCAGTTCGGTGGCGGTTACTTCCAGCGTTTCATTTTCTTTAAAACGCCTGCTGGTTTCTTTAACTACGGCAAAAGCTTCGGGCAATATGTCCTGTAAAATAACTTCAAGCTCTTTATCCCGCTCTTTGTCGAGTTCATCAATCTCCTTATAAATCACATCACGGCCATTGATATCAGAAATGGGCAATTCTTCTGCCGTTTGTTTTTTCTCTTTTACTTCCGCATCAATTTTACTGAGGTGTTCGGCAATACGCTGCTTAAACCCGGTGGTCTTACTCCGCAGTTCGTCATTACTCAGGCTTTGGTATTGGTTGAAGAATTGGTTGATCTGCTCAACCACGGGTCTTATCTTTTTAACGTCTTTTTCGCTCTTATTTCCACCAAAAAGTTTTGAAATAGCTCCTATCATAAAATTCAGTATTGTTGGGTATTGTTTAATTTCTTTACTATCCGGACCATTACAAGTCAAATATGATGCAAAAAATATTTTTGAGCCATAATGACAGCATCTGAACCGCTAACCATAAAGGGGCGACAAAGGTAGTAAATGTTTAGGGTTTGATTTTGAGTCTTTAACAGCTGTTTTTTGACCGTTTATGATTTAATTAACTAACTTTTTCACCAATGAGGGCATAAATACCAAACCAGCAGCAATATGAAACATCAAAAATCATTTTTGGCAGGAATTTTATTTACAGTCATGGCTCTTGTCGCCTGCGACAGCAATGAGATTGGCGATAGTAAAGATGTAAACCAGGATAAGATCTTTATGGATTACGAGCTATCCTATAACCAATCAGATGAGCAGGTGGAACTCGACCTGCAGTATCGATTTGCCGGCCCTGCAGGTACCACCCTGGTGCTGAACTACCCCAGCCGGGTTGAACTGGATGGTGAAAACCTGGTGGTAGACAGCAGCGAAGGAAGCGGTGCCTATTACGAAACAAAACAACGTTTTAGTGATTTTATTGGTAATCATACCATCCGTTTTGCCGATTTGAATAATAAGAAACTTGAAAACAGTTTCGATTTCTCCACGTTCACCCTCCATGAAGTGCCGGCCACTGCCAGCCGAAAGGAAGACCTGCATTTATATTATAACCTTCGGCCTTTGGGCGCTAACGATTTTATTGAAATAAAAACAGCAGGTTCTGACAGCAGTTTTTCGATCAAGGAAGAAGGCCCGGGCAATAGGATCACCATCCCGGCTGCCGAATTAGCCCGACAAAACCGCAAGATATTAACGCTGGAATGTACCCTGTACCGCGATATTCCGCTTTCTCAAACTACATCAGAGGGCGGTTCCTTTAAGATGATCTACCGGTTAAAACCGGTAAAAATAAAATTAGAACCCTGAACAATATGGCAGTAATCTTGTTTCGTAATTGGAAAATAAAATTAAGTTATGCAAAAGATATACCTGCTCATTTTAACGGTCGTGTTTATAGTACCGGTTTTTTCGCAAACATTAGATTTGACGAAATATGAAAAAGAACGCGTTAAAACCAGTAAACAGGCGATGATAGCCCTGGCCGGTTGGTCGGTGGTTAATATTGCAGGCAGCGCCATTGCCACCGATACCCGAAATGATGAGAACCGGTATTTTCACCAGATGAATGTGATGTGGGGCGGCATTAACCTCGCCATTGCAGGTCTGGGATATTGGGGTGCCAGCCGCGAAAAAATTGACAACCCAACATTGGCCGATGTGCTGAAGCACCAAAATAAAATTGAAAAAACTTACCTGATCAATGCCGGACTGGACCTGGTTTATGTGGGATCGGGATTGTTGATGAACAAAACCGCTGACAACCAAAAAAATCCCGGGCAGTTCAGGGGTTATGGAAATTCCATCATGCTACAGGGTGGATTTCTGCTGGTTTATGACGCTATTGCGTATGCCATTCACCGAAAACACCGAAAGCAGTTGAATAACAAGGGGTCTAATCTTACCCTGAATGCCGGCCCCGGAGCAGTGTCACTTACGTATACATTTTAGGTTCCTTCTTCAAAAATGTTAAGAAATATCTAAACAACTACCATTCATCAAAATAAATTCTTACATATAAATTTGTAAGTCTACTTTTACACGAACGAATTCGTATATCAACTTGTATTTATGAGAAAGACACTAATCACAGTCGCTGTGATTTTTTTAGGTTTAGCTGCAAAAGCACAGGTGAAGGGAACGCTTACCGACTCCGCTACCTTAAAACCTATTGAGAACGCGGTGATCGGTTTGGTGGTAAAATCTGTGCCCGGCGATACCAGCTATACATTTACCGATTCCAAGGGGCAGTTCCGCTTTCAAAATGTTCCCTCTTCAGATTTTTCAATCATCATACGCCACATGGGCTATTGGCCGGTGGCCCGATTTGTTCCGGTTAAAAAAAGCGAAAAAATAATTGAAGTTGGCCAATTTGTGATGGCTCAGGATGCCAAATTGCTGGCAGAAGTGACCGTGGAAGCACCCGCTATTGTGATCAAGGAAGACACGATAGAATACAATGCATCGTCGTTTAAAACCAAGGAAGGTGCGGTAGTGGAAGACCTGATCAAAAAAATGCCCGGCATACAGGTTGACAAAGACGGCAATGTAACGGCACAGGGTAAAGCCGTAACCAGGGTAAAAGTAAATGGTAAGGATTTTTTTAGTGGTGATGTTAAAACAGCCACCAAGGAGCTGCCCGCCAATATTGTTGATAAAATACAGATCATTGATGATTATGGCGACCAGGCCACCGTTTCGGGTATCAAGGATGGTGATCCGGATAAAGTGATGAATATCCAGATCAGGAAAGATAAGAACAAGGGTTTTTTTGGCAGGGCCACGGCGGGATATGGAACCCAGAACCGCTACCAGGCATCGCTTAATGGCAATTACTTTAATAACGACAAACAGATCTCCGTGCTGGCCAACAGTAACAATACCAACACGTCTTTATTTAATTTTGCCGGCGGCGGCAACCGGGGTGCTACGAGTATGATGCGTGCAGGTATGCAGGTGGTTAGCAATGCGGGGGGCATGAACAATGTCCGGAATATTGACCCCAGTGCGTTTACCGGTGGCAATAACGACGGCATTTCAACAACCAATTCGGTTGGTTTTAATTACCGCGATCAATGGAGCAAAAGAATCAGCGTGTACGGCAGTTACTCGTACAACCATAAAAACACCAGCCAGTTGCAAAACAGTGCCATACAAAATTTCTATGAAGATAACACGGTATTTAATAACCAGGATGTTGACAACCTCACCAGGGGAAATTCACACCGGGTTACTTTTAACATGGAATATCAGATTGACTCCTTCAATTATGTAAAAATAAGTCCCAGCTTTAATTTCAGCGGCAGCGACGCCGACAACTACCATGTATTCGCCAATACCAATAAAGATAGCAGAAAGATCAACGACGGCAGCAACAAGAGCCTGGTGAACTCGCTGGCACCCAATTACCGCATCATTATTTTATACAATCACCGGTTCAGGAAACGTGGCCGTAATTTTTCAACCAGTTTAAGTTTGGGTACCGATCAAACCAATTCGGAGCAGGATGCCACGAATTTGAGTTACCAGTATATCCCACCCGGTGTTGGACCGCGAAACAATTACCAGTTTATCGACCAGGCTAATAACAATTATAATTATGGTATCCGGTTCACGTATTCTGAGCCTTTAAACAAAACCCAGGCCCTGGACCTGACCTATTCGCACAACTTAAATTATTCGCGTAACGACCGGAAAACATTTAATGTAGATCAGGCCACACAGGTAAAAACATTAAATCCCTTTTTAAGTAACGATTATGAAAATAATTTTTATAACAACCGCATTGGCCTGAGTTTGCGCACCACCAAAAAGAAATACAATTACACCATCGGCATAAGTTTGCAACCGGTAAACCTGCAGGGGAAATCTGTTACCAAGGATAGCGCTTACGAAACAATTAAGCGGGCCAGTGTTTTTCCTATTGCCCGTTTTGTATATAATTTCAGCCGTACAAAAACGCTTAATTTCAGTTACAATGGAAATGCTACCCAGCCCAGCTATACGCAGTTGCAGCCCGTGCCTGATCAAAGTAATCAACAGAGCGTGAGCTTGGGAAATCCCGCGCTTAAGCCATCTATGAATCACAACATGAATGTCAGTTTCAATAATTTCAATCTGGTAAGTGGAAAAGTGCTGTTTACCAATTTTAGTTTCAATACCATCAAAAACCAGATCGTAAACAATACCATTTCTTTGGATTCGGGTGCCCGCCAATTGAGCATCCCCGAAAATGTAAACGGGTATTACAATTTACTTGGATTTTATGTTTACTCGAGGCCATACAAAAACAGAAAATACGTGATCTCGGTAAGGGGAACCGCTAATTTTAACCACAATATCAATTTGATCGATAGTATCCGAAATATTGGCCGTAACTGGGTGGTCAGCCAGGGCTTTAATTTTGAATATAATTATAAGGAAATTTTGGAATTAGGCACAGGTATCAGTTATAGTTTAAATAACGTGAACTATAAAAATACCGGGAGCAAGCCGGTTACCACTTTACAAAATTCATCGAGTAGTGCCTGGACTTTCAGCAGCAATATGAATTTAAATATTACCAAAACCCTGGTATTGAAATATGATGTTGACTATACGATCAATAATGGTTTGGCCAGCAGTGTAACCCAAAACCAGGTGATCATGAATGCCTCTATAGAAAAACAACTGTTTAAAAAGAAGAACGGCATATTAAAAATTGAAGCCTATGACCTGTTTAAACAAAACAGTAATATTAACCGTACCGTAAACTCGAACTATATTAACGATACGCGTACGAACCGCCTGACTCGTTACTTTATTGCCAGTTTTACCTACCGTATACAAAAATTTGTTGGCCAGAAGGTACAGGGTGCGCCGGGCATGGATTTTAGACGAATGGGCGGTCCCCCACGTTTTTAGTATCAAATACCCGCTTCAAATTGCCCAATGCCTATTGCGAATTGGCAATTTTCTTATACCTTTGCCCCCCTAAAAGCTAAAAGGTAGCCATACATTAATTTAACCAGGATATTACTATGAGTGGTGCATTAAAAGAGGTTCGTAACCGGATCAAGAGTGTTCAAAGTACACAGCAGATTACCAAGGCCATGAAAATGGTAAGCGCGGCCAAATTACGCCGTGCCCAGGACGCTATTACACAAATGCGCCCCTATGCACAAAAACTGCAGGAAATGCTGGGAAATATTGTGAGCAACAGCGAAGGCGATGTAAGTATTGCGTTGGCCGCGCAACGCCCGGTTGACAATGTGATGGTTATCATCGTAACCAGCGATCGTGGATTATGCGGGGGGTATAACAGTAACCTGATCAAACTGGCCAAACAGGTGATCGACGAAAAATATCCGCAGCAGTTTGCAAAAGGAAAAGTACAGATCTTACCCATCGGTAAAAAAGGATACGAGAATTTTACCAAGCATGGATTTAAAGTAATCAACCAATATTGGGATATTTTCAGTGGATTGAGTTTCGAAAAAGTTCAAACTGCAGCCAAACATGCCATGGAGGCTTTTGCCAATAAAGAAGTGGATGCTGTTGAATTGATTTACAGTGAATTTAAAAATGCAGCCACGCAGCGCTTTGTTTCCGAACAATTTTTACCCATCGCCAAAGTGGAAAAAGCAGCAGGACAGGCCAATGCCGATTTCTTATTTGAACCCGGAAAAGATGTGTTGATCGCGGAATTAATGCCGAAGATCTTAAACACGCAGTTGTTTAAGGCTACCCTGGATGCCAATGCCAGCGAGCATGGTGCCCGGATGACAGCGATGGATAAGGCCAGTGATAACGCGAACGAACTTTTAAAATCATTAAAGATCAGCTATAACCGTGCAAGGCAGGCGGCCATTACAACCGAATTAACGGAGATTGTGAGTGGTGCTGCTGCATTACAGGGATAAGGCCCCCTAGCCCCCGGAGGGGGAACAGGAAAAACACTTTTTATAACACAAATCAATTCCCCTTTAGGGGTTTGGGGCATGGAACTTTCAGAGATCATTCCGCATATTGAAGCTTTAATTTTTGCCAGCGATAAACCGTTGACCAATGAAGAAATTCTGGAGCTGGTGAACAGCGCATTGGCTTTTATTGAAGACCGTGCCACGCAGGAGCAGGTTGATGCGGCCATTGCAGGCATCAGCGAAAAATACGGCGCCGAGTTTTATGCATTTGAGTTGAGGGAGATCGGCGGCGGCTGGCAGTTTCTTACCAAAAAAGAATACCACAAAACCGTTGCGCAACTTAATGGCGATAAATTTCTTAAACGCCTGTCAACAGCCGCATTGGAAACCCTCGCGATCATTGCTTATAAACAACCGATCACCAAAAGTGAAATTGAATCGATCCGCGGTGTAAACTGCGATTATGCGGTTCAAAAATTGCTCGAAAAAGACCTGGTGATCATCTCCGGCAGAAATGAAGATGCTGTTGGTAAGCCACTCATCTATGCCACATCTAAATCTTTTATGGATTATTTCGGTATCAATAGTGCCGAAGACCTGCCAAAAATATCTGAAGTATTGATGGAAGAACTGATCATGGCGACCAATGTAAAGGAGGCCGAGGAAAACTTTAATGCCGCAAATGACCAGGAAACGTTGGATATAATTCCCACGGATACAGCAGAAACCATTTCTGAAGAAGCCGCAACTGAAGCTATTGAGACGCCCGAATTGGAGATCGAAATTGAGGAAATCGTTTTAACCGTAACAGAAACAGGCGAGATCGTGGAAGAAATCAATGGGGAAGACGATTTGGATGAGGATGAAGAGATTTAAATCATTTAACATACCATTTTAAATTAGGCATGATTATTTCATGCCTTTTGTTTTACCGGTATGAACCAAATGTTTTTTTAGATTAACTTTAAACCATGATGAAACGAATATTCTCAACAGGGAAAATCAAAATGCCAAAATTTATCCTGATCGGCATTATCCTCTTTTCATGTTCTTCAACAAAAAACAATGCTACCGTGGCTACCGAAAACAAAGAACTAAAAAATGCGCCGCTGGGTGGTGCCGGAGACTTCGACAAACAGGGGCATCGCGGATGCCGGGGTTTAATGCCCGAAAATACGATCCCGGCCATGCTGAACGCCATCGGCCTGGGTGTTAATACACTCGAAATGGATGTTTGCATCAGCAAGGATAAAAAGGTATTTCTGTCTCACGAACCATTTTTTAATCATGAAATAACCACCAAACCCGGTGGCGGTTTTATCGACGAAAAAGATGAGAAGACGTTTAACACGTACCAGATGAATTATACCGATATCATCAAATACGATGTAGGTATGAAACCGCACCCACGCTTTCCCGATCAACAAAAAATGAAAGCAGTGAAACCTTTACTGGCCGACGTTTTTAAAGCTGTTAAAGAATATATGATGACGGTAAGGCGTCCATTCCCCAACTACAATATCGAAATAAAAAGCCTGCCTGAAACCGACAACAAATTTCATCCCAAGCCCGCCGAATATGTGGACCTGGTGATGCAGGTTATCAAAGAAAATGATATGGAAGACTATGTGATCATACAGTCGTTCGATTTCAGAAGCCTGCAATACCTGCACAAAAACTATCCCCACATAAAAACAGCGGTATTAATTGAGGCAGACAACAAAAGCAGTTTTCGTAAACAAATGACCGACCTGGGTTTTACACCCGGCATCTACAGTCCCGAATCAAGTTTGGTGATACCCGACCTGGTTAAAGAATGTCATGATTTGAATATGAAGATCATTCCCTGGACGGTGAATGATAAAAAGAAAATAAAGGAATTGATGGAAATGGGTGTTGACGGGATCATTACTGATTTTCCCAATCTGTTTAATGAGTAGTTTCCAGGTTCAACCAGTTATGGGCATTTTTATACAATAACTTTTCGGTTAACTCTTTTGTAAAATTCATGTCAGCTATTAATTTTCCGGGATGCTGTTCTCCCAAGGGAAACGGATAATCACTGCCCAAACATATTTTATCTTCTCCCATCAGTCCGATAATAAATTTCATGGCCATCGGATCATGCACCAGGCTATCGATCCAGAATTTACCAATATAATCTCTTGGGTTGATCGGATTATCAATAGCCACCAGATCGGGTCGCACATTAAATCCATGTTCAATGCGACCAATGGTAATCGGGAACGATCCTCCCCCATGTGCAAATGCCACTTTCAAATTTGGAAATTTTTCGAACACGCCGCCGAAGATCATGGAGCAAATGGCCCGGCTCGTTTCGCCCGGCATGCCCACCAGCCAGGGCAACCAGTATTTCTCCATCTGATCCTGCCCCATCATTTCCCAGGGATGTACAAAAAGCGAACAATGTAATTTTTCAGCGGCTTCATAAAAGGCAAAAAAACTTTCGTCGTTTAAATTTATGCCGTTGATATTGCTGCCGATCTCCAGTCCGGGCATTTTCAATTCTGTAACACAACGTTCCATTTCTTTGATCGCCAGGTCAACATCCTGCATCGGCACGGTACCAATACCGATAAACCGATCGGGATTTTTGGTAACCGTATCGGCAATATGATCATTAAGGAACCGGGCTGTTTCATAACCGTCTTTCGGCTTCGCCCAATAATTGAATAAAACCGGGATGGTGGAAAGCACCTGTATGGTTACTTCGGTACCATCCATCTCCTTTAACCGGGCTGCAGCATCAAAGCAATTATCGTCTACTTCCCTGAAAAGCTTATCACCCTTCATCATGCAGGCTTTACAATTGCGGTGTTCCAGGTGTATGAATTCACCATAGCCGAATTTTTGTACCCAGTTGGGCATCTTATCGGGCATGATATGGGTGTGAATGTCAATTTTCATATATTTCACGCCAAGTAGCAAAGATGCAAAGGCGCAGTTTATTGTTATTTGTTTGAAAATATTCTCAGGACCAAAATCATTTGCGCCTTAATTGCTTTTGCGCCTTTGCGTGAAAGCCCTAACCCTTTTTAACCGGAGCACTCATCACCGAACCACATTTACTGCAGGTACGTTTTTGCTCATCTGCATAAAACCCTTCCATAACCGGAGGTAATTGGGCAACAATATCCGTGATCACTTTATATTCCTCGTATAATTTATTACCACAGTTTTCGCAATACCAAAGAAAGCCATCTTCCTCCGTTTCCCTTACTTTTTCGATTACCAACCCTACAGTACCTTCTCCCCGTTGGGGCGAATGCGGCGTTTTGGGCGGCAATAAAAATATATCGCCTTCATTAATAGCAATGTCTTTTGCTTCGCCGTTATCAATAATTTTCAATACAATATTACCTTCAACCTGGTAATACAGTTCTTCACTTTCGTTATAATGATAATCTTTACGGCTGTTGGGGCCGCCAACCACCATTACAATGAAATTTTCGGCGTCTTTGTATATGCACTGGTTACCTACCGGTGGCTTCAGGAGGCCGCGGTTTTCATCAATCCATTTTTTTAAATTAAAAGGGGCTGCTATTGACATAATCTGAATTTTAGAATCGTTAAATTACAGCAATTTTTCGGGAATGAGAATTACCGGATCGAATTTTAAATTGAATTACCTTTAAGCATGCAATTGAATATTCCATATCATCTGGAAAATTTTATCGGCGGAAACTTTATTGGTCCGCTGAGTGGAAATTTTATCGACAATATAAACCCGGCAACCGGCGCTGTTTACGGACAAATACCCGACAGCAATGCAAAAGATATTGACCTGACTGTTAAAGCAGCAAAAAAAGCATTTCCTGCCTGGTCGGTTTTGCCTGTGGAAAAAAAATTCATCATCCTCAATAAAATTGCCGAACTCATTGAAGAAAACTCAGATGAACTGGCCTTAGCCGAAACCAACGACAATGGCAAACCCCTTTGGCTGAGTAAACAGGTTGATATACCAAGAGCCTCATCTAATTTCCGTTTTTTTGCAACCGGCATTATGCACGTTGCCAATGAGAGTCATAATATGGAAGACAGGGCCGTGAATTACACCCTGCGTCAGCCGCTGGGCATTGTTGGCTGCATTTCGCCCTGGAACCTTCCGCTTTATTTATTTACCTGGAAAATTGCGCCTGCCCTGGCAGCCGGTAATTGCGTGATCGCAAAGCCTTCGGAAGTGACTCCGGTTACGGCTTTTCTTTTAGGAAAGATCTGTAAAGAAGCCGGGTTACCTGATGGCGTATTGAATATTGTACATGGCATTGGACAGCATTGCGGCGAGGCCATTGTGAAACACCCGGATATTAAAGCTATTTCTTTTACCGGCAGTACCAAAGCCGGCGAACGTATTGCTTCCATTGCTGCGCCTATGTTTAAGAAATTGTCTTTGGAATTAGGCGGCAAAAACCCCAATATCATTTTTAATGATTGCAATTGGGAAAGAATGCTCCCCGAAACCATCCGCTCATCATTTGGTAACCAGGGACAAATATGTTTATGCGGCAGCAGGTTACTCATTGAAAGACCAGCTTACGAAGCATTCAAAAAACATTTTATACCCATCGTTCAAAAATTGAAAAACGGCGATCCTCTGTTGGAAACGTCCAAACAGGGCGCCATTGTGAGCCAGGTACATTTTGAAAAGGTCATGAACTGCATTGCCCTGGCAAAAGAAGAAGGCGGAAAAATACTCTGTGGCGGAAATGCTGTTAAGCTCGAAGGCCGCTGTGCTGACGGTTATTTTATTGAACCAACCATTATTGAAGGTCTTGATCAAAACTGCCGAACCAACCAGGAAGAAATTTTTGGCCCGGTGATCACCATTCAGCCATTTGATACGGAAGAAGAAGCCCTGCAGTTGGCTAATAACAGTACCTATGGCCTCGCTGCAACGATCTGGACGCAGGATATCAGCAGAGCAAACCGGATGGCATCCAAAGTGGAAACCGGTATTGTTTGGGTAAACTGCTGGCTGGTAAGGGATTTGCGTACGCCCTTCGGCGGTATGAAGAATAGTGGTGTGGGACGGGAAGGTGGTTGGGAAGCTTTGAGGTTTTTTACAGAAGCAAAGAATGTTTGTATTCAATTTTAAAATATCAACACAAAGAAAAGGAGAAGCTGAGATGGTAAAGAAAAATTCTCGGCAGAAAAAACAATATGAGTGAGATAATCAATACAGAATCAGCGGCAAAACCTTTGGGAGCCTATCCACATGCCAGACGTGTAGGAAATTTGTTATTCCTTTCCGGTATTGGCAGCCGGAACGCCAAAGACAACACAATACCCGGTTTGAAATTAGATGCTGATGGAACTATAATCGGTTATGATATTGAAGCCGAATGCCTGCAGGTTTTCGCTAACGTAAGAGCCGTACTGGAAGCCAGCGGCAGCAGTTGGGACAAAATAGTGGATGTGACGGTTTTTTTAACAAACATGAAAAAAGATTTTCCGGTATACAATAAAATTTATGGTGAATATTTTAAAGAGGTACAGGCTTGCCGCACCACGGTTGAAGTAAAAAGCTTACCTACACCCATTGCGATAGAATTAAAAGTAATAGCTACGATCGACTAATTGGGTTAAAACCCGGCTGGCTTTCTATCCATTACCCCGCCCTTAAGGACGGGGCAACAAAAAAATAAGAGGGCTTTAGCCCAACATGATTTATGAAATTTGAAAACACAATTGAATTCGCCAAACAACTGGATGAACAGGATTCATTAAAACATTTCAGAGATAAATTTTACATCCCCATTATCCATGGCAATCCGTGTATTTATTTCACCGGCAATTCCCTGGGCCTGCAACCCAAAACCACACAAGATTATGTGTTGAACGAACTGGAAGATTGGGCCAGCTTTGGTGTAGAAGGGCATTTTCATGCGCGGCAACCCTGGTTCAGCTATCATGAAATGTTTCCACAATTACTTACAAAAATTGTTGGCGCCCTGCCCCAAGAAATTGTAGTGATGAATCAGCTTACTGTGAACCTGCACCTGTTGATGGCGAGTTTTTATCGGCCTACAAAAGAAAGATTCAAGATCATTTGCGAAGCAAAAGCCTTTCCTTCTGATCAATATGCGCTGGAAACGCAGGCACAGTTTCATGGACTGAATCCCGATGAAGTAATTATTGAAGTTTCGCCAAGAGATGGAGAACATGTGGTTAGAACAGCAGATATTTTGGCGACCATAGAACAACATGCAGCCCAAACAGCTTTGGTGATCTTTGGCGGCGTAAACTATTATAACGGCCAGGTGTTTGATATGGAAACGATCACCAAAGCCGCACACGATGCCGGTGCTTTTTGCGGATTTGACCTGGCCCATGCGGCCGGAAATATCGAATTAAAGCTGCACGACTGGGATGTAGATTTTGCCTGTTGGTGCAGTTATAAATATTTAAACAGCGGACCGGGTGGTGTGGCGGGTGCCTTCATTCATATAAAGCATGCCGCCAATACTGATCTACCCAGACTGGCAGGCTGGTGGGGACACGAAAAGGAAACCCGGTTCCGGATGGAAAAAGGTTTTAAACCCATGGCCACCGCCGAAGGCTGGCAATTGAGCAATGCACCGGTTTTGAGTATGGCCGCACATAAAGCTTCGCTTGATCTGTTTGAAGAAGCCGGTATAGAAAATCTGATCAATAAAGGTCAACAGTTAAGCGACTATTTATTTTTTATCATTGAAGAAATTAATGATGCGTCACCTGGAAAAAAGATTGAGATCATTACCCCTAAAGAAAGTAAAGGTTGCCAGGTTTCGATGTTGATGTTGGAAAAAGGAAAAGAGGTTTTTGAAGCCCTGAAAAAAAACGGCGTACTCGCCGATTGGCGTGAACCGAATGTGATCAGGGTGGCTCCTGTACCCTTGTATAACAGCTTTGAAGATATCTGGAAATTTGGAAAAATTGTAAAACTGATCGTAAATAAGGATTGATGGAAAAAAAAGAAACAATTATAATTGGCGGCGGCCTGGTGGGCTCTCTGCTATCCGTGTATCTGACCAGGCGTGGTTACCGGGTAAAAATTTATGAACGTCGTTCCGATATGCGTAAGCAGGATATGGTTGCCGGCCGTTCCATCAACCTGGCATTAAGCGATCGCGGTATAAAAGCGTTGGAAGAAGTTGGGTTGATGGATGATATCAGAAAAATTTGTATCCCCATGCATGGCCGCTATATGCACAACGCAGATGGCAGTACTGCTTATCAGCCTTATGGCAAAGAGGGACAATTCATTAATTCGGTATCCCGGGGCGAACTCAACTGCCGATTGATGGACCTGGCCGAACAAAACGGCGCCAAAATCATCTTCAACCAAAAATGCGAAAGCATCGATTGGGAGCGCAATGAAGTTATTTTTCAGGATATGGCCAACTTTCAACCTTCAACTTTCAACTTTAAACTTTTATTTGGCAGCGATGGCGCTTATTCGGCTGCCCGGCTTACCCATCAGCTTCAACACAACCGTTTTCAATACAGTCAATATTATATAGACTTTGGGTACAAAGAATTAACCATACCTGCCGGAGAAAACGGAACTTTTCTGCTGGAGAAAAATGCCCTGCATATCTGGCCGCGTGGCAATTACATGATGATTGCCTTACCCAATATGGATGGCAGTTTTACCTGCACCCTTTTCTTTCCTTTTGAAGGCGACCCAAGTTTCGAAAGTCTGGATACAAAAGAAAAAGTGACCAGTTTTTTTAAAGAAACTTTTACCGATGCGGTAGCCTTGATGCCAACCTTGGAAGAGGACTTCTTTAACAATCCAACAGCATCGCTGGTAACGGTAAAATGTTTTCCCTGGATAAGGGACGATAAATTCGCTTTGATTGGTGATGCAGCGCACGCCATGGTTCCCTTCTTTGGGCAAGGCATGAACTGCGGATTTGAAGACTGTTCGGTATTACATGCTTTGATTGAAAAACACGAAGACAATTGGGCTGATATTTTACCCGAATACCAGGCTGTAAGAAAACCGGATGGAGATGCCATCTGCGACCTGGCTTTACATAATTTTGTGGAGATGAGGGATAAGGTGGCAGATCCCAAATTTTTGCTGCAGAAGAAAATTGAAGCGGCATTCAGCAAAAAACATCCCTATAAATGGATACCGCTATACAGCCAGGTAACTTTTAGTCCGCAGATAAGATATAGTGATGCCCTGGTGAATGGACAAAAGCAGGAAGCCATTATGCAGCAAATTATGGCCATCCCCGATATTGAAAATAAATGGCAGGATGACATCGTTGAAAAAATGATTTTAGAGAAATTATTGGGCTAAAGCCCTCAACCGATTTGCTTCTTATCTCCGGGCTGAAGCCCGGAGCAATTCACCGGAGCAATACATGAATTGCCCTGGGCTTCAGCCCAGGGATGGAGAAATATAAAACAAGGGGCTTTAGCCCAAATTATCTCTATGTACAAATTTCCTTACTACACCGAAGAAGATCAACAAAAAGTGATCGACTTCATGAAGAAAAACCCGTTTGCGGTGATAACCGGCCGGGGTGAGCAATACCCTGTTGCCACGCATATTCCATTGGAAGTGGAAATAGATGATGAGGGCAAAATATGCCTGAGCGGTCACCTGATGAAAAAGACAGATCATCATATTGCCTTCGAAAAAAATGAACATGTACTGGTGATCTTTAACGGTCCGCACACACAGGTAAGCGCAAGCTGGTACACCGACCCGGCCATGGGCAGCACCTGGAATTATATGACGGTGCATGCAAAAGGAAAAATAACATTCAAAGATGAATTGGGAACTGTTGAAGCAGTCAGGGCCATCACCAATAAATATGAGGGGCAGGATAAACCCTCTTCTTTCCAAAATATTTCTCCTGAATACATCAACAAAATGGTAAAAGCCATTGCGGGTTTCAGTATTGAAGTGGAAAGCCTGGAGAATACGTTTAAACTTAGTCAGAACCGGGATGAGGAATCCAAACGAAATATTATTGAGCAATTGATGAAACGGGGAGATGACAACTCAAAAGCGATCGCCAAAGAAATTTTATCGGGGTTAACTGACTAACTTTGCCGCATGACAAGAAAGCAACTCATTCAACAAATTCAATTAAAAAAATCCTTTCTCTGCGTTGGGCTCGATACTGATATCAACAAAATTCCTGATCATTTAAAAGCGCATCCCGATGCGGTATTCGAATTTAACAAGCAGATCATCGATGCAACACATGATCTCTGTGTAGCCTATAAAATTAATACTGCCTTTTATGAGGCTATGGGTGCAAAAGGCTGGGAAGCCATGGAAAAAACGGTGAACTATATACCCAAAGATCAGTTCATTATTGCTGATGCAAAACGTGGCGATATCGGCAATACGTCTGCACAGTATGCCCGGGCATTTTTTGAAACGATGAACTTCAACGCCATTACGGTTGCGCCATACATGGGTGAGGATAGTGTGAAACCGTTTTTGGAATTTGAAAATAAATGGGCCATTGTTTTAGGACTTACCAGCAATGCCGGCAGCAAGGATTTTGAGCAGCTGAGGTTGGTTCGTGAAGATGAGAACCCAACCAGTGGAACTGAATTTTTATACGAAACTGTGTTGAAAAAAGTAAGCCGTTGGGGTACCGATGAAAACCTTATGTTTGTTGTGGGTGCCACCAGGGCCAGCGACCTGACAGATATCCGGAAAATAATTCCCGATCATTTTCTATTGGTACCGGGCGTTGGTTTCCAGGGCGGCAGTTTGGCCGAAGTATGCCAATATGGTATGAACAAAGATTGCGGGTTATTGGTTAATGCCAGCAGGGCCATTATTTATGCAAGCGAAAAAGAAGATTTTGCATCAGAAGCCAGGGCGATTGCGCTGCAGTATCAAACAGAAATGGCTGTTTATCTTGACAAATAAATCAAACTGCCCGGTTAATTTTTCCAGAACTCAGTACCTCATCTATAATCATTTGCAGCTCATCGGGCCGGGTAGTTCCTATCAATAAAAGTTTGCCATCAGTAAATTGTAACTGTAATCCACGATTTGAAGAAGCCGATGTGTTTACCGCATCACCTGTTTTTTTTCCGCCGATCCTTATTCCCCAACCCCCATATTCATGCAACGAATTGTATTGCCTGATATAGGCATCTTTTAGTTCATGCCAGGCGATATGTTTTTCTTTGAATTGAAAGGGGTAAAACCGATAGTACATTCCATCATCGGTTAATCTTGTTTTCAGCTTTATGGATATTAAGAAAAATAATACCAGCAAAAAAACCAGTTCAACCAGTATCAATACATAATCTGGTGCCGGTTCCGGGCCAAAAGATTTTTTCAATAATACCTGCTGTACAATGGCCATTAATCCCACGGCATTGAGCGCAGCAACCCCCAGCCAGGCCCACCAAACCCTGAATCGCTGAACCTCTTTGAAATCAATCGGCCGCATACTACATTTTTTTTAAAATTTCGTCGACAAGTTTAGATGCCCATTTGGCGTATTCCAATGCGGATGGGTGCAGACCATCAAGTGCCAGAAATTCATTTTTATTTCCATCCGCTCTTTGAGAAACAGTGATCTCCATAAAATTTGTTTCGAATTTTTTTGCTGATGAATTACAAACCGCATTGTAGGCATCAATGTCTGTTGCCACCAGTATTCTGTCTTTACCATCTGCAAACGGCGTTACACCCCAATCCGGAATGCTCAATACAAAAACATGATCGGGTTTATTGCCGGCTAATTGAATAGCTTTCTGTATCAGTTTTTCTAATTCATTTTCGAATTCCACAACCGTTCGGCCCCGGTATTGATTGTTTACACCGATCAGCAGGGAAACCATATCATAGTTTTCCAGTAATACTGTGTTTTCAATGGCGTCGATTAATTCGTCGGTAGTCCAACCGGTTTTTGCGATGATCTCGGCCGCATAATATGCGAAACCCGATCTTCGTAACAGTTGAACTGTTTGGTTCGGAAAATTTTCGGCAAAAGCCACCTGCTCGCCAATGGAATAGCTGTCGCCCAACGCTAAATAGGAATAGTTTATCATTTCTACATAATTGATTACAAATGTATAGACAATAGTGCATCTCTGCATTTGTTAAATTTTTCTTACATTATGTATGATTATTTTGTCTTTTTGTAAGGTTTACATTACTTTTATGAAAAATTAAGATCATGACAACAAATCTTTTATTACCACCCAAATACAAAACTATTGGTTGGTTTATTTTAATACCGGCAACCATACTGGGTATCGTACTGAGCTTGTCGGGCTTTCAAGCGGAATGGCTGAATGCAAATGTTTTTGTAATATTCAACGATCCGGTATTCGGCGAAAAGAAATTCTTCAGTATGACCCATACCAATATCACCAACACCGTTATAGCTGTTTTATTTATTATTGGTGCCATGCTGGTCAGTTTTTCCAGGGAAAAAAATGAAGATGAATTTATTGCCAAACTTCGCTTGTCTTCACTGCAGTGGGCTGTTGCCCTGAGCTACCTTTTATTATTATTCGCCTTTATATTCGTTTATGGAACTGCTTTTTTGAATGTGATGATATACAATATGTTCACAGTATTGATCATCTTCATTATCCGGTTCAATTATATTCTGTACAAAAATTCTAAAACGGCACCCGATGAAAAATAATATTAAGGTACAAAGAGCCATTCATGGGCTCACCCAGGAGGAGTTAGCCAAAAAAGTATCGGTAAGCCGGCAAACGATCAATGCTATGGAAGCCAATAAATATGTGCCATCAACGGTGCTGGCTTTAAAAATTGCCCGTTTGTTTAATAAAACGGTGGAAGATGTGTTCCTTCTTGAGGACAATGACTAACCGCTGCTCAAACAAAACCTGGTGAACATAGAAATGCCCGCAAATAAATTGCAGGCATTCCGGTATTCATGGCTATAAAACTTACTAAGAAGTACGCGATTTGTTTTTAGATTTATCTTTCATATCTCCCGGTTCCGGTTCGCCTAAAATAATATCTCCAAAACTGGTTTTTACTTTAATTTGAACTGCACCATTACCTGATTTTCCATTGTACCTGAAATCAAATTTTGGTCCACGTCTATCCTGCTCATCATCGCCCTCAAACTTAATGGCTGTACGGTTTTTTAAACTGCCAAAACTGGTTGATATATCATATGATGCTGACAGGCCCGAAGATGGTTTCATATTTACAGTGGAGTATGAAGATTTAACATCCATCCCGGCAAGGCTGTTATCCAGGCTCATTACAATTCCACTGCAAAATTCAAACTTTAAATCAATTTTACCCGATAGTTTGCCAAATTCAGCTTTTGAATATTTTATTGTTATAGAGCCGTCGGTGATATTATTAAATTTGGCTTTCCCGAATTCCACATTAATATTCTTAACATCGGATAAATCTCCGGCCGTTAAAGATCCGAATTTGCTGGTAAGATCAACCTCTCCCCGATAATCGGGTACAACCGTAGCGCCAAAATCATTTTTTACTTTCAATGGATTATTTGCGGGCATATAAATGCTGTAATCGATCGACATGCTGCTTTTCTCGTTTTTGGAATTATTGATATTATTTATCGATGTTTTAAACGATATTTCCTTTCCGCTTTGAGACTCTGCAACCGAAATTTTATCCAGCACTTTTTGTGCAAGGTCATTTGTATTGGCCGATACCTCGATACTTACATCTACCTTGATTTCATTTTTGTTCCAGGTATGTATTTCTACTTTCCCAAACGAATTCTGAATATTCAATTTATCAGATGAAGAAACATTGTATGATTTGTTAACCGATTTGGTTTTTACAAACTCATACTTTTTTTTGCTGCCATTATCGTTCTCATTTTGGGCAAACAGGCTGGTTTGAGCCAGCAACAATAACGGCAATATAATTTTAAATGGTTTGATCAATTTTTTCATGACTATACTTTTTTTGTTCTTTAATTTGGTTAATGATATTTAATTGCTGATTCAACACATTCAGCTGCAGCTGCAGGTTTTGAATCATAGCTTCCAGCAGCATTTCCTGATTGGGCGTGCCGCCAAGCTGGTTTTTAAGGGTATTGTATGAACTGTCCAATTGGTTAATGGCAAGGGTGAATTTTTGATAAAGTTCCGGCTGTTCTTTGGCCAGCACTTTTAGTTCTTCCTGTTTGGTATCGATCAAATTCACAAACTGATTCATCTGAGCTGCATATTCGGGCGGCAGGTTATTAATATCGGGAATTTTGTTTTCAACAACCTCCCCGGCGGGCATTTTCCTGTCGATACGCATATAAACGCCTAATGAAATAATGAGCACGGCGGCGGCCGCCATACTCCATTTGTAAACAGGAGCGAGTTTAAATTTCTTCTTTTCTTTTGTAGAAAAAGATGCTTCAATATTGTCCCATATTTTTTGAGATGGTGCTTCATTGTCAAACTCCTTTCGGTTATCCCAAATAAATTTTTTCAGTTTGTCGCTCATGATCGTTGATTTAAAATTTGAAGCAGTTTTTGTTTTGCCCGCATGTACTGCGTTCTGGTGGTCGATTCCGCTACCTGCAGTATCTCTGATATTTCTTCATGATCATACCCCTCCAACAGATACAAATTCAAAACGGTACGGTATCCATCGGGCAGTTTCATGATCGCCTTTTTTACCGCCTCAATCTGAAGCGCTATTTCAACTTCATCAGAGGGTTGTTCATCTGCCAGTTCATGATCCCAAACGCCCTTCATATCTACCAGGTCAATCTTTCTTTTTTTAAGTTGATTTATGGATCGGTTAATACAAATTTGCTTCAGCCACCCTCCAAAACTGGTCCTGTTTTCAAAATGTTTCAGGTTCTTAAACGCTTCAATAAAACTTTCCTGTAATACGTCTTCGGCCTCCGCCACATTACTCAACATCCGAAGGCAGGTATTATACATGGCTTTCGAATATCTGTCATACAGTTCTCTATATCCCCTGGTATCACCACGCAGGCATCTTTCTATCAATTCATCCTTTTGAGGTAATACAGCTAATTCCAAAAGTTCAGTGTTTTATAGTTAAGAGACAAGACGATTCAGCCAATGTTGCATATTGCAAAATATTTTTTATCCCCCCCAACAGAGGCTGTCAGTACTATTGGCGGCTCAAGTATTCGGCTGCAAAAAACAAAATAATTATCTTCTGAACGAGTGTATTTATATTTGTGGTATAGATGAGGGCCTAAATGGCATCGATCTGGCTGAATAATGATAAACAGTATCCCGATAATTACTGAACTAAATCGATATTCGAGTGTTGGAAAAAAAAATATTACTTAATCTTCTAAATAATCTTCTCTCCCGGTAGCTATCCGGATCCCTCTGCCGCGGCGGAGAGATAGAGGAGTCTAAAACAATATGGCTGCGAAAACAGATAACTTTCACCCACCCGATTATTTTAATGTAGATGAATTATTGACTGATGAGCATAAACTCATCCGGGAGTCGGTACGCAACTATGTAAAAAAAGAAATTTCTCCCATTATTGAAGACTATGCCCAACGGGCCGAGTTTCCGCAACAGATCGTAAAACAATTGGGCGATTTGGGTTGCTTTGGCCCCACTGTGCCCGAGCAGTATGGCGGTGGCGGACTGGATTATATCAGTTATGGATTGATGATGCAGGAGTTGGAGCGTGGCGATAGCGGGGTACGTTCAACGGCCAGCGTACAGGGCAGCCTGGTGATGTTTCCTATTTATCAATATGGCAGCGAAGAACAGCGTAATAAATATTTACCTAAACTGGCCAGTGGCGAGTGGCTCGGCTGTTTTGGGTTAACCGAACCCGATCATGGCAGCGACCCCAGCAATATGCTGAGTAATATAAAAGATGCCGGTGATCATGTGATACTCAATGGCGCCAAAATGTGGATCAGCAATGCACCTTTTGCGCAGGTTGCGGTGGTATGGGCAAAGGATGAGGCAGGTGATATCAGGGGCCTGATCCTGGAAAGAGGCATGGAAGGTTTCAGTACGCCCACCACGCATGGCAAATGGAGCCTTCGGGCCAGTGCCACCGGTGAACTGGTTTTCGACAATGTAAAAGTGCCCAAAGAAAATATGTTTCCAAATATCAAGGGACTGAAAGGTCCGCTGGGTTGTTTAACCAAGGCCCGTTACGGTATCGCCTGGGGCGCTATTGGTGCCGCTATGGATTGCTACGATACGGCATTACAATACAGCAAGGAAAGAATTCAGTTTGGAAAACCGATCGGTGGTTTTCAACTACAACAAAAAAAACTGGCCGAGATGATTACCGAAATTACCAAGGCCCAGTTATTGAACTGGCGATTGGGTGTTTTAATGAACGAGGGGAAAGTTACACCGCAACAGGTAAGTATGGCTAAAAGAAATGCCTGCGAAGTGGCAACCAATATTTGCCGCGATGCCCGCCAAATGCTGGGCGGTATGGGCATTACAGGCGAATATTCGGTAATGCGCCATATGATGAACCTGGAAAGTGTGATCACGTATGAAGGAACGCATGATATTCACTTGCTGATAACCGGCATGGATGTTACGGGGTTGAATGCCTTTAAGTAGCCTCTCCAACCCGTCCAAAGGTGGGGCTTAAAAAGCTTTTGATAAATAATATAAATCTAAAATTATGAGTAACCAAAGTTCCCCCTTTTCACAGAATCCTGTGGACGGGGGCGGAGGGGGCCGGATATCCGTAATCGGTGCCGGCACCATGGGTAATGGAATCGCCCATGTATTTGCCCAGTCGGGTTTCCAGGTGAGCCTGGTAGATGTAAATCCTTCGCAGTTGCAAAGGGCATTGGATACCATTAATAAAAACCTCGACAGGCAAGTGGCCAAAGGCGCCATCACCGAAGAACAAAAAAAATCAACACTGGCCAATATCAGTGTGTCATCCATCATTGCCGAAGGCGTAAAAGATGCTAACCTGGTAGTGGAAGCGGCTACTGAAAATGTAGATCTTAAATTGTCGATCTTTGAGCAGATGGATAAGCATGCACCGGCCGGTTGCATACTGGCAACCAATACCTCCTCGATATCGATCACAAAAATTGCAGCGATAACACAAAGGCCCGAACTGGTAATTGGCATGCATTTTATGAACCCGGTGCCTGTAATGAAACTCGTAGAAATAATAAACGGCTATGCCACCAAAAAAGAAGTTACAGAAACCATCGTTGAATTAAGCAGGCAACTTGGCAAAATACCCTGCACGGTAAATGATTATCCCGGTTTTATTGCCAACCGCATTTTGATGCCCATGATCAACGAAGCTGTTTACAGTTTATATGAAGGCGTTGCCGGCGTAGAAGAAATTGATACCGTAATGAAACTGGGCATGGCCCATCCCATGGGGCCTTTACAACTGGCCGATTTTATTGGCCTCGATGTTTGCCTGAGTATTTTGAAAGTATTGCAGGATGGTTTTGGAAATCCGAAATATGCCCCCTGTCCTTTATTGGCGAATATGGTATTGGCCGGCAGGCTTGGAGCAAAGAGTGGCGAAGGGTTTTATGTGTACACCGCCGGGAATAAGGAATTGGTGGTGAGTGAAAGTTTCAGGTAGGACCATGCTTTTCAATATTCAGAACAGCTTTTCTATTTTAGAAAAGCTGTTTTTATTTTCGTAACTTTTGTTTTCAGAAACTATTTTTTGGGATTTAAACCTGTAACTATGGATAGAAAATACTGGGAAACCATTGCCCCCAAATACAACACCGAAATATTTGATGTACTGCAAAATGATACATCAGGAAGCATTGTGGCAGCTATTGAAGAAATGGCTTCGCCTGATAAAACGGTGATCGATATCGGCTGTGCCATTGGCAAATGGCTACCGGTATTGGCCCCAAAATTCAAACAGGTGATCGCTGCAGATATCTCGGCAAAAAATCTGGAAATTGCCAAAAATACATTTCCCGAATACGACAATGTGGAATATCAACGAATGGATTTTTCGGCCGATGAACTTACGGTTACCCCCTGCGACAGTGCCATCTGCATCAATGCCATACTCACTGATTCGCGTGAAAAAAGAATTAATTTCTTCCAGTCACTTTCGCTTTGTTTACCTGTCGGAGGAGAACTGGTGCTGGTTGTTCCTTCGCTGGAATCTAAATTATACAGCCATATTATTGCCGACCGCTGGAATGTGGATGATGCAGAAAACAACGAAATACCAACACCCAAAAAAGCCATTCAACAGGCTGGCAACATCAGGCAGGGTGTAACGGATCTCGACGATGTGCCTACCAAGCATTACTTAAACGAAGAATTACAGTTGCTGCTTACACTTGAAGGATTTGATGTTAAGTTGATCAAAAAAATAAACTACGACTGGAAGACTGAATTTCACAAACCACCCAAATGGCTGGCAGAACCTTTTCCCTGGGATTGGATGGTTTTGGCGAAAAAGAACAAGTAAACTACATTTAGGTCATGAAAAAATGGCTATGCTCCCTGATTTTTTTTGCTGCTATGCAGGCTACCGGCTATGCGCAACACGACAGCCTGGACCAATCTTCGCCCACCGCTGTTGCGAAAATAATCTTCAACGCAGCTTCGTCGGGCAATTATGAACCGCTCAAACAAATATGCGATCCCAACATCGATACCGATGGCGACAGTAAACGGGTTTGTGCGATCGCCGACGCCGATAAAATAAGCCAGGAAAATTTCGCTGCCTATTTTTCTACCGGAAAAATTATCGGCGACCCGCTGATCAAAGATAATTTCGCCAAAGTAGATATTTTGTTCGGTCCGGATGGGAAAAAACCAGAGTCCCTGATGATGGCGAGGAAGGACAATAAATGGTATTTGGTAAGTTTTTAATTTTTTTATCATGATAAAAAAACACAAGGATACAGATACCTATATTGCCAAAAGTGCCGGATTTGCGAAACCCATCCTCAACCATATTCGTGCATTGGTACATAAAGCCTGTCCGGATGCAGAAGAAAAACTAAAATGGGGCATGCCGTTTTTTGATTATAAGGGCGAAATGATGTGCCATATGGCGGCTTTTAAACAACATGCCGTAATGAGTTTCTGGAAAGCTCCTTTAATGAAAGATCCCCTGTTGGTTGAAAATGCCAAAGCGGAAACGGCTATGGGCCATTTGGGAAGGATCACCTCCCTAAAAGACCTGCCTTCGGATAAAAAAATTACCGGCTATATTAAAGAAGCGATGATGCTCACCGATAAAGGCATCAAACTTCCTTCAAAAACAAAATCACCCGTCAATAAAGAGTTAGTGGTGCCCGAATATTTTACCAAAGCCCTTTCGAAAAATAAAAAAGCCAAACAGGTATTTGAAAATTTTGCTTACTCACACAAAAAAGAATACCTGATGTGGATCACCGATGCAAAGTCTGATGAAACCAGGAATAAACGAATGGCAACAGCACTGGAGTGGATGGCAGAAGGAAAAGGCAGAAATTGGAAATACGGAGCCAAATAATTATTTCTTTTTCGATTTAACAATCAAATCATAGGAATCATCAATCATCTCCTTCAATTGTTTCGCTGTTAACCGCCCATCCACAACGATCGTATTCCAATGCTGTTTATTCATATGATAACCGGGCAGTACCGTATCGGGATAATCATCTCTTAATTCAATGGCCCGTTCCGGATCGCATTTTACATTAAAGCGCAACGGCGATTCATCCAGACTGGCAATCATAAAAATCCGGCTATTCACCTTGAATACCAAACTCTCTTCATCAAACGGAAAACCTTCTGTAACAGAAGGCTTTTGCAAAACATATTCACGTATGGATTCTATATTCATTTTAGTGAATTATCTTTTTAGCTTCTTCCAGTTTTTTACCGATCTGCCCGGTAAGCATATGCCAGAACATTACAAAGTCGCTGCCCAAACTCCACAACGGATAGGTAAAGGTGGCCGGTTTATTTTTCTCAATAAAGAAATGACCTACCCAGGCGAAACCATAACCACAAACCGGGATCAGCGCCAACATCCACCATTTTTGTAAAATAATGGCTACGACCAGGATTACCAGTAAACCCGCCGTACCGATAAAATGCAGGGTACGGTTGGTTAAGTCGCCGTGCTCGGTTAAATAATAGGGATAGAAACTCCAGAAACTTTTATATTTTTTTTCGGCTGCCATAGTGTTGTTTTCAGAAAAATACAAAATCCATTTTTATTAACCGATTTTTTTTACGGAAACCGTTTGCAGGTCGTTCAGGCGGTTCAACACATCATCCAGGCGGTTTTTGGGAACTCCTGTTTTAATATGGCAGAACAGCTGCATTTCGTTGCTGTGAATGGCACAATTAAACTGCTTAAGGATCATCATCACTTCATTCATTCTGGTATAATCAAACTCTAATGAATAATCAACTTCAATTTGTTTTTCAACAATAGGTGTTATTTGCAAAGCCAGTGCTGTTGCCGTTTTATAGGCATTGATCAATCCCGGCACACCCAACAACGTACCGCCCCAATACCGCACAACAACCACCGCCACATTGGTTATTCCTTTGCTGTCTAACTGCCCGAGTATGGGTTTACCGGCCGAGCCGGATGGTTCGCCGTCATCCGAGGAACGGAAATTATTTCCATCCGTTCCGATGCGGTAAGCAAAACAAAAATGCACCGCTTTTGGATGTTCCTTTTTGAGAACCTGGATCTCCTGCTTAAAATCTTCGGCCGAACTGATCGGAAAAGCATAGGCAAGGAATTTGCTGCCACGATCCTTGAATTCGGCTGTGGAGGGTTTCTCAATCGTTGTATAAAAATAGGGCTCCGTCATTGATCGTTTGCTTTTACCGCCTCATCTCTTTTATAAAAAGTGATAAGATCCGTTTTATCTTTCTGCCTGCTGATCAGGATCTTGTTTTTCAATTCCGGGGCTTTTAATCCTTCGCCCATAGTCAATTGTTCATTTACAATCACCCTGGCTTCATCCCATAAACCGGCAGCAATAAAAGACTGCAGGAGTTTTGAACCACCCTCCACCATTACCGATTGAATTGACATGGCGTGCAATGCAGTTAAAACCTGATCAGGAACCGGTTCTTCTCTATTCAATTGCTGATAGCTGATATTTGCTGAAACAGCCTGTTTTAACCGATTAAATATAACCGTCTTGGCGCTGCCATCAAATAATTTCAAATGGGCAGGCAATTTCAGTTCTTTGTCGATCACCAACCTCAAGGTTCCAGAATCCCAACAGTAACTTCAATACCCGCAGCCCCCAGTCTTTCAATTCCTTTTCCATTAACGGCGGCAAAGCTGTCGCGGCACCCGATAACCACATTCGGAATCTTATTTTTTATGATCAGGTCGGCACAGGGCGGCGTTTTACCAAAGTGGGCACAGGGCTCTAAAGAAACGTATAAGGTACTTGTTGATATCAAATCCCTGTCTGTTTCCTTTACGCTGTGGATACAATTTACTTCAGCATGCGGTTTACCAAATTGCTGGTGGTACCCCTCCCCGATTATCCGGTTTTTATGTACCAACACTGCACCTACCATGGGATTGGGAGCCACCCGGCCCGCTCCCAAAGAAGCCAGTTGAAGGCAACGATGCATATATAGTACGTGACTAATCAAGTCGCAAAAATACGTATCAATAAATTAACGGCGGGCACTATATCGCCGGTTGCGTTTAAACAGTTATTTTATCATATCACCAGCCGAATCAGTATGTTTGCGCTCGTGAACATCAAGGAACTATATCGCAACTTTTTAGTGCAATTGCAAAAAATTTACAGTCTTAGCGAAGCCACCGCCATTACCGACTGGGTATTTGAAAAAACGGTCTCGCTGAAACGAACTGATATTTTAAAAAACCCTTCGAAAGAAATAACCGTTGCAGCCAACAAACGGATACAAAAAACGCTGCAGGAATTATTGTTGCACAAACCCGTGCAATACGTTTTGGGGGAAGCCTGGTTTTACCATATGAAATTAAAAGTGAACAGCCAGGTGTTGATACCGAGGCCCGAAACAGAGGAACTGGTTGAACAGTTGATCAAAGACCGAAAATCAAAATTGACCGATCCGGCCATACTGGATATTGGCACCGGCAGCGGCTGCATACCCATCGCCATCAAGAAAAACCTGCCTGCTTCGATCGTTACCGGTATAGATATAAGCACACAGGCACTTGCGTTAGCGAGAGAGAATGCCAAACTGCATAATGCCCATATTCAATTTAAACAGGTCGATTTTTTGGATGAAAAAGCATGGGCCACGCTGCCGCTGTATGATGTCATCATCAGCAACCCGCCCTATATACCAATAAAAGAAAAAAGCAAACTGGCCAGACATGTTACCGATTTTGAACCTCACCTGGCGTTGTTTGTACCCAATCAATCGCCTTTAATTTTTTACGAGAAGATCGCCCTGTTTGCAAAAGACCATTTGTTGCCAAACGGAAAAATATACCTGGAAACCCATGAGGATCATGCGAAGCAAACAGCCGCTTTATTTAGAGATCATTACCAAACGGTAATGGTCAAAAAAGATATGTACGGTAACGAAAGAATGGTGATTATCACTGCTTAATATTGGCTGCCAGCCTGGCTTTAGCCCGCTTTGCAGCTTCCATGATCTTGAAAGCCTGTCCATAATAGGCGGAGGTATCAATATTCATCACCACGGTTGGCGTGTCAACATATTTCCGGTTTGCTTCTACCTCTTTTTTAAGCAACGAATCAATATACAGCATGTCGATCTGCTTCGTGCCGATAAATACTTTTTGATCTTTGGTAACGGTAACCACAATATTCTGGCTCACTTTGGTATCGCTCTTTCCTTTTGGATTAGACACTTTCACCACATTGGGATTGGCCAGGGTTGATACCAGTAAAAAAAACATCAGCAATATAAACAACACGTCATTCAGTGGACCCGCATCCACTTCATTGTGATTATCCCGTAAACGACTTCTTAAACTCATGCTGTTTTTGTTTCACTGATTTTTACGAACTACACCAAATCAGCGGTCCATTTAATTCGTGTCTTTATTTAGTTGGCTCGTGCAAAATATCCAGGAAATCTGCCTTGGCCGATTCCATTTTATTTACTGTTTTATCGATCTGCGAATTGAGGTATGCATAGCCCAAAAATGAAAGCATACCGATGATCAAACCGGTGGCCGAGGTGATCATCTTCACATACATGGCATCTGCGATATCGGTGATGGAGGGATTGCTGGCTGCGGCAAAATCACGCAACAACATCACCAAACCGATAATCGTTCCCACAAAACCAAACAACGGAGCAATTCGGGCGATTACCGAAAGTACCGGCAGGTTTTTTTCCATCTTATAAATTTCCAGTTTGCCCACATTATCCATGCTTCTTTCAATGGCGTCAATGGGCTTTCCGATACGCTGGATACCTTTATCGATCATTTTCGCCACCGGGTGTTCCGTATTTTTTGCCAGGCTGCGGGCCGCTGTAACATTACCACTGATGATATGATCGCGAATAATGTTCATGAAATTATCTTCGATCTTACTGGCCTTGCGTATGGCAAGTAAACGCTCAATGAAAAAGAAAATAGCCATCGCCATGAAAATAGCCAATGGTATCATCAATACCCCGCCTTTTACCAATAAGGAAAACAAGGATTCTTTTCCCACTGTCGACGCACCTATTCCTGTACTGTCGATCTGTAACAAAATATTAAACATGAAATGCCGGTTTAAGTGTATATGAAAGCCGCTCTATAATTATGCCAAAACTTTCTATTTATGCAATGAAACGAAACAAATTTACAATAGCTGCCTAATAAAATGTTAATCTTATTTTTAAATGTTGTTTTGTTCATGACCAAAGAGATGATCTGCATGTGCGAAATTTAAGAAAGCTGTTTATGTAAACAGCAAAAAAAAACCGGGGAAACCCCGGTAAAAATATGCTTCTCCCGCTAACTATCTTTTCGATTCCATCTGTTGCATAGCCATGATCTGCCGCATGGTTTTTTCCATACCATCACTGCTGCCGTCGAGGAAAATTACATTGCCCTTACCATACTCCGCGAAATTTTTTATCGCTTCGGTCCACATACTGAACAAAATCACATTGGTATCCAGGTTAGCCTGTTTCATTTCGGCTGCAGCCTGGCTCATACCCTTGGCCACTTCTTCCCTGAACAACGCCACACCCTGTCCGCGCAATTGGGCTGCCTGGCGTTCGGCCTCTGCTGCAATTTTGATGGAATTACCTTCGGCTTCGGCTGCTTTTGTTTTGGTGATCAGCAATGCCTGACCTTCATTTTCGGCAGCCGCTTTCAGGTTATTACTGGCTACTACCTTGCTCATGCTGTCGATAATAGCCTGGTCAAACGTGATATCATTTATCTGGAGGTCCTGCAAATGATAACCCCAATCTTCGAGCGAGAGGTCAACATGCTGTTTTACAAATTCCACAATATCCCTGCGCAATCCTAAAATTTCTGATTGGCGCCGGGTAGCAACAAAAGCCCTGATATTTCCTTCAATGGTTCTTACCAGTGCCTGCATCAGGTCTTTATCGCTGATGAATTTAAATGCCACTTTTTGTATGGTTTCGGCATTTTCGTTTTGAACCGAATACAACAGCATCGATTTAAAATACACATTGGCCTGGTCGATGGTTACAGCCTGAAATTCCAGCTCTACCGACCGGTTTTGAATACTGATCTTCTTGTATATCTTTTCTATGAAGGGAATTTTCATTCTGAGCCCCGGTCTTAATATCCGGCGATATTTTCCAAACATGGTAACAACGCCAATAAAGCCCTGGTTAACCGTTACAAAACTTCCTAAAAAAGCCAGGGCTAACAGCACTAAAAAAATAATGTTGAAATTTTCTGCTATAAAATCCATTGTTTTAAATTTAGGGAATGAAGATATTATTTTTTTTGATTTTTGATCCCGATTATTTTTGAATATCGGCCTTCCGGCCTACAAATCAAAAGGCGGATATCGCTAACCTGTATGCGGGTGCACAGCCCGAACGGTTTATTTGTTATAGATCTGGCCTAATTCCACAAACAAGCCATTTTTTACCATAAAACTATTTTTACCGATTTTCAAAATTTCACCTTCACGCAGGGTGTTCAGGTTGTACAGATCGCTTTCAATTAAATGCACCGAGCCCCCGGTTTGCCTGGCCAGGTTCAGGTAATCAATGTTTACATTGTAGCTCGTGGCTCCGCAAAGCACCACCCGCACCGGTTTTTTCAGATATTGCCAAATGGCCTTATCCTTGATGGGTGCCCAGTTATCGGCAATCAACACCTGGTAGTCGTTTTCGGGAAAGGCCTTCTCACCCTTCAACAAAGCTTCGATATCATTTTCGGGGCAATCGCCGCCACCGCCTTTAGCCATGGTAAATTTTACCAGTTTCTGCACTTCTTCAAAACTATTACAGGTTTTGTAATATATCCCGCCGGTAGCGCCCAGTTTCTTCTTGTTTTCGGGAAGGTTATCGCCATCGTTAAAAAATACATATTTCCTCGAGAGACTGTCTATAGCGTTTATTTTAACCCATAACAACAGTTGGGCAATATAGGGATACATACTTCCCGTAACATCGCCCACGACGGTTGGTTTTTTCCATTTTGTTCTGGTAAATATCTTGATAATTGTAGAGTCGGGTACTTTGTATACGGCCGGAACTTTTACACTTGTAGTGACCTCTTTCGCTTTTGGAATGGGCACCGCATCCAGTTTAAACCAACGCGGATAATACAGCGTAATTAAAGAGGTCCATTTGAAGTCTTTATATTCCGACTTGCTGATCAATTCTGCTTTCAGTGCTTCTTTAGGCGACATGGTTACAAAAGAGTCCAGCTTGGTCTTCTTCTGTGTATCCAGTTCGGTTGCTATAACCCCTGCCCTGCCCAATAAAACATACCAGCTGCCTTTTTCGTATTTGCGTGCCCTGTTCTTATAAAGCTTTTCAATTTCGGCAACGGCGCTGTCGTAAGTCATCGCCGAAACCGGTACCGTCACCAGTTTTTCGGGAGAAACCGGTTTTAAAATATAGTCGAGTTTTGGAATTTCCTTTACCGCCGATTCAATAGATTGTTTGGGACGGAATTTTACGACCAGGCCATGAAACATGGTTATTGCCCTTTCCCGCAGCGCGCCATCCGTTTGTTGAAAAAAATTTACCTGAGCCAACTGACTTTCGGCTACAAAAGGAAATTGCTTCAAAAATGACGCTACCCTGCTGTTATTGAGTACCTGCAGGGATGCATTGGCCGGGTAATCGGTACAAACCACGTCTATGTAAATATCTCCCGCTGTTTTCAGCCCTGCTGTGTCGCCCGTGATTTTCAGAATATTGGAATAGCCAAAAGGCATGTCGATAATAAGCTGCCCCTCCTTAATTGTTTCTTCGGGCAGTACATATTTATCAATCAGGATCGCTTTTTGGCAAAAACCATTTGCAGCAAAGGCAATAAAAAGAATCGTGATAAATTTCTTCATATACATACAGTTGCGGGCCAATAAAATAAACAAGCCATTTATAACAAGGCAAGTTAATTTTTTATTTAACGCCGGCTTAACTTCTTTATTATAATCTTCTGTTTCTTCCGATTGGTTGACCACAGCAACTCAACCATAATAACAAAACCCGGGCTATCCGATTCAATATCCTTATACCGGAACCGCCTTCTTTACTGACCGCCGAATACAGAAACCAATTTTCGGTTCCATTTTCGAACCTCCATACAATTTCGTAACTTTAACCACAAAAAGAGCAGGATGCGGTTATCCTGCCAAAATTGAAATCAATAAACCCATGAACAGGCTATCAAATTATTTAACATCCCCGATAACAGGTACAAATGGATGAAAGATTTACAAAGATTTGATCCTGTGAGCAGCATAGTGGAGCACCAAATCAAAACCGGTTTTTAAAATGGGTAAACGAGATGTTAACATGAACGAAAACGTGATCGTACAAATTTTGCCGGATTGGCCTGTGCGGTTTTGTGGTATTACAAAAAATAATAAATAGTATGATCAAATTTATACTCGTAATCTTTCTCTCTGCAATAACCTGCATGGGTACTGCACAGGTTTTTCCTTACGAGGATATTAAACTGGAAAAACCGGGTGACTATGCTGCAACAGAATCCCTGGCCTTATCGGCTGCCAATGTTATCATAACCCGGCCTTATATTGATAAAGACGCGAACCGGGAAAACGCCGCCCGGTTTTTATCCAAATGGATGATCGGCAATAAAGAACACGATTTTTACCTGAAGGGACGTGTATATGACGTTAAAGACGATAAAATTTTACTACAACTTTATATTGCCGCTATGGCAAAATACAGTCTGGAAAATAAAACTGAATCGGTTAACCCCCTGACGGTTGAAAAAAGATCTTCCAAACTCGTTCTTGCTTATTATGATGATCCGAAAAATAATGTAAATCTTAAAAAAAAATACAGAAAAATACTTGAAACCAATTAACCCGCCGTTTCAAATTTTATGATCATGAAAAAACATATTGGCATTATATTAATTTTCTCCCTGCTACTTTCGGGGGTTTATGCACAGAAAGCGCCGCTTATCGATGACTTTATCAACCAGGGAATTAAATTATATGATAAAGGTGATTACGCCGACGCCATTTTTAGATACAAAAAAGCGCTTTTAATGGATTCCCGTTCGTCAAGAGCCAATTATGAAATAGCCTCTACGTATCTGGCGGCGAAGGATTACGAAAATGCGGTGAAGCACAGCGATCTGGTTATCGAGGTAAACCAGGAATATACAGATCAGGCCTATATTGTAAAGGGATCGGCCCAGGACCTTATGGGCAAGCCCCTGGATGCCGTCAAGACCTATAAAAAAGGGATCGAAAAAATTAAAACAAATAACCTGCTATTTTATAACCTGGCTCTTACACATTTCAAACTAAAAGATTATAAAGAAACCGAAGAAGCCCTGCAACAGGCCCTTACCATCGATCCTTACCATGCCAGCAGCCATTTTTTACTGGCATTGAATATGCTTTTCGCCAATCAGCGGGTAAAGGGGATCCTGGCACTGTATAATTATTTGTTGCTTGAACCCAAACAGGCAAGAACCGCATCTGCCCTGCAAACGCTGGAAGAAGAAATGCAAAAAGGAGTTACCAAAGCCGAAGATAAAACAACCAACATCACCATCCCCGAAAAAAGAGAAAAAGATGAATTCAGTTCCGCAGAACTCCTGCTTGACCTGTTAGCATCTTCAAACTCAAATGAAACCAATAAAGGCAAGTCGGCTCAGGAGCTATTTATCGAAAACAGCAATTCCCTGTTCAATATGCTTGGAGAATTAAAAAAAGATAAGAAAGGTTTCTGGTGGGATTTTTACGTGGATTATTTTTATACCCTGGCCAGCAACAAGCATACGGAGGCGTTTTGTTATTATATTACCCAGTCGAAAGGCGATGCTTATGATATATGGCTGAAGGACAATATGCCAAAAATTGAGGCCTTTTCAACCTGGTATACCGGTTATTTGCATAAATTATAAAAGCGCTTTACCTGCCAACTATGTATCCACTGCCCGCTTTGTAACCCACGGCATCCCTGAATCCTGTTTATAAATTAATTAATTACAGATTTGTATTTAATAAAACAGTTTTCTACTTTGCTGTGCATTTTTTATTTAAAACCCAAAACTTTCAATCATGAGTATTAAAAAAGTTACCATCGCCGGTATTACCGGCGCCGTTGTATCCTTTTTATTAGGATGGCTGATCTACGGACTTCTTCTAGTTGAATTTATGGCGGAGCATACGAATGCAGCATTTATGCGGCCAGAAGCTGAAATGATCTGGTGGGCAATGATCGCCTCTAATTTATTTTGGGCCATTCTGTTAGCCTATATCTTTAACCGTTGGGCAAATATAACAACGGTTGCGTCGGGAATCTCGGCCGGGGCCATTATATGCCTGCTCGTTGGCCTGGCTTACTCATTAGGATACTATGGCATGTCTACGATTTATACTGATATGACCGGGCTTGCAATAGATATTATTGCCGGCACAGTAATGGGCGCAGTTGTTGGTGGCGTCATTGGATTTGTATTGGGAAAGATAAAAGATTGACACCAAATAAACAGACTTTTTGAACCGGTGACTTGTTCACCGGTTTTTTTGTGCCCGGTACCCGCCATCTTTTGTACCTTTAGTCATCTTCACCACGAACACAAAATTGCGCCCTTGATTTAAAACGCAGCCATTTTTTCCAATGAATCTATTTACAAAAGTTAAACAGGTAGTAAAAGCAAAATACGATTCGATTGACAATACCGGGGTCAAAAACAATATACTGAATGCCTTCCCTTTTTGGCTGGGTGCTTTTTTAACCGGCGGCATAGCGGTTTTGTATGCTAAATTATTTTCACTGGTAGAAGCGGCTACCATCCGGATTTATCATTATGCCGACTGGTTGTTTTTTATCATCACGCCCCTGTGTTTTCTGCTGGCTTTGTGGGTGGTTACCAAATTTGCCAAATATGCGGGTGGCAGCGGAATTCCACAGGTAACGGCAGCCATTGAATTAACCAATCCCAAACACAACTACAAAGTAAACCCGTTGCTCAGTTTTAAAGTACTTATTGTAAAAGTAATATCCAGCCTACTGGTGGTTTTTGGTGGCGGTGTAGTTGGCCGCGAAGGGCCAACCATTCAGATATCAGCTACCATTTACAAGAAAATTAACGACTACCTGCCAAATGGGTACCCGAAAATTTCAAAACGAAATATGATTGTTACGGGCGCGGCTGCCGGGCTTGCATAGCTTTTAATACACCACTGGGCGGTATTGTTTTCGCGATTGAAGAACTCACCAAAATACATTTCAGCTTTTTTAAATCGGCCTTACTCACCGGCGTTATTATTGCCGGGTTAACCGCCCTGAACTTCCTGGGACCCTATCTTTACCTGGGCTACCCGGTATTGGAGAATATACCCGCCTGGATCATCTTAGTTGTACTTCCCATTGCTGCCATCGCCGGTCTTAGCGGAAGCGCTATGGGCCGCATTATTCTTTTTATTTTTAAAAAGAAAGAATCCCTTAAAAAAAATTACCAGAAATATATCTATGTTATCGTTTGCGGATTGATCATCGCTTCGTTGGCTATTTTTATCGACCACCGCACATTTGGATCGGGCAAAGAAATTATGGTAACCACCTTATTTACTGATAATAAACACCTCGAGTGGTATATGCCCATTTTACGGATCGTTGGACCCATTGTTTCTTTTTCTACAGGTGCTGCCGGCGGCATTTTTGCACCATCCTTAAGCGCCGGGGCCAGCATCGGGGCCATGGTTTCGGGTTGGTTTCATCTGGCAGGCCCTGCAACCAATCTAATTATTTTGTGTGGTATGACCGGTTTTTTAACGGGCATTACCCGAAGCCCGTTTACCTGTTCTATACTCGTACTGGAAATGACCAACAGTCATAATATTATTTTCTACATTATGCTCACGGCATTGTCGGCCAATTTAATTTCAGGTTTCATAAGCAGGCACTCATTTTACGATAATTTAAAAGACAAATATATCCGGGAAATACATGCAATAGAAGTACAGGAAAAGCAGGCAGAAAAACCGGCTGAATAGTATCAACCCCGGCAGTTTGCCTAAACTTATTAATTTACCTGATTACGTAAGCCGTTTCATGCTTTACTTCAGTTAGCATAAATGAACTTTGCACAGTACCAATATTGGCCAGTTTTGCCAGTTTATTCATGATAAAATCCTGGTATCCGTTCATATCGGTCAGCACAATTTTCAACAGGTAATCGTAGGCGCCCGACATGTGATAGCATTCCATTACCTCATCGAGTTTTACCACCGCTTTTTCGAAAGACTTTAACATGGTATGTGCATGTTCTTTTAACTGCACATTGGTAAATGCCACCAGGTTTTTTTCCAGCTTCGTTCCATTCAGGATCGCCACATACTTTTTAATGTAACCCTGCTGCTCAAGCCACTTGATCCTTTCATAAATGGGCGTGATCGTCTTGCCGGTTTTATCAGCAAGTTCTTTTGTTGTAAGCTTGGCATCGTTCTGAAGCAAGGTAAGGATACGCTTATTGATCAAATCAAGTGAAGCCATAAAAGTTTATTTTTCTAAATATATTAAAATTTAAAGACTTTTTATCTGTATATACCATTATTTCAAAGATAAATAGATTTATTTTCTTAAGTGATATAAGTCACCTTTTTTCTGCCTTATTTTTTCAACCTTTATAAAAACAGAAGATCATGAGTACAAATAATTTTGCCCCGGAAACACAAATGATGGGATACGGATACAAACCCGAGTTAAGTGAAGGAGCCGTAAAATGCCCGGTATTTCAAACATCCACTTTCGTTTTTAAAACAGCAGAAGAGGGAAAAGCCTTTTTCGAAATGGCGCATGGCAAGCCGGGTCATGAAGGCGAAACAATGGGGCTGATTTACAGCCGCATTAATAACCCGGATATGGAGATCCTGGAAGAACGTTTGAAACTTTGGGATGGCGGAGAAGCTGCAGCGGCTTTTTCAAGTGGCATGAGCGCCATTGCAACAACACTGGTTAGTTTTTTAAAACCCGGAGATATTTTATTGTTCAGCAATCCCATTTATGGCGGAACCCATAAATTCATACACTACATGTTGAACAATTGGGGTGTGAAAGCCATTGGTTTCAATGCCGGTGATCATAAAGAGATGATCATTGACATGATCAATAAAAATAACGCGGCTGATAAACTAAAGATGATCTATGTGGAAACACCGGCCAACCCAACCAATGATCTCATTGATATTGCCATGTGCAGCGACCTGGCCGCAGCCTATTCAAACCAAGAGAAAAAAGTGTTGGTGGCTGTTGATAATACCTATATGGGCCCCCTGTGGCAACATCCGCTAAAACACGGGGCTGATATCGTTTTATACTCAGCCACAAAATATATCGGAGGACATAGTGATCTCATTGCAGGTGCGGCGGTTGGCAGTACAGAAATTATAAAACAGATAAAAAAGAGCCGTACCTTTTTCGGTACTATCATCGACCCACATACCAGCTGGCTGCTCATGCGAAGTCTCGAAACACTAAAGATAAGAATGGAAGCTGCTGCCGCCAATGCAGAAAAGGTGGCTGCGTTCCTGCTTCAGCACAAACGGGTGGAGAAAGTATATTACCTGGGCTATACGGCATTAAATAACCCCGACCAGGAATACATTTTAAAAAAACAATACCTCAGCTTCGGTGCTATGGTAAGCTTTGATGTTGTTGGCGGCGAGCAGGAGGCATTCACCTTCCTTAATAATCTTAAACATATTAAACTGGCTGTTAGCCTGGGTGGAACAGAAAGCCTGGCAGAACATCCGTACAGCATGACACATGCTGATATTGATGAAGAAGAAAAGAACAGACTTGGCCTGACAAAAAAAATGGTTCGGCTAAGCGTTGGTATCGAAAATGCTGCCGATATCATTTGGGATATTGAACAGGCATTGGAAAAGATCAATCTGAAATCATATATTGGTAAACCCCAACTGGCAGCCCAGGTATAATATCCCCGGCCATACTAAACCCTTTCTTCCCAGATCATGGCCACATGCACAATGGTTTCGGCGGCTTTAGCCATATCTTTTATACCGACCCATTCCAGTTTGCTATGTATGTTTTGCATACCGGTAAAAATATTGGGGCAGGGCATGCCAATATAACTGAAACGGCTACCATCAGTTCCGCCGCGAATGCTTTCTTTTTTAACGGATAAGCCAGCTCGCTGGATGGCTTCTTCGGCGTAGGCAGCTACCTGCGGACAGGTATCTAAAACTTCCTTCATGTTACGATATTGTTCCTGTGCCACATATTCCATAGTGGCTCCGGGGAATTGGGCAACCGTTTCTTCTGCTATTTTTTTAAGTCGGTCGTGGTGTTGCTGTAAACCCGCCAGGGTAAAATCACGCACAATAAACTGAATGGTTGCTTTTTCTGCAATTCCGTTAACCGTTGTTGGATGTACAAAGCCTTCTCTTTTTTCTGTGGTTTCGGGGCTCCATTCATTTTTGGGTAATGCTTCCAGCACGGCTCCTGCAACTTTTAAAGCATTCACCAGTTTATCCTTTGCATAGCCGGGATGAACGATCACACCATGGATATGTATCACAGCCGCGTCTGCGCTGAATGTCTCATCTTCCAAACTACCGGCTTCTCCGCCATCTAATGTGTATCCATATTGTGCACCCAGTTTCTGCATATCTACTTTGGCTGTTCCCTGCCCAACTTCTTCATCAGGCGTAAACAATATTTTTATTTCACCATGTTTTATTGCCGGGTTTTGCACGAAAAATAAGGCAGCTTCCATAATTGCCGCCGCGCCGCTTTTATCATCAGCACCTAGCAAGGTTGTGCCGCTTGCTGTGATGATCCCGTTGTTAATATGATTTTTCAGATAGGGGGAATCGCTCACCCGTAAAACCTGTGTTGGGTCATCGGGTAAAATAATATCGTTTCCATCGTAATAACGATGCAGGATGGGTTTAACATCAGTGCCACTGCAGTCGGGCGCCGTATCCACATGCGCACAAAAACAAATTACCGGTATATTTTTTTTATCACTGTTTGATGGTATCGTTGCGTACACGTAACCAAACTCATCCGCAGATGCATCGGTGATGCCCATGCCATATAATTCCTTCAGCAATAACCGGCTCAGGTCTTTTTGTTTTTCGGTTGTAGGATGGGCGGTGCTGGTTGGATCGCTTTGTGTATCTATACGAACATAGCGCATAAAACGGTCGGCGATGCTGTCGGGGCTTATTTGTATCATACGGTAAAAATAAGAAATAAACGGCCTCACCCCAACCCCTCTCCAAAGGAGAGGGAACTGGAAGACAGATGCAAGTATCTGTCGAAGGCCTGGGTGAATAATTTCAAAACAAAAAGCAGCCTGCTTCCGCAGACTGCCCAATTATCCATTAAAAAATTATCCATTATCCACTACTCCGCTATCTCCACCAGTTAAATATCAAAAATCAGCTCTTTTCCGGCTAAAAAAAATAAACGGCCTCACACCAACCCCTCTCCAAAGGAGAGGGAACTGGAAGACAGATGCAAGTATCTGTCGAAGGCCTGGGTGAATAATTTCAAAACAAAAAGCAGCCTGCTTCCGCAGACTGCCCAAATATCCATTAAAAAATTATCCATTATCCACTACTCCGCTATCTCCACCAGTTCAATATCAAAAATCAGCTCTTGTCCGGCCAAAAAATGATTGGCATCCAGTATAATTACTTCTTCTTTCACTTCCACTACAATTACCGGAACGGGTTGACCGGCCTGGTTGCTTAAAGTTAATGGCATACCCGGCTCTAATTTCATATCAGCCGGCACATTTTCCTTTGGAAATTCAATGATGGCCTCTTCGCTCCTGGGGCCGTACGCATCTTCGGGCGCAATATTGATGGTTTTCTTTTCCCCTATATTCATGCCCGGCATAGCGGCATCAAAACCCTTGATCATTTGTCCGGCACCAACCGTAAACTCCAATGGTTCTCTTCCTGCGGAAGAATCAAATTGTTCGCCATTTACTAATTTACCCGTGTAGTGGACTTTCACCACATCACCTTCCTTTACCTGTTTCATGTTTTTATTTTTATTTGATTAGCCGCCGACGAATTGTTCATCGGCCATAATTTAAATTGTATTGTTGCTACCGGTTTTAATCTGCTATAAAAGTGAAGAAAAAAGGCAGGTTTCGTTAAAACGGGTGCAAATTACCATATTATTGGCGCCAAATGAAATGTTTTTGGGAAATTAGCAGCATGAAGAAGTTAATAAATTGTTTAATTGTTGTTTTGCTACATTGTTATTTGCTACATGCTCAGCCTGCCAATAACGCTTCGGCAATCACGGGTGCCGAACGTATGGCTGTCTATCTCCCCATGCTGAAAGGTAAAGCTGTAGCCGTTTTTGCCAACCAAACCAGTATGGTAAAAAATATCCATTTAGTGGATACCCTATTGAGTAGCGGCATCAATGTGGTTAAAATTTTCGGACCCGAACATGGATTCCGCGGAGATGCGGATGCCGGCGAACAGGTAAAGGATGCAAAGGATATAATAACAGGAATTCCCATCATCAGCCTCTATGGCGATCACAAAAAACCAACAGCCGAAGATTTCAAAGGAGTTGATGTGTTGGTTTTTGATATCCAGGATGTGGGCGTTAGATTTTATACATACATCTCCTCGTTACAATATTTTTTAGAAGCTGCGCTGGAAAACCATAAACCACTGTTGATACTCGACCGGCCAAATCCCAATGGCTTTTATGTAGATGGTCCGGTGTTGGACCGAAAATTTGAAAGTTTTGTAGGCATGCAACCCATCCCGGTAGTATATGGCATGACGATGGCCGAATATGCCATGATGATGGCCGGAGAAAACTGGTTATCATCAAAAGCTAATGCCATCAACGCGTACAATATCACTACAGATCCAACAGTAGATACACCGTTTCATGTGATGTATATTAAATGTAAAAATTACGACCACACAACAAAATACGAGCTGCCGGTAATGCCTTCACCTAATTTAAAAACAATGCAGGGCATTTATTTGTATCCCTCTATCTGTTTTTTTGAAGGAACAGTAATAAGTGAAGGCAGGGGCACCGACAAACCTTTCCAGATCTTTGGGCATCCAACGCTTCCGAAAAATCTATATTGTTTTAAACCCATGCCCAATGCCGGAGCGAAGAACAGCAAATGCTTCGGGCAGAAATGTTACGGATGGAATTTACGTGGCAGCAATGAAGAAATTTTAAAAATGCTTGATGGTAAACTTCAACTGAAATACCTGCTGGAGGCTTACCGGCTTTTTCCGGGCAAGGATACATTTTTCCTGAAAACTAATTTCTTTAATAAACTGGCAGGCAATGATGAACTGATGCAGCAGATTAAAGATGGTAAAAGCGAAGCTGAAATAAGAAAAAGCTGGGAACCGGGTATCAACCGTTTTATGGAGATCCGGAAAAAATACCTGCTGTATGAAGATTTTAAAAAGTCCGGCAGTCAGATCATGTTCAATTGAACCGCTGTTTTAATAAGCGAGGCTATATTTTTTGATTCAAATTTTGCCAGCAGGTTCTTCCGGTGGGTGTCAACCGTTGACACACTTATAAAAAGCCGGCCGGCAATTTCACTATTCGTCATCCCATCGGCAATCAGTGTCAGTACTTCCTTTTCCCTTCGGGTGATCACCGGTATTCCCAGGTCACTATTTTTTCGCAATACGGAGGCTACTTCATCGCTCAGGTATAATTTTCCCAGAGCTACCGTTTTGATGGCTTCTATAAGTTCTTCAGGCGTAGCGTTTTTTAAAACATAGCCGGATGCACCATTATCCATCATCTTTTGAATAAAACTCTGCTGGTTAAATGTACTGAGACCGATTATATAAACTGATGGATATTTTTCCTTCACTGTTTTACACAGCTCTATGCCACTCATCCCGGGCATGCTGATATCCATCAATATAACATCCGGCAATTGACTGCTCAGATAGGCCAGGCAAGAATCCGCGTTGCCGGCATGACCCATCCATTCAATTTCCTTTTCGTTTAGTAATAACGAATGAATGCCTTCAATAACCATATAGTGATCATCAACTATAAATAATCTAATAGCCATGTGTTTTATTTAAAGATCCAGCTCAATATGCACTGAAGTTCCTTTTTCTTCTTCCGCTTGAATATCCAAACGGCCTTTTAAAAATTCAATCCTGCTTTTAATATTATGCCAGCCCATTCCAGCGGATTTTTTCAACAAGCCTACATCAAAACCCTTACCATCATCTTCCACCGTTATGCTTAACCGGTTATACTCTTTGCTTACCTGCACAATCGCGGTGGCGGCTTTGGCATGTTTCATGGTATTGTGTATAAGCTCCTGCACAATACGGTAAATGGTTATGGCTGTTGTTTGATCCATTTTCACTTCATCAAAACCAAATGATTGATAAGAAACCTGCAATGCGCCCGACTGATTTATATCGTTGCAAAAATCTTTCAGTGCTGTATCCAAACCAAATTTCACCAGGGCTTCGGGCATCATATTATGAGCCACCCGGCGCATTTCCTGGATCGAACTGTCCAGCATGTCCATGCTGCGTTCAAAAGCCTGTTGATTATCAGGCGACATCACAAGATTTCCTTTCATGGTATTTAATGAAAATTTAATGCCCGATAACATGCCCCCGAGTCCATCGTGCAGATCCTGTGCGAGGCGGGTGCGTTCCTGTTCTTCGCCTTTTAGCACCGCTTCCGTGGCGGTTAACTGTTGCTGGGTTTCCAGTTCTGTAATTCTTTGCTGTTGAAATTTTTGTTTTTGCCTGTAATAACGATAGGAAAGAAATAAAAGAATCAGAATACCGATAATTGAACCCAGGAGGAAATAATTGAAATAATCATTCTGTTTTATTCGCAGTGTTTGTAATTCATTTTCCTGCTTAAGTGTTGAGATCTTTTTTTCTTTTTTATCGGACTCGTAACTGGCGTCGCTGATTATTCGCCTGTTATTATTCATCAGTTTATTCAAACTGTCGGATATACCGATGAGTTTTTCCGAAGCAGCTAATGCCTTTTGGTATTGTTTTGTTTCTGTAAAAATATTCTTAAGCTCAAGCAAATTTATTTTGCGTAATGCCAGGTAATTAAATTTGTCGGCGATTGCCATACCGGCGGATAAATAGTCAAACGCCTGCCTGTAATCCTTTTTACCCCTGTAAATTCTGGCAGTTAACTCAAATGCAGATACCACAAATGAAGAATCATTCCATTGCCTCGCATAATTTATTGCCGGTATGCTATATTTAAGGGCGTCATCGAATCTACGTTTGAGATAGTAAAACTCGCCTTTTGCGAGGTAGTTTAACAAATAAGAGTCAACCGTTTTGTATAATTTTAAAAGTGAATCACTTCTGCGAAGATAAATGGCCGCCTCAATTTCTCTACCCGTTTCACAATAAACTTCGGCTAAAGTTGAATACGTTATCCCCCGGCGGTTTTTGTTGCCACCGGCACCCATAAATTTCAAACTCTTTTGCAAACTTACAGCCGCATTCAGCCAATCCTGGTAATCTATAAAAATATAAGCCATATTCATATAAATTAGGGAAACGCCCGCAGAGTCATTTATTTTTTCATATGAATTAATGGCATTTTGATAATTTATTTGCGCATTTTCCCAATCATTTATGTTACTATAATTAAGGCCTGTAAGATTGTATACCTTGGCGGCGCAATTAAGGATTCCCGTTGATTCATCAGCTCTCCCGATATTTAATTTTGCTTTTTCTAGTAAGATTATGCTCGGTAAATACTGCGTATGGTAATATAATATCAACGCATCGTAAAAATATAGCCAGGGTTCTGTTGTAGAAAATTTAAGCTGAACTTTTGAATTACGTATTGAAAGCAATTCATTTTTGGCTGCTGTAAAGTTTTTATCATTCCTTAAAAGGCTTCCAACATATTGAAATTGTTTCTCAGTCCTGATTGAATCATTTTTTTCCTGCAGAAATAACGTCCGAAGGCTATCGCTTTCTTTTGTTATTTGCGCAGCAACAAAACTGCTTTGCATGACAAAAAAGACGTAAATAAAAAGCAGAAAACTTTTCATTTTGAAAAGATAGTTAATCAATGTGTTGATTCAAATAATTTAATACTGCAATGTTTGTAAAAATCCCTGTTGGTCTTTCTCCCCTTTTTAGATGATTTTTCATTTTCCATCAAATATCCCGTTTTTGTGGGATGGCAGGTACCTGACAAATGACTCACTTTTACATCATCAATAAAAGGTAAAAATCGTTATATGACGAAAGCTAAATCCCTTATTTTATTATCCCCGGTTTTATTTGCCTGTGCAAAAAATACGACGCTGCTAACTGAACGGGTTTCTAAACCGGTATCAAAACTAAAAAAAATACTACCCTTCGATAGCGGCATCTGTGCCACTTTATTGTACAACAATGCCGGCAGGTGCTACCTATCCGCTGCACGTATTCCTATCCGAATATTATTAAGACCATTCACGCTAAATAAAACTAAAATCATGAAAAAAATAATCCCATTGATCACGATCCTTTTACTGAGTTTGCAAACAAACGCACAGCTTGAACCCCAGCCCAAAAAAGGAACTACAGAAAAAACGCAGGTAATATTAACCAGCCCTTCAACCACCACCCAAAAAAAATCTGCAGACCGCAAAATACCTGGTATGCAATTACCTGATCTAAAATTTGCGGCTTTTACGGTAATTGCTAACCCGGTTAATGATGCCGGCCAGGTAAAGTACGACCTGATTGTAACCTATACGATAAAAAATGAAGGCAATGTGGCCGTATTGACAAAAGATATCAGATTATTCGGTTATATAACCACTGAATACTGGATCGGTCGCGGAGAAAAAAACTTAAACCTTACCGGTGTTTTTCGTTACACAGGATATAGTGACGTTAACAAAACCAACGATCCGGGCGAATCCTTACAACCCGGAGCCACCAAACAGGTTTCCATCAGTTTCCGGAATAAGCAATTAGATAAAGCCGAAAAACCGGTGCTTTTGCTGGTTATTGATCCTTTGAATCAAATGAACGAACTTGATAAGGAAAATAACCGGGTGTATCAAACCATCCTGCTCTAACACATCATTAAAACTAACAGAAACCATGAAAAAGCTGCTCTGTCTGATGATCTCCCTGCCGCTGTTTATCACCGGTATATGCCAGTCTGGCAAAAAGCCACCCGCTGCTGAAAAGCCACCCACCCAAAAGGAAATGAATGAGATGATGAAAGAAATGCAGCAGGCATTGGATGAAATGAGTCCGGAAGATAAAAGGATGATGGACAGCATGGGCGTTAAAATGCCCGATATGAAAACCATACAGAAAAATGTTTCGGGCATAAGTGATGCCCAACTTAAAAAAGCATACGAAGAGGAGAACAGGATCGTTCCCCAAAAAGATGCGGCAAGAATTACTGCGGCACTGGCCACTACACTTGCCAACGGAGAGATGAGTGCTTTCATCAATAAAACACTGCAGGCGGTGCTGTTAAAATTATCGCCTGCAGCCAAATCAAAAGGAGCAGAAATTTATCAGCAAACAAAAAGTTTAAACAAATCTGCAGCCAATACTGCCGTAGCCTTGTGGATAGATGGAAAACCCACGCTGGCCCTGTATCTTATGGGTGAAGCCTGTGAAGCTGATCCTGCCAATGCCATCAACTTAAATAATTATGCGGCATTTTTAACCATGAGTGGTGCAGAGCAACTGGCGCTGCCCATTTTAAATAACCTTAATAGGCATTACCCCAAAAACAGCAGCATACTCAATAACATCACACAGGCCTGGCTGGGATTAGGTGATATACCCCGGGCAGAAAAATATGCCGACAGTACCATCTGTATTTATGCCTATCATTCGCAGGCCAATATGGCCAAATGTTTAATTGAAGAAAGCAAAGGCAACATCCCTGCTGCCATTGCAGCGGCTAAAAAAGCGATCAGCAAATCATACAGCACCGAAAAAGAAAACAAACTAAAAAAACTGGGGTACGATCTGAAAAGCGATGACATCAATTGGGACAGGCCCATGCCGCAGGATGCATTAGGACTGGGAAAATTTAACTGGCCCGAATATCCTTTGGATGTTGAACAAACGAAACTGTCGGAAAAAGAGTGGAATGAATATAAAAATGAATGCCAGCAAAAAATTAATGAGTTAAATATAAAACAACAAAAAGCAGAGCAGGAATATATAACGCAATCCGGTTTACGCAATCAGCAAGTCATCCGCGCAAGCCAGAACGGACAATATGCTCAACTGATACCCGGCTACGCAGCCAAAGCCATAAAAAAATTAGGCCCCGGGGTAAACGATGTAAATGGAAATATGTCGTTTGTTTTTACCAAGGAATTAGAGCCTGTAACAAAAGCACTGCAAGCTGCAGGAGATTATGAAAATATCCTGGACGAAAAACAAAATGTGCTGGACAAAAAATATGAGGACCAGGTTGGGGAAGGCAGGTCAAACCCCCTGGAAGCCATATGCAAAGATGAAAATGCCATCCGTACTGAATTTTTAAATGCAGCCAATGGCAAATTACAAAGTGCATACAAGAGCTACTTCAATTATGTTCGCCGCCGAAGCAGCGATCTTTTATATTATTGCCAATACACCATGTGGCCCGAACAATTTGAACTGACAAAAATAATGGCACAAATTGCCTGGCTTACACAAATAAAAGACCAGCGGGTATATTTTAAAGCCAAAAGCAGCTGGTGCAATTCGGTACCCAAAAATAAAAAATTCGGTCAATTACAAAATTTTGATGATGTGCATTGCGACTATGTAAGTACCATGGATCTTGGTGTGTATAAGATCACATCCAGTTGCAGTAACCTGATCGGCGAATTTGACTTTGGCGGTGTGAAAATAAATTTGAAAGACAATGTGGAAACGGGCCGGTTCTCCGGTTCAGCCATGGTTGGTGCCAGTAAGGGCTTTGACGGGCCTGCAGGTTCTGAAGTTGAGGCATCCTTAGCCGCGTTGGTTGAATGGGACAATACTGGCATTACCGATGTGGGAGCTATTGCAGGTGTATCTGCAAATGCAGGAGGACAAACCATTGCAGGCGCCGATGTAAAAGTGACGGTGAACAGTGGTGTAAGTACAAGTGGTAAAGGGATATTGCAGGGAATTAAATAAATGACTAAAATAGTAAAACGGAAAAATGAAATACCCAATTCTACCTGCGCTATTATTTTTTTCATTGGCTGCCTTTTCACAGGATTGCAGCAAAGCGTTACTGCGTAAAAAGCCCGGCGTATGGAAAGCCGGCCTGCAGGGCTCCATCCACAATGTAAGTGCCCCGGAACTGGCCAGGGAAAAAACGGTGCTCAGTGTAGTTCATAAAATGATACAAGCAAATTATAGTCCCACAGGCTGCCAGGTTTTATATAGCACCGTATTTGGTAAATATCCTTTGCCGGGACAAACTTACATCGCAGATCCATATTATTTCGCTATGTATTTCCTCAGGTATTTGTGCGATGAGAACAGCGCCGATAAGTCAAAATCCTATGTAGATATATCAACACCAACCACAGTTAATATTGCTGCAAATGCCATCTACTCATTAAATGCCTTATATGCTGCAAATATTCCTTCAGATGATTTCAGGGGCTATTTAAAACTAGAAAAATGGCCTCAAAAAAAAGATGGCGCCTGGTTTATGGGAGAAGTAGTTGAAGGAGACCGGGGTCTTCCTTCTGAAATAAAAGAATACAAGTGGCTAATTACTTATAACGACACATTGCCATTCGTCTATCTGAGCCGTAAGGAATATTTATTGATACAAAAAAAGAGAATGGAACAAACCATAAAAGATGAAGGCGCCAGCGCTTTTTACAACCAGTTCCTGAAAAATATAAATGATCAATTAAATAAATCAGAAGCGGAACTGAGCAAACCTGCTGTTTGTCCCTGGAATGATGAAGAGCGATTTACGGGCTTTGTAGCAGAAGGAACAGCGGGTTCATTTATCGCTGTAAAACCCAACCTGAACTACTATCATAAAAAATTACCCGGTTCATCGCCGCAGTTCTTTACAGTGGTATACAAAATTTCAGCCGGAGACCCTGTTTTTGAAGAGAACATGACCAACATAAAAAAGGCCGTTGATTTTACAATATTGAAAAATATGCTCGGCAAATAAGTTGTCGTTCATAAAACCAGTCGACATGAAAAAAATAATACTCCTTGCATTTGCCGCCGTTAGCATCACTGCACAGGCACAGGTTTATATAGACCGTATTGGGTTTAACCTGGAAAGTATTGCCGATATCAATATTGGCTGGATGACAATTCGAAACCATACTACAGCACCAAAAGGAAAACAACTTGGCGATAGAATTTACAGCGCCAACCAAATAGGCTACAGCCAGAAGTTTGTAGAATGGATGCAACAATCTTATCTGCCCAAAGGATGCCTGGGTGATGCGACCTATTATCAAAATACGATACCAAAATTCAGCGGTACAAATAGCCTTTTGGGCAATGCCATAAATATGCATAAGCATGCCCTGCCGCATATGTACGGTGCACAGTCAAAAATATATATGTTTTTGAAAAAAGATGCGCAGGGGAAATTTATTCCACAAAACAACCTTTCAGATGATTGGCGCATTGAGGCTAATGGACTGCAATCCATCAGTATGCCTGTATCTTTTATTTCAAGTTCCGAAGAATATTATTTTATACTAGCTGATTTCTCTGGGAATTCAAAAGGATATAATGCGAATGACGTAGCTGCAAGTGGTTTAATGGGATTTACTAATCACAAAAACCTTTCAGCGTATAAACATTTTTACATACCAAATAACTGCTATGTTGTTATTATGACTAAAGACAAGGAACTGCCTTTTGAAAAAGTGACAATTGGTGAGTTTTTCACACAGGCGGAAAAGCAATTACCGGTATGGCAAAATACAGAACCTGTATCGGCCGAAAATTTCTCTAAGGCTCAAAAAAACCTGACAAGGCTGAAAGAAAAATATAAAACTAAATGGAATAACATAGCGGAATTGAAACTTTCCGGCACAAGCATTACACTTATAGATTTTGTAAATGCCGGTGAAGATCGTAATGACATGTTTGATAATAAAGACATATATGGAAAGGAAGGTGTGCAAGCTACTTTCCCTGTTTTAAAAGTAAAAAAGAATGCATTGGCACTTTGCAAAACAGACCAGCCACAATGGCTTGTGATCAGGTGGACGATGTCAATGCCCAACGAGTCGTATAATAAATACCTGCACGAATCCATATTGAACAATTTTAATTTTGAATACGTATATAATTTTTTCTTTGATCCCGAGAAAGTAAAAGGCCAACCCTATAAACCACTTCGTTCTCCATCATTCAAAGAGGCAGTTATAGCTATTGAAGCATCGGAAGCCAGTAAAAAAAATACAACGGATAAGAACATCCACTTCTTTGAAGATTTTTCAACAACGGCAATTGGTAAAAAACCAACCAGTTGGAGAACAAAATATGGCTACAATGGAGGTGTTGTTGCAAACCTGGATGGATTAAATGGCAACTGGGTATTAATAACAGACAATACAATAACCCCGGATAATCTGAAAAAACCATTACCCCAAAACTTTACTTTAAGGTTTGATTTGGTAGCCGCTCAAAATTTTACCTGGGGTGCTAAAAGACTACATTTCAAACTGGCTAAAGAAACTTCTCCGGGTAATGACGAATCCTTTCTGGATTTGGGATTTCGACCCGGTTTTGATGGCAGAGACGGAGAAGTTTCGGTTGAATCAAAATTTCCCTCGCCACCAGGTTATGCCAACATTGGACAAGGTTATGTGGCTGCCGGTTTTTCAAATAATAAAAAAAACAACCTGATTAAAATAGCCATTAAAAAAACGAATGAAATGCTTCAGGTGTTTATCGATGATGTAAAAATAACTGAATTCGAAAAAGCAATCCCTGCTGCTCATTTATTCAATGCCATGTCTTTTTATAGTTACAACTCAGGAGAGCATGATAAATTTTATATCAGCAATATTAAAATCACGAAAGACTAAAAACCATGAATTGGACTGTAACATCCTGCCTGGCACTACTTATCAGTGTATCTGCCTGCGCCCAAAAACAAAGTTTCGACCTGGCTACGTATACACCACCCAAAGGATGGAAAAAACAAAATGCCGACGCTGCAGTACAGTTTAGTAAAGAAGATGCTGCGAAGGGCTCTTATTGTTTAATTACCCTGTATAAGTCGACACCCGGAACGCCTGATCCAAAAGAAAATTTCAACATGGCCTGGGCCACACTGGTGAAGGAATTGGTAACTGTTTCCGGCTCCCCGGAAATGCAGCCCGCCGCCACAGCAAATGGCTGGGAAGTGCAAAGTGGTTATTCCCCTTTTGAAAGTGATGGCAATAAAGGCATCGCCTTATTGGTTACTGCCAGCGGGTTTGCAAAAATGGTTAACATGATCATACTTACAAACACCGATATTTATGAAAAAGAAACCAGCGCATTTTTAGAATCTATCAGCCTGAAAAAATTACAAACGGAAACGATTAAACCAAAAACTACAGCCGAAATACCCGCTTCATCAATTAACAATGCTGCCATCCTGGGTACCTGGATAAAATCGGGCGGTATAAATCCCGCCTACGGAAATGCCGCTGCAACAGGCAATGCAGGTTATACAAAAGACCAATATACCTTTAACAGCAATGGAACCTATAGTTTTGTTTCTAAAACGTTCCGGTATAGCTACAACAGCCTGATATTGGTAAAGGAAAACGGAACCTACCAGATTAATGGAACCAGTCTCCTCATTAAACCTTCAAAAAGTGTTATTCAATCCTGGAGTAAAAAAAATGGAACGGATAAATTCGGGGCTTTGCTGACCAGCCAAAACCGATCCCTGGAAAATATCACCTACCAGTTTACCAGGCACTATTTTTCGGGAATCCAGGTCTGGAACCTGGTGTTGCAGGCTTCATCGCCTACCCAACGAGACGGGCCTTTCAGCAATAACACTACCTTTTCCAATGCCTGGTATTATGCGCCGGTGTCGGCTAACAATACAGCTATAGATAATCCATAAAATCGGCCTGCAGCGGGCAACCAATAAAGGCTCCCGTTGGATCGAATACGATTGGAATAATTACCTCCGGAAAAAACGGACAATGTTTATGAATTATTTAATTTTAATTATAGCTAAATTATAATACAATGAAAAGATTATTACCAATTTTCATTATCTGCAATTTTCTGTTTACCCATACTTATTCCCAATCGCTGGCGATCAATACGGATGGCAGTTCGGCCCAGGCAAGCGCTATGCTGGATATCAAAAGCACAACCAAGGGATTACTGATTCCCAGGTTAACCAAAACGGAAAAAAATGCAGTAACCACACCGGCTACGGGCTTACTCATTTTTCAAACAGGCCCTGATAGTACCGGATTCTATTACTACCAAAATGGCCAATGGAACTGGATAACAGATAATAAAAGAAGTGATAGTTCATATTGGGGGCTAAATGGCAACAACAATACAAACCCTCCACCAAATTTTCCGTATGGTGTATATAATTACACCTATTTGGGAACACCTGATGCAAAAGATGTGTCCCTGGTTGCAGGTGGCAATGAGCTGGTACGCTTAAAACAATTTTCCCTTGGCGGGCGGATTGGTATGTCCAACCAAAACCCTGAATATTCACTGGATATACGTACAACAGAAAATACCGTTTCAACCGCAATTAATGGCATGCGTATTATTCCAAAAGAATTATACGATTATAACAGTAACAACAATATGGATAAGGGCTTTGTCATTGGAAATGATCCTTTTAATATGACTGAGAACATTATCTGGAATCACAGCAGTAATTTGACCGGGGTAATACATATTGGATTGTCGAATTATGATCAAACCGTACGGCCGGCTATCAGCATTAATCAATATGGCGAAGGTATTTATCAAAGATATCCGAAGTATGCGCTGGATATACATTCCCGTTCCCAATTTGTGCCTGCCACCACATCAACCAATAAAAACGGGGTAAGGGTCACTTATCTGAATCAGGAAAATCAAAACCAGGAAGACAGGGGATTATTTATGGGTGTGGGTGTTAACAATACATTTAAAAGTTATTTATGGAATTATGCCGACGGGCAAAGCGGCAACTCCCCCGACAAAGCTATTTATTTTGGTGTTGGCCCCGATATGGACTACAGTAGTTATTTAGCCACAATGGAATTACAGGATGGCAAGATCACTATGGGACATATTACGGCTCCAAACTTTTTTTTTCCAAGCACACTCAACATACAAACGGATTATTCATCTGGTGTAGCAAAAAACGGATTGTCCATCATGAAACATTTGGTTACACAGGAGTCGGCCTATTTTGGTACAGATGATAATGACAATTTGAACATCTTCAAATATGGCGGTGGCAGTATTTACTTAGGTTCAACCCTGGAAAATCCTGTAACCATCAACTCCAGCAATTTTGTAGGTATCAGAACACTTACACCAAATGCAGAATTGCAATTTGGCGATACGTATGCTAATAATAAAATAGTACTTCATAATAATTTGTGGGGAAATTTCCCAAATAACGAACATAATTTTTATGGCTTTGGTGTAAACCCGGATGTGCTCAGGTACCAGGTACCCAAAAGTTCTGCCGACCATGTTTTTTACTCAGGTAATAATGCAAATACCGCATCTGTAGAACTGATGCGCATAACAGGTGATGGTTTTGTGGGTATAAACAACAATAACCCTCAGGCTCCGCTTGAGTTTGCAAATACCGCGGCGAACCGGAAAATTGTATTGATGTCGTCGGCTAATAATGATCATAATTTTTTAGGATTTGGCACAACCGGTGGCGACCTTCGCTACCAGATACCCTTTGGTAATTTTGCTCATGTTTTTTTTGCGGGTGATGGTGGAGGAGGCAGTTCAACAGAATTAATGAAACTAAAAGGAACCGGAGAATTGGGCATTGGTATAAATAACCCCACTTACAGATTAGAAGTAAATGGCCGGATGAAAATACACAGCGGAGGCGCCAATGCAACCAGTGCCGGTATCTGGTTTAACAATAATGCCAACAATACACTTACCGGTTTTGTAGGCATGGAAAATGACAATTCTATCGGATTTTACGGAACCGGTACACCCAACGGGTGGGGAATGGTGATGGAGATCTCAACCGGCAACGTGGGCATTGGCACCAGCAGCCCATCGCAGAAATTGCATGTATTGGGTAATATCCTCGCAACGGGTACCATCACACCGTCTGACCGGCGTTATAAAAAAAATATACAGCCCGTTGAAAATGCACTTGCAAAACTGCAGCAACTGAACGGGGTAACCTATGAAATGAATCGCCAGGCTTTTCCGGAATGGAATTTTGAAGACACCCGTCAGTACGGATTAATAGCCCAGGAAGTGGAAAAGGTTTTTCCGGAAATGGTGAAACAGATAAATGCCGACGGATATAAAGGGATCGACTATGTGAAACTGATTCCCGTATTGATTGAGGGAATAAAAGCGCTCAATGAAAAAATAGATCAACAGCAAAAACAAATTGAACTTTTAAAAATGAAAAAATGAAAAAAATAATTGTGTGCGTGATGGCCGTTGCGTTTTGCGTAACCACGGCTAAAGGACAGTCGCTGGCCATTAATACCGACGGCTCAACCGCTAACCCCAGCGCGTTGCTGGATATCAAAAGCACAACCAAGGGTTTATTGATTCCACGGATGAACAAAACCGAACGCAACGCGATATTAACACCGGCAACCGGGCTATTGGTATATCAAACTGCACCCGACAGTGCCGGCTTTTATTATCACAATGGCACAACCTGGAAATGGTTATCCAACCCCGATTCGGAAACAGCCTGGAAACTTACTGGTAACAGTGGAACCAACCCTGGTACAAATTATATTGGCACTAACGACAACATGGACCTGGCATTTAGAATAAACGGGCTTGAACGCATGCGCTTATCAAACGAAGCCTCATTAGGCATCGGACAATTTAATCCAACATATCCGCTGGATATTAATTACGGGCAGGCCGGCATCAATAATTGCCCAAACAACGGCATCAGAATAAAAAGCAGTAACCTAAATTCAATTGATTGCGATAAAGGTTTATTGCTAGGCTATAAAGATCCATTCACCTTATCAAATGATGCAGTAATTTGGAATTATGGGCAAACTAATAGCGGCTTAAAAAATATCATTTTCGGTCTTGGCGCTTTTGAGAGTATGAGTTTGACCAGCAATGGTTTTCTGGGTTTGGGTACCATCCTACCTAATTATTCACTTGATGTAAGAACCGGTATCAGCGGGGGTTAACCCATGTACCCGAAATGGGTTAAGGTTAGACATTGCCAGTCCATTTTGGGAATGCGACAGAGGTCTATTTATGGGTTTTGATGATGGTGTAAATAACCGGTCAACATCTATATGGAACTTTGGAGATATCAACAATCCGACTACCAATCTTTATTTAAGGTTTGGATTTGGAAATCAATTTTCAGGTGCAGGCCAAGGTGGAGAAGTGATGCGAATACTTCCTCCCGGAAAGGGTATTGGTATTGGCATGGTAGATCCTCTTGCGATGTTGCATATTACAAACTATAGCGGCGGTCCGGCATTACCAGGTTTAATGGTCACCCGTCCCGGTCTTCCCCCAAATTCATCTGGTTTTTATACAGGTTTAAAATTTTCTGGAGTGGGTGATGATGGTTATGTATGGAATTATCAAAATGCTCCGGTAGTTTTTGGCACGAATGATCTGGAGCGTATGCGCATACATCAGAATGGAAACGTGGGAATAAACACCGTAAACCCATTGGCTATGCTTCATGTGGCAGACAGCAGCGTACTCTTCAGCGCTTCAGCCAATGTGCCTGCAATGCCTGGTGATGTTCCTGTTAGTGGTAGCGGCAGAAGAATGATGTGGTACCCGGAGAAAGCAGCTTTCAGGGTTGGGTATGTTGAAGATGTTAATTGGGATAAGGATAGTATTGGAAATTACTCATTTGCCTCTGGGTACGATACCCGTGCAAAAGGAAATTATTCAACGGCTATAGGATTTAGATCAATATCAAGCGGCAGTTATGCCACCAGTTTGGGAACCAGTATAGCAAGCGGTCATGGCGCAACCAGTATGGGAGGTAGTACAATTGCAAGCGGAGAATCTGCAACCAGTATGGGAGTTAGTACAATTGCAAGTGGATTCCGTTCAACCAGTATGGGATATTGGACAACAGCAAGCGGCAGTAATGCCACCAGTATGGGATCTCTAACAAATGCAAGTGGAGCCCGTGCCACCAGTATGGGATATCAAACAACTGCAAGCGGACAAGATGCCACCAGTATGGGATATCAAACAAATGCAAGCGGCTTTAATGCTGCAACCAGTATGGGATATCAAACAACTGCAAGCGGCTTTACTGCTGCAACCAGTATGGGATATCAAACAACTGCAAGTGGCAGTGCTGCAACCAGTATGGGAGATCAAACAATTGCAAGCGGCATTCGTTCAACCAGTATGGGATCTCTCACAATTGCAAGCGGCACTGATGCCACCAGCATGGGATATCAAACAAATGCAAGTGGAGTCCGTGCCACCAGCATGGGAGATCGTTCTGTAGCTAGTGGAAATTCCTCAACCAGTATGGGTTTTTTTACAAATGCAAAGTCTGCCAATTCTCTTGTTATTGGCATCTATAATGATACTACCAATACTAACCGTTTGTTTGAAATTGGAAATGGCACTGCCAATAATGCCCGAAGCAATGTATTAACCGTATTAACAAATGGCAATACAGGAATAGGTACCAGCTCCCCCGGCTACCGACTCGACCTGCCAATGGCAGTTTTGCATTTGGTAATTTTAACTCACGATCCGAAACCCGCGACGACGCAGGCCTGCAAGGAAATGCAGGTGCTCAATCAGGTTTTTTTGAAACCTCCGGCCCAGTGAATTACCCCGTAGGCGCAGCCTCATGGTGGCATCTTATTGATAGCAGGCACAGCAACAGCGCAAACAATTATGCGATGCAGATAGCCGGGAGTTTTTTCGACCAGGAACTTTGGTTTAGGAAAACCAACAATGTTGCAAATAATTCGTGGACCCGATTACTCTCAACCGGAAATCTTAATAGCTATGGATGGTCTACTACCGGTAACTCCGGTACAAATGCCACGATCAACTTTATTGGCACTTCCGATGCCAGTGACCTGGTAATACGAGCCAATAACATAGAGGCAGTGAGGGTTAATACAAGCGGCAATGTGGGTATCGGAACAAATAACCCTACCAAAAAAACGGAAATTATAGGTGCAGCCAGTGCAACACCGGTTACTTTAGTTATAGGCAACCGGGGTGGCTTTGGCCCTGCTGCCATGGAATTTGTCAGCGACTATGGGCTGGCCAATCAATGGCGCCCAGGTTATATACGAAGTAATGATCTGGGTGCATTTACCGGAGCTTTGGAATTTTATACAAACGGTACGGGCGCTGGTAATTTGTACGGTAATGTAAAAGGACTTGAAGTAAGAAATGGAGTAACGTATACGGCCACCGGAACAGTGACCACCTGGAGCGACAGCCGGCTTAAACAAAGTGTGCAGCCCTTTACCAATGGGCTGGATATCATCAATAAAATTAATCCGGTTAGCTACTATTATAACCAGTTATCACCTTTTCAAACCGAAAAAATGCAAATCGGTGTACTGGCACAGGAACTTGAAAAAGTTGCACCGTATATGGTAGATAAAAATGTAACGAAAGACTTTGATGACCTACGCAGTGTAAATAACCAGGCTTATATTTTTTTAATGATCAATGCAGTTAAAGAGCAGCAAAAACAAATTGAAGAACTCAAAAAAGAAATTCAAAATAAATAACGTCCATTACCTTAAAAAAGCAAATCATTACCTTCGCAGCAATGAAAGATTTTCAATCGCTACGGATCGTTTTTATGGGCACGCCCGAATTTGCTGTTGCCTCGCTTGATGCATTGGTAAAAGCAGGCTGCAATATCGTGGGCGTAATAACTGCACCTGATAAACCTGCGGGGAGGGGAATGGAAATACAACAAAGCGCTGTAAAAAAATATACGGTAGAAAATAACCTCCCTGTTCTTCAACCCGAAAAATTAAAGAACCCTGAATTCTTAGATGCGTTAAGATCATTGAAAGCCGACCTGCAGATCGTAGTAGCCTTTCGCATGTTACCCGAGGCAGTCTGGAACATGCCGCCCATGGGCTCGGTAAACCTGCATGGAAGCCTGTTACCCCAATACCGCGGTGCCGCACCCATAAACTGGGCGGTTATCAATGGTGAAAAAGAAACTGGTGTAACTACCTTCAAATTAAAACACGAGATCGATACCGGGGATATTTTGCTGCAGGAAAGTTTTCCGATCACGGAAACTGATACTGCAGGTGATGTACATGATAAAATGAAAGCCATCGGTGCACAACTTTTAGTTAAAACGATTAAGGGATTGGCAGATGGCAGTTTAACAGAAACTCCCCAACTTTCAACGTTTAACATTGAACCTTCAACGTTAAAACATGCTTCCAAAATATTCACTGAAACCTGCCTGATCAATTGGCATAAACCTGTTGCTGAAATATATAATCTGATAAGGGGCCTTGCTCCATACCCAACTGCTTTTACTTTTCTGGAGGAAAGGAAATTGAAGGTATACCGTGTGGAAAAGCTGAATAAGGTACCAGCAATAGCCCCGGGGAATTTTGAAACGGATAATAAAACGTTTTTACAATATGCCTGCCCGGATGGTTACCTTTCAATTTTGGAACTGCAATTGGAAGGCAAGAAGAAAATGACCATTGCCGATTTTTTACGCGGTTACCGGTTTACAAATTAAGCGTATACTTTTAAAGCCCGGAATTCGGCTTATTTGTTGACCAGGCGTTTAGCCAGCCCAAATAATTTACCAGCCCAGCCTATTTTATTTTCAGCTTCTCCAGCAATGATTTACTGATTGCAGCTTTAGGAACCACCAGGCTGATGGTATTGATGGCAAAATAGGGTTCCGATACATTAATATAACCTTTATCGGGGCCAACTTCGCCCCAGGAATTTTTTACAACGAAAAAGCTTTCGCCTTTTTTATCCGTTTCCAATCCGATGATATGCATGAGGTGATCATCCTGAGTGGTCAGGTTTTCAAAAAGCTGTTGACGAATAACCGGGTTTACCGCGCCTTCTTCGCTGACACCTGAAACGATATCCTGAATATTGGCCTTGTCATTATCTTCCACATAAACAGCCATACCCATTTTTTGATTAAACCCTTTGTTGCTCACATCAGCATCCCACATCAGGGTATAACCACTGTTCAATGCATCTTTTGTTAATTGAATTAATTCGTACAGGGGTAAATTATAAAAGCTGCCGTTACTGAAATTATCCATGGTTTCCAGTATAAACGGTTCGTAAAAAGGATGATGCGTAAACGAAGTAAGCGCTACATAGTCGTTGGCATCAAATTTCAATACTTCTTGGGCAAAGGTTTTAGGCGTATAGGTTTTTCCCTTATATTCAAATTCGGCAGGTGCCTTGCCAAGTGCCGCATCCAGGATATTAATATAGCCTGCTATCCAGTTTTCAGCTAACGGGGTTGTTTTAATTAAATTATCGAGGTAGGTCTTTAAAGCGGTAAATAATTTGCTGTGGTTATGCGATTTTTGGCCGCCGGTTAAACCACTATACGCCGATTCGGGCATAGCACCATAGGTTGCGATCGCGTGTATCTGGTCATGGCCCAATCCTCCTTCACCAAACTGTGCACGTCCCAATCTCATCACATAATTTTTTGCCTTTTCGATATAAATATTCCGTACCGTGAACATCTCACTCAGATCGATTTCACCGGCATTGCTTTTTAAGGCCTGGCTTTCAACAAGCGAAGTGGTTGAAAAACTCCAGCAGGTACCCGTGGCAGCCTGGTTTTTTACCGGCGTTGCCGCATTCAACTTAACAACGGTAAAGGTCGGTTTGGTTTCCACGCCGGTTTGTGCCGGTAAATAGCCCGCCAGGCAAATCAAAAAGAAAAATAAAAGATATTTTTTCATATTTTTTATTTTGAATACTGAATGATACAATTAAATTTAGCTTCTTCTGCTGCCAGTTCACCGGCCGCCGCATTACTGATCAGGATCAGCAAACCCTCATTTTGTTTGACATCGGGCATCACGTCGAGTACTTTTGCAAAAACAGATTTTCCGTTGGCCGGGTTGGTTATTTTTATCACCATGCCGGGTGTTGCGCTGTTATGCAGGCAATAGTATTTTTTATCGTCCCAGCCGCTGGTGCTTTTAAAAACACCGGCTATGCCTTCCTGCTCCGGCAGTTCGGCATTACCAGCCTGCGATTTATAGATATCTTCAAATGTACCGCCAACTTTAGCTTTTCCGATTACAGTCGTTTTTTTTATTTCTGTTGGCACGGTCTGATTATCTTCTTTTACCACAACTTTTTTTTCAGCTTCAGGCTTTATTACAACGGGAGGAACAGTTCCATTGTTAACAACAGGAGGACCCGCATCCCTGGCAGGTAGTTTTTTGTTCGACTTATCTTCCGTAACATCCTTTTCAACTGCTTTTACCACCAGGTTTTCGCTTATCGTTGATCCAATACCACTTGCTGCCAATGCCGATAATTCCTTATTAACCTTCAGGTAGCCTACAACCAGTTTTACGCCGCTTTTGACTACATCGCCATTAATATTATTCCATTTTTTCAGGGTTTCCAGTGGCAGGTTATGGTGATTTAATGCAACCCGGTACAATCCTTCTTTTTCCTTCACTTCATAGTAAACAGGAACAAATATTTCATCGGCTGCGGCCTTGCCCGACTGGAAAAAATTTGAAGCAGTCAACGGAATTTTTAATGCCTGTCCTAAATTCAATCCCCCGTCCAGGCTTAGTTTATTAAAAGGTGCAATATCTTTCGGACTAACATTATACATTCTGCCAATGCTATAATAATTTTCTTTGGCTTCAACGGTATGATTGATGTACAGGTTCGGAGAAACACCGGCTGCCAACAGTATTTTTTTCTGAGCCGAACTCAACAAAGGCGTCATCAATAAAATGAAGAATAATTTTTTCATGTATACCAAATTTTCGTTGCAAAGAAACGAAAATTTGTTGGTTGGGGCAGCTATTCATTTGTTAACAATACGCCACGCAGCCGGATAGTAATTATTGATACGGGTGGGCAACAACTTCACCCAACCTATGGGCAATTCCAGATAAGTAAGTAATACCCAGCCGGTATCAACTGTCTCAATACTTATTTCTGCTTTCCGCAGGTATTGTAAAGCGGTTTCTTTTTCAACCGCTATTTTAGCAACTGTTGTGCTGATTATATTGCTCACTGCCAGGTCGTGGGCCGGTATTAATTCATTGCGGATCAATGTGCCCAGTTTCACGCCCGCTTTTTTTATGTAAAGTGTTGAACGGATCAATGCCAGATCATTTTCCAAATGAATAGGTAAAGCAATAAGTTCCTCGTTTTGTTTGATAAAAAACAAGTCATCTGTGTTCATCAAAAACGGCTGTAGTGTTTCAATATCTTTTGCAGGAAATTTTTCGACCTTATGTTTGGATCTGGATTTTTGTCTTCCCTGGTCAGCTGTCAATCCGATAGCACCGGGCCGATTTCTAAATGCTGCAATAAAAAACCCTTCTCCTTTTACTTTATCAGGATAAAACCGATAACCGTGAGCTTTCTCTTTTTCCGACACGGTTTCTACGATTCCCCAGCTTTCTTCAAGCTCCATCTTTATACTATCAAGTGTACATTCGCTAACCAACCAATCCGCTATGGCTTCGTCTTCTTCCTTCGAATAAGAGCAGGTAGAATAAATTAAAACCCCTCCGGCTTTTAATGAAGGCATGACATCTGCCAATATCCGTTGCTGCCGGTGGGCACAAAGTTGTACATTGTTTTCACTCCATTCTGTAATGGCATCGGGATCTTTCCTGAACAAGCCACTGCCGCTGCAAGGCGCGTCCACAATAATCACGTCAAAATAATTTTCCAGTCGTTGAAAATCCTTCGGATCATTGTTCGTTACAATCACATTGGCGGCTCCCCATTTGGTCATATTCTCCGATAAAATATTCACCCTGGTTTTGATCACCTCATTGCTAACCAGCAAACTATCCTCCGAAATAACAGATTGGATTAGTGTTGATTTACCTCCCGGCGCTGCACAAAGGTCCAACACTTTTAATGGTGGCAGAAAGACCAGCCGTTTGTTTCAAGGCTTCTTCCAGAAACATAGAACTGGCTTCCTGCACATAGTAGGCGCCGGCATGAAATAAAGGATCGAGTGTAAAGGAAGGGCGTTCGGGAAGGTAGTAGCCGTGGTGTGACCAGGGAACTCTGTTCAATCGATTATTGAATATTGAATATTGATTATTGAATATTTTGTTCGGGTTCAACCTTACCGAAGTTACTTGTGCTCCTGATTGGTGCACTTCTCTAAAAGCTTCTTCATCAAAGCCTTTAACTTTTTGTAATGATTGAATTAATGCCGGCGGTAGAATGCTCAAGGATTTTTTTTATGCAGATGAAGTTAGCAGATAATTTCTATTTTCGCTGTACATAATTAATCAGTTGAACCATGTCGTTATTATTAAACCGTTCTGTTTTTGGAGATGCCGCCAATGCTGGCCATGTATTAACCAGAGCAGAAGCCGATGCCTTATTTACCGATTGGGTAAAAAATGAAAGACTGCAATTACACATGAAGCAGGTTGCCCATTTAATGAAAAGCTGGGCAGCCGAAAAAGAAGGATTGAACGAAGCAGACCAATGGCGTTGGGAAATGGCAGGTTTGTTACACGATGCCGATTGGGACCAGTGGCCCGAACTGCATTGCAAAAAAATAATTGAGGAGCTGGAATCCAGAAATATTGATCCGGAGATCATCAGGGCTATTGCCAGCCACGGGCCCAATCATTTTGGTGTGGAACCGGAAACCCGCATGGATAAAATGCTCTATGCATTTGATGAATTAAGCGGTTTAACCCATGCTTACAGCCTGATGCGTCCCGGTGGTTACGAAGGAATGGAATTAAAAGGCATCAAAAAACGATTTAAAGAAAAAGGGTTTGCGGCCAATGTGAACCGGGAGGAAATACTGGATGCGATGGAACGGGCGGGTGTGGAACTGGAAAGTATTATGCAGTTTATTATTGAGAAGCAGGGAGAAGTGAGACAGAGTCTCTAAACCAATGCATCCTCGTCGGAGACGAGGACGAGTGAGAAAAAAGGTTTATGAGTGATACAAACCTTTTTTTGAAAGAAGTTTATTGCGTGAGATTATTTTACAAATATTGAAATAGCTTCTGCATTGTTTAAACCATTTGTAAGAGTAGTTACAATGCCATTTTTCCAGATTTTTGCTACATTATTGGTTCCATTATATTCCGAACCTGCCACATAAGCATCGGCACTGAAAACATACACAGAATATGCATGTGAAAAATCAGTTCCATTTGTAAGAGAGGTTGCCACGCCGTTTTTCCAGATTCTTGCAATATCAAACCCTCCTATAAATTCTTGTCCCGCAACATACACATCTGTACCCGATACAAATAAATCCCAGGCATCATCATCACCATTTCCGGCAGACAAGGATGTAGGCACAGTGTTTTTCCAAACTTTCGCAACTGTATTAATTCCTGTACTCTCGCCACCAGAAACATACACATCCGTACCGGAAACATAAACAGACTCTGCGTAAGCTGAAGTAGTTCCGTTTGTGAGTGATAACGCAACACCATTCTTCCATATTTTAGCAACCTGCCAGGCTCCATTGCTTTCATATCCTGATACATAAACATCGGTTCCTGACACAAAAACATTTCGGGCATCTGCATCATTTAATCCGTTTGTTAAAGAAGTTGCTACACCGTTTTTCCAAACTTTTGCAACATCTTTTGTGCCGTTGTTTTCGTACCCCACCACGTAAATATCTGTTCCGGAAACTTTAACTGAATATGCGGCTGCATTATTTGCACCGCTGGTTAACGAAGTGGCCACACCGTTTTTCCAGATTTTTGCTATATCATTTGTTCCATTGTCTTCGCTTCCTGCTACATATACATCTGTACCTTCCACAAAAACTGAATAAGCATAAGCATGATTAGCACCATTGGTTAAAGAAGTAGCAATGCCATTCTTCCAAAGTTTTGCAATATAGTGTGTAGTGCCATTTTCATATCCTGCAACATACACATCTGCTGTTGAAGAACCGGTTGTTGTAAAACTCACATCATTACCATAAGCTGTACCTACACTATTGGTTGCATAAGCACGTACATGATAAGTTGTAGCTGCTGTTAAACCGCTAATGGCACTGGCAAATGTTCCGATACCGGTACCGTCGGTTGTTTTGGTTGATAATGCAATGGTTGGGTTGGCTGTTGTGCTCCAGCAAACACCACGGGCAGTTACAGCCGCGCCGCCATCGGTACTGATTGTTCCGCCACTTGTTGCATTGGTTAATGTTATAGCTGATATAGCTGTAGTTGTAATTGTTGGTATGGTTGGGGCTGATGCGGTTGTAAAAACTGAATCGCCACCGTAGGATGTGCCCAAACTGTTTGTAGCATAGGCACGTACATGGTAGGTGGTAGCAGCAGTTAAGCCTGTTATAGCACTTGTAAATGCACCAATACCAGTGCCATCGGTTGTATGGTTACCAGTTGCAAGCGGGTTTGCTGTTGTATTCCAGCAAACGCCACGGGCAGTTACCGTTGCACCACCATCTGCAACCACATTACCACCACCTGACGCAGTTGTCATAGTGATTGATGATAATGAGGTAGTCAGCACTGTTGGCAGTGCTGTTGAGGTATTGGTTGTAGTAAAAATTATCTCGTTACCATAGGCTGTTCCTTCGCTGTTGGTTGCGTAAGCACGAACATAATACGTGGTTGTAATAGTAAGGCCGGTAATATTACTTGCATAGGTTCCGCTTCCGGTGCCATCTGTTGTATGATTACCGCTTACAACCGGGTTGGGTGAAGTGCTCCAACAAACACCACGGGCTGTTATTACTGCTCCGCCATCGTCACTGATATTTCCACCACTTGTTGCCGTGGTAGCTGTAATTGATGTTACTACTGTAGTGGTAAGGGATGGTAATGTGGCAACAATATTTTCCGGGCTAATTTCTTTTTGGCAGCTAAAAATTACAATAGCTAATAGTATGATGCCAAGGAAAGTTTTCATTTTTCGTATTATTGAAATCCAAATATAGTGGAAATAATAATGATTGTTTTGTTGAGGTGATTTTAGGGATGGATAATGCAGCCGCTGGCCTAAGAAACAGGCGGCCGCAAAGATTGATGCGAAAGTACGGCAGCAGAGAAAATATTTTTATATTGCTTTTACTTCTGCGCACAGATCCTGCAATACTTTCTTAGCATCACCAAACAACATGCTTGTTTTCGGTTGAAAGAAAAGTGCATTTTCAATACCGGCATAGCCCGGTTTCATACTGCGTTTGTTTACGATTACGGTCTTGGCCAATTCAACTTCTAAAATGGGCATACCATATATGGGAGAAGCCGGATCATTTTTTGCAGCGGGGTTTACCACATCATTGGCGCCAAGGATCAGCACCACATCACAGGTTTTAAATTCGTCATTGGCGTCTTCCATCTCCAGTAATTTTTCATAAGGTACATCAGCCTCGGCTAATAACACATTCATGTGGCCGGGCATACGGCCGGCTACGGGGTGAATGGCATATTTAACTTCCACACCTTTTTCTTCCAGTATTTTTTCCAGTTCATGACAAACATGCTGTGCCTGCGCCACGGCCAAACCATAACCCGGTACTATCATCACTTTGTTGGCATAACTCATCACCATGGCCGCGTCGCTCAAACTGATCTCTTTAATTTGTCCCATATCGCTGCTTGCACCTGCAACTGCCGTTTTACTGCCCCCAAAAGAACCGATCAACACATTCAGCAAAGAGCGGTTCATCGCCTTACACATTAAAATAGTAAGCAGGGTACCGGCTGCGCCAACCAATATACCGCCGGTAAGCATGACCTTATTATCATACAAAAATCCGCCACAGGCCGCGGCCACACCGGTAAACGAATTGAGCAGCGAAATTACAACCGGCATATCGGCACCACCAATGGGCATAACAAACAAAATGCCGTATACTAACGACAAACCTAAAATAACATATAGTAAAACGCTTTGCGTGGGATCGTACACCAGGTAGGCTCCCGCTGTCAGGGCTACCGCAAGGATCACGAGGTTAAGGATATTTTGACCGGTGAAACTAAAATCGCTCACTTTACCATTTAATTTACCCCAGGCGATCATACTGCCGGCAAAAGATACCGAGCCAATGATCAATCCCAACACAATGATCAACACGGTTGGTTGAACGGAAGCAGCGGTAACAACCCCATCGGTTATTTCTTTTGATAAATGCCCAAACTCCACAACCGAGATCAGCGCCGCACAGGCACCACCCATGCCATTGAACATACTCACCATTTCGGGCATGGCCGTCATCTTTACTTTTTTGGCAGCCAGTGTACCAATGATACCACCGATCAACAAGCCTCCGAATATCCAGGGATAATTGCCGAGGTGTTCGCCCGTATCATGACTGGTATACAAAAAGATCGTACCCAGTATGGCAATGCCCATACCAAATGCTGCCAGCAAATTTCCCCGGCGGGCAGTGGCCGGGTTCGACAGCATTTTCAGTCCGAGGATAAAAGTTACCGAAGCGATCAGGTAACAAAGTGTGAGTATGTTGAATCCCATTAGTATTATTTTTTCACGCAAAGCCCGCAAAGATGCAAAGCCGCAAAGTTTTGTTTTATATAATTCGTGTAATCAGTGTAATTCGGATAATCCGTGTCACTTTTTTTTCTTAAACATTTCCAGCATCCTGTCGGTAACCACAAAACCCCCAACCACATTCAGCGTTCCTAGTACAACCGCCAAAAATCCAAGTATGAGCGCCAGGTAATTACTTTCTTCCGCCTGTCCCATAATAATGATAGCGCCAATAACAACTACACCATGTATGGCATTGGCACCGCTCATAAGTGGTGTATGCAATACACTGGGCACTCGGCCGATCACTTCAATTCCTACGAATATCATGAGGATAACGATGTAGATGATCTGCTGGTTTGTTGAAATAAAGTTTAGCATATTTGGCCCCTCCTAACCTCCCCAAGGGGAGGGATTTTGGTGAATAATAATTTTACTATCTTTTTAATTTTTTAAAAGCTTGTTCTTATATACATAAAAGCAATTCAAATTTGTGAGGTCCAAAAAGTCCCCCTTGGGGGATTTAGGGGGCCACTCTTTCATTCGTAATTTTTCCTCCATGTACCACACAGGTACCTTTCACCAGGTCATCTTCAAAATTTAAATTGAATTTTCCTTCTTTATCGATCATGAGTTGTAAAAAGTTCAAAATATTTTTTCCGTATAGTTTACTGGCATCGCTGGGCATGGTGGATGCCAGAGCTGAATTACCAACAATGCTTACACCCTGGTGAACTATGGTTTCATCATTTTTTGTAAGCTCGGTATTGCCACCGGTGGCTGAAGCCAGGTCAATAATGACGGAGCCGTTTTTCATGGCTTCCATCATAGCAGTGGTAATGAGTATGGGCGCTTTTTTACCGGGTATTTGTGCGGTAGTAATTACAATATCCGCCTTTGCCACACTCTCTGCAATTTTTGCTTTTTGGCGTTGCATAAAATCTTCGGTTTGCTCAACCGCATAGCCTCCTGCTATGCTGGCATCGGCGGCGCCTTCTACTTCTATAAATTTTGCACCCAGGCTCATTACTTCTTCTTTTACGGCCGGCCGGGTATCAAATACTTCCACCACCGCACCCAGTCGTTTACCCGTTGCAATGGCCTGCAGGCCCGCAACTCCGGCGCCCAGTATCAACATTTTTGCCGGAGGAATACTGCCAGCGGCCGTCATAAACATGGGAAAATATTTCGGAAATAAATTAGCTGCCAGCAACACCGCTTTGTAGCCGGCAATATTGGCCTGACTGCTTAAAATATCCATACTTTGTGCACGGGTGGTGCGGGGCAACATGTCCATGCTGAACACGGTTAAACCTTTTTCAGCAAGGTCTTTCATTGACGCTGCGTTGAACAAAGGTTGGTAAACACCCAGGATTATTTTAGTCCCGATAGCCATCGGGATCAGATTGTCGATTTCAGATTGTTGCGGAGTGTTAATACTCAACAGAAAATCACTGCTTTGTAAAACTTCGTTTCGCGATTTGATCGTTGCGCCGGCTTCGGTATATTTTTCATCATTAGCAAATGCAGTAACGCCTGCGCCGCTTTCAACACAAACATCTACATTCCATTTTTTAAGAATGACAACATGTTCTGGCAGCAATGAGACTCTTGTTTCGGGAGATGGTTCTTTTAAAACGCCGATTATCATAAGCAATTAATTGAAGCAAATGTAAGAAAAATTAAAACCGGATAGTAAAGTGTTGTGTATGATTAATATCAGTATTCAAAAAAACAAGTCCCATAAAAAAAAGATCGATTGTTAATGTTACCGTTTCATGGCTTTTTATGGCTTCCCAGGCTTCTTCCATGTCGGCACTCCAGTGTATATCATCAAATACTAATATGGTTGAAGGCGTTGCCTGTTGCAGGATCTTTGTAAAATATTCCCCTGTCGGTTCTTTTCGGTGATTCCCATCAACAAAGGCAAAATCTATCTTTTTCAACCTGTTTAATAATGGAGACAACCCTGTGGAAAAATCGCCTTCGGTCAATTCAATATTTTTCAATCCCAGTGTGTCAAAATTTTGTTTGGCAATAGCTGCGATCGCAGGTGAGCCTTCGCAGGTGAATACGTTGGCATTCTCATTTGCCGATGCCAGGTAAGCTGTGGTTATACCAAAGGAGGTACCTAATTCCAGTATGGTTTGCGGTTTATAATAATTTACCATTCGGTTCAAAAGCCGGGCATATTTTTTTGGCTTCAGTGAGGAGGCCGCGATAGCCGAAATTCTTCTTCTGTTAGACCTGATAACAGCCGATCCGGCGCCAAAGTCTTCCACCTCAATAAGCGTTGCATCATGGAGCAATGCTTTTCTTTGCTGTTCAATGCGGGCGTAGCAGGGCTGTTCGCTATCGTCATTCAAAATTTTGTTAACAAAATCAAACACAAAGGGAGAATGAATACCGTGGCCCTTTCCGTTGGAAGCGGTAAGCTGGTAATTAATATACTTTTTTGCTAGTTGAAAACTACTATACAATTATAAATTATAAATAAAGAATTATCAATTATCAATTATCAATTATCCACTATCCATTTTCCATTATTTCCTCGTCCAGGTTTGAAAGGAATAGGCAAATGCATGTTTTTCATCGGCCTCAAATTCCTGTTTTGAGATCAGCTGCCATTTATTTTCATCAACCTCCGGAAAAAACGTATCCCCATCAATCTCGGTATGTACACGGGTTAAATAGATCTTATCAGCCATATCAAATGCTTGTTTATAGATCTCTCCGCCGCCAATAACGAATGCTTCGTTGCAATTTGTTTCGGCTGCTTTTTCCAGCGCCTCGTTTAAATCCTTTACCACAGTCACTTTATCTGCCGTCCAATCGGCCTGGCGGGTGATAACAATATTAAACCTCCCCGGCAATGGTTTATTCACGGCTTCAAATGTTTTTCGTCCCATGATAACCGGCATACCCCAGGTGGTATTTTTAAAAAATTTAAGGTCGTTGGGTAAATGCCAGGGCAACTCGTTGTTTTTACCAATGGCGTTGTTTTCGGCGGCGGCTACGATCAATGTAATAGTCATAGTTGCAAAGTAAAGGATAAAATAAGGAATGGGAAATTAGAACCTGACCGGCTGAATTTACAAATCCCCACCGCCACGGTGGGAAGAACAGGTTACCATGGAGTTACCATGGAGTTACCATGGAGTTACCATGGAGTTACCATGGAGTTACCATAAGGTTAGAGCGAAGGATGAATGAAGTAACCATGACGTTAGCATAAATCTGGCATGAATAAACAGTGCAGTAAGAATATAAAAATCCGCTGCCTCGGTTAGCGTCTCCATGAACCGAAATCCCATCTTCCGCCGTTGTTGGTGTTTGTGTCCTGGCTTAGGCAGCGTTGGCATTCACCAACAACCAGCAGATTGAATATCCTAAAGTGGGCTTCGAAATACTAACATCAGCCTGTGCTGTTGTTGGTGATTGCCCGGCTACATCCCAACCGCACGAACACCAACAACGGCAAAGAGACACCGACCAGGGAGAAAAGGCTAAATTCCAGCCGCACGAGCGCTAAAAACTGAGAAGGCTTTTAAAACATCCTAATCCAAAGCTTCCCCCTTTCCGCAGGATGCCGTGCAGGGGGATTGAGGGGGCTGCTACACCGCCACCGGTGCTTTAATTCCCGGATGACATACATAATTCAGCAATTCGAAATCTTCAAATTTAAATTCGAAAATATCTTTAACCCCGGGATTGATCTTCATCTGTGGTAACGGAAACGGCGACCTGCTTAACTGCAACTCAGCCTGCTCGAAATGATTCTTATACAAATGCACATCACCAAAAGAATGCACAAACTCGCCCGGCTCCATATCGCATACCTGCGCGATCATCATCGTCAACAAGGCATACGACGCAATATTAAAAGGTACACCCAAAAACACATCCGCCGAACGCTGGTAAAGTTGACAACTCAAACGTGGACGTCCTCCCCCTTCGGGGGAGCCGGAGGGGGCCGGGGCTGTGTAGAATTGAAACAAACAATGACAAGGCATTAATTTCATCTTTGGCAGATCGGCCACATTCCAGGCACTGATGATCATGCGCCGGCTGTCGGGGTTTGTTTTTAAAGTATGGATCAATTCTTTTACCTGGTCAACTTCTACCCCATCTGCTCCTGACCAGCTGCGCCATTGTTTTCCGTAAACCGGACCAAGATCACCGCTCTCATCGGCCCACTCATCCCATATCTTTACATTATGTTCTTTTAAATACCCAATATTGGTATCGCCCTGCAAAAACCAAAGCAGTTCGTAAATGATACTTTTCAGGTGGCATTTTTTTGTGGTGACCAGCGGAAACCCGTCGGCCAGGTTAAAACGCATCTGGTAGCCAAAAACGCTGCGGGTGCCGGTGCCTGTACGGTCGCTTTTATCGGTACCGTTTTCAATGATATGCTGTAGAAGTGTTAAGTATTGCTGCATGGCTGCAAATTAAGTCAAAAGTCAAAAGGCAAAAGGCAAAAGTTATCAAGAGCCCGTTAATTCAAAATTTCCGCAAACCACAAACCGTTAACAACTAACCCTAAACCGTTCTTTGTATCTTTGCGATGTAACATAAAAATATACCATTCTTCAAAGTTTGAGGTGCAAAAGCCCCTCTCCTTTTGGAGTTCACGAGCAAAGCGAAGGGAAAGAGCGTAGCTCGATGGGGTGAGGTTATGAGTAAAAAAGGAAAAGTATTAATGGCCATGAGCGGCGGTATTGACAGTACCGTGGCGGCTTTAATGCTTCATAAGCAGGGTTATGAAGTAGTGGGCATTACTATGAAAACCTGGGATTATGCTGCCAGCGTAGGCACCACCGGTAAAAAAGAAACCGGCTGTTGCAACCTCGATAGTTTTAACGATGCCCGCCAGGCCGCCGTACAGCACGGCTTTCCCCATTTTATTTTGGATATCAGGGAAGAATTTGGCGATTTTGTGATCGACAATTTTGTAGAGGAATATATTGCCGGCCGTACGCCCAATCCCTGTGTGATGTGCAACACCCATATCAAGTGGCGGGCGCTGATGAAAAGAGCCGATGCGTTGAACTGCGATTTTATATCCACCGGCCATTATGCGCAGGTACATCAACACAGTAAAGGACGGTATTTTATACGAAAAGGGATCGACGATACCAAGGACCAAAGCTATGCCCTTTGGGGATTACAGCAGGACCTGCTCAGCCGTACCATTTTGCCACTGGGTACCTATCATAAAAAAGATATACGCCAGATGGCACACGATTTTGGTTATCCCGAACTGGCTAAGAAAAACGAGAGTTACGAGATTTGCTTTGTGCCCGATAATGATTACCGTGGCTTTTTAAAGCGCAAGGTAGATGGTCTTGAAGAACGCGTAGCCGGCGGTAATTTTATCGACAAAACCGGAAAGATCCTGGGACAACACAAGGGCTATCCTTTTTATACCGTTGGCCAAAGTAATGGACTGGATATTGCATTGGGAAGGCCCGCTTTTGTAACCGAGATCCTGCCCGAAACCAATACCGTGGTATTGGGCGAAGAGCATGACCTGAACCGGACAGCCATGAACGTTAACCAGCTAAACTGGCTAAAATATGACGGCATCACCGAAGGAATGGAAGCCCTTACCAAAATAAGATATAAAGATAAAGGTGCATTAAGTAACCTCTTCACATACGAAAATGGTATAAATGTTCGTTTTTATGAAGATGTAAAGGGTGTTGCGCCAGGACAGAGTGCTGTATTTTATGAAGGAGACGATGTGATCGGTGGCGGAATAATACAGCGGGCTGAGCAGCCTTTTTCGATTTAAATGTATCTATATTTGTAATATATCAACTTATGAGAAAGGTAATCCTTTTACTGGTTTTGGTTTCAGCAGTGGTTTTTAACGCCTGCAAAAAAAGCGACGAAGTGCTTGATGTGGCCACTGTTAATGATTACAACCCATTGCTGGTGGGCAAGTACATAACTTATGACCTGGATTCCACGGTCTTTATAAATTTTGGGGCAAAAGATACCGTTGTCAAATACCAGGTGAAGCTGGTAGTGGATGCGTTGATCGCCGACAATTTGGGAAGACCTGCCTATCGAATAATACGCTACATACGTAAAACGCCCGCCAATCCCTGGAACCCCGATAATACCTTTATGGCGGTTCCCACTGATTTTACACTCGAATTTGTTGAAAACAACATGCGTTTCATAAAACTAAAAGGCCCCGTAAGAGATGGTTTAACATGGAAAGGCAACACCTATATTGATACCTATTCGTTAAACTCGAACGTTAAATATTTGGCCGATTGGGATTATACTTATGAAAATGTTGGCCAGCCAATGGTATTGGGCGCCATTACGCTCGACAATACACTGTATGTAAATCAACGGGATGAAATAATCGGCAATACCGGCGACCCGAATTCCTACCACGAAATAAATTTCAGCGCCGAAAACTATGCAAAAGACATTGGTATGGTGTACCGCGATTTTCTACACATCGAGTATCAGCCACCCACACCAGGCCGAGCCGGATACAGATTGGGCTATGGCGTTAAGATGACCATGATTGATCATAATTAAGGGTTGAATTGTTATTATTGATCTTCGCAGACTATTCCAGTATCCAGCATCTAGTATCCATCATCCAGTATCCACCATCCAATTAAGAAACCCCTGACTCCCACCCCCTTCACTTCTTCATACAAAACGTGGAAAAATCCGTTGAAGGAATTTTAGTAATCCCCAACTGCCTCAACATCGCTACCAATTGTCCACGGTGATACGTTGCATGATTAAACACATGATGCAACATCTGATATACCGGCATTTTAATTTGTTCTTTATTACGAATATAGGCAAACACATGATCCAGTTGCGATTCGGTGGCACCCTGTATCCATTCGGCAAAAAGCTCGCTTTGCTTCGCATGATTTGCGGTCAATTCTTCAAAACTCCCGGCAAAGGTTTCACTTTGCAGCACAATATGTTCAGCCAGTTTAAGCCGCTGCCACCAAACTTCCTCGGCCAGCCACATATGCTGCAAGGTTGTATATAAAGAGGGAAAGCTGCCGGCCACTTCCTTTGTTTTGTCATCCCCGGGCAATTTGTTGATGATATCCACCAGTAAACCGGTAGCCCATAAATTATAGGCCGCGTATTGTTGTAACAATTCCTTCATGATTTTTGTACTTTTGATTTACCCGTGTCGGGTTTTAAGTAAAATTATCTATTATTAATTATATCATTATCAATTAAAAAAATGCCGGATAAAAAACTCAATTTCAGCGGCTTTAGTTCGGTTGCTATTCATGCTGGCCATGAACCCGACCCCAACTATGCCCACCTTACACCCATTTATGCCAGCAGTACCTATGTTTTTGACGAAGCGGAGCAGGGCATGCGGCGTTTCAGCGGCGAAGAAAAAGGTTATATCTATGGTCGCTGGGGAAACCCAACGATCACCGAAGCGGAAGAAAAGATCGCCGCACTGGAAAGTTTCGGCGTCACAGCTGAAGATGGTAACCCTATTGAACTGAAAGCCATTTTACACGCCAGCGGCATGGCAGCCATCAGCACGTTGATGATCTCCAATCTGCAGTCGGGCGATAAAGTATTAACACATTATTCCTTATACGGCGGCACCCAGGAATTGTTGGAAAAAGTGTTACCGCCGCTCGGTATCAACATGATTGTGGCCGACCTGCGGGATGTGGATCAAGCCGCAGAACTTATCAACGCCCATCCCGACATCAAAATGCTTTACCTCGAAACACCGGCCAATCCCACGATACAATGCGTTGATCTGGATGAGCTGACCCGTTTGGCAAAAACAAAAAAATTACTGGTTGCTGTCGACAATACGTTTGCCACTCCTTATTTACAGCAACCATTTAAATACGGAGTTGACTTTGTGGTACACAGCACCACCAAATTTTTAAACGGTCATGGTACGGCCATTGGCGGCGTTTTGCTGGGAACTGATTTGGAAAAAATGAATGGCCGTGTTACCAAAGTACACCGCCTGCTGGGCGGCAACAGCAATGCATTTGATGCATTTTTATTGATACAGGGCATGAAGACATTGGAAATAAGAATGGAGCGCCATGGCCACAATGCCGTGGAAGTGGCGGCTTTTCTGGAAGCACATCCTGCCATCAGTAAAGTAAATTATTTGGGCCTGGCATCGCATCCCGATTTTTACACAGCGGCAAAACAAATGCGGCATCCCGGCGCGATGTTAAGTTTTGAGTTGAGGGACGGATTTGAGGCATCGAAGCAATTTATTGATAAGCTGCAAATGTGCGTTCGTGCGGTATCGTTAGGCACCTGCGATACACTGCTTTGTCATCCGGCCAGCATGACGCATCACGGCGTACCCAAAGAAAAAAGAGAACAATATGGAATAACCGATGGATTGATACGCATGAGTGTGGGGATTGAGAACGTGCAGGATATTATTATGGACCTGGAGCAGGCGCTTGCTAATGATAATGGATAATTGATAATGGATAATGGATTAAATCAGTATGCGTATGCTAATTAGAAAAGCTGTAAAAGAGGATTGTAAAAGGATGATGGAGCTGATCCGGGAACTCGCCGTATATGAAAAAGAACCGGATGCGGTGACCGTATCTTTTGATCATTTTGTAGAAACCGGTTTCGGCGATAACCCGGTTTGGTTTGCCTGGGTGGCAGAAGCCCCGATCGTTTCGGTCTCCTTGCCCCCTTCTCCCGTTGGAGAGGGTCGGGGTGAGGTTGTCGGCTTTGCCCTTGTTATATCCGTTATTCTACCTGGAAGGGAACCCGCCTGTATCTGGAAGACCTGTTGGTTACTGAAAAAATGAGGGGCAAGGGAGTTGGTAAATTATTGTTTGACAGGTTGATAGAAGAAGCAAAAGAAAAAAAATACAGTGGGATGAAGTGGCAGGTGCTTGACTGGAATGAACCGGCGATCAATTTCTATAAAAAATACCCCGAAGTTAATTTCGATAGTGGTTGGCTGAATTGCAGTATTAATTTCTGATCTATGAATCAATTATTTAATATCGGGTGCTTAAAATTCCCATTACGCGCATTGCATAATTATTGAAAAGCAACTCTTCAGGCAACATATAGTATTTTAGCAGCATCTTAGCAACAAATTGAACCTATTAAACTTAAAACTTCTTAGCCATGTCAACCCTAACCATTAAATCTATTGGCAAGTTCCTGATGTTGGCCGTTGTAACAACCTTTTTCTTCTCCTGCCAAAAAGAACTTAGCCTCGATGATAGTGCTCCGGCACAAACACCGCCCGACCTGGTCACCAAAGTAAGTTCCTCAGTATCCGGTTTTGTAACCGATGAAAATGATGCGCCGGTAATGGGAGCCACCGTTCAATTTGGATCTAACAGCAGCACAACAGATAAATACGGTCATTTTGAAGCCAGTAATGTACAGGTTGTTCAGGAAGCGGCCGTGGTTACCATTACCAGGGCCGGATACTTTAAAGGCATTAAAACCTATATCGCCAAAGCAGGCAAAGCTGCTTTTTTCAGAATAAAACTGATCCCTAAAACTATTGCCGGCACGGTTAATTCAACAACAGGCGGTACCGTTAGTCTGGCGAGTGGTTTAACGGTGAAATTAAATGCAGGCACAATTGTAAACGCAGCTACCAATGCCGCATACATAGGTACGGTAAATATGGCGGCCTTTTTTATCAACCCCGAAGCTGCAGATCTGGATAGGATCATGCCCGGTGATCTACGGGGAATTAATACGGATGGCGGACTAAAAACTTTACAAACATTTGGCATGGCAGCTGTTGAACTAACCGGTTCTTCGGGCGAGCTGTTGCAGATCGTAAATGGCCAGAAAGCAACGCTTACCATGCCCATCGCCCCATCGCTTTCTTCGGGTGCTCCGGCTACCATTCCACTATGGTATTTCGACGAGGCAAACGGATTATGGAAAGAGCAGGGCACGGCGGTAAAAACCGGCAATACTTATGTTGCTGAGGTTAGCCATTTCTCTTTCTGGAACTGCGATGTGCCTGCCAATTATGTGCAGTTCGATGTTACCTTAAAAAACAGCACAGGAGCGCCATTGGCTTATACCTATGTTAAAATAACGGTCGCAGGTACAAATAACTGGCGTTCGGGTTATACTGATTCTACCGGTTATGTTGGCGGTGCCGTGCCCGGTAACGCCAGCCTGCTTATGGAAGTCTTTTCAAATAATTGCTCTTCACCAATATATGCACAGCCTTTTACAACTACCAATGTCAATATTTCATTAGGGGTGATCACCATATCATCCACCACTTATTTTGCAACCCTGAGCGGCACCGTAACTGATTGTTCCAGCGCACCGGTTACTAATGGATATATCGTTTTATATGAGGGTAGCTATTATACCTTTTATCCGTTGAATAATCAGGGAGCATATAGTTTTACCAAAGGGTTCTGTACTTTTCCGCAAACCGTTACCCTTATCGCCGAAGACATAACCAATGCCCAACAAAGTGCATCTGTGAGCTATGTAGTTACCGCAGGCACAAACACAGTTGGTAATATACAAGCCTGTGGAACTTCAACCCTGCAATTTATCAATTACACGATTAATACCACCCCATACAGTTTTACATCCCCTGCCGATACGTTTTCGTATACTAACAATAATCAATCAGCTATATACCTGACGGGTTACAGGCAAACACCAAATGCCTGGGTTAACGTGAATATGAGTAATGGCGGAATTGGAGTTGGCAGCAGTCAGAACCTTTTATACTTTGACCCTAGCCAGGTGAATGACACGTTAAATATTGGTACGCCTATCCTGGTCAATATCACAGAATACGGTGCCATTGGGCAGTTTGTGGCAGGAAATTTCACAGGCACGATGACCGGCGCACCTCCGGGTAATATTACCTATAATGTTACCTGCAATTTCAGGTTACGAAGAGCGAATTAATAGTTATCCAAACAATCGAAAAAGGCTTTCTGTTTTACAGAAAGCTTTTTTATTGCTTTTTAACTCCGCCCAATTTTTCATAAATTTGCGGCTCTTACGGCCCTGCCTGCTTACAAACAGGTAACCGGTGGAAGTAAGAGATTATCTTGATATTTATCAAGGCTATTGATAATTGATATAGTTCAAAAACAAAAAACGATCTTCTACGTTTGCTCTCCGCCAATCGGCGGAGGAGCTAGAGGAGGCTTATTATGGCAGAAAAAATAACAATGGGTGAAGCTGGTAAACTGAATGTGCCCAACAACCCGATCATTCCCTTTATTGAAGGCGACGGGATCGGCCCCGAAATATGGGCGGTAGCTCAAAAAGTATTTGATACGGCAGTAGCCCGGGCTTACCAAAATACCCGAAAAATTGATTGGAAAGAAATGCTGGCCGGCGAAAAAGCTTTTAAACAAACTGGCGAATGGATGCCCGCAGCCACCTTGCAAACGGCCAAAGATTATCTGGTCTCTATCAAAGGCCCCTTAACTACCCCTACCGGTGGTGGCATACGCTCACTGAACGTGGCCATTCGGCAGGATCTTGATTTGTATGCCTGTGTTCGACCGGTTAAATGGTTTAAAGGTGTACCCTCCCCGGTAACGCATCCCGAAAATGTGGACATGATCATTTTTCGTGAAAACACGGAAGATATTTATGCGGGTATTGAATGGCAGGCCGGATCAGCAGAAGCCCAACAATTCGAAAAATTTCTGTTGGAAGAAATGGGTGTAAAAAATATCCGCTTCCCCGGCGAATCGGGCTATGGGGTTAAACCGGTTTCTGCATCCGGAACCAAACGTCTGGTAAGGGCAGCCATTAATCATGCACTTGAGCATGATCTTCCTTCGGTTACCCTCGTACACAAAGGGAATATCATGAAATTTACCGAAGGCGGATTTAAAACCTGGGGTTATGAAGTGGCCCGTACCGAATTTGGTGATAAAACCTTTACCTGGGACGAATGGGATCAACTTAAAAAAGAACATGGCGAAGCACATGCCAACGAAGTGCAACATAAAGCATTACACGAGGGTAAATTGCTAATAAAAGATGTGATAGCCGATAATTTTTTACAGCAGATTTTGATTGCGCCAAAAGACTACTCCGTAGTTGCCACGCTTAACCTGAATGGCGATTATATTTCTGATGCCCTGGCGGCAGAAGTAGGCGGCATCGGTATTGCACCGGGCGCCAATATTAACTACAATACCGGGCATGCCGTGTTCGAAGCTACCCATGGCACAGCGCCTAAATTTGCCGGCACCAACAGCATGAACCCGTCTTCGGTGATCTTAAGTGGCTGTATGATGCTCGAATATATAGGCTGGAAAGAAGCTGCTGACCTGATTGAATCGGCGTTGGAAGCTACCATCATGCGTAAAGAAGTAACCATCGATTTTTATAACCTGATGACCGGAGCTACGTTGTTAAAGACAACTGAATTTGGCGATGCGATCATAGAAAATATGGGTTCGGTAATTGACAATTTTCAATTGAAAAAATCAACAGGATTGTAGTTAGTGATATGGATAACGATAATACTTGTCATTTCGATCCCGAAGGGAGAAATCTGTTTTATCTAATTATCGATAATAGATTTCTCTCCCATACATTCGGGATTGAAATGACACTAAAAAAGCCGTCCAGCCTGAGGCTGGACGGCTTTAGTTTATTATGATGCGATTGGTTGTTTTACTGCGTGATCACTTTACCCGTTGCCAACACAAATTCGCCCGTGGCATCGGTTACCATCACAAAATAAGTGCCCTTGCCCAGGTTACGGATATCTACATCCATAGCACTGTATGGCGCCGTGATCGGGAAGGTCTTATCATACACTTTTTGTCCAAGTGCACTGAATATCACCAAATGACGCAATGCACCATAGTTCTGGTAATTGCTGTAGAACCTCACTTTGAACGCACCGTTGTTTGGATTTGGTGAGATGAACAATTGGTTCGATGCGTCGGCTGTTATAGCCACCGCATTCGATAAGGCTGTACAGCCCGCTCCCGTGGTTACCCGAACCGTGTATACTCCCAGTTTGTCGATGTCTGCCAGTAAGGTCGTTGACGTAGCGCCAGGCACCACCACATCATTCCTGTACCAGGTGATCGTTGTGCCCGTTGCCGGTGTCACCGCCGCGGTTAACGTGGTCGTTTGTCCCGGACGGCTTAGTACCGTTAGTGGTGAGGCCGACAGGCTTACCGTTGGTTGTACGTTTACCGTTACCGATACACTAACACAGGTAGTTGTGTTACAAGCGCCTTCTGCTCTTACAAAATAAGTGGTCGTTGCACTTACCGGAATGGTGATCGTGGCACCGGTACCTACCAATGTTCCTCCACATGATCCGCTATACCATTTCCAGCTCGCTCCAGTTCCCAGTGAACCGCCCGTTACCGCTAAGGTTACTGATCCTGGTCCACACAGTGATGATGGTGTGGCCGTGGCTGCTGTAGCTGCGGTTGACAGCGACTGAACCGTAATGGTTGTCGTGGCTGTTACTACCGGGCATCCGCCGCCCGCTGCTAAGGTATAAGTAACCGTATAGGTGCCAGGGGTACTGGTGCCCAGGGTTACGGTACCTGTTGTTGGACTAATGCTTAAGCCTGCTGGTGCTGCTGAGTAGGTTCCGCCTGCATTACCTGTTCTGGTTACCGTAGCCGTTCCTGCATTCTGACAATATGGATTGCCTGCATAGGTTATTGTGGCTGTCGGTAAGGTGGTTATGGTGATGGAAGTTGTTGCTGTTACAACCGGACATCCGCCGCCCGCTGCAATGGTATAGGTAACCGTGTAGGTGCCGGCTGCGCTGGTGCCCAATGTTACGGCACCTGTTGTGGCACTTATCGTTAAGCCTGCCGGTGCTGCGCTGTAGGTGCCACCTGCTGTACCTGTTCTGGTTACATTAGCTGTTCCTGCATTGGAGCAATAAGGACTACCGGTGTACGCTATCGTGGCTGCCGGTAAGGCCGTTATCGTGATCGTTGTGGTTGTAGTGTACGTAGGACAACCGCCTGAGGCCAGTACCGTGTAGGTTACCGTGTAGGTACCCGGTGTACGTGTAGGTTACTATATATGTTCCTGGCGTGCTTCCACCTAAGTTAACAGCGCCCGTGGCGGGTAATACTTAAGCCTGCCGTTGAACTGTAGGTTCCGCCCGGGGTACCAAATCTGGTTACATTGGCTGTTCCTGAATTTGAGCAATATGGATTGCCTGCATAGAAGATAATGATATTCGGTGCAGCCGTTATGGTGATCGTGGTGGTGGTGGTGTATAAAGCACAACCACCTGCAGGTGCTACCGTATAGGTAACCGTGTACGTACCCGGTGTACTCGTTTGTGGAGATACCGTTCCTGTTGCCGGGTCTATCGTTAAGCCTGCCGGTGCTGCACTGTAGGTTCCGCCGGCTGTGCCTGTGCGGGTAACCGGTGCCGATGGTACCGTTGAACAATAAGGCGTGCCCGGATAACTGATCGTAGCCGCCGGTGTTGGATTGACCGTTATCGTAAAGGTTTTGGGTTGAGTTAGGCCAACCGCCAAACTATGTGGCGCAGGGTCACATTGTTTTGATAAAACCAAAGGATCCCGATTGAACATTCCCCTGCAAGTGATATTTTCTACTTACAATATCTCCTCAAAAAGATCGTCACCTACCGGATGAGCTGCCGAAATAATATCCCTCTCCTGGTACCATTCAACATCAGTTCCAGTTAACATATACTGGCAAATGTTGAACTACCCGCTGTTGGTGCCAAATTATTGGGTGGAACCGGTGCAGGCGCAACAAAGCCGTTAAATCAAAGCATAACGGTTTCCCCATTTGGCGTATCTTACCAAGGTCTGTTATGTAAAGTCCTCGGAATGGGTGCAAAACGGAAGCCCCGCTGAAGGATGACCACTCCCGGATTGTATCGAGCCGCCTTAAGGCTGCGACGATGAATTAGCCAAAGAAGTTCCACCACCGAAACATCCGATGCATCGGCTTGATACATATGCGAACCTAGGGGCTGCAAAGCAAGCAAGCTGTTTATCTTAACCCATACCACGGTTGAAGTTGTGTTTAAACCGCTTTCTATCCAGTAATTAAATAATGTAGCACCATTATCGGTTCCAAAGCGCAAATCCTTGCCTGTTGGATCCAATTGCCCGCCTGTAATTAATGCCTGCGTGTTAATGACCATTCGTAACTGGTAATCCGTTAAAGTTGAACCTGAATTTTCAGTAACTGCAAACGATCTTACAAAAGTCAATCCTGGTGGCAGTGCCTATACTGGAAGACGAGTAGGCCGGCCTAACAGTAATGTTGGCTACTACTGGTGTTGTGCCGGCATTTGGGGCTGTAAAGCTCGCAATATTTCCTGTGCCGCTGGCGGCAAGGCCAATTGCCGGATTACTGTTGGTCCAGTTAAATACCGTGCCCAGTACAGATCCTGTAAAGTTTACAGGCGCTGTTGGGAAATTATTACATACCACCTGGTTAGCCGGTTGATTTACATCAGGTGTTGGATTAACCGTAATGGTAAAGGTTTTAGAAGAACCCGAACAGGTTAGTCCTCCGGCCGAAGGACAGCCTGCAAGCAGGACAATCTCCGCCGGTGTAATGGCACGGTTATACAACCTGAATTCATCCATTAAACCTCCTGCATTTAAGCCGGTGTTACCCGAATATGCGCCCACTTTAAATGGCCCCGCACCATTAATATTTAAAGCACCCTGGGCAACCGTGTTCACAAGAACTCCGTCCAGGTAAGCTTTGATATTATTCAGTGTATTATCGTAAACAAATGTGATCGTATGTGGAGCAATGGTTGCTCCTCCAGGAACCAATACATCACTTACCGGCCCCCTGAGCATCCAGTTATTTGCACCGGCCACGCCGTTGGTAAAGCAGCGGAAACTGGAGGCACCACCATCACCCAATATATAAAATAAAGTAGCAGAAGGGGTAATGTTTGAAGTTTTGAAAGACATTGTCCAGGAAGAAGTTCCCAGGTTGGTTGCCCAATGGGTATTTACATAATTTGTTGTACTGGAAAGTCCTACACCAACCAATGAACCGGAACCACATAATCCGGAAACACCTTGTGTTTGTCCACCAACTATGTCGGCAGTTGCCGTACCCGGAGGCGGAGCACTTGCCAGGTTGGGTATGGATGTTCCTGTTCCTTCAAAATCGTAATATAATAACTCAGGTACCGGTATAACAGAACCGCTGCTTGAGCTGGGTGTAACTGTTATGGTAGCAACCGCCGGTGCTGTTGTGGCATTGGTTGCCGTAAAGCTGGCTATATTACCAGTACCAGTTGCAGCAAGACCAATAGATGGATTGCTGTTCGTCCAGTTGAATACCGTACCCGGTACCGAACCCGTAAATACAACGGGCGCTGTTGACACGCCATTACATACAGCCTGGTTAGCTGGCTGGGCAACATCGGGTATTGGGTTAACCGTAATGGTACCCGTTCCGGTTACCACCCCACAGGAACCAGCGCCTGTAAGCGTAATGGTATACGGGAAAACACCCGATACCGTTGGGGTTCCACTAATGGTAATCGCATTGGCAACCCAGGTACCCGTAACACCCGCAGGTAAACCAGTGAATGTAGCTCCGGTAGCTCCGGTTGTGGTATACGTAACAGGTATTATCGGCGAATTGTTACATACCGTTTGCGCATCTGTACCAGCCGCAGAGGTTAAAGTAATGGTATGAGGTGTACAACAGGTCATATTGAGATCAAATACACCGGTAGCAGCACCAAATCCATGCACCAATACAAAATACGTGGTTCCTGTTATGGATTGAAAAGCAACTTTTGATTGGAAAATTGAAAAGCCACAGGTGAAATCATCATCATTGCCTGTTACACAAACCAGTGAACCGCAAGACCCGCTGAACACACTGAGCTTAGTATCATAACCCGTTCCGGCACTACAGGTGCTTAACGTTACATAGCTGCCATCGCCCGTAAAACTGTACCAAACACCCGGGGCGGTATTAGTGGTAACACAGGTTCCTGCAGCATCAAAAGTAGCTCCTACAGTAGTACCTGAAACGGTACTGCCACAGGTGATCGGAAGTGCATTAACACATAGATCATTCACCGGACCTGCCGGCGGATTCACGGTTATGGACCCTGTAGCAGTAACTGTACCACATCCTCCTGTTAACGTTACCGTATAGGAGAATGTGCCTGTTGCCGTTGGTGTACCACTGATAGTAACCACGTTCGCGGCCCAGCCACCAGTAACACCTCCTGGCAAACCCGTAACTGAAGCACCTGTGGCGCCCGTTGTTAAATAGGTAATGGTTACAATGGGCGATCCCAATGTTATAGTTTGTGCATTGGTGCCGGCTGCCGAAGTTAAGGTAACCGTATTGTTTGCTGTTACGGTTATAGAACCGGTTGCGGTAATGGCACCACATCCACCTGTTAGCGTAACAGTATAGCTGAAAGGACCTGCAACAGTTGGTGTGCCACTGATGGTAACCACATTGCCTGCCCAACTACCGGTAACGCCTGCCGGTAATCCCGTGACCGTTGCACCGGTTGCGCCGGTTGTAGCATAAGTAATTGATGTTATCGGGGTACTGATGCAAACGGTTTGTGCGTTGGTACCCGCGGCTGAAGTTAAAATAACTGTATTATTTGCAGTAACTGTAATAGAGCCTGTAGCCGTTATTGTTCCGCAACCTCCTGTTAAAGTAACTGTATAGCTAAACGGACCAGAAGCTGTTGGCGTTCCGCTGATGGTAACCACATTGGCTGCCCAGCTTCCGGTTACGCCTGCCGGCAGTCCGGTAACGGTGGCTCCTGTAGCGCCTGTTGTTGCATAAGTTATCGTTGTTATAGGCGTACTGATACAAACTGTTTGTGCGTTGGTACCCGCGGCTGAAGTTAAAATAACTGTATTATTTGCAGTAACTGTAATAGAGCCTGTAGCCGTTATTGTCCCGCAACCTCCTGTTAAAGTAACTGTATAGCTAAACGGACCAGAAGCTGTTGGCGTTCCGCTGATGGTAACCACATTGGCAGACCAACTACCGGTTACGCCTGCCGGCAAACCTGTTACCGTAGCGCCGGTTGCGCCGGTGGTTGAATAAGTTATTGTTGTTATTGGGGTACTGATACAAACTGTTTGTGCGTTGGTACCCGCGGCTGAAGTTAAAGTAACCGTGTTGTTTGCTGTTACCGTTATTGAACCTGTTGCTGTTCCGGTTCCACTACCGCCTGTTAAAGTAACCGTATAACTAAATGATCCCGAAACTGTTGGTGTTCCGCTGATGGTAACCACGCTGGCGGCCCAGGTACCGGTAACACCTGCAGGTAAACCACTAAATGTGGCGCCTGTAGCACCGGTTGTGGCATAAGTAATGGGAACTATTGCGGTACTGATACACACCGTTTGTGCATCGGTACCCGCAGCGGAAGTAAGGGTGATGGTATTACCCGGCGGATTCACTGTTATGCTTCCCAGAGCTGTAACCGTTCCACAACCTCCTGTTAAGGTTACGGTGTAACTAAAAGTTCCGGTCGCTGTTGGGGTTCCGGAAATAGTAACCACGTTAGCCACCCATACACCGGTAACGCCTGGTGGTAAGCCGGTAACCGTTGCACCGGTGGCACCTGTTGTAGCATAAGTGATTGTGGTTATAGCTGCCCCTAATGTGATTGTTTGAGCATTGGTGCCTACTGCCGAGGTTAAGGTAACTGTGTTGTTTGCTGTTACGGTTATTATACCAGTAACTGTTTCTACGGTACAAGGGCCACCAGTAAGCGTAGCCGTGTAATTGAATGAGCCCGATGCTGTAGGGGTACCACTGATGGTGATCACATTGCCCGACCAACCGCCGGTTACGCCGGCTGGTAAACCGGTAAATGTTGCACCCGTAGCACCCACGGTTGAATACGTGATCGGCGTGATAGCCGTACTGATACAAACCGTTTGCGCATCGGTGCCCGCTGCAGAAGTAAGTGTTGCCGAGCAGGCTCCGGCTGCAGCGGTAGTGCCAAATATATCCAGGTCGTTTGCCAAAGCTACCGGCGAGGATCCAATTCGGAAGGTTCCACTGGTACCAGGTGAACCACCGCCGGCAGCGCCGCCATATCCGTATAAACGGAAAGTAAGTGTTCCCGAAATTCCCGTCAATGTTACCGGAAGATTGGAAAGAGCAGATGTTGTGGTAATAGTAGTTGTTCCCAAATCAGCCGTAAATCCATCCGCGCTGCTTCTTAATGTTGCTGTATTTGGACCTGTAGCTGAACTGCGCAAATAGAATGCAACAGCTGTTACGTCGGCTGTAAAACCGGCGTTAACCGGTAAGGTAAATTCATAATATTCGCCATTGGCAATGGCATCTGTTAAAGTGGTAGCCACACCGGCGGTGTTAAACCATCCGCTGGAGCTGATTGATCCACCGGCTGCTCCGGCCGTTACACCAGGCCCCCTGGTTAATGTACCTGCCGAAATATTTGTTGCCGTGGTAGCGGGTGCACTTGATACCTGACTTCCAGCCTCGGCACTCAGTTCCCAAGTCTCCAGGGTTGCCGGATTAATAACCAGTGTATAGGTACTGCTACTGCCTGCACAGGTGTTGGCATCCGTAGCTGTTACCACAATCGGGAAGGTTCCCGTTGCTGCTGCTGTTCCGCTTAATACACCGGTTGTTGCCAGTGTAAAACCGCCGGGCAAGGTACTGCCTGTTGTAAAAGTATAAGCCGGTGTACCGCCTGCTGCCGTAAAGGTTTGGCTAAACGCAGTTCCTACATAACCAACAGCTAAAGCAGGGTTGGTAACTACCGGTAATGGATTTACCGTAATAGTACCTGTAGCTGTTTCACCGGTGCATGGTGCACCTGTGAGTGTGGCCGTGTAACTAAAGGAACCCGATGCAGTGGGCGTACCGCTGATGGTAATTACTCCGCCAGACCAAACGCCGGTAACGCCGGCGGGTAAACCTGTAAAGGTTGCACCCGTTGCACCTGTTGTTGAATAGGTTATTGGTGTAATGGCCGTGCCATTACAAACCGTTTGTGCATCAGTGCCTGCAGCCGATGTGAGCGTAGCTGCGCAGCCCGCCGCCGGTGTCGGCAACATGGAATACCACATGGCATAACCATGGGTACCCACTAATAATTTATTATCTGAAGCCCGCAAAGACAGGTTGCTGACCACCGCGTTGCCCATATCTGTCGGGCCTTCCTGGGCCCAGGTAGTAAAGCCTGGCAGTCCCGTTACCGAATACAGGCCGGCTGAAGTACCCACAAAATAGGATACCCCTGATGTGGTAATCGCAATGGCGGAACTCCTGTAGGATGGAAGCGGGATATTACCTTCAACTGCCGTCCAGGTAGGTGAAACACTATTGGCATCGCCTGTCCAGAATGCGCTGGCAACACCATAATTGGAAAAAGTAACCAATACCGTATCGTCGTTGCGGGGATTGGTTGAAATACTGCTCACCCAGCCGGTGGCCGGGAAACCTGCACCAGTAATATCTACCGGAGCCGTACCTGCTGCCACACCGGTTGGATCATTGAGCCGGTAAACTTTTCCGTTGGATGTGCCAAGGAATAAGCTGGACGTGGCTGCGCTGTAAGCTCCCCTGCTTAAACCAATAGCGGAAATCTGATTAGCGCCACCAACTGCCGTTGCAATCCCGGTCATCGATGTCCAGGTACCAGTTGTGACCGTTGAAGCCGATGTTGTGCGGTATAATGAGTTGTTGTTGGCATAATACAGTGTATTCGAATTATCGGGGTCCACCTTGAAAAGTGTGACAAACAATCCGTCGGTAACGGCCGCTGTTGGCCTGATATCAGTTCCTGTACCTGATGGGCCTGTAGACGCCCTGCGGTAGATAGCTCCGTTTTGAAAACCAACATATTCATATTGCGTACCGCCGCTGGCAGCGGGGTCGCTAAGACCAACGGATACACCGTCGCCACCAAAAATCGATTCAAAACTGGTTCCTGCGCCACCGATATTGCGGGTGGTTCCGTTATCCTGGGCGCCGCCAATTACTTTGGTGTTGGCTGAGCGGGGATCTACATCTACATAATAATATTGATAAGTTCGATAACCCGAATTTATAGGCGTCCAGGCAACAGTACCTGCTAAAACAGCTGTTGTTCTCTGAATACCCCCATCATTTCCACAAAGCATGGTGGAGGGAGTGCCCGGTTCAAAAGCAAATGCATGAATATCCGGATGTGAAGAAGCATATAAAGCATAGGATGCCGGGCTGGCATACCCACCAATCCTTGTCCAGGAAGTGCCGGAAGTAGTTGATCGGTAAGCATTGGTACCACCGATAAATACAGCTGTTGCGTCATCTGGTTTTACGGCAACTACCAGGTCATATCCTCCTTGTACGGCAAATGGGTCATTTCCTTCCAGGCAACCTGCCTCATCCGGAAGCGTCGAACTCAGATCTGTCCAACTGCCACCCACCAGGCTCCATCTGAATAATTCAGCTTCCGCAGCGGGGCCCCCGCAAGTAGAATTGATACCATTCCAATATAAGGCATATAGTTTATCCGGATCGCTTGGGGCGTACGCAACAACAACTCTTCCATATGTTCCATTGGCATTCCAGCCTGCAGGACTTGTACCTGATCCCGAGCCGGCAATTTTTGTCCAGCTGGCTAATGCGCCGGTAGTGGATGTCCAAACACCCGGCATATCTGTAGGCGCTGTATTGCCGGTTCCGGCAAAAGCAGCATAAAATCTGCCGCTCGGAGTTACGGTAATATCGGTTGCCATCCCGGTACCAAATGAACCGGAACCCGAAGTTAAAACAATACCCCAGGTAGTACCTCCGTCCGTAGATCGATATACGGCATCCAAAGCAGCCATATATACATTTCCGTTGGTAGGATCCACCGCAAGCTTCATTATATAATCTGCCCGGTGATCAAAGCTTTCCAGTACACCGGTATTGGATGCGGGTAAAAACGTCCAGGTTTCACCATTATCAATAGATTTATACACTCCTTTACCCCTGTAAGAGGCACCAACTGCACTTGCACTATTTCCTGTCCATTCGCCACCGGCATAATACCAGGTATCCTGGAAACCAGGCCGCGGATCCTGCGCAATAGTGGAAACGCTAAACAAATCTCCCGTTGGGCTTTTTCTTACCCAGGATGCACCATTATCAATGGTTTTATACACACCACCACTTACCCCGCCGGCCAGAATGATACGGTTTGTGGTACCGTTAAACCGTACATCGTAAACAATGCTGCGGGTTCGGCCTCCCAGGTTATCCGGCCCCTGGAAACTATACGAACCCAGGTTCTCAAAATTATCTCCCTGCTGATCTAACACCTGCCGTGCCTGCGCAAGTTCCGCTTTCCGTATACCATCAGGAATTTTTCCCGTTACCGGGTTTTTGGTCAAGTTGAAATCGTAATTCAAAGCTCCTTCAAAATCATCGGCTGCTTCACCTACCTGTTTTCCATCTTCATCCATCAGGGATGGAACTTTTGGCTTTTTTACTTTTTTAACTTTGGCTGCCTGTTCAGTTTTCTCAGATTTGTTTGCCTGCGAAAATGACCTGTTTCCCAACATCAGGAAAATAGTTAACAGCAATAAATTGCGGAGTAAATGAAATTTCATACCGTGTATGTTTTGGTTGTAAATAATTTGGTTGCGATTATTTTATATCGATCAAATGATTTGCTGATAAATTGATCTTTATCAGTAAAAGAAACAGTTGTTCCTAATAAGTTGAATCGGAAATTTTGTAAAATAAAAAATGGGTAAATATTCCGCATATTTAATTTGTTCAGTATTTTTTGTTCGCCTTAATTTGGGTTTTTCATTCAAAGACTAAAAAGCTACTTATCAAAGTAGTTTTTTTAAAAAATCACGGAATGCAGCTGGTTACCGTCTTAGTCTTGATATCTATATAACAACAAGGTAAATTTTTTGGATGAAAAATGCTAATTTTTTCCATACAATTTAATATCAGCATTTTGCTGTTTACGTTGTATTCGTCTGATAATATGACTAATACTGTGTTTTGAAAGGAATACAGCATCCTATTAACTATATTAAATTATCGTTACTACCGTATTGAATAAACGGTATTTTTTTTACTGAAAGTAAATTATTTGTTCTACTTTAATAACTTAAACTGCATTTTATTTTTATTCTTTTTAAAAGATTATAGCCCAATTGAAAAAATATTTTAATGACTTGTTATAAGAAATAAAAGAGTCTGAAATAATTTTCTTTTTGATAACTAACCTAAGCCGGTATTTTTTTGTTTAACCAATTCATTTTGGAATTACAACTAAGTAAGTATTGGTTTGCAGAGAGAAATATATCCCTTAAAATACACAGCTTTTTAAATGATTCTTGAAGGCTTATAAAAATCCTGGCAGCTTACAGTACACTCCATAGAAGTTTAAAAATATTCCCATATTTATTACCTGTCATTTCTCCCCCGATAGTTATCTGTATCGAAATGACACTAAAAAAACCGTCCAGCCTGAGGCTGGACGGTTTTCATTTATTGTGATCCGATTGGTTGTTTTACTGTGTGATCACTTTACCCGTTGCCAACACAAATTCGCCCGTGGCATCGGTTACCATTACAAAATAAGTACCCTTGCCCAGGTTACGGATATCTACATCCATCGCACTGTATGGCGCCGTGATCGGGAAGGTCTTATCGTGCACTTTTTGTCCGCCTTCATTGAAGATCACCAAATGGCGTAACGCGCCGTAGTTCTGGTAACTGCTGTAGAACCTCACTTTGAACGCACCGTTGTTTGGATTAGGTGAGATGAACAATTGGTTCGAACTTTCGGCTGTTATAGCTACCGCATTCGATAAGGCTGTACAACCTGCTCCCGTGGTTACCCGAACCGTGTATACTCCCAGTTTGTCGATGTCTACAACTAAGGTTGTTGACGTAGCGCCAGCTACCACCACATCATTCCTGTACCAGGTGATCGTTGTACCCGTTGCCGGTGTCACCGCTGCTGTTAACGTGGTCGTTTGTCCCGGACGGCTTAGTACCGTTACCGGTGAAGCCGACAGGCTTACCGTTGGTTGTACGTTTACCGTTACCGATACACTAACACAGGTAGTTGTGTTACAGGTTCCTTCTGCTCTTACAAAATAAGTAGTCGTTGCACTTACCGGAATGGTGATCGTGGCACCGGTACCTACTAATGTTCCACCGCATGATCCGCTATACCATTTCCAGCTCGCTCCACTTCCCAGTGAACCACCCGTTACCGCTAAGGTTACTGAGCCTGGTCCGCACAGTGATGATGGCGTAGCCGTGGCTGCTGTAGCTGCGGTTGACAGCGACTGAACCGTAATGGTTGTCGTGGCTGTTACTACAGGGCATCCGCCGCCCGCTGCTAAGGTATAAGTAACCGTATAGGTGCCAGGGGTACTGGTGCCCAGGGTTACGGTTCCTGTTGTTGGACTAATGCTTAAGCCTGCTGGTGCTGCTGTGTAAGTTCCTCCGGCATTACCTGTTCTGGTAACATTAACCGTGTTTGGTACTGCATTCTGGCAGAATGGATTGCCTGCATAGGTTATTGTGGCTGTCGGTAAGGTGGTTATGGTGATGGAAGTTGTTGCTGTTACAACCGGACATCCGCCGCCCGCTCCAATGGTATAGGTAACCGTGTAGGTGCCGGCTGTGCTGGTGCCCAATGTTACGGCACCTGTTGTGGCACTTATCGTTAAGCCTGCCGGTGCTGCGCTGTAGGTGCCACCTGCTGTACCTGTTCTGGTTACATTAGCTGTTCCTGCATTGGAGCAATAAGGACTACCGGTGTACGCTATCGTGGCTGCCGGTAAGGCCGTTATCGTGATCGTTGTTGTTGTAGTGTACGTAGGACATCCGCCTGCTGCCAGTACCGTGTAGGTTACCGTGTAAGTACCCGGTGTACTGCTACCCAGCGTTATTGCGCCCGTTGTTGGATTGATCGTTAAGCCCGCTGTTGAACTGTAGGTTCCGCCGCCGGGTGTTCCCGTAAGCGTTACACTCGCTGTTCCTGCATTGGAGCAGTATGGACTGCCGGTGTATGCGATCGTGGCTGTTGGTGCTGCCGTGATCGTGATCGTTGTTGTTGTTAGCGTGATGCCACAACCGCCTGAGGCCGGTACCGTGTAGGTTACTATATATGTTCCTGGCGTGCTTCCACCCTAAGTTAACAGCGCCCGTGGCAGGGGTAATACTTAAGCCTGCCGTTGAACTATAGGTTCCACCCGGTGTACCAAACCTCGTAACGTTTGCCGTACCCGAGTTGGAGCAATACGGATTACCGGCATAGAAGATAATGATATTCGGTGCCGCTGTGATCGTGATCGTTGTTGTGGTTGATGCAGCCGGGCATCCGTTTGCTGCCATGCTATAGGTAACCGTGTAGGTACCTGCTGTGCTCGTTTGTGGCGATACCGTACCTGTGGCCGGGTTAATCGTTAAGCCTGCCGGTGCTGCACTATAGGTTCCGCCGGCGGTTCCCGTGCGTACAACCGGTACCGCTGGTACCGTTGAACAATAAGGTGAGCCCGGATAACTGATCGTGGCCACGTTAGGTTCCGAAACGGTTATCGTTCCCGTTGCCGTAGTTGCCGATGGACAACCAACCAGCGTAACCGTATAGTTGTATACGCCGGCAATAGAAGGTGTACCACTGATCGTAACCACATTGGCTGCCCAATTACCCGTAACACCTGCCGGTAAGCCGGTAAAAGTTGCTCCGGTGGATACGGTGGTATTGTAGGTGATATTGGTTATCGCATTGTTTTTACAAACCGACTGCGCATCCGTACCAGGGGCAGAGCTAAGTGCAATCGTACATGGATATACACAGGTACGGGTTAATGTAAATGCACCCGAAGCGGTTCCAAATCCTGTTACCAACACATAATAAGTAGTGCCGATAACAGATGTGAAGTTAACCTGCGATTGTAATCCGCAGAAATCATCATTGCCGGTTACGCATACCAAAGCTGCGCAGGTTCCGCTAAACACCCCTATCTTGGAATCATAGCTGGTGCCGGTACAGGTATTTAAAGTAACTATAGCGCCATCACCGGTAAAGGTATACCAAACACCAGGTGCTGTATTCAATGTAGTAACACAGCTAGGTACTGCGTCTGATGTAGCGCCCTACGGTAGTGCCGCTTACAGATCCGCCACAGGCGATCGGTAACGCTCCTGTGCAGTTGTCATTGGCTGGACCGACACAGCTGGTACATTGTACTGTTGTTGTTCGGCAGGTACTCTGCGTTCCGCAGGCTGCATTAGAACTCCAATGCGGGAAAACAGTACCGGTAAAGGTATTGGCAAAGGTTAATGGTGTTTGTCCAAACGCAATAATGGGACCGTTAGACGTACCTGAATGCACTGTTATCCAATCGGTAGCCACACTGCTGGTAAAGCGAAGGGTTTGTCCACTCACAGCGCCGGTAACGGTGGAATATTCTCCCGCGAAGGAACAGCTTGAAATAGTAGTTACAGCTCCACCGAGATTTATGGCGCCACTTCCAAATGATGAAGTGAACGTACAACCGGCAGGGGCAGGGTTTACCGTTATCGTACCCATTGCAGTTACGGTTCCACAACCTCCGGTTAAAGTAACCGTATATGGATAAACTCCACTGGCCGAAGGCGTTCCGGAAATGGTAACCACATTAGCAACCCAGTTACTGGTTACTCCAGCCGGCAATCCGGTAACCGTAGCACCGGTAGCACCGGTTGTACCATAAGTTATGTTTGTTATCAGAGTGCCTTGAGTTACTGTTTGTGCATCTGTACCTGCACCGGAAGTGAGGGCAACGGTATTGTTTCCCGCCACTGTCGCCAGAACGGCAGTTCGTGCCGACTCACAGCCCGTGCTGATATCCCAGTTATAAAAATAATAGTACAGGTCCAAACGAACAGTATTCGCAGGAGCTGCAGTCAATGTACTGTGATTAATATTTAACACACCCGGAACAAAAAACGGATAACCATAATTACCTCCCGGAGGCGCTGATGCCGAAGGCTCGAATAATAATCCGGTTATACCGGCACCGCGGCTACCCGGCCGTATTTTATAGTTTGTTCCCGGAGCGATCGTAAAGTTCAATGGAACCGTTTGCGCCGTTGCAGAAGCTGTAGGATTTCCAACCACATTCACGGTGGCCGTATGCACAATCGTATTTGCTCCGTCAATTACATCAATCGTTACGGTACTATTAACCCCTGCGGTTGCAGCAACCGGATAAACTACCACACTGTTCAATGTAAAAGTCGCCAAGGCATCGAATACCAATCCAAAATTGGTTGTTCCCGCTCCGGAAGTTCCATTTAGTTTAGTTGGCAATCCAACATTTGAATTACCACCACCCGTTGTAGCAGCTACATAATAAGTTGTATTTGCACTTATTGGAGGTGTATTAAATGGTGACCCCGTACCGATCGGAACCCCTCCGCTTGCCACGTCATACCAATTAAAAGTGGTATTGCCGGTGCCGGTTGCAGCCAGGGTAACTGATACTGGTCCCGGCCCGCATGCCGAACCCGGCGTAGTACCGGTTACCTGCGGATTATTTAATGTTACCGATACTTCATTCGACGTAACATTGCTACCGTTACAACTTGCTATCAGCTGGTAATACATAGTTTGCGTAATAGCCGTTCCAACGGTGTAAGGGTTAGTGGTTCCGCCGGGAATATTTGTAAATCCGGTACCGGACGTTGTGCTTTGTTGCCATTGTAGACCACCATATCCGTCTGCCCCAGTAGTTGATAATGTTGGAGTGCCACCGGTCACACAGTATGAACCGGGGCTGGCAGAAGCAGTACCGGACGCCAAAACCGCTTTTATTATATCCGTAGAAGGCATTCCATTATTACCGGGATTTACGTCTCCGCTCACCACAGCCGCAGCATTAAAAGTGTAAGTACCTGTTGCACTCATATTCAAGCTTCCGGACATCGGCACATCCAACGTTGCAGCGGGAGCAAGTGTGCCGGTATTTACCGTGGCTGCCAGCGATTGGGTAATGGCGCCGGTCACATTGGTAGTTACCGTTACTGGATTTACAGAGAAATCAATCGGGTTGGTGCTGTAATTCCTGATCTTAACGGTTACAATTTCTGAGCCCGTATAGCAATTACCTGCAGAAACCGCAGGTGTTACCAACGACTGGGCTCCTACATCAATTCCGGTTGTGCCACCTGAATAAACAATTTTTATAAAAGGCCGCCTGTCGTCTATCGTGGAAATAGAATTTGTAGTAGAAGAAAGTGTACCCGCATTGGCCAATGAAGTTTGACCTGTACCATATATTCTGTCGACAACTGTTGACCATAACCAACTAAACGTACCCGTAGTTGGACTACCGGAAACCTGGTTAATGTCCCATTCGGTTGATATTTCTAATGAGCCTCCGGTATAGACAAAACTTGTAGTAAGTGGAAAATCAATATATACCGGATCTACATCTGCTGAAATATTTTGGTTTAAGTTTTCATAAACCATTGTTGTACCGGCATTCAGGTTGGCCCAGGTTTCGGTTGCAAGACTGAAGCTTGAAGCAGAACTGTTTTTCATAAAAATCCTGAAAATCCCTCCACCCGTAGTTGTTGTATTATTACTTTTCACCCATCCTACCAGGCTTATTACTGAACCTGATGTAATACCTGCTGCTGAAAGCTCGGCCGCCGTATACAAATAAGTATAACGGCTTGCATCGTATGCGCTAGCGGCAGATGACCTATAGATTGGTCCGGCATTGTAAGCCGGAGTGCCTGGCGTTCCAGTGTTGATAATAACAGTTTGGCCCTGGCAGAATAAAACAAAACCTGCGATTAAATAAAGAAGGGAAAATACTTTTTTCATAAACAGTAAAATTTAGTCTGGTAAGAATTCTTTTTGATACAGTTAGGTAACAGGTCAGGTATTTCTAAAGCCCCAGGAAGTTGGATTTAGGTATTATGCTATGCCGTTTTAAATTATGTTAATTTAAAATAACTTAGATGATCCTTGCTGTAATCTAGCATTAATTTTCTGTTTCTTTGAATTTATATTCAAAAAAATCTTACTAATTTTTTTTACCATTATTTAATTTTTTTTCTTCCGGATTTATTTCCAGGTGTATTATGAATTATTAGGTAGATATGACGTAAGTTAATCCTATAAAAAAAGTCGCCCCGTTTACCCAAGACGACTTTATTGTTTGATAATTTTGAATCTGTTATTGTATTACTATTTTACTTCTTCCCAGGATCTCGTTTCCAAAAGCGTCGAACAGCACAAGCACATAGATTCCTCTTGGCAGTATCCTGGCATCTACATTCATAGCGCTATATGATGCTGTGATCGGGTAGCTCTGGTCAAATACCCTCTGTGCATTTTCTCCATACATCACAATCCTTTGGTTAAAGCCCAATGAATTGGCACTGGTATGGAACCTCACCTTAAACTGTCCGTTGTTTGGATTTGGCGTGATGAACAACTGGTTGCTGGAATCAGCTGTGATAGTTACTACCGCTGATAACGCTGTAAAACCGGCGCCTGTGGTGGCTCTGGATGTGTATGTGCCCAGCTTGTCAACATCTATCAGCAAACTTGTTCCACTCGCTCCAGGTACTACCACGCCGTTCCTGTATCAGATGATGGTGTTACCGTAGTAGTGATCGTGGCGGATGGTATAGGATTAACCGTGTAATTCACCTGAGACACTGTACGACACCTTGGAGCTACAGGCGTAGGTGGCAAAATTGCATAAACAAAAAGCGATGATGTATTCTGGCCACGAGCCACCGCATAATAATTGGTAGTACCAAAAAGCCGCCCGGTGTTGAGTGTATCACTGCTTATCAGTAAGGTACCGCCGCTGGGTGCATCAAACCAGTAGATTGCTCCTGCCGGTGTGGTGATCAATTGGGCAAAATAGATAATTGAATAATACAGCTTTCTCTCCCCGATAGTTATCTGTATCGAAATGACACTAAAAAAACCGTCCAGCCTGAGGCTGGACGGTTTTAGTTTATTATGATGCGATTGGTTGTTTTACTGTGTGATCACTTTACCTGTTGCCAACACAAATTCACCGGTGGCATCGGTTACCATCACAAAATAAGTACCCTTGCCCAGGTTACGGATATCTACATCCATCGCACTGTATGGCGCCGTGATCGGGAAGGTTTTATCGTGCACTTTTTGTCCGCCTTCATTGAAGATCACCAAATGGCGCAATGCACCATAGTTCTGGTAACTGCTGTAGAACCTTACCTTGAACGCACCGTTGTTTGGATTTGGTGAGATGAACAATTGGTTCGATGCGTCGGCTGTTATAGCTACCGCATTCGATAAGGCTGTACAGCCCGCTCCCGTGGTTACCCGAACCGTGTATACTCCCAGTTTGTCGATGTCTACAACTAAGGTTGTTGACGTAGCGCCAGGCACCACCACATCATTCCTGTACCAGGTGATCGTTGTGCCCGTTGCCGGTGTCACCGCCGCGGTTAACGTGGTCGTTTGTCCGGGACGGCTTAGTACCGTTAGTGGTGAGGCCGACAGGCTTACCGTTGGTTGTACGTTTACCGTTACCGATACACTAACACAGGTAGTTGTGTTACAGGTTCCTTCTGCTCTTACAAAATAAGTAGTCGTTGCACTTACCGGAATGGTGATCGTGGCACCGGTACCTACTAATGTTCCACCGCATGATCCGCTATACCATTTCCAGCTCGCTCCACTTCCCAGTGAACCACCCGTTACCGCTAAGGTTACTGAGCCTGGTCCGCACAGTGATGATGGCGTGGCCGTGGCTGCTGTAGCTGCGGTTGACAGCGACTGAACCGTAATGGTTGTCGTGGCTGTTACTACAGGGCATCCGCCGCCCGCTGCTAAGGTATAAGTAACCGTATAGGTGCCAGGGGTACTGGTGCCCAGGGTTACGGTTCCTGTTGTTGGACTAATGCTTAAGCCTGCTGGTGCTGCTGTGTAAGTTCCTCCGGCATTACCTGTTCTGGTAACATTAACCGTGTTTGGTACTGCATTCTGGCAGAATGGATTGCCTGCATAGGTTATTGTGGCTGTCGGTAAGGTGGTTATGGTGATGGAAGTTGTTGCTGTTACAACCGGACATCCGCCGCCCGCTCCAATGGTATAGGTAACCGTATAGGTGCCGGCTGTGCTGGTGCCCAATGTTACGGCACCTGTTGTGGCACTTATCGTTAAGCCTGCCGGTGCTGCGCTGTAGGTGCCACCTGCTGTACCTGTTCTGGTTACATTGGCTGTACCTGCATTGGAGCAATAAGGACTACCGGTGTACGCTATCGTGGCTGCCGGTAAGGCCGTTATCGTGATCGTTGTTGTTGTAGTGTACGTAGGACATCCGCCTGCTGCCAGTACCGTGTAGGTTACCGTGTAAGTACCCGGTGTACTGCTACCCAGCGTTATTGCGCCCGTTGTTGGATTGATCGTTAAGCCCGCTGTTGAACTGTAGGTTCCGCCGCCGGGTGTTCCCGTAAGCGTTACACTCGCTGTTCCTGCATTGGAGCAGTATGGACTGCCGGTGTATGCGATCGTGGCTGTTGGTGCTGCCGTGATCGTGATCGTTGTTGTTGTTAGCGTGATGCCACAACCGCCTGAGGCCGGTACCGTGTAGGTTACTATATATGTTCCTGGCGTGCTTCCACCTAAGTTAACAGCGCCCGTGGCAGGGGTAATACTTAAGCCTGCCGTTGAACTATAGGTTCCACCCGGTGTACCAAACCTCGTAACGTTTGCCGTACCCGAGTTGGAGCAATACGGATTACCGGCATAGAAGATAATGATATTCGGTGCCGCTGTGATCGTGATCGTTGTTGTGGTTGATGCAGCCGGGCATCCGTTTGCTGCCATGCTATAGGTAACCGTGTAGGTACCTGCTGTGCTCGTTTGTGGTGATACCGTGCCTGTTGCCGGGTCTATCGTTAAGCCTGCCGGTGCGGCACTGTAGGTGCCGCCGGCCGTGCCTGTGCGGGTAACCGGTGCCGATGGTACCGTTGAACAGTATGGTGAACCCGGATAACTGATCGTGGCCACATTAGGTTCCGAAACCGTAATCGTGCCGGTTGCTGTTGTTGCCGAAGGGCAACCAACCAAGGTAACTGTATAATTGTACACACCCGAAACCGTTGGTGTGCCACTAATGGTCACCGTATTGGCTGCCCAACTACCGGTTACGCCAGGAGGCAGGCCGGTAAAGGTTGCATTGCTGGCAACTGTTGTATTGTAGGTGATATTCGCTATCGCATTGTTTTTACAAACCAACTGTGCATCGGTACCAGGGCCGGAGCTGAGTGCAATCGTACACGGAAATACGCAACTTGTGGTTAACGTAAAAGCTCCCGAAGCAGTACTGAAACCGGTTACCAGTACATAATAGGTAGTACCAATCACCGAAGTAAAGCTAACCTGCGATTGTAATCCGCAGAAATCATCGTTACCCGTTACACAAACCAAACCGGCACAGGTACCGCTGAAAACGCCTAGTTTACTATCATAGCCGGTGCCGGTACAGGTGTTTATGGTTACAATGGCACCATTGCCGGCAAAACTATACCAAACACCAGGTGCCGAATTGAGCGTGGTAACACAGGTAGGTACTGCATCTGCTGTAGCCCCTACCGTGGTGCCCGTTACAGAACCACCGCAGGTAATCGGTAACGCTCCGGTGCAGTTGTCATTGGCTGGACCGACACAACTGGTACATTGTACTGTTGTTGTTCGGCAGGCATTTTGGGTACCGCAAGCGTTGTCGGTGCTCCAGTGTGGATAAACAGTACCGGTAAACGTATTGGCAAAGGTTAATGGTGTTTGACCAAACGCAATAATGGGGCCGTTAAACGTGCCGGAATGCACTGTTATCCAGTCGGTAGCCACACTGCTGGTAAAGCGAAGTGTTTGTCCACTCACAGCACCGGTTACGGTTGAATATTCACCCGCGAAGGAACAGGTTGAAATAGTAGTTATTGCTCCTACAGGGCTGATGGCGCCACTTCCAAATGAGCTGATGAACGTACAACCGGACGGTGGTGGTGGAGCACAAGCATCGGCTATATAAGTAATCGCCGTGGTCATACAACTGGAAGCTGTTCCACAGGCACTGTTTGTATTCCAATGCGAATAATACGTTCCTGCAACCGTTGTTGTAAAAGCAAGCGGAGTAACTCCCGAGGCAATTACCGGACCACCGCTTGATCCCTGGTGAATGGTTATAAACGTACCCGCTATACTGCCTGTGACACGGTAAACCCGGTTTGCCACACAGCCATTGATCGTTGAATATTCCGATTGAAAAGAGCAGCCTGAAATTGTTGCAGGTGTATTTATTACGGTGGGAGCAGTTACCGTGCCAAAAGCGCTGGTCATGGTACACTGGCTGGCAGCAGCGCCGCAGGATGAACAGGCAATAGTTGTGGTCATACAAGAAGAAGCTGTTCCACAAGCACTGTTTGTATTCCAGTGTGCATAATAGGTTCCGGCACAAGGCGCTGTAAACTGCAGTGGACTAACACCGCAGGCTACTACTGTACCAGATGGCGTGCTGAAGCGCATGGTGATAAAGGTTCCGGCAATACTTGCAGTAACTACGTATCGGTTTCCGGCTACCACCGAGTTAATGGTAGAATATTCGGATTGAAAACTACAGGTACTGATGGTAACAGGCGTAGCCGTTGTTGGAGCTGTTACCGTTCCAAAGGCAGATCCATTCGTACACTGAGCTTCAGCCCCGCGTCCAATAGCAAACAGTAAAATTAACAAGTAAATTCTTCTCATAATTGTAAGTTTTGGTTTTGAATATACAAATTCAACAAACTGAAATTCGTTGGTTTTTCAAAGGTGGATGAAACTACATACGACCCGGCAAGCAGTAAACCCGGGATATGCTTTAACAAAAATACGGCTGAACTTATAAACCGGTTCTACAGATATTTTCGTGATTTTTTCAGATATGGCAACTATTAAAATCTGCTTTTGACAGGATTATCAGACATATCGTCTTTTTTCACTTCAGTGCAAAAAATTAAAATCGTTACCTTTTTAATAATTAAAAGTAGTTTTTTTTTTTAAAAGTTACGTGTTTTTGTAAATAATTTTGAGTTTTAACCAAGATCAAGATTCCACAAACAGCTTTACCTGTTATCATTTTCGGAAAATAAAAAAAAACAGCTTGCTAACAGTCCAAATGATCAGCTATCATTTTTACAAATAATAACTTATTTTCATTTATTGCTGCTTTTTAGGTTTGATCTGGAAATTTATTTTAGCTGATACAAAAAATGACCTGGACTGTATTTACAGAGATCAATTTGAAAATGGATGATATTAAATCTGCTTCCCGAACAGCGAACCTTGCATATTCAGTAAGGTCGGTTTGGGTTGCAATTAACAACACAAGCCGATCGGCTTTTTCATCAAAAGGCCTGCATCTCAATCCGTAACCATCCCAGTTGTTTTTTAGATTAGGCTTGTTTATTTAATTTAACGCCGGGTCTTTTATCAGGCCCGTTATCAGAGTTTACTTAATGAACCAGTGATTTCGATCAGAACATGAACAGCGCCCGATTCTGAATAAATTCTCCCCCTCATCATGTACATTTGCAAAAAACAAGTAACACATCATGGCAAAAATACAAGTAGCAAACCCCGTTGTGGAATTAGACGGAGATGAAATGACCCGTATCATCTGGAAATTCATCAAAGACAAACTGATACTTCCTTACCTGGAAGTACCTATTCAATATTATGACCTGGGGATGGAATACCGCGACGAAACCAACGACCAGGTTACCATCGATGCAGCCAATGCCATCAAAGCCTGCGGCGTGGGCATAAAATGCGCTACCATTACCCCCGATGAGCAACGCGTGGAAGAATTTAAGCTGAAACAAATGTGGAAGAGCCCGAATGGCACCATCCGTAATATTTTAGATGGTACTGTTTTTCGGGAGCCGATCGTGATGCAGAATGTTCCCAGGCTGGTAACTAACTGGACCGCCCCCATCATCGTTGGCCGTCATGCTTTTGGCGACCAGTACCGGGCAACCGATACCGTGATCAAAGGCAAGGGAAAATTAACCATGACCTTCACACCGGATGAAGGCGAAGCACAGGTTTTTGAAGTATACAATTTCAAAGGCGATGGTGTTGCCATGAGCATGTATAATACGGATGAGAGTATTTATGGTTTTGCCCGCAGTTGCATGAATATGGCATTAAGCAAAAAATGGCCTTTATATCTGTCAACAAAAAACACGATACTTAAAAAATACGACGGCCGTTTTAAAGATATTTTTGAAGAAGTGTATCAAAACGAATTTAAAACACAATTTACCGAAGCTGGTATTAGTTACGAGCATCGCCTCATTGACGATATGGTTGCCAGCGCTTTAAAATGGCACGGCAATTTTGTTTGGGCCTGCAAAAACTACGACGGCGATGTGCAAAGTGATACGGTTGCTCAGGGTTTTGGTTCACTGGGGTTAATGACTTCGGTATTGGTTACTCCCGACGGAACCACCATGGAAGCCGAAGCTGCACATGGAACGGTAACCCGTCACTACAGGGAGCACCAGGCCGGCCGGCCAACATCTACCAACCCCATTGCTTCTATTTTTGCCTGGACAAGGGGACTTGCTTTCCGTGGCAAACTGGACAAGAATCAGGAACTGATCGATTTTTGTAACGCACTTGAAACGGTTTGTATTGAAACGGTTGAAAGTGGTAAGATGACCAAGGACCTCGCGGTTTGTATCCATGGAAACAAAGTGAGTCATGGCGACCATTATTTATACACCGAAGAGTTTTTGGATGCCATTGATGAAAACCTGAAAAAGAAAATGGGGTTCTGATAACAACCAATCAACCTTTTGTTTAATTTTAGAACGTCTTGCAAAATAGCAAGGCGTTTTCTTTTATACCTCTTGTATGACGCCCGCCTTTATCATTGTCATTTGCACGCTGCTTTTGTTTGCCTATGTATTTGACCTGACAGCCGCCAAAACCCGGATACCTTCTGTTATACTATTATTATTATTAGGTTGGTCGGTTCGCCAATTTACAACGGTATTCAATGAATTTGTACCCGACCTGGAAGACATGTTGCCTTTTTTAGGAACCCTGGGACTGATATTAATTGTACTGGATGGAACACTTGAAATTGAACTCAACAGCAGCAAAAAATCCGTCATCATTAAATCCGTTACTGTCGCCTTGCTTCCGATACTGGCGTTGGGTTTTTTGTTGTCTTTTGCTTTCCGGTATTATCTGCCCGAAATATCTTTCAGGGATGCTTTCACCAATGCTATTCCGTTTTGTGTGATCAGCAGCGCCATTGCCATACCCAGCGCCCGATACCTAAGTGCCCACAAAAGGGAATTCATCACCTATGAAAGCAGCCTCTCAGACATTTTCGGAATTATCATTTTTAATTTTGTGGCGCTTAATAAACTGGCCCTGTCGCACAATATCGGAGAATCCGTTTTGCTGTTGCTTATCATGATCGTCGTTTCTTTTGCCGCCACCGTTCTGCTGGCATTTTTATTAAGTAAGATCGATCACCACATAAAATTCATCCCCATCATTTTATCGATCCTGCTTATTTATAGTGTTGCCATAACCTATCATTTACCGGCCCTGATATTAATTCTCATATTTGGATTATTCCTCGGCAATCTTGATGAAATGAAAAGGTTTAGCTGGATAAGAAAACTGAAACCCGATCTGCTAAACAAAGAAGTTGCCCGGTTTAAAGAACTGATCGCGGAAGCCACTTTTTTGGTTCGGGCGCTTTTTTTTCTGCTCTTTGGTTTTTTGATAGAAACCAAAGAGATCATGAACGTAAATACATTTGCCTGGGCAGTGGGCATAGTGCTTGCCATCATGATCATCAGGGCCATTCAATTTAAAATTTCTAACATCGGCATGTTTCCGATGTTATTTATTGCACCCAGGGGATTAATTAATATACTGCTGTTTTTGTCGATTATACCGGCACAGCAGATTGCACTGGTCAATAAATCACTGCTGATACAGGTAGTACTGATCATGGCACTGGTGATGATGACCGGCCTGATGATCACGGGTAATAAGCGCTTGCCTAAAACTGAAAAAACAAATGAAGCCGAATCAACAATCATCTAATGATCCATTGCATGGCAAAACACTCGAAATGATCGTAACGCATTTAGTAGAGATGTATGGCTGGGAGGAACTGGGTAATCTCATCCGCATCAATTGTTTCCGCGATAATCCAAGTATCAAATCGAGTTTAACCTTTTTGCGAAAAACGCCCTGGGCGAGGAAGAAGGTGGAGGAACTGTATATTCATGGATGACAATCTTACGACCGTTTCCGGTAATTGATAACCGCCCAGGTATTGAAAAATATACCCAAACCCAACACCGAAAAAAAATCGGTTCGTACATCAGCAAACGTACTCCCCTTCAATACGATCATCCGCATCACTTCAATAAAATAAGCAACCGGGTTAACCTTGGTGATCCACCTGGCCCATTCAGGCATACTCTCTATCGGCGTGTATAATCCGCCCAGCAACATAAACAACATCATTACAAAAAAGCTTACAAATGTGGCCTGGGTTTGTGTTTCGGCATAGGTTGACATCAACAGACCGACGCCCAATAAGGTAAACAGGAATACCATGCCAAAAACGTAGATCAACGCCAAACTGCCAACCGGAACGATATCATAAAACAACCACGAAACCAATAAGCCAAGGGTTAGTGTAACCAGCCCCATGATCCAGAAGGGAATCAGTTTGCCCAAAATGAACTGCACTTTGGTGATCGGGCTTACATTGATCTGTTCGATGGTGCCAATTTCTTTTTCATGCACAATATTTAGTGCAGCCATCAAACTGCCGATCATGGTAAGCAGTGTCACCAGTATCGCCGGCACCATAAAAATTTTATAGTTCATCGTGGGGTTGTACCAGCTCGATGACGTAACGTTGATGGTTGGCTGTGGATTGAAGGATGGAAACTGGATCCAATCGGTACGTATCTCCGCGTTAAAATCCCGGATGATACTTGCGGCATAAGCCCCCCCCAGGTTTGCTTTTACCCCGTTGACCGCATTTACCGCGATGAGCATGGAACTTTTATTTTCGTTCACCAGCGCTTTCTCAAATCCTGCCGGTATTTCAACAATGAGATCGGCCTCGCCGGATTCGATTGTGCGCATGGCTTTGTCGTAAGACGGCGAATAATCAACCAGTTTAAAATATTGGGAGCCCGAAATTTTATTGATGAATTTTTGTGAATAGGAAGAATGGTCATGATCAACCACCGACAGCGACACATTTTTCACCTCGTAATTGGCTGCAAAAGGAAAAACCAATAATTGAATAACGGGCATCACCAGCACCATACGCAGGATCGCGGGATTTCGGAAAACCTGCCTGAATTCTTTTTCCAGTATCACTAATAGTTTCTTCATGACAGGCGGATTTTAAACTTTTTCAAACTGATGGTCAGTAAAAACAAAGACATACCCAGCAGCACCAGCGACTCCTTCCAAACCTGCGAAAAACCCAGCCCTTTTATCATCACATCTTTAACGATCAAAAAATACCATTTTGAAGGAACAATGTTCGACACGATCTGTAAAGGCAGGGGCATACTCTCAATGGGAAACATAAAACCACCCAGCAACAAAGTAGGTAGCAACAAGGCCATTAACGAAAACATCTGAGCCTCCTGTTGGGTTTTGGTGAACGTGGATATCATCAGTCCCAACGAAACGGCCGTAATGATAAACAACAACGACTCGGCCATCAGCAGGAATAAATTACCGTTAATGGGTACATCCAATACGAAATAACTCACCAACAGTATGGTTACTACATTTACCAGAGACAAGAATATATACGGAATAGCCTTGCTTACGATAAACAACAGGGGCTTTAAAGGCGATACCAGGATCACTTCCATGGTATTGATCTCTTTTTCCCGCACAATGGCTACGGAGGTCATCATCGCGGCGATCAGGATCAGGATCATCGCCATCACGCCGGGCACAAAATTATAGGTACCCTTTAGTTGCGGATTATATAACATCCTGATCTCGGGTTTTATCGTGTACGGAATCTCAAACTGGCCGTACAATTCTTTTTGGTAGTCGCTGATGATACTGCCCGCGTAATTGGTGATCGTGGTGGCGGTGTTGGGATCCGATCCATCGGCGATCAACTGCACCTGTGCCGCATGGGTATGCAACAAGGATTCCCTGAAACCGGGTTGAAAAACCACCACCATGCGCACATTCCCGGTTTTGAACGCCTTTTCAATATCGGATGGCGATTGCAGGTTTTGATATACTTTAAAATAGCGGCTTGCATCCAGTCTTTGAATGATAGCTGCGGTAGATTCATCCTTTGAATTGTCAAGCACCGCTATATTGCTATTCTTGATCTCGTTGGTTAGCGCAAAGCCAAACAAAATGATCTGCATGATCGGCATCAGGAAAATAATGAGCAGCGATTTCCGGTCACGAAAAATGTGATAGAATTCTTTTTTTACAAATATGAGAAATTGCTTCATGGTATATTAGTCTGCTGCCCGTTTGGCCCCCCTGGCCAGTTGTAAAAAAACCTCATCCATGGATGAAGCGTTATATGTTTTTTTCAAGTTAGCCGGTGTATCCAATGCTTCTATTACGCCATCCACCATAATGGATACCCGGTCGCAATACTCGGCTTCATCCATATAATGCGTGGTTACAAAAACAGTTATGCCCTTTGCCGCTGCTTCATAAATTAAATTCCAGAACTCCCGGCGGGTAACCGGGTCAACACCACCGGTTGGCTCATCCAGGAAAACGATCCGGGGTTCGTGCAGAATGGCTACCGAAAACGCCAGTTTTTGCTTCCAACCCAGCGGCAACGACTTAACCAAACTATTTTCCTCTGCCGAAAGCTCCAATTGCTCCAGCAGTACTTTCATTTTTTCTTTGATGGCCGACCGGCTCATGCCATAGATACCGGCATAAAAACGGATATTTTCTTTTACGGTCAGGTCTTCGTACAGGGAAAATTTCTGGCTCATGTAGCCGATATTTTGCTTAATATGTTCCGTTTCTTTATACACATCAAAACCCGCCACGGTTGCTTTTCCGGAGGATGGAATGGACAGACCACAAAGCATACGCATAGCCGTTGTTTTACCGGCACCATTGGCACCGAGGAAACCAAATATTTCCCCCTGTACCACATCAAATGAAATGGCATTGGTGGCGATAAAGTCGCCGAATTTTTTGGTAAGCCGATCCACGTGTATCACTGTTTCGTCTGTCATCATGTTAAGTGTTTTTCATCAGCTGCATAAACCGGTCTTCAATATTCGGGGCCGTGTGCTCCAGCAAAATATTTTTATGCGACAGTTCGTTGAGATATTTTAAAACCCCTTCCTTTCCACCCTGGTTTTTTGTTAATAGCAGGTGATGATATTCCCCGAAACTGTTACAGCTTTCGGTGTATTTGTATTGTTTCAAGTCATTCAATAAGCGGTACATATCCGCCGACCGTACAGCCCAGAGTTCGCCCTCAAATTCCTTTACAATATTCTCGGGTGTTTCGATACTCATTATTTTTCCTGATTGAATAAGCGCCACCCGGTCGCACATGGCCGCTTCATCCATATAAGGCGTTGACACCAGGATCGTAATACCCTGTTTTTTCAGATCTTTCAGCATATCCCAGAATTCTTTTCGCGAAACGGCATCCACCCCGGTGGTGGGCTCATCCAAAAACAACACCGAAGGTTTGTGAATGAGTGCGCAGCACAGTGCGAGTTTCTGTTTCATGCCACCTGATAGTTTTCCGGCCCGGCGTTTTTTAAAAGGTTCTATCTGAACATAAATGTCTTTGATCAGGTCGTAATTTTGGTCGATACTGGTATTAAAAATGGTGGCAAAAAATTCCAGGTTTTCTTCAACCGACAGATCCTGGTAGAGTGAAAATTTACCCGGCATGTAGCCTACACTTTTCCGGATCTGTTTATAGTCTTTTACCACATCGTAGCCGTCAACCGTGGCGGTACCGCCTTCCGCCAATAAAAGTGTGGTTAATATCCTGAACAGGGAAGTTTTACCGGCGCCATCAGGACCAATGATACCGAACAACTCCCCTTTTTTAACTTCAAAAGAAATATCATCCAGGGCAGTGAGCACCTGTTTTTTGCTGCCGTAGGTTTTAACAATATGATCAACCGTAATTGCGTTCATTGTAAATATTTACCTGTTTATTCCGATATCAAAATTGTACTTCGCCGTACATACCTATTTTTAAATAGCCATCATTCAACACATTCACTTTGATAGCATATACCAGGTTAGCGCGTTCATCTTTTGTTTGAATGGTTTTGGGTGTAAACTCTGCTTTGTCTGATATCCAGCTGATGGTGCCTTTCAGTTCCCTGAAACCACCTTTACCGTCATCTACCAAAACTTTTACCTCCTGGTTCAGTTTTACCTGAGCCAGCTGACTACCGGTGATGTAGGCTCGCAGTTTCATCGTACTCAGGTCGGCGATTTTGTACAGCGGTTTACCGGCGGCTGTAAACTCACCGGCATCGGCATATTTGGTGAGCACGGTGCCACTCACCGGGTTGATAATGGTTGTTTTGTTGAGTTGATCCTGGATCTGCGCGATCTTTTTCTCCATGGGATCTTTTTCGCTTAAAATACCCCGGTTTTGAATGGCAACAACGGCCCGCTGGGCATTGATCTGGCTTTGTAAAACCAAAAGTTGTGATTTAGCCGCAGCGATCTGATCGTTCAATACATTTACCTGCCCGTTGATATCATCCAGTTGTTTGGCGGGCACGGCATCGGCAGCAACCAATTTTTGAAAACGCTGCTGTTCCTTCACGAGGGTCTTCAATTGGGTTTGGTACACATCGATCTGCCTGTTCTGCAGTTGCAATTGCGATTGCAGTATATTTACCTGCGGGGCTGCATTATTGGTTTTTTGCGACAGGGCATCAACCGATGCCGACGCCTGTTCTTTTTGTAATTCAATGGCCGTTGGGTCTATTTTGCCAACAACCGAATCCTTTGCCAGACCGGCACCTTCCTGTATATCCAACAAAAGGATCTTACCTGTTGCTTCTGCCGAAACAATGACCTCATCGGCTTCAAAGGTTCCGGTGGCATCAAATTTATTATTGTTGCCGTTGCAGGAGATAAAAACCATGGCCACAAAGGGTACTGCTAATTTTTTTAAGATTGATTTCATGTTATCGAGATTGTATTTTGGTATTTCTTATTTTCCAAGTATGAGTTGATAATTGTACTGCGCCTCCAACAACTGCATTTCGTGTAGTTTTTGATTCATCATTGCCTGGTTTTCGGCATTCAGTTCCGTTATATAGTCGGAAGATGTGATGATGCCATTGGCCAGTTTAAAAGATGCATTTTCCTTGATCCCGTTGCGCAGGGTAACGATCTCCGTGTCGCTTTCGGCCAGTTGCCGGTATTTCTCCACTTCGTTTTTTTGTTGAGCCAGTAACTGCCGGTTGTTGTTCAGGAAATTCTCCTTTTGTTTTTCAACGATCTGCTCCTGAATCTTTATCACCGTTTTTTCGCGCTGTTTGGTAAACTGGCCCGTGATGGGAATCGAAAGTTTTAATCCGCCCAGATAAAACCACTGGAATTCATTTTTCAGCTGATTTAATCCGGGCCGGCCGTACCCGCCGTTGGCAAAAACCGAAAACTTCGGATTCGATTTCGCATTGATGAGTTTATTTTGCTGGTGAAACTGCTGTTTCTGAAAATCAAATAGTTTCAATTCGGGCCGTGCAATCGCATCGGCGGCGGCCACCGGCAGAATTGCCGGTTTTACAAAAACCGTATTGGGTACAATTGTAGTACCGGTGAGTATCTCCAGCATGTCGACCGCACCCTTTTTTACCGCACTGAACTCGATGATCTTCTGGGATGCTTTCAACCATTCGGCCCGCAACACATCCACATTTGCTTTTGTAGCAATTCCATTTTCGGCCTGGGTGGTTACTTTTTTAATATTGTTGTTCAGATCTTCCTGTACAATTTTCATCAACTGTATATTCTCCTGCATCAACAATATTGTAAAGAAATAACTGTTCACTTTTGATCTTAACTGGTACATATCCACTTCCAGTTTCTGGGTTTCGATATTTGTTGTGATCTGCTGCAACTTCTTCTGTACACCGATCATACCGCCGTCGTACACCGGTTGAACCAGTTCCAGTGTTCCTTTGTACTGATCCTTACTCAGTTCTTCCACAGTTAAACCCGGCAGTTTTACAGGAAATGACGTTACTTCCGACTGGTAAGTAGCCTGCGCATTCAGGTTAACAGCAGGAAGCCAGTTCAGGTTCTGGTTCCTTGTGGCCAGATTTCCGGCGGTGATCGTCAATGCCTTTTGTTGGGCCAGTGGTGAACTGCCGGCGACGAATGTGTAACATTGTTCAAGCGATAATTCCGGTTTATTTTGTGCTGTTACCGGTAAAGCCGTAAGCACCAAACACGACATTATGAAGAGAATATTTTTCATACACAGTTTTGATTTCAATTTTTAATAGCCTGTATTATAAACGCCGCCACTTCTGTCTTTCTTTTTTCAATCATGGCGAGGTAAGATTTATCATCCAGTTGCATTAAACCCTTGATCATCGGTCGGGCGATAAAGGGGAAAATACAGAGCGACTGAATGTTGATGAGCAACTGGTTAGCGCTTATTTTCCTGATATTCCCTTTCCTGAATTCTGTATTGATCTGCTTTTGAAAGCCAGTCAGCAGTTCATTCACCGGTATTTTCTTAAGTTTTTTCAGTATCACATCAGGGTTACGGCTCATTTCATTCATCACAAAATTGGGTAGCCCCGGGAACTGGGTCATGCGTTCAATATCCAGCGACACAATATTTTCTATTTTTTCGAAAAGGGGCAGATCAGACGAGATGATGGTAGCCAGGTTAGCGAAGAAATGCCCGAATTCCTGCTCAAACACCAGGTCGAACAGTTTATTTTTCGATGTAAAATAATAATGAACCAGGGCCTTATTTATTCCGGCCTGGTCGGCAATATCCTGCATACGGGCGCCCGCCAGGCCCTTTTGAATAAATATCTTCCTGGCCGTTTGTAAGATCACCTGCTCCGTATTCTTGTCTTTTCGCTTCATTTCAATTTTTAACCAAATGGTTAATTTTAGCAAAGCTAACCAAGTTTCTCATCTTTTCAAATAAATTTTAACCAAATGGTTAATTTTTTCAAAATGGGTATTGCCCCGGGAGAGAGAAGTTAGCAGGACGGGTTATGCCATGCAATGATCAAAATGATTTATCTTGTGGATAATAATATCATTATGGCAATACAGGATATCCGCCTGGCGGTTTTAATAGATGCAGACAATGTGCCTTACAGCAATGTGCGGGGCATGATGGAAGAAATAGCCAAATATGGCACACCAACCTTTCGCCGTATTTATGGCGACTGGACAAAGCCCACTGTTAGTGGCTGGAAGAGTGTGTTGCTGGAAAATGCCATCACACCCATTCAACAGTACAGCTATACCAGCGGGAAAAACAGCAGCGACAGCGCGTTGATCATTGACGCTATGGATATTTTATATTCAGGAAAAGTGGACGGCTTTTGCATCGTAAGCAGCGACAGCGACTTTACCCGCCTGGCCACCCGGCTGAGAGAAGCCGGCATGAAGGTTTTTGGTATTGGTGAAAAGAAAACACCCAATCCTTTTATTGTGGCTTGTGATAAATTCATTTACATCGAAATTATCGATGTCATTGAAAAAGAAGAACCCACAGATTCTAACAAACCAAAAAAAGCAAAACCTTCGGCAAAAGCCACAATTGATAAACTGAACCGGGAGACATTGAAATTGATCGGCACTACCATTAATGACCTGGCAGATGAGAATGGATGGGCATTTTTGGGCGATATCGGAAACCTGATCTTAAAAAAGCAACCCAATTTTGACCCCAGGAATTATGGTTTTCAAAAATTGACGCCGTTGATCAAATCTTTGCCGCAATTTGAGATTGATAAAAGAGAAACAGATAAGGCGGGGATCAAGTTGGTTTATGTTCGCAACAAAGAATAATTACGAAGCTTCAGCTAAAGGCCCATCGGGCCGACATAATAATAGAAACCAATGCCACCAGGAATCATAGCGCTCCATAGGAGCATCATGTTAAACATAACGCTCCTACGGAGCTCTGAAAAAATATATTGAATATTTTTTTTCTACTGACATGTCGCCTCTACGAGGCTTTCATAACAATTATAAAATAACCGGGAGGGCTAAAAAATTCAATCTTTTTAAATGCCGTAGGCATAACAGATCGGTAAAACCGAATCTTGAATAGGGTTGCAGCGTGCCGTAGGTACGCAACCTCTAAAAAATCTATCCAATATGATCTCTGCATTTTTTCGCTAATTGCCAGACTCCCGCAATAGGCCCATCGGGCCGATATATTAGTAGAACCCAATGCCAACAGGCTTCATTGAGCTCCGTAGGAGCGACATGTTTAACATATCGTTCCCACAAAGCTCCAAAAAAATATATGCCGGGAATTCTATTTATCTGCACGTTTGGTTCCGCTATACAACTCATATTCCAGTAAACGGCAATCAATCTTACTCGTATAGAATTCAATACGGCGGTTTGGCTTTAAACCTATTTTTTTTGCAAGTTCCAAATTGCCGGTAAAAATATACCCAAAGTATCCCTTGCATTTCTTTTTTAAAAAATCTCCTACTCTCTTGTAAGTTACCTCCAGTTCTGCTTCCACACCCAGCCGATCACCATATTCGGGATTAAAATAAACAACGCCGGTTTCTCCTTCCGCCCCAATGGCTTCCGGAATATTTGTTTCCTCAAAATCACAAACCTCAAATTCAATATATTCTTCCACACCGGCAATACCCGCATTAACCTTTGAAATGTTTACCGCATCTTCACTAATATCAGTTGCCGTAATTTTCAAACCCGGCACATCAATAACCTGCTGTTCCAGTTTTTTGAATTCAGCCTGGTACATCTCTTCGGTATATCCAACCAGGTGCATGAAAGCATAATTAAAACGCAGTAATCCGGGTTTGCGTTTGGTTGCCAGCAAAGCGGCTTCTATGGCCACGGTACCCGAGCCGCACATGGGATTGATAAAAGCAGATCTACGGTCCCATTTGGTTCCGAGCAAGGTAGCGGCAGCCAATGATTCCAGCATCGGGGCCTTACCGGGAATTTTCCGGTAACCATGTTTAGATAATGTTTCGCCAGATGTATCAATGAAAATTTCGGCCAGCGATTCTTTCCAATATAAATGAATCACCGTTTTATCGAGCATGGGCCCCGAGTCGGGCCGCTCGCCGGTTTTATTTCTGAAACGGTCTACGATAGCGTCTTTCACTTTCACATTGGCAAACAGGGAATTGTTGATGGTATCGTTGCTTACATTGCTGCTGATGGAAAAATAACCCCGAACATCAAGTACTTCTTCCCAGGGAAACTCAATCAACGCATCGTACAATTGATCAGCATTATCTGCACTGAATTCCTGTAAAGAAAATAATACCTGGCTGGCGCAACGTAAATTCAAATTCAGTTTAATGCAATCGGCCAAAGTTCCCTTCAACTCAACGCCGGTTTTAAAAACCCGCTCGGGTTTAAAACCCAGTTCGGCAACTTCCAATTGAAGCCAGGGCGATAATCGATTGCTGCAGGTGATAATGATTCGGCTGGTGGTTGAGAAAACTTGCATATTCGGCAAAATTAGTCAATTAGTGTTTGTAAGCGGCAGATGATTGTTCATACCGCAGCATGACAGAATTCCGATACGCTGCTTTATCTTTGCCCTATGTTAAAAATCAGCCACCGGGCTATTGAAATGCCCGAATCTCCTATTCGTAAATTGGTACCATATGCCGAAGCCGCGAAGAAAAGAGGAATCAAGGTATATCATTTAAATATTGGGCAACCCGATATTGAAACCCCGCCACAGTGCCTGAATGCCGTGCGTCATTCAGATTTTAAAGTGCTGGAATATAGTCATAGTGCAGGAAATGAAAGCTACCGTAAAAAATTAGTGCAATATTATAAAAGCGTGGATATTGAGGTAAACCACGAGCAGATCATCATAACCACCGGCGGCAGCGAAGCCATCATTTTTGGTTTTATGGCCTGTATGGATGCCGGCGACGAAGTGATCATTCCCGAACCCTTTTATGCCAACTACAATGGATTTGCTGTAGAGGCGGGCGTGACTGTAAAACCCATCAGGTCATCTATCGAAAACGGATTTGCCCTGCCACCTATTGAAGAATTTGAAAAATCGATCACCGCCAAAACCAAGGGTATTGTGATCTGCAATCCCAATAACCCAACCGGCTACCTGTATAGTGCTGCCGAAATGGAAGTGTTAAAGCAGCTGATCACCAAATACAATCTCTACTTATTTGCGGATGAAGCCTACCGCGAATTTTGTTATGAAGGTACCCATACCAGCGCCATGCATTTAACAGGTGTTGATGACCATGTGGTGCTGATGGATACCATCAGCAAAAGATACAGTGCCTGCGGTGGCCGCATAGGTGCTTTTGTAACAAAAAACCGGACCCTTTTGGATGCCACGATGAAATTTGCACAGGCCCGTTTGAGTCCCCCTTCATTTGCACAAATCCTGGGCGAAGCGGCTGTTGACCTGCCCGACGATTATTTTAATACCACCCGTGCCGAATACAAACTCCGCCGCGACACGATTGTAAACAGATTGAATACCATGACCGGTGTATTTTGTCCTAACCCCGGCGGCGCCTTTTATGCCATGGCCAGATTGCCGATCGATAATTCGGACACATTTTGCCAGTGGTTGCTGGAATCTTTTAATTATAATAACCAAACGGTGATGCTGGCGCCCGCTACCGGCTTTTACAGCACACCCGGACTGGGTTTAAACGAAGTGCGACTGGCCTATGTGATCAATGTAGATGCCATCCATGCAGCCATGGATTGCCTGGAAAAAGCATTGGAGGATTATCCCGGGAGAGTTGTTTAATAACTTAATGCCGTTTTTGTGTCATAAATGCTAATTTTAGCGGTAAGCAATGACAGACACTTACGCCATAGAATCCAAATTCAAATACTTAGGCCAGGACCTGCTTTCCACATTACTTGCCATCTCTGATATAAAAAAATTCCCTGCCGATACCGAATTGGTTGGGGCAGGACAGTACGTTAAATTTATTCCGATTGTTTTAGATGGACTTGTGAAAGTTTTTACCCGGTTCCAAGACAAAGACCTTTTACTTTACTATATCAAACCTGAGCAAAGTTGCATCATGTCCTTCTCGTCCTGCGTGAATAACGACAAAAGCAGGATCTTTGCCATAACAGAGGAAGAAAGCACCATTTTATTGATCCCTGCAGACAAGGTTGCAAAATGGGTGACCGAGTTTCCTGCTATTAACAAATTGTTCTACCAGCAATACGACCTCAGGTATTCTGATCTTATTGATACGATTCAACAAATGCTTTACCATAAGCTCGACAAAAGGATCCTGGATTATCTTTCAGAAAAAGTGAAAGTGACCGGTAAAAACCCTGTTAAAATTTCGCATAAGGAAATAGCCAATGACCTTGGAACAGCCAGGGAAGTGGTTAGCAGGTTGGTAAAAAAACTGGAAAGCCAGCATTTACTAAAGCAATACCACGACAGCATCGGGTTAATTGAGTTACGGTGACTTTAGTCACTGTACAGCTGTTTTAATTTTCCCATCTTTGTTATACAAATGAAGAATACGAAAACCATTTACAAATTCATACTGGTGTGCATCTTGTGTATTTTTATCGTTTCTTCAATTGTACTGATCGTACATTTTATTAATAATTAAAACAATTAAGATGAAAAAGAACATGTCTGCAGCCGATAGAATTATCAGGTTAGTGATCTCAGCAATTTTTGTAACACTTTATTTCACCAACACCGTGACCGGTATTTTTGGAATTATCCTGCTTGTATTAGCTGGAGTTTTTACCCTCACAAGTGTAGTCAGCTTTTGTCCATTGTACGCCATTTTTGGTATTTCAACCTGCGCGGTAAAGAAGCAGTAGGCAACGGCCGGCAGGTCACAGAAGGATACCCGCTAAAGCCACACACTTCACCGGTAATCCCGAATTTGGTGTAAAGTTAAAAATTGATCAATGCTTCCTCTTTCTTTTCTCGGGCTTCTTAACCAGAAATACAATCACGGATGAACTCGCGGATAAAGTGGCTTCCTGCGAAATATAGCCGTGGCAGCTGATAGTCAATATATCTCCGGGTTCGGCCTGAATAACCAGCAGGCCTGTTTCGTTGGTTATCGCTTTTTTGTTGGCTGATTTAATAATAACTGTTGCTTTATCCAACGGATCTTCTGTTTTTGAATCGGCGATCTTGACCGCGTAATTCTTCTGTGCCTGCGCTAAAAAAGCGCAGCAAACAAAAACAAAAAAAAATACTAATTTTTTCATAAAAGCATTTAAAAGGAGATGAACAAAATTTCGCTACCTGGCTCCGGGCGGACAATGTTCTCTCAAATAATTGGTATACAACGTGGTCAGGTGCTGAAAGGTACCGGCGCCTTCAGACATGCCATGCGACCGGTTAGGATAAGGCATGTACTGAAATTGTTTGTTGTATTTAACCAACTCGTTTACCAGCAACTCCGCATTACTGAAATGTACATTATCATCACCGGTGCCATGAATGTATAATAAATTCCCCTTCAGGTTTTTTGCATAGGTAACCGGCGATCCATTTACAAAATCGTCCATGTTTTCCTGCGGTAACCCCATGTATCGTTCCTGGTAAATATTATCATAAAACAACTGGTTCGACACCGCCGCAATGGCGATACCCGTTTGAAACAAGTTCGGATACCTGAACAATAAATGCAGGGTGGAAGAACCTCCTCCGCTCCATCCCCATACCGCCGTTCTTTCCTTATCCATAAAAGGATACATCGTCAGTAATTTTTCAAAACCTTTGGCCATATCCACAATATTTACGTTGCCGATCTTCCGGTAAATGGATTTACGCCAGATGGCGCTTTTAAGCACGGGGGAGCCCCGGTTATCGATCGTTACCTGAATATATCCGTCTTCCCGAATATCGCCCCGGTATAAAAAATTATTCTGAGCGCCGTAAGCGTCAATAATGGTTGAGGCCGCCGGTTCGCCATACACGTAAAAAACAACCGGGTATTTTTTTGTAGAATCAAAATTTTTGGGTTTGTTTATCCAGGCGGTCAGGGTGATGGAATCGCTGGTCATTATTTTCACAAACTCAATATTAACAGTACTGTCGATCTTTACTGTGTTTTCAATACTCTTTTCTTCTTGAAGCGGTTTATTGCTAGGCAGGCTCACCCACTCCTTTACCGGCGGCACATTATGTGCCGAGTAGGTATGAAAAGCCAGTTTCCCGTTAGGCGAAACCTGGTAATCATGTGTACCATCGCGCCCATTTGCGTAAACCGGATCAAACTCCTCCCGAATAAAATTATCAATTCTTAACAGCCTTTTTACGAAAGAAGGTTTCTCTATGTTTACCCGGTACATATAAAGCTGGGTTGCATTATAAGGCGAAGCCGTAAAATAAATGTAATTGTTTACTTCATCTATACATTTTATTTCGGCTATATCGTAATAACCATCGGTCAACAGTGTTTCCCGGGTTCCATCGCGGCTGATCTTATAAATATGCCGCCAGCCATCTTTTTCGCTAACCCATATAAAATCCGCTCCCTTATTAACCCAGTTCCAGCCACGCGGATCATCGGTATTCATATCAACCCAGGCCGAACTGTTTTCGGCCCAAAACGTGATGCTTTTACCATCAACCACATTGCAATAGATCAACCTGCTTTCCTGTTGCTTCCTGTCGAGCTGTTGTATCACCAATTCTTTGGCATCCGACCACTCCATACGGGTTAAATAATGCTGTTGGGGATTTCCGTCAATTTCCATCCATTTGGTGCGCCGGTTACTTAATTTAACCACGCCAATCCTGGCCGGTGACGGCGATTCGCCAACTTTGGGATATTCAACCGGAATGATCTGTGAGTAATTACTGTCGGTTGTATTCAACATATAATAATCCCTTACTCTGGTGGCATCTATCTGCCAGAATGCGATCATTGATCCGTCGGGACTCCACCTGAATCCATCGCGGCAACCAAACTCTTCTTCATAAGCCCAGTCGAAAGTTCCGTTAATTAATTTTCGGGTACCGTCCCTGGTTATTTTAGCGATATTGCCTTTCAGGATATTTTCAGTAAAAATATTGTGTTCACTCACATAAGCCACATCATTTCCATCGGGCGAAAACTTAGCAAACATCAACGACTGAGGAGGCAGACCATTTCCCAATTGCGTTAATTTGTCGGCAATGATATCATATAGCCAATAATCGCCCATGGTATTGTAGCGCCATACCTTTACGGTATTGGTAAAGATCAGGATCCGGGTATAATTGGCACTAAATTCGTAGGACTGCGGAGTCAGTTGTTTATTGGTTTTGGGATCAACCAGTTTAGATCTGTCAACAACCACGGTTTCCTCTTCGGTAACCGGGTTAACCTGTACAATACCTCCATCTTTTAGCTTTGTATAATTATTGCCGTCGGCCGTCCAGTTAATTTTTCCACGTCCCTGCGCCATAAGTTGCTGTGCAGTTCCAAAAAACAGAAAAAGGATCGCGATCCTGAAAAATACCATATTCATTCGTTTTGAATTTTAAAATTACGCAATTAGGCTAACCTTTGGGCTTCTTTGACGAAAAAGCGCCTAATTTTATTGCCATGGATAAAGAAAAACTCAGGCTCGACAAATATTTATGGGCTATCCGTTTATTTAAAACACGCAGCCAGGCTGGCGACGCCTGCGACCGTGGTAAAATAAAATTCAATAAGGATAATGCCAAAGCATCGCGTGCGGTGCTGGTCGGCGATGAGTATGAGGTGAAGACAGATCAAAAACGCTGGCTCATCAAAGTAACCGGATTGTTATTTAACAGGGTACAGTACAGTGAGGCTATAAAATTTTATGAAGATATTACGCCGGCAGATGAACTGGACCGGATAAAATTCCAGGCTGCCGTTTTTCATACCGGAAAAAGAATGAGTAAACAGGGTAGGCCAACCAAAAGAGATAAGAGAGATCTTGATGGGTTTATGGATGTTTAAATTGATGAATGTTTTTGGATGCTGGATGCTGGGGCTAGATACTGGATACTGGATACTTGTTCCTTGTTCGATATTGATTTACTTTGCAATCATGAAAATAGATATCATCTCCGTTGTTCCCGACCTGTTGCAAAGCCCTTTTGCTCATTCTATTATGAAAAGAGCAAGAGACAAGGAATTGCTGGAAGTGAATGTCATAAACCTGAGAGATCATACCCGTTATGCCCGGGCACAGGTAGATGATTATGCATTTGGCGGGGGCGCCGGCATGGTGATGATGATTGAACCCCTGGTAAATGCCGTTGAAAGTTTACAAAAGGATACAACCTACGACGAGGTAATTTTTTTAACACCCGATGGTGAAACCTTTGATCAAAAAATGGCCAATGGGTTGTCTTTGAAAAATAATCTGCTGCTGATCTGCGGCCATTATAAAGGAGTAGATCAACGCTTTCGGGATCATTTTATTACCAAAGAAATTTCTATCGGCGATTATGTGCTGAGTGGCGGCGAACTGGCAGCAGCGGTGCTCGTTGATGCGATTGGCCGCCTGATCCCCGGTGTATTAAACGACGAGACTTCGGCACTAACAGATTCTTTTCAGGATAATTTACTGGCACCCCCGGTATATACCCGTCCCGAAGAATTCAGGGGATGGAAAGTGCCGGAAATTTTAATGAGCGGCAATCATAAACTTATTGATGAATGGCGCCACGAGCAGGCAGTTAAACGAACGGAGGAACGCCGGCCGGATTTGTTGGATACTTGATAATGGATAATGGATAATGGATAATGGATAATGGATAATGGATAAAATAAAACAAGGAACTTGTATATTCAAATATTTTATTCCTAATTCCTGACTCACTCTCCTTTCCTCGCCCAAACAAATTCTGCAAAACCAAGCAGGTCCCAAAAAATATTTCCCTGTAATTTTTTTCCGCTGATCCAGCATTTAATTATCCTGAAAGGCATGGCCATGATGAACCAACTATTTCTTCGGGTACCGGCCTTTAAAATGTGAAAACCATTTTGTTTGAGCAATTCCGATAATTCGGTAACCGAATACACGCGTACATGTGTTTTGTCGTCTTTAAAATTTAGCGTGCCTTCCATGCTGGGTAACCTTGTACTTTTTTCGCCGGGATATTCCAGGTAAATATAACCTCCGGTTTTTAGTTTTGGCAGAAGACCTTTAACCACGTCATCACCATTATACAAATGTTCAATTACATGGGCCATTTGTATGGCATCAAAATAATTATCTGGAATAGAAGAAAAATCAAGTTTCGTAAGATCCATTTCGTAAAAAGCATCCATCAAATTAAGATCGGCCTCGGTGTTATTGTAGGTTCTTTCCATATCCACACCATGGTATTCGCAATTTGGAAATACCCGTTTTGCTTTGCTGGCCGAATGATTGCCGGCGCCTATATCCAATAACCGAAATGCCCTGGCACCAAATGCCCGATTTAAAAAAATAAACTTGGTAATAAAAGATGAAGCGAAAGCTTTTAGGTTCATGTGGCAAAGATAATGGGTAGGAAGATAATGGATGCTGGATGCTGGATACTGGATACTGGATACTGGATGCTGGAAGCTACCTTTATATTCGTGCTGCTTCCAGTATCCAGTATCTAGTATCATTTTCTAATCCTTCTTTATCCCAATTACCGGCAAAGCCTTTTCCCTGATCAGCTCATTAAACTTCAGCACATCAACATCCATGATCTTTTTGAGTTTATTCAACTGCACATCTGCCTGCCCACCCAATTCTGCAAAAGCCTCTTTTACCTGCCTGGCTGGCGCGCTGTTACCGCTCACCGCAAAATCATATAAGCCCGAGATCTTGTCATCTAAACGGATCGGGTAGTTCAACACATCCTGTCCGCTTTTGGCTTTTGTTTGATGCAGGGCTTCTTCTATCGTCGTCATTTGTTTATTGATGGTATCGGCCTGTTGCTTGATTTCTTTGGGTACATCCTTGCCCTGCTTACCCATAAAATCATCGATCTGCTTGCGGATATCCCGGATATTTTTCCCGGCTTTTTGTATCTCATTAAATTTATCCCTTACCGAGATCAAAAAATCAAACTGTGCTTCATAATCGGCCTGCGACACATTATATACCGGATTGGCTTTAATCGTAAAACTGCCTTCAACCGAATCTTTTTCATTTTTGATCTTATAAAAATAGCGGCCCGGTGCGGCTTTAGGGCCCGGTACCGTACCATGCCATATGATTTGCCCTTCTGCTTTTTCGGCCGGCGGATAATACATATTCCATACAAATTGGTTCATGCCGCTGCGTACTTCTATTTTATCGTCTTTCTCTTTTGCCTTGGTTGAAAAAGTTTTGATGAGCTTTTTGTTTTTATCCAGCACATCGATACTCACTTTGGCAGAATCAGCAACGTTTTTAATATAATAATTAATCACCGTCCCATTGGGCGGATTCATCCCTGCATTTTTCGGATTGGGATTCTGATAACCGTCAAAACGCCAGGCATCTTGTACGCTAAACGCAAATAAATTTTTATCCAGTACGCTGTTATCTTTCTGTTGCACAACACTCAAATCATCCAGCACCCAAAACGAACGGCCCTGGGTAGCCACAATAAGGTCATTATCTTTTATGGTCAGGTCAGTAATGGGTACCATCGGCAAATTCAGCTGAAAAGGTTTCCAGTTGGCCCCGTCATCATAGCTGATGTACATACCATATTCGGTGCCGCAATACAATAAGCCCGGCCTTTTTTTGTCGGCCCGTATCGCTCTCGTAAAATGCATGGCACCGATACCGTTAGTGATCTTTGTCCAGGTTCTGCCATAATCCTCCGTTTTAAAAAGATAAGGTGCAAAATCATCGTCCTTGTATTTGGTTCCGGCAAAATAGGCTTTGCCCTTTTTAAACGGATCGGCTTCCACGCAGTTCCACATCATCCACTGGCCGGCTTCCTTTGGCGTAACATTTGCCCAGTTTTTTCCACCGTCGGTACTCACATGTATCAGGCCATCGTCGCTGCCTGTCCACAATAAATCTTTTTCCAGGGCTGATTCGGTTGCGGTAAAAACCGTGCAGTAAACTTCAACGCCGGTATTGTCTTTGGTTATGGGCCCTCCGCTGGAAGCCTGCCGTTTTTTATCATTGGTGGTAAGATCGCCACCCAGGGCAGTCCAGGAAGCGCCTTCATTTTCGGTAACAAATAAATAATTGCCACCTGCATATAATTTCTTAGGATCATGGGGTGAAAAGAAGATCGGAAAATTCCATTGGAAACGATATTTGGCCACATCAATACCACCACCCAGCGGATCATCGGGCCATACACTTACCGCCCGGTTCTCGCCGGTCTTATGATCTAACCTCGATAAATAGCCGCTGTAATTACCGCCGTACACAATATCCGGATTCAACGGATCTGCCACCACATAGCCGCTCTCGGCACCGGCTGTTGGCTGCCAGTCGTCGGTTGTAATTTCACCACCATCACTGCGTGATAAGATCCGAACCGTAGAATTATCCTGCTGCGCACCCAGTATCCGGTAAGGATAATGATTGTCGGTACTCACCCGGTAAAACTGACCTGTGGGCTGATTATTATAGGTGCTCCAGTTATCCCCACCGTCAAAACTGATCTGTGCCCCGCCATCATCGGCAATGATCATGCGGCTGCCATCTGCAGGGTCAATCCAAAGATCATGGTGATCGCCGTGCGGTGTTCTGATCGACTTGAAATTTTTTCCACCATCGGTACTTTTCAAAAAATTTACGTTGAGTACATATACTTTATTTTCATCCTTTGGATCCACAAATACTTTGCTGTAATACCAGGCCCGCTGGCGGATATTGTTATCGCTGCTCTGCAAGGTCCAGGTTTCGCCGCCATCAAGACTCACAAATAAACCCCCTTTGGCATTTTCAATCAATGCATATACTTTGTCGCTGTTCGAAGCACTAACGGCAACCCCTACTATCCCCCAAAGCCCGTTTGGCAAACCCCTGTTCGCTGTTATGTTCTTCCAGGTTTCGCCCCCGTCAACAGATTTCCATAACCCACTGCCTTCGCCACCACTTTCCATACTGAAAGGTGTACGTAACATGCGCCAGGTGCCTGCATACAGTACAGCCGGGTTTCCAGGTTCCATGACCAGATCGCTGCAACCGGTTTGGTTATTAATGTACAACACTTTTTTCCAGGTTTTTCCGCCATCGGTTGTTTTAAAAATTCCGCGCTCTTCGTTAGTGCCAAATAAATGGCCCATGGCTGCCACCCAAACCACATCCGGATTTTTGGGGTGAATGACAATGCGGAATATATGCCGGGTATCTTTCAACCCGAGGTTTCGCCAGCTTCGGCCGCCATCATCGGTACGCCAGATGCCAAATCCTTCGCTTACATTTCCCCGTAATGAATTTTCCCCTTCGCCAACATACAGGATCGTAGGATCGCTGGGTGCAATGGATACACAACCTATACTGCCGCCAAAATATTTATCAGACATATTTTTCCAGTTGCTGCCGCCATCAATGGTTTTCCATACACCGCCTCCGGTTGAACCAAAATAAAAAACATTTTTTTGGTTCAGGTCGCCAACTGCCGCGCCGCTTCGGCCTCCACGGTATGGCCCGATAGAACGGTATTTTATTTTGGCAAACAAAATACTGTCGTCGTTATTAACAATGGTTTGTTTTTTTTGGGAGAACACATTCGTTGAAACAATAACCAGGGTAATAAGCAGCAATCGTTTTTTCATGTTTTAAAATTAAGTGTGGAAGATACAAAATGAAATGTTTATTAACGGTCGTTTTTTCCGTAACATAATAAAACCCGGCGATCGGCCGGGTTTCCATTATTAAAATATTTATTATCACATATCGTGCTTAAAAGCCGATTCCGGAATGGTTTGATTTATTTTGATACCGGAGATATAGGTGGTGCCATATTGCCCGGTAATGCTATGCGCCATTTTTACCCCTTCCACATCTTTGTAATCGCTGTAATCTGTTTGTGTATCCGTGGTTTGACCATTTACCTTTCTCATATCAATGGTTCTCGAGATCAGGAAACTGGAGACATCCACTAAAAAATACATGGTTTTGCCCGATGCCAATACCATTTTAATTTTATGGCATTCATTTCCATTAACCGTTTCTTTAGGCATTAATTCGGCTTTGTGGCCCTTGGCTACATAGTCAACCAGGGGGCCGGAAATATCCAGATCAGACTGATTTTCCTTTACCTCATCGGCCGAAACCGGCTCCGGAGCCGACATACCGAAGAAAGGCATATAGCTCCAACCGTCTGTATCGGTGATCATGTTGAAACCGTGCATGCCGTTGGCATCTATATCCTGGCGATACAGCTTTTTGTCCACCTGCGTAAAACTCATCGCCACATCGGTACCCTGGTAGCTCAGGCTGCCTTCCATAACCATATTCTGCACTTTATTCAGATTTTCCTTTCCCCCCAAAGCATCAATATGTTTATTGATAACTTCGTCAACAGTTTGGGCCTGGGCAAACTGCACCAACACCAATAGTAAAACCAAAAAACCTAAGATGATTAAATTTTTCATTTATTATTATTTTTAAGATCAGTAATATAAAATATAAATGTAAGTCAATTCTTTTTTTTGTTTCTATTTATCGGGTAATTTAATTTTTTGAGCAATTAACATCAATAAACAGATGAACAGTTTTAAAATACAGGGACATATTGTCGATATACCGGCGAAGAATATTTTTTATGGCGAGGTACTTGTTGAAGACGGAAAGATAAAATCGATCGCAGCGATAAACCCGCCCCCCTACGGGGTTCCCGACAATAAATACGATCGAAGTTCCGCAGGGGGTCTTATTCTTCCCGGTTTCATCGACAGCCATGTGCATATTGAAAGCTCCATGCTGGTGCCGGCCGAATTTGCAAAACTGGCGGTAGTGCATGGCACCGTGGGTACCATCAGTGATCCGCATGAAATTGCCAATGTATGCGGTTTGGAAGGCGTTGAATTTATGATCGCCAATGGAAAGACCGTTCCTTTTAAATTTCATTTTGGCGCACCCAGTTGTGTACCCGCAACCGTTTTTGAAACGGCCGGTGCTGCTTTGGATGCACAGGATGTAGACAACCTGCTGCAAAAAGATGACATCTTTTATTTAAGCGAGATGATGAATTTCCCCGGCGTATTGCACGGCGATGAAGAAGTGTATAAAAAAATAGCCGCTGCAAAAAAATACGGCAAACCCGTTGACGGCCATGCGCCCGGCTTAAGAGGCGAAGAAGCTGAAAAATATATTAAGGCCGGCATATCCACCGATCATGAATGTTTTACGGCTGTTGAAGCGCTGGATAAATTAGGATACGGCATGAAGATCTTAATACGGGAAGGCAGTGCTGCAAAAAACTTCGACGCCTTGATCGGCCTCATGCATGAACACCATGATATGATGATGTTTTGCAGCGATGATAAACACCCCGACAGTTTGGCTGCCGGCCATATCGATCAGCTCTGTGCGAGGGCTGTTGCAAAAGGCATTGATGTGTTTAAGGTTTTACAGGCAGCCTGTATAAACCCGGTTGAACATTATAAAATGAATATTGGGTTGTTGCGGGAAGGCGATGCGGCTGATTTTATTGTTGTGGAAGATCTGAAAGATTTTAAAGTTCTTCAAACCTATATCGATGGAAAACTGGTAGCTGAATCCGGAAAATCCCGGATACGAACGAATCCTCCGGAACTGCTGAATAACTTTAATTGCGGGGAAAAAGCAATTGAGGAATTCGGATTTCCAGTCCCGGCTATCTCCCCGCACGAGGGAGAAAAAAGTGTTGAACATAAGGAACCGGTTTATGCCATAGAAGCTTTGGATGGCCAGTTGATCACCAACAAAATTGTTTGTCATCCGATCGTAAAAAATGGATATTACGAGAGCGATCCGGAAAATGATTTATTGAAAATAGTTGTCGTAAACCGGTACAAAAATGCGCCCATCGCAAAAGCATTCATTAAAAATTTTGGATTAAAGCGGGGAGCTATTGCTTCCTCGGTTGCACACGACAGTCATAATATTGTAGCTGTTGGGGTTGACGATGAGAATTTAATGAAAGCCGTAAACCTGGTCATTAAAGAACGGGGAGGTGTAAGCGCAATATACCAAGATACGGCGCAGGTGCTGCCTTTACCGATCGCCGGGCTCATGAGTCATGACGACGGATATACAGTAGCTGCATCATACACCAGCATAGATAACATGGTAAAAGAGGAAATGGGTTCAACCTTAGCGGCACCATTTATGACCTTGTCATTTATGGCACTATTGGTTATTCCGCACCTGAAACTGAGTGACCTGGGTTTATTTAACGGAGACGAATTCAGGTTTGTAAACCGGGTTACTCCACCTTAGCCGCCGAAATTTTCATCGAAACACTATCGGTTCCCTTGGGTGCATAGGTTTTATATTTAAAACTTTCGCTGCTGCCCGGGGCCACCACTTTATAAACCACTTCATGATCTTTAAGTAACAATGCCCCCGTTTCGCTGAAAAACGACAGTTCAACGTCAATATCCTTATAGCTGGCTACGGTAGCTTTATTGGTTATGGTTCCTTTGATCACGGTTTGGCGTAACAGGTTTTTCCTGTCGCTACCTTCCACCTGTAAAAACCGTTTTGGATTTTTCTTTTCCGTTTCTTCCAGGGTTTCCTTGGTTTGTTCGTATTTGTCTTTTTCTTTTGTTTCAGCCGTTTTTTCATTGCTGCCACAGGCCGTTACAAAAAAAACCAGAACAAATAGCGCCGCAATTTCTTTTTTCATGATCTTAATTTAAGTACAATAAAAATACATTTTTGTGAAATAGTATGTTAAAAGATTTTGTACTTAAGGTCCGACAGCCTACCCGGATGTCCTTCGAGGTCCTCGCCTATCCATGAAACTTCCCGTATGCGAACCCTGGTTCAACGCCGTTCCCTTATCAATTCAGAAAAAATGCAGACATGGTGTTTTTTATTTTATTTTTGTAGGGATTCGGGTAAAACAGGCACCTATTAAATCCCGTTGCAATAACGTTAATCTTACAACAGCCAAAATGGTCATTAATCTCAGCAAAGAACATTCATTAATAAGCAACTGGGTGAGCGAATTACGCGACACCGAAATTCAGCAGGACCGTATGCGATTCAGGAGAAACCTGGAACGTATAGCGGAGGTAATTGGTTATGAGATCAGCAAGAAAATGCCCTGGGTTGAAAAAGAAATAACAACGCCGTTAGGCACCAGCATCAGCCGGGTTTTAGCCGAGCAACCCGTTTTGGCAACCATCCTGAGGGCAGGTTTGGGCATGCACACCGGCTTGTTGAATTACTTCGACAGGGGTGATAATGCCTTTATCAGTGCTTACCGTAAACACAACCCCGATGGCAGTTTTGATATCCATATGGAATATATGAGTTGCCCCGAAGTGGAAGGCCGCATTGTGATCATCAGTGATCCGATGATCGCCACCGGATCATCGCTGGTAAAATCAATTGAGCATTTAAAAGCAGAAGGCCGTATTAAAGAGATACACATAGTATGTGCTATCGCCTGTACGGTGGGCATTGAATATGTAACAAGAGCCTTCCCCCATGCTACCATCTGGTGTGGCGATATTGATGATGAAATAACCGCGAAGGGATATATTGTTCCCGGACTGGGAGATGCCGGCGATCTGGCTTTTGGAGCCAAAATGCAAGGGTAGGGTGAGTTGGGCGTAGCTAAAAATATTTCCAAGCAGCTTTTTATCCTAAATCCTTATCTTTATCGTTCTGAACAGAAATGATAATGAGAAAATTACTAGTTTGTATTTGTGCCCTGTTTGTCAGCCAAATGGCCGAAGCCCAGGATCCGCATTTTTCGCAATTTTTTGCCTCGCCGCTAACACTTAACCCGGCTTTTACCGGAAAGTTTAGTGGTACCTGGCGTTTAGCAGCGAACCACCGCGACCAATGGCCCTCTATACCAAAGGCCTATGTAACCACAAGTGCTTCTATAGATTTCCCGATCTTAAAAAGTAAAATACCCGAAAAAGATGTTTTTGGAGTAGGTATTTCGGGTTTAACCGATGCCAGCGCCAATAATATACTCAAACTGAACTACGGATCGGTTTCGATGTCGTATCACAAAGCACTGGATGAAAATGGGTATAGCACGATTGGTGCCGGATTCCAGGCTACTTATTCCAGTCTGTCGCTGGATGTTGCCAAACTTACATTTGAAGATCAATTAACGCAAAACGGGTTTACCGGCACTACCTCCGATATTATCAGCAACGGCAATAACCAAAGCTACTTTGATATCAATGCCGGCTTATTATATTCGGGATCAACCAACGGCGAAAACAATTTTTATATCGGCGCTTCGATGTATCATATTACCCGGCCAAAAGTTGGTTTTAAAGATAAAAACTGGTATTTAAGTGGCCGTATTTCGGCTCATGCCGGCGGTTCAATACCATTGTCGGATCTGTTAACGGTACACGCTTCGGCCATTTACCAGGTACAAAACAAAGCGAGCGAAACCACGCTGGGTGCGGCTATTGCGGCTAACCTGAGCCAGGATGCCGAAAAGCCCAGTGCCATTTATATCGGCAGCTGGATCCGTTTGAACGACGCCATCATTCCCTATATCGGCCTCGAATTTGGCGGATTAAGAATTGGTGCCAGTTACGATTTTAATATCTCTAATTTAAAAGCAGCTACGGCTTCCCGCGGTGGTTCAGAGTTTTCGGTGATCTTTATTAAAAGGCCACCCGATTACCAGGGTATCCCCTGTCCTAAATTTTAATGCACACAACAATTATATAAAAGCCCGGTTTTTTCCGGGCTTTTTGTTACCGTACAACCCAATACGCTTATTCATAACATGTAAATTATTGCACTACAGCCCGGCCGAAACCCGCCTTCAATCTATAAAATCGCTAAAAATTAGTTAAATAAACTTTGGCTGAGATTTAATTATTCGATAATTTTAGGACTTATTCAAAACATAACATTTATGAAAAAAATCTTACTCCTTTCGTTTTTGTTGGTATTGATTTCTACACTCGGTTTTTCGCAGTCAGATAAATTCTGGTCAGCGAATACTGATTTAAAAAGTAGTATCGTAACCGACAAAGCAGTTGCAAGACAATCTTTTCCTAAAGCGTTCAAATTATTTAATTTAAATATTGAGCCCTTAAGACAGGAACTGTTTTCAATTGTTGACAGAAGCGCCAAGCGTAAAACGGTAATATCCTTACCGAATGCCGAAGGCAATTTCGAACAATTTGAAGTGTATGAAGCTTCGAATTTTGAGCCTGTATTGCAGGCACGTTTTCCCGAGATCAGGGCTTTTTCCGGTAAAGGTATTACCGACAAAGCCGCAACGCTGAAGTTGAGTATCTCACCACAGGGAATTCAAACCATGGTATTCAGAACCGACAAACAAAATGAATTCATTGAGGCTTACTCGAAGGATCATTCAGTTTATGCCGTTTTTGTTTCTCAACGTCAAAAAGGGCAATTGCCCTGGACTTGTTCTACTGATGACAAGCAAATGTTTGCCGGCCAAAAATCACAATTACCGGTTGCGAATGCTACCGGCAGTTCGGCTGGTGAATTAAAAACAATGCGTTTGGCACAATCCTGCAACGGAGAGTATGCCAATTATTTTGGCGCTACCAGTGCTGCACAGGTTGCCTTGGTGTTAGCTGCATTTAATGCTACTTTAACAAGATGCAATGGTGTTTATGAAAATGATCTTGCTTTGCACCTGAACCTTGTTGCACAAACAACGAACGTGATCTATTATGATCCCGTCACCGACCCCTATACTACACTTGCAAACTGGAATACGCAATTACAAATTGCACTGAATACTACACTCACGGGTCCGGCTACACCAATTGCTGCTAATAACGCTGCTTATGATATTGGGCATATGTTTGGCGCTTCGGGTGGAGGTGGAAATGCCGGTTGTATCGGTTGTGTTTGTGTAGATGGCGTTGTCGCCGGTACGGGAGCTACTAAAGGAAGAGGTATTACTTCGCCTGCAGATAATATCCCACAAGGTGATAACTTTGATATTGATTATGTAGCGCATGAAGTTGGCCACCAGTTAGGTGGTAACCATACATTCTCCATGAGTAATGAAGGAACGGGTGTAAACAAAGAAGTTGGTTCAGGTATTACCGTTATGGGATATGCCGGTATTACCAACCAGGATGTGGCACCTCACTCCATCGATATATTTCATGAAGCAACGATTGCTCAAATTCAGGCTAATCTGGCTACCAAAACCTGCCCGATTACAACGAATATAAATGCAACCAATGCTACCCCGGTGGTTTCACCACAGGGTCCTTATACCATTCCAATCTCAACTCCTTTTACACTTACCGGTGTTGCAACAGATGCTAACCCGGGCGATGTACTTACTTATTGCTGGGAGCAAAATGATGATGGAGCAGGTCAAACCGGTAATAACAGTGTAGCCAGAGAAAATAAACCAACCGGACCAAACTGGTTAACTTTCCCGGCTACTACTTCAGCTACCAGGTTATTTCCAAAATTATCAACGGTACAGGCTGGGTTATATATAACTCCGGTTTTACCAGGTGGTGATCCCATAGCAGATATTGAAGCACTTAGTAATGTTTCAAGGACATTAAACTTCAGGTTAACGGTAAGAGACAACAGTTCTTATGTTCCTGTAACTCCCGGTCCTGCTAAAGTAGCTCAAACAGCCTTCACTGATGTAGTAGTAAATGTGACCAACACATCAGGACCGTTCATGGTTACTTCGCCTAATACTGCGGTATCGTGGCCAATTAACTCTGTACAAACTGTTACCTGGAACGTAGCCAGCACAACCGGAGCGCCGGTTAGCTGTGCCAACGTTAAGATCTCATTATCCACAGATGGAGGTGTTACTTTCCCTACCGTTTTGGTAGCCAGCACCCCTAATGACGGTACTGAGTCTGTTACCATGCCTGGTACCGGTTCTACAACGGCCCGTATCAAAGTTGAAGCCGTTGGCAATATCTTCTATGATATGTCCAATACCAACTTTAGTATAACGGGCGGAGCGGCGACCCCTCCAACAGTAACGATTAATCAGGCAGCGGCTCAGCCAGATCCTACATCTGCTACTCCAATAAATTTCACGGTGGTATTTGACCAACCGGTTATTGGATTTGCAACAGGTGATGTTACCTTGGCAGGTACGGCTGGTGCAACTACCCAGGTAGTTACCGGTGGCCCTACAACCTATAATGTGGCTGTATCAGGTATGACATCAAGCGGCACGGTAATCGCTACCATTGCTGCGGGTGTTTGTACCAATTCATCTGCACAACCCAACGTTGCTTCTACCAGTACTGATAACACAGTTACCTATAACCTGCCTTCAGGTAATGATGACTGTAGCGGTGCTTTACCAATTGCATGCGGACAAACCGTAACCGGTACAACCGTTGGCGCTACTATTGATGCGGTGCCAACCTGCGTAACCACGTTAAATACCGCTCCTGGTGTATGGTACACGTTTGTGGGTAATGGTCAAAATACTACATTAAGCCTTTGTACCGGTACCGCTTATGATTCCAAGATTGGTGTCTTTTCCGGTACTTGTGGTGCATTGGTTTGTGTTACCGGTAATGATGATTTCTGCGGATTACAATCGCAGGTATCATTCTTAACTACAAATGCTGTAACTTATTATGTATTGATTACCGGGTTTGGTACTGCCACAGGTGCAGTTACCCTAACCCGTACCTGTACTGCTATTCCTACCAATGATGATTGTGCCAATGCAATATCCATTGGTTGCGGACAATCTATTAGTGGAACTACAGTAGGTCAAACCATTGATGTGGTACCTACCTGTGTTACCACTTTAAGTAGTGCTCCGGGTGTATGGTATAAATTTACAGGAGATGGTTATTCAAATACCTTAAGCCTTTGTGCTGGTACATCATATGACTCCAAGATCGGTGTATTCACCGGTACCTGTGCGGCCCTGGTTTGTGTAACCGGAAATGATGATTTCTGCGGATTACAATCCCAGGTAACGTTTACCACAACATTAGGTACCAATTACTTAGTGCTTGTAACCGGATTTAGTACCGCAACCGGTCCATTTACGCTAACGCGTACCTGTGCTGGTCCGGCTAATGACGCTTGTTTTGGTGCATTACCAATTGCATGCGGACAAACAATTACCGGCACAACAGTTGGCGCTACACCAGATGCCGTTGGCACCTGTGTAACCGCGTTAGGTACTGCCCCAAGCTTATGGTACACATTTGTTGGTAATGGCGTTCCAAATACATTGAGCCTTTGTGGTTCGGCATATGATACCAAGATTGGTGTTTTCAGCGGAACCTGCGTAAGTTTAGTTTGCGTTACAGGTAATGATGATTTCTGTGGATTGCAATCGCAGGTGACCTTTACACCAGTAAATGGCACTACCTATTATGTAATGGTAGGTGGTTTTAGTACAGCAAGCGGTGCATTTACACTAAACCGCACCTGCGTATTCCCGCCATGTACCATAACACGTACTTCGCCGGTTGGCTCCGATAACCAGGCGATTTGCCGTGGCTCGGCCATTGCAAATATTACCTATGCAACTACGGTTGCTACCAGTGCAACATTTACCGGTTTACCGGCAGGTGTTACCGGCACATGGGCTGCAAACGTAGTAACCATCAGTGGTTCACCAACTGCAGCGCCTGGTGTTTATAACTATACAGTAACCCTGGTAGGTTGTGCAGCACCAACAACAGCAACAGGTACCATCACCGTTAATCCAAATGCAAGTTTGGTGATCGTAGCCGATCCCGGTACGGTTCTTTGCGAAGGTGATCCAACGTTGTTAACAGTTTATGATGCTATACCTGGTTCAGGTTCAACCGTTTCTATTACACATTCCAGTTCTAATACAATAACTGCAGGTAACTCAGTGGCTTGTAATGCCGGTACTACCGGACAGGTTAACAGCTACTGGCGTGCATACAACCTCAATAACTTCCCAACTGTTACCGGTAATTATACTATTACATCGGTAAGATTTGGTATAGAAGCTATATTGGGAGGGTCTGTTCCCATTACTGTTAATTTGTACAATCAAACCGGAGCTGCTTTCCCGGGTGGAACACGTACATTGATAAAAACACAAACGTATACACTTCCCGTACAGTCTAACACATTATATACGGCAACCTTTACAACGCCGGTTACGGTGCCTAATACATCAACAGTAATTGTTGAAGTAACCAATGCAACCATAGTAACGGGTGTTAGATTCTTTATAGGTAGCAATCCGGCTGCTGAAACAGATATCAGTTATCTGTCTTCAACAGCATGTGCGATTAATACGCCTACACCGATAGCTACCGTAGGATTCCCGAATATGCATATGATAATCGGCTTAAACGGTACTTTACCAAACTTAGGCCCTCAATCAACAGGAACATTTGTATGGAGCCCTGCTGCCGGTTTAAGTTCAACAACTTCAAACCCGGTTGCTGCATCTCCAATGAATACAACCCTGTATAAGGTTGTACGTACTACCGTTCCCGGTGGTTGTAAAGATTCAGCTACCATCACCATTACCGTTAACAAGCGTCCTAAGGTTACCACACAACCGGTTAATGCCGTTGTTTGTCAAACCCTGGCTACTTCGTTCACGGTAGCTGGTACCGGAACCGGACTTACCTACCAATGGCAGGTTAATACTTCTGGTTGTACAGGTGGTACCTGGACCAACATTGCTAACGGTGGTTCCTACTCTGGTGCTACAACAGCAACACTTAACATCAGCCCGGTTCTTATAACCATGAGTGGCTATGGTTACCGTTGCGTATTGGGTGGTACCTGTGCACCGTTTGGCATTGAAAATATTTCTAACTGTGCAACCTTATCGGTTAATCCGTTACCGGTTGTAGCTATTACTCCGGCCACAGGTTGTGGCGGTGTTGTAGGTATATTTAGTACCAAATTATCGGTAGGCTCTGCGCCTCCACCGGTACCGGGTGCAGTTACAGCAACCTCAGGTGCTATTAACCTGGCCGTTCCTGATAACACAGCCAATGGGGTAAATAATGTGATCAACGTTGCGGGTGTACCGGCTAATGCCACCATCACCAATGTATCGGTTACCTTAAATATGTCGCATAGCTATCCTGGAGATATGATCTTCAACTTAGTAGCGCCTAACGGCAAGATTCTGAATTTGTACAAATATGGTACTGGCCTGTTTACCGGCCCTGTTTCGGGTGTTCCTACCTGGGGTTGGTATGGTGCAACAGTAAGCCGTACGGGTACTACTGCCTGGAGCACGGTTAATGCTGCTCCATTCATCTATAACAATGCTACAGCATGGAGAGCTGATGCGATCAATACACCAGTTGTGGGTGCTGTCATTCAAAACCCAACTGGTTTTGTATCAACAGAGACCGATTTTACAACCTTGTATACCAATGGCCCATCAACCAATGGTGCCTGGACACTGGCTATGTGTGATGGCGGTCCTGGTGATCTGGGAACCCTGGCTTCATGGACAGTGAAAATCGACTATACCGTACCAGGTGGTGGCGGTGGTCCGGTTCTTACTTATGTATGGACTCCTTTTGCAGGTTTGTATTTAGATTCTGCAACAACAATACCTTATGCAGGTAGCAATACATCGGTTGTTTGGGCTGCTCCAACGGCATACACAACTTATACTGTTGTAGCTACAGATGTTGCAACCGGTTGTAAGGATTCGGCACAAGCGTTTATTAACTATACGCCTCCTCCACCAACGGTTACACCAAATCCAGTAGCCATGTGCTTTGGGGATGCGCCGGTTAGATTAGTCAGCTCTTCAGCAACGACTACGCCGCTGCAATTCTGTTCTGGGCCTGTATCCATTATCGTTCCGGACAATAATCCGGCTGGTGCAACCAGTAACTTAACGGTGTCGGGTGTTCCGGCAAGTTGTAATATAACATCGATGTCGGTTACATTTAACATGACCCATACCTGGGCAGGTGATGTGGCACTGGCTCTAAAAGCACCAAATGGTCAAATTCTGAACCTGGACTACTACTTGTCTGGATCAGGTGGAGCAGGTGCTACGGCTGGTTTCACCAATACCAAGATCAGTTCAACTGGTACTGCCAGTTTAGGTGGAGGTGCAAGTCCGTTTACGGGCACGTTTAAAGCGGATGCTACAATTGCTCCTGACGCAGGACCAACAGGTTATACTCCAACTACCAATAACTGGTCGTCATTGTGGGCTACACCAAATGGTACGTATACGTTGGCTATGGTTGATGGTGCAGGAGGCGATCAGGGTACGCTTACTTCGTGGTGTATCGATCTGGTCTATACCTGTGGTGTTCCGTCTACGGCAGCTACCTGGTCTCCAATTGGGGGATTATTTAATGATGCAGGAGCAACATCGCCCTATACCGGTACTCCGCGGGATACCGTTTGGACACAACCGGCAGCGGCAGGCGTGTATAACTATAACGTAACCGTGCAGAGTGTACCGGCACCTCCGTTGGTATACAGCAACCCTGCACCAATTACGATCAATAATTCGGGCACAGCTACTCCATATCCATCTAACCTGGTAGTTTCTGGCTTGCCACCTACCGGAGCAACGGTTAAGTCGGTTACGGTTTCAGGTATCAGTCATACCTGGGCAAGTGATGTGGATATTCTGTTACAATCACCAACCGGTCAGAACGTTATTTTAATGTCTGATGTTGGTGGTAACGTATCATTCCCGGCAGGTGCTACCTATACCTTTGAGGATGGCGCACCAGCAATGGCAGCGGCACCAAATCCTTCGGGCACTTACAAACCTACCAACCTGATAGGCACGATCGGACCGGAACCAGACAACTGGCCGGCTCCAGGTCCTGGAACGGTTAACCAGCCAAACCCGGTATTATCAACCTTCACAGGTAATATGAATGGTACCTGGAAGTTGTTTGTGTTTGATGATGCAGCGGGTGACCAGGGATCTATTTCTGGAGGTTACTCAGTTAACTTTGATATTGGTCTTACGCCATGTACGTCGCCGCCAAGAAAGGTGGTGGTAACGGTTAACACACCAACTTCGATTACGACACAACCGGTTAACCAAACAATCTGTACTAATAAAGTGGCTACATTCACGGTAGTTGCCGGAGGCAGCGGACCATTCACTTACCGTTGGGAAGTAAGTACCAACAGTGGTAACCCGCCTTGGACTACAGTGACAAACGGCGGTGTGTATAGCGGTGCTACAACAGCTTCCTTAGTTATCACAGCGCCACCGGTAACCATGACTGGTTATCAGTATCGTGTTGTAATTACAGGAGCCGCACCTTGTGCAGCTGCTACATCGTTTGCCAGGATATTAACTGTTAATCCATTACCAGTGGTTGTGATCACGGCTAATCCTACCAGTTTATTCCCGGGTATGCAAACTACTTTGTCTGCTACTGTTAGTCCAAATGCGGCGTCCATTTATAACTGGATTCGCGATGGTGTATCACTGGGTGCAACATCACCGGGTGTATTGAGTGGAATAGGAACTGCAAACCTTACGGTAAATGTGGATGGTTTAGGAGATTATGTGCTGAACGTTACTGATGTGAACGGATGTAACAATACATCAAACTTGATAACCATTAAGGATTCTGCATCAGCTAAGTGTTTCTTGTATCCAAATCCAACTAATGGTCAATTTGAGGTTAGGTACTATAGTGTTGCAAACAACACGAATTTACCAAGAACCCTGAATGTCTATACTACATCTGGTGTAAGAGTACTTACACAGAATTATGCTATAGGAAGACCATACGACAGAATGCCGGTTGACATGAGAAACCATGGCAAAGGCGTTTACTTTGTTGAAGTTGCTGATGTTAACGGAAACCGACTGTCGCTTTGTAAAGTAGTTATTCTATAAATTATAACGCAACAGTTATACAATCCCTCCCGATTAAATCGGGGGGGATTTTTTTGCACCTTATTTATAACTAAAAAGCCGGCATCCTATTTAATAATCAATTGATTACGGCAAAAACCCGTAGTAAACCGTAAAATTCTTTGGCTATACAGATAAAAATATAGAGGTTTGCCGTACATATTCTTCCGAAATCAGCAGGGTTAGATCTAACACTTATAATAGCTCAATTTTTAATCTCAAATAAACCTGAATTATGAAAAAAATTTGTTACCCCCTTGTACTACTATTTTTTGCAACCCAATCTTTTGGCCAGATCCAGATCTTTGAATTAATGGAAAGAAATGATATCTCTTTGCAGGATGCTAAAATTATAGCACAGAAGCATTTTGATACCGCCGGAACCGGCCAGGGAACAGGATATAAACAATTTCAACGCTGGTTGTACGAAAGACAGTTCCATGTTGATGAAAACGGAAGTTATGTATCTACGGCAACCGATTGGAATAATTACCTGAGTAGCAGCGCTACTAACCCTAGTAATCTGATACAGGCCGGCAACTGGACTGAACTGGGGCCGGTAACCTGGAACAGAACCAGCAGCTGGAATCCGGGAACAGGACGATTAACCGCTATTGCCATTCACCCTTCCAATGAACAGATCATTTATGCCGGTTCGCCGGGCGGAGGAATGTGGAAAACAATCAATGGCGGGACTACCTGGACACCGCTCATGGACAATAGTGCTGTTTGGACTTCGATCTTTTCTATAACCATTGACCCCGTTGACCAAAATATTGTATACGCCGGCACAAATGGCAATGGCCTCATCAAATCACTCAATGGCGGAACCACCTGGGCAAATACCGGCAGCGGCCCTACGGGCAATATCCGAAAAATTCTGATTCACCCCAGCGCACCAAATACCGTGTTCGCCTGCGCCGGCAACGGAATTTTCAGATCCACTAACGGCGGAACAAACTGGACTCAGGTACATAGCAGCAGCAAAGAAGATATTGAATTTAAACCGGGCGATATGAATATCATGTATGCCAGTGGCAACGATGTTTACCGTTCGGTAAATAACGGTGTTACCTGGACGCAGGTAGGTGCAGCGCAGGGTATAACCAACACCGGGCGTACACTGGTAGCCGTATCCGCGGCGAATCCGAATTATGTGTACGCGGTGCAAGCCGCCGGAAGCCTGTTTGGCAGAATGTATAAATCAACAGATGCCGGTTTAACCTTTACAACAACCGTGGTTGGCAGTCCGGCTGCCGGTACCAATTATTTCGGTTATGAAACTAATGGCACAGGCACCACCGGGCAAGCTACCTATGATATGGGTATGGACGTATCGCCAACCAATGCTGCAGAAGTATATATAGCGGGTATTATTTGCTGGAAGTCGACAAATGAAGCAACAGGTTTTACGGCCATCACCGCCTGGTCGCTACCCAACAGTATTGGTTATAATCATGCCGATGTGCATGGCCTGTTTTGGGTAAACAGTACCATTTATTCCATTTCGGATGGTGGTTTATTTAAAAGTATCGACCAGGGAGATAACTGGACCGATATTACTGCGGGTATGGGTATACGGCAGTTCTATCGGATCGCCAATTCGCAAACCAATGCCAATGTAATTACCGGTGGCGCGCAGGACAACGGGTCGGTAGCCAGGCAGGCATCTGCCACCTGGGTAGATTGGTTGGGTGCCGATGGCATGGAAGGTTTGGTAAGTCCTACCAACCATCTCAATATCTGGGGTACCAGCCAAAACGGATCTATATACCGGTCCACAAATGGTGGTAACAGTTATTCAGGTCTTCCAAAACCCAGCAACGGTAACTGGGTTACCCCTTTGTGCATTCATCCGACCATTGAAACGATTGTATATGGTGGCTGGACGGGGGTTTATAAATCAACCAACAGTGGTTCGGCGTGGACAAATATTTCAGCAGGAACGATCACGTCAACGGTTACTGATATGGCAATAGCCCCCTCTGCCCCAACAACAATTTACGCAACTATCGGTTCTACGATATATGTTACTACCAACGATGGCGCTAACTGGATAACCCGGTCGGCTCCTGCTGCAATTAATGATATTGTTGTTGACCCAACCAATCCATCTAAAATTTGGATCGTTTGTAACAGCAGCACCAACCGGGTATTTGTTTCCATTGATGGTGGAGCCAATTTCACCAATATCTCTTTCAATCTTCCCAATATCGTTGGCCGCACAATCGCCGTTGATAATGGTACACCAAGAGGCATTTATGTTGGAATGAATATCGGCGTTTTTTATCAGCAGGAGGGAGCAACCACCTGGACGAATTTTTCGGATAACTTACCCATGGTAGCCATCAATGAACTTGAGATACAATATGCTGCCGGTAAGATAAGGGTTGCTACCTATGGCCGTGGCGTTTGGGAGAGTCCGTTACAAACAGCGGTTCCAACGGGCTTTAGTTTTATTACACCTCCTCCGGCTGTTTCCGGCTGTCCGGCCCCGGCAACCATGTCGATAACGCTTGGTACCAATTCAATTGGCGGATTTTCTAATCCGATAACGTTAACGGCTACCGCCGGCGTTCCGGCGGGTACCAATATCACATTCGGAACCAATCCGGTGACACCGGGTAACAGCACTGTTGTAAATTTAAATAATGCCAATAGTTTAACGGCAGGTACCTATGTAATTACCATTACCGGAACAGCAACCGGTGCAACTGCCCAAACAGTAAATCTTACCTACACCATAACAGGCACAGCAGGTCCGGTTATCACGGTGCAACCAGCTGCCCAAGCCGTATGCGCAGGAAACAATACCAGTTTCAGTATAACGGCAGGCGGGGCCACCGGTTTCAGGTGGCAATTAAGTACCGCGGGTGCCGGTGGTCCGTGGATTGATGTTACCAATGGCGGGCTGTATAGCGGGGCAAATACAGCCACATTAAATATAGCGGGCGTTACTGCAGGTATGAATGCCTATCAGTACCGGTGTGTGGCAAGTATCGTTTGCGGATCTACAAATTCCAGTGCTGCTGTTTTAACAGTAAACACAGCACCCGTGATTACCAGCGGGCCTAACAGTGCAACGGTATGTGGAGGCGGCCCTAATTCTGCCTGTTTTAGTATAACCGCAACAGGTAGTAACCTCACCTACCAATGGCAGGTAAATACCACAGGTTGTATCACCGGCGTTTGGACCAATTTAGTTAATGGCGCTCCATACACCGGCGTAAACACAGCCACAATGTGCATCACCAATGCTACTGTGCTGATGAATGGATATGCTTACCGGTGCCAGGTTGTTGGAACTTGTACACCAGCGGTTACTTCAAATTGCGTGGTTTTGAATGTTAATACACCGGTATCAATTACTGCACAGCCTGTTTCTTCAACGGTTTGCGCGGGTGCCAATACCAGCTTTACCGTCACCGCATCGGGTACCAACCCTACCTACCAGTGGCAGGAAAGTACCAATGCTGGTGCCAACTGGAATACGGTTACCAATGGTGGAGTTTATTCCGGTGCTACAACGCCAACCTTAACACTAACTGGTGTAACTGCCGGCATGTCGGCTTACCAATATCGTGTTATAGTAAACGGCGTTTTGTCTTGTGGAACGGCTACTTCTGCTGCTGTAATACTAACTGTTCAAACAGCACCGGTATTAAACAGTTCGCCAATCAGCTCAACTGTATATACGGGTAGCCCTGCCGCTTTTAGTGTATCTGCATCCGGTACCGGACTTGTGTATCAATGGCAGATCAGCACAAACGGATGCAGCGGTTCATGGACCAATATGACCAACCAGGCACCTTATTCAGGGGTTACAACAAATACCCTGTCAATCAATCCTGCTAACGGAACCATGAGTGGCTATGGATTCCGATGTGTGGTAAGTGGCACCTGTGCGCCTTCCATAAATTCGGGATGTGGTTTGTTAACTGTGAACGTGCCGGTAACGATTGTCACCCAACCTGCAGTTGCTATAGCCTGTTCGGGGTCAAATGCAGGTTTTACGGTCATCGCGAATGGCACAACACCGGCTTATCAATGGCAGGAAAGTACCAATGCAGGTATTACCTGGAATAATATAAGCAATGGAGGAGTCTATTCAGGTGCCACTTCTTCTACATTAAATTTAACTGCAGTGCCCGCAAGTATGAACGGCTTTTTATATCGCGTCGTGATTACCGGCGCCGCTCCTGGCGGCACGGTTACCTCCGGTGCTGCTGTATTGAACATAACACCATTACCTGTGATCACAGCATCGCTCAATGCATTGGTTGCCGGGCAACAGTCTGTTTTAACGGTTAACATTGCACCCTCTCCGGGCTTGAGTTTCGCCTGGTACCTGAATGGCGTTTTAGTTGCCGGCGCAACCGGTAATTCACTTATTGCCACAGTTAACAGCCTCGGAAATTACAGCGTTATTGTATCCAGTGCTACCGGTAGTTGCCAGTCGGCTTTCAAAGAGATCAGTGCCGATCCAAGCACTAAGTTGTTTGTATTTCCGAGTCCGAATAACGGGAATTTCACCGTGTCGTATTATGCCGCAGGCGCTTCTGTTACAAACCAAACAACCCAGGGAATCACGATCTATGACACGGAGGGAAGAATGGTACTTAACAAAGAATACCCGGTTACACAACCCTATCAATTACATGCTATAGATATGCGCCGCTTTGGAACCGGCCTGTATTATATTGTTTTGAGAGAAGCCAATGGCAATACCATTAAAACGGGTGAAGTTGTTATAAGATAAAATTGCGTGTGTTTACTTTCCGGATCCCGTCGGGATTGATACCCGGCGGGATCTATTTATTGGGATAACCGCTTACCTACTTGTTTCCCTTAAGATAAAACCGATATGGTTTCAAAACCGCGTCTGCCGTATTTTCAATACCTATTCTTTTACTTTTTCCAATAGCATTGTTCAATATGGTAAACTGATCATCCGCAATAAATATTTCATCACTCAATAAATTAATACCGGATTGATCTTTTGAAATACCCAATGCCCTGGCCGCATTTCCCGGTCCTTTGGTGAGGCTGTAGTCCAATTGCTGCTTCCGGGTTCTGGCTAACATGACAGGTATCCCGGTTATAGGCTCAAGCGATCTTATCAAAACGGCATCCGGAATATTTTTTTTATTGGTAATCACATTGAATAAATGATGTACACCATAACAAATATAAACATAGGCGGTACCGGCCCCGGCATACATATGTTCATTACGCTGAGTGCGTTTACCCGCAAAGGAGTGTGAGGCTCTGTCGGCAAGCCCAATGTAGGCCTCTGTTTCAACGATCCTGCCCGAAGTGATGATGCCATCGAATCGGGTTACCAGGATCTTCCCAATTAATTCCTCTGCAATGGAAACAACATTTATTCTGTCATAAAATTGTGTGGGCAATTTCCTCATTATAGTATTAACTTTAATGCCGGAGACAAGATACAAACCAATAGCCAACGAAAAAATACATGTTAAAAGAGATTATAACTTCTATTCAGGCTTATTTTCATACGCATCGCTTTATCATCAAGCACCGGTTATGGAAATGGATACTTATTCCCGGATTTATATACGCTTTGATGTTTTGTTGTGGAATCTACTTATTTTATATTTCGAGTAACAGCGCCATTGAATTGATCTTACAGAAATAGGGTGTTGCCGAATGGATGGAGAAAATGCAAAACAGCTGGCTGAGTTTTCTGCTAATATTCGGGCAGATCATTCTCAACCTGATTCTCCTGCTTTTCTACTTTTCGTTGTTCAAATACCTTTTTCTTATCATTGGTTCGCCATTGTTCGCCTATTTAAGCGAAAAAACAGAATCCATCATTGAGGGTAGAGCATATCCATTCAGTTTAAAACAACTACTGAAAGATATTGCCCGGGGTGTGAGGATAGCCTTGCGAAATCTGCTCTGGCAAACCGTTTACACGGTTTCTATCCTGATCTTGTCGTTTATTCCATTGATTGGCTGGGTAACACCACTCCTTGCATTACTGGTTGAATGTTATTACCTGGGCTTTTCCATGCTTGATTACAGCTGCGAGAGAAACAAACTATCTACATCACAAAGCATCCGCTTTATCGGTGCGCACAAAGGATTAGCTATCGGTAACGGAATTGTTTTTTACATGATGCATTTAATTCCGGTTTTGGGATGGCTTTTGGCGCCAAGCTATGCAGTAATTGCTGCAACCATCAGCTTGTATAAAGCTAAAACTGATGGTGTATTGGTGGTGCAGGGAAATACTAATATTTAATTATGAATTCAATGATCTACCTGATACCAACGGTGCTGGAAGAGTCGGCAACTGAAACCATTCTTCCCTATATCCTGGAATCTGTAAAAAACTGCCAATGCATATTTGCCGAAAATGAGCGTACTGCCCGACGTTTTTTCAAAACCATGTGTAAGGAAATAGTGATTGATGATTACGAATGGTTTACCATACACAAATCAGAAACAGAACTGATAAACACATTCAAACAAAAGATCAGCAAGGGTAATAACATAGCTATTATCAGCGAAGCAGGTTGCCCGGGTGTTGCCGACCCGGGGCAAATACTGGTAGCCATCGCTCAGGAAATGAACAGCACCATCAAACCACTGGTAGGGCCCAGCTCCATATTACTCGCTTTAATGGCAAGTGGTATGAATGGCCAGCAATTTGAATTTATAGGTTACCTGCCCATTGATAACGGGGAACGTAACAAGGCCATCGCTGCCATGGAAATTTCATCTCAGAAGAAAAACAGTACACAAATCTTTATTGAAACCCCTTATCGAAATAATCAACTGATTGAACAGTTGCTGAAAGTATGCAAGCCTGCCACCAAACTGTGTATAGCTGCCGAATTGACCGGCGTCAATGAATTTATTAAAACCAAATCTATTGCCGATTGGCGAAAAGAAAAAACCGACTTTCACAAAAAGCCGGTCATATTTTTATTGTATGCAGGGATATAACTAAAACGCCGGTTTGTCCATTCCGTAAACCACATAATCACTATCGCCCCGCCATGGGATGTTTCTCCTGTATTGACGGTATTTTAAGGTCATCTTCTGACCTTCATACCTGGTGAGTGAATCGTACAGCGATTTGCTGGTAACTGAATAAACAAATTTATCCGCTGTTATGGACGTTTGTGGACTGGCACCGATACTCACCAATGCTTCCCCTTCGTAAGTTTTAAAGATATTTCCCTTGTGTGATATTTTAACCAGGTACACCGTACGGGTACCCTCACTCATTACATTAAAGTAATACCAGTACACTAAAAAAGAAAGCACTAAAATAGCGATAATACTAAACCGCCATAGAAATTTCCGAAAACCACTTTTCTTTTTAGGTTTCTCTTTTTCTACATCATCGAATTTTACATCTGCCATTGCTTATCATTTTTTGTTGTATTACAATCCGTATTTATCCACGAGGTAGATCAATGCCGTCATATTAACCGCACCCAGGTGCAATTCCCTTTTACTAACAGCTTCAAAAGTATCAGTTGATGCATGGTGTAAATCAAAATAGCGCTGACTATCCGTACCAAGGCCTGCCAGGGCTGCACCAATCTCTCTTAAGGGGCCAATATCGGCTCCACCACCGCCCGCCGTAAACTGGTAAACCCCATAATCAAAAAACAGGTCCTTCCAGCCGGAAATTTTTGCCATTTGTTCAGTTTTTGCACTGATGCCAAAACCACGGGGTGTAAACCCACCGGCATCGCTTTCCAATGCGAAAATATGTTTTTCATTATTCAATTTGGCCAGCTCAAGGTATTTTGCCGCGCCGCGGGTTCCATTTTCTTCATTCATAAACATAACCGCACGGATCGTATGTTTAGGTTTTATACCCAGTGCTTTAAAAGTTCTGATCACTTCAATACTCTGCACACAACCTGCTCCATCATCTTGTGCACCTTCGGCTAAATCCCAGCTATCTAAATGGCCGCCAACGGTAATAAATTCATTCGGAAATTCGGATCCCCATAATTCCCCAACTACATTAAAAGACGGCGCATCAGCCAGCATGGTACTGGTATTGCGGATAAAAGCTGAAACAACCACATTATTTTTCAACTGCTTGCTTAACCATTCGGCGTCGTTGGTGCTGATGGCAACTGCCGGAATTTTCGGAAACGAATCATTGTAAATAGTGGTTCCGGTATGTGGAAAATCATCCAGGTTACTGGCCAGTGAACGCACCATAACGGCTGCAGCTCCATATTTTGCCGCTGCCGCCGGGCCCCTGGTACGATAAACACCACTCTCACCATAAGCCATAAACGACCTGACATAGGTTGGATTCATGGGGTAATTAAAAAATACAATTTTATCTTTTACTCCTTCTGTGCCCAACTTATCCAATTCGGCAAAATTTTTCACTTCGATCACGTCCGCGGTGAGGCCTTTTTTTCCGGTGCCCTCCGAATTTCCCAAGGCACATAAATTAAGGTTATATTTTGTTCCGTCGTACAATTTTATAAAACCCTTTTCCTTATCCCCCCTCACCCAATGTGGTACCATACAGGGTTGCAGAAAAACCGTATCGGCTCCGGCATCTTTTAACATTTTAAAAGTAGCTTCAACAGATTTTTGAGCCTGGGGTGAGCCACTTAAACGCGGCCCAACCTGCTTGCACAGGTAGCGCAGGTTTTCGTAAGCAGTGCCGTTGGCAAGCAATTCGTTTGATATTTTACGAATGGCTATCGAATCGTCGGTCTGGGCAACGGCAAAACCCGATAAAAAAAGGCCCATAACCAACAGAGATAAGATCTTTTTATGCATAAAGTTTGTTAAGGAAACAAACTTACTAATTTAATGTCAATACATGAGTGGAAATTGTACTGAACAATAAATCGGTAAATTGCATTATCATACATCTATAATAAAATAACTTCTTATGAATATTGGCATCGTGTGTTATCCTACCTTTGGTGGTAGTGGTGTTTTGGCAACGGAATTGGGAAAGGCGCTGGCCGATAAAGGGCATAATATCCATTTCATTACTTACCAGCAGCCTGTTCGTTTAAGCGGCTTTCATGCCAATATATTTTATCATGAAGTGCGGGTTCCAACCTATCCTTTGTTCGATTATCCCCCGTACGAAACAGCTTTGGCCAGCACGATGGTAGATGTTATTTTGAACAACGATGTGGAGCTTTTACACGTGCATTATGCCATACCGCATGCCGCTGCCGCCTATATGGCCAAGCAAATACTGGCCAAACAGGGAAAAAGAATCCCCTTTATCACAACATTGCATGGTACCGATATTACCCTGGTAGGTCGCGACAAGACCTACAGCCCGGTTGTGACTTTTTCGATGAACGAAAGTGATGCACTTACCGCTGTATCTAAAAACCTGAAAGAAGAAACCTATAAAAATTTCAAAATCGATGGTGAGATAGAGGTCATTCACAATTTTGTAGATGTTAGTCGTTTTAACAGGCAACCTGTTGACGCATTCCGTAAACTGATCTCTCCCAATGGCGAAAAGATAATTGTACATGCCTCCAATTTCAGGAAAGTTAAAAGAGTGGAGGATGTGGTAAGCGCTTTTTTATTGATACAGAAAGAAATGCCGGTAACGTTGTTATTATTGGGCGACGGGCCTGAGCGAACTCATATTGAAGCAAGTGCCAGAAAATGCGAATCGCATAATAGCATTAAATTTTTGGGCAAACAGGAACAGATGGAAGATATACTACCAATTGCCGACTTGTTTCTGTTAACCAGCGAATACGAAAGCTTTGGATTGGCAGCCCTGGAAGCGATGGCAGCATCGGTGCCCGTTATCTCCACCAATGCCGGTGGTTTGCCCGAAATCAATATCAACGGTTTTTGCGGGTATATGAGCGATGTAGGCGATGTGGAAGATATGGCTAAAAACGCGCTTCACATTTTACAGGATGATGCAACCCTGCAAAAATTTAAAGCCAATGCCCTGATCCAGGCAAAAAAATTCGACATCGAAAATATTGTACCGGTGTATGAAGCCCTTTACAAAAAAATTATCTAAATTCTATTTTAACCATTTTTCGGGATCAATGCTACTGCGCTCATCACTGAGATAGAACTCGATGGCGCCAATACCATCCAGGTTGGCAGCCGCTTTGCCAATAACCTGTCCGGTTTTTACATTTTGGCCCGACTTCACATTTACATTACTTAAATTGCTATACGTGGTAAAATATTTACCGTGCTGTATAATTACCACCTGCATATCTTCTATATAAGCCACATAAGAAACCACCCCGTCAAAAACAGTTTTTACATTACTCCCAATATCTGTAGCCACCGTTACACTGGTAACATCAATGGCACTCCCACTCGGCAATTGATTGCGGCCGTAATGTAAAATGGGTACACCTTTATCTACCGGCCACGGTAACGAACCCTTATTTTTTATAAAGTTTTCATTCAGTTCCAAATTACCCGCATTAAGTAAAACGCTTACAGGCGCAACAGCAGCATTAGCAGGCTCGCGCCTTACAACAACTTCTTTAGTTTCTGTTTTTGTGTTAGGGTTTGCTTTTATGGCTGCCAGGCGTTTAGTTTCATCTTCTTTTGCTTTTCTGATAGCCACGTTACGTGCATCATCGCGTGCTTTTTTAATAGCTGCCGCAATGGCTTTTTCAACTTTTGCACTTTGTTTTTTAAATGCACTCAATTGATTGTTCAGTTGCTTACCCTGGCTTTTCAACTCATTCATGATCCTGTCTTTCTCAATCTTTTGTTTTTCAAGGGCAGTCATTTCCTGATCCTTCGATTTCAATACTACACTTTTACTTTCTTTTATACTGCCCAACTCATTAACCCGGTGTTTACGTAATTCCTGCGTCCTTAAAATATTTTCTCCCTGTTTTTCGCGGTAAGTTCTGTAGTACTTTAAATAAGCTACGCGCTTGATGGCATCGTTAAAACTGGCTGCCGAGAATATGAAACTCAGAAAATCATAATTGCTTCTGTTTTTATACGCGTATACCATGCTTCTGGCGTATTCTTCCTTTAATGTATCAAGTAATTTATTGTATCGGTTTATCTCGCGTTGATTAGTGTAAATATTGTTGTCGAGTATGTTAATATCCTTGCTTATATTTTCTATCAGTCTGTTTTGCAGGTTTACTTTATCATTTATCAATTTCCAGCCTACCAGATTCTCTTTGGTTTGGGATTTGTTTTTGTCGAGCAGTTTTTGCGTTTTTTCCATCTCTTTTTTTAACTGTGCCCTTTGTTTCTCCAGTTCTTCACGGGATTGTTGCGCAAAAAGGGATAGACTTAAAAAAACTAAAACAATAATATTCAAAACTGTTTTGATCATGCTCTTGATTTAATCTTGTAAAATTACTACGCTACATAATAAATATACCGGGTATAAAACCCACAGGTTGTGTATAATTACAAATAACGCTTACTTGATCGTATAATTTTTTGGGATATTAAACGAAACTGATAATTCTTTGTTAAACTCATATTGCTTAAAGTTAAGCCTGATATCCAATCTGTTTTTTTCCGAAACGGTTATTTCACGATAGGTAGAAAAATTAATTCCGGTTTTATTTTCATAATCAGCATAAGTTAAATCGGCTGTCCGGCTTCGGGATACGTCTACATCATCCAGTTTACTATGCCTTAATAAATAGTGATCTGCCGAAAGGGTGAGCAGGTGTTTAAAATAAACCCCAACCATTGAAAACAATATCTGGCTCTCGGTTTTCTTATAATACACAATATTACTATCAATAAAAATGGGATTGCCTACCAGCAGATCCTGCAGGGTTTGGAAGTCAAAAGGTATTTCGGTTACCTCCTGCAGGTAATCAAGCGATCGGTACTGAACTTCTTTGACCTGCTTATTCATTAACACCACACTGTCTCTGGTTATCAATACCCGGTATATTTCGATATTTAAAAACGTGGCTGAAAGGGATATCCAGATGGCGCTGTCTTTGATTATCCTCACAATGGCTGTTACATCCGGCTGTTTTCCTTTATTGTCCTGGTATTCGGCTTTGATCTTTGCATTGAACGTTTTAAAATCAATATAATTACTTCTCAGATTTTCAATCGTATTCTGTATCATAATCATCGAGTCAACTTTTGCCTGGTCAACAATTACGACCGCTGTTGAATCTTTAGGCGCTATCGCCTTATTGATCTGTTTAATTGTTTTACAACCTTGCGTTGAAAAAAACAAAACGAAAACGACACTGATAATACTGATAAATTTCATCTATGATACCTGGTTTAGGCTATTAGTTAATTCCGGTATGGCCAAATCCGCCATCACCGCGTATTGTTTCATTTAATGTTTCTACCAAAATGAATGCTGCTTTTTCTGTTTTGGCAATTACCATTTGTGCGATCCTGTCGCCATGATCGATCACCTGTACAGCGTCACTTAGATTGATCAAAATAACCTTCAGTTCACCTCTGTAATCAGCATCAACAGTTCCCGGCGAATTTAAGCAGGTGATACCTTGCTTAATTGCCAGGCCACTTCGTGGCCTTATCTGTGCTTCGTAGCCGGCAGGCAACTCAATAAACAGGCCGGTTGGCACCAATTGCCTTTCTAAGGGATTTAAGCTGATCGCTTTTTCAAGATTAGCCCTGATATCCATGCCCGATGAACCCGGTGTTGCATAGGCAGGAACAGGATTTGACGACCTGTTTATAATATTAACCCGTATTGCTTCCATAGGGACAAAGATAAGAATGTGCAGAAGAAATTCTTCTGGTCGCAGAAATTGACCCCTATCGGATTAACATGACGGTTCCCTGCTCATATATTTTTTTACCTTTCAGGTTTACGTATGTAATCATCCACAAATAAGCACCATTGGTCACAGGCTTTCCTTTGAATGTACCATCCCATTTTTGATTCACATCATTGCTTTTAAAGATCAATTGTCCCCATTTATTGTATACCTGCATTGAAAAATATTGTACCCGCACACCTGCCGCCACACCAAAGGTTTCATTAATACCATCCTGGTTGGGTGTAAATGCCGACGGAATATATATATCACAATCTCCGAGCGAAACCTCCACCGTATCTGAAGCTTCGCATCCATCTTTTGTTACCGTAACAAAATAAGTTCCTACCTGATTAATCAAAATGGAAGCAGACGAATCGCCGGTATTCCACAAATACCTGTCATATCCGCCACTTGTTGTTTGCAATACAACCGGAGCAAACCGGCAAATTGTTGTATCCCGCCCAACATTAACTGTTGGTTTGGGCCTGGGCGAAACGGTAATCGTATCTCTCATTTTACAGCCGTTTTGTTCTAACTCGAGCCAATAATCACCGAAACCGGTTGTTGTTATTTGGTTGCCGGTAAACCCTGTATTCCATAGATAATTGTCGGCCCCTAATGTGGCGGCCACGCCTATTTGCAACGACAATACATTACAGGCGGATGTATCGGCGCCCAAAAAAGTTTCGGAATCAGCAATCCATATTCTGTGACTGATGATATCATTTAATAAAGAGCAGTCGGTTTTAAAAACAATAAGGGTTACATCATAAAAACCAGCTGTGGCATAGGTATGGGTTGGTTGCAACAGTGTCGAAAACTGGCCGTCACCAAAATCCCATTTAACGGAGTCAATTCCACTAATGCGACTGATGCTAAAGGAGATATTAAGATCGGTGCAATTTCCAGATCGCGAAAATTCATAGGGATTTGATGCCGCATCGAAATAGCTTTGAATAAAATTTGGCAGGCCGAATTTTATCTGGCCCCCGTTACTTCCCCGAATGCTGATTTTTTGATGAGAAAAATTACAACTGATACCCGGTTGATCAGGATCCTCAATTACGGATATCGCGATATCATTCCCGATCGCCATATAAATTTTTAGGTCAGGACCAATTTGCAAAGCACCGGCAAACTGATCGGGGCTGAAAATCAATTGTCTGCTTGCCACTATACCCGCTGCATTCCCAGAGCTGATATCAAATTGGTATAAAGCTGAAGACCCATCATTGGTGTAATTATCCGACACATAAAGAAACCTGCCATTTGGTGAAAATTCTGCAGCATATCCGCCTGTAAATGCATTGGGGGTTCCGGCAGGTGTGGGCCTAAATACAACCGGATTTGTAATGATGCCGGTTGTATTGTCGAAGTCCATCAATTCTATTAAGTTATTTTCATAAGAATGAGCAGCGGCCAACTTTTTCCCATCAATTGAAAATTTTAATTTACCAATTGAATTATCCTCGTTATTTGTTATCACCAGGCCTGTATGACTTATTACCGGATTAGCGCTCAGCCCGGCAGCCGTGATCAGGTAAGCATGATACTCGTCTGAGTTCCATTTATGAAAAACAACCCACACATCTTTTTTATTACAATGCTTAACCGCAGCCAGTTTTTCGATAGCATTAGGATCTACCAGGATATTTTTATTGATCAGCTCCCCGAATCCCCCGTCGCCCTTCATATTAATAATATTGCAACGCAGCCCTTTCCCCTGTTGATAAACAGCACCAACAGTAAACAGGTAATAAATACTGTCGTTGCCCGGGCCGGGTACAATAATTGTATTATCTGTACTGCTTGAAGCGCCTAACAGGCCGCCACCATTTTTCATCAAAACATGCGTTCGGTTTATTACGGTTACGCCATTGGTATAAAACAGCAATTGGCCATTCTGATCAGAAATAGCCGCCGACCCCTCGTCGGAATTACTGACCGAATTGTTTAATGCAACAGGCGGTAACTGATTAAAATCAAGTCCGGCTCTGTTACCAAAATACCAGTTATTTGCCTGTTTTTGAGAAAAACAACAGAAATAGAGAAAGAGGGGGGCCGATATCAGCAATATTTTTTTCAAATTCTTTATATTAATGGCCCGATTTACTTAAAAGAACTGTTGCATAAGCCACCAATCCCTCTTCGCGTCCAACAAAGCCCAGTTTTTCAGTTGTGGTAGCTTTTACTGATACGGCATCATTTGAAATCGAGAGTACGGAGGAAATAGTTTCCCTCATTTGGTTAATATAAGGTGCAATTTTGGGAGCCTGCAGGCAAAGTGTACTGTCAATATTTACCACGGAATAACCTTTTTGACTTATCAACAGGGCTGTTTTAGCCAATAAAATTTTACTGTCAATATCTTTAAGCTCCGGATCTGTGTCTGGGAAATGCACGCCAATATCACCCAGTGCAAGAGCTCCCAGCATGGCGTCGCATATGGCATGTAACAACACATCGGCATCACTATGCCCCAATGCTCCTTTGTTATGCGGAATTTTAACTCCACCGATCCAAAGATTCCTGTCTTCAACTAACCGGTGGTAATCTACCCCCGAACCTATTCTGTATGACATCCGTTTTTTTTAACTGTAAATATCTGCTTTTTAGGGGATACTAAAAACAAAAAAAGCGTCAGGGCCAAAGGCCCGACGCTTTTTTTACATGAAAAAACCTAAACTATTTTCCGTTCATAAAATCAAATACTAAACCAAAACGATAAGTATTAGATAATGGAATACGGCTTGTACCGCTTCCTGTAGGGAAAACATAAGAGAAGTTCAATGCAGCAACGCTGTATTTAACACCAGCTCCTACGGTAAAATATTTTCTGTTACCCTTATTTGGATTCTCGTAGAAATAACCTGCTCTGAAGCCAAACTGGTTGTTGTACCAGTATTCGGCACCTACAGCAATGTTAATTTCCTGAAATTCTTCGCTGGCTCCACCGCCTTCGCCAAATGATTTCAACCAGCTGCTAACCACACCGCGATCGCGATAGGCCTTCAGGTTTTCATCATCAACAGCAGGTGTACCTGTAATTGCCGGAGCTGTTGGCACCAATAATTTATTCAGGTCAAGCGCTAACGTAATTTTATTTGCTTCGTCAAATACTTTGGTATAAGCAAGACCTAAACCCAGGTTAGCCGGGATGAAATCTTTTTGAGCATCGCTCGAGTACGAAATTTTAGAACCCAGGTTACTCAAGGTTAAACCCCAGTTTAAACCTTGGCCATTTTCTTTCGCACCATGATGGTAGAAATGTAAATCACCGGCAACTGAAGAACCTGCTTTGTAAGTAGTTCCGCCAAATGTACCACTAGCTAAATTTGAATTGATATAACGAATCGCTATACCCAATGAATTCTTAGCCGACAATTTTCTTGAATATCCAAGGTCGATAGCAAACTCTCTTGGCTTATATTCATTAAGGTCGTTACCGGCAGCATCCGTGAATTGAATAGAACCCAGTTTAAAATACCTCAATCCAAGAGATATCGCCTGTTGCTCATCAAGTTTGTAATACCCGGCCAATGAAGCAAGAAATACATCATTAACTGATAAATCTCTTAACCACGGCGTGTAGTTTACGGCAACACCTACTTTACTTGTTGCAAATGGGGTTCTGGCTATGTTAGCAAAAGCTGCGTTTGCATCAGGTGTAGTTGCGATACCTACATCTCCCATACCGCCGCTGCGGGCATCAGGTGATATACGTAAAAACGGAACAGCAGATGTTACAACGTTTATTTTGTTCTGGGCATAAGATACAGTTATTGTTCCTCCCAGTAACATAACTAAGGCAGTTAGTTTCAAAGTTACTTTTTTCATGCGTTTTGATTTGTCTTGGTTAGGTAGACGTACCTCTATAAGCGTTAAGTTTAAATGGTTGTATTATGTTGTAAAAATAATAGTTTTATTGAAATGAACAACTAAATTATAAAATCTTGTTAAAAAAAAAGAACTTTTTCAAAGATAATGGCTTTTTTCTTCAGAACAATACCCTAAATCAGTAATATTTACCTCTCAGGGAATTTTTAGCCCGAAATTTCCGTCTTTTTTGCCGTTCCAGCATAATAACGGGCGGACTTCATGATTATTGCAAACCTTATAATCCTTACTTCAGATATTGGAATATTTGTTTTCCGGAATTATTTCATCAAGGTACAAAATCCCAAATTAAAAAAGAACATCAAACAGCAATTAACAAATCAATAATTCAATAATCGTTTGTTCCTTATTGTATGCAAGATTAAAACTCTTGTTCATATTAACCAAAAAAAATAAAAAGAATTTATAAAAAAACCTGTTTTTTTTAACTCCTGTTTCGTGCCGGCAAAAAAAATATTTCGTTCTGCCTTTTTTGTTGACCCGCTTGTAACTGCCATCAATAAAGGCTTTCACCGAAATTCAACATACCCTGTTATTGAATGGGCCGGTTAATATGAGAACTGTTAATCGGCTAAACAGGTAAAGGAAATCCACCCGCTTTTTCTCCTTTTTTCCATTTTATTTGTTCCCGAATCAAAAAATTTATCGTACCCACGGAATAAAAATGTACCTCTTTTTTTATCCCGTTTTCAAAATAAATCCGGAAAAAAATGTAGGATGAACCGGCTGCCGCATATTAATTTCCCGGCCTGGTTAATTGCCCTGTAAAGAGAAAAAATATGATCCGGTGGCGACTCAGAAATACCCGGAAAATTTTATTTTTCGGGTTTCTTTATCCTTTTAAACCGGTTTTAAAAGATTTATCTAAACAATTGCTCAGATTTAGTTAAAAAAAAAGGCAGAAATAATTCGATTTCGCCTAAAGTCTTTATATTCGCAGCCGATGTAACCTCATATACAATAATTAAGAAAACCCTTCGTTAAAACAATACTTATAAACGAATGAACATGACAAATCTATTTTCTGGTAAAAATGCGATGATTCTGGTGATTGCTGCACTCTCCTTAAGTGCGTGTAGAAAAGGCGGACTTTTCGGCAAAAAACAAAGTAAATCATCTGCTACCGGCTGGAATTACGATGATAAGAATATGGGAAACTTCCATGTTTCGAAAGTTAAATACCCAAAAGCAGGACCAGGATTGGTTTTTGTGCAGGGTGGCTCCTTTGTGATGGGTGCTAAAGATGAGGATGTAATGGGCGACTGGAACAATGTTCCGCGTCGTATTACTGTACCTTCTTTTTTCATCGACGAAACAGAAGTTGCCAATGTGCACTATCGCGAATACCTGTATTGGCTGCAAAATACGTTTTCTGATGATACCGCCATTTTGAACAAGGCTTTGCCCGATACCCTGGTATGGCGTGAAGAATTGGCCTATAATGAGCCTTATGTTGAATATTATTTCCGGTTCCCATCTTACAACTACTATCCTGTAGTTGGTGTTAGCTGGCGCCAGGCTCACGATTTTTGCATCTGGAGAACCGACCGTGTAAATGAATTAAACCTGCAAAGCAAGGGTTACCTGAAAAAAGACGCTATTAAGCGTGAAATGAAGGGTGCCGGTGCTGATGGCTCTTTTAATACAGAAACTTATCTAATGGCTCCTGATATGATCCAGGGCAGAAATAAACCTAAAAAATCGGCCTTAAAAGATGTTAACGGAAAACCCCGGTCTACCGTTCGCATGGACGATGGTATCCTGAATATGGGATATCGTTTACCAACGGAAGCCGAGTGGGAATACGCTGCTTATGGTATGTTGGCACAAAACCCCAATCCGCGTAAATCTGAAAAAAAGAGCGGTGAAGAATTGTTCTCTAATCAGCAGATCTATTCCTGGAGTAATAATCCAAATGGATTGCGCGATAACCGTCGTGGAAGCTGGCAGGGTAAGTTCTTAGCTAACTTTAAACGTGGTAGTGGCGATAATATGGGTGTTGCCGGAGGATTAAATGACCGTGCCGCTATCCCTGGTAATATCAAATCATTTTATCCAAATGCATTTGGATTATACAATATGAGTGGTAATGTTAGTGAGTGGGTTGGAGACGTGTACAGACCAATGACACCTACCGACGGACAGGATTTCAACTATTTCCGTGGAAATAAATTTCAGAAATACTATAAGAACCCAAGCGGTGAGTATGAGAGAGACAGCATGGGTCGTTTGAAGAAAGTGGATATTGCCGACGAAGAAGTTGCCAATCGTGCAAATTACCAGAAGAATGATGTAATCAATTACCTGGATGGTGATTCGGCCAGTGGTGTTAGTTATGGATATGGAATCTCCTCATTGATCAGTGATGAATCGAGGGTTATTAAAGGTGGTAGCTGGAACGACAGGCCTTATTGGTTATCGCCCGGCACCCGCAGGTTTATGCAGGAAGATCAATCGGCCAGTACGGTTGGTTTCCGTTGTGCACAAACTTATTTAGGTCCGCCAGAAGGACCTGGATTTAAAGAAGGTAATATTTTTGGAAAGCGTAAACAAAATTCACGCAAGGGGAAAAAGAAGAAATAAGCTTTGTATCATAATATAAAACCTCCCCTACATACGGGAGGTTTTTTTATGCCTGTTATTAAACAGTTCCCTTTAATTTTGACAGATGGAAATAACAGCGCTATATGATATATTCCTGCGGCACCCCGGCATACAAACCGACACCAGAAAAATAATTCCAGGTGATTTATTTTTTGCCCTGAAGGGACCGAATTTCAATGGAAATCAATTTGCATTAACTGCGTTAAAAGCCGGTGCAGCCTACGCTATTGTTGATGAACCTGCTGGCGAAAACAATGATCGGGTTATTTTGGTTGATGATGTGTTGAGCACCCTGCAAAACCTGGCTCATCACCACCGCAGGCAATTTCTGTTATCATCATCCGAAAAACAAATTCCGTTTATCGCGATCACCGGTAGTAACGGCAAAACAACGTCAAAGGAATTAATACATGCCGTTTTATCCACTACCTATAAAACTTACACAACCGAGGGCAACCTCAATAACCATATCGGCATACCACTTACCCTTTTGAAAATAAAACCGGATGTTGAGATGGCGATCATTGAGATGGGCGCCAATCATCAACTTGAAATCGCGGGCTATTGCGAATACTGCATGCCTACTCACGGCGTTATAACAAACTGTGGTAAAGCACACCTGGAAGGTTTTGGCGGCGAAGAAGGAATCCGGAAGGGGAAGGGTGAATTATTTGATTACCTGAGGCGGTATCATGGAACTGCGTTTGTTATGTGGAACTATAGCTATTTGCGTGAGATGAGCAAAGGAATTCCTGCCATTATCAGGTACGGAACAACAGAGGCAACCATAACCGGCAGCGTAATAAGCAGCGCCCCTTTTTTACAGGTATCCATTACCGGTAGCAACTCTCTGGATACCATCAAAACCAACCTCGTGGGAGAATATAATTTGCCCAATGTGCTGCTTGCTGTAACCATTGGCAAATATTTTGAAGTGCCCGATGAAAAAATTAAGTCAGCCCTGGAAAATTATTTACCGGCAAACAGCCGTTCACAGCTGATTGAAAAAGAGGGTAACAAAATTATCTTAGACGCATACAATGCGAATCCAACCAGTATGGCCGCTGCCATAGAAAATTTCTCGAAATTAATATTGTCTGCAGGCACCGTAAAAGTTATAACGGATAAAGTGCTGATGCTGGGCGGCATGATGGAATTGGGTTTGGAAAGTATCGCCGAGCACCAAAAATTAATTGAGCTTATTAATAAAAACAATTGGAAACAGGTGGTTTTGGTTGGCGGCGATTTTAAACAGGTGACCCATAACTATACTTATTTCGAAAATGCAGAGCAGGCCCGGGACTGGTTTATAGATCAACATTTCCAGGATACGGTCATTTTAATAAAGGGATCACGTAGCACTAACATGGAGAAGGTATTGGAGTAAAAACAAATCCCGAAACTGACCAATGATACACAACAATTGAGGATGACAAATGCTCCGTAGCTTCAACGAAGGAGGCACTTATAATAAATGTTTGTTTCTAAACGCAATGCCCGAACCCGATTTTAAATATTTTTCAAATTCAAAGGCTTTTGACTTATCGGTGAATACACAATAAAAAAACAACCAAACCGGACGCCTGTTTTTTGTTGCATCAACGTACCCTTTCTGATGGCGGGATAGTCTTTCTTACATGTTATTGGTACAACCGGTATCACATGCACCATCGCTACATTTGAGAATGTACACTGTTTGATTCATGGGTACGATATTCAGACACTTCAATTGTTTAAAATTATAAAAGAAAAAACTTTTAAAGCAGCTTTTTTCAGGAAAATAAATGGCATGCCGGTATAAATTTTAAGATGTCAGCGCTTCCATTGCCGAGCTTGTTTGGGATAACCCTTCGTCGCTGAAGCTATGGGGAAACCCTCCGTCGCCAAGACTATGGAGGGTAAAGAAAAACCCTCCGTCGCCAAGGCTATGGAGGGTAAAGCGGAGACTGAGGGATTCGAACCCTCGGTAGAGTTTCCCCTACACACGCTTTCCAAGCGTGCTCCTTCAGCCACTCGGACAAGTCTCCAAATTAATGGGTGGCAAAAATACAGTTTCAACACTTATATGCCGAATATTTTTTCGGCATTGGCTGTAGTTATTGCTTCAACCTCTTCGATCGAAACATTTTTCACCTCCGCCAGTCTTTGCGCAACATATTTAATATAACTGCTTTCGTTTCTTTTTCCTCTAAACGGCACGGGTGTTAGATAGGGCGAATCGGTCTCTAATACCAGGTGCTGCAGGTCAATTTTTTCCAATACCTGGTCCAATCCCGATTTCTTATAGGTAAGCACCCCTCCGATACCCAATGCGAATCCTGCATCTATGATCTCTCTAGCATGTTCAACTGAACCACCAAAGCAATGAAAAATACCCCTTATCCCTTTGGGCACATATTCTTTTACCACATCAATGGTTTCCTGCATGGCGTTTCGGGTATGAATAACAATGGGCAGCCGATACTGAATAGATAGCCCGATCTGCGTCCTGAAAGCCTCATATTGCTGGCTAACGAAGGTTTTATCCCAGTAAAAATCCAGTCCGATCTCACCCACGGCAGCGAACTTTCTTTGCGAGAGCCAATTTTCCACGATAGCCAGTTCTTCCAGGTAATTTTCTTTAACCGAACAGGGATGCAGTCCCATCATGGCAAAACAGGTGCCGGGGAAACTGGCTTCCAATGAAAGCATATTTCCTATTTCGGAACTATCGATTCCTGGTAAATAAAACTTTTGAACCGATTCGCTCTCAGCCCTGCTAATTACATCATCTATATCTGCTTTAAATTCTTCCAGATATAAATGGCAATGGGTGTCTATCAGCATAATGTATATTGAAATGCAAAAATGCCTAAAAAATAATTAACGATATTTTAAACTTTAGTTTTCTCCCGCAGTCTTAAATGGGTTCGTATTATTCACCTTTTTTTATTAACTAAATTTATTCTTTATGAAAAAGACTTTAAACCTGCCTACATGGCTTCTGGCACTCGGCCTTATCGCGGCTATTACATTCACCGGATGTAAAAAAGACGATAGTTTTATTGCTCCTGTAGATCCAACGACCACCACCACATCAACCGAAGCCACTGAAGTAGCTGCGATGACTGAAGTGACCGTGGAAGATGCCGATGCAGAAAAACAATTTGACGATGTATTCAATATTACCGCCAGTATGAATACTGCTGAAGTTGGCGAAGACCTTGGCGTTAGTGCCAACGTATCAGGCCTTGGAGAACTGGGCGCAACCACTAACCCCAGTAACCTCCGTTGCTATACCATTACCGTTGTTCCAAACATTCCGCACGTTTTTCCAAAAACTGTGACGATCGATTTTGGTGATGGCTGCCTGGGTCGCGATGGCAAGTTCAGAAAAGGTAAGATCGTATCTATTTATACCAATCCGATGCGTGTTCCGGGTGCAAAAGTATCTACAACCTTTGTTCGCTACTTTGTAGACAGTTTTCACATTGAAGGCACCCATATTACCGAAAATACCAGTACCAGCAATATGCAGGGATGGAAGGTTAAAGTTATCAACGGTAAGATCACCAATACCAACAATAACAGGTGGAAGCAATGGAATAGCGTAAAAGATGTTTTACAAATTGCCGGTAATGGCACACCTAATTTCCCTTTAGATGATGTTTACCGAATTGAAGGAAGTGCAAGTGGCTCAAATTCAGGAGGTCATACCTGGGGCGCACTCATTGTTGACCCATTAATTAAGAAATTCAATTGCCGCTGGATAGTAAAAGGAAAAGTAAGGTTGACGCGTGACGGACGGACCGCCCTGCTGGATTATGGCGATGGCAGCTGCGATAACCAGGCTATTCTCTATATTAATGGAGTGCCTCATATTATAACCCTATAGAAACCTGTTAAAAAAATTGTTGCTAATTTAACAACAACAATGTATTTTTAACTCAGTTTTCATAGGGTACGGATTAAAAACGGGCCAGGGTTTCTACCCCGGCCCAATTTTTTTAACTAAAATCCAATCATTTAAAGGATTGATCAAAACACAATTTTTTCGAACTGATACCCTTTTTCCGTAAATTTTTTTAATACCAGCGGCAAAGCATACCGCATCCGTACATTTGCCTTTTCACTGTCGTGAAACACAATCACAGAACCGGTTCTGGCATTTTTCAAAACCATTTCACAACATTGCTCCGGAGTGATGTTGTCATCAAAATCGCCGCTTAAAACGCTCCACATAATAATTTTAAAAGGTTTCTCCAGTTGCGATAAATGCCTGCTCTGCGTTCGGGTTATTCGGCCATAAGGCGGTCTGAACAAATTGGAATCAATAAGGTTCTGTGCCTTAGCTATATTTTGCAAATATTTAGCATTTCCGGTTTTCCAGCCATCAAGGTGGTCATAGGTGTGATTTCCAACGGCATGCCCCTCCTTTATTATCCTATCAAATACCGCAGGATGATCCAGCACGTTCTTACCTACGCAAAAAAAAGTTGCCTTGGCATCGTATTTGCTCAGTTCATCCAGCACAAATGAAGTGATGTCGGGATGCGGGCCATCGTCAAAAGTCAGGTAAATGGCTTTTTTTGAAACTGGCATCTCCCAAATACTACCGGGAAACAATTTCTTTACCCATTTTGGCGTTTTTGCGATGTACATCATATGGCAAATTAATTTTTTAACCTGATTAAACCATTCACTATTAATTAAGTCTTACCTAACTTAAAACTCAAAAATCATGAAAATTAAACATTATCTGTTAGCTACGGCTGTAGTTTCACTTACTATTGGCCTGAATTCATGCAAAAAAGAAAAGCTGGCCGACGCCGTTGACGAGATCGAAACCACTTTTGAACTCAGTGGTGACCAGGCTATTTCTGATAATTTAGCCGAAGACGCCAATGATGTATTTATGGAAATTGCCCAGGATAACAATGTTGCGGGTAATTTTGCACCCGAACCAGTAACTAATGTAATTCCCTGTGCCACGGTTACGATAACACCAGCCGTTGGTTTTCCAAAAACAATTGTTATTGATTTTGGTGCTTCCTGCACACACAATGGTATCACCCGTAGTGGTATAATAAACATTGTACTCACCGATTCTGTTAGAAAAACCGGCAGTGTGGCCACTATGACTTTTACTAATTACTATGTTAATTTCTACAAAGTAGAAGGAACCTATATCTGGACTAATACCAGTGCACCTGGCAGCAGGAGCTGGACAAGGGTTACCCAAAACGGTAAAATCACCGCTCCAAACGCCAAATATTGGTTGCATGAAGGCACCCGGTATGTAACGCAAACAGCAGGCGTTGGCACACCTACTATCATTGACGATATTTTTTCGGTTACGGGTAACCATAAGGTAACCAACTCCGAAGGAAAAATCAGGGAATGTACCGTTTTAAATGCTTTGCAAAAGAAAAACGCCTGTGCCAATATTGATATGGGTATTTTAAAAGTACAGGGGCCAAATCATTACGCTACTATCGATTTTGGTAATGGCGTCTGTGATAACCTGGCTACTATTTCTATAGATGGAAGAGCGCCAAGAACGATCATCTTAAGATAATTACTATTTTCAGACTTCATATTCAACCGTTCAGCCCGTGGCTGAACGGTTTTTTTATTGCTTGGTTTTAAAACTGACCGCAGCTTATCTTTGCAGGATGAGTAAAGTAAGAGTAAGATTTGCCCCCAGTCCTACCGGGGGTTTGCATTTGGGCGGCGTACGTACCGTTTTATATAATTACCTGTTTGCAAAAAAACAGGGCGGTGATTTTGTTGTGCGTATAGAAGATACCGACCAAACCCGTTTTGTAGAAGGAGCCGAGCAGTATATTTTTAATTGCCTTACATGGTGTGGTATGGAACCTGACGAAAGTCCGGTAACCGGCGGTCCATATGCGCCTTACCGGCAAAGTGAAAGAAAAGAATTATACCGGCAATACGCTGAACAATTGATCCGCGATGGTTTTGCGTATTATGCATTTGATACGCCTGAGGAATTGGAAAAAATGAGAAATGATTTCAAAACAGCTGAAAATCCTTCTCCCCAGTATGATGGAAAAGTAAGAATGCAAATGAAAAATTCGCTGACACTGCCGGCAGATGATGTAAAAAAATTACTCGATCAAAATACCCGTCATGTGGTGCGTATAAAAATGACAGCCAATGAAACAATTTCTTTTACCGATATCATTCATCACGAAGTAAGCTTTGATTCTTCGCTTGTTGATGATAAAGTTTTGTTGAAAGCCGATGGAATGCCTACCTATCACCTGGCCGTGGTTGTTGATGACTATTTAATGAAGATAACCCATGCTTTCAGGGGCGAGGAATGGTTGAGCAGCGCTCCTGTACATGTGTTACTCTGGAAATACCTTTTCGGATTAGAGCATATGCCTCAATGGGCACATCTTCCGTTAATCATGGGGCCCAGCGGAAAACTCAGTAAACGTGATGGTGCAACATACGGATTTCCGGTATTTGCGATGAACTGGATCGATCCAAAATCCAATGAACTAACAGAAGGGTTTAAAGAAAAGGGGTTTTTACCGGAAGCCTTCATCAATCTTTTGGCCGTTTTGGGCTGGAACGATGGCTCCGAACAGGAAATGTATTCAATGGATGAATTGATTGCTCATTTCAGTTTGGATCGGGTACATGCGGCCGGAGCCAAATTCGATTATGAAAAAGCCAAATGGTTCAACCACGAATGGATAAAAAAATTACCCGTTACCAACTATCAACAAAGGGTTAAAGAAATATTCGAATCAAAAAATGTTACCGTTACGGATGATAAATATTTCGCGAAAGTACTTGTATTGGTTAAAGAACGTTGCACCTTGCTCACTGATTTCTATGATCAGGCAATCTTCTTTTTTGTACAGCCGGCCAATTATGATGAGGCGTCTGTAAAACCAAAATGGGACAATGAAAAGCAAGATTTTTTTACTGCATTAATCACCGGGTATAATGCAATTTCTGATTGGAATCTGATTTCGATAGAAACTGAATTTAAAAATCTGGCCACAGAAAAAAATATTAAACTCGGCGAGTTACAAATGATATTGCGTGTTATGCTGGTTGGCTCAAAAATGGGGCCCGGTGTGTTTGTGATAGAAGAAACCATCGGAAAAACCGAAACCGTAAATAGAATAGAAAAAGCGCTGACCATTTTTTCCCTGTTTTAAACCTTTCCGAATAAAAATGGTCGAACATCAAATTTGTTACATGAAACTGCTACTTTTCGTAATTACTATACTAAGCTTCACAGCCTGCAACAAAGCCTCTACCGACCCTATAACACCCATTGTTACCGTCGACAGCTTTACGGTATCCGTAAATAACGGCTATGGTACCGGGAAATACAAAATTGGGGATACCGTGGACATTTTCAGTGTTGCCTATGCCGATAACGAGTTATTTGATAAATGGAGTGGTGATGCCGCATTATTAAATGGCCCGGAAGAGTGGCATAGCTGGTTTGTAATGCCCAACAGGAATGTTTCATTTACCGGAAGTCTTAAAACAATTGCCCCCGTTACGCTTACTCTTGAACAGATCAGGGGAAGAGACAGAATGAAGCCCGTGTATTCTTTTTTCCCGGCGGGGCATAAAGGGTTTGTTTACCTGTTGCACGGTACTGGTGGAACTGCACAAAACACGGCTACCAACTACGAATTTAAACAATTGATAAAAGACCTGGTTGCTGATAATTTTGGCGTGATCATTACGGAGGCAGAAGAAGCTACAACCGGGGTGGATGCCAATGGCGATGGTAAATTAAGATGGCTTGTATCGCCTGTTGACTCCGTAACAAATATTGATTACGCCAATATCAAGATCATTACTGATACTTTCTACAACCGTGGCTTAACCAGCCGCAGTAAACTCCGCTATTCGGCAGGCATGAGCAATGGCGGTAATTTTTCAGCCTATCTTTCGGCATTTTACAAGTACAAAGCTGGCATCAGTTATTGCGCCCCGGCAGGTCTTGCAGCATCTACTACAACAACCCCGCTTCAATTTTGTATGGCCCGGTACGATAATAATGAAAATGTGGGGCCCACAGGAAATGCCGCCGCCCTATCCAATTCACAAACAATAAGCGGCCGGGGTATCTGCAGTAAATATTTTATTAAAGAGCATGCACCTTTATATCCTGAGCGTTTTGCCAGAAGAGGCGATATTACGATCGCCAAATCTGTTGCTGTTTTTAATGAACTCAAATCCAAGGGGTATTTAAATAACAGAAACTATTTTATTGGTTTTTCGGATGTGCTGATCAATGCATACACCGCCAGCCCGGCTTCTTTTCCCGAACTCAACAGTTTAACTACACTACAAAAAATTTTTGTTGTGGAGCAGGTTGATCTTTCTGTTTCTGACCACCAGATGTACAGTGATTACAACCGGGCTACGCTTAAATTTTTTAATACACAGTGCCTTTAAATAAACGCTTGGGGGTGTAATTAATTCAGATAGTTTCTTATCTTGTTTTTGATGAATCAAAACAAAAACCTTACCTGGGGACTGATCGTTGCATTAGCCATCGTTAAATTTTCACTGCCCTTCTTTTTGCAACACCCGGTTTATGAGCTACACCGTGATGAATTTCTTTACCTGGAGCAAGGGCATCACCTGGCCTGGGGTTATATGGAAGTACCCCCAATGCTGTCCTGGCTGGCCCGGCTTACTCATGTTTTCGGCAACAGTTTCTTTTGGGTTAAATTCTGGCCCGCTATTTTTGGGGCCCTTACGTTGATCATTACCTGCAGGATGGTAAAGGAAATGGGAGGAGGTTTGTTTGCCATTTTTATTGCTGGCCTATGCATAACCTGTACAGCATTCCTTCGCTTTCATTTTCTGTTCCAGGCTAATTTTCTGGATATCTTCTGGTGGACCCTGGCGTCCTATTTTATTGTTCGGTTTATCAATACTGATCACATTAAATATCTTTACCTGGTCGGCTTTGCAATGGGATGCGGATGGCTGGCAAAAAATTCGATACTGATCTTTGCTACCGGATTTTCAATAGCCCTTTTGCTTACCCGATACAGGAAATTATACGGAAACAAACACCTTTATGGCGCAGCCTTTGTCGGTTTTTTAATTGCCCTTCCTAATCTGTTGTGGCAATACAACCATAACTGGCCCCTGTTTCACCATTTAAACGAATTGCGGGAAACACAGTTACGGTTTATTGATCCTTTAGATTTTTTAACAGGTCAATTACTCATGTTTATCTCGGCTTTTTTTGTTTGGATAACCGGGTTAGTTTGGTTATTTAAAAAATCGGGGCAAAAATTTCGTATACTGGCGTGGATCTACCTCTCTGTGGTTGTTTTTTTACTGTTATCCAACGGAAAAAATTATTACGCCGCCGGTTCCTATCCCATGCTGTTTGCGGCTGGCTCAGTGGCTTTGCAACAATGGACCAGCATCAAACTAAAATGGATCAGATGGATTGCAACAGCTTTTATTCTATATTTCACGTGGGTAATTCTACCCATGGCGTTACCCCTCTGGGAACCTGATAAACTGGCCGCTTTTTACAAAGAAAAAAAGATGGAGAAAACGGGGTTACTCAAATGGGAGGACCAGCAAAATCATTCGCTGCCGCAGGACTTTGCCGACTACCTGGGTTGGAAGGAAATGACCGCGAAAGCGGAAGCCTTTTATAACAAGCTGCCTGCCGATGTAAAAGCTAACACCATGATATTCGGCCGGAATTATGGCCAGGCGGGGGCCTTAAAATATTACGGCCAGGGACAGGATTTTAAGAACAAAGTATTTTCAGACAATGGGTCTTTTTTGCACTGGATTCCGGATGAAATTAAATTCAAAAATTTAGTTTTTATAGGAAGCCACGTTCCGGATGCCGATGACGAAGTTTTTCAGCATTTTGAAAATGTAACCATCATTGATTCCGTTACTTATAAGCATTCCCGCCAGTTTGGAGATAAAATCATCTTTTTCGAGTACATAGATGCTGCCGGTTTAAAACTGGCTGCAGATGGGTTAAAAGAAATGAAACGGCAATTCAACAGGCAATAATGATTATTTTTGTGGCTTAAGAATATTATATGAGCAGACCCATACGAGTTTTAGTGGCTAAAGTTGGTTTAGACGGGCACGACCGTGGCGCTAAGGTTATTGCTACAGCGCTGCGTGATGCCGGCATGGAAGTCATTTACACCGGCCTGCGCCAAACCCCCGAAATGGTGGTGAATGCAGCGCTGCAGGAGGATGTGGATGCCATTGGCGTGAGTATTCTCAGTGGCGCTCACAATACTGTGTTTCCAAAGCTCATCACATTGATGAAAGAGAAAGAGATGAATGATGTGTTGCTTACAGGTGGTGGCATAATCCCCGAAGAAGATATGGCCGCTTTGAATAAAATGGGTGTTGGTAAACTCTTCGCTCCGGGCGCCACCACAACCGAAATTTCGGATTATATAAAAGGCTGGGTGAAAGAGAACAGGAATTTTTAAAAAACAATTTATGTACACGACTATTTTAACGGATCTCGAAAACGGCATTTTCACCATCACCATCAATCGCCCCGATAAATTAAACGCACTTAACAAAGACGTTATTACAGAGTTGTCGGCAGCCATTGATGAAGTATATTCCAATCCCGAAATTAAATCAGCCATCATATCCGGAGCCGGCCCTAAAGCTTTTGTCGCCGGTGCCGATATCTCAGAATTTTTAGCCCTGGATGCCAATGGCGGAAAAGAACTCGCCCAAAAAGGGCAGGATATGGTATTTACAAAAATAGAGAATGCACCCAAACCTATTGTAGCCGCAGTGAATGGTTTTGCTTTGGGAGGTGGCTGCGAACTGGCCATGGCCTGTCATTTCAGGCTGGCAAGTGAAAATGCGAAATTTGGCCAGCCCGAAGTTAATTTAGGATTGATACCAGGCTATGGTGGTACACAACGGCTGACGCAGTTGGTTGGTAAAGGGAGAGCCATGGAGATGTTGATGAGTGCCAATATAATTGACGCAAACACGGCTTTGCAATACGGATTGGTAAATTACGTGGTACCTGCCGAAGAATTATTGAACAAAACAAAAAGCATTTTAGAACATATTAACAGCAAGGCTCCGTTAGCTGTTGCTGGCTGCATTAAGGCGGCCAATGCTGTTTTTGATGAAACCAGGAACGGGTATCAAACCGAAATTGATGCTTTTGGCGAATGTTTTGATACGGATGATATGAAGGAAGGAACAACAGCTTTTCTGGAAAAAAGAAAACCGACGTTCAGCGGAAAATAAAACAAGGCCCCGAAATTTTCGGGGCCTTGTCAGGACTATTCAGCTATTTTTTATTTTGCTACAACAATTTTAGCCATTTGCATTTTGGCACCATGTTGCATTCTCACATAATAAAAGCCATTGGGCAAGTTACTTACGTCGAGTGCCCTGATATTTTCACCTTCAGCCACCGGAATTGTTTTTCTTAAAACAACACTTCCCAACTGGTTGGTAACAATGACCTCTGCACTACCCGCTTTTTCAGCCATGAACAGCAGGTTTGTTTTGTAGCCTACAGGGTTTGGCGCAATCGTTAATTTATCAGCACTCATTTCAACGATTTCGTTTCCGATCTCTTTACTTGCAGTTCCTAACTGTACCTTTAAAGTATAACAGTTGGCTGCATTATTTGCACTGCCGCTTGGATATACCCTTGCATAATAAGTACCTGCGGTTACGGTTCTGGAAATAGTTTCATTAGTTGTACCGCTATTGCTTGATGTTTGCAAAGTACTTCCGCTACTATTCAGTAATCGTAACTGATAATTTGCCGGCAATGTTGTCAACGTCATAGTTATTGTTCCACCGGTTGTAATAACAAAGCGGTAATAATCATTGTCACCTGATGGGCTCAGCAAGCCTTTAATATCCGTATTGAAAGGTATCAATGCTGCACCTGTTCTTGTTCCGTTGGTACTGATGTCATAAATGCCAGGACATGTAGTAGGAGCTACAGGTGTTGCTGTGGCGGTTATGGTATAACACGTTGCACTGTTTGCTCCATTGTATCCAAATACCCGGATATAATAGGTACCAGCCGCTTGATTAGTCAATGACACTGTTTCAGTGGCTGATGCAGAAACACCAGTTCCAATTGACGTACCTGAGCTGTTATAAATTGTCAGATCATAGTCTACACCCGATGGGCCTACCAGGCTATACACCATATTATTGACACCGGTTGTTACAACTGAAAAATAATCATTGTCGGTTGTTGTCGTAATCGCAGCAGAATTGGTTACCCCTAATGTTACAGGAGCAGCCGCTGCAATTGATTCGTTTGGTTCGAATGCTGTACCACAGCCGGGCGCAACAGCCCCGGTAGTAAACTGAGCCTGTGCATAAGCGCTGCTTCCGCCTGAACAATTTGTTATTACTCTCCAGTCGTATAATGTAGAAGCCAACAGTCCGGTAATACTTCTTGAAGTGGATGTAGTACCGCTGATTGAATTGGTCCAGGTAGAAGTACTTGACAATTTATAATCAACATCATAACTGATGGCACCGCTTACTGCCGACCAGCTTACAGTGGCTCCCGAACTCGTGATGGAAGAGCTGGACAATCCTGCTGGCGCATTACAAGGCGCAGTGGTTGTAAACTGAGCCTGTACAAATGCACCACTTCCTGCGTTGCAATTTGCTTTTACCCGCCAGTCGTACAAAGTACCCTCGGTAAGGCCTGCAAGATTTGCCGACGTTCCCGTTTGCGCTGTAGAAACGCTAATCCAGGTTGAAGAACTGTTGGCTTTGTAATCTACGGTATAGCTAACCGCATTGGTAACGGCACTCCAACTAACCGTAGCACTTGTATTGGTAACAGAAGAAGCAGTTAAGCCGGTTGCATCACCGCAGGCGGCTGCCGCACCAATGGTAAAATTGGAATTACTGATATCAAAAAAGATATTGCCTACTGCCTCTACTTTAACGCGGGCAGTAGTTGATGCTGTATTGGGTATCACAACAGCCTCTGAACCGTCGTTGGGCGTACTTTCAGCCAGTACGGTCGGGAATGTTTGTCCACCATCGGTACTCATAGAAATTTTAACGTTGGCACAACTTACCGGTGCAGCCGTGGTGTTATTTACACTCCAGGTTACTGTTTGCGTAGACGCACCGGCCCAGATCACGTTGGTATTTGGTGCAGTAACAGCAAAAGGCCCTGACGTGTTGGTAACCGTTATCACAGCATCTGTAAAAGCCGTTTGTCCGATTGTTGAGCCCACCACATAAGGTCGGTTGTCCCTTGCAGTTACGCGGAAATTTAAGGTTCTTGAAACCGAGCTCAACGCTTCAATATTCGCACCGGCGTCACCGCCGGGAAGTGGTGGTGTAACATTTAGGCCTGCCAGGATAGTTGACAACCTTGGAAAAGTACGGCTACCTGAAACGGATGCGGGGAAAGAAAGCCAGTTGGGCCCGGTAGTCTTTGTAGGCGAAGCCACACTGCCCGTACCGGTAGTAGTTGAATTATCATTCTGCTCCCAACAATAAGTAAGTGGATCATTTTCGGGATCGGTAGCTGAGGCCGTTAGCTCAAAAGGGGTACTGATGGGAATGGTTCGGTTGCTTACAGCGGCAACTGACGGTGCGCTGTTCGCTGTCATAGCAAAGGATACCGGGCAAGTTTTACCAGCCAGATTTGTCTGAATTTGATTAATTGTAGCCTGGTGAAAAATATCGATCGAATGTGGTGCCACGTCCTGTGCAGTGATACCTGCATATCCCATTATTGTAATACCGGAACCTACTTCTTTGTTTACACCGGTGCCTTCGTTCGACATGGAGAATGTATGGTTTCCTCCTAACTGATGACCTACTTCGTGGGTAACATAATCAATATCAAAATTATCTCCCTGTGGAATGCCATCGGCAGGAGAAGTGATACCACTACCCTTTGATCCGTTTACACAAACACAACCGATACAGCCAGCGTTTCCACCACCACCAGACGCACCAAACATATGCCCGATGTCATAATTGGCTTCACCGATTACAGACGTAAGTGTAGATTGTAATTGGGCATTCCACTGGCTTAACGTGGTGGAATATGGATCCGTGGCCGGATTATAGTAAATCACCGATGTTGTATTACTGATAAGATTCAGGTGTAATGCCAGGTCTTTTTCATAAACACCATTGCAACGGGTAAGCGTAGCATTGAAGGCTGCCAACACAAGGCCTACCTGCGCAGAACTGGTAGCTCCAAAATAATTGGCATATTCTCCATTGCAGGACTGCGCGAGGCGCATTGTCTTTAACTGGCCGGTTGAGCTGCCGGTTAAGCTTTCGCCTGGAATTTGAGCGCTCGTATTCGCGAACATTTGCTTATCATCGGTGCTGCAGGTCCAGGGCAATTTGCCCTTTTCCCTGTGCGAACGATAAACAGCATATATCGAATGGTCTTTAGAGTAAGGCTCGATAAATTCGTTCGCCTTATCTGTTCTAAAAACCATGGTTTGAATTCCCTGTGGAGAGATGCTTAATTTCAAAGTAGCATACCTGTCGGTTATACCTCTACCGGAATAAGCCCTGATCTCAGGAAACCGCGCCTGCAAATCCGGTTCAAAATTTGAAGCTTCAAAAACCTCAAAGGATTCAATACCACCATCCGCATTTGGCAATGAAATCACGACGGATTGTTTTGATGCTCGCTGTCCCACTACAGAAAATAATTCCTGGCGTAAAACAGTACTGTTCAAATTAAATAATTTGAATGCTGCAGGATAAGATAATCTGGCAACAGATTTGTCGGTTACAATTTCAGCCTTATCCTGTTTGTTCTCAGTCCAAAACCGATTTGTTTGCGAATAACCAATCGTAGTTATCAAAAAAAACATTGTGGTTAACAGTAAGACTTTTTTCATAAAAAATATTTAGTTAAAGTAAATAAAATTGACTGTAAATATATCTCCAAAGAGTTATTCAAAAAATAGTAAATATACATATGTTAATATCTTTTTTTGGCATATTTTACGTGGTATTTTCACCCCTACCTATAATCATTTAACTTTGATCCTTTAACTTAATTTAAATCGAAAAAAACATGGAATACAGAATAGAAAAAGATACAATGGGTGAAGTAAAAGTGCCTGTAAATGCCTACTACGGTGCACAAACCCAACGCAGCATTGATAATTTTAAAATTGCGCAGGACATCAATAAAATGCCCAAAGAGATCATCAGGGCATTTGCTTACTTAAAACATGCTGCTGCCATTACCAATCAGGAAGCAGGTGTGCTGACTAAAAAGAAAGCCGACCTGATCGGTAAAGTATGTAAAGAAATACTGGACGGAAAACTGGATGATTATTTCCCATTAGTTGTTTGGCAAACCGGAAGCGGCACACAAAGCAATATGAATGTAAATGAAGTGATAGCTTATCGGGGCCATGTGATAAACGGAGGTAAGTTATCTGATAAAGAAAAATACCTGCATCCCAATGACGATGTTAATAAAAGCCAGAGTAGTAATGACACGTTCCCTACGGCAATGCATATTGCTGCGTATAAAATTTTAATGGAAATCGCCATCCCGGGTATTACCAAACTTCGCAACACCCTGGCTAAAAAATCCAAGGCGTACATGAAAGTGGTTAAAATTGGCCGTACCCATTTTATGGATGCAACGCCGTTAACCGTTGGACAGGAATTCAGTGGTTATGTTTCGCAGCTGGATCATGGATTAAAAGCTATTAAAAATACGTTGGCCCATTTGAGCGAACTGGCTTTGGGCGGCACTGCTGTTGGCACCGGCATTAACACGCCTCCCAAATATGATGTGCTTGTGGCGAAGCATATTGCCAAACTAACCAAACTGCCTTTTAAAACCGCCGACAATAAATTTGAAGCACTCGCTGCACATGATGCCATCGTGGAAGCACACGCTGCATTAAAAGTGGTGGCTGTAAGTTTGATGAAGATCGCCAATGATATCCGCATGTTGTCATCGGGGCCAAGAAGTGGTATTGGCGAAATACATATCCCCGATAATGAACCTGGCTCATCGATTATGCCGGGTAAAGTAAACCCAACACAGTGCGAAGCATTAACCATGATCGCGGCGCAGGTAATGGGTAATGATGTTACCATTGGTATCGGTGGCAGCAATGGCCACTTTGAGTTAAATGTTTTTAAACCGGTGATGATTTACAACTTTTTGCACAGCGCCCGGTTGATCGGTGATGGCTGTGTTTCGTTTAATGATAAATGTGCTGTGGGTATTGAGCCTATCAAAGCCAATATAAAAAAGCATGTTGATAATTCATTGATGCTGGTAACTTCCTTAAATACCAAAATAGGATATTATAAGTCGGCCGAAATTGCGCAAAAAGCGCATAAGGAGGGAACTACGTTAAAAGAGATGGCCGTAAAATTAGGCTATGTTACGGCAAAAGAATTTGACGAATGGGTGATACCGGGGAATATGGTTGGAAAGATCTAATGTGTCAGGCCACTACGCAAACTCTAACTATAAACCGTATCCACTCAAATTAAAATAATACTTAACTCAGAGATACTATCCAGTGGCCAAACACATAAAAAATAAGAGAGGCCGCCTTTACAGACAGCCTCTCTTACATTGTTTATAAAAATTACCTGCACTTATAACTAAAATTCAGTTTACCCACCGCCGCCGGAATAGATGGCTGATCATCACCCAACATATAAACACCGATAACATAATTATCGCGGCTCATGGTATAACTGCTAAAAGTAGACACGGCGGAATCTCTAACCACGTTTCCCGGGTCGTAACTCCTTACGATCATCCCTTTAACCGCATTAAAGTTTCGCAGCCCGAAATTAAAAAATTGATTAAGATCAGCATATGGCACTTCGTCGGGAAAAATATACATCGATTTTTGAGGAATAATGCTGCTGTAGTAAGTCATATCAGCGTCAGCTTCCATATCACCACTCAACAGATCAACAGCACTCATATGGGAAAGGTTACCATCTGCATAACTGTAGGTTACCCGTTTATAAGGATTTATTGGATTGCTGGTTAGGAAATAATCCTTAATAATCAGGTGCCCGGCCGCATCGTATAAGTAAAATACATCAAACTGAATTGAGAACGGATCAGTTGGATCAACCAGGCCGTGCATTTTAATGATTCGTTTGTTGGAGCCATAAACAAAATACTCATCCGCATTAATATAGATCGAATCGTTGGTATAAACAGGTGTTATTATATTTGATATCGTATTCGATAGGCTGTCGAACCTGGTTATTTTGGAAACATCGTCCAAACTGTTTATCACCGCATCGATTGAACCAATACCAATATTGCTTGAACTATCGATATAAACAATTTTGCTGATACGGCAGTCAATACCCACGATCAGGTCGCTGCCCACACTGGTGCCATTTTCCAAACTGTATTCTTTTTCACAGGAATAAAAAGAAAATGCAACAACAGCAAACAAAAGCGGAAATAATTTATTCATTGATCAATTTTTTTGACGTTTCACCAAAGGGTAGCATGCTATTTGTAAAGTTCATTAATTTTTATGTAAAAAACGGGCTGTTAAAAATCATTAACATTTTGGTCGATTCAATTCCTTTTCAATTACACAGCACCGAAAATCCACAGGTTGTTCCACCCCCGCTCAGTGGGAAATTAAAATTACCCGCAGCCGTTGGTGTTCCGGTGCCTGCCAGGTTAACCTGTATTTGTCCGGTTAAATTAAACGTACCACTGGCCGAAAAGCTAATGCCGTTCACCGTTGTAGTGGATATATTATAATTACCGGGCGAGGTAACATTAACATTAACGACAACTTTGTTTCCGGCTCCTAAAGCTGTACCTGCAGTATAGGTACCCATTACCGTGGCACCGGTACAATTACCGGGAGTACCACTGAGTACGAAATTCGCGTTGGCAACGGTTGCGGTATAGGTAACCGGAAAACTACAGGTTGTTGTTAAATTAGTAACCGGGTAAGTAAAAACCCCGCTGGCAGACGGAGTGCCGGAAGCCTTTAATCTAATGGTTTGAATTCCGGGATTTATAAATGTACTATCAACGCTAAAGCTTACGCCATTGATCGTGTTGCCATTAATAATATAAGTACCCACCGTATTCACATTAACGGTCAGCTCAGCTGTGTTGGAAGCGGTCATTGGCTGGCCAACAATATAATTACCATTGATCGAAGAAATGGAACAATTGCCCGGTGATCCACCCAGGGTATATAAGGCCGTACCCAGGCCCTGGTCATATACGTTTACGTCAAACGTGCAACTGCTTAAACCATACCTGATCGTGAATGTAGATACGCCAGCAATAACAGGTTTACCCGACGCGTATAAACGAATAGCTCCCGGCCCTTCGCCGATGGTGCCTTTTTTCTTAAATACAACACCGTTTATAGAATCTGTTGTTATGTCAAAATTTCCGCCAACGCTTACATCCACTTCTATATCTACATAATTATCATCGGTCAAAATACTGTCAACTTTATAGATACCCCTTACTACCATAGGTAAACAGGAACCATTGGTTGATTTTTTTAAATTGCCAACTGAAACGCCATCGGGATTCGTATCTTCCAGTTTATTACAGGAAGGCAATAAAAGAAAAGACAGGGCCGTCACCATCAGCAAATCATTCAGCCTTATTAAAGAAGAAATTTTCATGAATTAAAGATATGTTTTTTATGAAACCTGCGACTCATCATTAACAAGTGCATTGGTTTCCACTGTAGGATGCAATTGCCTTTTATTTTGCTGCTTGAAAAAACGTTTTTGAAAAACTAAAATACTGATCACGCCCGTGGTAATTGATGCATCTGCAATGTTAAATATAGGCCTGAAGAATTCGAAATCATCTCCACCCCAAACCGGAAACCAGGAAGGGAAATGCCCTTTAATTACCGGAAAATACAACATGTCAACTACGTTGCCATGTAAAAACGAAGCATAGCCTTTTGAAGAAAAAACCGCCAGTCCGTTATATCCGATATATTCTTTAATGGCGGGGTCAACCGTCATCCCCTTATCAAATATCATCCCGTAAAACGAAGAATCGATCAGATTGCCCAATGCACCCGCATAAACCAGTGCAGCACAAAAAATAAACCCTTTATTATAATGTTCTTTAATGATCTTCCGCAGGTACCAGGTTCCAAACACAACCGCGCCCATCCTGAATACCGTAAGTATCATCTTCCCCCAATCGCCACCGAATTTCCAGCCATAGGCCATACCCGGATTCTCAACAAAATACAGTTGAAAACCACTTCCAATCACCGACCGGGATTCATTGAGGTGAAAACTGGTTTTAATCCATAGCTTAAGCACCTGGTCGGCAATGATGATCAATAAAATAACAACGGTTACGTGTCTTGCTTTCATAATAAGTATCAAAGATAAGAGATTAGTGTTTTTGTTTGGGAGATTTAGGGGGTTTGGGGAGTTTGGGGGGTTTGGGGTGTTTAGGGGTTTAGGGGTTAGGTAACGAAAGTTTTCAATTTAACCCACTGCACTTTCTAACCTCATAAACTTGCTAAACTTGCTAACCCTTATTAACTTTCCAGTCTATTCTTCAAAATAGACCCTTTTTACCCGTTGTGATATACCGGTCAATATTTCATATGGAATACTTTGAGCCAGAACAGCCAGTTGGCTTACTGGCAGGTTAGCACCAAACACGATCACTTCGTCGCCTTCGGCAGCATCAACGCCGGTTATATCCAACATGGTCATATCCATACAAACATTGCCAATAACCGGAACCGCATTGCCCGAAACCAGCATTTTTCCAACACCATTGCTCAAGAGCCGGGGATAGCCATCAGCATATCCAATACGAACTGTGGCGATAACACTATCTTTCGAAGCGATACCTTTCCTGCTGTAGCCAATACTTTCGCCGGCCCTTATTTTTTTGATCTGCGAGATGGTGGTTTTTAGCGTGGTTACATTCTTTAAAAGTTTTTGTATAGCAGGATCTGCATCTACCCCATATAATCCAATACCAAGCCGGATCATGTCAAGCTGAATATGCTTATGCCGGTGTATGGCCGATGTATTTGCAATATGACGGATAACCTGGTAATTGATAACCTGTTGAACCTGATCGCAGGCTTCTTCAAACGCTTTGGCCTGTGTATTGGTAAAATCATCATGTAAAACAGAATCGCTGGCAGCCAGGTGCGAAAAAACCGTTTGAATTTTAAAAACAGATGTCGTTGCCAGGCGGCTGCATAGTTCCGGTATATCGTTCTTTTCAAATCCCAGCCTGCGCATACCGGTATCCAGCTTGATATGCACAGGGTAATTATTAATCCCACTCTGCATTAAGTAATCTTCAAAACTGGTTAACATACCAAAGGAAAATAATTCCGGTTCCAGGTTATACTGAACCAATATATCGAAGGTGATCTCCTCGGCATTCATTACCATAATAGGCAATTTAATACCTGCTTTACGCAACTCCACGCCCTCATCCGCATAGGCAACGGCCAGGTAATCTACATGATGAAACTGCAGCAGGTTGGCTATTTCAAAACTGCCGCTACCATAGCTGAAAGCTTTTACCATGGCCATTAATTTAACTCCGGGCTTAAGTAATTGCTGATAGGTGTTTAAATTATGGGTTATGGCATTGAGATTGATCTCAAGAACAGTTTGGTGTATTTTCTCTTCAAGCAAATGACTGATCTGCTCGAACTCGAAAAGCCTGGCCCCTTTTAGCAGGATGGTTTCGTCATGAAAATGCTGACTGTAAAACTGCTGCTTAAACTCAGCAGTAGAATTGAAGAAAACGGTTTCGGCAATATTTTTAAACGCATTTTTTTGTCTGCCGATTTCGGTGCCTATTCCGATAAATCGATTGATTTGTTTCTGTTCCAATATCAAGGCAACATCCGCATACAGCTCAGCACTGCTCTTACCCGACTGCAAAATATCACTCAGGATCAGGGTTCGTTTTTCGTGTTGTTGCTGCTGTTGTAAAAAATCAAGCGCCATCGTCAGCGAATTCATATCCGCACTGTAACTATCGTTTATTACCGAGCAGTTGTTAATACCCTGTTTTAATTCGAGGCGCATTTCAACCGGCCGCAGTGTGCGCATTCGTTTGGCAATCGAAGCCGGTTCAATACCCAGATACAATAAAACACAACAACAGGTAATGGCATTCTCTACTGAAGCGGCATCCGTAAAAGGTATTTTGAGTTCGATAGGCAGAGAACGGAATATAGCAGAAATATGACTAAGCCCTTTCTCTATTGCAATACCGGTTATTTGCAGCGAAGCCTCATTTTTCCGGCTCCAGCTAAACATCTTAAACTCATCTCCAGCCCGTACGTTGCTGTTAAATAATAATACGGCTTCATTCATATCCGGATCATCGGCACAGTAGATCAACAGATCGCTTTTCACAAACAACCTGAGTTTCTCATTTATTTTTTGCCGGATATTCAGGAATCCTTCACCGTGTGCCTCCCCAATGGAAGTAAATACGCCAATGGAAGGCTGAATGACCTTTGCCAGTTTCTGCATTTCATCCGGCTGAGAAATGCCCGCTTCAAAAATCCCGAGCGTATGCCGGGAATTGATCTGCCAAACACTAAGCGGCACCCCTATTTGCGAATTATAACTTTTAGGACTTCTTACAATATTGAAATCATCCTGCAGCAATTGAAACAACCATTCCTTCACCACAGTTTTTCCATTGCTGCCCGTTATCCCAATAACGGGCAACTCAAACTGTTGGCGGTGAAAAGCGGTAAGTGACTGCAAAGCCAGTAAAACATCAGGCACTTGCAAAAACACGGCATCGGGATATTGGCCTGTCTCATCTTCTGAAAATTGATCATCCACCACAAAATACCGAACACCTTTCCCGTACAACTCGTCGATAAATAAATGGCCATCTCTTCTCAGTCCAGTTATGGCAAAAAAAACCGTGGTAGCAGGAAACAACAATTTCCTGCTGTCGAGTAAAATATGCTCAATAACGCCATCCGGCTTTTTTAAAACCGATGAAGCTTTTATAACTGATGCTATTTGCGAAATGGAATACAATAGATTTTTTTAAATTTTTATTGGCCCGATGACCATTTTCCTTTTCTTTACCTGAATCACTTCACCGAAAACCTGACTGATACAATTATGAACGACCAAAAATACAGCGCCGGTACCTGGATCAAGATTATCCGGCTTTAATCAACTAAATCTTCGGGTGCCCCTTTGCGCTGGTGATATATGGAATAAAAAATTGATCCCGATATACACACTACGATAACCAGTAACGAAACCCAAATCGGCACATGTACCCAATAGGCCACCAGCATTTTTACACCGATGTATAATAAAACAAAGGCGATACCCTGCTGCAGGTAATCAAATTTACTGGCCGCCCCCCTTAATAAAAAGAACAAGCTACGTAAACCCAACACCGCAAAAATATTGGACGAGTAAATCAATAACTTCTTGGACGGATCGGGTATGATCGAAAAAACAGCAGGAATAGAGTCAACTGCAAAAACGATGTCAATGAAACCCAGCATAACCACCACCATGGCCAGTGTGGTGAAATAGGCTTTATCGTTGCGAACGATCATAAAACGTCCATTGGGTTCAACATTGATAACCCGCATATATTTTCGAATAAACCGGTAAGACCAGCTTTTCCCGGGATTAAACTCTGCCTCTTCTTTACTGCTGTACATTTTAATTCCGGTATAAACCAGGAATGCGCCAAATACATACATGATCCAATCGAACCGCGCAACCAGTTCGCTGCCCACAGCGATGAAAATTATCCTGAAAAAAATGGCCATCAAAATACCCAGCAATAAAACCCTGGAATAATTTTCAGGCTTAACTTTAAAAAAGGAAAAGATAATGATAAATACAAAAATATTATCGATAGACAGTGACCACTCAAGCAGATAGGCAGATATATAAGCCAGGGCATCCTCTTTTCCATTACCACCCACATTCTCAAATAAAATAAATCCACAAAAAGCAATCGATAACAATACCCAAAAAACAGTTTGCACCAGGGCCTTTTTTAAACTGATGACCTGATTTTTTTTACTGAGTAATCCCAAATCAAATATTAAAGCAACCACGATCAGGGCACAGAATACAATATATATCAACTGCGTTTTATCCATTTAAATTAATTGTATATTTTCTTTTTCTTCTAAATTGAAAGGCCAATGCGAACAAAAGCACCCCTATTACCGGAACCAGGATATTAATGAGCAGCCAGGTTATTTTTTCAGCCTCAACTTTTTTCTTATCCAGCAAACGCAGGGTATATTCTTTTGCTTTTGCCTCGGTTAAGTTAGATGTATTGATCAGGTAATCGAGACAATTCTGCACAAAATTTTTATTGGCAAACTGATATTGATACTGGGAGTTGTAAGTAAATGGATTCATTCCCATGGGTAGGGGTTCGTTTTGCTGCATAGAATTTAATGGTATATCCCCGTCAGCCACTATGATCATTTTATTATCGTACAAACACTGCGGTATAAATGTTGATCCGTATTTCGACAGGCTGTCGTTAAATGCCTGCGACAACCGGTTTGCAAACAGGGATTTAAACCTGCCCTCGAGTAAAACAGCCACCGGGATATTGGCTTTATTGAATTTTTCATCTCTCGGTGCATTCACATTTTCCCGGCCACTGATCAGCGCCGGCGTAGCAATCGACCTGGAATTTTGAGACGAACTCAATAAGCTTGTTTTTTTAATTCCTTCGGCGCCTGTTGTATCCATTGAATTAACAAATTTACCCGAAACAAATCCCAGGTTTCTATTGATCACGTGATCTGATGCAGAAGCAAATACGGGAAAATAATTCCAGGTTAAAAATTCAAACTGTCCATCACCGTTAACATCAAAGGGGAGCCTGTCGCTTTGCAGGTCCATCACCAGGTCGGAATTTATCCGGGCGCCATACCGAAAAAACAGATCATTCAGCTCCAGGCCCCGGTCGTAAGCAATCACTTCGTTTTTTATCCGCAGGCTGTCCATCTCGGCATTCAGCTTATCTATAAAAAATAAAACCTTGCCTCCCCGCATCACAAACTGATCGATCTTAAGTTTGGCTTCTTCACTGAAAGGTTTTGTTGGTTTAACAATCATCAGCAATTTAAACGTATCGGGTATGAGTGCCTGTGCATTTAAATTAAAGGTGAACAGGTTATAATCGGGGCGCAGTACATTTTCAACAAGGTCGTAGGTAATATAACTTCCTACAGGCGGCTCACCATTGCCGGCCGAATAAGCAACCATGGGTTTGTTTTCGTTACCCAGTTTATATATGCCGTTTGCCAATTCATATTCCATCAATGCTTCGGCATTGTTTATCTCCCTAAAACCTATATTAGGTATGCCATTATATAGCCTGATGGGCATGGTTTTTCCTTTATACCGCATCAAAGCAAAAGGATACACCAGTTGCTGCTTTTCTCCTTCTTTTAATTGTGATTTTAAGTTGAAAGGATATAAACCTGTAGCTGATAGGGTGTCTCCCCAGGACACAGCTGTACCGGGCATCAACTCATCCGGACTGATAAAATTATACTGCAGGTTGTTGCCGGCTATTTCCTTAAACTCACCGAGTATTTCATTGGTACTAAGCGCCAGTTTTTTAAACCCGCTGGGGAAATCACCTGTTAAAAAAACATCCACTTCTACCACAGCATCCAGGTTTCTTAATATTTTCTTCGTTGGTGCCGACAGGGTAAATCTTTTTTCGTTGGTGAAGTCAATTCGTGCATGATATAGTGAGGCCAGCCAGTTTAAAACAACCAGCGCTATAATGGTTATCGGCAACCAGAATTTACTTTTCCATATTTTACCAAATACACTCATTTATTTTTTATAGAGATTTTTAACGGTAGATAATAAGAAAATAAAAATTACACTCAGAAAATAAAGCAGGTCGCGGCTGTCGAGCACACCCCTGCTCATGCTTCGGTAATGAAAATCGATGCCCGCCATTTCAATATAATAATCCAATCCGTTCGCAAAAAAAGGCAGCTTACTCAGGGCATTAAAACCAAAATACAATATCAAACAGCTGAATGCACTGATCAAAAAAGCAACAACCGCATTACTGGTAATTCCACTACAAAAAAGGCCAATCGCCGCAAAAACTGCTGCCAGTAAAAACAAGCCGATATAACTGCCCATGATACCTCCGCTGTCGATACCGCCCTGAACACTTAAGGTTTTAATGGTAAGAATATAAATTACCGTTGGTAAAATAGTCAGCAATAATACAATGAGTATTGAAAAATATTTGCCCAAAACAATTTGCCAGGAGCTTACCGGTTTGGTTTTAAGTATTTCAAACGTACCGGCTTTAAATTCATCAGCCAGCGAGCGCATGGTAATGGCGGGTACTAAAAACATCAGAATCCAGGGAGCCAGTTCAAAAAATTTATCCAGCGTAGCATAGCCAAATTCAAAAATACTGCTATCGGGTAATATAAACAGAAATATCCCATTGATCAATAGAAAAAAGATAATGGCAATATAACCGGTAAGGCTGCTGAAAAACTGGTTGAGTTCTTTTTTACAAATGCTCCACATGTATTAATAAAATTGCTGCAATTTACTATATAACAGGTTAATATATCGCTAATTACCGGTTAGCTGATATTTGACGTACCAGGTAGCCTGTACAAGTAAAGAATTATCAGGGAAAGAAAGTAAACAGCATTTATCAATCTTCGGCTTTATTAATTTCAGAACAGCAACTGTTTTATTAACTATATATACCGGTTCCGCAGGCAAAATCTGTGGTTTACCAATTCTCTTTAGGTCCTATGCTACAAAAGGCCATGGATTTATTTACTGTCGTAAAATTACCAGGGTAAAAATACTTTACCAATAAAAAATAATTATCCCCAAATGATAAATTGTGTTAAAGGTTTCTTAATTTGATTTTACATTTTTTAATCAAACCTTTATCGATTTATGAAAAAAACAATTTTTGCTCTTGCAGGATGCATCATTTTCGCACTGAGCTGTACAAAAGAAACAGAAACTTTTTCTGAAGAAAAAATTACTGAACCTGAAATGGAGGCAACGGTGTCGGGTGACCGTTGTGCTGCACAGGCTGTTTTGGAAATTCAATTGCGCGAAGATCCGACTTTGGCTGCCAGGATGGATGCTATTGAAAGATTAACCGCCGACTACATTAAAAACCCGGGGAATTATTTTATGCAGGGCGGACAGGTTATCATTCCGGTTGTATTTAATGTTTTGTACAAAACAAGTGCTGAAAATATTTCGCAGGCGCAAATTCAGTCGCAGATCGATGTAATAAACGCTGATTTTTCAGCAACCAATAGCGATTATAATTCTACTCCAAGTATTTTCCAGGCTGTTCGCTCAGGAGATATTAATGTACGTTTTGTTTTGGACCAGGTGATCCGAAAATCAACCAATAAAAAAAGCTGGAGCACTAATGATGCGATGAAAAAAAGCTCCCAGGGTGGTTTAAACCCTACCAGTCCTACAACCAAATTGAATATTTGGGTTTGTAATATGGGCGGCGGAATTTTAGGCTATGCACAGTTCCCCGGAGGAAATTCGGCTACTGATGGTGTAGTGCTTGATGACAGAGCTACCGGAAACACCGGTACTGCTGCGGCACCTTATGGTCTCGGCCGCACGGCAACGCACGAAATCGGTCACTGGTTAAACCTCCGTCATATCTGGGGCGATGCTACCTGCGGAAACGACCAGGTGGCTGATACGCCAACACATAATACATCGAATGGCGGATGCCCAACTTATCCTCATTACAGCACCTGCTCGGGCACACCTGTTGAAATGACGATGAACTATATGGACTACACCTATGATGCCTGTATGTACATGTTCTCGGCTGGTCAGTCAACCCGTATGAATGCAACTTTCTTACCCGGTGGTGGAAGAAATTCCTTCGCTCAATAAGCAAAACATATAATCATTTAAAAAGCGGAGAAAATTTTCTCCGCTTTTTTTTATGGAATATGACAGGCATCGTATCTAACAATAAACCTAATTATGAAAAAATTACTACTGCTGTTTTTTGTATGTTCAATTACGACAAATATAATAGCCCAAAAAAACAAGGCCGAAAAAGCGCCGCCACCGCCACCGGAGATCTCGACAACAGATGTGGCACCACCTCCTGCTCCTCCTCCTCCGCCACCACCGCCACCGGAGATCTCGACGACAGACGTGGCACCACCTCCTCCACCACCACCGGCACCGCCACCGCCAACACCACCACCAAAGCCCGAAAAAGGAAAATTTACTTCACCCGTTACGGTTAACGATAAGGGATATGATCTGTCCGTACAGTATAATAACGGCAATAATATGGTGTATATGAAAAAGAACGGGGTAACGGAAAAGGTATCCATGGAGAAATGGAATGCCAACAAAAATTACTATGAAAATAAATACGGGGAATTGCCTCCCCCACCACCGCCGCCGCCTGCAGCACCTGTTGCTCCACCGGCGCCAAATGAAAACGACTAAAACGATAAATGCCTCCCGATAACAGGAGGCATTTATTAATATTGTAAACCTATTTATTAAACTGCAAAACTCTCGCCACAACCACAACTGCGGCTGGCATTGGGATTGTTGAAATAAAATCCTTTGCCATTCAACCCGTCGCTGAATTCCAGTTCGGTATTTACCAGGTAAAGAAAACTCTTCAGGTCGCAAACGATCTTAATTCCTTTATCTTCAAAAACCTGGTCCATCGGTTTTATTTCTGTGTCAAAATCCATCTTATAACTCAATCCGCTGCAACCACCACCCACTACACCCACTCGCAAAAAATGACTTTCATCACCAGCCACACCGGCTTCTTCCATAAGTTGCAACACTTTGGCTTTTGCTTTGTCGCTGATGAATATACTGTTATCTGTCGCTACCATTTTGTAAGCTTTTAGCTATTAGCATGTAGCATTTAGCTTAGCACAAAGGCGAACGGCTAATTACTTGTTGCTAGTAGCTCAATTAATGAACCACACTCTCCTCAAACTTAATTTCTTCCAAACCGTTTTTAACCCGGTAGTCGTTGATAGCTGATTTGATGGCATCTTCGGCCAATACGCTGCAATGTATTTTTACCGGGGGAAGATTTAACTCTTCAACGATGTCCATATTATCAATTTTCAATGCCTCATCTACGCTCTTACCTTTCAGCCACTCGGTAGCCAAAGATGAAGATGCAATAGCCGAGCCACATCCAAAGGTTTTAAATTTGGCGTCGGTGATCATACCTGTGGCATCATCCACTTCAATCTGAAGACGCATAACGTCTCCACATTCGGGTGCGCCTACCAGGCCGGTTCCTACATTTTTTGCGCTTTTATCCAACGTACCAACATTTTTTGGATTTTGGTAGTGGTCGATTACTTTTTCTGAATATGCCATTGTAATTATTTTAGATTTATGATTGTAGATTTTAGATTTATTTCTGCCGACTGTAAATCTGCAATCGCAAATCTACAATCGAAAATTGTTTAGTGTGCTGCCCACTCGATCGTACTCAAATCTATTCCTTCTTTATACATTTCCCAAAGCGGACTCATTTCCCTTAACTTCAAAACGGTTTCGCTTATTGCTTTGATGGTGTATTCAATTTGTTCGTCGGTGGTAAATCTTCCCAATCCAAAACGCAGCGACGAATGCGCCAGATCATCGCCCAGGCCTAACGCTTTTAACACATAACTTGGTTCCAACGAAGCAGATGTACAGGCCGATCCGCTGCTTAAGGCAATATTTTTATTAAAGCCCATCAGTAATCCTTCGCCCTCTACATGTTTAAAAGAAATATTGGCCACATGTGGCAAACGGTGCTCGCGGCTGCCATTAACATAAGCTTCCTCCAGTTTTAATAATTCGGTTTCCAGGTAATCTCTCATTTTAGAGATGCGTTTGGTATCTTCTTCCATATCCAGCATACAAATTTCGCAGGCTTTTCCGAATCCAACGATACCCGGCACGTTTAAAGTTCCGCTACGCATACCACGCTCGTGTCCGCCACCATCGATCTGCGCAGTTACTTTTACCCTTGGGTTTTTGCGACGTACATATAATGCACCAACACCTTTGGGACCATACATTTTATGGGCTGTAAAAGCCATCAGGTCGATCCCGTCTTTATTCACATCAACCGGAATTTTACCTACTGCCTGTGTACCATCGGTGAATAATAAAACTCCATGCTTGCGGGCAATGGCGCTTATTTCCTTAATGGGCATTACCACGCCAATTTCGTTGTTGGCATACATGATGGCAATCAATATAGTTGTTGGTTTAATGGCCGCTTCCAGTTCTTTTAAATCGATCAATCCATCCGGCTGTACCTGCAAATAAGTTACTTCGCCACCCGATTTTTCGATATGCTTACAGGTATCTAAAACCGCTTTGTGCTCGGTAGTTGCGGTAATGATATGATTGCCCTTGCTGGCATACATCTCATAAATCCCCTTAATGCCCAGGTTATCGCCTTCGGTAGCTCCCGAAGTAAATATAATTTCCTTGGGATCGGCGCCAATTAATTTGGCCACCTGCTCCCTGGCATAGTCTACCGCCTCTTCGGCCTCCCAGCCAAAAGGGTGGTTACGGCTGGCTGCGTTACCATAATGTTCTAAAAAATATGGGGTCATCGCTTCCAAAACCCTGGGATCCATGGGTGTGGTGGCGTTATTATCTAAATAAATGGGCAATTTCAACATAAAATCATTCTGTTTAGTTTCTGTTTGTAATAACGCAAATTTACTGTAAAAGGTTCTATTTTAGCAGCCGAATGAATGGTTTAACGTTCATTTTACCGAAATCGTAAACGATATAATTATTAATGGTAAAATAATGCAAAAAATAGAGCATCTCGGAATAGCTGTTAAGGACCTTGCGATTTCCATTCCCTTATTTGAAAAACTGCTGAATAGTGAGTGCTATAAGACCGAAACGGTAGAAAGCGAGAACGTAAACACTGCTTTTTTTAAAAAAGGCGAAACCAAGATCGAGCTTTTGGAAAGCACCGACCCCCATGGCGTGATTGCCAAATTCATTGAACGCAAAGGCGAAGGGCTGCACCATATTGCTTTTGATGTGGCCGACATCAAAGCCGAAATGAAACGCTTACAGGGAGAAGGGTTTGTTTTGCTTAATGAAGAACCGAAGGCCGGTGCCGATAATAAACTGGTTTGTTTTTTGCATCCCAAAGGAACCAACGGGGTTTTGATTGAATTGTGCGAACAAATAAAGAAAGCTTAGTTACTTGGGAAAATAACGCTTATTCAAAGTTTAGTAACTCTGTAACCGGAACGCCTAATTTTTCAGCTATTAATTTTAAATAGGAGATAGAAAAATTTACTTTACCTAGCTCTATCCGGTTAATTTGAGAATAATCAGCATATTCGCATTCAAAAGCAAGATTTTCCTGCGACATCCCCTTTTCCATTAGTAATTGCCTTATCCTTATACCTATATTCTTTAAAAACAAATCGTCCCTTTGATATTTTTTTCTCTCCTTTTTTGGCACTTGTCAAAGTGAAAAGAAAATAACTTTGTTGTATAAGGATATTTATCCTTATTTTTATTTTATAATATTTCTTTTATAACTGTTCCTTATGAATATTAGCTTAAAGTTTGCAGTCAGGTCATCTATAATATTTATATCAGCAGCCTTTATTTTCTATTCCTGCACAAAAATTGATACAAAAACACCAGCTTTTCACTCTGCGGATTTTGCAGAAAAATTCTTTCTAACCGAAGTGCCCCATAATAAAGAAGTGTCTTCTGTAATTGAACTACTAAAAAAAGAAAATGGAAATTCAGGCTTTGTAAACAAGTTGCCTTTTAAATGCGGATTGCCAGTTTGGGATTAAAGGGAAACCAACTGACTCCAGATCCCACTAGCTTTGGAAATTCAATAATTATACCGCTTACTTTAAATAATCAAAACCTTTCCGCACTACTTGTAGTTACACAAGCTGAGGATTACACTTATAGTATCACTTGTACCACTCAGGAAATGTTACGCCAGCATGTTTACAATACTGATGCTGAAGTATCTCAAATAGAACAAAGACTCGCTCTGTTTATCTATTTTGAAAATAAGATTTGGGGTACTAATACATTTTATCATATCCCCTCGAATTTATTTGGTGGCATTGATGTACATGAGGGTACGAACCAAAAAGAAAAGACTTTAAAATTAGCTGATATTAGCCAGCCATCTGAATCAAACTACGTGTTTTGTGTTCAAATTCATTTCATATGTTCTATTTGCGGGCTAATGTCATGCCCATTATCATGGACAGTAACTGTTTTTGCGGATATGAGGAAGACCCAGACCCCAGTGGAGGCGGAGGAGGTGGCGGAGGAGGTGGCGGCGGAGGAGGTGGAGGTGGTGGCGGAAGTGGCGGAGGTGGATGCCCATTTTACCTGAATTTCGTTGACCCTTGTGGCCCAACACCACCACCGGATACCACAATATTACAAAGGTTAACTATTTACTCAAATGCTATTTATTATGCTGGAGATTCCGTTTTTCAGTTGAGTATGATTACACCGCAAAAGGAATATGCTTTCATTGTTGTAAAAAATGGTATATATATTTATCCAAAAAATATTAGAACTGATAGTATGCCCGATCAAGTAGCCCAAAATTGGTTTTTACAACCAAATGAAGTTCTTTTAGCAGATTGGTACACACATCAAGATATCTCAACGAACTTAAATGACCGACCTGGACCTTCTGACGACGATATAATAGGTATAAAAACGGGAGCACATCAAACCCAATTAAATTTTGTTCGTTTTATAGAGTGCGGAAATGTTCGCTACGCTTTTGTAATTGAAAACCCTACAAAGGCAGCTGCTTTTTTTAGAAATGTGACTTTTGGCAGACTAGACGTTTCTGAAGTTTATCAAAACTCTTTGAAAAACAATCCAATTAGAAGCACAAATTATCAACAAGCGGGTGTGGAAGCAACAATAGCCGTAATTGGCAATTCTTCTACGAATGGAATTGCCCTATACATGTCAACAAATCCACAAAAAAATCAGTATGTAAAACTTAATTAATTTTGCCTTTAAATTAGAATTCATGAAAAAACAAATTTTTCTTATTACGTTGATGCTTATTTCTAAGTCTATTTTTTCCCAGACTCCAGATACTGCATTGACATACTTATCTGCATTAAACCTTAACCTTTATAAAAATAAACCCATTGATACCTTTTTACTAAAAGTGCCAAGTAATTATGTCAGTATGAAGATTATTTCATCAGATAACCCTAAATATGCCAGAATTTTAACTGTTTTATATGCGGATAAAGTAACCTTTTATATTTATGCTCATAATTTTCATTATATGAATCCACGTAGCGAAACGTTTACCTGGGATATGGCATTATTTAGAAAGGAAGATGTTCATCATATTGAAGTGTGGAAAGCTGTAGATTGTTACAATGGTTGCCCCGAGGGAATAATACAGGTTACTGTTGAACAATAATAAGTACTTTTCTTTTGATCGCTTCCGATTCAACTCAAAAACGGATTATACTTTTTCTCATCGCCAATATTAGTCTCCGGCCCGTGCCCGCTGTACACAACCGTTTCATCGGGTAAAACAAATAATTTTTCCCTGATATTCTTCAACAGCATTTGATGATTGCCGCCCGGCAGGTCGGTTCGGCCAATACTGCGGTTAAATAATACATCGCCACTGATGATAAAATTTTGTTTGGCGCAGTAAAAACAAATATGCCCCGGTGAGTGGCCCGGGGCTTCAATTACATGCAATTCATCTTCCCCAAGTTTTACTATATCGCCTTCCTTTACATAGATGTAATCTCCTTTATAATTATCAAAAGGCATATTATACATCAAACCAGATGTGGGCGCATAATCCAGCAGCTTTTTCTCTTTTTCGTGCAGGTGAAGGGTTAGTCCGTAGGTTTCGGCAATGAATTTATTGCCAAAAACATGGTCCAAATGGCAATGGGTATTAAGCAGCATTGTTGGCTTTAAATTGCTCTGTGTAATAAACGCCGCCAGCTCCTCTTTTTCTTCGGGAAAATAGCATCCGGGGTCAACAATTAAACACTCATTAAACTCATTATACAATAAATACGTATTTTCCTGTATAGGACTAAATTCAAAGGATTTTATTTTTAACATAGCTGGTATAATTTTACTGTGGTCAATTTATTACAAAACAACTAATTTTAAGGTACAAATGACAGATATGCAAAGAAAGATGACTTTTAATTCGATCTCAACGAATATATTGGCCATAAAGCCGGACAGTAAATCAGCAAATGATCCAAATACCCCGATAATTTTGAAACAAATGAATTGGCTATATTGTAAAAAAACCGTCATCAAACTAATTTTCCCATTATTTATCGCCTGTTTCTTTTTGCCCATTATCGCTGATGCGCAGGTTAACGCGGTGGAATTTGGTAAAAACAGGGTACAGTTCAAAAAATTCAAATGGAACTATTACCAAACCAGGAATTTCAATGTCTATTATCATCAGAATGGTGAGGAACTGGCCAAATTTATAGCACAAAGTGCCGAAAAAGAATTGCCGCAACTGGAAGCCTCCACCGAGTATAGCATGCAGCGGCGGGCCAATATTGTTTTGTACAACGACTTTGCCGAAATGCAGCAAAGCAATATCGGACTGGGGATTGACTGGCAAAATACCGGTGGCGGAACCAAGCTCGTTAACAATAAGATGGTTGTTTATTTTGAAGCTGATCATGAGAAACTCCGATTGCAGGTACGACAGGGTATTTCACAGATATTAACCGAAAACAGGTTATTTGGCGACGACCTTGGAGAAATTGCCGGTAACCAGGCCCTGCTGGATCTGCCTAAATGGATGACCGACGGGTATATCAGTTACCAGGCCCAGAACTGGAGTACCGAACTCGATGATGAATTGAAAAGTGAAATACTCAGTGGCAACTACAGTAAATTCAGCAAGTTTGCCTTTGCCAAACCCGAAATAGCCGGCCATGCTTTTTGGTATTTTATTGAAGAAAAATACAAAAAAGAAAATGTCACCTACCTGTTGTACCTGGCTACCGTATACAAGAATTTAAACAAAGCCTGTCTGCAGGTTTGTAAAAAGAAATTTAAAGAAGTGCTGGAAGAGTTTATGGAATACCAGGACAACAAATATTACAAAGACATTGCCAGGAGAAAACCATATCCCAAAGGAAGTTATGTTGATGGTTTCAGCATTAACAGCCGTCTCGATTATTTTCGTTTTAACGTTAACCCGGTAAAACGCAACAACTCCTACGTGGTTACGCAGTTTAAAAAAGGCATCGTTCGGGTGATCTACAACGATGAATACGAAAACAAAACCCTGTTGAAATATGGTGTTCGCAGTTACAAAAATGAAATGAATCCCAATTACCCCATGATGGCCTGGGATCCCAAAGGCACCAGGATAGCGGTTATTTATACCAAAGAAGGAAAATTAAACCTGTTTGTGTACGATATCATCACCCGATATAAAACGATCAAAATTGACCTTACCAAAGCGTTTGACCAGGTGCAGGATGTAAAATACATGTTGAACAGCAACACGCTGCTACTGTCTGCCGTGAAAAACGGGCATACCGATATTTTTACGCTTGAGCTGCAAAACGAAAAAATAAAACAGATCACCAACGATGTATACGATAACCTCGACGCTTCGTTTGTAGCGTTCCCCAATAAAACCGGAATTATTTTTGCCAGTAACCGGCCTACCCCATCGGCAAAAAGCGGCGACAGTATTTTACCCAGCAACAGTAAATACAATATATTTTTGATCACCAATTTTGGTGATAAGCCCGAACTGAACCAGATCACCCAATTATCGCATTTAAAATATGGTAATGCGCGCAGTCCCATGCAGTACAATGAAAGTCATTTTACGTTTGTAAGTGATGAAAATGGTGTGGGTAACCGGTATGCCGGTTTTTTTACAACAAAAAAAGAAGGACTTGATACGTTGGTTTTGATTGCCGGTGAAATTTTGCGCAACCCATCTGCCAAAGACGTAGACAGCACATTAAGGCTTTATAAAAAAACGGATGTTGATTCAGTGGCCGTGGTTTCTATTTCTTCCGACTCGGCCTATACCTTCCCCTTATCAAATTACCAAAGCACATTGGCCGAAACCCGGATTGCCGGCGATAATAACCAGGTGAGTGAGGTTACCCGCCAGAGTGATGACAAAGTTTTGTATAAATTAAAGATCGACGAAAATACGTTGCGTCGCCGCAATATCACGGCACAACCAACAGAATTCAGGAAAAAGACCATGGGTGAGTTTACCGATACAGCAGCCGTAAAAAAAGCAATAGATGCAGCCAAAGCCGGTAAAAAAGAAGACGATTTTTTTCAGACCGAATTCGCCAATTCGCAGAATCCTGCGGATGAAAAAGGTAAAGAAATAAAAATTCAGGCACCTGTGCCCGCCACCTATAATGTTTTGAAAACAATAAAACAATACCGTTACAAACCACCCAAGTTTTCGGTTGATTATGGCTCGGCTGGTTTCAGCTCGGGCGTACTGGTAAACCGCTACCAGGCTTATACAGGCGGAAACGGCCCAATTATGCTTAATTCGGGCTCGGTATTGAATGGCCTGATACGGTTGGGAACATCGGAGTTGATGGAAGATGTAAAAATTACCGGCGGCTTTAGAATCGGGTCAAATCTAAAAGACAACGAGTGGTTGCTCAGTTATCAGAATTATAAACGCCGCATAGATTGGGGCCTCACGTATTACCGCAATGTACAGCAGGGTGGTGTAGCCGTGTATGATCTTGCCGGAAATCTCATCAACAATTACCCGGGTAAAATATTCACCAATTTATACCAGGTAAATGCCAGCTATCCTTTTGATGTAACCAAGAGTATACGTTTGAGTACAGGGATCAGATCTGATAAATCCATTGTTTCTTCGGTTGATGCCCTCAGCAACATACTGGAAGATCAAAAAACCTTGTATTCGGTCACCCATCTCGAATATGTATATGATAACAGCCTGAACCCGGCCATGAATATCTGGAATGGGCTACGTTATAAAATATATTTCGATTACAACAGGCAGGTGAATAAAGTACAATTTGCCGAAGGTCCCAGCACGTTTAATTTGGGATTCGACGCCCGTTACTATTATCCGATCTTCCGCAATTTCATCTGGGCTGGCCGCGCTGCAGGCGACTTCAGTTGGGGTAATCAAAAATTGATCTATTACCTGGGCGGTGTTGATGGTTGGCTGATGTTTGGTGAAAACCAGAAATACAGCACCGATAATCCGCGGGTATTAATTAAAGAACGATATTTTAATACCAACAATCCGCCGGCGAATGATCAGAATTATGCTTTCCAGAGTTTAGCGGTTAATATGCGTGGCTATATTCAAAACATTGCAAACGGAAACAATGCCGTTGTGATCAACAGCGAATTGAGGTTACCCATTGTATCCACCTTTTTCGACCGTACATTGAACAATTCCTTTTTGAATAATTTCCAGATCGTTCAATTTATAGATCTGGGAACAGCCTGGAACGGAGCGTATAACAGTTTAAAACGTCCAACCCAACGAATTAATACCACGTTACCCAACGGACAGCCCGGACCGGTTACCGTGTTGGTGAAAGCCGGTGGTATTGGCCCTTTTGCGGGCGGATATGGTTTTGGTGCCCGTACCACCCTGCTGGGTTATTTCGTTAAATTTGATGCAGCCTGGCCCATGAGTGGCTTCTTTAAAGGAAAACCTATTATGTATTTTGCTTTGGGGCTGGATTTTTAAAGGGGTCAAGACGGCTCCAAAACGCCGGATCCCTGAAAAATTCGTTTAATAAATAAACATGCATCCGTACCTGACCATTTGAACATGCAATTTGAAGAATCAAATTTGTACCACATTTACAATAGGGGTAACAACAAACAAATTTCCTGACTACGCAGGTTTGCGAAATGGTACACTTGGCAATAAGGAATTAGCCATTTTTCTTTTGGAGATCAATATGACGGCATTTTTGAAAGAAAGTTATTCATCTTTATCTGATGACTTTTTGAAACATATTTTTTAAAAGCGTATGACGTAGCGGCGCCATGTTCGGGCTTTTACCGTTATGATGTTTTTTCCGCTACCCATTTCCACCAAAAAGCGGTACAGGTTAAATAAACAAAAATTTCATACAGTTCGTCGGTAACCGAATGTGCATTTCGGTCGATGGCCATCACTACGGGTACCATAAACAGGATCGCTAAAACAGTTACCACAAATCCCAGGGGATGCACCGGCATATATATCCACCCTGCCTTTTTAAACCAGATCTGTTTCATACAATTGTTTTTAGATTATTAAATTATTTCTATTTTATTTTCATTCGCAATGATATTGTTGGATGGGTCAAGATGCCAAACCAGTCCCAACCGGCAATGGGTGCGCATTTCTTTCCCCTTAAAAAAGCTTTTTTGAAACTGGCCCAATATTCGGGCATGGTTACAAATCCGTACAAAACCGTGGCCAACACCGGGAACGAAATATGCCCGTTACCCAGCATAAAACACTGCAAACATACTTCGCCCTCATCGGTGGTATCGTATTCCAGCAAAATATGCTTGATATCGTGCCGGGCATAATATGGCAATAGATCCAGTTCTTTATGATGGAGAAAATGCACCAGGTCGTATCCCAGCGTATTTACCGGAAACTGTTGCAGATCTTCCGCCGAATAGGGAAATATGTCGGGCTTCCTGATCAGCTTCAACAGCGGCAAAGCCATGCGGTGTGTTAAAAAAACGAGCAGTGCCGATCTTTGTTTTTTTATGACCTGGTATAAACTCATGACGCCATTGTTTTTCTTTCAATACCATACCAGTCAATTTTTCGGCTCAGGTACATCGCAATGGCCAGCAATACAAATAAACCAACACTGCCAAATAACAAGGCATTGTCTACCATCTGTATCAATACATAAATGAACAGGTATAAAACAGATAAAAGCGATGCGAAAATGATTACCGTTTTAATTTTTCTGAATATACTTTGTGTGTACCAACTAAGTAACAAAACCGTTGCCGATGAAGCGATCAAATAAGCCTGTAAAAACGGCAGGTATTCTGATATGGACAGCAACAGGGTATAAAATAATACCAGGGCCATACCAATGAGTATGTATTGCAGCGGATGAACCGGCCGCTTTTGAAAGATCTCAGTAAAGAAATAAGCGAAAAACGTGAGCCCAATGATGAGGATTGCATATTTCAGTGAGCGCATCGTTTGTGCATAGGCATCAAAAGGCGATAGCAGGATAACACCAAAACCACTGGATCGTACAGCCATATCGGTATTACCGTTACTGGAAAAAACTTTAGGGAAATCGCGGTTAAACTCGGAGATGGTCCAATCCGCCTCGAATCCATTTTTAGTGATCTTTTCGGTATCGGGCAGATACTTGCCATCAAAGGCCGGGTTTGTCCAGGTAGACGAAAAATGCACCGAAGTTTTGCTGCCCAGCGGCATACAGTACAGGTTTTCGGAACCCTGCAGCACCAACTCAATTGAAAAGCCGGCATCGGTATTTGCAAAAGAAGAATCTATTTGCAATGAAACCGACATACCCTGTTGCGAAATACTGTTATCAGGCAGTCCGGGTTGCATCGCCATCAATTGGTCATTCCAGGTAACTGAATGTTGTTTGATACCTTTCAGATCACTCAAACCAAAACAAAGTTTGGCCTCGCTCCATTTTATGGTGGCCGGGTTTATCCCTGCCGATGCTAAACTGTTGTTATGAAATTTACCGGTAAACAATAAGGGGCGGGCCGTAAATACCGGTACTTTATAAATACTGCGGTACCTTATTTCCGGCTCAATTACTCCGTTAATTTTTAAGTCTTCGGGTAACAGGTACAGGTATTTCTTTTCGGTAACCTGGTTATTATTTAGTTCGGTATAGGGTATGGTTATAAACGGACCGGTTACTGTTTGTGCCGACGACCATTTGTTACTGATCTCGCGGGTAACTTCCTGTTTCCTGTCCTTTCGTTCACTCACCAGGTACATGATGATAAACGTAGGTATCAGCAAAGCCAATACCAGGAAGGCGATAAAAAAAGATTTAAGTATCAGTTTATTTTTTTGCCAGAAGTTGAGCGGCGTTTGCGTGTCCATGTTTGTTAATTTGGCTTTAAAAGTACTTTGTATTTCAAAGTAAAAGTATAAAAAAAACTATTTCATTGAGCCAATCATTTTTTCCAGTGCTGTTAAATGTATCTTAAATGCTTTTTCGCCGGCCTTGGTTACCGCATACGTGGTGTTTGTTTTTTTTCCGATAAACCCTTTATGAATTTTCACATACTCATTTTCCTCCAGTGTTTTTAAATGACTGGCCAGGTTTCCATCGGTTATATTCAACAGTTCCTTCAGCTCGTTAAAGCTGATATCGGCGTTTACCATCAGGGTACTCATGATACCCAGGCGGATACGGCTGTCGAATATTTTATTTAAATTCTCAATCATTCCGGGCTCGATTTTTCATAGCGGTACCACATTAAACCACCGTAAATAATATGCAACACACCAAAACCCATGGCCCAAAAATAGAGTCCGTATCCAACGAACCAGCAATTAATGATGCCCAATAAAAGCTGACAATAACCGAGGTACCTTACTTCGCCAAGCGTATATTTTCCGGCATTAACCAATGCCAGGCCATAAAAAATTAAACAGCCCGGCGCAATCAAACCATAGTTACCAAACTGCATCAGTTTATACAGGTAAATACCGCCAACCGCCATCGGTATGGCCACATTAATCATAAGCCGCTGTGCCGTAGCACCCCACATCGGTATCTTGTCTTTTTTACTGCGCAGGTAAGTAAATAAAAAAGCCAGGAACAGGGCCGCCACAAAAGTGAAGCCAGCAATCTGAAAAAGCCGGTGCCCCATAAAATCACGGAGCGACTCGGCCTGGAAAGTACGGCTGACCACGTCTCTGTATCCGGAAGGACCCCCGTTTTCTACAATAACCTGATTAGCAAACCAGGCCCCTGCCAGTGCGCAGACGCCCGCTGCGATTCCGCTTAAGCCACTCAGGCTTATAAAACGACTGCTGCGTTCCATCATCTTCTTGATGTGTTGCAGGTCTTCTAATGGCTGTTGCTGTTTGTCCATATAAAAAGCACTTTGAAATACAAAGTAACTCATTGGTTTCGATTTATACAAAATTATTTTTGCCTGGCTGTTAATACGCTTCGTTATGGAAGCTAATGCGGCTATAACGAAAAACCAGCATTTTTTATTTTCTGTGTATCTTTAGCCCTGTAAGTTAACAGACACTATTAAACCCCTAAGATCCCCATGAAACGGAATTCACTGGTTATATGCGCACTGCTGTTATATTCGTTTAGTACAGGACAGATTGTAATTACATCAACCAATATTGATATTGTAAGGGACCCGTTTGGCGTACCGCACATTTTTGCCAAAACCGATGCAGAGGTGGCTTACGGCCTGGCCTGGGCACAAGCCGAAGATGATTTTAAAAGTATGCAGGAAGTGATTTTACCCGCCAAAAACCTGATGGCCCGCGTAATGGGGAAAAAAGGTGCAGCCGGGGATTATGCTTTTGCCCTGTTCCGTTGCCGGGAAATAACGGAAGCAAAATGGAATACCCTGTCGCCCGAATTTCTCAAATTAATTGAAGGCTATGTGCAGGGTCTTAACGAGTACGCAAAAACACATCAGGACGAAATCCTGCACCCCAAGATATTTCCAATAACCACAAAAGAATATATTTCATCCTCGGTATTTGCATTGACCATTTTCAATGGCGCCGACCAGGCACTGATCAGGATATTCAATAACAAAGAATGGGAAGCTCCGGAATTAAATAAAAAAGGAAGCAATTCTGCAGCCATTCACCCGGGCAAAACTTCAACCGGCGAAGCTTTCCTACTGATCAATGCGCACCAGCCAAATACCGGCCCCCAATCATTTTACGAAGCTCACCTTTGCAGCGAAGAAGGCTTAAATGTTACCGGTGGCTTATTAGCAGGCGGCCCCTGTATATTACATGGGGTAAATGAAAACCTGGGCTGGGCCCATACCGTAAACTACTGCGACCGGTTGGATGAATTTCAACTGGAGATGAATCCCGATAATTCTTTACAATACAGGTTCGATGGGCAATGGATCGATCTGGAAGTAAAAACAATTAAACTGAAAATAAAAGGCATTCCTATCAACGTAAAAAGAAAATTATACTGGAGTAAATACGGCGCCACCATGAAAAATGAGCAAGGTTTCTTTTCGATGCGCCTCGGGGCCAATATGAAAATCGGTGTATTGGACCAGTGGTATCACATGAACAAGGCCAGAAACTTTACTGAATTTTACAGTGCCCTCGAACGACAGGAACTGAGCATGTTCAATATCATGTATGCCGACAGGTACGATACCGTTTTTTATATCAACAACGCGCTGATGCCCGTTAGAGATCCCGCTCCCGGGTACAACTGGAAAAGAACGGTACCCGGCAATAGTTCCAAAACATGGTGGACCAATTTCAGAGCCGAAAAAGAATTGCCGCAGTACATTAACCCGAAAAGCGGATTCCTGTTTAACACCAATCATTCCCCATTTCTGGCTACGGCTGCAGCCGATAACTTAAAACCTTCGTCGTTTCCCAAAACCGATGGTTGGGAACAATACCACCTGAACCGAAGCGTTCGTTTCCTGGAACTGTTTCCACAAAATGAAAAACTGAGCTATGAAAAATTTAAACAGATAAAATTTGACAAGCAATTGCCTGCCGAATTACAATATACCTATAACCTGGACTCCATGTTTTTGCTCAACGAAGCAGAACAACCTTCTCTGGCCCCACTCATCAAAACCCTAAAAACCTGGGATAAACGCGGTGATGCCGGCAGTAAAGGTGCAGCCATCTTCGTTTTGACCTATGAATATCTAAAAAAGAAATTGCAGAACAAGCCTCCCAGGTCAATCACCATGGCCGAAGCCATTGAAACATTTAATTACGTAAATAATTATATGCAAACCAATTTCGGCACCACTGACCTGACTTTAGGCGATATTCAAAAATTAGTAAGGGGTGATAAAGAATGGCCGCTGGGTGGTTTCCCCGATCTGTTATCGCCACAGTGGACCGAGCCTCTGCCAAACGGCAAATTAAAATCAGTTGGTGGCGATGGCCTGATCATGTTTGTACGATTTCCAAAAAATGGTTTGCCAAAAATTGAAACCATCAACATGTATGGAGCCAGCGCAAAAAAAGGAAATAAACATTTTGACGACCAGGTGGAGATGTACCTGCAACAGCAAACAAAAACAATGACGCTCGACAAAGCAACGGTGTATAAAAATGCAGAACGCGTTTACCACCCAAATTAAATCAACTGAACAACCAGCTCAATCTATTTCGCCGCTTCTTCAGCTAATTTGATCAATTGCCAGTAAGGTGGCTGGTACCCGTTTTTAACAACAAACGCCTTTGCCAATTGCGCCGTCTTTTCTTTAACTTTCATATGCATCGCCACAAAGGTTTGGTTCTTTAAAGCCTTGGTAGCGCTCATGCCTTCGGGTATGATGCCAATTTTGCCAAAAAGATTTTTCAACATACAATAGCCTTTTAGAACCCGAACCAGGGGTAATTGCCAGATAGTATAGTCAATCGCCTCTCCCTTGTTCGCTTTTTCCAGCAACGCATCCATAACGGCATTATCGAGATGATCTTTAAATAATGTATGCGGATCGCGCCACTCAGCAACCACAGCCAGCTGCGGATCGTATTCCAGGTCGGACGGCATTTGGGTAACAAAATTTTCCACCCCAAAATCATGAAGCCAGTTTACCACACCTGTTGATGAGATCGTGGACGGGTATTTCCAGATTTGCAATCCTTTCCGCTTATAGGCAAAGGAGGCAACTTCCGAACAAAACATCTCGGCGGTATCGTTAAAATTCATTTTGAAATCATAGGGGATATGCCGGCTGGCCGCTTCATCAAACATTTTCTTTGCAGCTTCCTGCGGTAACATCGGATTGGCCAGCATGGCCGGCAAATCGGCCCTGGGCCTCATGACCATAAACCTCAACTTCTTGTCATTTTCGTATTGCCCAACCGTTGCTATAGCAACGCCTTTTTCGATATGCGCTTCAATTAAAAAAGATTCTTTTGTTTTTTCATCAACATAGATCAAAGCGATATGCGAAAAATTTCCCGGGTAATCATTTCCCCTCGAAATCAAGGCCGATACTTCGGCACCTCCCCTCGAAACCAGCAGGTCGCCGCTATGCACGTCAATGCCAAATATGGAAGTGGCCGGCGTTGCCGAGGGTTCACTTTTTACCAACAGGGCAGCGGGAAAATCCAAACTATCCGTTTGCAACAGTACTTCTTCAACGGCTGCCCGCAGGCCATACAACAAGGTATACACGGTATTTCTGGTTGCCGGTTCCCGAAAATCCCACTGCCTTGAATGCAGTTTCACCAGGTTGCGGGCCCGGTTATAATAATCGGTGAGCCAGCTGATTTGATCCTGCCGAACAGCGATCAGCGATGATAAAATAAAAAAATTATTCTCTGTTCGTATCCATCCCGAATCCAAAGCGCCCGCATTTGTTTTTTGAAGTCGGGCCAGTTCCTGCTCAGCGATTAGTTTATGAAACCCAACAGCAGAATCCAGTTTGATGCTATCCATTTGCCTGGCTTGTTGAAACAGGGCTTCCATCTGTAACCATTGCCCATCGCGGTTCCAGACAAAAGGCGTTTTTCCGGTTACAGTACCGATGTTCTTTTCTTTAGAATCAGGTATTAACAGCAGCAGGTACAATATCCCCAATGCGCCAATAATATACCCTACTCTTTTAATGAATTTTTTCATTTACGATTATTAGATTGAATCGAGTACATCAATAATTTTGCCACAGGCCTGTTTAATTTCAACTTCGCTGATGGTTAGTGGCGGAACAATACGCAAACTGTTTGCAGCAAATAGGAACCAGTCGGTAAAAACCAATGCGTCAGGCTGCTTCGGGCGCTCCGACTCCTGTAACAAACCATCGATCACCCGCTTATTCATTTCAAAATCTTCGAAAGCTACGGCCATCATTAATCCGCGGCTGTTCACTGACTTTATTTTTGGATGTTGTAATAATGATAAGAACAGTTTTTCTTTTTCAAACACCGCTGCTGTTAGTTTTTCATCCAGTAACACATTAAACGCCGCCAATCCGGCTGCGCAGCAAACCGGGTGCCCGCCAAAGGTGTTGATATGCCCAAGTACCGGATCATGGGAAAATGAATCCATCAATTTTTTATCGGCAATAAATGCACCCAGCGGCATACCTCCACCCAGGGCCTTTCCCAGTAACAGGATATCGGGCACTACGCCAAACTGTTCAAAAGCCCAAAGGGTTCCGTTTCGGCCAAAGCCGCATTGAATTTCGTCAAGTATCAGCAGTGTACCGGTATCGTCGCATTTTTTTCGCAAAGCTTTTAACCAGCCATTTTGCGGTACCAAAACTCCGGCTTCGGCCTGAATGGTTTCGGCAATCACGCAGGCGGTGCGGCTGGTAATTTGCTCCAGGTCGTCAAAAGAATTATAATTCAATTGTAAAATATCGGGTAGTAATGGCCGAAAAGCCTGTTGCCAGTATTCGCTGCCCATCACACTTAAAGCACCCTGTGTGCTGCCATGGTAGGAATTTTTAAACGAAACGATCTGCGTCCTGTTTTGAAAACGTTTGGCAAGTTTCATTGCACCCTCGGTTGCTTCACTACCCGATGCGGTAAAAAAAACCGAATTCAAAGATGCCGGCAAAAACGCTGTTAACCGGGTTGCATATTGTACCTGCGGACTTTGTACCAGCTCTCCATAAACCATGATGTGCAGGTAATCGTCTAGTTGTTTTTTTATGGCTTGAATAACCTTTGGATGCCGGTGCCCCACATTGCATACGCTGATGCCGCCTATCAGGTCGATATATTCTTTTCCGTCTTTGTCATATAATGTACACCCCTCGGCCCTCACTATTTCCAAACAGATCGGTGCCGTAGAGGTTTGCGCTATATGATTCAAAAAAAGCTGGCGATTATTCATACCTTATAATATTATCACAAAATAAAGCTATCTCAAAATAAAAGCAGCAAGGAATAGTTATCAAATAAGAATTGATCCTGACCGATCAAATATTTAACAATTATCAAAATAAAAAAACTATTTATATCGTAAATTGTGCAAATTCCCATAGAGCATATGCTAATTAGTTACCTGATGAAGTTTTTCTCTCTTTGCCTTTTTTGTTTTTTCGGGTTTGCGGTCAGTTTGTCTGCCCAGGATAACCGGGTTAGGCCCAAAATAGGACTTACCCTGAGTGGCGGCGGCGCCAAGGGCCTCGCCCATATCGGTATTTTGAAAGCCATCGATAGTGCCGGTTTAAAGATCGACTATATCACCGGTACCAGTATGGGTGCCATCGTTGGTGCCTTATATGCTTCCGGTTATAGCGGAAACGATATTGAAAAATTGCGAAAAAATATCGATTTTGATGTACTGTTCTCGAATAATGTTCCGTTGAAAACCCTGTCGATGGAAGAAAAAAGCCAATACAGCCGGTTTGCGATCGAACTGCCTTTCATCAACAATAAAATTCGTTTAACAACAGGCGTTATTTCGGGGCAGGAGCTGAATATGAAATTCTCGGAACTGTTTTTTCATGTGTATGATGTACACGATTTTAACCAGTTCAAGATTCCCTTTAAATGTATGGCAACCGATCTGGAAACCGGCGACCTGGTGGTGATGGATACGGGCAATATTATAACCGCGTTAAGGGCTACTATGGCCATTCCTTCTGTTTTTTCGGCTATCACCAGGAACAATCAAAAACTGGTTGATGGCGGTTTGGTAAGAAACTTTCCGGTAAAAAACGTAAAAGAGATGGGTGCCGATATTGTGATCGGCAGCAATGTAACCAGCGGGCTTTCAAAAATTGATAAAATTAAAAACCCTGTAGATGTGTTGTTGCAGCTGGCTTTTTTCAGAGAAGCCGGCGACTTTAAAGAAGAATTGCCTTTAACTGATATTTATATTCACCTGCCGCTCGAAAATTATAATACCGCCAGTTTTGGAAGCAGTAAAGAGATTATGCAAATAGGCCTGGAAACAGGCCGGCTGTACTATCCCATTTTCAAAAAACTGGCCGATAGCATTAATGCCATAGCACCAACTACCGCAAAACCGGAAAATGAATTTGACAATAAATCGGTTTTTATAACTGAGTACGTTGTACGTGGACTAAGAAAAACCACCGTTCCGTTTTTTATACATTTAATGAATTTTTATGATTACAAAAAATATACAGCCGCTCAAATCAATAAAAATATCCGAAGGGCTTATGGATCCCGGTATTATAACAGCATTGGGTATTCGCTGGATCCGGTTTCGAAAGATACCGCCAGGATCATATTTACGGTTGAAGAAAACCCCAACACGTATTTAAAAGCAGGCCTGTATTATACCCGGTTCAGGGGTATCAATGTGAATCTGAATATTACCAGCCGCGATTTTATCATTCCCAACTCCCGCAGTATGGTATCACTTTCGGTTGGCGAAAGCACGCAAATTGAAGTGGAGCATTTTCAATACCTGGGCCGTATTAAAAATGTGGCTTTTATTGCCGGCTTCAGGCTCGATAACCAGACGATCAGTACTTACCAGAATTTTAGTCTGGATGGCGCCTACAAACAGAATTTTTCGCAGGGGTTTATTAATTTTCAAAACAGTGGCAACAACAAAGTAGCGGCCGGTATCGGAACCGCTTTCGAATACATCAACTTCTCCCCTTCTATCCGGTCGGTAACCGAAACCAAGGGCAGGTTTACTGATGTGAAGAGCTATGTGTATTTGAAATTCGATAATGTAAACCAGATATTTTTTCCCAGCCGGGGCTTAAAGATAAATATGGAGCTGGCGCATGTGTATAATCAAAAACCCAATCTTACCCTGTTTAAAGACGGGTTACCGGTTATCCCTTCCAACTTAAATTTTAATAATTATTCGCGGCTCGCCCTGGATGCCTGTCTATTTGTTCCCATAAACAAAAGTTTCACTTTTTTATCCGATTTTCAGGCAGGCATTAATTTTACCAATGACCCCAATCCGCTCAATAATTTCCTGATTGGCGGACTGAACGGGAATTTCAGAAACCAGGTCCGCTTCGCGGGTTTCCAGGAGGCCACTGTGAATTCATCGAGTGTTGCCGCTTTACAGTTGGGATTAAGGTTTAACCCCGCCAACAATATTTATATTACCGGCAGGGCCAATGCGCTGATAAAAGATTTCGCCACCAATAATAATGCCACTTCGGGGTTTGATGGATTAACCGGTTATGCCCTTACATTTGCCTATAAAACGCCTATCGGACCCGTTGAATTGAGTGCGATGTATAGCGACCAAAGCAAAAAAGTGCAGTCCTATATTTTGGTGGGAATACCGTTTTAGTTTGAATGGGTAATTAGTAGCAGTTCAAAAATGATTTGATGAACAAGGGTGTGCCGATAGCAATCGGGACCACTGAAATTTAACAGCCTTCCAGACGTGAGGCTCAAAAAATATAGACAATGCCTGTAATTCTTCCGGTTAAAGGAGTACTCCCAACATTTGGCAACAGCTGTTTTATAGCCCCCAATGCCACCATAGTGGGTGATGTGGTTACCGGCGACAATTGCAGCATTTGGTTTAATGCTGTAATCAGGGGCGATGTAAACAGCATCCGCATCGGCAACAAGGTAAATGTGCAGGATGGCGCTGTTATTCATTGTACTTACCTCACCGCCAGCACCGTGATTGGAAATAATGTCAGCATCGGACACAATGCAATTGTACATGGATGCGTTATACAGGATAACGTACTCGTTGGCATGGGTGCCATTGTGATGGATAATGTGGAAGTAGGTAGTAACAGTATCATTGCAGCAGGTGCCGTGGTTTTGCAAAATACCAGGATAGAGCCCGGCAGTATCTACGCCGGCGTACCTGCAAAAAAAGTGAAAGATATCAGCCAGGATTTGATCAACGGAGAGATCAACCGGATAGCTGAAAATTATGTGATGTATAGTGGGTGGTTTACCCCTGAACCCTAAAGGGGAAACGGGGGGGGGGTGAAGCGGACACCGATTTTTTTTGACCAGCTTTTGTTCCCTGATTGAGCCGCATAGGCACTGATAGCCATCGGTGCTCGGTTCAACTGAAGAACTACTATTTAACTTTTTGAAGCCATTAAAATTATTATCTTTAAACCATGAAAAAAATTGTACTTGTTTTTGCAATGGCATCGTTTCTTTTAAGCGGCTGTTTTATAAGCAGGATATTTGGCAAAAAAGATAAAGTAGGTTGCCCAACCAACGGCCGCAATGTAGGCGCCGAAAAGATTTTGGGTGGCGATGAAAAAGCCATGAAAGCGGCGAAAAAAGCCAAGTGGAAAGGAGGTTGATTGTATTTTAAGAAAACAAAGATCAATATCAATATTCTAATCTAAACCAGGACCTATGTGTTACGAACTTAAAACCAACAACGGTTGCTCCGAAGCCGTGATTGATGACAATTGTGGCATCTCCAAATTCTACGCCATTGCCGACACTTTGTCGGAAGACCTTAAAGTCAAATTCATTAATCAAATTGATGACGCAGAAACCCTGGACTGGGATTTTCAGTACCGTGGCCAGTTTTTAACGTTGCACTATAATATCTTCAATGGCGTAAGTATTTACCCGCAACAGAAGAAACAGATCAATCCAAAAAATAATGTGGTGATGGAAGTGGCTCACTTTTTAGAGCACCGGATCTATTGATTGACGTGCTAAATACATTGTACTCGAGTCGGCTTAAACCCTGAGTCTTACAGGGCAACGAACAACCAACAACGAATAAACACCCACTCAGTATGTCTTCTCATTAATCGTTTCCAGGATATTGCAATAGCTGATATAGCGGTCCATATGGATACCCCCTTCACCAACGGCCGATTTTACTGCACAGCCGGGCTCATTGAGGTGCATACAATTATTAAACTTACAATCGTTGATTAGGGCACGCATTTCGGGGAAATAGTGCGACAACTCTTCTTTCGAAATATCCACCAGACCCAGTTCCCGAATCCCGGGCGTATCAATAATTTTTCCTCCCCCGGGTATACCTACCTGCCCGGCAGGCAGGTCAAACATTTCAGCGAATGTGGTGGTGTGTAATCCTTTACCGCTCCAATCGCTTACACCCTGGGTTTTTAATTTCAAGTTGGGAAAAACCACGTTGATAAAAGTTGATTTACCTACGCCCGAATGTCCGCTCAGCAACGTCACTTTATCTTTCAACAGGGCTTTCACCTCCTCTACCCCATCGCCGGTTTCAATACTCATGGATAAAACCCGGTATCCGATAGCCTCATAAATAGCTTTTACAGCTGCAAATTTCTCTTCTTCTTTTTTTCGGTACAGGTCACTTTTATTAAAAACGATAATGGAGGGAATATGATAGGCTTCGGAGGTAATTAAAAAACGATCAATAAAACCCTGCGAGGTTTTCGGGTCTTTTAGTGTGGCAAATAACAGCGACTGATCCAGGTTGGCTGCAATGATATGATGCATGTATTTATTGGCCGGTGATGTACGGGTAATATAATTTTTACGCTTTTTGATTTCCGTGATGGTGAAGGAAATCTCTGAGTCATTATCCCGCCGTTCGGTATCTGAGTCAATGGTTACATGGTCGCCCACGGCAATAGGATTAGTGCTGGTAAGTCCGTCAATTTTAAACTTCCCCAGCAGCCTGGCACTATATGTTTTGCCGGCCTCATCTTTTACCTGGTACCAGTTGCCGGTGCTTTTGTATACGATTGCGTTCACGGGGCAAATTTCAGGAAATAAAATGAGAATGAGCCTATGTAAAATGGAGTTAGGGAAATTAGATATTTTTAATTTAAGTAAATTACATTGGAACTGTACAAAACAGGATTTGAATTACACCTGTTTAAAAATATCAGAATTAATAAAAAAATTAAATGCTGTATTAAAGCATAAATACTAAAGTCAGCAATAAGCATACACTACACGCTAAAAAAACACAACGATGACCAACCTGAATAAAACACTCGACATGACTCCCCTGGGAATGCGGTTTAGGGTTATTAAAAACAGTGCACAAACAAATGGCCGGTCATTGGATCTGCACTGGGAACTGCTGCCAGGCTGCAACATGAAAGACCCATTGGTACATAAACATCCAAATGCCATTGAAACTTACGAAATATTGGATGGCGAAATGGAATTCTTTATTAAAGACAAATGGGTGACCGCAAAAAAAGGCGATAAGTTGTCTGTACCCATTGGCATTACACATGCTTTCAGAAATCCTACAAATAAAATAGTAACCGTTTATAATACCCACCAGCCTGCCCTGAATATGGAAGAATACTTTGAAGACGTTTGCAGGGTATTAGATAAAGTAACCGACAACAGAACACAAACGTTTAAGATGAACCTAAAAGCAAAATTATACTTAGGCGTGCTGATGAGCCACTACAGAAATGATATTATTGCGATAAATCCCCCGGATCTTGCGGTCAGGATACTTGGGCACCTGGGAAAGTTAATGGGCATTAAGTACCGGCCGTAAAGCATTCATAAGCTCATTGAAGCAATTTGCTGAACAGCTCCAAGATAAGGTTCCTTTGGCAAAAATAATTGCTAAAGCCAACAATAGGATAGAAAAAGGAAATATCTTTCGATGGATTTTTTTTCTATGCAGCTATTGGCCTATTACTTTATTCTGCTTGTCAATAGTAATTTCTTTTTGACCTTTCATCACATGGGCAACACCGCCTTCAAAACTATCGGCAAAATCATAGATCGGTTTTATTGCCCATTCACGTTTGGTATCAATGTACCCCCAATAACCCTTTGCATTGGCAGCTGGTGCGAGGCCATCAGTGAAGCTTCTGGCAAGAGAAAAATTAAAAGGAATCGCTTCTTTGCCTTCAGTATTTATAAATCCATAATGACCGTTCTTTGACGCTACTGCCATCCCATCCTTAAAACTAGAAGCATCTTCATAAACCGCATCGGTTATGGCCTTGCCCGTACTATCCAGGAACAGCCAATTGCCGCCTTTTCTCACGGCCACATAACCCTCACTAAAACTAAGTCCCTCATCAAACTGAAGTTTGATCACTTCCTTACCATCCTTATTAACGTAACCGATCTTCCCTTCTTTTTTTACTTTAGAAAGGCCGCAAATGCAATTATCTACAAAATCATAATTTTTCTCCCATTTTTGAGCATAGCTGTCCAGTACCGGGAACAACAGGAACAGTATCAATATCTTTTTCATAATATCTTGTTTTGCTGAATTTTATTTATCCCAAAATAGATATCTGCTACAGAAAATCTAATGACCCTGGTAAGTAATACCGATGATTTTGATTTGCTTTTTAGGAGGGTTCAAATGATTCAGGGAAAAATTCCCTGATTCAAACATGACGAAATACGTATCGGTTTTTTTCAGAATTTTTCACTTCCCGAACCAGCACGTCAGATCATCCACCTGGTCAGACGGGGGCGTCAGACCAGGTGAATGATATCAGTATTGTAAAAATGAGTGGGGGGGGGCAGCTGCGCCCCCCACTCTGCCCAACTTTCACCTTTGACGAAGCATACATTGCCTTATTACAGAATTTTTCAGACTCAGAAATAAGAAGGGTTGGCATAGTTCGTGGGGAAAAGAACCAGTTGCTCGTTTCATGGTCAGACGGGGCGTAAGGCCCTGTTTATGGAAATTTCCTGAATACAGTAAATTTCAGGAGCAACTCAACAAACAACAATACCAGCGCGGCTATTACAAAAGGAATGAATTTTTCGGTGTACCGTGTACGGCTGCTAATTTCTACTTTTGATTTTTCGAGCGCGTTTATTTCGTCATAGATACCGGTAAGCCCTTTGTTGTCCTTTGCCCTGAAATATTTGCCACCGGTTTCATGGGCAATCTCCTTTAATAGTTTTTCATCTATCGAAACCTTGCCCTGCTGCATCACCACACCAAGTGGCGTGTTCACAGGCTGGGGCGCATAACCATCTGTACCTACACCGATCGTGTAAACTTTAACCTGGAACGCTTTCGCAATTTCTTTAGCGGTCTGCGGATCGATCAACCCACCGTTATTTTCGCCATCTGTAAGTAATATCACCACCTTACTTTTCGATTTGCTCTCCCGCAGGCGGTCCACACTGGTACCCAGTCCCGAACCGATGGCCGTGCCATCCTCGAGTAAACCATTGCGGATATTTTCGATAGCCGATACCAGCACCCGTTGGTCGGTTGTGAGCGGACATTGGGTAAAACTCTCCCCCGAAAAAATAACAACGGCAATACGATCGGTGAGCCGCTGTTTTACAAAATCGATGGCCACGTTCTTTGCGGCTTCCAGCCGGTTGGGTTGCAGATCCTGTGCCGTCATACTGCCGCTTACGTCAATGCACAACACGATATCTACCCCTTCACCCTCGGCATTTTGTTCTTCAAACATGGTTTGTGGCCGGGCAATGGCGGCGATGATAAAAATCAGGACCAGCAATCGCAATACAAAGGGTAAATGACGAAAAATTGTTTTCCATGATGATAAACCGGATGCCGAAATATCAGAAATGGTAATCGTTCCCTGACGCCTACTGTTCTTTGTAACTTGCCACCAGATCAATACCGGCACGATGATCAGTAACAGCAAAAACCAGGGCTGTCCAAAATTGATATTTTTAAAATAATCGAAAATCAAGTAGTATTTATTATTTAATTATTTAATCGTTTAATTGTTTCTATGTCGCCGATAACATCCTGTACCTGCTTTCTGCAATCCTTGCTTTCGGGGGGTAAGGGCAGGTATTTCGCAAATTTCACCGCATCGGTACAACGCAGGGCTGTAGCCAGTACCGACAGCTGTTCGGCGGGCAAAGGCACATCTTTCAGGGTGATTAAAATATCGCCCGTTGTTTTATTTAACAGGTTTTTATTTTGTTTACGGCCCATATAAATTTTGAAAATTCCGGCCAGCCTGATATGGTAGTTCTTTATTTCAACCTCCTCCTGCAGGTTCAGCTGCTCCAGGCTTTTCAATGCCGCCATCGCTTCATCAAAAGGCGACAGGCTGGAATCAGCCGTTACGGGTGGCACCTGTTTTTTCTTTTTAAAATACCGGTAGAGCAGGAAGCCAAAGATCAACAGCAGCAAAACAGCGCCGGCTATATAATACCAGAAATAACTGTTCACCGAAACCTTGATGATGGGTTTAATGTCACGCAGCTGATTGCTGCTATCCGCCGGAGAATAGGAAACATTTACGTAGAAGGAATCTGTCCGGAGTATCTGTGGCGACTGCCCATTGGAACCAAACTCAACGGGCAAAGCCGGAAACACCCACCTGCCCGAATCGAAGCTGGTGAAAACAATGGTTTGCTCAATGGCTTTGGAATCGTCTTTAAAACGTATGGTATCGGGCTTGCCTGCTTCCACCATATCAAAATGCGGAATAGACTCCGGGATGGTAATCCATTTCGTTAATGTTTCAGATTGAAGCGGCAGGTTAACCTTCAGTTTCAGCCTGATCTGCTCGCCGATCAGGATATCCTTTCTGTCGGTAAAAGTTTGTACGGTTTGGCCAAAAACAATTGGCATGTAAAAAGAAAAACAGGCCGTTAATCCCAATACAAATATTATCCGCCTTCTTTTTTCTTTCGCCATGATATGTTGCTGATCAGATTCTTTTAATAAAAAACTGTTGCAATATTTTTACATAATCATCATCAGTGCGCACGTGTAACAACTCCGCTCCTGCTTTACGAAAATGATTTTTGCTTAACTCACTTTGCTGCATAAAATGCTGCTGGTAGTTGTAGCGAACCAATTCATTGCTGCTGTCGATCCATATGCTTTTGTTTGTTTCAGCATCCTGCACCTGCAGCAGCCCGGCATCAGGCAGTTGCATATCCATCTTGTCGTATACCCTGATGCCGATCACATCATGCCGGTTGCCGATCACTTTAAGGTCGTCGTCGTAACCCGTAGTTAAAAAATCACTCAGAATAAACGCAATGCTGCGCTGTTTCACCGAGCGGCTAAAATATTTGATCGCTTCATCCAGGTCGGTACCTTTTTTTGTGGCTTCTACGGTTAACAATTCCCGAACAATATACAACGCATGCTTTCTTCCTTTTTTGGGTGCAATGTATTTTTCAATTTTATTACTGAAAAAAATAACACCCACTTTATCATTATTATTAATGGCGCTGAATGTAAGCACAGCAGCCATTTCAACGATCAGGTCTTTTTTCTGTTTGGCAACCGTGCCAAATAAGTTACTGGCGCTGGTATCGATCAACAGCATCACCGTGAGTTCCCTTTCTTCCTCAAATACCTTGGTAAACGGATGGCTGAACCGGGCACTCACGTTCCAATCGATAAAACGTACATCATCGCCGGCATAATATTCCCTTACTTCGCGGAAGCTCATACCCTTTCCTTTAAAAGCAGAATGATACTCCCCCGTAAATAAATGCGTGGTGATCTTCTTGCTTTTAATCTCCAGCTCGCGTACTTTGGTTAATATTTCTTCGGTCGTTAAGATCATGGTACGTTTACAGTACGTAGTATGTCATTTATTATTTGTTCAACATTCACATTTTCCGCTTCTGCCTCATAGGTCAACCCTATCCTGTGCCGCAAAACATCTTTGCTGATACTCCTCACATCTTCGGGAATTACAAAGGCCCGGTTGTTTAAAAAGGCATAAGCTTTGGCTGCCAATGCCAGGTTAATGCTTGCTCTTGGGGAACCACCAAAACCAATCAACGGTTTCAATTTTGGCAAATTGTATTTATCCGGATAGCGGGTGGCAAAAACAATATCCAAAATATAATTCTCCACTTTTTCATCCAGGTAAACCTGCCGAACCAATTCTTTGGCAGTTAAAATTTCACTGGTAGAAGCTACCGGATTTATGGGTGGAAAACTTAAGCCAAGGGTATTTTGCCGGATGATCAATTGTTCTTCAGACTTACTCGGGTAATCTACAACCACTTTCAACATAAACCGGTCAACCTGTGCCTCGGGCAAAGGATAAGTTCCTTCCTGCTCAATCGGGTTTTGGGTGGCTAACACTAAAAAAGGTTCGGTAAGTTTAAAGGTTGTATCGCCAATCGTTACCTGCCGCTCCTGCATGGCTTCCAGCAGTGCACTTTGTACCTTGGCGGGTGCACGGTTTATTTCATCGGCTAAAATAAAATTGGAGAAAATGGGACCTTTGCGAACCATAAACTCATTTTTTGCCTGGTTATAGATCATCGTTCCTACCACATCGGCCGGCAAAAGATCGGGTGTGAACTGAATCCGGCTAAACCCGGCGTGTACCGCCTGGGCAAGCGATTTAATGGCCAGCGTTTTCGCCAGTCCGGGTACCCCTTCCAATAATACATGACCATTACTTAACAGCCCGATCAATAACCTTTCGATCATCGATTGCTGCCCAACGATCACTTTACTTAATTCATCGTTGATGCGGGTAACAAATCCGGATGCCTCCGTAATTTTTTCACTCAGCAAACGGATGTCTTCAGATGTTTGAACCATAGATTTATAGTTAAATAGCGATTATTATTGTTTATCGTGCAATTTACGAACTATGATTAACTTAAATTTTGTGGTTTTGATATGCCAGGGCAAAACTTTGTTAAATTCAAACTAACTTTAGTAAAAATATTTTATCATGGTAGATCAACATCTAATCACCACTGCCAACCATCTTGAAGGATACCGAATAATTAAGCATCTCGGTTTAATCAGGGGTATTACGGTACGAAGCAGGAGCATATTCGGCAATATTGCCGGAGGCTTTCAGACTTTAGTGGGTGGCAAAATCTCCATCTATGCTGAGCTCTGCGAAAAAACCCGGGAAGAATCATATCAATTGATGATTCAACATGCCAACGAACGTGGTGCCAATGCCATCATTAATATGCGCTACGATGCCAACGAAGTAATGAATGGCGTAACGGAAGTGTTGAGTTATGGCACGGCGGTTGTTGTAGAAAAAATATAGGCTGATAATATTAATAGCTGATCTTGTCAGCGGGTAATTAGTTACTTCATCAACTTAAATACCTGCCCACGATCGGCATTCGCCTGCCCACACCAAATGCCTTGGGCGAAATACGAATGATGGGGCAAAACTGGTTGCGTTTATATTCATTGACGTTAACCATCTTCAAGATCCGGTCAACCAATGCGGCGTCGAATCCCTGTGTTTTTATTTCCTTTGGGCCCTGTCTTCTTTCAATATATTGGTATAAGATCTTGTCCAGTATGGCATAATCAGGTAACGAATCCGAATCCATCTGACCCGGCCGCAACTCTGCGCTGGGCGGCTTGATCATAATATTTACAGGTATAATTTCCTTCTCCTGGTTGATATATTTTGCCAGCGCATAAACCTGCATTTTATAACAGTCGCCCAAAACACCCAAACCGCCGGCCATATCTCCATAGAGTGTGCCATAGCCAGTTGCCAGTTCGCTTTTATTGGATGTATTTAATAAGATATAACCAAATTTATTGGCAATAGCCATGAGTACATTGCCGCGGGTTCGGCTTTGAATATTTTCTTCGGCTACACTAAACGGCAGGTCTTTAAAAACAGGTTTTAATTCATTCATAAAACTTTCGTAAATAGGCTCAATTGGAATGATATCGTATGCATTACCCAGGTTTACACTGAGCTGTTCGGCATCATTCACCGAGTGGCCCGTTGAAAATTGCGAAGGCATCAATACGGCCCGCACATTGTCTTTTCCCAGGGCAGTGCAGGCGAGCGCCAGAGTAACAGCGCTGTCGATGCCACCGCTGCTGCCCAGTATGGCCCTGGTAAAACCCATCTTGGAAAAATAATCGCGGATACCCAGCACAATGGCATCGTGTACCATGCCAATATTCAGTTCGGGTTCCAGTTGGGCAGGTTCCAGTTCCTTATCGGGCATCCGGCCGGCCGGTTCAATTACCGGAGCATCAATCGTTCCATCATCATTCAACACGAATGACTTTACAGCCTCAATAAACATAGGTAACTCACCACAAAGATTAGCCGCTGCATCAAAAACCAGTGACGCACCGTCGAATACAATTTCCGTTTGACTGCCAACTGCATTACAATAGAACAATGGGATTTTGTATTTGGCCACGTTTGATTTGATGGTTGCCTTCCGGTCCTCATCATGGGTATAATCAAATGGTGAAGCCGATAAATTGATCATCACATCCGGCTGCTGTTTCATCAACTCATCCATGGGACAATGGCGGTATAAGGGATTATCGCCCAGGTTCCAGATGTCTTCACAAACAGTTACCGCTAATCGCTTCCCTTTGAACTCCACGATACGCCAATCGTAGGCCGGTTCAAAATACCGGTACTCGTCAAATACATCGTAGTTGGGTAAACAGGTTTTATGCGTAACGGATTTTATTTCTTTTTCGTAGAGCAGAAAGGCTGCATTAAACAGGTCCTTACCTTCCTTCACCGGGTTTCGGTCGGGTGCGCCAACCAATACGCCTATTGTATCAGCATGTTGCTTGATCAGCTCAATGGCCGCATAACTTTTGTTGATGAAATCCTCAAATTCCAGAAAATCACGCGGGGCATAACCGCAAACACTTAATTCACTGAAAACGATCAGATCGCCGCCCTGTTCTTTCGCCAGAGAAATGGCACTGATGATCTTTTGCGCATTGCTTTCAAAATTACCAATATGATAGTTCTGCTGTGCCAGGAAAATTTTCATACCCCAAAAATAAGCCACTAATGGCACGAATTAACACTATTAAATACAAAATAATAGTTGAAAAACAGATATTTGCAACATGGCCCGGTGAGCTTTGACATGTTATTGTTACAAATAGTGGCCACAACGCTATTATGAAATATATACTTCCTGTTCTGGTATTAACCTTTTTATTTTCCTGCAACAACGATAGTGGGTCGCCTGACGTATCTCATATAAAAATTGAATTAACAACCGCCCGTTTTGAAAAAGAATTATTTACGCTGGACTCAGCAGATTTTAATGCCAAACTTGATAAGCTGATCGCTGAATACCCCTCTTTTGGAGAAAATTTTTTAGCCACGATACTCAATGCAGATCCCAGTTGGCCGGCTGATAGTGTGGCCGGCTATGTACAGGGATTTACTACAGCCTACAAAAGCGTATATGACAGCGCCGAACAGGTTTTCAAAGATTTTTCGCCATTTGAAAATGAAATAAAGCAGGGTTTGCAATTTGTGAAATACTATTTCCCCGCATATAAAGCGCCAAAAAAGATCATCACCTATATCGGCCCGCTCGACGGCTACGGCGATATCCTCAGCGATGATGCCTTTTTGATTGGTTTGCAGCATCACCTCGGTAAAAACTTTTCGTTGTACAAGTCTGTCATGGTACAGGAGATTTACCCCGAATATGTAAGCGAACACTTTCAACCGGATCATATTGCGATCAACTGTATGAAAAATATCGTTAATGATCTGTACCCGGAAAAAATGGACGACAAGTCGCTGTTATTGCAAATGATTGAAAAAGGGAAACGCCTGTATGTGCTTTCCCGGCTATTACCAAAAACCGCGGCGTATAAAATAATCGGCTACCGGGAAGATCAGCTGAAAGAAGTATACAAACATGAAGCCGCTGTTTGGGACCTGTTTGTGCAAAATAATTTTTTACGAACTATCGACAACAATATCATCAAAAACTATATTGGAGAGTCCCCTAAAACGCAGGAGCTGGGAGAAGCATCGCCGGGAAATATCGGCAGCTTTGCAGGATGGCAGATCGTAAAAAAATTCATGGCGAAAAATCCAAAGACCAGTTTAATTGAATTGATGAAAGCCGATCCCGAGATCATTTTTCAGCAGGCAAAATACAAGCCTTAGAAAGAAATCATTGTCTTGGCAGGCTATGCTGCCTTTACCTGCTGTAAAACCACTTCCGATTGCTTTCCCAGGGCTTTCATCACCCTGAAATGCGAAGCCAGTGCCTCCGACATAGTATCATATTTATTGTACGGAAAATTATATTCGGCACATTTTTCCATCACAATTTTGCTGATGGCAGGATAGTGTACATGACTTACGCGGGGAAAAAGATGATGTTCTATCTGATAGTTTAACCCACCCACAAACCAGGAGATCACTTTGTTGCCCATCGCAAAATTGGCTGTTGTTCTTAATTGATATTCAGCCCAGGCGGTTTCAATATGTTTGGTTTCATCTAAAGCGATATGCTCAAACTCGGTATTTTCAACCACGTGCGCCAGCTGAAACACCAGCGATAAAGTTAAACCCATCACTACATTCAATGCCAAAAAACCGGCAACCCAGGGTAAAAATCCCCAAACCATAACAGGAAGAACAATATAAAAGACAATGTACAACGCCTTGGTTGTCCAAAAGATCAGGTGATTTTTTGCCGACATCTTCCAGGCATCAGTGGTGTAAATCTTGCGCGTAAAATATTTCGTAAAGTCCATAACAAAGATCCAAAAAATGGAAGACAATGAATAAACCGGCAGCAAATACAAATGCTGTATTTTATGAGCCGGAACCCATTTTTGCGATTCGCACTGCCGGATGATGGGGCTTTTGGCGATATCATCATCAATGCCGTCTACATTGGTATAGGTATGATGAATGATATTGTGTTTTTGTTTCCAGAAAAAGGAACTTGCTCCCATGGCATTTGCACTTAAGCCAAGAAGATCATTGAGTTTTGGCCGGGTAGAGTAACTCCCATGATTGGCATCATGCATAACACTGAAACCGATGGAGGCCAGGATAAAACCCATTAAACCACATAAACTCAGAGCCAGGGCCCAGTTCATATCAGTCATCATCAATAATAGATAGATGCTGATGGCAGATCCAACCAGGATGATGGTTTTACTAAAGAGCCGCCAGTCACCGGTTTTTTTTATTTTCCTTTCAGTAAAATAGTTATCCACCGCAGCTTTCAGGCTTTGATAGAATTCGTTGTTGCTGTTCGAAAAAGTAATTTTTGCCATACCAGATTTACGGTTTTAATAGAATTTAATTTCCATTATCAAAGTGTTAACGACAAGGTATAAGAATCAGGTGATTGAATATTGAATAGTAAACCCAGTTGCTGAAACACAAAACTTCTGAACGGTTAAAGGTAAGCTAAATTTTGCTATCAAAAAGGTTAAATTAATTGAGTTTAAAAGGGGCACACATGTCGAAAGCGGGTATGATCACATCGAATGGCTTCAGCGTATTGATATTTTCCATTTGGTAAGTCCCCGACATTTTGCCAATTTCTGAACGAAGATTACAACCACTAACGTACTGATAAGATTCCCCGGGATTGATCTGTGGCTGAACCCCAACAACGCCTTCTCCTTCTACTTCACGCATACTGCCATTACTGTCATATATGAGCCAATACCTGCGCAACAGTTTTACCGGAAACACATTGTTGTTTTCAATAATAATCCGGTAAGCAAACATAAATTCATTATTCACAGGATTGCTGTACTCAGGTTGGTAGTAGGTTTCTACGCTGATGGTAACGCCCTCTGATATTTTAGAAATCATGCTTTGGATTTACGGTAAAATTAATCATTAAATCTGCTATTATTTGTAATTTACGATATCCTTTACTTTTTTAACCAAAAAAATAATGCCGCAAAAAACACATCATTACAGTAATGGCGAAATTACAATCGCCTGGAAACCGGATGTTTGTATTCATTCGGGTATCTGTTTTAAAGGGCTGGCTGAAGTTTTTGACCCAAGGCGCAAACCCTGGATTGATATGACGCAGGCCGAAACGCAACAGATCATCGAGCAGGTAAAAAAATGCCCAAGTGGGGCCCTGAGCTTTACCGCAGATAATTCCTGATGGCTGCAGCGCTACTGTTTTTTTGATTGTTTGTAGCCGTTCTTTTGCAACCATTGAAACAGCTTTTCGCGGTGATCGCCCTGCACAATGATTTCCCCATCTTTAACCGAGCCGCCCGAACCACAAAACGATTTCAGTTTTTTACCCAGGTCGGCCAGGTCGGCATCTGTACCAGCGAACCCGGTTACCAAGGTAACGGCTTTACCTGCCCGATGTTTGGTATCCAACCGGATCCTTAATTTTTGTTCGGCGGGTTCAATGGTTTGCTGATGAGCGGTATCATGCTCCTGAATTTTAAAATCCGGATCGGTTGAATACACCAACCCCCCAAATGAATTTGTCTTTTTCCTGCTCATGGTATGATCGATCTTTTTAAAACAACGGGAAACTTAAACAACCCTGGCCTTCAAACTCAGGTCAAGGCTTCGGGCCTGATGAATAATGGCACCACTCGAAATAAAATCAACACCGGTTGCGGCATAAGCTTCAATATTACCAATATTTATGCCGCCACTGGCTTCGGTTTCGTACTTTCCATCGATAACCGCCAGCGCTTCTGCTATCTGTTCCGGTGTAAAATTATCCAACATGATCCGGTTTATCTTACCTACCTGCATTACTTTTTTTACATCATCCAGGTTACGGGTTTCCACCTCAATTTTCAGTTCCGGTTTTTTTGCCTGTACATAGCTATAGGCTTTTTCAATTGCTTTTTCAATGCCGCCGCAATAATCGATATGATTATCTTTCAGCATGATCATATCGTACAGGCCAAAACGGTGATTCAATCCCCCTCCTATCCGTACCGCTTCTTTCTCCAATAGCCTGAAGTTGGGCGTGGTTTTCCGGGTATCCAGTAACCTGGTCTTATATTTTTCCAATTTTTGGGTATAGGCCCGGGTGAGTGTGGCGATACCGCTCATGCGCTGCATACAATTCAAAACCAATCGTTCACATTGCAGGATAGTATGCACCCGGGCTTTCACCTCAAAAGCAGTTTCACCGTTTAACACGTTGTTTCCATCTTTCTTTGTTGCACTAAAAATGATATCGGTTTGCATGTGCCTGAATATCTTTTCGGCAACAGCGATACCGGCAATTACGCCTGCTTCCTTGATCTTTAAAACGGCTTCGCCATCGGCATTTACATCAATGGCCGCCAGGGTAGAATGATCGCCGTCGCCAATATCCTCATCAAGCGCTTGGGCGATCAGTTTGTTCAATTGTTGTTCCATATCCATATTAACAAAGCTACGGTAAGCCGAAAAATAAAGCCCCGAAAATTTCGGGGCCTTATCGATTATCTGTTACGGTTAATTTTCCTCAAAAGTGATCTTTTGCAATACCTGTTTGTCTCCTTTTTGCTTCATAAAAATGGTGGTTCTAAAACTACTGTTTCGGGTAACCAGGGTACCAATACAATATTGTGATCCGGCGTTCTCTCCCTTATGAATGATGTTAAAACTTTTTACACCATTCGAACTAAAAAAATCTTTCAATACCAACTCGGCCTGGCTTTTACTATAACTGTTGGTTTTATCCGGCATATTTATTTCTACGGTATTATCGAAAAAACGCGAAACCGCTGCTGAATTGCCTTCTTTCATAGCGGAAATCACTTCATCGATACCCGAGAATGTGGTAAAGGAACTTACCATTAAACCAACGGCTATAAATGCAAATAGTTGTTTCATTATATTAGTTTTCATTGGCTATAAAGTTACCAAAAACGTGCCAACTGCCGCTGTTATTGTTATTATTGAGGCGAATTTATACCCAAATGACAATAATCAATTGTTATTAGCTGCAAATATTTTAGTTTTATCAGATGGAAGATAAGAAAGTGATATTAATCATCATGGATGGATGGGGATTGGGTAAAAGCAGCGCCCAGGATGCCATTCAACATGCTAAAACGCCGTTTGTCAGCACTTTATACGAAAAATACCCCCAAAGCACATTAATTACCTGTGGCGAAGATGTTGGCCTGCCGGAAGGGCAGATGGGCAATAGCGAGGTTGGCCACCTCAATTTGGGTGCCGGCCGCATTGTTTACCAGGAACTGCAGCGCATTAACGTGGCAGTAAAAAGCGGTGAATTTGCCCGCAACGAAAGATTACTGAAAGCCATTCGGCTTGCCAGAGAAAATAACAAACCGCTGCACCTGATTGGTTTGGTAAGCGATGGCGGCGTGCACTCGCATATAAATCATCTAAAAGCACTGACCGGATTATGCCAGGCTGAGGGTTTAACCAATGTTTATATTCATGCATTTACTGACGGCCGGGATACAGACCCTAAAAGCGGTTTGGGTTTTTTAACCGATCTGCAAAAACATCTTGATATAACAACCGGAAAACTGGCCAGTATCACCGGGCGTTATTATGCCATGGACCGCGACAAAAGATGGGAAAGAATAAAACTGGCCTATGATGCTTTGGTAAAGGGCGAAGGTACAAAAGCTGATGATATGCTGGCGGCTATACAACAGTCGTACAACAATGGGGTTACCGATGAGTTTATTAAACCGATCATCAATTCCACCACAACCGATGCAACGATAAAAAACGGCGACTCGGTGATCTGCTTTAATTTCCGTACAGACAGGTGCCGCGAAATAACGGAAGTGCTTACCCAGGAAGATGTGCCGGCATACGATATGAAAAAACTCGACCTCCATTATACTACTATGACCCAGTATGACCATAGTTTTAAAAACGTAGCTGTTGTTTTTGAAAATGATGATTTGAAAAATACCCTGGGGGAAATACTTGAACAGCATAGCAAAACACAGATCAGAATTGCCGAAACGGAGAAATACCCGCATGTTAGTTTCTTTTTCAGTGGCGGACGAGAAGTGCCTTTTAAAGGCGAAAAAAGAATTATGATCCCGTCGCCCAAAGTGCCTACCTACGACCTCCAACCCGAAATGAGTGCTCTAGAAGTGACTGATGCCATTGTTGCTGAGATAAAAAATAAATCGGCCGATTTTATTTGTCTGAACTATGCCAATGCAGATATGGTGGGACATACCGGTGTTTGGGATGCCATTATTAAAGCTGTGGAAACAGTTGACACCTGTGTAGAAAAAGTGGTAACCGCTGCGCTTCAACATGATTATACAGTTTTGTTAACAGCCGATCATGGTAATGCAGATTATGCCATTAACGACGACGGCACACCCAACACGGCACATACATTAAATCTGGTGCCGCTTTTTTTAATCAGTAAAGATTCGAACACAAAAATAAAGGCGGGTAAACTGGGCGATATCGCGCCCACTATTTTAACGATCATGGACTTGCCCATTCCACCGGAAATGACCGGGAATATTTTAATTAATTAAAAAGTAAAATATGCTGAAGAAAATTTTAAAAAGAACGTTCCTGATTTTACTGCTGGCTTTTATAGTGATACAGTTCATCCGCCCCACAAAAAACAAAGCTGAGGGTATGAGTAATAACGATATCAGCAAAGTTTATGCTGTACCGGCAGAGGTACAATCCATACTAAAAACAAGCTGTTATGACTGCCATAGCAATAATACCGTTTACCCCTGGTACGCTGAAATTCAGCCGGTAGCCTGGTGGTTGAATGAACATATTTCAGATGGCAAAAAAGACCTGAATTTTTCGGAGTTTGCCGGTTATCGTATCAGGCGCCAGTATAAAAAACTGGAAGAGATCAACGACCTGGTAAAAAAAGGTGAAATGCCACTTGAATCCTACTTATGGATACATAAAAATGCCAAACTGAATGATCAGCAGAAACTGGTATTGGCCAATTGGGTTACCTCGGTGAGGGATACCATTAAGGCAAATTACCCGGCAGATAGTTTAATCAGAAAAAAATAAAAGCTAATTTAGCGTCAGCCTTATTTACATGCACACCCGTATTAAAAACATAACGGCCCTCCTTTTGGTTTTGCTTCTGGCGATCCCGCTTCTTTTATCTGTTTGGCTTACCGTTCAACAAAAAGTTTGGTATAACAGCAGGTCAAAATTCGAGAACGCCGTGACCCAAACTGTTTCGGTGCCGGTAAATAATATCGAGTGGGTAAAAAAAGGTAAAGAAGTTATCATTAACGGAAAATATTTCGACGTTAGCTCATATACCACCGTGGGCGATCAGGTATTGCTGACCGGTTACTTCGATCAAAAGGAAGATAAAATTGTTAGCCATATAAAAAAGGTCTTTCATCAGTCCGGTCAATCAGAAAGTCCTTATACCCAAAGTGCAGTCAAATATATTTTCCTGTTGGTTTATACTACTCATACTGAAGCTGCTTTTACAGTTGCCCAGCGTTTGATCAACACAAAATTTTATTCTTACTGCGAAAAAATTCCCGAAGCGCCTTACTCTTCTTTCAGTCCACCACCCGAGTTATAATTCCCTGTCTTATTTTATGCAGCGGCAAAACCATCAGGATTTTGACCGTGTCTGCGTGTTACCATAACTCATATTCATCAATATTAATTTTATGAAAAGGACTTTAATAATAGCCGGCTGTTCCTGTTTTACCCTGCTATGTTTTGCTCAAAATAAAAAACAGCAACCGGTGCCCGACTCAAGTTTTAAAGAAGTAAATCTGGAAGAAGTGACCCTTTCGGCAAGCCGGTTTTCCGAAATGAAAAAATATGTACCCCAGCAGGTACAATCAGTTGGCGCCGAAAAAATGAAATTCATGAACCAGCAAACTACGGCTGAAATGCTTACGCACACGGGTAATATCCTCGTTCAAAAAAGCCAGCTTGGCGGTGGCAGCCCCGTTATCAGAGGATTTGAGGCAAATAAAGTGTTGATCGTAGTGGATGGCGTACGCATGAATAATGCCATCTTCAGGGGCGGTCATTTGCAAAATGTGCTCAGCCTGGACAATAGTATACTGGATAAAACCGAAATTCTGTTTGGCCCCTCATCGGTGCTGTATGGCAGCGATGCCCTGGGGGGCGTTATGAGTTTTTATACCAAAAACCCGGTTTTGGCAACCGCTGATCAGAAATCGTTTATTGGTGCCAACGCTTTTTTCAGATACAGTTCGGCCTACAACGAAAAAACAGGGCATGTTGACCTGAATTTCGGTGGTAAAAAGATCGCCTTCCTCAGCAGTTTTACCCTTTCTGATTTTGGCGATTTAAAACAAGGCTCCAATTATTTCAGCAAGTTTCCCAATTGGGGTAAACGCAGTTTTTATGTGGAAAGAATTAACGGGACCGACAGCATGATCACCAACAGCAATCCCAATAAGCAGGTACAAACCGGTTACCGGCAGTACGATTTTTTACAGAAGATTTTATTTAACGTGGGGAAAACAGAAAACGTGCTCAATTTTCAATATTCTACAACGGGTAATGTTTTCCGCTATGATCGTTTAACCGAAACCAACAATGCCGGTATCGCAAAAAGTGCAGAATGGTACTATGGTCCGCAAAAACGGCTATTGGCCTCCTGGCAGCTCAATTTACCAAAAGCCAAACTGTATGACCAGGGAACAGTTACCACAGCCTATCAAAATATTGAAGAAAGCCGGCACAACCGCGGGTATAAGAGTTCAAAACTAAACCATCGGGTTGAACAGGTTGATATTTTCAGCCTGAACACAGATTTCAAAAAAACCATCAACAAAAATGAATTTAATTATGGCGCCGAGTTCGTGTATAATAAAGTGAATTCGAAAGCCGAATTTGAAAACATCGTTACCGGGCAAACCGGCGCTTTGGATACCCGTTACCCCGATGGTGGCAGCAATACACAGTCCTATGCCGGATACGGAACTTTTCTGCATAAATTCGGAACAAAAATTATTGCCAATAGTGGATTCCGTTTTTCATATAACCGGCTTTATTCAAAATTTAACGACAAAACCTTCTTTCCATTTCCTTACGACGATATAGAACAATCTTCATCCGCTTTAACGGGCAATATGGGCATCGTCTTTTTACCCACCGGTGGCTGGCGTATCGCGGCATTGGTATCCAGCGGTTTCAGAACGCCGAATGTGGATGATATGAGCAAAGTATTTGAAAGTGGCGGCGGCACTGTAATTGTTCCCAATCCAAATCTAAAACCCGAAAAAACCTTTAACTACGAATTGACGGTATCCAAATCTTTTTTCAATAAATACCAGATCAGCTCAACCGTATGGTACAGCAATTATACAAATGCACTCTCTACCGACTTCTCTACCTATAACGGATCACCCACGATCGTATATAACGGCAGTAACAGCCAGGTGGTAACCGTGGTGAATAAAAACAAGGCCTATGTATGGGGAATTAGCGGCACATTGGCGGGCGATATCAATCCGCATTTTTCATTTTCAACTGTTATAAATTATACATACGGCCGGATAAAAGAATCGCCGGTGAATTATCCATTGGATCATGTGGCCCCCGTTTTTGGCCGAACCAGCTTCTTTGTAAACTATGGCAGGTTCAGGAGTGAATTATTTGCGTTGTACAATGGCAGTAAAGATTCGGCCAACTATAATTTACGTGGTGAAGATAACCAGCTGTATAGTGCCGATCCTGTAAACGGTTTTACGCCAGGGTGGGTAACCGCCAATTTGAGGGCAACCTATGATATTATTAAAAATGTTACTATCCAATTTGCCGTTGAAAATATATTCGATAAATATTATAGAGTTTTTGCATCGGGGTTAAGTGCACCCGGACGAAATTTTGTTATCACATTACGTGGAAGACTCTGATAATCAAATAATTAATGATCTGTTTGCACGATGGCCGGAAATTATATCTTCCGGCCATTTTTAATACAATGCAGCTATACTTAAAACTATTTTGTCTATATTTATCGGGTAAATCAAGCATCAATATGACGGAAGAGATCATGCTTAATGGATGTAGACGGAATAATGCCACCGCACAGGAGGTATTGTATAACCGTTTTAGTCCGAGAATGCTTGGCGTGTGCTACCGTTTTGCGAAAAGCAGGGAGGATGCGGAGGATATGTTGCAGGAAGCCTTTATCAAAATTTTAACGCAAATACACCAGTACAGAAATGAGGGGGCTTTGGAAGGATGGATCAGAAGGATCGTGGTGCACACCTGTATTAATATTTTAAAAAAGAATAAAAAGTTCTCCGACAGTGTTGACATCAACCATGCTCAGAATATTCATGTGCGGGAAGAGATGATCCCGTCCATCATGCAGGCAAAGCAGGTGGTGGAATGTATCAGGTCGTTACCCCTGGGATATAAAACCGTATTGAACCTGTATGCCATTGAGGGTTATTCGCACAAAGAAATCGCGAATATGCTGGATATTGAGGAGAGTACCAGCCGGAGCCAGTATACCAGGGCAAAATCCATGCTGGAAGAGATTTTAGTAAGAAAAAAAATTATTCAGAAACCAAAGAAAAAAACAAATTTTTTGGGGGCAGTTTCACCAGGTTGAATTTGTGTAAAGCAAATTGAACATTGGGATTACCAATAACTATTATGTTTTTTAAGAATGATGGAAAACGAATATTATAACGATGAGTTTGAACTACTGCTGAAGGAAAAAGCTGACCAGTTCAGGATGTATCCTTCCAGACGGGTTTGGCACAGCATTTACAATAATCTGCATCCAAGCCGTCGGTGGCCATCCATGGTTGTGCTGTTACTGTTGATTGGTTCACTTAGTTTTATCGGTTACCTCAATACCGGTAACAATAGTATTACCCGGCCAATTAATACCAATACGTCGGATGAATTAGTACAATCAATGAATAAGGGTCAAAATCCCGATAACCGGGAGCCGGCATCAGCCAATCGCAAAAAACCGGTAGCATCAACGGGTATTTACAATCGATCACTTGAAGATGTGATTAACGGCGAATTGGATTACTCAGCCTATACGGTTGTTGAAAGTAACCGGCCAAATTACCTGAGCACAACAAAGATGGAAACAGAGAAGGCGAAACCTTCGATTGAAGAAGATAAATCAAACGATATTATTCAGCAAATTGACAGTTATATTAAATCAAATAAAATTTACGCGGATATAGCGGTTAACAATAAAAAAATAAAAACCGGTTCGCCCAAAACAGAAGACCACGACAATATTGTGGTTACCAATGAAGATAAGGCCACTACCAATAGTGAAGCAGCAGCAACTCAAAACAAGCCAGTTTCAGACAAGACGGAGAAGGCTAATTTGAACACATTACGTGAAAAAGACAAAAAAGCAATTTCTTTACTCGACGCGATCGATGCAAAGAAGACATTGACCAACGAGGAAAAAGCCTGGATTGAAAATTATGTTTTGGAAAACAACGAGGCCAAAACCAAATTAAAAAATCGTTTGTCGTACCAGGTTTATGTTACGCCTGCCGTAAATTACCGCAAACTTAGCAGCAAAACCAAGGGATCTGCAACCGCATTCGCAAGCGCCGATATTAACCAGGTTATCAGCCAAAAACCTGGTTTTGGTATGGAAGCAGGCGCAGGAATTACCTATCGGCTTGGCAAAAAACTTAACTTCAAAACAGGTTTGCAATTTAATTACACCAATTATAATATAGACGCGATGGAAACCAACCATCCGATCTTTACAACCATTTTACTGAATGATCCAAGAACCGGTTATTCTTACGCTGCAGCCAGAACATCAACCACGTCAAATGTTTTTAATTCCGGCTCCACAACGCCGGTAACCCTCCATAACAGAACCTATCAGCTGGCATTACCCATCGGGCTTGCCTATAACCTGTCGAGCAGGAACAATGTGGATTGGTTTGCTGGCGCATCGGTACAACCTACTTATGTTTTTGGTGGAAATGCCCATATCATTTCCTCAGACCTGAAAAGTTATGTATCTGATCCCTCTTCCATCAGCACCTGGAACCTGAACCTGGGATTTGAAACCTACATGAATTTCAGATTGGGTGGTTATCAGTTGCAGGTAGGTCCACAGGTTCGGTACCAGGTTTTTTCAACCTATCGGAATGATGTGGCTTTAAAAGAAAAACCATATGCCGTGGGCTTTAAATTTGGCTTATCAAAAGGCTTCTGATTTATCGAAATAATAACAAAAACGCAGCAATACCCCGTGTATCGCTGCGTTTTGCATTTAGCAACCCGGGACAAACTGTTTTGAACCTATTTTGCATTGACGGTCATTCTGTTTAAATTTGAAAGATGAAAATTATTTTTCCATTAGCCGCTGTTTTACTGTGTATAGCTGCCTGTAATAACGCGGGGGCACCGGATGAGGTTATTGCTGATAAAACAGCATTTGCAGCGCAGCGTTTTTTTCCGGTTACAGCCTATATTAAGGGCGAAATCTATAACATGAAAAAGGCAGGCATCAACCCGCTGCGATATACTACCCAAGATGGACGAACCGATTCGGTTTGGTTAAAAATCGAAGAAATTGATGGGGCTGTCAGCGAATTTTTACACCCCGAAATAGATTCAATGAATTTAACCGGGCTGTTTACCGAAAAGAGTTTTTTAGATCAGTCCATCAATGCTTACACGCTCACCTACGACCCCATAGCCGGATTGCCCGATTCGATGCAATTGAAACACTGGGATGTGTATATTGAGCCCGAGGAAAATACAGTAAAACGGGTTTATTTGTTAAAGGAGATCAGCAAATCAAAAACCTTACAATTGACCTGGGTTAATAAAGAATGGTGTAAAATTGTGACTATTATTACCGATGAAACCGGTAATTCAAAAATTGAAAAAGAAGAAAAACTGTATTGGGGCTTTTAAATATAATGACACAAAAAGAATTTTCGGCCATTGCATCCACTATTCCCACATTACCGGGAATCTATAAATATTATGATACCGCCGATGAGTTGCTCTATGTTGGTAAAGCCAAACACCTGCGCAAAAGGGTAAGCTCTTATTTTTCAAAAACATTCACGACGTACAAAACGCATGAACTGGTTCAGCGCATACATCGCATTGAGTTTACCATTGTAAATAACGAGCAGGATGCCTTCCTGCTGGAGAACACTTTAATAAAAGAATTTCAGCCCCGATTCAATATCAGCCTCAAGGATGGTAAAACCTATCCGTATATCGTGATCAAAAACGAACCCTTTCCCCGCGTGTTTTTTACCCGTAGAAAAATAAAAGACGGATCACAGTACCTGGGACCTTATACCTCTGTAGAAAAAGTGCGGGAATTGCTCGATTTTGTAAAACAAACCATTCTGCTGCGTACCTGCAAACTCAATTTATCGGACAATAATATTAAAAAGAAAAAATTCAAAGTTTGCCTTGAGTACCATCTCGGAAACTGTAAGGGACCCTGTGAAGGTTTGCAAACGGAAGAAAACTACGATGCCGAGCTACAGCAACTGGTCAATATCCTGAAAGGTAATATTTCGCCTGCACTGCAGCATTTCAAAATAGAAATGCAGGATCATGTTAAAAAAATGGAGTTTGAAAAAGCAGCCCGGTACAAAAGTAAAATTGAACACCTGAAAACCTACCAGGCCCGCTCGGCAGTGGTAAATACCCGCATGGGAACGGTTGACGTTTTTTCGATCCTGGAGGATGGTGAGATTGCCTATGTAAATTACCTGGCTATTAATGCCGGTACCATTGTGCAAACAAAAACCATCACACTCGAAAAGAAAATGGAAGAAACAGCTGCCGAAGTGCTTGCTTTTGCTGCAGCACAGATGCGCGATAGCTTTGCCAGCACCGCCAGCGAAATCATTGTTCCCTTCGCGATCGATTTTCCGCAGGATGTCAGGATAACGATCCCAAAAGCCGGGGATAAAAAAAAGCTGCTGGATCTTTCAGAAAAAAATGTAAACTATTTCCGGGAAGAGCTGAAGAAACGAAAAATGCTGAACCTGTCCGAAAAGACAAGTTCCGAAAAGCAACAGGTATTACAGCAATTACAGATCGACCTGCAGCTGCCCGCCATGCCATTGCATATTGAGTGTTTCGACAATTCAAATCTGCAGGGCAGTTATCCCGTTTCGGCTGTAGTTGTTTTTAAAAACGGCTCACCAAGCAAGGCAGAATACCGTCGCTTTAAAATAAAAACAGTAACCGGCATCAACGATTTCGCATCCATGACAGAAGTGGTTTACAGGCGCTATAAGCGCCTGCTCGATGAAAAGCAACCATTGCCTCAGCTAATTGTAATTGATGGTGGCAAGGGCCAATTAAGCGCCGCCATGCTGAGTGTTTCGAAACTCAAGCTTCCGGGTACAACTACCGTGGTAGGACTGGCAAAAAATGAAGAGGAAATATTTTTCCCCGGTGATACAGAATCAGTAAAATTGCCGTGGGATAGTGAAAGCCTTAAGTTGATCCGCAGGATCAGAGACGAGGTGCACAGTTATGGAATTACCTATCACCGAAACCTCCGAAGTAAAGGAGCTTTTGTAAATGAACTGGAGCAGGTACCGGGCATCGGTAAAGCAACGATCAATCAATTGCTAAAGGAATTCAAATCGGTTAAAAATATCAAAACAAAAACTGAAGGAGAAATGGCCGCTATTGTTGGAAAAGCAAAAGCAGCATTACTGATGGCCTATCTTAATTCCTGATATCGCTAAAACCGGGGCTAACAGGAGCTTTACCTTTTATCAAAAAATAAAAAGGGGCCTGAATAGAAATTCAGCCCCGTTTAAAATCCAATATCCTATGAAAAACCGAAACGAAGGTACTCAATCATATTATCATAACCTATACCCTTTTCAGGTAATTAGCAAAAAATTGACAACTTGTTAATAATTGATATCGATTATTTGATAAATGAAAAGCCCCCGACATTGCGGGGGCTTTCAATATATTGCGAACTGATTAATAGGACCATAGATCCTGTTCATAATTAAAAATCTTCTCTTTTATATTTTCTCCTTCCAGTAACTGAAGTATCCCTTTATCCTTTAAACCAGGATACTGCTCAATAAACTTGTCGTACGGGTTATCGATGGTACTTTTTATAATACGTCCATAAAACATGCGGCTTTCAAACAGATCTTCCCAGCTCATACGGGCACCGTAGTTTTTACCATTATACACATCATATTTAGAAAAAATAGGTCTCATATCCGGGTAGTACACCCAGAATAATTCGGTTGTTCCCACGAACTGGTTGGTTTGTGCGGTGTATTCATTAAATACCGGTGCGATGCCCAATATCCGCCAAAATAAACGGGAACTTTCTTTATCAAATATAACTTCCTCTTTTATCCTAAACTTATAAAATGAATCCAGCACTATATCTCTGGATTGGAGATCGTAGTGGTCCACATTTCCCAGTGAATCGTAAATAGGTACTGATATCGGCTCTCCCGACATTTTCTTTACCACATCGGCCCTGGTCATGGGCGTTGTAAACCTGTCGTCAACAGCGTCAAAAACGGTAACCGCACTGTCCTGTATAGCTTTAAATAAAATCGAAATAAAGCGTTGATTACCGTTATTCTCATCGGCCGCATATTTAAACGGCAGGTTTATTTTTTCACGGGTATCAATCTCTCTCCATATTTTATGACGGTACATGGCATCATCGGCCCTGAGATTTTCATAAGGCAATGGTGTTCTGTCTTTCAACACCGTTGTTTCCACCGCTTCATCAGGCCGCAATGATTTCTTTACATTTTTAATGGGTAAACTGTCATTAAAAACCGGCTCCGGTGCAGGTGGCGGTGCCACAACAACCGGATCTTCCTGAGGAACCGTAGGTTGAATACTGGCCTTGGTTTTGGAAGATGCTGTTTTACGCGTGCTGGCCCTTTTTGTTGACGTACGCTTCTTTTTCTGCGCTTCCACTGTATTAACAAACAAGCCCAGGCACAAAGCCAGTAAAACATATTTAAAATACCTTCTTTTCATACCTTTTTATTTTTACTCCTAGAATAATGAGAATCCCGGAGGGTTTTGAATTGTTCTTGTTACACCATCGGGGCCTACCACACGGATATTATCAAAAATAACTGTTGATCCCGGTACCAATGATTTCATATAATCTCCGGCAGGTCCGAGGCTTCCACTAGATAACGTAACTTTCTTCACATTTCTGTCACCTGGATTGTTAAAATATATCGTAGCTCCGGTTACATTAAACCTGGCTTCAAAATCAAAATTTTCAAGATCGGCCCGTACAAACTGCTGTCCTCTGAAAACAACGGCCTGCATGGTACCTCCGCCACTTGGGCCTACTTTAATAATTGGATCAGGAATACGTTTAACGCGGAAATCAAATTTACTTGACTTGCCATCGGCTGTTACTGTGATACTGGCAGCACCAATTGCAGTTACCCTCACAATACGGTTTGAACCGGTACCGGTAATAGTACATCCTGCAGGTGTAACGGTCGTTTTATCCCAACCAGACCCTGAGGAAATAGTGATCGGATTATCAACGCCTATATAAAATACGTTCATCTTATCCAGCATCACCGCTGCACCTCCCGGTACACCAACAACATATTCAATTGTTTTACTGATGGGCACGGCTTTACCATCTTCACCGGTGAAACTTCCGCTTACCTGGATGGTATGTTTACCTGTGCCGGTGGCTTTGGTTTTATATTCTCCCTGTCCGCCAACCAAATTGATCGGGCTGCCGTTTATCGAAATACTCGATTTTACTGTTGAGCTATAAGCGCCAACACCCGCCGTTACGGTCAACTCCTGGCCGGGCATTAAATAGTTAGAACTTTGTCCTACCAAAACACCTACCTCATCCATATGCACTTCCACAGCACCTACCTGGCTATGGCAATAACTTACGATCTGGTTTTCTACAGTTCTGATATTATTTTGAAACTTGCTCAAAATGGTTAAAGCCGCAACTGTTGGCGTCATATGAAAATAACCGGTTGTGAAGTCCTTTTTGCCTTCTTTTCCTTCAACACCTTCGGTACTAACGGGGAAATTATTTTCAAACTGGGCCCTGATCTTTGGATCAATATCCAGCATTTCCTTCTTAAACGCTTCCAACTTAGCTTTTAATTCTTCGCCTTTACCTGCCGTTTCGAATATACGCGTTGATGCATCCAGGTTATCTTCTTTAAAATCCTCTTTTCCATCATCTTTGATCTTTAATCCCGCACCCATTTTCAATTCCTGCTTCAAGCCATCAATATAGGTGGCTATTGCAGCCGCATATTTTTTTGCTTTTTCGGCATTGGGCTGCCAAACAGCGGCCTGTACCGATGTTTTGCTGTCGGTTAATTTGTCATTCAATGATTTGTATAACACTTCATTTGAAGCGCTTATATTTTTGCTTGAGCTTTGCAAACTTTTATCCACCGTTTTAAAGGCTTCAATTACCTCCGCTGATACATTCAGCGCCAGGATAGCAGTCAACACCAAATACATAATGTTGATCATCTTTTGCCGGGGCTCTCTAGGTAAAGCCATAATATATAAGATTTACTGTTGTTTTGTTTAAAATGGTTTTCTTCGATCTGTTGGGTTGGTTTACTGATCAATCTATAATCAGCAAACTGTTAATTGATCTACAATTAACGGCCTACCTGCATCGCACTCAGCATATTGCCATAAACCGAGTTTAACTTACCCAGGTTATTGGCCAATGCGCTGATTTGCTCCTTAGCTTTTCCTGCGTCTTCTACAGTACCCATCATGGTTTGACTGGCCTCAGCCAATTTACCATAGAATTGATTCAACGATTTCAGGTGATTATTACTCTCTTTCAATTCCAGTTCATAAATGGTATTTAAAGAACCCAGGTTTTTGGTTAATACCTGTACCTGCTCATGAAATCCTTTAGCACTGTCGGCTGCATTGCTGAAACTACCCATGGTAGCTGCACTGCTGGCAAATGCGGTGGTCATGCTTCCTAAAGCTACTGTTGCTTCTTTGGTTTTATTGCTGAAATCACCGGTGTTTTTTACTACATCACCGATCTCGCTCATACCGCCAACCGTTGTTTGCAGTTTTTGAAAACCATCGCCCAGTTTTTCAAATTTGTTGGTGTGATATCTGCGCTTTGTAACATTTTATCCATCGACTCCAATGAATGATTCTTTACTGAATCTTCCGGCTGATCATCTTCTTCGTGATGTTTGGGTTTAACCCACTCAATTCCGGCATAAACCAGGAAGATCGCCGTCTCCGTCCACATACCAATGGTTAACATCATATCTGCGAAAGGCTGGTGCGTAAGTTTTGCCCATGCAGCGAAGATAATAACAGCAGCGCCGGCACTTACCAAAACATCAATTAAGGTTAAAAAGGTTCTTTTGTTGTGAGCCATGATTTAAAAATTTAGAGTTTTAATTGGTGGTTATTTAAAGTTTATTATACTAAGGTTACAGGGCACCCATTTAAATTTACTTAGTCAGGCGCGCTCATTAAATTTAGTTTCAAAAATGATGGTTTACTTTTTCTTTCCCTTTTTTTGAGCAGGAGGTAAATCAATAACACAACGGAAACCAATATAAGACTTGGACGTGTCCTGATATTCATAAGTCCGGGTACCGGTTCTTAAGAAATATCCAACATCTTTCCAACTGCCACCGCGTAATACTTTTCGTTTATCACGAGGCTTATCAGTTTCTTTGGCATTATAACGAATATCAGGATTCATATCATGCTGGAAGTTGTAAGCTCCTTCATAATACAAAGATGAGGTCCATTCTGCTACATTACCCGACATATTATATAAACCGAAATCGTTTGGCCAGTAAGCATCTCCACGAACAGTATAAAATCCGCCATCTTCGGGATAATTACCACGACCAGGTTTAAAGTTCGCCAGTAAACAGCCTTTTTTGTTCCTTAAATAGTATCCTCCCCAAGGGTAATCTGCCTGAGAGCGTCCGCCTCTTGCAGCATATTCCCACTCCGCTTCGGTTGGTAATCTGAAATCAGATTCGGTTGATTTTTTCTTTGACGTTAAATAAGAGTTCAGGTAATGCGTTCTCCATTCGCAAAAAGCAGTTGCCTGTTTCCAGTTTACACCAACTACCGGATAATTTCCAAAGGCAGGATGACTGTAATATTTTTTAGACATAGGCTCATTATAAGAATAAGCAAAGTCTCTTACCCAACATAATGAATCAGGATATACCGGAATGGCTTTTTTAATAATGAATTTAGAGCGTGGAATGGTAACATCTGTATTTTGTGCCGCAGCTTTAAAATCAAATATCTCAGATTGGTACACGATCTTGGTGGCATCCAGTTCTTTTTTTCCAAATATCCGGTTATCCGGTGTAACGATAATGGCATCCACTTTCTCCATGGTTGCTTTATCACCCCATTTAATGGTATTCGCTTTTTTCCAATCGATATACTCATTGCCATCTGTACCCTGCTTGATATACCCCATCAGCTTGGCAGCGATAGAGTCTCTCACCCAATTGGTAAACTGGCGATATTCATTGTTGGTAATTTCGGTTGCATCCATCCAAAATCCGCTAATGGAAACAGATTTATTACGGGCTGTAAGCGCGTAACTCATGTCTTCATCACTGGACCCCATATGAAATGTTCCAGGTGGGATGTAAACCATACCCTTGGGTTTGGTCAAACTCCACTTGGAAGCCGGAGCGGCACCAATCAACTGCCCCTTATCTACGGCATATCCACCGCCTGATTTACTACCGGATTTTTTACAACTGGTAGATAAAAATGTGATAGCTATAAAAGCTATGAAATAAAACAGCCTGTACTTCATTGTTTTTAACTTTGAGGGTATGGGGCAAATGTAATGATTATTTTGATTTAACGTCATTTTATAGTTGTTTCAATAATAAAATTATCAATAAAATCAGCCCTGAAAATTGTAAACGACGGTTTAACGCATTTATTGTGCTTACAAATTCAAAACGATATACTAAAATACGGATTCCAAAATTCGTTATTCTGCTTGGTTAAAAGGGTAGGTCAGGTTGTTCTTAAAGGATATTGGAGGCGTAATTTCGATAGTTTTTATTTATCAGCAAAATAAATCCCCCGAATTCTTCCGCCAATTTTTGTACCGGCCTTCCAAACATTGTTCCTGTTTGAGCAAAACGGCCGTTTTATTAACAATATTATGCCATTATTTATTGCCTTGCCCGGGCTGGTTGGGTCCACTATTTTAATAATATAAACCCAAACAGGTGCAGGTTTGGCCCCGAAACGCCCATACAAAATCCCGGTCATAAAAAATGCCGGGGTGATCCGGTTCGTCGTAATTTTTACAAGCCAATTGCTGTTTCATTCAATAACATAGTCTAAAATCCTTTACCAGTAAGTGTTATATAAAAAAATGTGTTCACTCCTCCGGCAAAACACAAGTTTTCCAAATTGGAAAAGCGAAAACCTATTGGTTCTTTTTGAAGCGGTTCGGCCCAGGAAATCAATATCCTGATTTCCCTAAAAAAAAACCGCGCTTAACCAGATCGATCACAAATTTTCGCCGGGCCTTAACCGCCTTTTTTACAAATGTTAAAGAATTCACAAAATGACTTTCACAAGTATTAGCAAATCACCATATGGTTCTTTTTTTGGTTCGAAAAAAGTAGGTACAAACTTTTTAATTCGCAAACAACAGCACCGGATCATTTACAGGTAACTAAAACCAGCATTCGGATTAATTAATATACTTATTTGAAATTTACCTGCGGGTTCATACTATTGGGGAAGATGGAGCGGTTTCACCGGGCAGCGTGAACATACTTATGCATTGTGAAAATAACCCTATTTCTTTTTCAGGGAATTGAGATATATCTCCAAAGCGCTAACCATACTCTGCGCCTGGGGTTGGGGTGCCTTAATATCCAGGATCAACCCGGCTTCTTCTGCAGTTTTAAGGGTATTGGCACCAAAGGCGCCTATCGCTGTTCCATTTTGTTTAAATTTCGGGAAATTCTCGAGCAAACTTCTTACCCCGCCAGGCGTAAAGAAACAGATCACATCATAGTTTCGTGCCATTACTTCAGTTATGTCGTTGCTAACTATTCGATACAATACCGGTGTAGCGTGTTCACAATGATTTGCAATAAGCCAGTTGGTGATCTCACTATCGAATGACTCTGAACAGGGATATAGAAACTTTTCATTGTCCTTATGCTTATTGATCACATCAAATAAACATTTGTTAGACCCATCGGCACTATAAAAGACTTTCCGTTTACGGTACAGGATGAATTTTTGAAGATAAAGCGCCACCGCTTCTGTAACACAGAAATATTTGGTTTCCTGGCTTACATTAATTTTCAATTCGGCGCATATTCGAAAAAAATGATCAATCGCATTACGGCTGGTGAAAATAACCGCCGTATAACCGGCTATATCGATTTTTTGTTTTCGGAATTCTTTTGCACCGATGCCATCTACAACAATAAAGGGATGAAAATCCAAACTGATGCCGTACCTTTTTGCCAAATCAAAATACGGGGACTTATCGCCATCCGGCTTTGGTTGGGTAATGAGGACTTTTTTAACTGCTTTAGCAGGCTTTTCCACCTGAATTGAACCGTTTTTAAGCATAATGTTTTAACCGTGGTACCACAAATTTAAAGGTTTTTACCCAGATAAACCATCAAACCCTTGTATATCAGTAAAAGGGGTATTAATTCTACGCCTGTTATATATAACAAAAAATGAAATCTGCTAATTTTTATCTGGTGCTGTAAAAGCCCATATGACCTGAAGAAGCGCATCAACAGAAAAACCGCGATACTCATCAGCGACACCAATACAGCTATCTTAACGATACCTTTATTTGAAAAAGCAAGCACTACCGTAAACGGAACCAAAAAAATGCCGATAATTTTATTGATCAAAAATGTAACAAACACATATGTATTGGTGACGGGCTGCAGGCCGGTAATCCAACCTGTGAATCTCAAAATGCAATACTTCAAAAAATAAACCGATCCCAATAATCCCATTATCCAAAAAACATGGCTCCATTTATTTGCATCCGTGATTAACCCATAATAACGAAGCAGAAAAAAAATATACACCCCGCCGATCACCACAAAAAAAAGATTAAACAACAGGGAGGGCAGTTTGGCGATCAGCAACTGGTCGGTTAACTGGCTTTGCCTTAAAGACGTATTAAAAAACACCCGGAACAGGTTTGTAAAATAACGGCTGTACAGGTATTTTAAGAAAGCTAACATCAAAACTATGACGGCAACCAGGTAAAAAACAGCATCTTTTTCACCTGCTTTTCTGAGTTGGGCAAAGGCAGCAACGGGTTTGCCCCCGCTGTTTACAACTTTGTTGGTTAAACCAGGCATTGGCTTTGTTGAATCGGCGATTTTAGGCTGAATAGCAGAATCAACAGCCGGTTGAATACCTACACTATCGTAGCTGTGGAATAGGGAATCGGTTGATTGGGCATATAATGAAGCTGAAAAGAAACTGAATAATATAACACCGATGAAAAAAAATAGCTTCACTAAACATTAATTTGCTGCAAAAATAGATGCTGGGGCCGAGATTTTTAAAAGTAATTCACATATCCAAAATGAATTTTTGAGGCATCCCGAAGACTGAAATTCTGATCATTTCGTTTTCCGGCTGCATAACTGATATTCAAAAGCCCGAACCGGGTTTCAAAAGCAAGTCCTAAACCCGCACCAACGAAATTATTATTCTGATCAACAGTTTGGTATTTATTTTTCACCCAGCCGGCATCAATAAATCCAAACATATACGAGTTTAAACCAAGCCGGTACCGGTACTCAGCAGTGAGCACGGCATACTGGGTGGCATAAATACTTTCTTCGCTGAAACCCCTTAATAATTTATATCCCCCAATTTGAAAAAGTTCGTTCCGGAAGGTACTCGGACTGATAAACAAACCGCCGTTAACCGCGGCCTTTACCGTGGCCTGTTTGCCTACCGGGAAAAAATGAGCCGCACCCAATTTTAACCGGAACTGGTAAGCGCGTGATTTTACCGAATCATACAAACTGGCATAATCAAATGCAGGATCTTTTATGTTGAGGATCTCGCTGTTCTGTTTTATATTTTTAATTCCCACTGAAGCCGTCACTTTAACTTCGTTTCCTTTTCGTGGATTAAGTTTAAAATCGGTTTTACTCCACTCATAATCCAATCCTACATTAACTGCCGTTACATCAATATTGGGCGGCAACTTTTTCGTTGCCTTCACCAGGTTGGTATCTACACCCGTGCCCAACAAAAAACTATTTTGCCATTGAACAAACAGTTTACCGGATTGATTCGCCGACAACAGGTACTGCAAACCGGCCAATGCATTGATCTGTAAAAATGACGAGTCTTTTTTGAACAGGTCGAATAAAAAATCGAAGCCAAATCCTGTATTAAAGATATAGGGTTGCTGAAAACCCAGGTTAAGCCTGGGCGATTTGGGTTGCAGTTGCTGGTATTTAAATAAGATAGATTCCCCGTTATTCAGCGCGTTTTTTAAATCCAGGTTCACGTCGGCTGTTAGCTGCAGCTTGCCCGGTTCGCTGCCGTTGGGCAGAAAGCCAATTAAAAAATTAGCCTGGCTGCTCCGTTTATTTGCCAGGTACAAATTTAGTACAGACCCGGTACCCAGCATGGTTACATCATTGGGCTGCACTTCCTGCACGTAGGGTAACTCCAGCATACGCCTGCCAACCTGGTCTAGCTTTTCTTTGTTATACAAACTGCCGTTGGGAATGCCCAGGTAATGGCCTAAAAACTTTTTCGAAATTTTTCCCTTACCGATAATACGGATACTGTCTACATGATACAACGGGCCTTTATTGGCCCTCAACAGGGCCTCCATTTTTTCTTCATCCAGCCGGATACTGTCTAAAAATACGGCAGCAAAAGGATAGCCGTTTTTTTCGTAGTACTGCAGGATCTTTTCCTGCAAGCCAAGCAATTGCTGAATATTAAGCAGTTTTCCTGCAAAATCTTTTTCCTTAAACCTGCCTTCATCCATGGCCGCTTTATCGATACCATCCGGAGTAAGTTTGATCCACTGGTATTGTTTGCCCAAAAACAGTTGAATAACGGTACGGTCATCCATTTCAAAAATACTGTCTACCGATGCCGTGGGATATCCCTTGGCACTTAAAAAACTGCCCAGCCCGTTAATATAATTGGTGCATTGATCGCGGTTTGCGAACCTGGTTTGCAATTTCAATGGCTGCAGGTTAAAGGCGTTATCTTTGTCGACCAGTTGAATCTGGAGCAGGTAATTTGTGGTTTTTGCCGACTGTGCCTGGCTGGTAACAGACAACAATACTATGCCTGTACACAGCCATACAGGAAACCAGATCTTGCAACGAATAAATTTAACAGGGGTCATCAATAATCAAATCTAAAATAATATCCCGACACTTGTCGGGGCTAACACAAAAAAATGCCGGGTATCTATATCCATATTCCATTTTGTAAACAGGCTTGTCATTACTGTAATTTTCATTTTTCTACATCACTGGCTCAAAAAGATAAAATGGTGGAAGCCATTGTAAAGGAGATACACATGGCACAGTCCCCTCTCCCGATATCTATCGGGATACCGATGGAGGAGAACATAGTGAAGATTGACGCGAAGAAAAGTGTGGAGATTATTTCAACGGTTTATTTTGGCGGCGGTACACCGAGTATATTAGATGTTGCTGACCTGCAATTGATTTTTGGCGCCTTGCAGCAACGTTTTGTTTTTGCAGATGATATTGAAATAACACTGGAAGCAAACCCGGATGATATCACGGAGAAAAAACTGGCCGATTGGAAATCGCTGGGCGTAAACAGGCTGAGTGTGGGCATACAAAGTTTTATGGATAAGGAATTGATCTGGATGAACAGGGTACACACGGCCGGCGAATCGTTTCACTGCATTGATTTGATACAGCAGGCGGGCTTCAGCAATTTTTCGGTTGACCTGATCTATGGCTCACCGGTTTTAAGCGACACGGATTGGCAAAAAAATGTAAATCTGGTTATCGAAAAAAATATCCCGCATATATCCTGTTACGCATTAACGGTTGAGCCCAAAACAGCATTGGACAAAATGATCGCCCTCCACAAAAAAGAACCGATGGACGCCGAAAAACAGGCCCGGCAATTTTTTTTGCTGATGGATTGGATGGACGCCGCCGGATACGAACACTACGAAATCAGCAATTTTGCCAAACCCGGTTTCAGAAGCAAACACAACAGCAGTTATTGGTCGCAGACCCCCGACGGGCAGGGAGAAAGTTATTTTGCTTTTGGACCGGCTGCACATGCGTTTGATGGCAAAAAAAGGAAATGGAATATAGCCAACAATGCTTTGTACATTAAATCCCTGCTGGAAAATAAGCTTCCTGTTGAAGAGGAAATACTAACCGAAACACAGCGGCTCAATGAGTACATCATGACCTCATTAAGAACCATAGAAGGTTTGGACCTGGATTTTGTAAACCGGATCTTTGGAGTGGCAACCGGCAGCAAGATCAAAATGGTAAGCAGCAAGTATATAAACAGTGGAAAAGTAAGATCAGAAAATAACAAACTCATTTTATCGCGGGAAGGAAAATTATTTGCCGACGGCATTGCCGCAGATCTGTTCTTCTAGTTGATTAAGCACCTGAGTGGGGGCGCTCAAAGCGACCTGCATCATTTGCTCAACTCAAACCGATTAAAAGTAAAGGTGTTAATTTATTTTTTTTGCCTCCGCATAACGCTGCCGGAGATATTTAACCACTTCGGCAACCGACAAGTAAAGCAGCATCAGAAGCAAGGCAGTGGTACCGATATTTGAAAAAGAGAAAGGCATGTTTTTAATTTCTGTACTAAAGTTAACCCTTTTTTACACCAAATTTTCCTCAATTCTGTTAAATCCTTCGGCGGCCGGCAAATGCTCCCACAATATTTGAAAAACAGTGGTAGCAATGGGCATATCGGCCTTGATCTTCTGGTTGATCTGGTGCATACATTTACTGGCGTTATACCCCTCGGCAACCATGCTCATTTCAAGCTGTGCAGCTTTCACCGAATACCCCTTGCCGATCATATTACCAAAAGCCCGGTTACGGCTATGCAACGAATAACAGGTTACCAAAAGATCGCCTAAATACACAGATGCCGCATAATTATTGGCCCGGTGGTCTTCGGCTGTACCTCGTAATTCGGTATGCCCAACTTCCACATTTTTGATACCGGCTTTTTTTAAAAATCCTGCCATTTCATCGGCGCAGTTGGCAATGAAAACACTTAAAAAATTATCCCCGTAGTCGAGTCCATGGGCAATACCTGAGCCGATAGCATAAATATTTTTTAAAACGGCAGCGTATTGAACACCATAAATATCATCGTTCTCAACTGTATTCAAATAGTCGGTTTTAAAACGGCTGGCAATGTCATGGGTGGCCAATTTATCGATGCCCGAAAAAGTGAGGTAAGATAATTTTTCTGCAGCTACTTCTTCAGCATGACAGGGGCCCAGTACCGCGAAATAATTTTTCAATTCAACCCCGAAAGCCTCACTGAGATATTCATTAAGCAGCAAATTACTTTCCGGCAAAATGCCTTTGATGGCTGATATTATTTTCTTTCCCGCAAAAATATTCCGGTCTAAACCACGCAACGCATTATCGGCAAAGGCGGATGGAATAACCACTACAATACAATCGCTGTTGGTGATCACTTCTGCCGGGTTGGTACTGAGTTTTAATTTTGATACATCAAGATGTGCTCCCGGTAAGTATTGCGGATTATGGTGGCGTTCCTTAATATATTTAATATGGGCTTCACTACGGTTCCACCAATAAATCGTATTTCCGTTATCGGTTAAAATTTTTGCTATGGCTGTTCCCCAGCTTCCGCTACCCAGTATTCCAAAAGTCATTTTACGTTGTTTAAGAGGTTCTACAGGTTTGGGAGGTTCAAAAAAATTGCTCTACTTAACTTTTTAAACTTCTCAATCTTCTGCAACGCCTATAAGCCCAATTTATCCACGGCCAACTGCGCGGCGATCTGGCTGGCATCTTTTTTATTATACCCTTTTGCCTCGGCTATCAACTCACCATCTACGGTTGCGCCTATGGTAAACAACCGGCGGCCATTTTCAAATTTTTCATCGAGCGTTTCAAACTCGAGCGCTTTACCGTTTTTGTTTGCCCAGCCGTATAACCTGTTTTTTATGTTGATCTCCACATCTTCCAGGTCGTCCATGAACATATGCGGCATGATGATGTATTTTTCTACCCATTTATGTGTTCCGGCATATCCTTTATCCAGGTATACCGCACCGATCAGGGCTTCCAGGGTATTACCGAAGATCTGCGATATTTTTAAGGCATTGTCGTACTTGTTGTAGAACGTAATTTTTTTCAGGCCCATTTTCAGGGCAATTTCATTCAGTTTTTGCCGGTTCACCATTTTACTCCGCATTTCGGTTAAAAACCCCTCGCCTTTGTATGGATATTTCCTGAACAGGTAATGGGCAACAATTGAACTCAATACGGCATCACCCAAAAATTCAAGTCTTTCATTATTTTCATCGGCCCCTTCCCGCACACTGCGGTGGCTAAGCGCTGTTTTGTACAGCGTAATTTCGCCCGGCGTAAAACCCAACACATTACTAAGTTGTTTTTTAAACTCGCGGTTATGAGATTGGCTTTTGAAAAAATCTTTAATGAATTGCAAACGGGAATGATTTCTGTAAAATTAATCTTATTTAGTTCATCTAAAATTAAGAAAAAATTAGTTCGCTGTTGATTTAAAAAGAAGGAAGCCGGGAAAATATCAGGCTACATATTTTTTCACTATAACAGAAGCATTATGGCCACCAAAGCCAAACGTGTTGCTTAAGGCTGCATTTACTACGCGATGCTGGGCTTTGTTAAAAGTAAAATTCAATTTTGGATCCAGTTCGGGATCGTCGGTAAAATGATTGATTGTTGGGGGAACAATGTCTTTCACTACAGCCAAAATACAGGCCAGGGCTTCTAAAACACCGGCAGCGCCCAGACAATGGCCGGTCATGCTTTTGGTGGCACTAATATTTAAATCGTAGGCATGTTCGCCAAAAACACTGAGAATTGCTTTTGTTTCGGCAATATCTCCAAGTGGTGTTGAAGTTCCATGTACGTTGATATAATCAATGTCTTCCGGCTTCATGCCGGCATCCTGCAAGGCGGCGTTCATCACATTTTTGGCACCCAAACCTTCGGGATGCGGGGCCGTAATATGGTGGGCATCTGCCGTAGCACCGCCTCCGGCAATTTCGCAGTAAATTTTTGCACCGCGGGCAAGGGCATGATCCAGGCTTTCCAGAATTAATACGCCTGCACCTTCACCCATAACAAAACCATCACGGTCTTTATCAAATGGGCGACTGGCAGTAGAAGGATCGTCATTTCGTTCACTCAGTGCTTTCATGGCATTAAACCCACCAACACCCGGTGAACTGATAACGGCTTCACTTCCGCCGGTAACGATAATATCGGCCTTACCCAGCCTGATATTGTCAAAAGCGTCGATGATCGCATTGGTACTACTGGCACAGGCGCTAACAACGGCATAGTTGGGACCCCTGAAACCATGACGCATAGATATTTGCCCTGCGGCTATATCCAGTATCATTTTTGGTATAAAGAAGGGATTGTAACGAGGTGTTCCGTCACCCAAAGCAAAATTGGTAACTTCTTCGTAAAAAGTGGTAATGCCTCCAATGCCACTGGCAAATATAACTCCCACCCGGTCAGCATCAACATTATCGCTGTTAATACCGGCATCCTTGATGGCTTCATCACTTGCTATTAACGCAAATTGGGTAAAGCGATCAATTTTTCGGGCTTCTTTTCTGTCGAGGTAGTCGGTGGCTACGAAATCTTTAACCTCACAGGCAAATCTGGTTTTAAACTTACTGCAGTCGAATTGTTTGATAAAATCACAGCCACTAACACCGTCGGACAATCCCTGCCAATAACTTTCAACAGTTTTGCCCAATGGCGTTAGAGCTCCCAATCCGGTAACTACTACTCGTTTTAATGCCATAAAATTTGCCTGTGATAATTAAATTAATTACTTAGCATTTTCTTCTAAGTAAGTATTGGCCTGACCTACGGTTGTAATGGTCTCAGCCTGCTCATCAGGAATAGAAATATTAAATTCTTTTTCAAATTCCATAATTAGTTCCACGGTGTCCAAGCTATCGGCACCTAAATCGTTGGTAAAAGAAGCTTCCGGGGTAACCTCGGCTTCGTCTACTCCTAATTTGTCAACAATTATTTTCTTTACTCTTGTTGCAATGTCTGACATGATATTTAATTTTAGTTTGTATTGGTTGCAAAAATATACATTTTGAGGTAATTACAAAGAAATAGATATTGTTTGACAAATATGGAGTAAAATCAGATCAGAAGCCGGTACTCCCCCGATTGTCATATTCTACGCCTAATTTACCTGTTAAAATGCTGATGGCATAACTAAATCTGTTTTTTTACTGCAAAAACTATAAAAAGGTATCCCGGGTTTAAAACAAAAAATTGTATATTGTTAATCCGTCTCTGTCGAATCTTCAACCATTATTAAAAAATATCCTGTTATGGCCTTAAAACAAATAGACCACGGCACAAAAGAGTATCTGCAGATGGTAAAACTCCGCAATGAGATTTTACGTCAGCCGCTCGGGCTGTCATTTACGCCCGATGAGTTAGCAAAGGAGAAGGAGGATATTTTGATCGGTGCTTTTGACGACGATGATATGTTGGCTTGCTGTATGCTCACCAAAGCGGATAATAACTGTTTACAACTGCGGCAAATGGCGGTTCAAAACAACCTGCAGGGTAAGGGTATCGGTGCCAGCATGATGAATTTTGCCGAAATTCTTACCCGTGATAAAGGGTATAAGAAACTGATCATGCACGCCAGGGAAACAGCTGTTGGCTTTTATGAAAAACTGGGATATAAAGTGGTTGGCGATAAATTCACCGAAGTAACCATTCCTCATTTTGTAATGGAGAAGAAGCTGTAGAGTTGGTAGTTCGGAGTCGGGAGTTCTGAGTCATTAGCCATTAGCCATTAGCCATTAGCCATTAGCCATTAGCCATTAGCCAATTATAGTGTAATTGTTAATACTTATTGAGACAACTTCCTTTAAAAAAACGATGACCAACAACTATACTTTAATCTTCGCTCTCAAAATATTCCTCGCTTCATGCGCATCATCACCCTCAAAAGCGTCTTTGGGTACGATAAAAAATGAGCGGCTGCTGAAATAAAGATGGTAAAAATGGGGGCTTTCGATCCAGGTCGTGAATTCACTCCAGTCCCAGCTTCTCCCTCCTCTGTCATTTTCAATTCTGAATTCACTATCAGATAAAATAGCTTTAAACCGGTCTTTAAATGTATCGGCTTTTTTATACACCATATAGGGCATTAAAAACCAAAACAATATCATCAGCGAAAACCACAAAACCGAGCTGATCAAAAAAGCCAGTGGTGATACTTTTTTAAAAAAAGAAGAGGGCTGCCGACAGGATAGCAAAAACATTTACGAGTATCATCATTATTTTGATCTCCCTCCGGCTGATAAAATGATATCGTAGCGCCTGGATAACTTTGTTCTTATCGTAGGTAAAAAATGATGATGTCATTTGGCAAAGATAATAGCAATTCGCATCTCTGTCTTCATCGTTTTATTTATTGCATACATTTGGAGTTATGTTTACGAGTAAAAAAATACCGGGCCGCCTCGCCCAAACCGGAGACCTGGTTTTATTGATTTTGTTTGTAACAACAGCTGGTTTAATCTCCTGCAAAACAAGATCTGTTGTGCGCCAAATTGAACCCGCCTTTTACTTTTGGAAATCTGTTTTTACCCTTTCGGATTTTGAAAAGAAAAAATTAGATTCCTTACAGGTAAAAACCATCTACCTGAAATTCTTTGATGTGGACTGGAATGAGGAGTTGAAAAAGCCAAAACCGCTGGCTACCATCCGTATAACTGATTCGGCCTATAAAGATTTCAGCATTATACCCACCGTTTTTATTACCAATGCCTGTATACAAAAAATTGATTCGGGCCAGGTTAAGGAACTTGCTGATCATTTAATGGGGTTATTAAAAGGCATCCTGGCTGATCATCATTTTAAGGAAATACCCGAGATACAGTTTGATTGTGACTGGACCGGTTCAACCAGAGAAAAGTACTTCGCCTTACTAAAAGAATCCAGGGCGTTGATGCCAAATGCCAAACTTTCTGCCACCATCCGCCTGCACCAGGTTAAATACTTGTCTAAATCGGGTATACCACCGGTTGACCGGGGTTATTGATGTGTTATAATATGGGAAACCTCAAAAATCCGGCTACAAAAAATTCAATCCTGGATACTGAGGAACTAAAGAAATATATTGGCGGCCTTTCCGGCTATCCTTTGCCGCTGGATATCGGTCTGCCTCTGTTTAACTGGAAAGTTTTGTACCGGGATAATGTGTACGCCGGCCTGCTTCAAAATATACCCGAAACGGTATTTGCCCGTTCCTTGGCAAAAAAAACGGGCAATCGATACGATATATTAAAAGATACCTTGCTGCAAGGCTATGATCTCAGAAAGGGTGATTTGATCCGTGATGAACAAAGCGATATCAAAGAGCTGCTTGCCACGGCCAGTGAGATCAGCAACCGCTTAAAAAATACCGCCTTGCGGGTATCACTCTACCATCTGGATTCATTAATTTTAAGAAAATACCCGAACCATGATCTGGAAAGCATTTATCACAGTTTGCATTAGTGCCATCATTATTTCATTCCCCAGAAATATAATCGGCTGTGGCCCGGGCGTTGACCCCTATGATTATTATACTTCCTTTTTTCATCAAAACCTGCCCGAAAGCGGCGCCTATAAACCCTTCTACTATACCGGTTACAGTTTCCTGTATGATGTTGAAGAACCCGTTTCGCAATCCGATCTGTTGGCCGATGAGTGGGCTGCCTATTGCGGCACCATGGTAAACAGTGCCCAGGCAAAAAAACTGGTTAATAAATTTGCCTGGAAAGACCTTAATAATCTTTACTATCACCTGGAAAAAAATCAACCCCTAAAAATACCCGACTCCGTAAAACAGAATAGTATGACGGCTTATTTTATGCAGTCGAAAGATCTTGAGGCGCTGGGTTATATCATGTACGCCAAGCAGGTTGAGCCCTTTGTTACCGGGTCGTATGACGAATGGGAACCCATTAAAAGAGACAGTATAAAAATGGCCAGGCTGATAAAAAGCGGACAGCAATTATATACCGCCGCCAAAAAAGATCTTATCAAAGAAAAATATGCCTACCAGGTATTGCGGCTGGCACATTACAGTGAACGATATGCTGACGTTATCGCGTGGTACAACGACTATGCCCCCGGGCTTACCGCTAATACGGTGTTGAAACCGCTTTGTTTAGCATTGAAAGCCGGAGCCTTGTTTCGCAGCGGACAACAGAAAGAGGCAGCTTATCTGTTCAGCCAGGTTTTTGCAGCGAGTGCAGCAAAACGGATCTCTAATTATTTAGGATTTAAATGGGCTGTTGATTCGAAAGTTGATAAAAATGAATACCTGTCGTTGTGTAAAAACAACCATGAAAAAGCGTCCATGCTTGCGCTGTTTACAATGGGCAGCACCAATAACGACCTGGATAATTTGAAAGAAATTTTTAAACTGAATCCGGCCAGCGAAGAACTGGAATTACTGGTGGTGAGGGAGATCAATAAACTGGAAGAAAAATACTTAACCCCGGCGTTACAGCGAATGCAGGGCGGTAAAACCTTTTATTTTACCTGGACGGAGGCTGATGCCGACAGCATCTTCAACGATTCTGAAAAAGAAGTGAAAAACCTGGCCACGTTTTTACACCAGGCAGCCCAATCAAATTCAGTAAAAAATGCCGGGTTACTGGAAACCGCCGCGGGATATGCCCTGTATATGATCAAAGATTACAGCACGGCAAAAAAATACCTGGCCACAGCCGGCAAAATGAAACTTACCCAAAAAGTGACAGATCAGCTTGAATTAACCAACCTGTTGATCGCTATCAACGAAAAAGAAAAAATTGATGCAGTATTCGAAGAGCAGCTTTTACCTTCTGTACAATGGCTCCAAAAAAAGGTAAAGGAAGAAAAAGTGGTTACCCTGGATTATTGGGAAGTGCAGCAATGGCGGGCCATTTATCGTAACCTGATGAGTGAGATACTGGCCAAACGGTATCATCAACAAGGCGACCTGGCAAAGGAAACCCTGGCCATTGGGGCCGCCGACTGGATCATGAAAGGAAAACAGGGAGAAGATGATTTCTATTCGCGCAACGGGGTTGAGTTTTTACGAAACAACCTGATGAGCAGCGATGTTGAAAAACTGTATAACCTGGTAACCGGTAATCAACCCAACAAATTCGAAAGCTACCTGTTCAGCCATAATTCAGTAACCAAAAAAGAAGTGGTTGATTTTGCCGGAACTTCTTATTTACGGGAATATGAGTATGCCAAAGCCATCGATTGGTTTACCAGATCAACCGATAAAAAAGAGTTCAACAAAAACCCTTTTGTTGAACTCTTATTCGACCGGGAAGAACAGTTACCCGCCGACGCGAAATTCAGCACAACCAAACTTGCCTTTGCCCGGGAAATGCTTAGGTTGGAGCAATTGGCAAAACAACCGGCCACCGCAGCCGGCAGCAATTACAAATTGGCGCTGGGTATGTATAACATCACCTATTATGGTCATACCTGGGAACTGGTACAATATTACCGCAGCGGCAGCGATGGATATTATGTTCCGAAGAATGCCACGGGTTTTCAAAAAGAATATTATGGTGCTCACAAGGCGCACGACTATTTTGAAAAAGCCATGAAAGCCAGCACCGATAAAAATTTTAAAGCCCGTTGCTTATTCATGATGGCCAAATGTGCGCAAAAACAGGTACATCAACCGCAATACGAAGAGTACAGTACCAATTGGGAACAGTATGATGTAGCTTATAAAGCCTACTGGCCGATGTTTAAAAGCAATACTTATTTTCCGCAGTTTGTGGCAGCCTACAGCAACAACTCCATTTTACAAAGAGGTATTCAGCAGTTGCAGTTATTTGCGGGATTTTGTAAAGAAAAAATAAAGATCGATTGTTTTTTTCTGGATTTAAGTTGTTGGTCAGGCGACCAACAACGGCGGAGATTTTATGAATAAAGTATGACCACCCGATGGATGACTACTTTTTTTGTCTGTGCTATGAGGGCTTCCTCCATGTCTCTCCTTATCAGATAGATTTAGTGGGGCCCATACTGTTACCGCAATTCAAACACTTATAGCAGGTTCCGCTGCGTACAGTAATATGTCCGCAGGTATTACAGGCCGGCGCATCGCTTTGCATACTTTTGGCGGCGGCATTAACCGCATCCATGCCTCCTTCTGTTTTTTTATGGGCCACCCGGTGCTGTGCCTTTGCCGGCTGCGGTTTTGCAGGCTGTGCTGTTCCATTTGAAGCGCCCATCACCCTTACTTCACTCAGCTCGGGTTTGCGGTCGCCAATGGTGGGCGAGTTCTCGTCCCATTCTTCGTTACCCATATTTTGAACTTCGGGTACATCCAGTACATGAACCAGGTCATTTCTGCCCAAATACTCATAGGCCAGTGAACGGAATATGAAATCGATGATAGAGGTAGCACTCTTGATATTTGGATGTTCCACCATGCCACTGGGCTCAAAACGGGTGAACACAAATTTTTCAACATACTCTTCCAGCGGCACGCCATATTGCAGGCCAATGGAAACCGCAATGGCAAAGCAATTAAGCATACTACGCATGGTAGCGCCTTCTTTGGCCATGTCGATAAATATTTCGCCAAGCGTAGTGTCGTTATACTCACCGGTACGCAGGAACAGGGCCTGCCCGTTTATTTTTGCTTTTTGTGTAAAGCCACGACGCTTTGCGGGTAATGATCTTCTTTCCACGATCATAGCGAGCTGACGCTTCAACGTTGTATCGGCACTGTTCTGTACACGCTTGTTCATTTCATCCAGCAAATCGTCGATGGTTAACTTGCCCATGTCTACCATCGAAGAAATATCGGCTGCCAAAGCAGCGGCATTATCTTCACTGATGGGTTCATCCAGTTTCTTTTTCTTATCGCTTTTGTTACTTAAGGGTTGCGATAATTTAGAACCATCACGATACAGGGCACAGGCTTTTAAACCCAGCTCCCAACTTAAGCGATACGAATCGGCTATCTCTTCCTGGGTAGCTTCGTTTGGCAGGTTGATGGTTTTGGAAATGGCACCGCTTAAAAACGGTTGTGCTGCACCCATCATACGGATATGACCATGTGCATGGATGTAACGCTCCCCGATCTGTCCGCATTTATTGGCACAATCGAAAACTGCTAAATGCTCATCTTTCAGGTAGGGAGCACCTTCTACCGTCATCGTACCACATATATATATATTAGCGGCATCAATTTCTTCATCGGTGAATCCTAAAGCTTCCAGCAAACTCCAGCTATAATCGTTGTATTGCCCGGGTTTAAAACCAAGGCGTTCCAAACAGGTTTCGCCTAACGTATGTGCATTAAATACAAACCCAATTTCGAAAGCGGCACCTAATACACTATTCAGTTTGGTAATATCCTCTTCGGTAAACCCTTTTTCCATCAAGGTTTTGGTATTGATGAAAGGAGATTTATCCAGGGATGCATGCCCCTTGGCATACGCAACAATCTCTTCGATCTCGGCTTCGGTATATTTTAAATTACGCAATGCCTGCGGTACACTTTGGTTGATGATCTTGAAATAACCACCACCGCTTAATTTCTTAAATTTCACCAGGGCAAAATCGGGTTCCACACCGGTGGTATCGCAATCCATTACCAGGCCAATGGTACCGGTTGGCGCAATCACGGTTGTTTGTGCGTTGCGGTAGCCGTGTTTTTCGCCCATCTGTACGGCATCATCCCAGGCTTTGGTGGCTGCTTTTAATAAATAATCGGGACAATATTTTGCATTGATACCCTGTGGTTTTATTTCAATGCCTTCGTAAGCATCGGATGCATCGTAAGCTGCTGCCCGGTGGTTACGCATGACACGCAGCATGTGCGTTTTATTTTCTTCGTACTTTTCAAAAGCACCCAGGAAACCGGCCAGCTCGGCAGATGTTTTGTAAGATACACCGGTCATGATAGCCGTGATGGCACCGGCAATGCCTCTTGCCTCCTCACTATCGTAAGGGATACCGCTTACCATTAACATAGAACCGAGGTTTGCAAAACCTAAACCAAGCGTTCTGTAATCGTAAGAAAGCTGTGCCACTTCTTTTGAAGGGAACTGCGCCATTAAAACGGAAATTTCCAACACCACGGTCCATAAACGGCAGGTATGTTCAAAACCGGCTACATTAAATATATTATTGCTTTCATCAAAAAACTGACGAAGGTTTACACTGGCCAGGTTACAGGCCGTATTATCCAGGAACATATATTCGCTGCAGGGGTTTGAGGCCCTGATGGGTCCGCCTTCGGGGCAGGTATGCCATTCATTGATCGTGGTATCATATTGGGTGCCGGGGTCGGCGCAGCGCCAGGCTGCATAGGTGATCTGCTCCCATAGTTTTTTAGCCTCTACTTTCTTCATCACACGGCCATCACTTCTGCCCTTCAGTTCCCACTCACCTCCTTCATCCAGTATGTTAAAAAATTCGTTTGGTATACGAATGGAGTTATTGCTGTTTTGTCCGCTAACTGTTCTATAAGCTTCGCCTTCATAATCGCTGGCATAACCTGCTGCAATTAAAGCAGCCACTTTATCTTCTTCCTCAACTTTCCAGTTAATGAATTTTTCAATTTCGGGGTGATCCAGATCCAGGCAAACCATTTTGGCTGCCCTGCGGGTAGTACCGCCGCTTTTGATGGCGCCTGCGGCACGATCGCCGATCTTTAAGAAACTCATTAAGCCACTTGAGGTTCCACCGCCGCTTAATTTTTCGCCTTCGCCGCGAATACTGCTGAAGTTGGTACCTACACCGCTACCATATTTAAATATCCTGGCTTCACGAACCCAAAGATCCATGATACCGCCTTCGTTAACCAGGTCGTCGTTAACGCTCAAGATAAAACAGGCATGCGGTTGCGGACGCTCGTAGGCATTGGCCGATTTTTTAAGCTGCCCGTCTTTAGCATCTACATAATAATGTCCCTGCGGTTTGCCGGTGATGCCATACACTTCGTGGAGGCCGGTGTTGAACCACTGCGGACTGTTAGGTACGCAGGCCTGGTTTAAGATAGAGTATACCAACTCATCATAAAAGATCAGCGCATCGTTTGGCGTTGCAAAATAATCATAGCGTTCGCCCCACACCCGCCAGCAATGTGCCATGCGATGTGCAACCTGTTTAACCGTTGTTTCTCTTCCGGTGGTACCATCTTCTTTTGGTATACCGGCCTTACGGAAATACTTCTGAGCCAAAATATCTGTAGCGATCTGGCTCCATTGCCTGGGAACCTCTACATTATCCATCTGGAAAACAATTTCTCCGGTTGGATTTTTTATGACTGACGTACGGTAATCGTACTCAAACATATCGAATGGACTAACGTCGTCTTTGGTAAACTGCCGTGAGAATTGCAGGCCTTTTGCAGGTTGAACTTTTTTTGACATAATATATACGAGGCTATTTAAATGGGTTATGTATCGTTAAGCAAACGAAAATATTTGTATTGGTTGAAGAATCAAACTTATAAATATCAACACCTGTGGACAAAATCGGTGGATAATTTTGAAGAGTCAAACGGGTATTGGATTTGCTCGATTTTCCCCAAATATTTTCAGAATTGTTTGTTTAAAATCTTGGAATATTCGAAAAATATTCAATTGGTTGATTTCAGGCGGTTTTGCCGGTTTTTACAGATGTTGGCATTTTTTTGCCTTGTGGTTTTACCTGTAGAAAAGCAAATCCTTTCTTCATCAAAAGTTACAACAGCAGCAGATGATTCTTTATAAAAAACCTGTCTGTAAAAAATCCGTGCACCCCTTCGCTAATATATCTTCGTGTATACACCGAAAATAAAATCCCGTTTCTGTTGTGCATCTAGATACTAATGAGTAGATTTATAAAAACCTGAATAGTATGAACCGAAAAAAACTTTTTTATTTGCTTGGTGTTGTATGCATCATTGCCTCAATAGTGATGTACCTGGTTGGAAAAGAATCGGGTCGTTTGTCTGAACTACAGGATTTTTGGTGGCTGCCATTACCACTTGCTGCTTTGTTGTTGTTGATCGCCAATAAAAATAAATAGTGTAATTCCTTTTTGAATCAGGTGGTTTCGTTTTTCGGTTAACTTATATTTGCTTTTATGAGAACTGTTATACAACGGGTTTCCGGAGCTTCTGTAACGATCAATGATACAATATTTTCAGAGATCGATCAGGGCTTATTGATTTTTATCGGCATCGAAGACACCGATACCAATGAAGACATTGAATGGCTCAGCAACAAGATCGTTAACCTGCGCATTTTTGATAATGAAAACAAAGTGCCCAATATTTCTGTAAAGGATATAAATGGTGATATCTTATTGATAAGCCAGTTTACTTTACACGCTGCTACTAAAAAAGGAAACCGGCCTTCTTATATTAAAGCAAGCAAACCCGATATTGCTATACCCCTCTATAAAAAAATGATCGAGCAATTAGAAATTGATCTGGGCAAGAAAATTTATACCGGGGAATTTGGAGCAGACATGAAAGTAGCGTTGTTAAATGATGGGCCGGTAACCATAGTAATTGACACAAAAAATAAAGAATAATGGGCTAAAGCCCTATTTGATCTGTTGAGTTGCCCCGGCCTTAAGGCCGGGGCAACTCAGAAAAGCATCGCCGGGCTTTAGCCCAATAATCAATATATTAAAGTATGAAAGAGATAACACTTAACCAGGCACAGCAACAGGTTGATCAATGGATAAAAACCGTTGGCGTAAAATACTTCAGTGAACTAACCAACCTGGGCATATTAATGGAAGAAGTTGGTGAACTAAGCCGGTTGATGGTACGCAAATACGGCGAGCAGTCATATAAAGAATCTGACCAAGGGAAAGATGTAGGTGATGAAATGGCAGATGTACTTTGGGTGTTGATCTGTTTAGCCAATCAAACAGGGGTTAATTTAACTGAGGCACTGGAAAAGAATTTTGAAAAAAAGAATTTACGGGACGGCGAAAGACATCTGAACAATGAAAAACTTATATAACAGGATGAAAGTTTTGACAAAGAGTATTTGGTCGATCATCAAACAAACCTTTTCCGATTTTATTGAAAACCGGGTGTTCAAACTAAGTGCCGCCCTGGCATTTTATACCGTTTTTTCATTACCTGCCATGCTCATTATTATCATTTCGATCAGTGATGTTTTTTATGGCCGGGCGGCCATTGAAGGGTCATTGTTTAACCAGATATCCGGATTTGTAGGAAACGAAGCCGCATTACTGGTGCAGCAAACCATCCGTGGGGCAGCTTTATCGGGCAGGAGTTATTTTGCTACTCTCGTTGGTATAGTTACCTTACTGGTTGGAGCCACAAGCGTATTTAGCGAAATACAGGACTCTATCAACTCTATCTGGAGATTAAAATCAAAACCTAAGGGAACAGGCATTTTGAAAATAATTTTTAACCGCCTGTTATCTTTTTCCATTGTTGTAAGCCTGGGGTTCCTGCTATTAGTATCTCTTCTTGTTAACGGTGCCATGGATGCGCTACTCAGTCAGCTTACTAAACTATTTCCCGAACTCACGGTGATCGTACTCTACATTGTTAATGTACTCATCACATTTGCCATTACATCCCTGTTATTTGGAATGATATTTAAAGTACTGCCCGATGCAAGGGTAAAATGGACGCATATTAGAGCAGGTGCTTTTACTACCGCTACCCTTTTTATGGCAGGTAAATTTTTAATAGGTTATTACATAGGCCATAGTGAATTCTCCACTACTTACGGAACAGCCGGAGCTGTTATTGTAATGTTGCTTTGGGTTTATTACTCAGCCATGATCCTGTATTTGGGTGCTGTTTTTACACATGTATATGCAGCTCATACCGGCACCCGTATATACCCCAGCAGTTATGCGGTTTGGATACAGGAAATTGAGGTAGAATCCGAAAAAGCTATTGAGGAGCAGCCGGAGAAGAAGGCGGTAGTAGAAACATCGAACTCCGCACCACCCGAAACCTCAAGCTGATTTCTTTTTTATCCTTTCTTTTTCAATATAATATACCGAATACATTGCGGCAGCAAAAACAAGAAACAAAAAACTGCCCTGTGTTACCAGGAGACAGGCTCCCACTACAAAAAAAATGATTGAACAAACCAGATACCAGCTCCGCATATCGGGCTTGTGCGCCACAAAAACCATTTCAATGTCTTCTTCAGAATAGCCTTCCCTTCTAAGTTCGTTTTTAATCTCACCCTGCGGTTCTCCTCTTCTTAATTGCTTTTGAACCGATTTTATTTTTTCTTCAGTTATCATATAATATTGTTAACCCACAACAAAATCCAGCCTGCATAATGCATAAGCGGCATTTAGCCTTCCTTCTTTCAAATGCTTCGTTAGTTTCATCAAACGAGGATAATACAATTCAAAATCCTTGCCGTAGGCAGCCTGCAGGTTTTCCTTTTCCAAATTTGAAATTTTTCCATCAAAAGCAGCCGATACCGTAAACAGATCGAGTAAAAAATTCCGTTCCTTTTCCGAAACCTTGCCTAATGTTTGTAAAAACAGATCCCAGTCATCGTATCTGTTTTCTTCGCTGATTTGCAACAGTTCCTGAAACTCCAGCAACAGGATCATCATGTTGGGATGATAATTCTGCGTCATCACCACCGCATTGCCAATGGCCCGCATACAACCCATTTTAGCCTCGGGCGAAAGTTCATCAATCATCCCGGACCTGATAACCGTATCGGCAATATGATTGGCCAACGCAAAACCAAAAAGCCTTAATCGGGCTTCCTTAACTACTCTTTTCAGCACCACCCCGTTCCAGAATGCTTCCACAAACAAGGCCTCATATAAAATGGGAATACCATAAATGGTTTCGCCTACCGAAAACTTCAATCCGTATTTTAAAATGAAATTGGTTACAAATATTTTCGCCTTGTAAACCAGTCCCAAAACCAACAGGTTCTTTTTGGAGATCCGTTTAAACGGATCGATCCCCAATATTTTCAATTCGGGATCGGGCAATTCCAAAGCCGTACGGGCCAGTATATTTTTGACACTGAATATGCCCGATTGTAAAAACTCCTTTTGGTTGGCGCGCATATTAATGATATTGCTTACTTCGTACACCGCTTTTAGAGCAATAATGAAAAGCAGGTAAAATTCGATCGCCACCGAAACTAGCGTTACCAGGGCAACCCAGCCGTAGTGCAGGTACCAGATTTCGTTTTGAAAACGATGATCAACCCAAACCGTAGGAAAAACCAGTATGATGCCCGTAATGGCCGAAAGTAAAACGCCTTTTACCGTAATCCTCCTCACCTTTCGGGCCAGGTCTTCATCGCTAAAATCAAATACCGTGTAGGTCAGGTCTTTTTTTCTGAACAGATTAAGGTAGTACAGGCCGAATTTTTCCAGTGCGGAAGGCCTGTTATCCGGTAATTTAAATGACTCTGCCACGGCTTCTAAAAAAATTTAGAAACAAATATATGCCTAAAAATAGTTGACAATATTGCCTAAATTTGCGCCCTATGGCAAATGAAGCAAACAATTTCGCAGAACTGATCTCCCATTGTAAGGAATACGGTTACATTTTTCAATCTTCCGAAATCTATGATGGCCTGGCGGCTGTGTACGACTATGGCCAAAACGGCGCCCAGTTGAAAAAAAACATACGCGATCATTGGTGGAAGAGTATGACCCAGATGCACGATAATATTGTAGGTATCGATGCAGCTATCTTTATGCACCCGACTACCTGGAAGGCCAGCGGCCATGTGGACAATTTCAGCGACCCGATGATCGATAATAAAGACAGTAATAAAAGGTATCGGGTTGATCATTTGATCGAAGGATTTGCAGAAGAACAGCTGGCAGTGGGCAATGAGCAGTTGGCAGCAGAAGTTCTGGCTTCAATGGACCAATTATTAGCAAAAGATGACTACGCAGGACTGAAAAAATTAATTGAAGACAATACGATCAAATGCGCTGTTAGCAAAACGGGCAACTGGACCGATGTTCGGCAGTTCAACCTGATGTTCTCCACCGAGTTTGGCGCCATTGCGGCAGATAATCCCGATGATAATAAAGTATACCTGAGGCCCGAGACCGCCCAGGGTATTTTTGTAAATTTTTTAAACGTGCAAAAAACCGGTCGGATGAAAATCCCTTTTGGTATTGCACAAACCGGCAAAGCATTCCGAAACGAGATCGTTGCCCGCCAGTTTATTTTCCGCATGCGGGAATTTGAACAAATGGAAATGCAGTTCTTCATTCGCCCCGGCACACAGATGGAATGGTATAATTTCTGGAAGGATGAAAGAAAAAAATGGCATGAAAGTATCGGCATACCCGCAGAAAAACTGCGTTTTCATGATCATGTTAAATTAGCGCATTACGCGGATGCCGCGTTGGATATAGAATTTGAATTTCCGTTTGGCTGGAAGGAACTGGAAGGCATCCACAGTCGTACCGACTTTGATTTGAAACAACACCAGGAATACAGCAAAAAGAAGATCCAGTATTTCGATAATGATATTGATCCGGATACCAACAAAGCATATGGTAACTACACACCATTCGTTGTTGAAACTTCTGTGGGCCTCGACAGATTATTTCTTACCATTATCAGTCTGGCCTATGCTGAAGAAAAATGGCTCAAAGAAGATGGTACCGAAGACAGCCGGGTGGTTTTAAAAATACCTCCCATGCTGGCACCTACCAAACTGGCGATTCTTCCTTTATTAAAAAAAGACGGACTGCCCGAAATTGCCAAAGAGCTAATGAATGATTGTAAAGGTAGCTTTATGTGTTTTTACGAAGAGAAGGATGCCATTGGTAAAAGGTACCGCAGGATGGATGCAGTAGGCACACCTTTTTGTTTAACCATCGATCATCAAACCAAAGAAGATAATACCGTAACCATTCGCTACCGGGATACGATGCTGCAGGAAAGGATTGCATTAAGTGAGGTAAAGAATTTGGTATTGGCGAAGATCGGTTAACCCTTCCTGTTCCTGATCAGCATAATAATATTTACCAGCATTACACCAAATGCGGCACCCAGCGTGATTAAGGTTACAAAATGAATGGGGCGTATATTTTCGGTTCCCTTTAGCCTGGTTAAATTAGCCGATAATAATATTATTACAAAAGCTGTAATAGCAATACTTCTCTTTTGAGGATTCATATCATGTTAATTTGGGTATATACCTTTTTAAAAATGCAATTTTATTTATTCCTGTCTTCTGCTGAACCCCAAAGGCAACCGGATCATATCCCCGCAGGCTTTTTAAAACCCCGCAGTTTAATTCATGATTTATATCAGGCAAATTGCTGAACTAAATCAATGCTGAATATAGTACTTCCTGCTAACTTGGCTACCTATTATGTTTAACTAATCTACTACTATGTCAAATACCGACATTACCAAACCGGCCGACCTTACCGCCCATGCAGATGGTACAGGACCGCTGAGAAAACAACGGCCTTTATACGTTGATTTTATGCCGCCCTGTAACAGCGCCTGCCCGGCCGGAGAAAATATTCAGGCCTGGATGAATGAAGCACAAGCCGGAAATTATTTTGAAGCTTTCCAGATCCTGGTAGCCGATAACCCATTCCCCGCCATCATGGGGCGGGTATGTGTTAAGCCCTGCGAAACAGGCTGCAACAGAACACATATTGATACCACGGTAAATATTCATGCGGTGGAGCGCTATATCGGCGATGAAGCCATTAATCAAAAATGGCCGATACAATTCCCCGAATATGAATCAGGTAAACGGGTATTGGTTGTTGGTGCCGGGCCTTCGGGACTTTCTGCCGCCTATCATCTTGTACGTATGGGGCATGAAGTGGAAGTATATGAAGCTGGTGGGCATTTAGGTGGATTAATGTGGACCGGCATTCCACAATACCGTTTGCCTAAGGAAATACTGGAGTTTGAAGTAGATCGTATTGCCAGAGCCGGCGTAAAATTCAAGCTTAATTATAAAGTAAAGGATGTACTTACCGAAAAAGAGGCTGGCCATTTTGATGCCGTGTACCTGGCCATCGGTGCCCAGTTAATTCACAAAGAAGAGTTTGAACAGGATGATTCCATATACGTAACCGATGCGTTTTCATTTTTCAATGAGATCAAGTCCACTACGTCGCCCTATATCAATAAAAAAGTAGTCGTTTACGGAGGTGGTAAACTGGCATTATACCTGTCGCGTATCATCAAAAGATTCGATTCGGAAGCAAGTGTTTATTTCGCCGGTGATAAAAAATTAATGCCGGCCTATGATTATGAAACGGAAGATGCCATGGCAGAAGGCGTGGATGTAAATCTTTTAAAAAGTATCAGCAGTATAAATAAGAAAAAGATCACCCTTGAGCAAATGAAGGTTGAAAAAGGAAAAGCGGTTGGCACCGGCGCATTTGAAACCATTGATGCCGATGTACTGATCATCGCCAACCAGCAGGAATGCGATTCGGGTTTTCTACGCGGGGTTGAAGGCATGATGGTAAACGATGACGGTACCATTAAAATTGATACCAACCGCATGACCGGCCATGAAGGCATTTTTGCCGGTGGTGATATGTTACCCGGCGAAACAAGAAGCGCCACTATTGCCATTGGCCACGGTAAAAAAGCAGCGAAATATATTGATGCTTTTTTACAAGGCAAAACTTTTCAGAAAGCCGAAAAACATCCTACTGCCGGTTACCGAAAACTGCACATGTGGTACAAAACCGAAGCACCGCTTAAAGAACAGGTTAAACTTGCTCCGCTGGTGGCAGCCAAATATTTCGTTGAAGTAGTGGCCGGCCTTTCCGAAAAAGAGGCACGCTACGAATCACAGCGTTGCTTAAGTTGCGGCAACTGTTTCGAATGTGATGGTTGCTTTGCTGCCTGCCCCGAAGATGCCATCATTAAACTCGGTCCCGGCAACCGATATAAATTCAATTATGACGCCTGTACCGGCTGTGCTATTTGCTACGAACAATGTCCGTGCCACGCTATTGACATGATTCCTGAACCAGTTAAAACAATGTAAGATGCCCACGAAAAATAAATTAATAGCCACGATCGATGGAAATGAAGCAGCCGCCTATGTTGCTTACCGGGTTAACGAGGTATGTGCCATTTACCCGATAACGCCATCATCAACCATGGCCGAACTGGCCGATGAATGGAGTGCCAAAGGCATCAAAAATATTTGGGGTAATATACCCGATGTGATGGAAATGCAAAGTGAGGGTGGTGCTGCAGGTACGGTACATGGCGCTTTACAAACCGGTGCTTTAACAACAACTTTTACTGCATCACAGGGCCTGATGCTCATGCTGCCCAACATGTATAAAATTGCGGGGGAACTTACACCTGCTGTATTTCATATTGCAGCCCGTTCGCTGGCAGCACAGGGACTTTCTATTTTTGGCGATCACCAGGATGTGATGGCCGCCAGAACAACCGGATTTGCTATACTCGGCTCCGCCTCTGTGCAGGAAGCGCATGATTTTGCGTTGATTGCACAGGCGGCCACGCTGAGGTCAAGAATTCCTTTTATGCATTTCTTTGATGGCTTTCGCACATCGCACGAAGTGAACAAACTGGAATTGCTAACAGATGAACAGATCAAAAAAATGATCCCGGATGAATATGTATTTGCACACCGCAAAAGAGCATTGAATCCCGATCATCCGTTTATACGTGGCACGGCTCAAAATCCGGATGTATATTTTCAGAGCAGGGAAACCGTAAATCAGTTTTATGATAACACGCCCGGCATCGTTGATGAAGTAATGACGGCTTTCGGAAAAATGACGGGCAGAAAATATGACCTGTTTGAATACACCGGTGCCAAAGATGCTGAGCGGCTGATCATTATTATGGGATCGGGTGGTGAAACCGTTTCGGAAACTGTTCAGGCATTAAATGCAGCGGGCGAAAAGACCGGTGTAATTCAAGTACGTTTATATCGCCCATTCTCGCTGGAACATTTTATTAAAGCCCTGCCTGCATCTGTAAAATCAATGGCTGTTTTAGACCGTACAAAAGAATCCGGCGCATCGGGCGAACCCATGTACCAGGATGTGTTGTCAACTTTGGTTAGTGCATTACAACAGGGAAAGATCAAACAATTGCCCAATATTGTTGGTGGCCGGTATGGCCTTTCATCCAAAGAATTTACACCAGCCATGGTGAAAGGCGTTTTGACGAATTGAAAAAAGATCATCCCAAAAATAATTTTACCATCGGTATCAATGATGATGTTACCCATACCAGCCTCACGTATGATGAATCTTATACTTTAGACGAATCGGAATGGCGGCAGGGATTGTTTTTTGGGCTGGGTGCCGATGGTACCGTTGGTGCCAATAAAAATACCATTAAGATCATTGGAGAAAATACCGATCTTTTTGCTCAGGGATATTTTGTGTACGATTCAAAAAAATCAGGGGCCAGAACGGTTTCGCATTTGCGCTTCGGCCCAAAACCCATCAGGGCACCTTACCTGATCAGCAAGGCCAATTTCATCGCCTGTCACCAGTTCAACTTTACCGAAAAAGTTGAGATGCTGAATTTTATCAAAGAAGGAGGCACTTTTTTGTTGAACAGTCCTTATGATAAAGACGAAGTTTGGAGTCATTTACCCGGTTTTTTTCAACAGGAGATCATCAGCAAAAAACTGTCATTCTATGTTATTGATGCCAATACGGTTGCCCGGGATACCGGCATGAATGGCAGAATCAATACCATTATGCAAACCTGCTATTTTGCATTAAGCGGCGTGCTGCCCAAGGCAGAAGCGATTGAACAGATCAAACATGCTATTGAGAAAACCTATTCCAAAAAGGGAAAAGCTGTTGTTGAAAAAAACTTTGAAGCAGTAGATTCCACCGTGGCAAATTTGCACGAAGTAACCATTCCTGCCAAAGCCAGTTCAACAGCCGGGATGCTTGCTGTTGTTGGTGCCGATGCACCCGATTTTGTAAAAGAAGTAACGGCTATGATGATGGCGGGACATGGCGATGAATTACCGGTTAGCAAAATGTCGATCGACGGAACCTATCCCAGCGGTACCACCAAATGGGAGAAACGAAATATCAGCGACCAGGTACCCATATGGGAACCTGATTTGTGCATTCAATGTGGCAACTGCGCGTTTGTTTGTCCGCATAGTGTGATACGGGCCAAATTTTACAACGAAGGATTCTTAAAAAAAGCCCCCGAAGGATTTCAATCAGCGCCCATTAATTCAAGGGGTTTTCCCGAAACGAAATATACCTTACAGATATACACCGAAGATTGTACCGGTTGTAATTTATGCGTGGAAGTTTGTCCGGCCACTGACCTCGTAGACCGCTCCTTCAAAGCCATCAATATGGCTGCCAAAGAACCTGATACGTCAAAAATAAAAGAACGGATCAGTTTCTTTGAAGACCTCCCGTGGAACAACCGCTCCGAAATTAATTTCTCTACGGTGCATGGCGCGCAGTTCATGGAACCGCTGTTCGAATTTTCGGGCGCCTGTGCCGGTTGCGGCGAAACACCCTATTTAAAATTACTATCGCAGTTATTTGGCGATCGGTTACTCGTTGCCAATGCAACCGGCTGTTCTTCTATTTATGGCGGTAATTTACCTACTACGCCCTGGACCATGAATGCAGCGGGGCAGGGACCGGCCTGGTCTAATTCACTTTTTGAAGATAATGCCGAATTCGGTTTGGGGATGCGCATTACGGCTGATCAGCAACTCGCCATGGCGCACCGGTATTTGAAAAAACTGGCTCCTAAACTGGGTGAACAATTTGTAGAAGACATCATGAACAGTTCACAGTTACAGGAATCAGATATTGCAAAACAGCGTATCAGAATACAGGATCTGAAACAAAAATTGCACGACATCGATGATGATGATGCCAAACATTTGTTATCGGTTTGCGAGCAACTGGTGCACCGCAGTGTATGGCTGGTAGGCGGCGATGGATGGGCTTATGATATTGGTTATGGCGGATTAGACCATGCGTTGGCCAGCGGAAGAAATATAAATATCCTGGTGCTGGATACCGAAGTGTACAGCAATACCGGCGGACAAAGTTCCAAAGCAACACCAACAGCAGCAACCGCAAAATTTGCGGCTGCCGGTAAACGTGGCGGTAAAAAAGATTTAGCCATGCAGGCCATTTCTTATGGTAATGTGTACGTGGCCAGGATCGCATTTGGCGCCAATCCCCAACAGGCAATGTTGGCGATGAGAGAGGCAGAAGCTTATGATGGACCTTCTCTCATATTGGCATACAGCCATTGTATAGCACATGGCTATGATCTCAAAGATGGCCTTACGCAACAAAACGCCGCTGTGGCAAGTGGTTACTGGCCATTGGTAAGGTATAACCCGGTATTACGCAAGAAAAAACTGAACCCGTTCATCCTGGATTCTACCAGGCCGGTAATACCACTAAAAGAATTTGCCTATAAAGAATTAAGATATAAGGTGCTAACGCAAACAAATCCTGAAGAGGCTGAAGAATTGATGACCCTGGCGCAGGATATGGTGAACCTGAGATGGAAAAATTATGAAGAGCTGGCCACTAAATCCGCCAGTGATTTTATACCGATTGCTTAACCATAAAAAATATTTTTATGAGCATAGAAACTACGTACATGGGTTTAAAACTGAGATCACCGGTAGTGGTTTCGGCATGTACTTTATCAGAAAATATCGACAATATTGTTCAAATGGAAGATGCCGGTGCCGGTGCCGTGGTGCTCTATTCATTATTTGAAGAACAGATAAAAAAAGATGAAGCCAGGTACGAAGCGGTTTTAAGAAGCACCAATAATATGTTCGCTGAAGCCAGCGATTTTTTTCCCGACCTGGATGAGTACAACAAAGGATCCGAACAGTATCTGGAAAAGATCCGAAAGGTGAAGGAACGGGTAAAGATCCCCATCATCGCCAGTTTGAACGGTATAAGCAATGAAGGATGGATCAGCTATGCCCGGCAAATGGAACAGGCTGGTGCAGATGGCCTGGAAGTGAATATATTTTTTATTCCGGCAGATGTAAGTTTATCATCGGCCGCTGTTGAACACCGGTATTTAAATATCATTGACGAGGTAAAAGCAACCGTGAAAATACCGGTCGCTGTAAAACTCAATCCTTATTTCAGTGCCATGGGCAATATGGCTTTGCGCATGCAGGAATATAAGGCCGACGCTTTGGTTTTGTTCAATCGGTTTTACCAACCCGATTTTGATATCAACAAATTATCATTGGTTCATGATATTCGTTACAGTGAAGCAGATGAGATCAAATTACCGCTTCTTTGGATCGCTCTTTTGTATGGCAGGGTGTCACTTTCACTGGCAGCAACAACCGGTGTACAAAGTTCAATTGAAGTAATTAAATATATACTGGCTGGTGCCGATGTGGCTATGACCGCCTCCGCCTTATATAAACATGGCATCGGTTATATAAAAACAATGAACCGGGAACTGGAGAGCTGGATGTTTTCAAAAGAATTTGAAAATATTAAGGGCTTCAAAGGAATCATGAGCCAGCAGGATATTTCCGATCCAACCGGCTATGAGCGGGTTAACTATATGAAAATACTGGACAGTGTAAAATAAAGGTTGAAAATAAAAGGCTGCCGGCAAATTAATTTGCCGGCAGCCTTTTTTGTATTGCCTATTTACCGCTTTCAAGCGCGGCCTGGGCGGCGGCCAACCGTGCGATCGGCACCCTGAAAGGCGAACAGCTTACATAGGTCATTCCGATGCGGTGACAAAATTTTACACTATCCGCATCTCCACCGTGCTCACCACAGATCCCCACTTTAAGATGAGGCTTTGCTTTTCGGCCGCGTTCCAATCCGGAACGAATGAGTTCGCCCACCCCATCCTGGTCGATGGTTTGGAATGGATCATAAGGCAGTATTTTCAGATCAAGGTATTTTGGCAGGAACCCGCCAATATCATCCCGGCTGAAACCAAAACTCATTTGTGTAAGGTCGTTGGTTCCGTAACTGAAGAAGTCGGCCACATGTGCCATCAACTCTGCGCGGATAGCGGCTCTTGGTGTTTCTATCATGGTGCCATACAGATAGGGTATCTTCTTCATTTTCATTTTTTCACATACCTCTTTATATACCCTGTCTACAATCTCTTTTTGATGGCTCAGCTCATTTACCGTAACGGTAACCGGCACCATAATTTCTGGGAATGCTTTTTTCCCCGCTTTCAGTATTTCGGCAGTGGCTTCAAATATAGCCCTCACCTGCATTTCGGTGATCTCGGGGTAACTGATACCCAGCCGCACACCCCGATGCCCCAGCATGGGATTATTTTCATGCAGTGCCAGCACCCTTCTTTTCAACATACTCATGCTGATGTGCAGTTCTTTACTCAGATGATGTAATTTTTCCGAATCGTGCGGCACGAACTCGTGTAATGGCGGATCCAGCAGGCGAATGGTTACCGGGCGACCCTTCATAACCATCAACGTGTCTTTAATATCTTTTTTTACAAATTTGAACAATTCATTCAATGCCGAACGACGTTCTTTTTCAGTTTTACTCACGATCATTTTCCGAAGCAGGAACAAAGGCTGTTCACTTCCCTCTCCATAAAACATATGTTCGGTGCGAAACAGGCCAATGCCTTCTGCACCAAAAGCCATAGCCTGTGCAGCATCTTCGGGCGTTTCGGCATTTGTTCTCACGCCCATGGTTTTTTTCTTATCTACCAGCTTCATCAAATCCTTATAGGATTGATTTTTATTGATGTCAACAGCTGTTAACGACATACTGCCCTCATACACCAATCCCCTGGTTCCGTTCAGGCTGATCCAATCGCCTTCTTTGATGATCACACCATGTTTGGCATGAAATGTTTTTGTATCGTTGTGAATTTCAATATCACCACAGCCCACTATACAGCATTTTCCCCATCCCCTGGCCACCAGTGCCGCATGCGATGTCATACCTCCTTTTGTGGTAAGAATGGCTTCAGCCTTATGCATACCATCCACATCCTCGGGTGATGTTTCCTCCCGTACCAGGATAACCTTTTCTCCTTTAAGTGCCCAAGCCACGGCGTCATCTGAAGAAAACACCGCACGGCCCTTTGCTCCACCCGGACCAGCGGGCAATCCTTTGGCAATAGGCCTGGTGAGCAGCTCTACTTTTGGATCGAGCATGGGAAGCAATAATTCAATGAGCTGGTTGGGTGCCACCCGCATGATAGCCGTCTTTGTGTCGATCAGTTTCTCTTTATGCATTTCGGTAGCCATCCTCACGGCGGCAATGCCATTGCGTTTACCAACACGGCATTGCAGCATAAAGAGCTTTCCCTTTTCAATGGTGAACTCAATATCCTGCATATCTTTATAATGATGCTCCAGTCTTTTTTGAAAACCGTATAATTCCTTGTACAAAGCCGGCATTAATTTTTCGAGCGAAGTAAACTGTTTACTCTGTGCATTCATGGAATATTGATTCACGGGAGCCGGTGTGCGGATACCCGCCACCACGTCTTCACCCTGTGCATTTACCAAATATTCGCCGTAAAATTTATTCTCTCCGCTACCGGGATTACGGGTAAAAGCTACGCCGGTACAACTATCATTACCCATATTGCCAAACACCATCGCCTGTACATTTACCGCGGTACCCCATTCGTCGGGTATCTTTTCAATGCGGCGGTATTCTATTGCCCGCTTGCCATTCCAGCTGCTGAACACGGCACCAATACCGCCCCACATTTGTTCCCGGGGGTCTTCCGGAAAATCTTTACCCAATACTTTTTTGATCGTTTTTTTGTAATCGGTCACCAGTTCCTTCAATTCAGCAACCGTAAGTTCCGTGTCGCTTGCATACCCTTGCTTCTTTTTAATATGGCCCAGTTTTTCTTCCAGTATTTTGCGTATTCCCTTATCCCCTTTAACTTCAATCGCGTTCCCCTTTTCCATCACCACATCGGCATACATCATGATCAACCGCCTGTAGGCATCATAGGCAAAGCGTTCATCACCACTTTGTGCTATCAGGCCGACAATGGTTTTCTCATTCAGTCCAACATTTAACACCGTTTCCATCATACCGGGCATACTACGCCTGGCACCCGAGCGGATAGACACCAGTAATGGATTTTTTTCATCACCGAATTTTTTTGCAGTGAGCTTTTCCATTTTTGCCATAGCCTCATCCACTTGTAATTTAATGGCCCTTGGATATGTTTTCTTATTCTTGTAATAATATGTACACACATCTGTGGTTACGGTAAAGCCCGGAGGTACCGGTAATTTTAGCTTTGGATGGCCCGCCATTTCGGCAAGGTTGGCCCCTTTACCACCTAACAGATTTTTCATGGATTCGTTTCCATCGGCTTTGCCGCCGCCAAAGAAGTAGATATACTTTTCAGCCCTTTTATCTTTTTTCATTATTCAAAATATTTTAGACTACACAGAGTTACGCCATGTTACCAGTATATGGCAAAACATAACTCATGGCAAAAAATGATTCTGGTCATATAGACAGAATGTAATGCAGTAAAGACTATGAAGAATTACAATCGAAAATATTCTCAGGTATGCTCGTAGTACGGTATCTCATCGTGACTAACCATTTCCTCCTGTTGCCAGTAAGCTAAAGTAACTACGTGGCCATTAGGGGTTTTGAGTGCCCGGCCAAAAATGGCGTTGATGGTATTGAACGTATAATCGGTAACGCCTACGGTAAATGTAGCCGGCAATGGCGGCGCTGGTTCGGGAGCCACAGGTGGTGCAACCTCCCCCTCGGCCACTTTAACTACGGGTGCAGGCGCTGCTTTTGGCGGAGGTGAAGGAACCACAACAACAGTATATTTATTGAACTCGAGTAATTTTTTTAAAAAGGTAACTCTTTCCGGCGATACACTCTTTTCTACGATACCACACTTAACGCCGTCCAGTTCTTCAAATTCGTGATTTTTATTTATTGCCATAAGAAAGTTTAGGGGTTTATAAGTTTAGGGGTTCAGAGGTTTAGGAGTTATTCAAATCAGTTGCCCACTAAACTTCTAATCTTCTAAACCTCTAAACCAGATTTTGAATATAATCATAGATCCAACTCAACAATCCAACCAAAATAATACCTGCTCCGCAGATCATCAATGCAAATTTGGCCGATGGCTCTATTCTTATTTTTTCGATTGGCTCGTCATTCTGGTCCATAAACACGGCACGTATCACCCGCAAATAATAATACAATGAGATGATCATGTTCAACGCAGCTATCGTGATGAACAGGAAACTTCCCTTGGATGCCCCTGCTGTTAACAGGAATAATTTACCAAAGAAACCTGCCGTGGGCGGAATACCCGCCAGGGAAAACAAGGCCAGGGCCAGCACCCAGCTCAAGAACGGATTGGTTCTATACAATCCCTTATAATCATCAATGTTTTCTTTACCGGTGTTTGACGCAATCGCTGCGGCCACCCCAAATGCCGCCAGGTTTGAGAATACATAGATCAATATAAAATAAACAACCGAAGTTGTTCCTTCAATTGAATTGCTGCTTAATCCAACCAGAATAAAACCAACCTGTGCGATGGAGGAAAAAGCAAGGAACCTTTTAATATTCTGCTGCCGCAAAGCAAACAGGTTACCAATAACCATCGTGGCAATGGATAAGATCATAACCATATTATACCATACCTCATGCATGGGTTGAAAAACCTTGTATAGGGTAGCCATGAAAATAAATGCTACTGCTCCTTTGGATATCACCGACAAAAATGCAGTTGTTGCCATTGGTGATCCTTCATATACATCGGCGGTCCATAAATGAAAAGGTACAATGGACAGTTTAAAAGCAAAGGCTGAAAACAAAAACACCAAGGCCAATATCTGCAAAGGGCTTCCGTTTAATAAACCAGGAAGTTCAGCAAAACTGATACTGCCCGTTGAGCCATAAACCAAAGAGATGCCAAATAATAATATACCGGAAGAAAATGCCGATGACAGGATCATTTTCATAGCGGCTTCTGAAGATCTTTTTTTATCCAGATCGAAATTGGCCATGGCCGCCACCGGAATGGTTGCCAGTTCCAACGCTAAAAAGAACATCAGCAGATTTCCACTGGAGATCAGGAAGAACATGCCCAGCATGGCTGATAACATCAACACGAAAAATTCCGGCATATGCTCTTGTTTCTTAAACCAATCGGCGAATAACAAAGAGATAAGGTATACAGCCAGGCTTAAAATATTTTTTTGCAGCGCTATTAAAGCCGAGGTTTGATACATCCCATCAAACAAAACGCCTTCTTTGTTAAAGAAAAATCCACCTATAAAATTCAACAATAGCAAAACCTGGATCAGCAACAATAATGTATCATTTTTTAACCCCTTGCCCAGTTTAATAAACAAGAGCAGGAAAATGATACCGGTTAATACCAGTTCAGGTTTCATCAGTATGAAGAATTCATTCGGCATAATCTTATTTAACTATTGAACAAGGAACAGCCCTCAAGGTCCCGGTTCACTATTTGTATTTTTTACTTTCCAATTTTGTTCATAATGATCTCCGCACCCGGACCAACCAGGTCGTTTAACCAAAATGGCGCTAAACCAATAGCTAAAATACCGGCAAGCAATATAACCGCAGCCAGTTTTTCGTTCCAGGTGGCATCGGTTAATTTTTCAAAACCTGTCGTTAACGGACCCATCGAGGTTTTAGTAACCGCCCGTAAAATATAAACTGCTGTTACCACTATCGACAACGTTGCTAATATAGTGGCCACCCGTCTAAATGTATCGGGATGCTCCCAGGAACCAACAAAAACAGTCATCTCAGCTACAAAACCACTGAGGCCCGGTAAACCCAATGAACACAATCCAACAATAAATAACACCGAAATAATAAACGGCATTCGTTTTAATAACCCGCTCATTTCATTAACCTGCCTGGTATGGGTACGTTCGTATATCATGCCGATAACAGCAAAGAAAAGTGCTGTCATTAAACCATGCGATACCATCTGCATCACTGCGCCGGTCATGGACGTTTTGGTGAGCATCCCGATGCCCAGCAAAACAAAACCACAATGGCTAACCGAAGAATAAGCGTTGATATATTTCAGATCCTTTTGCATCATGGTAGCGAAGGCTCCGTATAAAATTGCAATGACGGAAAGTACAATGACAATAGTTGCATATTCTTTAGCTCCTTCGGGCAGCAGGTAGGTAGCCACACGCAAACAACCATAGCCACCGAGCTTCATAGAAATACCTGCCAAAAACATGGAACCCGCCGTTGGAGCAGATGAGTGACCATCGGGCACCCAGGTATGGAAAGGGAAAAGTGCTGTAAACACACCAAAACCAACAAACAACAACGGAAAACAGATCATTTGTACGGACACGGGAATATTAAGCTGCGATAATCTCATTAAATCGAAGCTGTGTTCGGTACCCGAAAAATAAATTCCCAATAAACCAACTAAAACCAGGGCCGAACCGCCCATTAACATCAGCGCCAGTTTATTGGCACTGTATTCTTTTTTACCGCTTCCCCAAATACCAATGAGTAAATATTTTGGTATAACAGCTATTTCCAAAAAGAAAAACAAGATAAACAGGTCAAGGGAAATAAAGAAACCATAAGCCCCAAGACTTAATAAAATGAGCAGGAAATAAAATTCCTTGGTCATTTTTGTCACGTTCCAGGAAACGAGCACACCGGCAATAACCACAAAGGCCGTCAACAAAATCATCGCCACTGAAATACCATCAACACCCAGGTGAAAACTGATATTCCAGGAAGGGAACCAGTTGTACTGCGTTTCAAATAACATTTGAGCCTTGTCGCCCAACGCTCTTTGATGATTGAATTGAAATAACAAAACAAATGCCGCAACAAACTGAACAGCAGCTCCGGCCAATGCCACCCATTTAACCTGAGCAGCATTTCGCATCAGCAAAATAACTATCGCCGTGAGCAATGGTAATAATATCAGTAAGGATAAATTCATTTTACATTTTGTTAAGGAAGGCAAGTTTCGGAAGCATGCCTTCCTTGTTTAATTCCACCAATAAATAAACAGTAAGGCCAATCCAATCACGCCAACTAAAAAGTAGATCGCGTATTGTTGTACTTTACCTGATTGCAATCCTTTAATCGTTTCAGAAATATCTTTTGTGCCATTTCCGGTTGCATTAACCAAACCATCCACCACATTCTTATCAAACCAGGCAGCTGGCCGGCCAATCAAATTGAAAATTATTTTTTGGGTGATGAACATATAAATTTCATCCATATAAAACTTATGATAGGCTGCTTTGTATAATCCGTTCAGAGATGATGCTATTTTATCGGGCTTATCAGATGCTTTTTTATACAACCACATGGCGATAAAAATACCGGCCAGTCCCAATGCAACTGGAGCAATGGAGAACATCAAATGAAATTCAGTTTCCAGTCGTGCCCCGTCAGTGCTTACAAAATGTCCGAAAGGAATAAATCCCGCGGCAGCAGCACCAATAGCTAAAAGCACCAATGGCATCATCATGGCAAAACCACCCTCGCCCTTATGTTCACCATGCACATGAGCCTCTCTATTCCAGAAGATACTAAAATATAAACGGAACATATAAAACGCCGTTAGGCCGGAAGTGATCAACGCGACCCAGTAAATAGATTGATTGCTTTGATAGGCTGCCAATAATATTTCCTCTTTACTGAAAAAGCCTGCAAACGGCGGCACACCGGCGATGGCGAGACAGGCAATTAAAAAAGTAATATGTGTGATGGGCAAATATTTTCTGAGTCCGCCCATGTCTTTCATTTCATTGCTGTGTATATAATGTATAACAGCCCCAGCACCCAGGAACAACAAGGCTTTAAACATGGCATGGGTAAACAAATGAAACATGGAAGCCGTATAACCCAACCCGTCTTCCCCTCCATATTTGGAAACACCAAGAGCAAACATCATATAGCCGATCTGGCTCATGGTGGAATAGGCCAGCACTCTTTTTATATCAGTTTGTGTACAGGCTATAACGGCGGCTATCAATGCAGAGAAGGCACCCACATAACCAACCAGGCTTAGCGCATCCGGCGATGAAATGGCAAACACCGGAAATAATCTGGCCACTAAAAATACACCCGCCACCACCATCGTAGCCGCATGTATTAAAGCAGAAACCGGCGTTGGACCTTCCATCGCATCGGGCAACCAGATATGTAATGGAAACATCGCACTTTTTCCGGCGCCGCCGATGAATACCAAAACCAATCCCCAGGTTAAAGCCGACATGCCCATGAAAGAAGCGGCTACGGCTGTTTTAAATTCGGTTGACTCTGCCGACGTGAGCCTCTCTATCAATGTATTGAAATCCAACGTGCCGGCATAGAATGATAATACTAAAATACCGATCAAAAATCCAACATCGGCAAAACGGGTTACGATGAATGCTTTTTTGCAGGCTGCAACTGCACTTGGTTTATCATAATAATATCCAATTAATAAGAAAGACGAAACGCCCACCAACTCCCAGAAAATATAGATCTGGAAAATATTGGAAGATATTACCAGCCCCAACATAGAAAATGTAAAGAGTCCGAGAAACGCATAATAGGTAGGAAAACGTTCATCGCCCTTCATATAGCCCAGGCTGTAGATGTGCACCATCAAGGAAATAAAGGTTACCACTACCAGCATCATCACAGAAATTGGATCGATAATGATACCCATATCGATAGAAACACCTTCACTGAACTGCAGCCAGGTATATTTTAACGGAATTAACTTCTGATAAACGCCATCAATCTTTCCATACTCAAAGAAATAACCATAGGCCGTGTAGAGAGCCAGTACTGTTGAGATCAACAATAAAGTTGTTCCAATAACGCCGGAGGTATTCTTAAAATATTTCCTTCCAAAAATACCGAGCATTAAAAATCCTGCCAGTGGCAGCAGCGGAATGAGCGCTATGTAGGTTGCGTTTGGCATAATGGCCTCACCCTCGTTCCCTCTCCAAAAGAGAGGGAGGCCGGGCATTTGATTTATTTTCGACTTCTGTAATTAAGCATTTCAACTTCTATTTTTCTACCTATCTGATCTTCGTTTCGCTCTTCCCGTTACCTCTCCCTCGGAGAGGAGTTGGGGTGAGGCTAATATTTTAACTCCTCTGCATTTTCCACATCAATTGAATTATGACTTCTGTAAAGATTGATAATGATTGCTATGGCTACCGCAGCTTCTGCCGCAGCAATGGCAATCACAAAAATGGTAAAGAACAAGCCATCCATTTTATCGTACCACAAATATTTATTAAAGGCAATAAAATTCAGGTTCACACTATTCAATACCAGTTCCACACTCATCAACATGGTCACCAGGTTTCTCCGGGTGAAGAAGCCGTACACGCCAATGAAGAACAGTGTTGCACTGATGAACAGCATATGATATAATCCCGGTTCCATCATGTTTGTTCGGGTTTACTTTTTAAAGCGATAACAATACAACCAACCAAAGCAGCAAGCAATAAGATACTCACCACTTCAAATGGCAACGCATATCCCCCATCATTTACGCCCAGCATTTGATTGCCAATATTGGCAACAGTTGGCGCAACAACCTCACCGCCGGTTTCTACAAAAGCATGCTGTGCGATCTGCAGCAGCACCAATGCCAGTCCGCAAAAAGCCGCCAAAGCGCTAAATAATTGCCGGCCCATCTTTTGTTTGGGCAATTCGTCGCCTGCCTGTTGGGTAAGAAAAATGGAAAATATGATAAGTACCACGATACCTCCCACATACACCACGATCTGCACCGCCGCTATAAATTCATATTGCAGCCAGAAATAAATGCCGGCGATCCCGATCAGTGAAAACAATAAATAGATCGCCGCCCTGAATATCATCCGGGTTGTAACAGCCAGTACCGCACTCACTAAAGTAAGCGCCGCCAGTAAATAAAATATGATCGTTGATCCACTCATTATTCTACGCCTTCCCTGATCTTTGAATCAGGCTTGTTTAAAATTTTAGTCAGTTCTGCCCTGTCGTACACACTGTGCTCAAATGTTTGCGCCATTTTTATGGCATCAGTAGGGCATGCGATGATACACAGATTACACATGGTACACAGTTCCAGGTGATATACAAATTTGTCCAGCGCTTTTTTCTTTTTACCCTCCGGTGTGATATCAAATTTGGTAACAATTTTTATCGTTGCATTCGGACAGGCCAGTTCACAGGCGGTGCATCCGGTGCAGGCATGTTCATTGTTCTCATCATGTAATAATACCACTTCGCCTTTAAAACGATCAGCCATCACCAGGGTATCCCGGTTATCCGGATATTGCTCTGTAATGATCTCTTTGTGGTGTGTAAAATAATAACCGGTTCGGCGCATGCCTACCAGCAGTGATTTTATTCCGCTAAAAACATCTTTTATGTATTTTACAATAAACATTAATTAAGTTTAGGAATGTTTAGAAAGTTTAGGAGTTTAGTCTAAACCTTCTAAACGGGTAATTAAAAATGCCAGCCCAAAATGGCTATTGCCGTTGCCAATAATAAATTAAACATGCTTATCGGCAATAAATATCTCCACTCCAGGTTTAATAACTGATCGATACGCAAACGTGGAAATGTCCACCGGAACCACATGATCACAAAAATCAGGAAAAAGGTTTTTCCAAAAAACCAGATGCTGGAAGGAATATAGTCCATCACGTGATTAAAGCTTTCCCAGTTACCGATATGGAACGGCATCCATCCCCCTAAAAAAAGTGTTGCCCCAATGGCACAAACTATAAATACGTTGATATATTCTGCTAAAAAGAACAGGGCGAATTTCATTCCCGAATATTCGGTATGAAAACCGGAAGTTAATTCAGATTCGGCTTCGGCCAGGTCAAAAGGTGCCCGGTTGGTTTCTGCTGTTACCGCGATGATAAAGATCACAAATGAAATGATCACCGGAATATGTCCTTTAAAGATCCACCAACCATCGGCCTGTGCAATGATGATGTCATTTATATTTAAGCTGCCGGTTAATACAACGATGGTAAGGATGGATAAACCCGCTGACAATTCATAGCTCACGATCTGCGCACCACTGCGCATAGCGCCCATCAGGGAGTATTTATTATTGCTCGCCCAGCCCGCCATTAATATACTGATGACCATGATAGATGAAACTGCCGATACATATAATACACCGATATTGAGATCCCACAATTGAAAATCTTTTGCAAAGGCGATAGGAACCATCAACAACATGGCCACCATCATGGCAATAAAAGGCGCCAGGTTGAATAAGAATTTATCGGCTCCGTCGGGCGTCATTCCTTCTTTTACCAACAGCTTTACCGTATCGGCTGCGGATTGCAACAATCCAAACGGACCTACACGATTTGGGCCAAGCCTGATCTGCATCCAGGCAGCTACCCTCCTTTCCATGAGTACCAGCACCAATCCCAATACCGCAAATAAACCGATCACAGCAATGCCTGCAATGACCATTTCTATGATCAATGCCCAGGTTGGGTTGAAGGTTTGGATCAACCAATCATGAATACCTGTTGATATGTTTGTTAAGCTCCACATAGCCTCACCCCAACCCCTCTCCAAAGGAGAGGGAACGCGTAGGGGCAGTTTATTAATTTAAAATTTCAAAATAATTATACTTAATTATTATCAAACCGAAAAAATTCTCAGTCTCTTAAGCCCCTCCATGGAGGGGTTTGGGGAGGCTATCTATCTATATCCGGTATCACCAGATCCAGCGTTCCCATCATCGCCACCAGGTCTCCCAACTTGCTGCCCCTGGCCATACTATCCAAAGCTGATAGATTTGAAAACCCGGGTGACCTGAATTTGATCCGGTAAGGTGTGGTTGCGCCTTCGCTAACAATATAAACACCCAACTCTCCGCGAGCCGTTTCTACCCGGGTATAAAATTCCCCTTTGGGTAATTTCAACACCGCTTTTGTTTTGGCCTGAAAATCTCCTTCCGGAATATGATCGATTAACTGCTCTATGATCCTCACCGATTGTTTCATTTCCCTGATCCGCACCATGTACCTGGCCAGCGAATCGCAGCCGGTTTCCAGTATCTCATCAAACTCAACTTTATCATATACTGCATACGGATATAATTTCCGGATATCACAATGCACCCCACTTCCCCGGGCAGCCGGACCGCTGCATCCAAACGACACCGCATCTTCTTTAGATAACATGCCAACGCCCTTCATCCGGTTTATAAAAATGATATTGCCGGTTACCAGTTCATCATATTCATCAATTTTTCGCTTAAACAGCACAATGAATTCTTTTACCTTCTTCTGAAAATCGGGATGCATATCGGCCCTTAAACCACCGGGTACATAATAATTCATAGTGAGTCTGGCTCCACAGGTTTCTTCCATGATCTCATTGATCTTTTCCCGTTCCCGGAAGGCATGAAAAAACGGTGTAAAGGCTCCAATATCCATGGCCATGGCGCCCCACCACAATTCATGCGAAGCAATTCTTGTCAATTCATCCATGATCACCCGTATCACCTGTGCCCTGTCTGGCACTTCAATCTGCATGCCTTTTTCAACACATAAAGCACAGGCATGATTATTTATATGGGCAGAGAGATAATCCATGCGGCTGGTAACATAAATGAATTGCCGGTAGGTTAAACTCTCACACATTTTTTCGATGGAGCGATGTATGTAGCCCAGATGCGGCTCAACCTTTTTAATGGTCTCACCATTCAGTGTGATCACCAGGTGCAATACACCATGTGTTGCAGGATGTTGAGGTCCAACGTTGATGATTAAATCTCCAGCCCCCCCGCCCCCCTGCACAGCATCCTGCGGAAAAGGGGGGATTGAGGAAACATCTTTTACTATTTCAGTCTCTCTAAACATTTTTGCTTTCGCTTTTATCTTCGCTTTCATCCTCTATCGGGAGAGGGTGCTGGAGTTCTATAACTTTATCATGTTAACCGGATCCTCAAAATCTTTCCGCATCGGGTTCTTCCCTTCCCATCCGTCGGGTAAGATCAATAACCGAAGATCGGGATGGTTTAAAAAATCAACACCAAACATTTCATATACTTCCCGTTCATGAAACTCTGCTGTTTTCCAGATATGACTCACGGATTCAATTTCGGGACGCGCTCTATCTAAAACAGATTTGATAACTATATTATGACGAAATGTTGTTGAACTGAGGTGATAAACCATGGTCAGGTTCGTTTTAAAGTCGATACAGGTCAAACAAAAAAGATAATCAAATAACAGACGTTCATCATGGCGGAGTTGCCCGGCAAAAGATAACCAATCGGCGGGCGTAACCAATATGTTAAGCCATTCCCCACTTTCTTCAAAAGTAGCGGCAGGCAGCAGTTCGGCTATTTTGGTTTTAAGTTCTTCTTTTTCCATGTTATTTATATCCCCGACTTTATTTGTTCCCTTGTCATTCCTTTTTTTATTTTTTCCTGCAACGATATCAACGCGTGCAGCAAGGCTTCGGGCCTCGGCGGACAACCGGCTACATACACATCAACCGGTATGATATGGTCGGCGCCTTTAACTACCGAATAGGTATTATAAAAAAAGGGTCCGCCGCTGATAGCGCAGGCTCCCATGGCAATCACATATTTGGGGTCGCCCATCTGGTCGTATAAACGCTTTAACACCGGGCCCATTTTATTAACGATGGTGCCGGCAATGATGATCACATCGGCCTGGCGTGGTGAGGCACGGGCTACTTCAAAACCAAACCTGGAGAAATCATATTTGGCACCGGCAACCGCCATATATTCAATACCACAACAGCTGGTAGCAAAGGTTAGTGGCCACAAAGAATTGGATCTCGCCCAGTTGATCACATCATCCAGTTTGCTCAACACAATACCGCCGCCAGGTACTTCCTGTATCTCACCAGGGAAACCCTCAGCAGCCCCCCCGCCCCCCAAGGGGGGATTAGCAGACTCTGAATTATTTGACGCGTTATTCATTATACAAGAAGTTATGTCTTAAAAATATCAAAATCAATGGCACTTCAGCAAAATCCTCTATTTATCATACTCCGCGTTTTTCTTTCCCCTTGGGGGACCGAGGGGGCTATTTCCACTTCAATGCTCCTTTTTTATGTGCATATAAAAATCCTATAAATAAAATGAAAAAGAAAATGATAATTTCAACCAGGGCTATCCATCCCACTGATTTAGCCACTACGGCCCAGGGAAAAATAAAGATCAACTCCACATCAAAGATCAAAAATATCAGGGCAAATAAATAATAGCCAACATTCAGTTGTATCCAGGTTTTACCGGTGGTTGGTATGCCACATTCGTAAGGCTGCCCTTTTTGTGGATTTTTTGTCGCTTTGGTTACCAGCCTGGCCACGGTGAGTGCAATAGCAGAAAACGCCAACGCTGCAATAATCAAAACAATCATGGAAGATGCACCCATAATAAACCGTTATCGTGATTTTTATAATGCTACAAGTTAAGAAACAAAAGTCTAAAATAATTCAATTTGTATCTATCGTTTTGATCATGCCATAAAATGACCAATATCATGTTAGTAAACTGAATTTTAACCATGTCCGTTTCTAACCATACAATTCTACATGAATATCTTTTTTATCATAGCCCATATCCAAAATCCTTTGTTTCGCCTCATCAACCATGCCCCGCCAGCCGCATAGGTAAAAAGTTGCCGGCTTTTTATCCTTACAAAGTTCTTCATATACCAGATGCACATATCCTGTAGCGCCTTCCCAGGTCTCCCTCGACAGGGTAGGCATGTAAGCGAATCCTTCCATTGATGCTTCCAGTTTTTTCATCTCTTCAAAATAAAGAATAGTATCGCGGGTGCGACAACCGAAAATCAATGTTATTTGCTTATGCGGGATATTTTTATTTTTAATGTGATGAACCATACTCCTGAACGGAGCTATGCCTGTACCCGTGCAGATCAGGAACAGATCTTTGTCGGGGGGTTCTTTTAAAGTAAATACGCCCTGGGCTCCCCTGAAAGGAAATTCGGAACCAATTTTTAACTCATTAAAAATATAATGGGTACCTACACCTATTTTATCAAGTACTATAATTAACTCAAATACATTGGTTCCGTCGGGCCAGGAAGCAATCGAATAGCTGCGCCAGCGCTTGTTGGCTTTTTCATGAATGGGAAGGTCGAGCGTTACAAATTGCCCGGGTTCAAACTCGAAGGAAGACAGCTCCGGCACTTCAATCCAGAATCTTCTTGTAACGGGCGTTTCATCTTTGATGCGGATAACCCTTCCTGTACGCCACGGTAATAATGCCATCGAGCTTGTTTGCGGAAAGTTACAAATAAATAAAATAAAAAAGCTTTCGTAACCGGGAAATACAAAAGCTTCATAGGTGCTATGTGCCTATTATTGAATAATTATTTTCGCGGTTTGTATCGCGTTTTCAGTAAACATTCTGAGTTGATAGGTACCCGGTGAAACGCCGCTCAGATCCAAGGTGTTGCTGCGCCCGCTCAACCTGAACGTTTTAATCATCCTTCCGGCAGCATCATATAACACTGCATTATTTATATTCCCGGAAGAGGCAATAGTCAGCCTGCCGTCTTTAACCGGGTTTGGATAAACGGTGAAATCATCAGCAGTACTGATAAAATCGATTTTTCTGACCGGTGAATAGCTGAATGTTGCATTTTTATCCATCATCTTCAATCGATAAAAATTCAATCCCGGTATCGGCAGTAAATCTGTAAAATTGTAGCTACTCCTGTTATTGGTATTATAGGCGTTCACGGTTCCGATACCTGCGTAATTAATTCCGTCGGTACTGCGCTCCACTATATATATGTCGGCATTGAGTTCATTTTCGGTGATCCATTGTAACAAAACTTTTTTATTTTGTTTTACTGCTTCAAAGCTCAACAGGCTTACCGGTAATGGATTTATGCCACCCAGACCGCCATTGTTCAGCCAAAACTCACTGAAACTATTTACGGTAAACTCGGCATAATAACCATTGTCGTAGGGTACGATTTCGGTATTGGCGGGAAGAATATACAGGTAACAGCAATTGGTGTTGTCGGCCAGTGTTCCGTTTTCAAGCGCCGGGTTGCCGCTGTATTTGGTTACGCCTAATTCGTAAGGATCTTTGGTTATTGTACAACCTCCACAGCCTGTAGCGGCAATCAAATTCTTTGCTTCCGTATCGGTAAAATAAAAGCGAACAGTAACATTCCCTGCCGGCGGCGTAGTTGGCTGTACCACAATATTACGGTTCAGGTAATATTGGTTATTCTGCACCCGGGCCGGGCCGGTGACGGGGTAAACACTAACAGCTGTATTGCCCAGGGTATTTCCATTGGCATTTAACGAAGCTACCCGGGTTGCGCCTGAATTAAAATGGATCCAGTTACTGCCGCTAACCGGCTGCGTTATGCCGGTAACGGTTCCGCCCGAATAGATCAATGCTTTGTCGAAAATATGTATGTCGTCGATACCCACGCCTTCGAGGTTATACCCCAGGTCGCTGGTTAATACAAACCGAAAACGTACATTGTTTACCTTAACAGGGATATTAATACTGGCTACATGCCAGGTTTGCAACGAAGGCCGCCATTGGTTTTTACCGGTTGGGTCATTAAACCAGTTTGTACTGCCCGCCTGGTTGTTAACGCCTAACCGGTTCCAGGTTATGCCTCCGTCAACCGAGTACTCTACCCAGGTATAATCAGCGGGTACGCCATCCTCAATTTGAAAATATGGCTAAAGGATAACACAGGCGTAGTTAATCCGGTTAAATCAAAACAGGGCGAATACAAATACGAATTTTCATTTTCGTTGTAGTTCCCGGTTAAATTCGTAACCCAGGCCCTGGAGCCGTTTGCCGCTTTATTGATAAGCGTGTTCGCCGGTGTACCCCATTGCCAGCTGCTGTTTTGCCCACTGGTATACCAACTGCCGGCATCCGTTTCAAAACCCTGTAAATAAGGGTATGTGCCGATCACCGGACTGGCATGAAAATTATAATTCAGCACACTGTCGTTGTCGTTATAATTATCAGTTGGTTCGTTTGTCCAGAAATTAAAACTATAATCTGTATCAACGGTAAGACTTACCGTGCCGGCAAATGTGTGTGTAGTGATGCCCGGTGGTAATGAAGCAATGGTTTCCATAACCGCACCGCCTCGGTTTACATTATAATATACCGGCACATTGGTAAACGTAGTGCTGCTGTAATTTTTAACCTGGATCGAAACAGGCTGGTTACCCGCCATTCCGCAACCGCTAATTGCAGGCGATACAATTTTATAAATTCCAATATCATTAACAGCTTCTTTGATCCCCACATCATCAAAGGTATATCCATCATCCTGGTCAATTACCGGGTAAGGTACATTGGCCGATGTTTTCCCTTCCTGGGTAAATTTAATTTGAAAGCTGCTGCTGATGGGTTGTGCCGGTAAAACCGTGTCCAGCACTTCATTCACATTGATCAGCGCATGCTTATACTGGCCCAGTGCAGCCTGGTTGGTGATCAGATCATAAGCCAATACCCAGGGCCTGGTATCGCTTCCCCTTATCCATACTTTGTTGTTGGGACTATTTTCCTGGCCATGATTTTTGTAATAAAATTCAAGACGAAGTTGCTGTCCGGCAATATAATTGTTCAGGTTAAAGGTCAATAACAAACTATCGGTTGTGGCTGCAACATTATAAGGAAACTGGTCCAGGGTTATTGCCCTGATCCCGTTATTTGCAAAGCCCGTATTTACAAAACTACGTGCCCTGCCCCGTACCGTGCTCGTTTTAAAATCTACGCGGTCAATACTATCGAGCCCGGTTGTATTTAACAGGTAATCTTTTGGCAATGCATTTTCGAAACCTTCCACCACAGGAAGCGTTACTGCTGTGTTTACCAACTGTTTGATTAAAACTGATACGGTATCATCCAAAATCTGCGCATCCCCGGGGCGTTTAACCCAGGCCTTTATATTGTACATTCCGGGCGAAGAAAAATCAGCCGTTGCAGTAAAAATATATTGCGAAGTTGCCAGCGCTGGCAAAACAGCGGAACTGCTTTCGGTTATAATTGCTCCGCCATTTACCTGGTACGATAAATTGTAAGCACCGGAAGTGGCCACATCATCCAGATTTTTTATCGTAAACCTGATTTGCTCCGTTGCTGTGAGCGCCGATGACGTAAACTGCCTGCCGGTTACCGGCGCATCAATTGATGCTGCTTTTAAATTATTATCAAAAGCAGTTAACGTACAAACGCCGGTGGTTGGCGTAACCAGTCTTGAAATGGAACGCCTGCTATCAACTAAACCGTTTTTTGCAGTAACACCAAACCAATACCTCCCTGCGCTGTTTAAACCGGAAATTAAATAAGTAAGACCGGTAGTATTGCCGATAACCGCCATGGTATCGGCCTGTAGCTGCCAGATGTTATAAGAAGTTGCACCGGGAATGGCCGGCCAATCCAATTGTGCATAGCCTTCACAGGGAACCGTGGCGGTAACAACCGGCGAGCCAATTACGGTAAAATTCCGGTCACTTTGATCGGAATATGCCGATGCATTTCTGCTTACCCTGATCAAATAATTATTGCTTACCGTAGCCGGTACCACCCAGTTATAAGATTGCGCAGTGGCCGGTACATTATTATCAATGAGGTTCCAGGAAGTACCGTCAAAATAATCAATGGTAAACGTGTTCGACTCATCCCCATAGGCATTCCAACGAATTACTTCGGGCTCCCCGGGCACCAGTTTTTCATCACCGAAAGGATATTCAACGGTGACCCCGTTCATGTCGATTTGATAAGTAACAATATACTGTTGCGGACCGCCATAAGGCAGCGCGAAGGTGCTCACTTGTAGATCGTAGTTTCCAGCCACCGGGTTATCAATCACCACCTGTTCAATATTATTTACACGATCTATTCCCGGAACAGCATTGTTATTTACGTTGGCAGGCGATGGATCCAATATCAAGGGCAGGTTAGTAAACAAAGCCGGATCAACAACGGTGAGGTCCAGATCGTTCACCAACGTGGTTGCTGCATTGGCAGCAGCGGCAGTATCAGCCCAGTACAACATCACTTTTAACCGACGGGCACCAGCCGGAACCGTTATCGTATTTGAAGACGATAAAGCACTGCTGATAAAATACCGGCTATTCTCGATAGCATCGGCTGCCCTCCTCGCATTCAAATTTCCAAAACCATAACTAAAATCGGGGCCCGGGTTACCCAGGTCTTCGGCGGCATTACACAAAACGGCTTTTATCAATGCCGCCGGAGGTATTGCCGCGACATTTGATTTTCGAAACTGCTCGTTTAATATGGTAGCTGCTCCCGCAACAATCGGCCCCGACATGCTGGTACCGCTGCTTTTTTCATAACTAAAAAAATGTTTTGTAGAAAACACATTATAACCGGTTGCAATGATCTCGGGTTTCAGCCGGCCGTCGTTAACCGGTCCCCTGCTACTGAAGGAAGCAACATTATAAAGTGTATCGGTAGCGCCAACCGTTAAAACATTTTTGGCTGCCTGGTATCCCGATTTTATCGTTGCGTATGACAGGGGATATGGTGAACAGGTGTACCCCCCATCGTTACCGGCCGAAAAAACGTGTAATAAATTTTTATAGTCGCCCATTTGCCGGTCGGTGTAATTACTCAACACATCGTATGCGCCGTTTCCGGGGCAACCGGGTTGCCCGGCATAATAAGAATTATTGGTGGCGATCATATTGTAGTCGGCCACATAGGTCGGGGCTGTGGTTATGATATCGCTGAGGTACTGGCTTACAATGGTAGCCCTGGGTGCCATTCCATGGTGGCGCTGATCGAGGATCCCGGCGCCGGCCACGGTTCCGGATACATGAATGCCATGAAAACTGAAAGGGAACGGAACCCGGTTAATCACCCGGTCGTTAAAATCGATATGCTGGGTAACGATTTCAGAATTATCACCCACGCCTACCACAACGCCTTTTCCACTTAAATTCTTTCCAGCCGGAGAAAGCAAATTGGTGACCGCGTGTTTACCAACACTTTTATAGTTTAAGGTTTTATCGGCAAGACTTTGTAAACTGATATACATTACAAACGGCAACGCAGCAAGGGTATTAATTTTATTCGCATCTGCCTGAATAAAAACAACATCCGGTTCATTAAATTTTGTTGGTACGATTACGGCACCGGCGTTTTGCATGGCTGCAACAGCTTCGGCCTTGTTTACCGATGGGTAATAACTAACTGCAATTAATTTATGATCTTCTTTATTACCCGGATCTTTATAATGTAAAACGGCCGGATCCAGTTTATAGGAAACCGGCATGTTGTTCAACGAAATAATATCAAACTGATCAGCCTTTGAAAAATCAAAGGTTTTGTCAATCGTAGCAAAATAGGCGTTACCCGGTATATAGGTTTCCAGGTTCAGCCCGGCATTCCGCAAATTTATTTGCTCTTGTGCTGAGGGTAATTTCGAAAACTGTACCAAAACATAATACGCCTGGTTATAAAAAGAGGCCAGTATATTTTCCTTTTGGAATACCTGTTTTTCAACATTATTTCCGGTAATAAAATTACCGGTAGCAAACCGTACCGGCAGGTCAGTAGTTTGCGCAGCAAGTTCTGTAAAACTAAAAAAAAGCAGTATTGAAAGGCAATAAGAATAGAATTTCTTCATTTGGTAAAATGTCATTGGATTTTGGTTCAAAACGCCTGTATCACAAAAATATACAATAAATCACTGATAAGACGTACTGATAACGATTTAATAGCTTCAATATTGCCAATTTACAGCTAATATCTGCTGCTTTTCTTATTCACCGTATATTTGCCGCCCTGATGAATCTGGAAATGTTGACGAACAGATATGCCAATGACCCCCGCTGTTTTAAAATAGTGGATGGGATCACCTTGTCGGAACCGCAACAAATACAGCTTAACGGACTCCATGGAAGTGCTGCTCCGTTCATCGTTTCAGCGGTTTTTAACCACGCTTCCGCAGCTCAGCAAAACCACCTGGTTATTTTAAAAGACGCTGAAGAAGCGGCCTATTTTCACAACACATTAGAAAATATCAGCAGTGCACTCAACCTGTTCTACTTTCCTTCCTCATTTAAAAATAAAAAAAAATTACAGGCTGCTCAACGCCAGTCATGTGATGTTGCGCACCGAATGCCTCACCCGGTTCGCCAATCCATTAAGCGAAACCGGGTTGGTGCCATTATTACTTAGCCGGAAGCGCTGTTCGAAAAAGTAGTTTTACCCAAAACACTTTCTGCCCATATCATTTCCATAAAACAAGGCGATACGATTGCCCCCCCCGCCATCTATGAAAAATTTGTTGGCTATGGTTTCACCCGTACCGATTTTGTTTATGAACCCGGACAATTTGCCGTTCGGGGCGGAATCCTGGATATTTATTCTTTCGGAAATGAAAAACCTTACCGCGTGGAATTATTTGGCAATGAGGTAGACAGCATCCGCATCTTTGACCCCGAAACACAGCTAAGTGAAAGAAAATTATTGCAGGTAAGTATTATTCCGAATGTAGAAACGCAGTTTGATTCGGGAGAGAAAGTTTCTATACTGGATTTTTTACCCGGGAATACGGTTGTGTGGACCGACGACTGGAGTTTTATCAGGGAAAAAATTGAACAACAGGAAGAGGATTTACAGGCCTATCTGGAATTACTGAAGCAAAATCCGGAAAGCACTTCGGCTGCCATAGATGAGGAAGACAACTATCAATCCAAAACAACTGTAAGTGCATCTGACTTTATAAATGCTTCCGGTATTGAAACCAAATTATCGCAACGGCATTTGGTAGAATTTGGAATTAATACCCGGCCCGGTACAGGACTGCAGGTGAACTTTGCTACAAAAGAACAGCCCGCTTTCAACCGAAATTTTGAGTTGCTCATAAAAAATTTAAAAGAATACTAAGAGCAGAAATACGACATTTATTTATTTGCCGAAAACCCAAAGCAGCTCGAAAGGCTGCACGTGATTTTTACAGACCTCGCCGCAGGCCCCGGTGGTAAGGCCGAAATCAATGTTATTCCTATACCCACGTCCATTCATGAGGGTTTTATTGATGATGACCTGAAAGTGGTTTGCTACACCGACCACCAGATCTTTCAACGCTATCATAAATACAAAGTAAAACAGGCGTTCAGTAAAAACAAAGCGCTCACGTTAAAAACACTCCGGGAACTGCAACCCGGCGACTATGTTACCCATATTGATCATGGCGTTGGCGTGTATAGTGGATTACAGAAAATTGAAGCCAATGGCCGGATGCAGGAAGCCGTGCGCATTCAATACAAAGACGGCGACCTGTTGTATGTGAATATTTCCTCGCTGCACAAGATCGGGAAGTATAGCGGCAAGGAAGGCACCGTGCCCAAAATGAATAAACTGGGCAGTGATGTATGGAATAAACTGAAAGACAAAACCCGCAGGCAGGTAAAAGATATTGCCACCGACCTGATCAAATTATATGCCCAGCGAAAAAGCCAGGAAGGATTTGCCCATGCACCGGATAACTACCTGCAAACCGAACTCGAGGCCAGTTTTATTTATGAAGACACGCCCGACCAGGGTAAAGCCACCGAAGATGTAAAACGCGACATGGAAAAACCATCGCCGATGGACAGGCTGGTTTGCGGTGATGTGGGTTTTGGAAAAACAGAGATCGCCATACGGGCTGCTTTTAAAAGCGTGTGCGATGGTAAACAGGCCGCAGTTTTGGTACCCACTACCATTTTGGCTTACCAGCATTATAAAACCTTTGGCGACCGGTTAAAGGATTTTCCGGTAACTGTTGACTTTATCAATCGTTTTAAATCGGCGAAAGAAAAAAAGGAAACGATGGAAAAAGTGGCCGAAGGAAAAATAGATATCATCATCGGTACCCATGCCCTGCTCAATAAACAGGTAAAATTTAAAGACCTGGGTATCATGATCATCGATGAGGAACAAAAATTTGGTGTGGCGGCGAAAGAAAAATTAAAACAGTTACGTACAACCGTTGATTCATTAACCCTTACCGCAACACCGATACCAAGAACATTGCAATTCAGTTTAATGGGAGCCAGAGACCTGAGCATCATCAATACGCCCCCGCCAAACAGGCAGCCCATTCAAACCGAAGTGATGGTTTTTAATGAGGATGCCATCCGCGACAGCATTTATTACGAAACCGAAAGAGGCGGACAGGTTTTCTTTATTCATAACCGGGTAAACGGTTTGGCCGAGATGAAAGGATTTATTCAGGGTCTTTGTCCGGATCTGAGCATCGCCTACGCCCATGGCCAGATGGATGGCGATGACCTGGAAGACACCATCCTCGATTTTATGGATAAAAAATACGATGTGCTGGTTTGTACCAATATTGTGGAGAGCGGCGTAGATATACCGAATGTAAATACCATCATCATCAATAATGCACATCAGTTTGGATTGAGTGACCTGCATCAATTGAGAGGACGTGTTGGCCGCAGCAATAAAAAAGCGTTCTGCTATTTGTTTGCACCGCCTTTGAGCACCCTGCCTGCTGACAGCCGGAAAAGACTCAGCACCCTGGAACAGTATAGCGAACTGGGCAGTGGTTTCCAGATCGCGATGCGGGACCTGGATATACGTGGTGCGGGTAATATGCTGGGTGGCGAGCAAAGCGGTTTCATCGCCGAGATCGGTTTGAAATGTATCATAAAATTTTAGATGAAGCGATACGGGAATTAAAACGCACCGAGTTCAAGGAGTTGTATAAGGACGAGATAGCCCAACAGGATGATTTTGTAACCGACTGCAGCATTGATACTGATCTGGAAATTTTAATACCGGATAGTTATGTGGAGAGTATTACTGAACGATTATCGCTGTACAGCCGTTTGGATAATTGTGAAACGGAAGAAGACCTTACTGCTTTTCATACCGAAATGACTGACAGGTTTGGACCAATACCGGCGCAGGTAGAAGATTTGTTTACCACCGTAAGGTGCCGAAAAATGGCAGTAGCACTTGGTTTTGAAAAGATGTTCTTAAAGAACGAATCACTTAAATGCGTTTTTGTAAGTAACCCCGATAGCCCTTATTTTACATCGGACCTGTTTAACAAGATGATTGATTTTTTACAGAAAGGTACCAATAAGGCGAGGCTGAAACAAGCTGGCAAAAATTTCCTGTTGGTGGTTGATGATGTAAAGACAATGACAGCACTCCACGATTTTTTGCTTAAGATGAAGCAGTTTATTTTTAAGCCACTCCCCTACGCTATTTGAAGCTTGCGAACTAAAACTTAGCTACACCTGTTTTGCCAAACCCCGGCAGGAAGGGGACACAAACCGTTGCCGTGCTGAATATACCGGGTGGCGGTTATCAACTGGAGATCGTCAAACCAGATAATACCCGGACGGTGAACTTATTAATTATTACCAATTATTAATTCCGGCCATGAATTTTATAAAGAGAAAAAAGGGCTACTGGCTATTGTTATTTACATTATTGGCGCAGGACCCGCGCGGCGCCCCTGATGCACCAGTTGATGGCGGATTGAGTTTATTGCCTGCTGCAGGAACTTACTATGGAACAAAGAAATATCGCAAACACAAAGAGAATGATCAAACAACGTAAAATACATTTTACCGTTTTATATTCTTTATCATGTTTTTAGCAATAATCTGTAGCCCGGAAACCCATTCAATACCGGTATCTGTTATTTACTGCCCTGCCATCTCCACTTTAACCATTGTATAGAACCACCGGAGAATTTACCTCCTCCCACATAATCTTCATTAAATAACAATTGCCAGGCTGTAAAATATTTTTCGCCGGGTACTTTCATCAAGGCTGTAGTACCAATAGTTCGGTGTTTGGGTTGATTTTTTTGAATCCAGGTAAACAGTCCATTTGGCATCGTAGGCAAAACCAAGTTTTATTATTTGCACCCCGGGGAAAGCTGCTTTTATTTCGCTTGTAAATAGTGTTCTGGCCCTTGCATCACCGGTAGCTTCAGCATCCATTGGAAAAATCCATTTTGGTGCCAGCTCTTCAGCCTTGCGCCAGTAGGCATTGTACACAGTATCCAATTGATCAAGTCCTGCTTCTGTTTCAGTAACGCCCGATTTTTTTAATACCGGCGTAAAACGTGATTTTATTTCGGTGAGTTTCTTTTTACTTTCTCTTGGCGTAAAACTGCCGTCCATCCAGCCTTCCTGTTTTTCCAGGTCTGCTATATCGGGTGCACCATGCATGGCATTTGCCAAAAATCTTGTTGCCGAAAGTTTTACCACTTCGGGTATCAACGCTTTTCGGTGTACTGATACCATCCGATACACGCAGGGTGAGGTACCTAATGTTGGAAATACATAACTAAAATTGTCAACCAGGTCTTTATAATTGCCGCTCATCAGTACAGATAATTCTTCCAGGTCTTTTAATGTTTTATCATAATTATCAGGCGAGAGTTCAAACAATGTCCAGGAGTTGGTTGTGGTTTGTGGCATATCAACGCCCAGTACGTCAGCAAATGTTAATACCGATTCTTTATATTTTTCAGTGTCATCTGCCCACATTTTTCTAATGCCGCTATTGGTTTGTGCGGTACCTATGGCTTTCAATTGTTTTTCTACATTAAGATATACTGCCTGAATTTCCAGCAGTTTTTCCTCTTCTTTCATCGCATCCGGGTGCGGTCTTTCTATTTTTTGCAGTGAAGCCAGCAAACCAGTTGCTTTAAGATAGTTGCCTTTTATTTTAAGAAACCATTCTGCCGCAGGCACATATTGGTTGGGCAATAAAACAGCTGCATATTCTTTGTTAATCTCTATTGCAGCCAGCAGCGGGCCAATCTGTTTTAATTTTTGTCTGCCTGTTTCAGAAAGCGGGGCACTATTATTTGAATTGGCAAATACTTGTGGATTATCATTGATAATTTTTTGCGTGGCTTTTAGTTGTATTGTCCATTTTTGAAAAAACGCAATACGGTCGGCCAATGGTTTACGTATGGCCTGCACATCGGGATGTTGTTGCTCTGCTTTGGGTATTTTATTCCAGGCATTTACAACAGCTGTATGATTTTCATTGTAGGCGTCCCATTCCTTTCTCACTTTGGCGAACTCTTCAATACCGATAGGTTGTGTGTATTGCTCATTCGTGGCCATCCTCGGCAGCAGGTTAGATATAGTGTTTACCGCAAGTTTTGTTTCGGGTGATAAGGCCTGCGAAAAAACAAAGTCTGCAATCAGCAGCATCCATACTGTAAATAATATCTTTTTCATACTGTATTTATTTGCGTTAATGATGAGGTAAAAGTATTCCGCCGGTGCCGGTCTTTAATCGTCCTTTTGGATGATTTTTCCTTCTATACTTCAGCCTTACATACGTTAGCTACAACCTGTTGGCGGAGGTAATTTTATTTTGCCTCAGAGGGGTGGAATGTTAGTAGAAAAACGATTTTATTACCTTTTTCAGACCTCCGTCGGAACGATATATAAAAAATGCCGCTCCGATGGAGCTAAAATACATGCGATTGAATAATTTTCTGCTACCATTTCGGCCCCATGGGTCTTTTAAAAATAAGTCTCAGGTAACTCCCTAACAGATTAGCTACAATAAATTCAGCCTAAAGGAGTAGTAACAAAATAATCATTATTATTACATTTGATTCTTTATTTCAATCAATGAAATATTTATTAGCCATACTGCTTACATCACTGTTCCCTTTTCTGGCAATCTGTCAATTTGCTGAAAAAGACTCCTTGCTTAAAGTAGCATCATCAGCCGTTCATGATTCTGTAAAAAGCGATGCGCTGAACGAACTTGCTTTTTACATGTTTGATTATAATGTAGATTCGTCTATCCTGTTTGCAAACAGGGCCGGGCAGATGGCTGTGCAATCGGGCAGTATCAGGCAGGAAGCAAGAGCGATAAAAAATCTCGGTATCAGTTATGATATAAAAGGCAAAACAGATTCAGCCATTCTTTACCTTAACCAGGCATTGGCGATCACAAAAGAATACAACCTGCATCCCACCCAAGCCAATATACTTACCGATATTGCCAATGCATACTATGCTGCCGGGAGTTACGAACTGGCGCTTCGCAATCATTTTGAAGCATTAAAACTCCGGGAAGAATATAAAGCCCGGAAAGAAATCGCTCAATCCTACAATAATATTGCGTTGGTTTATCGTTCCCGGAAAGATTATGCAAACGCATTGCGATATAACCAATTATCGCTTCAGATAAAAAAAGAATTAAAAAACAAACAAGGCATTATCAATTCATCCATCAATATTGGTTCCTGTTATCAATACATGGGCAAATACGACAGCGCCGTATATTATGCCAACGAAGTACTTAAGCTCGCTTTTGTACCGCAGGATATCCATGAAGGCAAAGCCAACCTGGCAGCTGCATTGCTGGGGTTAAACTGGTTTGATGAGGCGGAAAAAATTTTGGTTAAATTATTTCCCCAATTAAATGTAGCAGAAGAGCAGGCATCCTATATCAGTTGCCTGCAGGGTTTTGGCAGCATTGCCCTGTACCACAAAAAAACCGGCGAAGCAATTGAGTGGTTTACTAAAGGAGCCGCTTATGCACAAAAATTTAATGACCGGGAATTTGTAGCTGCATTTTACAAACTGATTGCAGAAGGCTATGTAATAAAGAATGACTACACCAGTGCATACCGCTACAACAACCTGCACAAAACACTTACAGACAGCCTGCTTAACGAAGAGAACATACGCCAGATAAATGAAATGAATGCCCTGTATGAAAAAGGAAAACAGGATCAACAGATTGGTGAGCTTACTGATAAAGTATCTACCACCGAAGAAAAATCGAAGAGAAACCTCATGCTGCGAAACCTGTTTTTATTGTCAACTGTTTTTCTATTGCTGCTGGCCGGCCTTGCATTTTATGCGTATCATATTTTTAAACGCAAGAATGCTTTGCTGGCAAAAAATAAAATAGAGATTGAAAAATCGTTAAAGGAAAAAGAAGTATTGATGAAGGAAATTCATCACCGGGTAAAAAATAATTTGCAGGTGGTAACAAGTCTGCTTAATCTTCAATCGCATTATATAAGCGATGAAAAAGCTTACTCCGCCGTGCAGGCAGGGCGTAACCGTGTGCAATCAATGGCGCTTATTCACCAGTTCCTGTACAGGGATGCCGGTAATCTTACTTCGCTTAAGATTAAAGATTACATCAGTGAACTGCTTACTTATATTGAAGACAGTAATGAAAAAGAAGAAACAAAAATAACACTGCAGCAACAGGTAGATGATGCAGAGCTGGATATTGACACCGTGGTTCCGCTGGGGCTTATCATTAACGAACTGGTTACAAATGCCTACAAGTATGCCTTTGCAGGCAGAGCCGGAGGTGTGATCAACGTTAGTTTTATTCATCAACCCGCTTCTAGCAGTTATATACTAAGCGTGGCAGATGATGGCGTTGGACTGCAACAGGAGCTTACAGAAAAAAAAAGCCGTTCTTTTGGATACCGGATGATAAGGGCTTTACTGAAAAACTGGAAGGCAAAATTGATATTGCCGTGCAGGATGGCACTACCATTTCCATACAGATTCCTGATAACCAAAACGAAAATCATGAGTGAGATAAATGTTTTGATTATAGAAGATGAACCCATGGTGGCTGAGGATATTGCTGAGGCTTTAAACAATATTGATTTTAAAGTTTCGGCCGTGGTGTACAATGAAAAGACTGCTTTGGAAGCATTAAAAAACAATACGCCTGATATTGTGCTGCTGGATATTAATCTTAAAAAAGGCGACGAAGGCATTCATATTGCAGAAGAGATAAACCGTACTTATCATATACCCTTTGTGTACCTCACAGCTTACTCAGATAAGGCAACGCTGGAGCTGGTGCAGTACACCAACCCCTCTGGCTATCTGGTAAAACCATTTACCGAAAAAGGTCTTTTTGCAGCCCTGCAACTGGCCTTGCTTACGCATGGCAAAAAAATAAAAACAAGTTTTAACATGCCTGAGCTGGTAAAACTCAACCAAAAATTAGCAACTCCGCTGAGCGACAGGGAATACGAACTGCTGCAAAAAATTTTTGATGGACTTACCAGTAAAGAAATTTCCAACAGCCTTTACATTTCTGTAAGTACCGTAAAAACACATATCCGCAATATTTTTCTTAAGCTGGATGTGTACTCACGTACGGCTGCGCTTGCAAAGGTTAGAGCGCTAATGACAGCCTAATCTTTTGGTATTCCTTATTTTCAATCCGGCTTACAAAAAAATAAAAATCATCCAAAAGGACGACAGCGGAGCTGATTGCGGTTTATAGTTTTACACTCATAAAATCGTAAATAATGAAAAAGATATTAGTCCTGATTTTTACTGTTACTACGGTACAACTGTTTGCACAGCCCGCAAGGCAAAGTGTGCAGCTAACCAGTTACAATTTTGCAAACGATGGTTTTAACATCAGTGCAGGCTTTCCGGGGAGGCCATCAAAGGATTTTAGCAACAGCAGCAATTCCCAAATGCTTACACTCACCGATACAAAAGCTGGCGTTACTTATGCATTGATACTAACCAATACTGCATCAAATAGCATTGCATCGCAATCTGCCGCCAACACGGTACAAAAACTCTGGATGGAGGCAAGCCAACGAGATGTGCAGCAATCTTCAACAATTGCCGGCAGTTCAAGTACTTATTTAAAATATGTTTCTGCAAAGGGCACTTATATCAGCAGCCATACTTTTTCATCCGGCGTTATGATGTGCCAGGCCATGGTTTTGCAAAAGAACAATTATGTGAATGACTACAGTGCAAACTATTTTTTTTCTTCCCTTTCTTTTGGCAATTACAGCAACGGCAACAATAACCAAACTTACAGCCCGGGCACATACAATGTTACCTATAAAAAATATGAAAAGGTGGACGTGTACAACCGCAATGACGGCAAATGGTATCCAGGCAAAATAAGAAAAATAAATCCCAACGGAACCTATGAAATAAACTATGATGAATACAAAAGAGGTTATGAAGACGAGGTTGGTGCCGATAGGATTCGTCGCTTAAATAATAATCCGGGAACGTATAATAACAACACAAATAACAATAATAACGAGCCTGTCATAATCGGTTCTTACGAAAAAAATCAACGGGTAGAGGTTTGGGATGCCAAATACAATAAATGGTATGGCGCCATTGTACTTAAAGTAAATTACGATAAAAGCTATCGCGTTTCATTTGACGGTTATGCAGAAAATTATGATGAAGATGTGAAAGCAGACCGAATCCGAAACATGACAACCACTACTGCCTCTGCGAATCTCCCCTACATCAAACTTAGAAAATTTGGAAAGACAACCGTAGAAGGAAACCTAAGCAGCGGCCATATTATGCAGGATCTCTCCTGGGCTACCACCAGCCAAATGGCCTGCTGGCCAAGCATACGGGATATTGAGTTTGAAGGGAAGCATGTTGGTTACTGGTTTGACCTGCCCGAAAAATCTGTTGCTAAAATTACCGTTGCGCCCAAATACACAAACCGCCGGATAAATATTTATGGCTATGCCGGATTTGATTTAAAAACCACACCGCCGGCGCTGGTGTACACCAATATCTGCGAAGCATCGCACCCGGTATGGATTGGGCAACCAAACCTTAATGAACCAGCCAAACCTCAAACCATAACATTTAATACCACCACCCGCCGTACCACTATATACTTTGCCGTTGCAGGCGCAAGAAATGTACTGGATGGCGATTATACCATCAGCATTGATATTGATTAACAATTTAAACCAACTAACAAATGAAAGCGATTAAACAACTAACATGGATCAGCATCATCTCTTTGTGTATTGCTGCATGCAAAAACAGTGATACTGTGCAAGGCAGCAGCCTTAAAGGTCAGGATGCAAATAACTACCTCATTGCAAAAGCAACAGAAAAATACTGGCAGCTTGAAACCGGCCATGATTACAATGCCTATTTGACTTTTAAAGCTAATAATAATATTGCTACGCCAATGGGAACTCTAATGACTTATAATGTTGATGGAGATAAGCTGACCATTAAAGACTATAAGGAATATGTTTATAGTATTTATGAAGTTGGCAATGGAAAATTAGTGATGGGCTTGCCGGGAAAAGATACGTTAACCTACCTGTTTTACGAACCCGGCAGCGATGCCTTCAAAAAAAGGAACGAAGAGTATCCAAATTTTGAAGTAAAAGCTAAATGGCTGAAAGGAAAAAGATATGGCACCACCTGGCGATTTTCGGAAGGTGGAAAAGTTTATTCATACATGGATAATGGAACTGTTATTGACGCCGAAAACGGAAAGAAAGTTGTGGATTGGAAGATAGAAGGCTCAACCCTTTCTTTTGGTGCCAACAAATTGCAGATTAAAAAAGACTATCGCCGGTTTTCTTTGATTATGATGCGTTTGGAATACCTGTAAAGATGGATTACCTGGGCGAGGCGAATGAGGATGGCACATTTACAAAAAAATAAAAGCGTGCAGGATCTTATTTATACCGGTTATTAACATTCTCTGTAAACTAAATACAATCACAGAAGAAATATACATTGGCATAGGTGGTAAACTATCCCTGAGAGTTGCATATTTCTTCTGTGATTTTTTTAAATAAAAATTACCTGATCAACATCACGGTTGCCTGTCGCTCAATTAACAGTCCCCGGTGATCTATACCGCTGGCAACAACAACATACACGCCGCTGTTTTGGTTTTTCCCTTTGTAGGTTCCGTCCCAGCCTTTCGTTGGATCGGTTGTAGAAAAGACGACCTGGCCATACCGATTAAAAATTTTCAGGTATTTAAAATCCCTGATGCCTGCCAGGCCAGCCCGATACACATCGTTTAATCCGCTGCCATCTGGCGTAAAAGCGCCGGGCAGATAAATTTCGGGTGCCTGAAAAACCTGATGGTAATATCATCAAAACTTTCGCAGCCCCGGGCTGTATAAGCTCTAACGGTATAGGTTATTGTTTGGGCTCCATTAAGCACTGCGATCGGATCAGCAATAAAGGGATCGCTGAGGCCGGTTGCCGGGCTCCATTCATAACTGTCGCCCCCGCTGGCCTGCAATTGCACAGGCTGCCCTGATGCTACGCTGATATCGTTACCTGCAAAAGCTTGGGTGCCGTAAATGATTATATCTTTTGAAGTGTCGTATTACAACCATTGGCAGCCGTAGCTTTTAACTGCACGGGAAATATACCGGCGATACTGTATTTGTAAATGGTGTCTTTGTTGAAGACACGCCACCATCGCCAAAGGTCCATGCCCAGGTTGTAACGTTTCCGAAACATCATTGGCTGAGAACCAATGGCCGTATTGGTGCAGTTATCATTAAAATTAAAGTTAACATCCGGGCCGGGTTGAACAACAAAGGTTTTGCTAACCGTATCGCTGATACATCCGGCATCGGTACCGGCAACGAGTTTAATGGTATGTGAGCCTAAACCAAGGCTGTTAACCGGATTTTGTTGCGAACTCCATAACAAACCTGTTTTCACCCAGCTCCAATTATTAATGGTTCCAAACGTAGCAAATGAAGAATCGGAAAAGCTTACCGGCACGCCAGTACAAAGCGGATCACTGTAACCAAAATTGGCAACGGGTTTGGTACCGATTGTCAATATTTGTGTGTTGGTAGCTTCGCAACCATCGGCACCGATCACTTTTTGGTTACCGTATAATCTCCGCCAGCCGTATAGGTATGTATGGGATTCGCATTAACCGAGTCAACCGGGCTGCCATCGCCAAAATTCCAGTACATTTTACCACCGGGGTAAAGGAAATAGTGGAATCGAAAAATGCGATAGATTCATTTATGCATCTTTTTTGACCCGGGATAAAACGGTAGGCCGGATTTAAAGCGGTTTTGAATTTCTGGAGGTTATTAAACCCACCAGTGCTGCCGGTGAACCCCCAAAACACCAGGGGGTCTCCCGAAAAAACATCAGCTACAAAATCTTTTATACCTGCAAGCCGGAAAGAGCCGTCGACATAAGCCGATAATGTTTTTGTTGCCGCATTCCAGGAGATGCGAAAGGAGTGCCAATTTCCATCTTCAATATTGTTACTTGTACTCAATGCCGTTACCGGCCCGGCGATACTATTAGTATTGCTATGATCGAGATTGCCGTTGAGCTGAATCGCGATATGGTCATAGGCGGGGTCGCCGTCACTGGTATTTTGCCAGGTATCAATGGTAATGCCTACTGCCGGCGTAATACCCGAATAGCCCAATCCGCCGCCTGCCGATCCTACACTGGTGCTGATGGGTTGCAAAACAAATGCAATGCCATCGGCGCCTGCATCGCTGTTACCCAAAAAAATATCAAAATTAAAATCGAAGGATTGGCTAAGGTCTATTTTATTATTGTTCCAAACCGAACCACCCAGCCAGTTTACCGCCTGTGTAAGCGAATATTCATTACAGGCATCCCGGGTGGCATTGCCATTAGTGTATACTGTGCATACTGTTTTTGGCTACCTATCAACAATATCAAAAAGAAAAGAAGTTTCTTACGTGGCATTCGGATAAAATTACATCATAATAACCGGACAATAAACAAAAAGCCCGGATTATTACGTTGTGCGGGTCATGCCATTGTCAGTTCTTTTTCATCACGATCTTTTCGTTCATATCTGCCATTATCTGATTTTTAAAATCAACCAGCTGTGCATAATCCGAAGCCTTAATAACCCGGTCCTTTATCTTCAATAAAGCGGCCGATGTAAGCGTATGTGTTGCAGCATCCCAACTGTAGTTGCAGCTGTATTCGGCAAAGGGTAACTGTATCAATTTATTTTGGGGAATACTTTCCAACATAAAACCTGCCGGGAATTTATATACGGTTGTATCTATGGTTTGGTAGGGGCAGGTAAAATAATAGTCATTTTTTCTTTTTTCTGTTTCCGGGATCTCCTCATCAAAAATGGGATACAGCCTGGATTCAAAAAAAAGCTTGCTGCCGGCATTAAAAGAATATATTTTTTCGTAGTCCATTACGGTGTTTACCAGGTAAGGGTTTGCTTTGTTCTTTGAATTGCTAATCTCAAAATTATCCGGTTGTTTCCATCCTTTTTGGTTGATAAAATATTTTCGTTTTTCATCTTCCTTTAAATCATGAAACCGCATCAATATCTCATCTCTACCATCACCGGATAAAATGCTGTTTGTTTTTACTTTTGCCCCTCCTTCTTCGTTTACTTCAATCAGGGTTTGTATACTTTCTGTGTTTTTTTTATAATCACTTGCCGGTGTATTCACCAAAATACCGCCATCATGGGTAATCATCATGGCCTTTCGGTTTTCGGTAAAAGGACCCAGTTGGGCAAAGGGCAATGTGGTACTGGTACATTCAAGCCACACCGTATCTTTTGGCTGCGGAATACAAAGAATAACATGGTTAAAATAGTGCGCCGGAAAATCCTCAAACACCGTTCCCGGATCCATTCCGCCTTCAATGATAACTAAATTCGATTTTATGGATACAGCATCCAGTGCCGATTTCAGGTAATTACTCAATGCCTTGCAGTCTCCATATTTTTTATCATCTACAAAACCGGCCGGAAAAGGTTTTAAACCGCCAATACCCAGTTGTATACTTACATACCGCATGTTATGCTGCAGGTAATTGTATAAAATTTCGGCCTTTTCCATATCGGTTTTAGCATCTTTTACCAGGTTGATATAGAACAATTTTCTGTCTTCTTTTAATTCCGTTGTCTTCTGGTAAACGGTATTATACCAGTTGCCAAAATTTTTCCAGCTTGTCATATCTCCATCATACTCGTTTAACTGGAATTTATTTGGGCCCAATAATACCTGGGGCAGGTAATTATCTGTTGACCCCATGTGTTTTTCTGTTTTAAATGCCCGAAGATTTTTTACCTCCCAGTGGTACTCCTCTTTATTACCGGACCGGGTGATTTCGGGTTGATAATCGCAGTTAAGTACCTTGTAGCGCAGGGATAATTGTGCAGGCACTTCCACATCAAAAACTGCCTTTTGAACCGATTGATTTGAATGCTGAAAATAGTTACCGGGGTAAGTAAATAAACCTTTATATCGTATGCTGTAATTAATTTCAACGGTAACGGGATAGGCTGGCGGAGAAACATTAAAATAAGTGAGCTTCCCCTCCGGCACCAGGCCTTCACCATAATTTAAAGATGTCATTTCTTTTTTTGAATAAGTATTCAACTTTTTACCCGAGGCATCATACACTTTAATCTCTGCCTCATCCAACACCCTGAATTCATAGGAAAATTCCTGAAACTGCAGGTACTTTTTTCCCTGTTCATTTAAAACGGTTAGCACCTGGTGAACTTCATATTTTGCACTGTTGATGTCTTTTATGGAAAATTTTATCACTTCTTCTCTGACCACCATAACAGCGTCTTTTTTTAATGAATCGGGTATGGTAGATGCGGAGTACAGGTTTATTTGGCCAAAGCTGGCCAGGATGATTCCATTTAACAAAAGTAAAATGTATAGTCTTTTCATAAATGAAGTAACAGGACTTTGGTAGAAAATTACTGTTTTTATTTAAATATGAATTTATTATAACAAAAAAGCCATCCCGCAAAGCGGAATGGCTTCAATAATTTAAAAATCGAGTCTACCAGGCTTTTTTTGCCACACCGTCTTTAACGGCTTGCAATGCGGTAGCTTCGCTAAGCATCGTGGTCATTTTATTTCCTTTTCCGTCGTTGCCCTGGGCCATATAGCCACCACGGGAAGTTTTGGTTATTACTGCATCCTGCATCGGAACGTTTTTTTCCTTTGTTTTCATGCAATAGGCTGTTAACATTTTTGACATTTTAATAAATTTATGGTTAGTAAATATGGGTTGAAGTAGTAAACTTCGTAGTACAAGCTACTAAAAAAATTGGTTTTGGCAAAAACCGACTACGTGATTCAGCTTGAAATCAACTATTAAACAGGCTAGTTATCCCCATCTCCCGATACCGGTTTTTATACGTAAAAAAGGGCTTCTTCTATATAAAGCGGGGTAGCATTCGTGGTACAAGCTGTTTAAAAGGCTTAACAGACAGTACTTTAGCTATAAACCCAATAAAAGCAAGCGATACCGGGCAAACCAGGTGGTCACGATGAAAAAAGGGGCAAAATGCCCCTAAAAAATGTGGTAAAATATATTATAAAATATTTTAAAAAAAGCTTGTTTTTAGCTTGAAATCGTCTTTTTTAGACGTCAATCTTCGCATATTTAGCATGGGTTTCGATGAATTCCCTGCGCGGCGGAACCTCATCCCCCATCAACATACTGAACACCCTGTCGGCTTCGGCTGAGCTTTCCAGCGTCACTTGTTTTAACGTACGGGTAGCCGGGTTCATGGTGGTTTCCCAAAGCTGTTCCGCGTTCATTTCACCCAAACCCTTATACCGTTGGGTATTTACGCTTTCATCCTTGCCCTGTCCAAACTGCTTGATCAGTAGTTTCCGTTCCTCATCGTTCCAGGCATAGGCCTGGTCCTTGCCTTTTTTAACCAGGTACAACGGCGGTTGGGCAATAAATACATAGCCTTGTTCCACCAGCTCCTTCATATAGCGGAAAATGAATGTTAATATCAAAGTAGCGATATGGCTTCCATCCACGTCGGCATCCGTCATGATGATGAGTTTATGATAGCGCAGTTTAGATAAGTCCAATGCTTTAGGATCCTCGGGAGTACCGATCTTTACGCCCAGTGCTGTGAACATATTGCGTATCTCCTCGTTGTCATAAATCTTATGTTCCATCGCTTTCTCCACGTTCAATATCTTACCACGTAATGGCAGTATTGCCTGGAAACTCCGGTCACGCCCCTGCTTGGCTGTGCCACCGGCCGAGTCTCCCTCCACCAGGTATAACTCACAACGTTGTGGATCCTTATCACTGCAATCGGCCAGTTTGCCAGGCAAACCACCACCGGTTAGTACGCTTTTACGCTGTACCATTTCACGCGCTTTTTTTGCAGCCGCTCTGGCCTGTGCGGCCAATATTACTTTTTGAATAATGGTTTTGGCGTCTTTTGGATTTTCTTCCAGGTAAGCCGATAACACCCTGCTTAAGGTACTATCTACCACGCCCATTACTTCGTTGTTACCCAATTTGGTTTTGGTTTGTCCTTCAAATTGAGGTTCGGGCACCTTCACCGAAATGATCGCGCTTAAACCCTCGCGAAAATCATCCCCTTCAATAACCACTTTCGCTTTTTCGAACATGCCTTCTTTTTCACCGTAGCTTTTGAACACACGGGTTATTGACCGCCTGAAACCGGCCACGTGCGTACCTCCCTCAATGGTATTGATATTATTTACATAACTGAATAAATGCTCCTGGTAGCCGGTATTGTAGATCATGGCCACTTCTACCATTACATTGCTGGCCTCATCGTGACCATCACAATAAATAACGGTTGGCAGTAACGGATTTCTATTGGCATTCTTATCCAGCATTTCTACAAATTCCACAATACCACCTTCGCTGTAAAATGTTTTTGAATAGGTTGATCCATCCTCTTCAACTTCTCTCAGATCTTTAATGTGTATGGTGATCTTTTTATTAAGGAAAGAAAGTTCCCGTAAACGGCCTTCCAGTATTTCACGGTTATAAACATCGGTAATGAAGATGCTTTTATCGGGCCAGAACTGAACGGTGGTACCATGTGTATCGGATTTGCCGATTTCTCTAACAGAATATTGAGGCACCCCTTTTGCATATTCCTGTTCAAATCTATTACCATCGCGGTTCACCACTACATGCAGTTTACTGCTCAATGCATTTACGCAACTTACCCCCACACCGTGCAAACCACCTGATACCTTGTAAGAGTCCTTATCGAACTTACCACCGGCATGCAAAACGGTCATCACCACTTCCAATGCACTGCGGTTTTCCTTGGTATGCATACCGGTAGGAATACCACGACCGTCATCTTCAACTGTTATGGAATTATCCTCATTAATGGTGACGGTGATGTTTTTACAGTGACCGGCGAGCGCCTCGTCAATTGAATTATCTACCACTTCATACACGAGGTGGTGCAAACCTTTTACACCAATATCGCCGATGTACATGGCGGGCCGCTTACGAACCGCTTCTAAACCTTCTAAAACCTGGATACTGTCTGCGCCATAACCTGTATTGGCTGGGATGGGAACTACTGTTTCTTCTGTACTCATATTGTCGTTCAAAAACGCTTTTAATAGGTAAAATTAATGCCGATTGCTACCGGCAGGCGAAGGTACGAAAATTAAGGCGTTTAAGGCAATTAAAAGGGGGTTATTTTGAGGTGATTTTTTGCACCGGTTTTCACCAATTTTGGGGATGTTTATTACACGAATTGGGGCACGAATTACACGAATTTTTACTGATCATTTAGCCTGTTTACAATAAAATCCGTGTTAATCTGCGTAAACCATAGCCCCACAAATCCGACGTTTAAACATTATTTCGTACATTTGCATTGAAATTTTTCAATGAATCAACCGCTCGACATATTACACATTGCGCACAAAGAGCCTCTTTTAATCGAGGATCTGGATGTATTGCTGCATGTTGACCGCGTTGTGCCCGGTTCGGTGCATTATTCTATTAACCGCTACCGAAAACTATCCCAGTGGAATATCGACGATACGGGTATCCTCGTATATCATGTTGAAAAAAATAATCCGGATGGCAATTACCTGGAACTTAAATTTTGTGTAAGCGGCAATGTATACTGCAGGCAAAAACAAACCGAATGCGATTTCTGTAAATTCAGCGGCAGCAGAAGTTGCGTTGAAAAAGTAGACAGCGTAGATGTGGTGAGTTTTAGTTTTAAACCCAATTACCTCACGCAGTTCACCAATAACAGCACAGATACCGGCTTAACTGAGGATGTACTTTCTTTCAGGCATAAAACATCGTTCAGTAAACAATTACCCCTCTGTGGTAAAACCCGAACCGCGATCGAAGCGTTACTGAACCATACCTATACCGATACCCGGGAGAATATCTTTATCAATGCACAAACACAAATTCTGTTATTATACAGCATGGATTGTATGCTGGGCGATGATAAGGAAACTGAATTTACCTGCAAGTTCTTGCAAAATGCCGAAGACCGGGAAAAGATCATCAAGGCCCGTGAGGTATTATTGCAGCATATCGGCGAACCCATTACCATTAAGGCGCTCAGCCGTAAAGTAGCCATCAACGAATGTTATTTAAAGAAAGGCTTTAAAGAAATTTTTGGTACTACGATATTTGATTTTTATCAAAGCCAACGAATGGAACACGCCAAATATTTGTTGTACGATAAAGGCCTGAGTGTTACCGAAGTTTCTATGTTACTGGGCTATTCGTCCATTTCCCATTTTTCTACAGCGTTTAAAAAACATACAGGTATCAAACCCTGCGAGCTGTTGATGCACTAGTTTTCCTCTTACCGTAAATCCTTTTCCCGATTCGTGAGTAAATTCTTTTTGGATGCCTGCATTTTTGCATGCTAAAAAAGAGAATATGGCAAAAAGAATCAGCATCTCCATTTTACTACTTGGGATGAGTTTATCAATAACTGCGCAGGATAAAAACAACATTAAAAAAGACAGCACCGAACCCTTTCATAAATACTTACCCGATATAACCGTGGTTGGCCGTTACAGCAAAAGCGATATTCATCAAATGCCCGAGATAGTTGGTACATCCATCTACGCAGGTAAGAAAAATGCATTGATTGTACTGGACAATGTAAAGGGTAATATAGTAACCAACAATATGCGGCAAATCGTTGCCAAAGTGCCCGGCATACATATTTGGGAAAGTGATGGAAGCGGTATTCAGATAGGTATGGCGGCAAGGATTGAGCCCCAACCGCAGTTGGGAGTTTAATGTTCGGCAGAACGGTTACGATATTGCGGCCGATCCATTTGGATATCCCGAAGCCTACTACAATCCGCAGTTACAAGCCGTGCAACGTATCGAAATTGTACGGGGACAGGGTGCTTTGCAATACGGCCCGCAGTTTGGTGGTTTGGTAAATTATATTTTGCGAAACGGCAGCGAGATCAACCTGCCTGCCGGACAGGCTGGCAAAAAAATTGAATTTGAAACGCAGCAAACCGTTGGCAGCAATGGCCTGATCAACAGTTACAACGCGGTTGGCGGTAAAACCGAAAAATTCAATTTCTATGGATTTTTCGATCATCGAAATGCAAACGGATACCGCAGCAACAGCAACTATTTTACCAATTCGGGTTTTGGAACATTTACCTACCACATCAATAAAAAATTATCAGTAACCGCCGAGTTGATGCATTCTCATATCCGAAGTCAGCAGCCGGGTGGTTTAACAGATACTCAAATTCAGCAGGACGTAATACAAAGTTTCCGCAGCCGAAATTGGTTTGATATAAAATGGACAACCGCCGCCGTTATTGTCAACCACGAGTTTAGCGAAAAAGCCAGATTACATATAAAATTCTTTGGAATCTTTGGCGACAGAAACAGCGTTGGCTATTTTCCATCGGGAGGAATCGTTGTTGGCGATACCATAAACAAAAGCACCAATCAATACAATACCCGAAATGTAAACACCGATCATTACCGCAACTTTGGTATGGAAGCCCGTTTTATTACCGACTATAGGCTGCTTAATGTACAACATACGTTGTCGGCCGGTGTACGTGTTTATAAGGGTACCACCTATCGCTACGCAGCCGATGGAAAAGGTACAACCGGCAGTGACTACGACATGGCCGTTACAGGCGGTGTTTGGAGCCGCGATATTGATTTTAAAACCACCAATGTGGCCGCATTTGCTGAGAATATATTCAGGGTTACCAAAAACTTTTGGTCATACCCGGTATTCGTTACGAATATATTACCGGCAATGCCAGTGGCAGAAACGGATTCACCTCCACCGGCGCCGATATTATTTTGCAGGACCAGACAACATCCAGAGGATTTATTTTAGCCGGGGTAGGAGCAGAATATCATACCAGCAAGAAGACAGAAATCTATGCCAACCTATCACAGGCGTACCGGCCGGTACAATTTGCGGATTTAACGGCGCCTCCCACAACAGATATTATCGATCAGGATTTGAAAGATGCAAAGGGTTTTAATGCAGATTTAGGCTATCGTGGTAAAGTAAAATCCTATTTATTTTTGATGCCAGCATATTCTACCTGAGATACAATAACCGCATTGGCAGTATTGTTCAGCAACGAATTGACGGCCGTTTTATAATTACCGTACCAACGTAGGAAACAGCAGCAGCAAAGGTTTTGAGGGATTGGTAGAATTTAGTCCGGTAAAAGCTTTTAGCAGAAAAATAAATAAGGCAGATGCAAGTGTATTTGTAAGCTTATAGTTACACCGATGCAACATATGGGAACCTGAAAGTAATTACCAAGAACAGCAGCAACCAATTGGTGGAAAGCAATCTTAAAAATAAAAAAGTAGAGAATGCTCCTGAACATATTATCAGAACCGGTATGACTGTATCTTATAACAACCTGTCTTTAACCGGCCAGTTGAGTTATGTAGATGCATCTTATGCCGATGCAAACAATACCGTTTTGCCAACAGCCAATGCACAGAACGGGTTGATACCAGCCTACTCTGTTATTGATTTAACAGCCGTTTACAAACATTCCGACAAACTGAATATTAAAGCAGGCATCAATAACCTGGGCAACGAAAAATATTTCACCCGCCGTGCAGGAGGCTATCCCGGCCCGGGTGCATTACCGGCAGATGGAAGAACATACTTTGTTTCGGTGGGGGCGAAATTTTAACCAAATTTCGTACTACTTTATTCTTAGCTCCGCAGGAGAGATATGTTAAACATGCCGCTCCTACGGAGCTCAATTAAGAACGCCATTTTTTTTGCTACTGACATACCGGCCCTACGGACCTATGAAAGAAACTCAAATAATTTTAGCGGCCGGTTTCATAAATTTTACAAAGAGCTGTTAACTTATCTCACCAGCTTGCTGATTTAAATCAGTATTACTGTCATTTTAAAGCTACTGACATGCCGGCCCTACGGACCTATGAAAGAAACTCAAATAATTTTAGCGGCCGGTTTCATAAATTTTACAAAGAGCTGTTAACTTATCTCACCAGCTTGCTGATTTAAATCAGTATTACTGTCATTTTAAAGCTACTGACATGCCGGCCCTACGGACCTATTAAAGAAACTCAAATAATTTTAGCGGCCGGTTTCATAAATTTTACAAAGAGCTGTTAACTTATCTCACCAGCTTGCTAATTTAAATCAGTATTACTGTCATTTTAAAGTTACTGACATGCCGGCCCTACGGACCTATTAAAGAAACTCAAATAATTTTAGCGGCCGGTTTCATAAATTTTACAAAGAGCTGTTAACTTATCTCACCAGCTTGCTGATTTAAATCAGTATTACTGTCATTTTAAAGTAAAACATGATGATTATAATCAGGTATTTAACATCTTGACAATTCTGTGATAAAACTTAAGGAGTGCTGTGTAAACTTTGCATTCATAAATGAAAGCTTCCTTAAAAATAATATTGTCTTTTTCCATACTGATCGGTTTTTCGGCCATTACTAAAAGTTTGACAGCACAAAACAATGTGCGGGATACCGGCTTCAATAAACTTAAAACAATTGAAGAAGTTATTGTTACCACCACCCGTACCGAAAAAAGCATCGGCGACATACCCGTTCCCATCCAGGTCATCAGCAAAAAGTTTATACAACAAACCGGCTCTCAAAAACTGATCGACATTTTACAGCAGCAAACCGGTTTGGTTTTGGCTGATAATCCGTTGGGACAATCCTTACAGGGCTATCCAAACCCATTTGGCAGCGGCATACAGATGCAAGGCCTCGATCCGGCCTACACATTAATTTTGATGGATGGCGAGCCACTTACCGGCCGCAATGCAGGCATCTTAAATTTAGGAAGGATCGCTGTTGGTAATATTCAGCAAATAGAGATCATTAAAGGACCGGCCACCAGTTTATATGGCTCTGATGCACTGGCCGGTGTTATTAATATCATCACCGAAAAGCCAAAAACCAATGTAACTGCGATTCAGATAAACCAGGCCAGTAACAATACCTGGGGATTTACTGCCAACCAAAGCATTAAAAAAAACAAAACAGCTGTACAGCTTTTTGCAAACCGGTACAGCAGCAGTGGTTACGACCTGGATGAATCTGTTTTCGGCAAAACTGCCGACCCATACCGTAACTATTCGGTAGCTGCGAGGATTTTTCATGACTTTACTGCGCGTACACAGTTACAATCATCGGCCAGGCTATTTACCCAAAAACAGTTTAATAATTATTTGGTTTATACAGGTTCTCAACCCGCCGAAGTGGATGGCAGCAGCATAGAAACCGACTGGGGATTTAACAACCAGTTGTTTCATCAATTCTCAAAAAAGATAAAACTGATCAGCAGGCTATATGTAACCGGTTATCAAAACAAAGCCGAAGTTTTTCTGCAAAGCAACAAGCAGCTTTTTGATAAAAGTTATATGCAGCAGTTTTTATTAAAGCCCGAGTTACAGGTTGAGATCGGCGAAAAAATAAATCAAAAACTGATCGCCGGTATTGGATATAATTACGAAACCATTGAGGCTAACCGGTATCCCGATAAAATGAATTTTAAAGCTTTCTATGTTTTTTCGCAGAAAGAATGGTTGCTGTATAATAAATTAAATATCACCCTCGGCGGCAGGCTCGACAAACATTCACTGTATAACCTGCAGTTCAATCCCAAGCTGGCCCTGGGTTATAAGATAAAACCTAATTTTAGTATTTTTGGTTCGATAGGCACAGGTTTTAAAGCGCCGGACTTTCGTCAGCAGTTTTTATTTTTTACCAATTCGCTGGTTGGCTATACGTTGCTGGGCGCCAATGAACTGGCAACTGGTTTGACTCAATTGCAGCAGCAGGGGCAAATTGATCAATCGGTTAACCTGGCTCCTTATCTCGGTGAAAATACTTTGTCTCCCGAAACATCAATAGGCATAAACATTGGCGCGCGGTATAATTTTCACAACCAAACCGGGTTTACCATAAATCTTTTCCACAACGATATCAATAATCTGATAGACCGGTATAACCTGCCTTTTACAAAAACAAATGGCCAGGCCATATTCAGTTATGTAAATATCAACAACGTATTTACCCAGGGATTTGATGTGAACATCAACCACACGATAAATAAAAATTTCACTGTTAATGCAGGCTATCAATACCTGGATGCGAAAGACAAGGCTGTGATCGAAAAAATTAAAAATGCTGAACTGGTTAAAAGAGACCCGGTGACCTATAACAGCAGCTATGTAACCCGCAGCGAGTACGGCGGATTATTTAACCGCAGCAAACATACAGCTAACGGGCAGATCTTTTACACAAACAAAGAAAAAGGCTGGGGCGCCAACATCAGGGCAAACTACCGGGGACGTTTTGGATTTAGCGATATCAACGGCAATAATATTTTAGATGACGACCGGGAATATGTGAAGGGCTATACGCTGATCAATGCAGCGATCAGCAAAACATTCAAAAAAGGATTTGAATTACAGGTAGGTGCCGAAAATATTTTAAACCATCGGGACAAAGACCGTTTGCCAAACCTGCCGGGTATTACTTATTTAATCAATTGCAATATTAACGTACAACAATTATTTTCAAAACAGCCTAAATCCCTATGATGGACCAGGGCACAAAAAAAGAAAAATGAAGAAGATGACCATGGCAGGTATGATTGCCGCAACAGCAACGGTTATAATGATGAATTCATGTTTAAAAAGTGATGACATATACACGCCGCCAACAACCTATGAAAAAACTGATTCTTTGAAAGTGAATTTCAGCTCAAACAGCTCTTTTACTTTTTTTAGTTTTAAAAATGGCTCCGTTATAGCGAATTCAGACAGTGCTACTGCCAAATGGGATTTCGGTTTGCGTTTTACTACTTTTATATTAAACAGTTATGCTTATGGACCGGGTAATGCCGGCGCCATTTTGCAAAATGGTATTTACAGCAACTTAAACACAGCGCCTTCAACAGGTTATGCTTATGATACTACTACAGCGCAAAAGGCAATTAAAGACGGGAGTTGGTACGACTACAATCCGGTTTCGCATGCTTTTTCGCCAAAAGCCGGAAAAAACATTCTTCTTTCGCACAGCCGATAATTACTATGTAAAAATGGAATTGCTTGCTGTAGATTACGAACCATTTGCCGGCCCGGCACCGGTTCGGTTAATTTACCGTTTCAGGTATACTTATCAGGCGAACGGAACAACAAGTTTCTAACTGTATTCAGGTCAAATAAAAAAAAGGTCTCTCAATTAAAATATGAGCAGACCTTTTTTTAGTTTGTACCCGTATTGAAAATTAAACAGATCAATATATTGGGCAGTCGGTTTTTCTTTAACAACTATTTTTAATGTGATCACTTTCGCGGGAATAAAATAAGACGGGAATAAGAATATCCCCGTCATTTACCCTAATAAAACCCTAAACCAGCAAAAATTGTGACTGTATATTTTAAAGACGAACTTTCCGTTTTTCAGAAATGAACAATGCCAAATCTGTGCCAACTATCCTAAAATGGGGATAACTAACGCTAAATATTATTACTCCGCGTAGTTTTACTTTTCCTTTTCAATCAATCTCCGTATTATTACTATTTGCAATTTGATTTAGCCCCTGATTCTCCGCATTTCGACTAAGATTGAACCCCGCTATTTTACTACCTTTGCAAACTTATTCAAATGAATAAGCCAGGTAAACATTAGCATCACAGCATAAATTATGAGTGGCAAATACATCGAATATCAACAACTTAACCTTCCATCCATCGGCGAAGAGATCCTGGCTAAATGGAAAAAGGAAAACAGTTTCGAAAAAAGCGTGGAGTTGAGGGAAGGTTTCCCCCCATTTGTTTTTTACGAGGGGCCGCCAAGTGCCAACGGCATGCCCGGTATTCATCATGTTATTTCCCGTACGTTAAAAGATCTGGTTTGCCGCTATAAAACCATGCAGGGATTTCAGGTAAAGCGCAAAGGCGGTTGGGATACGCATGGTTTACCTATTGAATTGGGAGTAGAGAAAGAGCTCGGCATTACAAAAGAAGATATCGGCGTAAAAATATCGGTAGAAGATTATAATAAGAAATGCCGTGAAGTGGTGATGCGCTTTAAAGATAAGTGGGATGATATTACACAAAAAATGGGTTACTGGGTTGACTTGAATAACCCTTATGTAACTTTTGAAAATAATTATGTGGAAAGCCTTTGGTGGTGCCTGAGCGAATTGTATAAGAAAGGCTATTTGTATGAGAGTGTGAGTATTCAGCCTTATTCGCCTGCAGCGGGTACAGGTTTATCATCACATGAATTGAATCAACCGGGAACTTATAAGGATGTGAAGGATACGAGTGCTGTTGCGATGTTCAAGGCCCCCCTACCCCCCAAGGGGGGGGAAGGACAACAGCCTGCCTTGAGAAAAATTACTGCTGCATTAGCAGACACTCCAAATCCCCCCTTGGGGGGCGGGGGGGCTGAGGCTTTCTTTCTGGCCTGGACCACAACACCATGGACACTGCCATCAAACCTTGGATTAACGGTTGGACCAAATATCGATTATGTTTTGGTGCAAACATTTAATCCTTATACTCACCTGCCGATTAATGTAATACTTGCAAAAGCACTGGTAGGTAAATATTTTAAACCTGAGGGAGAAAACGGTGATTTAGAAAATTATAACCAGAAACTGAAGTAAAACTATCCCCTGGGGGATAATTGCCGAGTTTAAAGGGAAGGACCTGGAAGGTATTCAGTACGAACAATTGATGCCATCTGAAGCAAACAGCCTGGAAAAAATTCAGGAAATAACTCCGGGTGCTCAGCCTTTCAAAGTTATCCTCGGCGATTTTGTTACCACCGAAGATGGAACCGGTATTGTACACACCGCGCCTGCTTTTGGTGCGGATGACTTTAAAGTTGGACAAAAAAATAACCTCGGTATTATCACCCTGGTTGATAAACAAGGTAAGTTTATAGATGGCGTTGGCGAATTCAGCGGCCGCTATGTGAAGAATTATAAGGATGACAGGGATTATGTGGATGTGAATGTTGACATAGCCGTAAAACTGAAATTAGAGAACCGTGCTTTTAAGGTTGAAAAATACGAACACAATTATCCGCATTGCTGGCGTACCGATAAGCCCATTATTTATTATCCGCTTGATGCCTGGTTTGTAAAAACCACGGCCGTTAAAGACCGGATGATAGAACTCAATAAAACCATTAACTGGAAACCGGCTTCAACCGGCACCGGCCGCTTTGGCAACTGGTTGGAGAATATGGTTGACTGGAACCTGAGCCGCAGCCGCTTTTGGGGAACGCCTTTACCGATCTGGAAAACGGAAGAAGATGCCAATGGCAATCGGGAAGAAAAATGTATCGGCTCTGTTGCTGAACTAAACAGCGAAATAAAAAAAGCGGCTGACGTGTTGGGCGGAGAAACCAACAAACATTACCTACATGAAGGCATTTTAGATCTGCACAAACCTTATGTAGATGAAATTACGCTGGTAAGTCCTTCGGGTAAACCCATGAAGCGGGTACCTGATCTGATTGATGTTTGGTTCGACAGTGGCGCCATGCCCTATGCCCAATGGCATTTCCCTTTTGAAAATGTAGAAACATTCTCAAAAAGCTATCCTGCCGATTTTATTGCCGAAGGTGTTGACCAGACAAGAGGTTGGTTTTATACCCTACATGCTTTGGGCTCCCTGTTAAAAGAAAGTGTTGAGGAGAAATTAAGGGAGCATAACCTGTATCCTCCCGCAACCGGCGAGTTAAAAGGCCTTGCATATAAAACCGTTGTTTCGAATGGGTTGGTGCTGGATAAAGCAGGCAACAAAATGAGCAAACGTCTCGGCAATGTAGTTGATCCTTTTGTAACCATCGACAGTTTTGGTGCCGATGCAACCCGCTGGTATCTTATCACCAATGCATCGCCCTGGGATAGTTTGAAATTTGATGTAGAAGGTATCAAGGAAGTGCAACGCAAATTCTTTGGCACCTTATATAATACCTACCAGTTTTTTGCTTTGTATGCAAACGTAGATGGTTTTGCTTTTAAAGAAGCCTATATCCCGGTTAAAGAAAGACCGGAGATCGATCAATGGATCCTCTCTTCACTTAACACATTAATAAAAACTGTACAGGAAAATTTTGATGCCTACGAACCTACACAGGCCGGTCGGGCCATTGAGGATTTTGTGGATGCCCATTTAAGCAACTGGTATGTGAGGCTTTGCCGCCGCCGCTTTTGGAAGGGCGAATATGAGCAGGATAAAATAAGTGCGTATCAAACCTTATATGAGTGCCTGGAAACACTTTGTAAACTAATGGCCCCGGTAGCTCCTTTCTTCGCCGATTGGTTGTTCAATAATCTCAATTCGGTTTCCAATCGCTTTAATAAAGAATCGGTGCATCATACCGATTTTCCAAAGGCAAATGAAGCGGTAATTGATATTGACCTGGAAAAACGAATGGAACTGGCCCAGGATATCTCCTCTTTAATACTATCGTTGCGTAAAAAAGTAAATTTAAAAGTACGTCAGCCCCTGCAAAAAGTATTTATCCCGGTTTTGGATAGTACGATGGCAGAACGTATAAAAAAGGTTGAAGACATTATTAAAGCCGAAACCAATATCAAGGAAGTTGACCTCCTGGGGGCCGAAAACGATTTTATCAAGAAAAAGGCCAAAGCCAATTTTAAAACCCTGGGTAAAAAACTGGGACCAAAAATGAAGTGGGCAGCTGAACAAATTGCAACATTCGACAATATCACTATCGATAAAGTAATGGAAGGGGAATATTTACTCAACCCCGATCATGAAAAAAATGCTGAGGAGTCCATTTTTATCAATTCGGAGGATCTTGAAGTATCAACTGATGAGATTCCTGGTTACGAAGTTGCCGTAAAAGGCTATTTAACAGTTGCATTAGATATTGTAATTACTGATGATTTGAAAAAAGAAGGCATTGCCAGGGAGTTTGTAAACAGGGTTCAAAACATCAGAAAAGAAAGTGGTTTTAACCTGACCGACCGTGTAGATGTAACAGTAAGTGAAAATCAAGAGCTGCAAGCATCTATAATTCAATATAAAGATTATATTTGCGCCGAAATTCTGGCTGATTCGCTTGCTTTTTTACCCGTTTTATACGAGGGAAATGAAATTGAAGTGAATGATGCCATATTAAAAGTGAACGTACTTAAAAAAGGATAAATAGTATGGCTACAAAAAAGAAAGCGGCTAAACCAGCAGCTGCTAAAAAAACAGCGAAACCTGTTAAAAAGTCAGCCCCGGCTAAGAAATCAGCCCCGGCTAAAAAATCGGCCCCGGCTAAAAAGACTGCAGTTAAAAAACCTGCGCCTAAGCCAGTAGCCAAAAAAACAGTTAAAAAAGCAGCAAAACCTGTTAAAAAGGCGCCTAAAAAGGCAATTATAGTAAAAAAAGCAGTAAAACCGGTGGCGAAGCCAGCTGCAAAAAAGCCGGTTATTAAACCTATGAAAAATAAGATTGAAGTTAAAAAGCCAGTTGCAAAACCGGCTAAAGTTGTAAAAGTGCCGGTAGCGAAGGTTGCGGTAGCTGTTAAAGCAAAATCGCCTCAAAAGGCAAAAGACATTAAAATAATCCCGGCAAAAGCGGTGGTTTTACCAAAGATCAACACAAAAACTTCGCGTAAATATCAACCTGAGTTCACCAAATCGGTATTGGATCAGCCAAAACACGATCTGGGTGCACCCATTGTTCGTTACAATGATACTGATTTAGCCGAGTTCAGGGAGATCATTCAACGCAAGCTGGAGTCTGCCAAAAAAGAACTGAGCTATTTACAGGGATTAATTACCCGTAAAGATGAAATGGGTGGTGATAATGATGATGCCCGTTACATGACCATGGAAGATGGCAGTATGAGCATGGAAAGAGAGCAGTTGAGCCAGATGGCCAGCCGCCAGATCACGTTTATCGATCACCTGGAGAAAGCGGTGATGCGTATCGAAAATAAAACCTACGGCATCTGCCGCGTAACTGGTCAGTTGATCGACAAAGCCCGTTTACGTGCAGTACCACACGCTACCTTGAGTATGGAAGCGAAGATGGGAGCGGCGAGGTAAAGCCCCCTCAATCCCCCAAGGGGGAAGTTTGGAGTACAAATATTTAAGAGAATGATTTAATTCATTCTCTTTTTTTGCCCCCTCAATCCCCCAAGTGGGAAGTTTGGAGTAAGAATATTTAGGAGGAATATATTTTTTATAGAAAGAACTCTGTGGTGCTTTGGGTTTCTTTGTGAATCTTTGTGGAACAAATTTTTTCTATGTTTAAGAAATTAAGAACCGTTATCTACCATGTAGATGACCTCCAAAAGGCCAAAGCCTGGTATGCTGAAATTACCGGCACAACGCCCTATTTTGATGAACCGTTTTATGTGGGTTTTGATTTTAATGGTTACGAACTGGGACTGGACCCGGATTTTGAGGAAGTACTTGAAAGAGGAACACAAGCGGTAGCTTTCTGGAAAGTTGATGATATTGATGACACTGTAAAAAAATTCACCCATGCCGGTGCCAAACTAACCAGTAAGGTAAAAGAAGTTGGTGGTGGAATAAAGGTAGCGACTGTTGTAGATCCCTGGGGAAATGCGGTGGGGCTGATTGAGGAGGGGTAAAAAAAGCTAGCAACGAATCTTGTACGCTATTATTCCTAATGCAGGCAAAATAAACAGTAGCCACCACCAATAACTTTGGTTCTTTTCTTTTTTTGGTAAGCCTACATGTACAAAACCAGCCCAAAAATAGGGAGAAGCAAATTTGCCGTCCTCCGCCCTGATCAACTCTTTTTTTGAAAAGTAAATTGCATCGGAAGAACTGTTCCCGCCCAAATTGGAATAGAAGCTTTTGAATAAAGCAGCCGTGCTTCTATCATCCACATTCCAATAACTGGTAATTATATTTTTTGCACCGGCATAATAAAAACCACGGGCCAGGCTCATGGGACCCTCGCTGGTATTGATGTGACCAATGCCCGTTTCGCAGGCACTTAACACCACCAGCGATGCATTGGTATGCATGGCATATAGTTCATTCAGTAACAGGCTGCTGTCGATAAACTCGATTTTAGAGTTGCTGTTTGTACCCGTGTCGGCATAGGCATGACTGGCAATATGCAATATGCCCGTATTTGCAAACTGCAGCCTGAAATTTTGTAAGGTAGAGCGCCCTTTTTCAAAAAGACTTGTATGCTTGTTTTGGCCAATGGCTTCAGCTTCCTGTTGGGAATACAGCAGGGGTTGTTGCCCGTTCTCAGCATTCGCAAATACCGGGGCAAATACAGTGGTATTTTTATAGTCTGCCATATTGCCGCCCAGTTGTTTTAACAGGATGGAAGCCGAGTATCCATACAAGGTATTACATTGATTGATGAAATAGCCGGCCTGCTGCAGGTTTACCGAAAACGCGCTGTTTGAGATCAATGCGTCAAAAGGCAATACACTTAATTTACCGTCGGGTATGACGATAAGATTTTGCCAGCCCTTGTCCAATTGAGCAAAGCCCAGGGTTTTGTAAAGTTGATGGGCAGTCTGCTGGTAAGCGATGGGCTGGTTGCCAATTGCGGAGGCAGACCTGAAAAAATAAAGCATGGAATCTATTTCTGAGGTTAGCGTTGATCCATAGCGAATGAATTGTATCGGTAATTTATAATTCAGTACAAATGCATAAGTGACTGTATCGGCATTAAAGAATTCGATCAGCCCGGTTTTTTCATTCAACAATTTTGATGAAACCAGTGCTGCAGAAACGCTGTCTTTTTTCTCCATTACCGCTTTATACGCGATGCTCTGCCGGCCAAGGGCTGTGTTGGCCAGCAGCAAGTCATTATCCAGTTTGTTTTTTTGTTGCTGCCATTCTTGTTTTATAGAATCGGTTGCTGCCTCAGCTATTTTTCGTTCGGTATAGGCCAGTTGCAACTGCAGCTTTTGTGTATTTTGATAAAGTGTATCTTTCTGTAAGGCACCATTGGCTGCCAGGTTTCTTTTTACTGATTCCAGTAAAACAAAGGCTTTATTTTTTTCGGCAAACTGAAAAGCTTTTTCGGCCCATTGATTGTGTTTTGTAAGTTGATATAATTGGTAACAAAGGCTGATGGCTTTTTGGGATCGCTGTCGACTTTCGGCGAGTTGTGCCAGGGTAGTACCCGTAAAAAGAAATTTGTTCATTAATTTCCGCTCCACCACAAAAGCCAATTCATAGGCGCCCAGTGCCTGCTTCAGTAAAAAAGGATCTTTTTTTATTTCCCACATTCCAGTCAAAAGCGACGCCTTCTGGTCAAGCGCTTCATAAATTGTGTTTTCGGGTGTTAGCTCTTGTTCCTGAGGCAATGAATACAAGGTGGACGGACTAAATTCAATCACACTTTTCAAAGCGTAATCAACCGCTGAAAACGCGCTGTCAAATTTATTTTGGTATGCGAAAGCTTTTGATCTGGTGATGTATACTTTACCTTTTTCTCTTGAGATTTTTTTACCGAGTCGGTCAAAATTCCCGATCGCCAGGTCGCAATAGCTGATACACTGTATTATATCTTTTTTCAGCAGCATGGCATCCGCCAAAATTGAATACACTACGGCTTTTCTGTAAACGATCTGATCGTCTTCTTCCAGCCGGTTTAATAAGGCAATAGATTTTAAACCTGTCTCTGCCGACATGGCGGCATTTTCCAAATCATGGTAAACTTCTGCGAGGGCTGCTGTAGCAAATGCAAAATTTAAGGTGCTTACCTGTTTAAAAGCAAGTGCCTTTTTTGTGTACAGTAGCGCCGAATCATATTCGCCCATATTGCGATAAGTATTGCCTAAACCATAACAGGCATTTACACTTGCCTCGTTTCTCTGGGCTTCATCACCGATCAGGGAACAGGTTGAATAAAATAGCTGTAAATAATGAATACCTGCGATATTTTCATCTAAACGGGTATAGGTTTCTCCCAGGTTTTGAGTAACCCAGATCTGATACAGTGGGCCCAGTGCTTTCATCGCCCGTGGATGCAGGACTATCCTTTCGAGGTAGCGGGCATACAACGGAAAATCAGTTTCGTTTTCATAAGCCAGGAGCCCCAGCGCTTTCACATATTTTAACTCGAACAGGGTATCGCTATTGGCCAGGTTTTCTTCTGCGGTTATTGTGTACAGGTAGTTTAACCGGGTTGAGTCTGACCTTTCGCTGAGCGCAAAATAAACAGTGGTGAACAGGGTTGCCCATGCCGTATCGGCGCCGATGGAACGGGCGATTTTTTTGTACTCCAGGGCAGTATCGTACAGTTTTATACTGCTTCCTTCATCAAGTAACCTGTTTATCTTTTTTTCTAAATCAGGCAAGCGGCTCATTGACAATCGAATGTCGGCGACAGCCGTTGCCAACCCGGGTTTTGCATCATTTTGATGACAACCACATACGATTATAGCCAGTAAATAAATAGCAAATCTCATCATAATGGTTCAGGCTGTATAAAAAACTATTTCTTCTTACTCAAATTACGATTCGTTTTTTTTACCGTTGTTTTTTTTGTTCCACATTTGTCACAAAACAGCCATTTCCATAAACCCTTTTTATTTTTACACGGGTCGCATGATTTTTTACATTCGCAACACTCCCTGAACTGCGAAATGGCCGTATTCGTAATTATCGGATCGTTTGGCATGCCATCGGCGCTGTTTACAAAAACAATACTGGCCTGTGCCAGCAGGATATCAGGCATTTGATTGGTAGCATTAATGGTAAACCAAAAGTCACCCATCGTACTGTCTTTGCACATACAGGTTGGAGCGGGGTTCATACCATCCAAAGTACAGTCGCCCATATCTTTTTCAAACACAAAAATCAGGCTATCCAATGAAGGGTTGCCATAAGGCCACAGGCAGTTACTGCTTAGTTTTCCCTTTAGCACTTTGTAAAACTGTAACGGATGATGCGGGGGCGGTGAAAAAGAAATATCGGTATTCATATCCACATTGCCCGGTATTTTTACGGCTACCCTTACCAGGGAAGCCGATCCGGGGCCGGTATTCTGGAAATGGACATGGTATTCCAGTTGCTTACCCGCTTTGGGGAAAGTAAGACAGGCTGGTTTTACGGTGATATAATTGGGGTCGTGTGAGAGATTAAGAATTGGCAATGGGGCTAATGCGGCGGCAGTATCTGTTTCTCCATTATTCTCACCTATCAGATATGCTTTCACAAATGTTTCGCTGAGATCTTTTCCTACCAGTCCTTCCCTGGGTATCAAGGTAATAAAAATATTGTGTTCCAATGTGTCGGCCTTTAACAGATTAAAAGCGAGCGCGTTATTGTATTGACTGTTCACTTTTCGAACAGTTGCAACTGTTGCCGATGCATCAACGTCCGTTTCTGCTTCACCCGAATAAGCGCGCACAAAAGGACTGGTTAATGTTGTAGTAAGATCCGGCTCCATCTGGTCTGCTTTATTTACTACTTCAAAAGCATCCTGATCGTTGTATAAAAAAAGTAAGGTCTTTGCGCTTTCTTTTAATTTCAATTTGTAAGTCAATACAAATATCATGGTATCTTTTGCCACCACGCTTCCAATATTGGGCGTTATCTCAATCCTCTCATCCCCTTCCAAAATACCCATGGGCACATACGTACTATAACTATAACTGGTGTTTAAGCTATTGGTCGATAAAAGGCAACCATCCCCAACCATATAGCTTTGAAATTTGGGGGGAGGACCGCCGCCGCCATAAACACCGGTTGCTTTAGCCGTTACATTCCTGTTGGGGAAAGCCGTATAAAACTGATGCGGGCCATCTGATAAAAAGCTGAATGTGCCATCACCAAACTCAACAAACATGGCAGTAGCCTGTGCTTTTGACCCGGCTTTCAGTGGGGGTACAGGTGACGTGGGGATCAGCCAGCCGGCTGCACCATCCGGTAACGAAACCGAATATTTTGAGTTACTATTGTCATAAGTGAACGCCTGGGCTTCAACTTCATGATGAATAAGCGGGAAAATAAAAATAAAAATAAAAATTCTACTCATCGATGACAGATTTAAAATTTATACGTTACCCCCAGGCCCAAATTCAAAAAATCTTTAGATTGTTTTAACTGGATCAGATTATTAATCCCGTTTCTTTTATCACGATTAGTTGCTTTGAGACAGAAATGATGATAGTCGGCCATCAGGCCCACAGCCCAGTGTTCATCAAAAAAGTAATGTGCCGCCAGTCCCGTATTAAATGTAAAGGGGGTTTTGCTTTGTAATTGATTTTCGTACTCCACGGCATTTTGATCCAATAGCTGAAACGTATTTTTTTCAACGAAGCTCACACCGGCCCGGATGCCAACATTGAATTTAAATTTGGGGCCACAGGCAAAACAAAACTCCGGACCTGCCAATAGATAAACTGCTTTTACTCCTCCACCGGCCACCTGGTGCGCATCAATTCCACTGAGAAATGCGGGCGGGCGGTTAATATTGGCATCGCTTCGCCTGTTTTGTTGTAAATAGCCTAATGTTAAGCTAAGCCCCAGGTGTCCCCAATCATAACGAACGGCAGCCTGTGCATGAAAGGCCTGGTTTTTTGAAGCAAATAAAGAGTCGGTATTTTGTGATCTTAGAGAAAAAGACGGCCCGGTCTGAATCTGCAACCTCCATTGGGCTTTTGCCGAAGCGGTGGCTGTCAAAAAACAAAAAATTAGCATGCACTTTTTCATAACAGTTAAATCGGTTGTTAAACCTACTTTTTATTTTTAATATTATCAAGTTTATAAACCAAATGACCAACCGACCGCTGATTTTAAATAAAAGTACCGGTTAGACATTACATCAACTACCCCCTTTGTGTAAAAAATATTATTGGCTGTGTGAAAACTACATTTCACTGATTAAACGGCATCACCGAAGCTCAATAAAAAAAGGGGCTGTTTCTATCAAACAACCCCATGTTCGAACTGAGCATGAGAAAAACTGAGCTTCGGATCAAATTATTTTACAACCCCGTGATTCTTTTACCCAAGCGGTTAGGCGTGGCAGACGAAACGGTAAAGACATTTACCTCACTCCTGCCCTCACCATTGGGCACTTCGCCGGTAATTATGTTGTTGGTAAAATCGAAAGACTGAATGGTCCAGATAAATTTATGATCGGCACCACTGGCAAAACTTAACTGTGGGCGCCAGATATATTGGGTAAGGCCCACAACTTCCTGATCAAGCAGGGGCTGGTTGCTGCGCAAAGCCTGCATCGGTGTTTGATCGGCCAACACTTCGAAAACCTGGACATGATACCGAACGGCTTCGGTTGGGCGTGGTATTACCGGTGTCCAACGGAAAGTGATGGCCGTTTGAGCGGCTGCAGCAGGTAAAACAGTTTCGTTTGCCGGCATAATTAAAACGGGCAGCTGGGTTGCTGATAAAAAGAAGGTACGGGTTTGTGTGTTGCTGGCCGGTATCGGCAGATCCGCAGAATCAAGACGAACGATGATCTGATAACTACCTGCAGGTAATTTTCCGGTGCGGTTTATTTTGTTCTGGAAACTACTGCTGAAAACCATAACCTGGGTATTCACCACATCAACGGCATAAAAAATGGTTGTGGATCCCGGCACCAAAGTTTTTAGAGGCGCCCGCAGCATATCGGTTGTAGCTACGGTAGCGCCATCGGCCGTTTTGATAGTGGTATTTATCTTTACATTTCCGGCACCGCCCACCGCACCCGGCGTTGCAATTAGTGTGAGTACGTCGCGCCGGGCGGCCCAATCGCTGATATTGGCTACCGGCCTCGGATTCATCACCAGGTTGATATTTACCTGCGCATTTGTAATTTGAAAAACAAAAAACGTCAGTATTAATGTTGTTATTTTTTTCATGTTATGTGTTTTGACCTCACCCCTGGCCCCTCTCCAAAAGAGAGGGGTGGGTGCAGGCAGATTAATTTATTTAAAACGATATGTTAACCCGGTTCTCAGGGTGCTTTCCAGGTAGTTGGCACCAACCAATGGCACTCCCAATTCATCGCCATATTTAAAATAGTTGGTGGTCATAAATGTGCTCCACTTCAATTTTTTGGTAATCGCATAGTCTACATTGAGGCTCGCAATTAAATTGTTGTTGCTGCTGAAGCTGCCATTTTTGCCCAGGGTGTACTGCAATTGTCCGCGCAGGTTAATTTTATCTTTGGCCACCGGCCTGCCAAGCCCGGCGCTGAGCGTAAACAAACTCACTTTAAATCCGGGTACCTCGTTCAGAAAATACAGGATGCTGAAATCGGGTGATATTTTTTTTGTAAAATAGGTAGGCACGTAGGTGAGCAAGGCCGTGTGTGTATTGTTGTTGGTGGTTACCGGACTCAGGTACGGAAACGGATTAACCGTTTCCTGGTATTTACTATACGAGTAACTCAGGCTGACCATGTGATTCATTTTATCGTTGCTCCAGTTATACGTTGGGTTAATACTGATGTCGTTGCTGACATTTTTTATTGATGTATAACCACCCGAAACGCCGCTGGAGTTAAATCCGAAATTATTATAACTCACATTCAGGCTCCAGTGATCATTAAACTGGGTAAACCAATTCAGGCTGCCCAGAAACTGGTTAGCCCGGCTGCCCAGGGTGTTGCTCATGTTATTTACCCGGTTACCGATACTGGCCACTACATTCATTTTGTAATTTTTGTTTTTATCTTTCCAGGCATTGAACCGGGTGTTGAGGGTAAGGTCGAGTTTATCGGGTTGCTGATAAGGATAACCCATGGTATGAAAGCCGGCACCCAGGTATTTCATTTTAAAACCGATATCAAAATTGGTCGATTTTTTACCGATGGCGCGTTTGCGGCATAATCTTTTTTAGTGCCAAAATAAGCCGTTATAAAAGGCTTCAGTGATTTAACCGAACCCGGTCCCGGTGGACCCGAGTTTGTATTATCCGTGTAGATACTATGCGCACCTTCCAGCTCCAGGTACCAGCCCTTGTTGAAATAAGCATTGTTGATGATGCTGAATACCACGCCTTCCTGTGGATTAACCGTTGGTGGGGTTGTTACACTATTATAATGATGCGGTCCGTTTACAACCGTAAAAGCCATTTTATATCTACCTTCTTTTTCCCTGCCAAACTGGGCCATCCAGTTGCTGCGTTTATATGCTCCCGGTACTAAGGGAATCGGGTTATAATTTACCGCCTGTTGAGAATTGCCAGTAAAGAATTTAAGAATCCAGCCCTTGGGTTTCAGGTCAAATCCTGCGCCAAATATGCCGATATCGCCGGTACTTAAATCGCTGTAATTAAGGTACTGCGTACCCAACTGCAGCTCGGCCCATTTGTATTTTGGGTTAATGGAAAAATTATTCATTGGGTTGGTGATAAACTGTCCAAAGCTCTGGTGGCCCAATGCACCCAAACCACCCGAGCCTCCTGCAAAATTGGTGGGTATAACAGCAAAATTAAAATTGAATGGCAGACTTAAACCACCAATTGTAATTTTTGGCGCAATGTTAAACCTTACCTGGTTCCATGGGCGGCGGGGCGTATAAAAAACGGGCGTTTTAGGGTGAACGGTTAAGCCGTAGCCTTCGTAGGTAATACCCAGGGTGCCGGAGATGGAGACTGGGGATTTTTTTGTTTGCGCATGTAAAAAATTGCAAAAGATAAAAAATCCACAAAAAAACAGACTTAGACTTTTTGATTTCATAAATTATTAATTAACGAATTATTACTGTTACCCTGCAATTACATTTTTTTCCTCCGCAGGAACCGGAGAAATTATAGGTATAGGTACCCGGTTGCGAAAAAGTGAAATTATAATCGGGCCCATTTAAAATGGAAGTCAACCCTGTGGTGTTATTCGTGAGAATAACGGCCACTCCTATTGGCTTACAGTTTGAAGACGCCGGGATACACTGAAAATTAGGATTCAATGAAACACGTATTCCTTTGGGCAATATTATCGATGCATCGCAGGCGACCTGGTTTTTTCTTCCTTCATAAATAAATAATGGTTTCCACTCACAATTGCAGGTTTCCCCGTCATTGCCGGTTCCAACATCGCTACCTTTGCAATCTTTACCATTGTATATCTTATAACAAATAGTGGTATCGCACATTACACAGGCTGTATCTGTAAATGTATAGCGCAGGCAATATTCAATTGTATCGCAGCAACAAGCTATTGGGCTACGTGGCGGTAATGGTATAGTAAATTGCAACGGCACTCCGTTACTAAAACTATAACCTGTGCTATCCTTCCATTCAACCAAATGTGAGAAAGGAACATTTGCCGGAACCGTATTGAATGTTAGTTGACTGGTTGGATTTGTAATATTGCCAAATAGCCTGGGGTCTTTTACACATACATCGCAATCTTTAGGGTGCTTTACTTCAAAATTCACCAGGGAAACCGTTACTTTTTTAAGTTTGCGTGGCCCTGCAGTTAAAGTTGCATTAACTGTGAGCATGTCATTACTTACACTTTGTGTAGTTTTTATTTTTTTCAACAGGTCTTTACAACATCCACCTGGTGGCACTTCAGGAACAACTACCTCTATGCAAACCGGATTGCTTTCTACCGGGTTGATGGTGTATCCACCGGCGGTTGCTATTGCAATAAAACCGGCTGTGTTACAATCTACTAAACCAGCAGCCGTGCCCGCCGGTATTTTAGTTTGAAATGTGAAAGTGAAACTGGCCCCTGGAGCAAGTGAATAGGTTGTGGGGCTGAACGTAAATCTAACTCCCCCATTTAAAACGCTAGGGCCCCATGTAGGTGAAATACTACATGGCGTACCAGTTGCAGACCAACCTGTACACGGATTTAATGCGCTTGTGTAGTCCGCCGTATAAATATTGGGAGGTGCAGCAAGCATTTGCATGTTAAATTGGTTACTAAGCACTACTGAATTAGGGTTTCCCAAAATAGTAGTAGTTCCTAATCCCGGGATCCGGTCTATCACCACCAGGTTATCTACAGCAATGGTACCCGTGTTGTATACTGTTATTTCATAATCAACAGCAGTATTTGGATTTCCCGTTCCGCTACTCGCAAAGCTTGAGTTTAAGTTACCCTTTACTTTTTTATCGATTCCAATTGCTGCAAATGCACAGACATTAAATTCCGTATAACAAACACTTTGCGGGTTAATTAAATTACCACCGGAAATGGTAGACCAATAACCGTTGCCACCCCCAACAGCACCGGTTCTGAGCACAGCCTTGAAACATATTTTGTAAGTGTTGCTACCCACAGCCAGGCTGGGCAGGTTGAATTTTATATTGCTCAAGGGTACAATGGTAGGGTTGGTTGAAAACCCTGTATAAACTACACTTGAAGGAAGAGCTTCTAACCAGGCAGGCATTAGTGCATTGAATACAGCGCCCGTTAAAGCGATATCACCAACGTTTTTAAATTCGTAGCATAAATTAATTGTATCCCCGATATTTTTGCAGCCTTGAACATATTGATGTGCAATGCAGTTCATAACAGGTTGTGGATTGTAGATCGGTGTCGTGGATGTGCTTCCCCCGGTTCCTCCGCAGGAAAGACATGAAATAGGCGGGGCTGTACAATTGAATGATATGGCTACGCTGTCCTTGTAAGGCGGGTTACCCGCCGCACCGCTACAGGAAGAGGTGAGATCATAATACAAGGTGAGGCTAACCGATTGGCCGGGTAATAAATTATTGATGGTATGATCGAATTTTGTTGTATTTGTTACTGGTGCGTTCGCATCTGAAACAGCGTTACCCACTAATGGAAAAGTAGCGGTTGCTGTTGATGTGCAATTGTAATACTTTATACCGCAGACAAGGCCGGCCTGTGTTGTGTTTTGAAGAACTGCATAAGGCGAATTTTTTAAATGCACCAAAGGTAAAAAATTCGTTGCTGTAAGGTTTAAAGGTGTGTTGCCGTCATTTATGATAGTATAGCTAAAAGACGAAGACGTAGCGGAGGAATAAGCCGTAGCATGGGGTAAGGGGGCCGGGACAGCAGGTATATTAAATGATATCGGTGCCGGCCCGCTAATTATGCTATTGGGAACATTGCAGTTAGTTCCTTTCAATGTAACGTTGCTTACCAGGGTTTGCCCCAGCCCCGTATTACAGGGGAGCTTTATCACGTAATCAAAATAGCATTGATTGGAAGGACCAGGGCCAATCTCATTTGTATTAAGTGTGATCACATTGCCAGAAGAAACAGAATAAGTATAACAATTGCCATAAGCGGATGTTATAGTAGCTCCTGGCAAGGCCGGGGAAAGCACGATATTAAAACTGGGATTTTTGATCTTAAAGCAGGTGACATTCTGGAAGTAAACCCTGTAAACCAATTCTGCAGTAGCCTGGTTGAATGAAACGAAGGTCTGGAACATACTTACACTATTATTTAAGATACCATTGGCTGTACAGGAAGAGCTTTGGGTCGTATTTAAATTATCCGTGAGCGTACCGGTAAATACCGAAGGTTTAATAACCCCGGTACAGGAATCCGGGCATTTATATTTAAAACATACATTAAAGCTAATGGCTCCCGTATTGGTACAGGATGCCAGGTTTGCGATATTAATAACCAATTGTGAGCCGGTATTTGTTATATTCAGGCAAGCAGGTAAAACTGCTGCACAAATTGGATCATAGCTTACGAAAGCGGCATTATAATTAATGGTTACCGTAGCATTGGTTGTGGTCGGTGTCCAGTTAAACGACACATTTATAGGGAAGCTGCTCCCGAAGTTATGCGACGTGGGGTAAGATGGATCAGTTATCGTAAACCCATTTACCTGGGCCTTTGCATTACTACACAAAACGATTGCTGTAATGACCAGGAAGATTTTGAAATATTTAATTATATGTTTCATAATATTTTTTTTAAGCTTTTAGATGTATTATTTATTGTGCTTTCCGGTCTATTTCATAACACTTAACTATATCACATGCTTTGCAGCAGAAATCCCAAATAGTATAGCGAATGCAGACTTTTATTTTGTCGCTGCAACATTTTAAACTGCTGCCCGGAGGCACGGCTATCGGTAATGAAAACGTATTGACACGTGGAAAAGGTGGTTGAATGATTATAGGGGTTAGCGAGGTACTAAATCCAACCTGTGAGAAAGTATTGTTCTGATTTTCGGAAGGATTAAGGGAAGTAGTAGTACCACATGTTGTACATTTCGTATTAAGTGGGCCGGAATGACCATCACCAACACCACCGTTACCATGGTTGTCACATTCCTTTTTTACCTTTGAAAGCCATGTCCATTCCCTGCCAAAATTTATCCCGTTTAAAATACCCTGGTTATAATTCGAAAAATAATGGCTGGCTGGTTTTATGAAATTCCCCCATTCTTTATTTTCTGCACACTGTACACAATTTTCATCTCCTGTCTGCTCTATATTATAATAAACCAATTCCATGGTTACCTTTTTAACCACATTTGGATCTAATCCGCTCAGGATACCTGATAATAGAATTTGGCCGCTGGTACTACCGGTGCTGGTAAGCCTGTCATTTCTTATAGTAACTCCAAGTGTTTTACAGGGATCGCAAATGCAGCAGGGCAGATTTGGTATTGAATCACCACAGGGCAAATCCATGTTCTGACCAGTTACTGAACAAAAATATTTTATTGTATACCCCAGGTAAAGTTGCTTATTACACATGTCACTATTAATAATTAAATCAAAGTAATAATTATTGCCATTAACACTTAATACCTGCGGCAGCGTTGCAATATTGGTAGAAACATTGGCTCCAGAATAGTTTGTTTCTTTGATTTGAGTAAGGGATATTTGAGATATAGTAATGGAAGGTTTGGGTGTTATCTTTATATGGCCTTTGACATGTATTTTCCCGTCTGCTCCACAATACACACTGTCGCTTATAAATTCATAATCTGGTGAGCAGGGTGATTGAGTACCAAAACTTGTAGGTTCACTGCTACCATAATTTTTAGGATTACCACCCTGTACCCTTTCTGTTCCTATCGCTTCCACATTCCATATATACTCACAATTATTACATCTTTTAGAAAGTTTGGCAGTTGTTTGAGTAGAATTCTTTACTTCAAATATGTCTGTCGGTGTATTGGTCCTTAAAGCTTCTGCCATAGGTTGTCCTTTCTTAATTTCAACCACTCTCACTTTATACAAAACGGGCTCTTTTGGCGTAGGTATTACCGGTGACCAGGTGAAACGGATAGGTTGGTCGATCTCCTCTTTGGTAAATACTTTTCCATCAACAGGCAACTGATTTACAGGCGGGTTAAATTTTTCAGGATTTGTATCACCTGGTTTTACTGAAAAACTGGTAGCCTCACTGGTACCCAGCATTTCTATATCTCCCATTGCTGATTTTTTGCTGGCTTCTACATTCCAAACATACTCACAGTTATTACATCTTTTTGAAAGTTTTGCACTTGTTTGCGTCTGGTTCTTTACTTCCAGTACATCAATGGGTGTATTGGTTCTTAATGCCTCTGTTTTATTTTGGCCTGGTAAAATTTCTATCAGCCTTACTTTATACAGCACATCGCCCTGTGGCTTGGGTACCACCGGCGTCCACCGGAGCATGATGGGCATACCGGCTTCCTGTTCGGTAAATACTTTACCATTAACGGGCACTATATTTTGCGGCGGGCTGTACCTTTCCTGTTTGGTATCTGCAATGGTAAAAGATTTGCAGGCCTCGCCCAGTAAACCACCCTGCGCTGCATTTAATCCATAAAACTGAACACATAGTTCGTAAGTGCCGGGTTTTAAAATACAATCCTTACCCAGTAAACTAAGTACGGCAGCACCGCTCCAGGTTTTAGTAACCGAATTAAAATTGCTTTGCGGCGCAGTTTGGGGGTTGTAGCTGCCGCAAATGATACTGCCACCACTTTTTATGGTAACCAGAATTTTACTCTCAATTACCAATGGAGATATCTGCCCGTTTGGCATTTTGGTTTGTGCATTAATCATTACCGGCGGCATGGCTGTTGCCCAGTCGGCGGTATTGGCCGGTGGGTTGGCAGGCAGGCTGATGATGATGGGTGCAATTAAATTTTGCCCCATGGCTGCCACGAAGCAAAAATTAATGATGAAGAATAGAAGCTTTTTCATTTGTTTATTTTTATTGTTAGTCTAATCCGATATTAAAAGTATCCTTATCATTCAGTGCCTGCAACCCTGCCTTGCAACAGGTATCAGGCATTGTTTGTACAGGTGATCCTGTTGAGTTATTGGCCACATTAAACCTATAAGATTTGCAGCGCTGCGTTCCTCTGCGGCAAACCTGATAGGTTTCACACAAAAACTTTAATAGCCGCCAACACCACCAGCACTGCAAATAAGATTACGTACTCAATAACCAATTGCATGTCTAATTTTTTCATGATTGTGTATTTAAAAATGCAGGCATACGAATTGTATGCCTGCAGGGTAGTTTTAATTAATAGAATTTAAATATGCTGTTACAGTGGTAGCATCTTTTACTACAGGTTTAACCGGAACAGTTATGTTTGCGGTAAGCGTTGTGGCAGGTAACACTGCAAAAATGATTTTACCTGCGCCATCTTTACCAATACAAACCACATCGGCTACGCTGCCAACAGGTATGCTGTTTGGATAACTCTGCATAAAACTGCCTGAAGGTGGTAAAGTAATGACAGTAGATATGTTGCGGTAAACCAACATTACCTGTACACCGGTTGCCCCGGTTACTCCGGTTAAATCGGGTGTAACTTTAATAGTGGTTTTTACACCGGGCTGATTTGCCAACCCATCGCAGTTAACCCAACGGAATTGTGGTAATTGAAAAACATAGCTGTTGCTGCCATTACCAAAGGGGTAATAAGATGCAGCCCAGGCAGAAGGCGGGCCTACGGAAGGAGCAGCCTGAATTACGGGTACAAATAGACGCAGGGTATCTGGCCTGTTTTCAATCCTTGGCACTTCTACCTTAATTACATTTACCAACGATGGTGTTGGTACCAGCATGGTGGGAGTAGGTTTAACTTCAACGCCATCGGCCTGCCTTTTCACTGCAATATCTAACATGCCACCCGAAACCAGCATCTCGGTTTGTGTGGTAGCACTAAGCCCTTCCATGATCCATTGCTTTTTTAACAGGGCTTCTTTAACGGTAACCAGCACGTTGCCGGTTGTAACGCTGTTATCGGGATTTGCAAAACTATTTGGTGGAAATGTAATTTTGGTGCCCCGTTTGCAGGTAACTGTACCACCGGTTGCCGCATCAACTGTAAATGTTTGTATGGCATCTGTATTGTTAGTTAAAAAAGTTGCGAATGAGTCATCAACTGCTATCGTATCGCTTTTTTTGCAGCTTAATAATACCAGCGTTGATAATGCAATAATGGTAAGTAAATTGAAAACCTTTTTCATTTGATTGTTTTTAGTGTTAATTAATTTCGATGTTAAAAGTATTTTGCTGTTATTGTCTGCACAACCCTGCCTGAGTAAACCATACAACGGCATTGAGTAAACCGGCTTTATTGTTGAGCCATCGGCTTCAGCCATCCCGGCTGTTTTCAAAAAACCGGGATGGCATTTTCTGAAAGGGCTAGAATCCGCCGCCGGTATAATAATCTTCTGCATATAATTCTTCGCCTTCTTTATTCGTAAACAGGATCATGATATGAAATGTACCCGGCTGTTTTTGTAATAAAGTTTTTAGCTGGCTTTCCAACAGTATGGGTGGAATGCTAAAACTCAGGTAAGGGGTATCGGCAAAACCGGTACGGTAAATTTCTACCATGGCCAGGTAAGGCGTATCAGGGTTAACGGTTAAATTCATTTTTACCGGTTGGGTAGCGGCAAATGAATTTGCAGCAGTCAGGCTTAAAAGGGCTGTAATCATCAGTACAGCTACACGATTGGTTAAATTCTTTTTCATGTTCATTGTGTTTAAGTGCCCGCCGGGATGGAATACCTTTTGGGCTGGTTATGAAATTTATTTTAGTCATGGTCAGACGAGGGTCCCGAATTCGTCGGGATAAACTGTCAGACCATATCATCCGGATGCGTTGATTGCACGTACATGGGTATATCACAGGGGCAGAAAAACTGTGACACTGACGGAGGATTTTTTTTTGAAATTATTTTGGGATGGATGCCGGATTGCGTTTGCCATGGCACTACAGCTGTAGTTTGCCAATGTAGAATATGAAAGAGGGATGAGGTATAAAAGATTTCTCTCTTTGTTCGAAATGACAGGGAAAGGGGGCGGCAGGGATCTTTTTTGATATTATTTTAGAAGGGATGCGGGATTGCGTTTACCATGGCAATTCAGCCTTAGTACACCGAGGTGGAGTATGAAAAAGGGATCAGGTATAAAAGATTTTTCGCTTTGTTCGAAATGACAGGGGAAGGGGTTAAGACGGATTTTTTTGCTGTTGGTATACTTCATATACTTCCTGCGGAATGATAAGGGTAACTTTTGTGCCGGGGTTTTGGGCATGTATATCTAATGGGGTAATCGTGAGGGTGATGGGTTCTTTGCCCAGTTTGCTTAAAATTCCGATCCTTTCATTAATCAGCAACATGCCCTTGCTGTTGTGTTTGCCTTCCCTGCGCAGGGCCTTGCTCTTTTCCATACCGATGCCGTTATCGGTAATAATGACCTTCAAGGCATTGTTTTCGGTTGTAACATCAATAGTCAACAAGCCTTTTATATCCATCGAAATCAGGCCGTGCAGTACCGCATTTTCCAAAAAAGGCTGCAGCATCATGCTGGGCAACATCCAGTCGTCTTCTTCGGCTTCTTTACTTACATTAAAGCGGTATTCAAACTTGTCGGCAAAACGCATTTTTTCCAGTTCCAGGTACAGGCGCATGGTTTCCAGCTCTTCTTCCAGCGTCACAAAGGATTTTTGGGCGGCTTCAAAACTTCTTCTGATCAGTGCAGCAAAATTACTCAGGTATTTATTGGCGCTTTGCCTGTCCTGTTTATTAATGTAATGCTGTACACTGTTAAGCGCATTGAAAATAAAATGCGGATTCATCAGCGATGTAAAAGCCTGTTGTTTCAATGAAGCATACTCCGCGTTTTGCAGTTCGGCGGTCAGTTTCTTCTCTTTTGCTTTTTTATTGTAATGATTAATAATGCGGAAAATAAAAAACTGCAGCAGCAGGATACCGATCAGCCAAAACCACCAGGTTTTATAAAATGGATTTTTAACAGAAAAACTAAAACCCGTTTCAGCAGTACTGACGATGTTGTCGTTAACTTTTGCCCTGGCATAAAACCGGTGTTCGCCACTGCCGATATCGCTGATATTGATCACCGGATTAATGGTACTGATCCATTTGCCCTCATCCAGCCTGTATTCATAAAGCACTTTACTTATTTCCTGGTAATACGGAAAACTCAGGTAAAAATTAAGGTTGTTTTCATCCGGTTGTAAACGGCTTCCGTCTGATAACATGCGTTCCCCGTTTCCTGTTAAGTTGCAATTGATAAAAATTTTGCGATCACTGCTGTTATTCACAAAACGGGTTTTGCGTAATACTCCCAGGCCGTTATCGGTTCCCACATAAAGTTGTTGCTCTGCCGTATCAAATAAAATGCAGTTGGCAGTTTTCGACGGCAGGCCGTCATTGGTATTAAAAGGAACCTGCACATCGCCATCCAGCATAAAAATGCCATCCCAGGTGCTTACCCAAATCCTGTCCTGGTCATCTTCGGTAAGCCCGGTACAATAATTTCCGGCTGTTGACGGGCTTATATTTTTAAAAGTGAATTGATTATACTTATATACAAAGACACCATTGTCGGTTGCAATCCACAGGAGGCCTTTGCTGTCTTTTAAAAAATTAAATACCTGTTTTATTTTCCTGCCGGCGATACTGTCTGTCACGCTGATCTTACCCTTATCAATCAGTATAATGCCTGCGTCGGTACCAAGCCAGTATTTATTTTCAAACCCAATCATGCAATAACCTTTTTTTAAGCCAAATGCCGATAAATCGATGGTTAATTTATTCCTGTTGCCTTTTTGTAAGCGGATCAACGTCTTTTTAATCAACATCCATGCGGTTTGGTCGTTTTCCTGCCAGGCAAACTGCGCATTGAAGGCTTTGAATGTATACTGACCCAACCTCAGCTGCTTTTCCAATCTCTCAATTGAATTAGTATCAACGCTAAACTGAAAAGTCTGTTCTATGCATATGCCTGTAACTTTATCAGCTACCGGAAAAAGCTGGTAAGTATACTGGAGTGCAGTACCCGTTTTTGGCAACTTTATTGTTGCTATTTTATTATGATTTAAAACCGAGAGGCCGTTGCTGGTACCAATCAATAACCCATCATCCTGTTTTAACAAGTGCAATATTTTATTATTAACAAGACCGTCAACTGTTTCGTAATTATAGAAAGCCGAATTTTTTTTGAGCAATACACCATTGCCATCGGTACAAAACCATAAATTACCATCTGCATCTGCAAAAAACTCATTCATGGCTTTGCTTTCCATTCCTACCCGGTCTGTAAAATCCATGAGTTCATTTTCATTAAACCGGTACAGCCCCTTATCCAGTCCCCTGAACCAGAAATTTCCCGTCTTATCTTCCACTGCATGGTATACAATAAAATCCTTTGGAAACTGAAAAGGAAGTTCTTTGAAAGTAAAAGCCTGATCGGACCGCACCAGCTTTCCATTTACTACAGCAAGTATTGTTTTTTTACCGGTATAAACGGCAAACTGTACATTTTGGCCGGGTAAATAAGTCATCAGCTGTAAACCCTTTTGTATAAATAATCCCTTGCTGGTGCAAAACGCCACACCGTTTTCTTCAAGCGAAACAATACTGTTCAGCAGGATTTCTTTTTGAGTAAAAAAACGATCGGTTTTGAAAATGCTGTATTTCCCTTTTTCCCAGATTCCGAAATTGGCATCGGTCCTTTTATAAAAATAAAACTGCCCGTTATGCCTTGTTAATTGATGCAGGGCAAGCCCGGTGTTTTCAATAAGGGTTTTAATATGTCCGTCTTTATGTATGACCTGTAGTGTTGTTGGGTACGAACAAAAGATGAGTGAGTCGCCGCCGGCATATACGATATCGGTCACGGCTTTGTTGGCCATGCCGTTTTTTTTGTCGTAAGTGGTAAACCTGTATCCATCGTAGCGGGCGATGCCAAAATCGGTACCAAACCAGATAAAGCCGTTATCGTCCTGCGCTGCGGCATACACGTTATCTATGGGTAAACCGTCGTGGGTGGTTAAATGGGTAAGCCTGAAAGACTGTGCCGATATAAACGCCGGGTATAAAAACAGCCCCAGACAAATGATTTTATATAGCCTATTTTTTGCCGACATCAGATAAAGTTAGCCCAATTTGCGCTTGATTACTTGAAGAAAAGTACGTTGAAGGTTTTCATTTTTTGAATAAACAGATCCAATTGCCGGCGGCTGATGCTCCATAGGTTGCCGTCGCTCATTTTCACAATACCGCCATCGGCCGTACTGTATTCGGTAACGTATTTTAGGTTTACCATATGACTTTTGTGAATACGAACGAAATGATCAGCATCCAGTATGTCTTCAAAATCCTTCAGGGTTTTGGTAACCACTGTTTTTTGCATATCCTGTTTATGAATGATGGTGTAATTGCTATCGGCCTGCAGCGAGATAATTTCATTCACGTCTAAAAAACTGATGCTGCCTAATTGCGGTAATGCAATTTTCACCATATTTTGCCCCGGCGTAAAATTCTTTACCAGATGATTAATGAGCTGCTGGTTTTGCAGTAAAAACTGATCGTTATGTACACTGTTGTGCAGTTTATTTACAGCCTGCTGCAGTTCGGTAATATTGACCGGCTTCAGCAGGTAGTCAACCGCACTGGCTTTTATGGCCTGCATGGCAAATTCGTTGTGCGCGGTAACAAAGATCACCCTGAAATTGTGTTCGGGCAGTTTCTCGAGCATTTCAAAACCGGTTTCTACCGGCATGCTGATATCCAGGAAAATTACATCGGCTTTATTTTGTTTTAACCATTCCCTGGCTTTGGCACCGTTTTGTGCCATACCTGCCACTTCAATATTGGTACAATCATGCTCCAGCAGGTATTTTAAATTTTCGAGGTTGTTCTGCTCGTCATCAACCAGAAGTGCTTGTATAGGCATACGATCTGTTTATTTATTAAATTTAGTACATATACCAATAACGGGTATATGAATTGTGTAAAATACGGGTTCACAGGGGTGTGGTACATAATAGATGAGTAAACGGTTAGCCGGCGGCCCGACAAATTTGTTCCTGAAAGATAAATTTTTGCTTTTCCGATTTAAAAGTACTTTTATAGTATGCCGGAAATTCATGCTGACAATAAATATATCGACGCTTTATTAAGCCATGATACGGCATTGCTGGAGGAACTATATGCCCGGTATAGCGGAAAAATAAAGTATATGGTTATACAGAATAAGGGTTCTGAGGCCGATGCCGCAGACCTGTTTCAGGAAGCAATCCTGGATATGTATAAAAAAGCAAAAGCGGGTTTTACGCTTACCTGTCCGATAGAGGCTTTTTTATACCTTATCTGCCGCAACCGCTGGATGAATAAATTAACCAGGGAAAAAAATAAAAATGTAACATTTGCCGATGATGAGGGATATAGCAGTGAGTTGAAGGATGACAGCTTTGCCAATGCCGAGCAAATACTCATCATGCAGAACCGGAAAAACCTGATTGAAACCAAGTTGGCCGAACTGGGCGGCAATTGTATGCAATTGCTGCAATACAACTGGGCAGGAAAAAAACTGGAAGAGATCGCTGGTTTAATGAAAACCAGTTATGCCTATATCAGAAAAAAAAAATCGGATTGTATGGGCAAACTGATTGAACTGATTAAAAACTCGCCGGATTATAAACTATTGATAAACTAATCGAGTGAATGATGTAGCAGAAATAGAAAAATATCTAGCCGGAGAATTAAACTCCGAAGCATTGCAGGCATTTGAACAACGCCTGCAAACGGATAGCGCATTTGCCGAAGTTTTTTCATTATATAAGTCGGTTGAAACGGAAATGACCGAAACAGAAGATGAAAGGGCATTCAGGGAAAAACTATCGGGTATCACCCAAAAACATTTTACGACAGGTACCGAAGCGAAAATAATTCCCTTGGGTTCAAAAATCAAAAAATGGTGGTTGTATGCGGCGGCGGCAGCGGCTATTATTACCCTTTTTATATTTAAACCGTGGAGCGATAAGCCGTTGACGAATGAGCAGTTGTATGCTCAGTATGCGGTGCCGGATGAATTACCCGCTGTAGTACGGGGCGCCAATGAAGACAGTTTGCTTATTAAAACCACCGGTCTTTTCAACCGGAGAAACTTTGCAGCGGCACTGCCCCTGCTTGACAGCCTGGTGAAATTAAGGCCCGAGGAAGCACAACTGCTGCTGTCTTTCGGCATTTGCCAGCTAGAAACCGGTCATTATAATGATGCTGTTAATACCTTTGATCGTTTGGCGAATACAGAATCGTCATTTAAATATAAAGCGATGGCCTGGAAGGCATATACTTATTTAAAGCAGAATAAAACTGAACCTTGTATTGCTGCTTTGCAGCAAATACCGGCCAATGCGGCCGAGTATGAAAAAGCAAAAGCAGTAATCAAGAAACTTTTAAAATAGGCAGGTTTACCTCACCTCCTGCATATCCACCAATTTCTTATAAAAACCATTCTGGGCGATCAACCCATCATGTGTTCCTCTTTCCACGATCTCGCCCTTTTGTAACACAATAATTTCATCGGCATGGCGGATGGTGCTGAGGCGGTGGGCGATCACCAGCGACGTTCGGTTGTTCATCAAATTATTGATGGCATCCTGTACCAGGCGTTCGCTTTCGGTATCTAAGGATGAAGTGGCTTCGTCTAATATTAAAATGGGCGGGTTTTTAAGCACGGCCCGGGCAATGGTCATGCGCTGGCGTTCGCCGCCGCTGAGTTTGCCGCCACGGTCGCCGATATTGGTTTGGTAACCGGCTTCCTTCTGTAAGATAAAATTATGCGCATTGGCGATTTTAGCTGCCTGCTCAATGGCTTCGGGCGTAGCATTATCAATACCCAGGGTAATGTTGTTGGCAATGGTATCATTAAATAAAATGGGTTCCTGGGTTACAATGCCCATCAGGCCACGTAACTGGTTAAGCGAATAGTCTTTGATATTTATGCCGTCGATCAGCAATTCGCCGGTACTCACATCATGAAAACGGGGTACCAGGTCGGCGAGTGTACTTTTGCCGGCGCCGCTGCTGCCTACCAGCGCCAACGTTTTTCCTTTTTCTATTTTTAAATTGATGTTCTTTAAAATGGTAACATCGTCATAGGCAAAACCCACATTCTTAAATTCAATAGCGTGCTCAAAACTCCCTATAGGCTTGGGATCGGCAGCTTCTTCCACCATCACCGGTGCCTGTAAAACTTCTTCAATACGGGCAATGGCGGCCGTACCCTTTTGCATATTATAAAACGACGTTGATAATGCCTTGGCCGGACTGATGATCTGTGTGAAAATACCAATGTACATAATGAACCCTTTATCTGTCAATCCGCCGGCATTGCCACCCAACACCAACTGCCCGCCAAAATACAGGATACCACATAACACCAATACGCCTAAAAACTCCGACATGGGCGAGGCCAGGTCGCGGCGATACTGCATCCTGTTCTTGATATGAAACAGGCTTTCATTGTGGTCGTCGAATTTTTGCCCACCAAACGTTCGGCAGTAAACGCTTTTATCACCCGCAAGCCGCCCAGGGTTTCGTCTAACACCGACAGCGCCTCGCCCTGTTTGATCGCTGCATCATTGGATTGTTTTTTTAATGTACGGCTGATACGGCCAATGATAAACCCGGTAACCGGTAAAAAGATCAACAGGAAAAGTGATAATTTAGGACTGATAAATACCAGGGTGGTCAGTAATATGATCAGGTTCAACGGATCCTTGATCAACCCTTCTACGGTACCCACCACCGAATTCTCCAGCTCGCCTACATCGTTGGTCATGCGGCTCATGATATCGCCCTTGCGTTGCTCGGTAAAATAACCGATGGGCATATTGAGTATTTTTTTAAAAAGTTCTTTACGTAACCGATTCATCACGCCATTGCGCATGGGCGCCAAAATGTAGTACGACAAATAGGTAAACAGGTTTTTCAAAAAAACGGCGACCAGTACCAACACACAGATCAGCGCCAACACATAAGTCTTGCCATCAGATTTAACCAGTTCCTGTAATTGAAAACTCAGATAACGGATCAGGTCCTGCGATGAACTGATCACTTCGGGTTTTATCACATCAGCCTTGCCCTTGGTGAAGATCAGATCGAGAAAAAAGGGCAGTGAGCCAATGGAAACGATCGAAAATACGATCGCCAATATGATGAATAAAAAATATAACGCAATATTGGATTTATATGCCGCCAGGTATCGAAAAAGCCTCGAGTATTTCTTCATGGTTTTAAAATTCGGTCAAATCAAGGCAAAGTAACTAATTTTACAGCTATTAAAGCGTAAACAATATGGTAGAAGGTAAAAGACAGAAAATGGTGGCAGGTTTACTTAACAAAGAGTTGAGTGATATTTTTCAGCGGTTGGGACTATCGATGATGGATGGCGGCATGGTGTCCATTTCTTCGGTAAAGATCACACCCGATCTGTACGAAGCCAGGATATACCTGAGTTTTTTTAAAGTAGCCGATAGTTTTGATGCGCTTAAAAAAATTGAAGACCGTGCCTGGGAGATAAAAAAAGAGCTCACTTCGAGGGTACGTCATCAACTGCGCAGCATGCCCAAACTCGTATTCTTTATTGATGATACACTGGATTATGTTGATAAGATGGACAAGATATTTAAGGAGATCAAGAAAGACGATGAGCAATAGACAACTAGAGATTAGCTATTAGCAATTGGCAATTAGCTAAAGCTCGTTAAGCAGTTAATTAATAAACTTATGAACCTTGTACCTAACCTTTGCCTGGAGATATTTTAAAGCAAAAAAAAGCACGCATGCCATCAATATCATTGCATGGGTTACCGTAAGTGTGATCGCTTTTGCCACCTGCTGCCAGGTACTGGTGCTGAGTGTTTTTAATGGTTTTGAAGACCTGGTTAAATCTTTATACTCTTCTTTTTATACTGATATTAAAATTGTTCCCGCAGCCGGTAAAACGTTTATCCTGACGGCCGGCCAGATCGCTTCATTAAAAAAACAACCGGCTGTAAAAAATTTTTCGATGATCGCTGAAGAACGGGCTTTACTCAAAAATTATGACGCCCGAACGCCGGTGTATTTAAAAGGTGTTGATGGTAATTACGAAAAACTAACTGGTGTGGCCGCTGCCACCACCCGTGGTAAATATGCGATCGGAACAACCGAAAAGCCTTTCCTGGTATGTGGTTCGGGCATTCAAAATGCGGCTTCGTTAAATTTCGATGCTGCTTTTCCCAATGAGGAGCTGACGGTTATCTTACCAAAAAGAAACAGCCTCAACAACGATCCGCTGCAATCGCTTAGTGAAGGATTCATACAGCCTTCAGGGTCTTTTGCTATTCAGCAGGAGTTTGATGACAAATATGCTATTACCAATATTGGTTTTGTAAAACAGCAAATGGGCTTTGGGGCCGATGAATATAGTGCTGTTGAACTGAACCTGGCCGAAAAAGCTGATCCCAAAAAAGAGAAAGAAAAACTCGCCAACCTGCTGGGCAACCATTTTAAAGTACTTACCCGGTACGAGCAAAATACCAGTTTGTATAATTCGATGAAACTCGAAAAATGGGCGATCTACTCAGTGCTTACCTTAATACTTATCCTTGCTGCCTTTAATATGGTAAGCGCTTTAACCATGCTGGTTTTAGAAAAACGAAAAGACATCAGTGTATTGCAAAGTATGGGTGCTTCGGAAAGGTCGATCCTGAAAATATTTTTAAGCGAGGGGCTTTTACTGGGCACTATAGGCACCGTTGCCGGTATTGGTATGGCAATCATTATTTGCGGGCTGCAATTGAAATTTAAACTTATCAAATTAAGCGGGGGTTCTTTTTTGCTGGATTATTTTCCGGTAAAACTGATCCCTTCCGACTTCATTCTCGTAGCACTAACGGCAACCGCTATCGCATTTTTAGCGGCCTGGTTCCCGGCACGAAAAGCCAGCCGACAGGCGTTTGAATTGAAGTGAAGCATCTCCTCCCCCGGCCTCCCCCTTCGGGGTTCACGTGGGGGAAAGAATGACCTTCAGAGGCTGCCTTACCGCAACACCATCTGCCTGTCGGCATCCAGCTTGATCAACACAAAAATCAATATCGTAAAGGTTAGCAGCGAGGAACCGCCATAACTCATCAGGGGCAAAGTAATGCCGATAACGGGCGCCAGGCCCACCGTAACACAGATATTTACCACAATATGAAAAAACATGATCCCGGCAACGGAGTAGGCATATACCCGGCTGAATGTACTTCGTTGCCGCTCTGCAATGGTTATAATGCGCAATAAAAAAAACAAGTACACGATCATCAACACACCGGTTCCCAGCAGGCCAAAATTTTCGCCTACCGAAGTAAAAATAAAATCAGTGTGTTGTTCAGGCACAAAATCGCCCCGGGTTTGGGTGCCTTTCAAAAAACCTTTGCCGGTTATTCCCCCCGAACCGATCGCGATCTTGGATTGATTAACATTATAATTTTGTGCAGCCTGCGCTCTTCTCTTATCCTTTTCAATTTGCTCCAGGTCTTTGGCACTCAGGTTCGCCGTATTGATATCGATATACGGATTTGTTTTGCCAACCATACTATAAATACGCGCTGCCTGGTATGGTTTAAAAACTTTGGTCATTAAAACCTTTACACCCAGCGTAGCAATCAATGAACTGAATATCCAAACGGCAATAATCAGGGTCAGCAGGCTTCTGTTGCGTCTGAACTGTCTTCGCAAAAAATAGATGCAGCCCAGGGCAATCAAGGTAAACGAAACCAGGATCGTTATTGCAGGAAGCACCAGGCTGATCACGATCAGCGAACCCAGGCCGATCAGGCTGATCAGATAAAAACCGGGTAACCCTTCGCGGTACATGGGTATCAGGAACGAAAAATAAACCATGGCCAAACCGGTTTCTCCCTGTAAAATGGAAAGTATCCCCGGTGAAAATGCGATGGCTGCTGCGATCAATTGCGATTTTGGTTTTTTAAAATCCATTTCGGGCATGGACAAATATTTGGAGAGCGCCAGTGCCGTAAATATCTTACACAATTCTACCGGTTGCAGGTTCATAAAACCCAGTGGTATCCAGCTTTTGGAACCCTTTATTTCTTTACCTACTACAAAAGTGGCCAATATCAGCACAATGCCTACCAGGTAAGAAATATTGGAAGTAGCAGTAAACAGTTTACTATCGGTTAATAAAATAAAAACAGCGAGTACACTGCAGGCCGCAAAGAAAAAAAGCTGTTTGCTGTAATTTTTTTTGAAACCGGTAAGCGTTCTCCACAGATCATCCGTGCTTTTATATTCAACCGAGTAAATACAAACAATGCCGAAAATAACGATCAGGGCATATAGCCATACGAGCATCCAGTCGATTCCTTTTGATATGGTGGGGTTTCTGTGTTGCATGTTTACTGAGTCGGGAGTTGGGAGTCGGGAGTTGGAGTCGAAGAAATCTGCATCACACTACTGACTCTTGACTTCCGACTCCAGACTTACATTACCGAATCCTTCACCTCCGGTTTCTTTTTTTCGTTTGGCAAAATGGCTTCTGTATTTATTTTTAACTTTTCGTCTTTATCTTTTTTCTGCTCATCTTTCTTCCCGTCATCTTTATCTTTCTTTATCTGATCCAGGATCTCCTGCTCATCCGTTGCATCAATCTCCATCGTATCCCTGATCAATTTTATATACCCTTTTGCCAATAAATAAGCCGAATCTTTAGCATGCAACATCGAATCCACCGTTTTCATTTCCCGATAAATACGCGGCGGTATCAGATTCAATTTTTCAAATTTATCAACAATGCCCTGCCTGTTTTTAGCAATGGTATCGTTTAAATATTTTTCGATCATCAGTCCAACAATAGGTGCCGCATAAGTACCGCCAAAGCGTCCGCTGTTTTCTACCACACACATGATCGCAATTTTTGGATTATCGCGTGGCGCAAAACCACAAAAGAATGCATGGTTGGGTTGTTTTACACCCCGGTAATAATTTTCCACCGTACCTGTTTTTCCGCAGATGGCAATGCCCGGCACTTTGGCTCCGCCGCCGGTACCTCTTTCAACCACCCACTGCATACCGTCGTGTACGGCCTCAAACACGCTGTCGGGAATATCTATGGCGTTGTGTTTCTCTTTGAAATTTGATAACAGTTCAAATTGATCACCGCCTTCAATAGAATCGATCAAATGCGGAATCCTGTACCAGCCTTTATTTGCGATATAGGCCATTTCATTGGCCGTTTGAATAGGTGTTGTATTCACTTCACCCTGGCCAATACTTACCGAGCGGAAAGTGCAATAATTCCACCTGCCTTTTCCGTACACTTTATCGTAATAAAGTGGTGTAGGTATATTTCCATTATATTCCGAAGGAACATCTACGCCCAGCCTGTGCCCCAATCCGAATGCATACATATACCTGTCCCACACCGCCAGGCTGCTATCGACACTCGGATATTTTGGATTGTTTATTACGCGCTGCATAACCGTGGCAAAATAAGTATTGTCTGATAAACGGATCGCATTACGCAGATCAAAAGTGCCATAGTCTAAACAACGCATAGGCTTACCCGAACCACATCCATAAAAAGCGCCCGAACAGGATACCCTGGTGTCGGTGGTTATAACTCCCTCGTGCAAACCTATCAGTGCCTGCAGGGTTTTAAAAGTTGATCCGGGCGAATAAGTAGCACTTACGGCGCGGTTAAATAATGGCCTTGCCGGACTCAGCAATAATTCGGCGTAGTGTTTTTTTCGTTCGGCCCCGGTTAATAGTTTTGGTTTATAGGTAGGACTGCTCACCATCGCCAAAATACCTCCGGTTTTTGGATCAACGGCGACAATCGATCCCAATTTATTTTCCATTAGTTTTTCGCCCAATGCCTGCAATTCAATATCAATGGAAGTAAACATATTTTGCCCCGCGATGGCAGCCGTATCAAACTTTCCATTTTCAAGCTGTTCGGTGAGGCGGTTCAGGTTGTCTTTTTTCCAGAATTCAATACCCCGCTGGCCCATCAATACTTTTTCGTAGGTTCTTTCCAAACCGGCGCGGCCAATATAGTCGCCCATTACATAGCCCTGGTATTTAGGGTTTTTCAGAATATTGGAATCCACTTCGCCCAGGTAGCCAAAAATATTACCTCCCGCTTCATAGGGATAATCCCTTACCGAACGTTCCTGTAAAAAATAACCGGGCGCCAGTTTATACAGGTTTTCATTAAGCTTGGCCATTTTTTCGTTACTCAGCATGGGTTCAAAAACAGATGCCCGGTAACTTTTATTTTTGATGATGGCGGCTATAATTCTTTTATGAAATTCGGCGGAATCGATATTTAATATCCGGCAAACTGCTGCTGTATCGGTTCCCTTGGTTTTTCCGGGGATTACCATCAGGTCGTAGATGACCGTGTTCTGTAAAATGGCGTGGCCATTCCGGTCGAACACAATCCCGCGATCGGGATAAATTACCTTTCGGAACAATCCCTGGTTATCGGCATCAATTTTATATTGGGAAGAAAATACCTGCAGGTTGATCAACTGGGCCAGAATAATGCCGAACATGCCAATAAACACGAGCATGATCACATTCTTTCTAGATTGATTGAATACAGACAAGTTGGAATTTAGATTTTAGATTTTAGATGTCGTAACTGTTTTGTCATTACCTATACCGTATTGGTTCTGAATTTTTGTTGCCGGGTGAATAACAATTCGGTGATCATGATCAAAACTAAACTCAATACGGTGGATAATAAAGTTTTTACCAAAAAATACCAAATATTACCAAACTGCCAGGCTTCCAGAAAAAACAACCAGCCGTGATGAAGCAGGGTTAACACACCCACAAAGATCAGGTAGGGCAAAACGCCGCCCATACTTTTGATAGAAGGTTCTTCATAATTATTATCAGCGCCTTCCTGCGGAATTAACAGGCCAATCAAAAAGGGCCGGATATAGGCTATGAGCAAACAGGCTGCGGTATGAAAGCCCGGGTGGTGGCGAAAACTGTCGAGCGTAAAACCGAGCGCAAAAGCGATCATCATCAATTGCGTGCGCCCGATGCGAAAAGGCAGCCATAAAATAAAAAGAAAATAAATATACGGTGTAAGCATCTGGTGCAGGTGAATGTTATCCAGTACAAAAACCTGTACCAGGATAAACAACATAAACCGTATCATATTTTTTACCAGTGCATTCATATTTTCAGCTGCGTTAGCCTCAGTTATCTTTTTTTTCCACCTTATTTAAAATGGCGTTAATGTTGTCGGCCTGTTTATTATCGATGACAAACACATATTCCAGGTTATAAAAATTGGCCGAGGTTTTAAATTTGACCAGGTAATTATTGGTGCTTTTATCGGCTTTTACTTCCTGCACAACGCCCAGCATCATGCCTTTGGGGATACTGCTGGTACTTAGCCCGCTCGAAATGACGGTATCACCCCTGGCCACTTTTGCCGATTTTGGAATACCCGAAAGTGATATCATATTGGGCATTTTACCATCCCAGTTTAGTATACCCGCTTCGCCACCCTTTAATAATTTGCCGCTCAGGTGACTGTCTTTATGCAACAAACTCATTACCACCGCATAATCGGCACTCACGTTGGTAACAATACCTACCACGGCACTGGCCGGGTCTATAACACCCATACCTTCTTTTATATTTTGTGAAGCACCCCTGGCCAAAACAATAAAATTATTTTGCGCTGCAACCGAATTGTACACTACTCTGGCCGGAAAATAATGATACTTCCGGTATCGCTCCATCGAATCTATCTTAATAGAATCAATGATGAAATGGCTGCTGGTATCCGGCAATTCAAAATCGGATTTTAGTTTATTGTAGAGTATCCCTATGGCTTTACTGAGCGAGTCGTTCGTTTTTTTAAGGGTAAAATAACTGTGTATATTATTGTACTGCGTATTTATTTTACCGGTTAGCTGATTGGATGTTTTGCTAAAGACTGCTTTATGATAGTTGCTGTAGTGAACAATTAAATAGATGCTGAAACCCTGTAATAAAAGAAACAGGATCAAATTAAAATAGCGGCGAATGAAAAGAAATATATTACGCACAAGTGCAAGGAATTTGGAATTTGGAGTCAGGGATTGGGAATAATGCAATCCTGATTACAAATTCCTAATTCCTAATTACGGTAAATTATCTCATCACAAAAGGATACCTGTCGTAGTGCTTTAATGCAATTCCGGTTCCCCTTACCACACTTTTTAACGGGTCGTCGGCGATATGAACCGGTAATTTGATCTTAGCATTCAGTCTTTTATCAAGTCCTCTTAATAAAGCACCTCCACCGGTAATGTACAGTCCCCTGCGGTATATATCCGATGCCAGCTCGGGTGGTGTAGTTTCCAAAGCCTTCAAAATAGCTTCTTCCACTGTAGATATGCTTTTATCCAGGGCTTCGGCTACTTCCTGGTAGCTAACCATTACCTGTTTGGGAATACCGGTTACCAGGTCTCTTCCGTTTACAGGAATATCATCGGGTGGATTATCGAGGTCTTTTGTGGCTGCACCAACCTGTATCTTAATTTGCTCGGCGGTGCGTTCGCCAATCAATAAACTATGGTAACGGCGAAGCGCTTCCATGATATCGGCGGTAAATTCATCCCCGGCGATACGGATACTTTGATCGCAAACGATACCTGCCAGCGCAATTACGGTGATACCGGTAGTACCTCCACCAATATCAATGATCATATTGCCCACCGGTTCTTCTACATCGATGCCGATACCCAATGCAGCGGCCATGGGTTCATGAATGAGGTATACTTCCTTGGCACCGGCCTGTTCGGCACTATCCCTAACAGCTCTTTTTTCTACCTCGGTAATACTGCTGGGAATACAGATCATCATACGCCAGCTTGGTGCAAACAACGGTTTTTTGGGGTAGATCAGCTTGATCATCTCCCTGATCATCAACTCGGCAGCGTTGAAATCGGCGATCACACCATCTTTCAGCGGGCGAACGGTTCGGATGCTTTCGTGCGTCTTTTCATGCATCATCAATGCCTTTTTACCAACTGCCAATATATTCTTCGGATTATTTCGATCCAGGGCAACTATAGAGGGTTCATTTACCACAATTTCGTCATTATGGATAATGAGGGTATTTGCCGTACCTAAATCAATCGCTATTTCTTGTGTAAAAAAATTAAAAAGGCCCATATTCTTGTCTGTGAAAAAAAGATTTAATCAATGGCAGCAAAGTTGGTGGAAAATATTTGAATTAACAACCGCAAACCCTTTATTTTTCAACATTTTACAGAAACTTTTGCATTAGCCTGTTTTGCGGGATTAGGAGTGTCGAAATTTTAAAACAACTTATTTGGCCATACCATTCGGATTTGCAATTTTGGCGCATCAAAATGGAAAAGAATAAACGGTTTGTTTTATCCATTCTTAAATTCGAATCCAATATCCGTACGGTAGTAGATGCCTTCAAATTCAAGCTGCTCCATGATATAATTCGACATCTCAACGGCTTCGGCAATATTGTCTCCATAAGAAGTAACAGCCAATACCCGCCCCCCATTGGTTACAACATGTATGCCATCTTGTTTTGTTCCCGAATGAAAAATGATGCTGTCTTCCAAAGCCGCATGATCCAGACCATTTATAACCTTACCTTTTTCATAATCGCCCGGGTAGCCTCCGCTCACTGCAACTACGGTGGCCACCGCACGTGGATCTGTTTCCATCTTTATTTCATCGAGTTTTTGATCCGCGGTAGCCAGCAGCAATTCAACCAGGTCGTTTTTTATCCGTGGTATCACCACTTCTGTTTCGGGGTCGCCCATCCGGCAATTATATTCTATTACTTTAGGCTCACCGCCGTCGTTCATCAATCCTATAAAAACAAAACCCTTGTAATCCAGTTTGTCTTTTTTAAACCCGGCAATCGTAGGTTCAATGATCTTTTCTTTCACTTTATTTAAAAATTCCTCCGTAACAAAAGGTAACGGACTAACGGCACCCATTCCTCCTGTATTGAGCCCTGCATCTGCTTCTCCAACCCTTTTATAATCTTTGGCTTCGGGCAATAGAATATAATTTTCGCCATCGGTTAAAACAAAAATACTGAGCTCAATACCTTTTAAAAACTCTTCTATCACCACTTTTTTTCCAGCCTCTCCAAATTTGGAACGCAATAACATCAGTTCAAATTCTGCGGTAGCTTCCAAATGACTCTGGCAAATTAAAACCCCTTTGCCGGCGGCCAGTCCATCGGCTTTTAAAACAATGGGTAAAGATTGTGTTTTAATATAGTCAACACCTTCGAGGTATTTATCAGCTGTAAATTCGCCATAAGCGGCGGTAGGTATATTATGGCGATTCATGAACGCTTTCGCAAAAGCCTTGCTTCCCTCCAGTTGAGAGGCCTCTTTCGACGGGCCAATTATTTTTACATTTTCAAATCCTTTTTTATCCCGAAAAAAATCATAAATACCTTTTACCAACGGTTCTTCAGGGCCAACCAGTATCATATCAACCGCATTTGCCCGACAGGCTTTGGCAATGCCATCAAAATCCGATACGCCTATGGCCAAATTGGTACCACATAAAGCCGTACCGGCATTACCCGGTGCAATAAATAATGTATTACACAAGGGGCTTTGTTTAATCTTCCAGGCTAATGTGTGTTCGCGGCCTCCTGAGCCTATGATGAGTATATTCATTGAATTTTCGAATTGGTGAAGCTTGAACAAATGGTTTGCGAATTTAAAATTCTAACGGCTTAATCCAATAAATTATTTCAAATCGTTACAACATAATCATTTTTCATAACGTATTATTTGAAAATAGACGGCTTTATTTTGTTTTTACTCCGCAGAATTTCACTATTTTGGGCAACTAAACCAACTAACGAGTATAAAAAACAACTAACATGAGCGAACAAGCAGTAAAACAAGGCCATCCAAAAGGATTATGGGTTCTCTTCGGAACAGAGATGTGGGAGCGTTTTAACTTTTATGGTATGCGTACCATATTAACGCTATTTATCGTTAACGCGTTAATGATGAGTAAAGAACAGTCTTCCATCATTTATGGCGGATTTCTTGGCTTATGTTATTTAACACCCATGCTGGGTGGTTTTATTGCCGACCGTTTTTTAGGCAACCGGCTTTGTATTATGCTGGGTGGTTTATTAATGGCCTCAGGACAAATGCTGCTATTTTTCAGTGCCACCATTTTTACTTCCGACCTGGAACTGGCAAGAACCTTACTTTATGTTGCATTGGGCGTTATCATATTAGGCAATGGTTTTTTCAAGCCGAACATTTCCAGTATGGTGAGTAATCTGTATCCAAAAGCCGAACGAAATAAACTGGATACGGCTTTCACTATTTTCTATCTTGGAATAAACCTGGGTGCTTTTTTAGGCCAGTTGATATGTCCTTTATTGGGCGATGTAGTTGATGCCAATGGTGTACGGGATATTTTTGCTTTTAAATGGGGGTATATGGCTGCATCGATTGCCATGTTAATAGGTACGGCCACTTTCTTTTTGTTGAAGGATAAATATGTGGTTACACCGGAAGGAAGGCCCATTGGTGGTTTACCTTCTAAAAATGTAGCGGGCGATTACGAAGAGGGAGAAGCCCAAAAAGCAGTATTCACTTCGAAGGCGCTGGGTGGAGCCGTGGTTGCTTTTATTGGATTGGGACTGCTGTTCTATTATGTAGTTGGACAAAACGTAATCTACTCAATTATATATGCCAGTGGTATTTCGTTGGCTGGTTTAATTCTTTCCGACAGTTCACTTACCAAAGTGGAAAGAGACCGGGTACTGGTTATATATATAGTATCCTTCTTCATTATTTTCTTTTGGGCGGCTTTCGAACAGGCAGGTTCATCTTTAACGTTTATTGCCGATAACCAAACAGACAGGAACTTTTTTGGCTGGCAGATGCCGCCGTCCATGGTACAGATCTTTAACGGCATATTTGTAATTATGTTTGCCATCCCGTTCAGTATTTTATGGGATAAGCTGCGGGCCAAAGGAAAAGAACCTATATCGCCGGTAAAACAGGCGATTGGTCTGGCTTTAATTGCCATTAGTTATTTCATCATTGCCAATAATGTAAAAGATCTGGGCACCAATGGTTTATTGGCCATTCACTGGTTAATATTGCTTTACCTGATTCAAACATTTGGTGAACTTTGTTTATCGCCTATTGGCCTTTCACTGGTTGGTAAACTTGCCCCAAAAAGATTCTCCTCTTTGTTATATGGCGTGTTCTTTTTATCCAATGCTTCGGGTTACGCTTTAGCCGGCACCTTGGGTTCAATTTTACCTGCTACCGGTGAGCAGTTTACCAAGGCGAAAGAATTAGGAATAGACCTGCAGGCCGTGTTGGATAAAACAGTCACCCCATCTGCGGAACAGGTTGCTGCATTGGCTGAAAATAAGATCAGGGCCTTCCATCCTACTTTTGCGGGCTTTACCATTCACAACCTGTATGAGTTCTTTATGGTGTTTGTGGCGCTGTGTGGCATCGCCTCCATTTTGTTATTTATGTTAACACCGAGACTCAAGAAAATGATGCATGGTATAAGATAAGATCAGGAATAAAAAATTTTAAAAGGCGATGTTATAGTCGCCTTTTTATTTTCAACAAAATAAATTTTTAAATAATGAGTAAACCAGCCAAGCACCCAAAAGCGCTTCCCTACCTGTTTTTCTCCGAAATGTGGGAACGGTTTGGATATTATTTAATGATCGGTATTTTCCTGCTGTACCTGAAACATGTTGAACATGGCTTCGCCATGACCAATACCGATGCTTCCGATCTTTACGGAACCTTTATTGCTTTGGTTTTTCTGACACCATTTATTGGCGGATTGATTGCCGATCGCTACTGGGGTTACCGCAAGTCGGTTATCATTGGTGGCTTAATGATGGGAGTTGGTTACTGTCTTATGTCGGTTCACAGTTTACCGGTATTGTACATAAGTATGGCTCTGGTAATTTTTGGCAACGGTTTTTTTAAACCAAATATTTCTACACTCCTCGGTAATTTGTACAACACACCTGAGTTTATACACAGGAAAGATGAAGGTTACAATATCTTTTATATGGGCATTAATATAGGTGCCTTCATCTGTAATTTCTTCAGTGCAGCAATCATCATTGTTTGGGGCTGGAAATATGCTTTTGTAGCGGCTGGCGTAGGTATGTTTATAGGTGTTTTTATATTTATGCTTGGCACCCGCCATTATGTGACAGGCGATGTAAGAAAACCAATGACCAAAGAGGACATGCCTTTTTCCAAAATTGTTATTACGATATTTATCCCCGCTATTATCGCCGGTGTTTTGGGATGGATAATACCCAAAAATATTTTTGGATCGGATAGTACCGATGCTTTCATCTTTGCCTGTATACCCGTTATTTATTTTTATGCTTCACTTTATTTCAGGGCCGAAGCATCTGAAAAAAGGCCGATCGGCGCTTTGCTGGCCATATTTGCAGCCGTGGTTATGTTTTGGGCCGTGTTTAAACAAAACGGTACTGCGCTGACCATCTGGGCCGATAATTTTACCGACAGGCAGGTGCATGGAATTACCGGTGATGTTTTCAGAGGATTAAAACAGGCCGAAGATGTTACTTATAAAAAGGATTCGGTGAATTTATATGATGAGATGTTCAGAATTCAAAAAAAAGACGGCCATGTTGTTAAAACATATGACTACCCGGTTTATTTTAAAAACGTAAAGCCCGAAAATCTTCCCCGGGATGGTGATCAAGCAACCTTATGGTCAACGCCCATCAGTCAATCAATCAACCCCGGCTGGGTGATTTTATTAACCCCGCTTGTTTTGGCTTTCTTTGCCTTTCTGCGTCGTAAAAACAAAGAGCCTACTACCGCCACAAAAATTGCTTTTGGTTTGTTCATTTCTGCCTTATCTGTTTTGGTCATGGTTGCTGCCGTACAGGTGAGTGGAAACGGAGCCGAAAAGGCAAGTGTTTGGTGGCTCATGGGTACCTATGGGGTTGTTACTGTGGGCGAATTATTATTGAGCCCGATGGGACTTTCCCTGGTTTCAAAATTAAGCCCGGTACGGTTAACCTCGCTGATGATGGGCGGCTGGTTTTTAGCTACATCAATCGGCAATAAATTATCCGGCATACTGGCAACTATGTGGGATGGATATGAGAACAAAGCCAATTTTTACTGGGTGAATTTTGTTTTGCTGATGATTGCCACTTTCATAATTTTTGCTATGCTGAAATGGCTAAACAAGATCATGAAAGAAAAAGGCGTAAATTAAATTTTAAACCAAACTCATTATGGACCTCACTGAACCGTCAGAAGCAACAACCCTTTCCGGCACCGGCCAACCCAAACAACTATACCTGCTTTTCTTTGCCGAAATGTGGGAACGGTTTTCTTTTTATGGCATGAAGGCGTTGCTGATTGCCTATATGGTAAGCCAATTGCATTACGATGATCCGAAAGCCTATGCCATACTTGGCTCCTATGCGGCATTGGTTTATACCATGCCCATGTTTGGCGGCTTTATGGCCGACCGGTTTATAGGCTTCCAGCGTTCCGTTATGTTTGGTGGTATATTAATGACGTTGGGGCATTTTATTCTGGCAGTCCCTTACGACTGGAGTTTCTTCTATGGAATGGCTTTCATCATCTGTGGCAATGGTTTTTTTAAACCAAATATTTCCAGCCTGGTAGGCACCTTATACAGTGAAAATGATCCAAGGAGAGATAGCGGCTTTTCTATATTTTATATGGGTATCAATATCGGCGCTGCTATTGGAGGGGCGCTATGTGCTTATGTTGGTACAAAAATTAACTGGCACTACGGTTTCGGACTTGCCGGAATATTCATGGCCATCGGCTTTATCGTATTTGTATTCGGAAAAAAATCTCTGGGAAACAGGGGACTTCCTCCCAGTATGGAAGTCTTAAAAAAACCGGTATTTGCTTTCCTGAAACCCGAACATCTTATTTATGGAGGCACCTTATTAATTGTTCCATTGGTAGTTACTTTATTCAACCAGTATTATCTAATGGATTATATCATGTTCGGACTGGGAGTTATTTCTTTGGTTTATGTACTTTCTGTAGGCTTAAAAATGGAAAAAGAAGTAAAGTTGAAATTATTTGCGGCTTTGACCATGATCATTTTTTCTATTGTCTTCTGGGCCGTTTACGAACAGAATGCAGGTTCAATGAATCTGTTGGCGGAACGTAATTCAAAAATGATGCTTTTCGGCATCGAACTGCCGGCATTATCAGTCAATAATTTTTTACCGCCGGGATGGGTAATCGTACTTACCCTGATTGTGGCACCACTCTGGCCATGGTTAAACAAAAGAGGAAAAGAACCCAGCACACCTTTAAAATTTGCACTCTCTTTTATCTTCCTTGGCATTGCTTTTTTTGTTTTCTATTTAGGATGCAGGGCCAATTTAGATACCGGAATTATTCCCTTGTGGCCTTTTTTATGGGGGTATTGTTTTCTTATTTTAGGAGAGCTTTGCCTGTCGCCAATCGGACTGTCGATGGTTACAAAATTATCGCCTCCAAAAATGGTTGCGCTCATGATGGGCATCTGGTTCTTTGCTTCAGCCATAGGTGAATTCATGGCAGCCAAGATCGGCTCGTTAATGAGTGTGCCGGAAGATATTCTGGCCAAAAACGATCCCGTACTTTCCCTGCCTTATTATGCAGACGTGATCATAAAAATAGGAATTGCATCAACTGTAATAGGCGTGCTGTTGATCTTTACCGTTCCGTTTTTGAAAAGATGGATGGGGAATGTGAAATAAAAACTTGAATGATCACCTTGGGCCAAAGTCCGCTTAATTTTTGAATTGAATTGCCCCGGCCTTAAGGCCGGGGCAATTGATTCTTAGATATTGTAAGGGCTTTAGCCCAACGGACATATTTTCCTATAAAAAATTTAAATGATTAAACTTACTACCCAAGATCATCATATCATCCGCTCCCAGCCATTTGTTCAAAACTGTTGCGTACACGTGTTTAAAATCTACCTGGTGTTTTAGATCACCATCGTTTAAATCGCCCAGGTTGGGCATGGCATTTAAAATGCCTTTTTGTTTAAGGTTGCCGCCAATGAAAAACATATTATTGGCTGTTCCATGATCGGTACCATTACTGGCATTTTGCTTCACCCTGCGGCCAAACTCACTAAACGTCATCATCAGCACGTCATCAAAGCGGCCATTGCTTTTCAGATCAGCCGTAAATGCCTTAACGGCATCATTCAATTCGGTAAATAACCGTTTTTGCTGTCCTTCCTGGTTTACATGGGTATCAAAACTACCCAACGAAACATAATACACTTTTGTATTGATATCGGAAAATATGAGCGATGCAATAGTTTTCAGATCCTTGCCCAGCGATGTTGACGGATAGGTTTGCGTTGTTGGATGAATCTTGCTTTGCTGAAAAATATAATTGGCACTGTTGAGCGTAGCACTCATGGTTTTGTACAAATAATCAATGGTTTCCTCACCGTTTTTATGATCGGCACTCACATCCTTTAAAAAACGGCCATTGCTGCTGTTGTACAATTTCGCGGGGTCTTTAAAAGCGAGCCCCTTGTTCTCTTCGCCTTTCAAGGCCAGGCTCAATACATCGTCCAGTTCCATCGCCTGTGTTGGTTTATCACATGCTTTGCATTGTGCATCCAAATAGCGGCCAAGCCAACCCGTGTTTACATACTGGTTACTTTCGCTGGCACTATGCCAGATATCCATGCTCCTGAAATGCGAACGATCGGGATTTGGGTATCCCACACTGTTCATGATCGCCAGGCTGCCGTCGTCGTACAATCCTTTAAACGTTTCCAATGCCGGGTTCAATCCTACCTCATCGGTCAATGATAAGGCATCGGCTTTAGCAATACCAAGCCGGGGTCTTTCGCGGTAATAAATATCGTTTCGTACCGGTATCACCGTATTCAAGCCGTCGTTACCACCGCTGAACTGAATCACCACCACCACTTTATTTCCGGGCGGCACCATGTTGGGCCGTTCAAAAGCTTTCAAAAATTTAGGCAGCATCATGGAGGCCGTGGCTAGTGAACCGATCTGTAAAAATTCTTTTCTTTTAATAACCATTGTAAGAGGATTTTAGCTGTTAGTGATTAGCCATTAGCCGTTAGCTCCAGCTAACATCTAAAAGCCAATGGCTAACGGCTATTTTAACATAATTGATATTCCGGTGTTGCCATCAGGTTTACCACAGCACTTTTAATAAAGTTTTCCCGGCTTTGGGTATTCACGTATGTATTCAACACATTCATACTAACCTGGCTTTTGGTTTGCAAAACCGTACCGGTGATTTTTTCCAGTAATTTTTCACGCTGTACTTTTTCAAAGATCTTATTTACCGCTACCCAATCAATAGTAGCCGTACCACCTTTGATAGCTGATCTTATTTTTTTAACCGCCATTTCCATCTGCCCCATCTGTATATCATCGTCGGCCTTGGGCATAATATCCAATGCATCGTTCGCCGATAAGATTTGCGGTATGCGCAACCGCAACATCAAGGAACTGCTGTCGATCCAGTTTTTTCCGCCCGGCCATCCGGCCACATTGGGCGGAACAAATAATATTTGCCCCAGCGCCCGTTGAAACAACAGTTGCGACTGATCATTTTCCAATTGCATGGGCAGTAAGCGCCTGATGCCAACCAATAATTCCACAGGTGACTTTATGCGGGTTCCGATATTTTGCTCGTCATAAAACCAATCGCTGGTATAGATTTCTTCCAGCAGTTTGGCAATATCATAGTTGCTTGTATAAAAACGATCGCTTAACCTTTGGTGATTTTTTTCATTAACCTGCTCGTTCACAAAATACCGGTATATTTTTCTGCTGATATAGTTTGCGGTTTGTTTATTCTCCAACAGGATGTTCAGGATATCATCTCCATCAAAATTACCCGTTTTGCCCAGGAATGTTTTGTTGCCGTCGTCGTGTTGATTTCGCCTTATGACGAACTCGCCTTTCGCATTAAAGCTCCAGCCGGTAAAAGCCCGGGCGGCTTCCTTTATATCGTTTTCGGTGTAATTACCGCGGCCCATGGTAAACAGCTCCATCACTTCGCGGGCAAAATTTTCGTTGGGACTCGATTTTTTATTTTGCTGGTTATTTAAAAACTGCAACATGGCGGGCGATTTGCTAACCGCTTTCAACATATCCCCGAAACTGCCCAATGCATGACTACGGATGATCTGCAACAACTCCTGCTGGAAAAAACTATTTTGAACCCGGCAGGCAAAATGCCCATGCCAGAACAAACTCATCTTTTCCCTTAGCTGAGCCTCACTGTTGATCATCGTATTCAACCAACGAATATTCATCGTCTTCAAATCCTCTCTTGATTGTTCCCTCACTTTCTTTCGCAATTCAGGATTACTCAGTGTTTTTTGAATGGCTGCCGGGTCGGTCATGCCCATGATATAATCGTCGGCCGGATTTTTGGTTACTACGATGTTATCAACCGGTTTAGCCGAGGTTTTCAGTAAAAGCGACCATAGGTTTTTGGGAGACATAGTATCCAGATCAGCGCTGTTTTCCGCCATCGGACCAAATGCGCAGCGCCATAATAAATGTTGATTTTTTAAACGATTGGAAGCCGCCATAATTGAAGCAGGATTATAATTGATCAATTGAACCTCCATAGGACTGAATTCTACAGTTGAGGTTTAATCGCAAAATACAAATATTAACAGAATCCAAATCACAGAGAATAATTTATCTTAGTGCCATAAAGAACACCATGCAGATAAGGGCATACAAATATTTATCACCATTGATCATTTATGTATTGGCCGCATTGGCTTTTACCGGCAACGGATGGATAACCTTCAGCCCGTTGCTGTATGCCTGGGTACTGATGCCATTGGCTGAACTATTTATCAAACCTGATAATAAAAACCTGGGCGCTGCTGAAGAAGAGCTCGTTAAAAATGACCGGGTTTACGATTACCTGCTTTACGGGATCGTGGTTTTACAATTTATTGCATTATATGTTTTTTTGAATTCGATGAAAGACACGGATCTGCATTGGTGGGAAATTACCGGGCGCATCTATAGCATGGGTTTGCTCTGTGGTACTTTTGGTATCAATGTGGCACATGAACTGGGCCACCGTACAAAAAAATACGAACAATATTTTGCCAAAGCCTTATTACTGACTTCGCTGTACATGCATTTTTTTATAGAACACAATAAAGGGCACCATAAACATGTAGCCACACCCGAAGACCCCAGCAGCGCGCGTTACAACGAACCGGTATTTGCCTTTTATTTTCGAACCATTATTTTTTCTTATCTCTCGGCCTGGCGCATAGCCAACAGCGACCTCAAAAAAAAAGAATGTCCGGCCTGGCACTGGCGAAATGAAATGCTGCAGGCCCAGGTTATTCAGTTTTTATTTGTGGCGATCATTGTATTGGTTTTCGGCTGGCTTATCAGTCTTTACTTTATTGGAGCTGCTACCATTGGTTTTCTGTTGCTCGAAACGGTAAACTATATTGAACATTATGGCTTGCAGCGTAAACAACGCGAAGACGGCCATTATGAACGCACCATGCCGCAACACAGCTGGAACAGCAATCATATTTTAGGCAGGCTGATGCTGTTTGAACTCAGTCGTCACAGTGATCACCACTACCTGGCCAGCAGAAAATACCAGGTTTTACAGCATCATGATAAAGCTCCTCAACTACCAACCGGTTATCCCGGCAGCATGATCCTGGCGTTGTTTCCCCCGCTTTGGTTCCATATTATGAATAAAAAGATCAGGCAGGCTGAAGCCCGGGGATGAACTTATTTTTTTGCGTTCGCTTTTACATAAGCATACACATTCTGCCTTTCGGCATCATTTAAATTTGCTCTTGGAGCCATTACAGCAAGTATACTTGCCCAACGATCGGCCGTGTAATCCGTAGTAACTTTTAAACCGTGGCAGCGGCCACATTTTGCATTGAAAATACTTTGTCCGCTGACGGCAGCAGTCTCTTCGGCAGTGGTTGACTTTGGCACTTCCTTAGTGCCGAATGTTCCGGTATTTTCAATTGGCGCCTGGGCTGTAGTTGCTATAGCCGGCGCCACGGTACCAGGTTGTTCTTTTCCAAAATTTGTTTCGGCAGGCATGTTTGTTTCCGCCGGCATGTTTGCGTTTCCGGAAGAAGCACCTGAATTTGAAGGCGCTATTTTTTTTGCACAACTCCAAACCAGGGTTACCAATATCAGTGCACTAAGTAATTTTTTCATTTCTTGATTTTATAAAGTATAAGTAAAAGTTTTAAAAAAAATGGGGTTAATTATTTTTCGCCATTAACGGTTAATTTTGCCGCCGCCGAAATAGCTATGTAAAACAACCGGCAAAACGATCCCGTTCTCGGTTTGATTGTTTTCGAGCAAACTGGCCACGATCCTGGGCAAAGCCAGTGACGATCCATTTAGGGAGTGTGCCAATTGGGCTTTACTTTCCTCATTCTTAAATCTTATCCTGGCCCGGTTGGTTTGAAAGTTTTCGAAATTGCTCACTGAACTCACTTCCAGCCATTTTTGCTGGGCCGCACTGTACACTTCAAAATCGTAGGTGAGTGCCGATGCAAAACTCATATCGCCACCGCACAAACGTAAAATGCGGTAGGGCAATTCCAGGGTTTGCAAAAGTTTTTCTACATGGTTCACCATCGCCTCCAGTACTTCGTAGCTTTTATCGGGATGAACTATTTCTACGATCTCCACTTTATCAAACTGGTGCACCCGGTTCAACCCGCGTACATCAGCACCAAAACTTCCTGCCTCTCTTCTGAAGCAGGGTGTGTACCCCGTCATCTTAACCGGCAGGTCTGTTTCTTTTAATATTTCATCGCGCACAATATTGGTAACCGGCACTTCGGCCGTTGGTATCAGGTAAAATCCATCGGCTGTAATATGGTACATCTGCCCTTCTTTATCAGGTAATTGTCCGGTTCCGTATGCCGAGGCTTCGTTAACCATCAAGGGTGGCAAATACTCGGTATAACCCGCCGCAATATTATAATCTAAAAAATACTGGATCAGGGCCCGCTGCAGTTTAGCCCCTTTTCCTTTGAATAAGGGAAACCCGCTGCCGGTTATTTTAGCACCGGTTTCAAAATCAACCAGATCGTACTCTTTGATCAGGTCCCAATGCGGAACGGCTGTTGCAGGCAATGTTGGTTTGGTTCCCCCTTCTCTTACGATTTCATTATCCGCAGGAGTTTTACCCTTCGGCACCGATTCGTGTGGCAGGTTGGGTAATAACACCAATCCATCATTCAATTGCTTTTCTACATCTGCCAGTTGCCGGGAAAGGTTTTGCAACGTGGATTTATGCGCAGCAACTTCCTGTTTTTTGGTTTCCGCCGCTTCTTTTTCACCCTTGCCCATCAGCATTCCGATGTCCTTACTGGCAGCATTTATAGCCGCCTGCAGCGATTCGGTTTCGGATTTTAGTTTACGAACCAGTTCATCTGTATCCAATAATGCATCAACAACGCCGGGGTCGGCGAAATTCTTGACCGCTAACTTTTGCTTAACCAATGCGGTGTGCTGCCTGATATAACTGATCTGTAACATGTACGTTTAATAATTTCGGCAAATATACAATTTTGAACAGGTGTATGGCCACTACGCTTACGCTTTGCTTTCAAATTCTCTTACATTTCAATACCCGGTTACCTATACCAACTCCTTAAAGTGGCCAGACACCTTAAAAAGCCATTAAAGTTCAATTTTTTTTCGTTAAAATCCATTCAATCTGCCTCATCCGTTTGCTATTATTTATATTTGCAGCCATGCAGCATGTAAAAGACGATTTACAGGTACGTTGGCTTAAATTACGCATTAAATTAAAAGAACGATTTGGCATCAAACCCGATATGGACGGTATTCTTTTTTTAATAGGGATCCAGGAACTGGGAAGTGGCAAACAGGATTTCAGTAAGGAAGAAAAACAAGACCTGATGCACATTGCCGTGTGTTCCGTACTTTCTTTGAGTGGATACTATATTTCGGAGGGAAATGATGAAGAAGGCTGGCCTCATTTTAAACAGTTGAAACCCCTGCCCGACATCATTATGATGGAGCAGGAAAACTTTCTTAAAGACCATATTTTATTATATTTTCAAAACCAAAATTTTATAGACGAATGATGCACAAAATGAAAACTTTAATGACGCTTATCCTGGTAAGTTTTTTTACCGTACATGTAGCTGCCCAAACCGCAAAAAAACCGGTACAAAAAACAGCGGTTAAGAAAACTGTTGCAAAAACACCCGGTACCGTAAAAACCACTAAACCGGTCATGTTACCCGGCGTAAGGGTAAAACTTACCACCGACTCGGGCGTTATTGTACTGCGTCTCTATGACGAAACCCCTGCTCACCGCGATAATTTTATCAAACTGGCCAACGAACATTTTTTCGACAGCCTTTTATTTCACCGGGTGATGAATGCATTTATGATCCAGGGTGGAGACCCGCAAAGTAAAAATGCCCAACCCGGTCAGATGCTGGGTAGTGGGGATATTGGTTACACGATTCCCGCCGACTTCAATCCGGCATTATATCACAAAAAAGGGGCTTTGGCTGCAGCCAGGATGCCGGATCAGGTGAATCCCGAAAAAGCTAGCAGTGGTTGCCAGTTTTATATTGTACAGGGTAAAAAATGGAGCGATGCCGATTTAAATAATATGGATTCGCAACGACCGGTAAAATACACGGCAGAACAGCGAAATACTTATAAAACTATTGGCGGCTACCCACCATTGGATATGAACTACACCGTTTTTGGTGAGGTGGAAAGCGGACTGGATGTGGTTGACAAAATTGCGTCTGTTCGTACGGCACCCGGTAACCGGCCCATTGGTGATGTGCGGATGTATATTGAAGTGATAAAATAGTTTAAACGGTGATAGCCCTTTCCGATGGCTGTATCGGGTTAAAACCCTTAATTTGCAGATAAATAAGTAACCTCAAATTTTACATCATGAATTTTCCCGAAAATCTTCGCTACACCAAGGACCACGAATGGGTTTCCATAGATGGAACAACGGCCACGATTGGCATTACGGATTTTGCTCAACGCGAACTGGGCGATATCGTGTACATCGACATAACATCAAAAGGAACGGAACTGAAAGCCGAAGCAATATTTGGCTCGGTTGAAGCGGTTAAAACAGTAAGTGACCTTTTTCTGCCCGTTGCCGGCACCATTATCGAAACAAATCCCAAACTGGACGCCAATCCCGAATTGGTTAACAGTGATCCGTATGGCGATGGCTGGATGGTAAAAATGACGGTAAAAGACGCAGCCGATATCGATAAACTAATGAACGCTGAAGCCTATAGCGCTTCGGTTGCCTAGCTATTAAACCGAATGAATAATCAGTCAACTCCATTAAAAGAGTACCCGGTTAAAAAATTCATACCAGGCATTGTCTGGTTTTTTCTTGTTTTGGTTTTAATTTGTTTACCGGGCAGCGAGATCCCTACACCCGAAACCTGGCTCAACGATATCTATTTCGACAAATGGGTGCATGCCGGCCTCTTTGGCGTATTAAGTTTTTTGTTTATTTACCCGGTTACCAAATTCAACCTGGCAACCAGAGTAAAAAAAAATATCATCATTAAAATTTCGCTGGCAGCCATCGTTTGGGGAATAACAACCGAATTCATCCAGCATTTTTTTATTCCCGACCGGAGCTTCGACCTGTTTGACTGGGCGGCCGACAGTTTTGGGATTTTAACTGCCTATACCTGGTGCACTATAAAATATTTATAATAAAAATGGCTATAAACCCGCCTGTTTTGTTTTTCAGCACGAAAAATGAACTGGATTAGCTTACATTTGTGCTATGCTTAATACCGAGAACATGGAGTACAATACTACCAGGAATTTTCTGATCATGCGTGAATATGGACGACATATTCAAAAAATGGTGGAATACCTGCTAACTATTGAAGATAAGGAAGAAAGGCAGCGCAATGCCTATGCTGTTATAGAATTGATGGGATTCTTAAACCCGCATTTAAAAAATGTGGAGGATTTCCGTCATAAATTATGGGATCACCTTTTCCTCATCAGCGATTTTACGCTGGATGTAGAAAGCCCTTACCCGATACCAACACGGGAAACATTGAAAGCCAAACCCGAACGGCTTACTTATCCAAAAAGATATCCTAAGTTCAATCACCTCGGAAAAAATATTGAAATTGTTATTGATAAGGCACTGAAAGAGGAAAACCCCGAAAAGAAACAGGGCTTTGCCAATGCCATTGCCTATTACATGAAACTTACTTACAGCAACTGGCATAAAGAACTGGTACATGATGATAATATTCAAACCGAATTATCGAGCATGACCAAGGGCGAACTGGAATTCAACAACCGCCCGTTTGTGAAACATCGTGTTGATACCCGCGACGACCGGGATGATTATGGCAAACGAAGCGGAAGCGGTAACTATCGTAAAAATTATGGCACCCGGAGTAACACAGGTGGAGGCAGAGACAACCGAGGTGGAACCGGCAGCCGGGATAACCGGGGTGGTGGAAGAGACAACAGAGGCGGCAATAGCGGCGACAACAGAAGCGGCAATCGGAATTTTAAAAAAAGGTATTAATATTTACTTATACAAATCAACCGAATTACAAGAATTATTAAAACCTGATTTTAAAGTCAGGTTTTTTTATTTCATTCAAATAATTCGTGTAATTCGTGTAATTCATTTTAATTCGCGTAAAAATATCGTATGCAATCATTTGAAGTAAGAGGAGGAAAAAAACTTTCGGGTGAGATAACACCGCAGGGCGCCAAAAACGAAGCCCTGCAAATTATTTCGGCTGTATTGTTGAGTCCGGAAAAAATTAAAGTTAGCAATATCCCCGATATTATTGATGTGAACCTGCTGATCGAATTGCTGGGCGAAATGAAAGTTAAAATAAACAGGGTAAGCCGGGATACCTGTATCTTCCAGGCAGATGATGTTGACGTAGAATACCTGCACAGCGAAGCCTATCATAAAAAAAGTGGCAAACTGCGGGGCTCTGTTATGCTAGCCGGCCCCATGCTTGCCCGGTTCAAAAAAGCATATATTCCCAAACCAGGCGGAGATAAAATAGGGCGGAGAAGACTGGATACCCATATCACCGGCTTCGAAAAACTGGGTGCCAAATTTGCTTATGATACCGAAGATGGATTTTTTCACCTGGAAACCACCGGCTTAACAGGCACCCATATCCTGCTCGATGAACCCAGTGTTACCGGCACAGCCAATATTTTAATGGCGGCTACTATGGCTTCCGGAACAACCACCATTTACAATGCTGCCTGCGAACCCTACCTGCAACAGTTATGCAAAATGCTCATTCGTATGGGTGCAAAGATCAGCGGCGTGGGCAGCAATATGCTTACCGTCGCCGGGGTTGAGGCACTGGGCGGCACCGATCATAAAATGCTGCCCGACATGATCGAAGTGGGTTCATTTATCGGACTGGCGGCCATGACACAAAGCGATATCACCATAAAAAATGCCGGCATCGAACATTTGGGCGTTATTCCCGAACGATTCAAACAACTGGGCATTCAAATGGATTTTAGAGGCGATGATATTCATATCCCATCACAGGAAATGTATGAGATTGAAAAATATATGGATGGCGGCGTGCTCACCGTGTACGATCATCCCTGGCCGGGATTTACCCCCGATCTGCTGAGCATTATTTTAGTTACCGCCACCCAGGCAAAAGGCAGTGTACTCATTCACCAGAAAATGTTTGAGAGCCGCCTATTCTTTGTAGACAAACTGATCGATATGGGTGCCCAGATCATCCTCTGCGACCCGCACCGTGCCGTAGTTATTGGCCTGGAGCGTGAGCAGCAGCTCAGGGGTATAACCATGAGCAGCCCCGATATCCGTGCGGGTGTGGCCTTACTGATTGCCGCTTTAAGTGCGCAGGGCAAAAGCACGATACAGAATATTGAACAGATTGACAGGGGTTACCAAAATATAGATGACCGGTTGAGAAACCTGGGAGCCGATATAAAAAGAATCAATTAATTTTTGAGTTATGAAAAAATTAATGCCAATGATTCTTTTAAGTATGACCATCTTGATCTTCGGTTCCTGTAGAAATAAAACCGTAGCGTTACTAACCAAGAGCAGTTCGGGGACATTACGAATTGATGAACGACGATAAAATTTTGATTTGCACACCGGAATCAAAAAACACGGTAAACAGGTATATGATAAAAACGATCACCGAAAATGAACTCGTGCTGAGTGGGTACGCCGAAAATACGGCCGTTATCTTGCATTTTAAACCGAATTAAATATTTTTTACTGATGCCCGTTTCCAACAAACTCATTATTATAACTGCCCCTTCGGGTGCAGGTAAAACGTCGATCACCCGCTACCTGATGAAAACCTTTCCACAGTTGGCATTTTCTGTATCTGCAGCCACCAGAAATCCGAGAGGGAATGAAAAAAACGGGGTTGATTACCATTTCATGAGTACCGAAGAATTCAAAACAAAAATTCATAACAACGAGTTTGTAGAATGGGAAATGGTGTATCAAGGAAAATATTATGGCACCCTGAAATCAGAACTGGAAAAGATCTGGCAGGAAAACAGGATCCCGGTACTCGATATAGATGTTAAAGGTGCCATACATGTGCAACAACAATACCCGGGCAGCGCTATCAGCCTGTTTATCCAGGCTCCTTCAATTGATGAATTAAAAAAACGATTGGAGAGCCGGGGCACCGAAACCCCCGAGTCGCTGTCGGCGAGGATAAATAAAGCTTCGTATGAACTCTCATTCAAAGAGCATTTCAACAAAACCATTACCAACGATCACCTGGAGCGTGCCTGTACCGAAGCCGCCGGCATTATCGCTGAATTTATAGCTAAATGATTGTTTTAAAATACTCTTTCTTATTTTTAAGGTATGGATTGGACCGCGTTTATTGCCATTATTGCATCCCTGTTACTGATTGGCTTTTTTGCCGGTATAGAGATCGCATTTATATCAGCCAATAAATTATCTATCGAACTAAACCGCAAACAGGGTACAAAAAGCGGAAAGCTTTGGGGATTTTATGCCGATCGGCCGGCCCGTTTTATTGGCACCACACTGGTGGGTATTAACCTGGTTTTTGTGGTGTACGGCCTGTTGGTGGTTGATATGTTGTTCCCCATCTGGCATTGGATCCAACAAAAACTTCCCGCTTCGCTTACCGAATCGGTGAAATATATCAAACTTTTTGTTGAAACGGTGCTGTCGACAATTATTGTACTCTTTGTTGAATTTTTAGCTAAAGCCTTTTTCAGGGCACGAAACAACAGCATCCTCAGCTCAAATATGATCAGCAGCACGGTGCAGTTCTTTTACTGGCTATTTTCTGCCATCGGCATTTATTTTGTTGATATTGCCGAATGGATATTGAAATACATCCTCAATGTAAAGATCAACAACAAAAAAGATATGTTCAGCAAGGTAGACCTGGAACATTTTATTCAGCAAAGTAAAACCCACGAAGAAGAAGACAGCAGCGAGATCAATAAAGAATTGTTTGAAAATGCCTTATCGTTAAGCGAAACCAGGCTTCGGGAATGTTTGATACCCCGAAAAGAAATTGAAGGCATAAACAGCAACGCTACCATTGAGGAAGTAAAGTCGAAATTTATCGAAACACATTTAAGCAAGCTGGTGGTGTATGATGAAAATATCGACAGCATCACCGGTTATATCCATCAACTCGACCTGTTCAAAAAACCGGCTACGGTCAATGAAATTCTATTGCCCATTCCCACGGTGCCCGAAAGCATGAATGCTACCGACCTGATGAATAAATTCAGCAAAGAACGAAAATCCATTGCCTGGGTTATTGATGAATTTGGCGGTACGGCCGGTATCGTTACCATGGAAGACCTGCTGGAAGAGATCTTTGGAGAGATAAAAGACGAATACGATACCGAGGAATTTGTTGACAAGCAATTATCGGCCGATGAATTTATTTTCAGTGGCAGGATGGAACTCGACCTGATAACAGAAAAATATGGCCTTATTTTTCCGGATGATGAGGAAACGGAAACACTATCGGGCTATATTATCAAAAATCATGAACGGATTCCTAAACTAAAAGAACATATAATCGTTGGCCAATTTGAGATCGACATCTTAAATGTAAGTGACACCCGTATAGAAATGGTGAAACTTAAGCTGTTAAAATAAATTCATTTAGTGCGCTTATATTAATATGACATGATCATTGCTGTTAACACCCGGTTGAATAAAAATGAACAGCCGGAAGCCTATGAACATTTTTTATTTACGCTGCTTGATGCACTAACTGCTAATTATCCCCGGCATCAGTTTATCTTTATTTTTGATAAGCCTTATGATCAGGATCGCCTTTTTGCAAAAAATGTGCTGCCGGTCATTGCGGGTCCCGAAACCACGACCAGTCTTCGTTTACAATATTGGTTTAATTATAAAATACCGGCTACACTTCGCAAACACAAAGCCGAAGTTTTTCTAAGTCTTGAAGGCATCTGTTCGCTTCGCACCAACGTGCCGCAGTGTTTGTTGATCAGCGATTGCAGCTTTTTGCAACCGGCTTCGGCAAATAGAAAAAAACAGGTCAGGTTCTTTAAAAATTTACGGCCGCCTTTTTAACAAAAGCGGCTTCATTGGCTGCCGTTTCTGAATATGCCAGATCAACATTGGCTGCCCATTACCAATTAAGTGAAGAAGCGATCGCTGTTATCAGACCTGCTGTAGCAAATATTTTCAGGCCCGTACCTTGGGAAGGTAAAGAAGGCATTAAAGAACAATATGCCGACAGTAAGGCCTATTTTTTGTGCCCGGGGGATAGCCGGCAAATCAATCTCATCAATCTCCTGAAAGCTTTTACACTTTTCAAGAAAAGGCAAAAAAGCAATATGTTACTTTTAATAACAGGAATGGTTGACGATGTTTTTAAGAAAGAATTAAGCTCTTATACATTCAGAAACGAAGTTGTACTCCTCGAAAATTTATCACGGAGTGAACTCGCATCGGTAATAGCAGCAGCCTATGCCCTGGTTTACCCGGTTTTGTATACCGATCTGGCGATACCCGTGCTCCAGGCTGTTCAATCGGGGATTCCGGCGATCGTGTCCAACAACGGTTCTTTGCGTTCTATATGCGGTAATGCTGCTTTGTATGTTGATTTCCAAAACATCGCCAATATTGCTGAAAACATGATGTTGGTCTTTAAAGATGAGAGCCTGGCAAAATCACTAACCGATGAAGGCAAACTGCTGATAAAAGAGCACCAGGGCGAAAAATCGGCCGAATTACTCATGCAATGTATTCAAAAAGCCGTGGACAGCTAACACCCTTTTTATGTATTAAGGAATTCAACAGATTACAAATAAACAGCAGGCAGGTTATGCCTGCAGAAAAGCGGTTGTCCTGGTTATGGTGTTTGTCGGCATAATTTGAGTTAATTTTGCAGTTCACAAAATAAAATCGTGCGTACCATTCACTAAAAAATTATGAATCAATCAACAATAAAAATCGACGTGCTGCTGGATCCAAATAAAGTTCCTGAACAAATAAATTGGGTAGCTACCGACAGTACGGCCAATATGGTACAGCAGGCCAAAGCGATGAGTGTGGCATTTTGGGATGGTACGGATAAAACAGCCTTGAGAATCGATCTTTGGACAAAAGACATGATGGTGGATGAGATGGCCGACTTTTATTACCAGATGTTGATGAGTATGGCCGATACCTTTAAACGGGCAACCCAACAACAGGAAATGAGCGACGATATGAAAAAGTTTGCAAAAGAATTTTTTGAAAAATTCAGGGCCATACAGTTGAAGGAGCAAAAGTAGATAATATGTGTTTGCGATTAGCAATGGCCAAGTTGGACCCTAAACTACTTAACCCCTAAACTTTTAAACTACTCTTAATTTAAAATAAACACTATGCCATTAGAACAACAGATCATGACCGAGATGAAAGAGGCCATGAAAGCCAGGAATGAAGGGGTTTTACGCGCCTTGCGGGCTATTAAAGCCGAGATCATTAAAGCAAAAACCGACCCGGGGGCAGGTGGCGAAATTGATGAAGCAACTGAGCAGAAATTTTTACAGAAGATGATGAAGCAGCGCCGTGATTCGCTGGAGATCTTTGAAAAGCAGGGCCGGGACGACCTCGCTGCAAAAGAAAAAGAAGAAATGGCTGTGATAGAAAAATTTTTACCAAAGCAAATGGACGAAGCCGAATTAAGGGAGGTTATAACAAAAATAATTGCCGATACCGGCGCCGCGTCGCCAGCAGAAATGGGTAAGGTGATGGGCGTTGCCAGCAAACAACTGGCCGGTAAAGCCGATGGTAAAACCATCAGCAATATGGTTAAAGATTTACTTGCTAATTAAATATACTCTATACAAGTTTCCCCTTCGGGGGAGATGTAGAGGGGAACTATGCTGATAGATTTAACTTGTGCTTTATTGCTGGTAATTGCCATTTTCAAGGGCTACCAAAAAGGATTGATCGTTGGGGTATTTTCCATTATTGCATTTATTGTAGGTTTAGCGGCGGCATTAAAATTATCGGCCGTGGTTGCCACCTGGTTGCAGGATAGTGTTAACGTATCGGCCAAATGGCTGCCCTTTATTGCTTTTGCACTGGTTTTTCTGGCTGTGGTTTTCCTGGTGAGGCTGGGCGCCAAAGGCATCGAAAAGGTTTTCCAGGTTGCCTTGCTGGGTTGGGTAAACCGCATTGGGGGTATCCTGTTATACACTGTACTTTACCTGATTATCCTCAGTATTTTTATCTTTTATGCCGAAAAACTGCAATTACTGCAACCCGCTTCAATCGAATCATCTCAAACTTATCCCTTTATTCAACCTTGGGGGCCAAAACTGATGGACAGTTTTGGTAAGCTGATCCCTGTTTTTAAAGATATGTTTAACGAATTGGGCGATTTTTTCAATTCCTTCTCAAACAAAATTTTGCATTAATTTCTGCCATTATCTTATTTACCGTAATTTTAGACCTAATCAGAGTTTCATAACTTTAAGATTGAGATAGCGGTTGATAATAAACAATTTGAATTTAAGAATGAGTTACGAAATAAAACAAGACGGAAAATTTAATTTTATTGAAGAAGGCGAGGGCGAACCGCTGTTGTTGCTTCATGGCTTATTTGGAGCCCTCAGCAATTTTCAGTTCCTGATTGAGCATTTTCGGAAAACCAATAAAGTGATTGTTCCACTGTTGCCTTTACTGGAACTGGATCTGTTGCACACCTCGGTTGGTGGCCTTGAAAAATTCGTATACCGCTTTATCGAACACCGCAACTATAACCATATTCATTTATTGGGTAATTCGCTGGGCGGACATGTTGCCCTGGTACATGTACTGAAGCATCCGGAACGCATCAAGTCGATCATACTAACCGGCAGTTCGGGCTTATTCGAAAACGGAATGGGCGATACTTATCCCAAGCGGGGCGACAGGGAATATATCCGTAAAAAAACAGAACTTACTTTTTCGATCCAAAAATGGCAACCGAGGAACTGGTGAACGAAGTATTTGAAATTACCAATAACCGGATGAAAGTGATCAAAATAATTGCGCTGGCAAAAAGTGCCATACGTAATAACCTGGGCGAAGAACTGAGCCAGATCAAACAACCGGCCTGCCTCATCTGGGGAAATAACGATACCATAACACCGCCCTTTGTGGCCAAAGAATTTCATCGGCTGATGCCAACCAGTGAGTTACATTTTGTTGATAAATGCGGACATGCCCCCATGATGGAAGTTCCGGAAGAATTTAACCGGCTGCTGGATGGGTTTTTAACAAAATTAAAAACGCCTGCTGCAACGGTTTAGCAATATTATTTGTCATTATCATGTAAAACAACCTGGCAGGTCATTTTACAGGGTCAGTGGCTGATTAATTTGAACAATTCAGTATACTTAAAGCAAAAACATCACGTTATTATCATAGCTGTTACTAACCTAAACCAGTTATATGCTAACCATTGAACTTATTAACAATAATATTCCGAGGCTGAAACTAAAAGATTCGGTTGGCCGGGCCCTGCAACTGATCAACGATTTCAGGGTTACCCACCTGCCTGTGGTAAAAGATGAAAAATTTTTGGGGATGATCAGCGAAGAAGACCTGCTCGACCAGGAAGAACCAAAAATGCCGATTGAACTGATGCAGGAATTTTTCATTCAGGCTTCGGTACATGATAATGAACATTTTTTGAATGCCGTTACCTGTAGCAACCAGTTCGACAGTACTGTGGTGCCGGTGGTTAATGAAGAAAATGATCTGATGGGTGTTATTACAACAAACGATCTTTTAAAAACGATCGGCAATTTTGCAGGTACCAACGAAATCGGCGGCATTATTGTTTTAGAAATGGAAAGAAGTCAGTTTGCCATTTCCGAAATAAGCCGGATAGTGGAAAGCAATGATGCTACCATTCTTCATTTAAACACAACAGTACATGCCGAAACCGGTATGTTAACCGTAACCCTGCATATCAACAAAAAAGAGATCTCGGCCATTGTGGCCACTTTTGAACGATACGAATTTGATGTTATCTATTATTTTGGTAACGAAAAATTTGAAAATGAAATTCACAGCAACTATCGTCACCTGATGAATTACCTGGACATTTAATGATCTTTCTCCCCTGCTATTTTAAAATCCGGCATATTACGCAATGTGTTTATGTAATGAACAATTTTAAAAAAATAATTTGCGGTTTTTCCCTGATCCTGTGTTATACCTGTTGCCATGCTCAGAAACCCAAAACCACCCATATTATTTTTACAGACACGACCCTGCTTGTACAAAAACCTTCATCAAAAGTTTATGTAAACAGTATTACAGTTACGGGAAACAAAAAAACAAAAGCCCTGGTTGTGTTTCGCGAAATGCAGTTTAAACAAGGTGACTCGATTCCTGTCAGCAGTTTAAAATCTGAACTGGAACAGGCCCGTGTGCAGGTGTACAATACCACGCTTTTTAACGAAGTTGATTTTGAACTCGCAGCAACCGATTCGGTTAACGTGAATATCCTGGTGCGTGTAACCGAACGCTGGTATTGGTACCCCGTACCTCAGTTTAAATGGGTTGACCGTAACTTCAATGAATGGTATAAAACCTACAAAGCCAGTTTGGAAAGGGTTAATTACGGAATTAAGTTCGTGAATTATAACCTGACCGGAAGAAGGGACCAGTTACGCCTTTATCTGATCAACGGCTATTCACGCGATATTTCATTTAGCTATAGCGCTCCCTATGTCAACAAGGCGCTTACTCATGGTTTTAATGTGGGCGGCGGGTATAGTCAAAAACGGGAATTCTCCTACAAAACCAATTACAACGATTCGTTGCTGTTCTACCCTTCCGATTCGGCAGGCAAAGCCAGGAATGAATTCGTTTATAAAAACTGGTATATAAATGGTGGTTTCACCATACGTAAAGGCCTGTTTAAAAAACATGTTTTTATTGCGGGCTATAATTATGTGGAAGTAGCCGGCGAAATTACCGACAATAAATACAATCCCAATTATTTTAAAGATCCTGTCAGTTCAAAAAGTATCATCGATCTGATCTATACACAGCAATATGCCAATGTGAACAACGGCTCTTACCCGCTAACGGGTAAAACTTATTTTTTCAGCATTCAAAAAAGAGGACTGGGTATTACGGGCGGCTTAAACATGCTGGGCCTCGAGGCCGGTTACACTAAATTTTTTGACCTGGGTAAAAACTGGTACAGCAGTATTTTTGTAAACGGCAAAATTAAACTGCCTTTCGATCAGGCTTATATAAATCAGCGTGGATTGGGGTACGGCGAAATTTATTTACGCGGACTGGAATATTACGTGATCGACGGCGTTGCCACGGCACTGGTTAAAAGTACGATCAAGAAAAAGCTTTTGGCTTTCTATGTACCCTTCCCCTTCTTTCCAAAATTATTTACAAAGATCCCTTTTACTTTTTTTGCCAAAACCTATGCCGATGCCGGCTTCGCCTATACCCAAAAAAAATATACCACCAACCTGAACAACCGGCTGCTGTATTCGGGTGGTTTTGGCATAGATATCCTTACCTTGTACGATATAAACCTAAGGTTTGAGTACAGTTTCAACCAATTAGGGGAAAACGGTTTATTTTTACACAATCAATCAGGATTCTAATTGTGAAAACAGATATCAAAATATTACGCCAGATGGCGGTACTGAGGCATATGAAAATAGCGATCTACAGCAGGGGAATAGAAAATAACCAGCACGAAGATATTATCCGCTTGCTGGATGAACTGGCGTTGAGCGGCGTGGAACTTGTTTTTTACCAGGATTTTTTTAACCAGTTTTATTCATCTATCAATGCCAGCGCAAAATACTCCACATTCAATTCGTCGGACGACCTGGACAAGAACATCGATTTCATCATCAGTTTGGGTGGCGATGGTACTTTACTGGATACCGTTACCCTCGTAAAAGATAGCGGTATTCCTGTAGTAGGCATCAATTATGGCCGATTGGGCTTTCTGGCCAACATCGGTAAGGAAGATTTGATCATGGCGGTTGAAGCCCTGGTTAACCGCACGTATGTACTCGATAAACGTACCCTGATACACCTCGATTCGGACACACCCTTGTTTGGCGATGCACCCTACGCCTTAAATGAGTTTACGCTGCACAAAAAAGATTCATCACCTATGATAAAAATCCATACCTACCTGAATGGTGAATTTTTAAATACCTATTGGGCCGATGGATTGATCGTTTCTACGCCAACCGGTTCCACCGGTTATTCATTAAGCTGCAATGGCCCGGTGGTGTTTCCTGACAGCGGCAGTTTTGTTATTACACCGGTATCGCCGCATAATCTCAACATTCGCCCGATAGTAGTCCCCGATAACAATATCATTTCTTTTGAAGTGGAAGGCAGAACAGATGGTTTCCTTTGCACGTTAGACAGCCGCCGCGAAATCGTTACCAAGGAAATTCAACTGGCGGTAAAAAAAGAAGAATTCAGTTTTAACCTGATACGCCTTAACGAAAATAACTTTTTACAAACGCTGCGTAATAAATTGAGCTGGGGATTGGATAAGCGGAATTAGTAGTTATTCAGATCACCGCATACTGAATCCCTCAATTATACAGCGTACCTTTGCCGCGATCTATTTATGCTGTCCAAATCAAAAAAACTCCGTTCAATTTATATCCTGTACTGGTTCTTGCTGGCTTATATCCTGGCCGCATTGATCTGGTGGTTTATTGCGCTCAACCGGCAAAATCAACAAATGATGCAATATGACCTGGAGCAATTACAGCAAACAGACGCACGATACCAATCCAAATTTGATCAGATAAAAACATTGGAAAAAAGAAAAACCGCACAATACCTCGGCGAGGGGGTCACTTTCTTTTTATTGATCATGGCCGGTGCGGTTTTTGTTTTCAGGGCGGTACGGCGGGAGTTGAAAATAAGCCAGGAACAGCAAAGTTTCATGATCGCCATTACGCACGAATTGAAAACACCTATCTCGGTTGCCAAGCTCAACCTCGAAACCATGCAGAAGCGGAAATTGGATGAACAACAGCAACAAAGGCTGATACAAACCACACTGGAAGAAACCAACCGCCTGAATGCACTTTGTAACAATATGCTCCTCTCCTCACAGATAGAAGCCGGCGGCTACCGGATAATCAACGAGGAAACCAACATCAGCGAACTCATTGGCAAATGTGTACATGACTTTAAAACCAGGTATCCACAGCAACAGATTGAAGCCGATATCGAGCCCGATATTTTTATACTTGGCGACCGGTTGTTGCTGCAGATGCTGGCCAATAACCTGATCGATAATGCCATCAAATACGGAAACAAAGAATGGCCCCTTAACATTTTTGTTGCTGCAGAAAAAGATAAGATCATTTTCCGGGTAAAGGATAGCGGCAAAGGAATTGCCGCTGAAGAAAGGGATAAAATATTCAATAAATTCTACCGGGTGGGTAATGCAGCTACCAAAGGCGCAAAAGGCACAGGACTTGGCCTCTATCTGGTAAAAAAAGTAGTTAAACAGCATAATGCAAACATAACGGTGACAGACAATCACCCATCCGGTACTATTTTTACAGTTACACTACATGCATCAATCGAAAAAGCATAGCACTTATGACCGACAAAAAATTTTCCATATTATTGGTTGAGGACGAAGAAAACCTGCAGGAAGCCCTGAAGCTAAACCTGGAACTGGAAGGCTATGAGATCACCGGTGCTTACGACGGTGCTGAAGCCCTGAAAGCCGTGCAAAAAGAATTTTTCAACCTGATCATTCTCGATATCATGTTGCCCGAAATAGATGGCATTACGGTTTGCGAAACCATCAGGCTGAGCAATCCCGAGCTACCGATACTGATCCTGAGTGCAAAGAACAGCAGTGCCGACAGGGTATTGGGTTTAAAAAAAGGAGCAGATGATTACCTGACCAAGCCATTCAATCTCGAAGAACTATTGATCAGGGTTAACAACCTCATCAAAAAAAGTGAGCGCCTCAGCAGCAAACAACCGCTGCCGGATATGTATACATTCGGGAAAAACGTGATCGACTTTAAAGCCTCCGAAGCCTTTATCAAAAGCGGCGAAAAAGTTACCCTTACCAAAAAAGAGATCATGCTGCTTAAACTGCTGATCGAGAATAAAAACGAAGTAGTGACCCGGGAAAAGATCCTGCAGGTGGTTTGGGGTTACAATGTATACCCAACTACCCGTACGATCGATAATTTTATTCTCAATTTCCGGAAATATTTTGAGGAGGACAGTCGCGACCCCGCTTACTTCCATTCCGTTAGGGGCGTGGGTTACAAGTTTACCGAGACCTAGCTGCGATAGGTATTCATCAGTTGAATCAGGTCGTTCGCCTTTTCAAATATGTCTTTCATTTGCCGGTCATCGGCCAGCGGTGTATATAACTGCCATTCTATCGCATCCATTAACTCTTCCAGTTGAACTGATGTTTCGTTACTGACGCCTTTCAGATCGAGTTGGGTGCCAATATTTTTCCGGTTCAGGGCTTCGGCCGGTATCACCAGTTTTTTCGACAGGTAATTTTTCAGTTCCAGGTTCAATTGGGTGTAAAACTGATGCCGATCCCCGTTTTGCAGGCATGCTTCAGTAAGTAACAATGGGTTTTCCTGTGCCAGCAATATTTCCTTTGTTTCACTTCCGATCGGTGTGTTATCATCCGGCTCAGCTTCTTCGGGTGCCTGTGCTGTTTCAATTGGATCCCGCTGTGTTCTTGAATCTCTTTTAAGCCAAACAATAAGTCCGATGATCATCAATACCGCAAAAAGACTAACTACCCGCAACCGGTTATCGAAAAAACGGGTAAGGTAATTGCCTCTGGATTTTTGACCGCCGTCGGTCTGTATTCTTTTGGGTTTACCGGAGCCTTTACTAACGCTAATATTGATTGGTTTTGTTGTAATCGTTTTATAGCTTGCATCACGGATATCGAAAAAACTAAAACGTACAGCCGGTAAACTGTAGCTGCCTGCTTTTGAAACGGTAAATGGATATTCAAATATTTTTCGGCCACTTACAGGCACTGTTCCCTTAAACAGATCGTCGGTAGCTTTCGATTCAAATCCTTCTATGCCCGAAGGCCAGGCAATTGACGGGGCATTGATCATTTGTAAATTCCCTTCTCCCGAAATAAAAATGGCCATTCTACCGGCGTCATCTGTACTGAAATGATCGTTTTCAACCCTGGCTTCGATATTAAATTTACCTACAGCACCCTTAAAATCCGGTGGCTTATTGTTTGCTGGCAGGGGCTTTACCACAATGGTCAAAGGCTTACTCTGCAACGCAATTTTCTGGACTTCCATAGCAGCCGGCGGTAAATTACCCTCACTAAAATTCTGAAATAATTCGTCGAATAAATTGGGTTGTTGTTTGGCAAATTCGGCTTTAATAAATCGCACATTATTTTCAATTTCGGCTGCGCCGAGCTCGAGGTTACCGGCTAACAACGGATACAGTTGCACCTTACGCAAACTATACACATTGTATTCTCTTCCTCCATATTTTTCGGTTCGTGAGCTCATATCACCGGGCCCTTGCATGTCTAAAACAGAAAAGCCATTGAAAGATGGATTCTTGATCATATTGCTTTCACTTTGCAGGCGGGTGTATAATTTATAGGTAGCAATAACAGGCTCTCCCACATAAACCGACTTCCGGTCTACCTCAACCTGTACAAACATATTTTTCTTTACTTTTTCCACTGGATTCTCGCCTTTGCGCAAAATATAATCGTCGTAAGAAGCCCTGGGTGCAGGTACTTCAAAGGGATCGATACCCGAAAAAGGAGAACTGAAGAAACCGGAACCGGCATTATTGCCGGTAGGATTTTTTAGCACTTTCAGGTTAACCACATTGCTTTTCAGGTCAACTCCGTCGGCTCTGGCCCGGGCGGGAGGAATAATAAAATTGCCGGTAGATCTTGGTTGTATCAGGAAACTTAGTGCGATGTATTTTTTAACTGTACCGTTTACCATCGACATACCACTCTCCTGGTTTGGGCCACTGAGGATGGTAAAATTTTTCAAATCGGGTGGTGTGATCTGTTGAACTTCTTTTGCATTCTCAACGATCAGTTTCAACTGCGCATACTCATCTTTACCTATCTCTGCAGGTGATATGCTCGCCGAAAATTTTACCTGGGCATTGGTTATTAACCCGGCGAGTAAAAAAATAAAAATTAGATTTTTTTGTACAAATGATCGCATCATAACAGCAGCAAAAATAACGCTTTGAAAACTGTCATATCCGGCTTCGGTATGTAAATGAATGAAATAAATTGTTAAACCCACACAGGCTGGAGAACTGTATCTACTGCTATAAATCGCCCAGCTGCGGCCTTATGATAATTTCCTCCACACAGGCTTGTGGCGACAGTTGCGCTGCAGCATATATCATTTTCGCGATATCCGCTGCTTCCATAATGCGCGTGGGATCTATCCCGCTGCCAATCCAGCTCGAGGTATACGAAGCCCCCGGTAAAACATGGGTTACTTTAATATCATAAGGTTTCATTTCTTCCCGAAGGTTTTTGCTGAAACCGTACATCGCAAATTTGCTGATGCTGTAGGCTCCGCCATTATTGTAGGCATGTAGCGACGCAATGGAACAGATATTGAAAATATGTCCTCGCTTTACTTTCATCATTTCGGGCAACAGCATCCTGGTAAGATGGTAGGTTCCGTATACATTGACTTGCATCATTTTTTCCAGCATACCCTCATCTTCGTTATGCACAGCACCAGGGTAAAAGATACCCGCATTGTTAACCAGTATGTCTACTTTATCTGTATGGCTGAATATCCATTTTACAAATTGCACGATATCTGTTTTATCACCTACATCACAGGTTTTGGTATACATATTAATTCGGGGAAAACGGGCTTGTAGTTCTTTTCCCGTCTGTTCCAGCTCAAGCTTGTTCCTGGCGCAAAGAAAAAAATGATGCCCCTGTTTATCTTCTGCAAATGCTTCGGCGATGGCTTTGCCTATGCCTTTTGATGCGCCTGTTATTACGATGTTCATGTTTTTGCTATTATTAAATTATCCACGCTTATTGTTAACGATATTCAATTACCCTCCGAATCAGTATCTTGCAATGATAGGTAAAGTTAATATCTCTTCATATAAATCTTTGCTACTTCAGTGTAATGCCAAAATACAAACATCTTTTTTTCGATCTCGACCATACCCTTTGGGATTTTGATGCCAATGCCAGGGATACACTGGCCGAACTGTACCATATTTTCGATCTGTATAACCGGATCAGTACCAGTTTTGATGATTTTTATCCTGCCTATTTATTCAATAATGAAGTGCTATGGGACCGCTATCACAAAGGCCTGATCAGTTCGGAAGAGCTTAAATGGAAGCGGATGTGGCGCACTTTGCTGGATTTTAAAGTGGCAGATGAAAACCTGTCGAAGGAAATGAGTGGAAAATTTCTGGAGATACTGCCAACAAAAAAGATACTTTTTCCGCACACGATAGAAATCTTAAATTACCTGAAGGAGAATAATTATGAATTGCATTTGATCACCAATGGATTTGAGAAAACGCAATGGAGCAAATTAAACAACAGCGGACTAAGCCATTATTTTACCCATGTGATCACATCGGAAGGCAGCAACAGTTTAAAACCCAAAAAAGAGATCTTTGATTTCGCGATAAACAAGGCAAAATCTGTTTTAGCCGAAAGTATTATGATTGGTGATAACCTGGAAGCCGATATACAAGGCGCCATGAACGCAGGTATGGATACCGTATTTGTGAACCACATCAACGCATTACCCCAAATCAAGCCTACTTATATTGTTACCCATTTGCAGGAATTAGAAGGTATTTTTTAGAACCCGGGCATAAAAAAACCTTTCCGGAAGAAAGGTTTTCAATTCGTTCTCGGATAAGCATTACATCTTAGCGGTAGACTTATCTTTGTCTTTACAACAAGCTTTGCCTGCTTCAGCTTTTGCATCTTTAGTGCAGCATGTTTTGCCTTTGGCACATTTCTTCTTTTTACCTTTGTCGGCCACAGCCACACCGGTAACAAATAAAAACGCAGTTGCTAATAAAAGTACTTTCTTCATGATTATAGTTTTAATTGATTTTACTAACGTAAAAATAGGGCAGAAATTGCAGAACGCCCAATTTGAAAATGTTAAATTACAGGGTAGCAATTATGGTAACACCGCCCTGCACAGCCTGGTTCAGTTCAACATGTACCTTGGTTCCAACAGGTAATAACATATCTACCCGGCTGCCAAACTTAATAAAGCCCATTTCTTCCGTTTGTTTTACTTTTTGGCCCACCTGTAAATAATTTATAATACGTTTGGCCAAAGCGCCGGCAATCTGTTTTACCAATATCCTGGTATCACCATTTTGTATAACCACCGAATGGCGTTCATTTTCGGTTGATGATTTGGGATGCCAGGCAACCAGGTATTTGCCTTTATGATACTGGTTATAAACAACCTCGCCATCGATGGGATTACGGTTAACGTGTACATTGGCCGGACTCATGAAAATAGACACCTGCAGGCGTTTATCGTTAAAATATTCGAGGTCGGTTGTTTCCTCAATTACCACTACTTTTCCATCAGCAGGCGCAACAACGGCACCATCTTTAATGGTTAGTAGCCGGTTGGGAATGCGGAAGAATGATATCAGGAATAACAACAGGGCCAGGGTTACAATAAACACGATATGACAAAGCCACATCACAGAGGCGCTTAAAAAAAAGTATACCGGTACATTGATCGCTCCAAAAATCAAGGTCGCAATAGCAATGCTTTTATATCCTTCCCGATGTATGGTCATTATTTTAATTTGAGTGCAAAGATAATGAGTTAGGAGTTAGGAGTAAGATGATGGATGCCGGATGGTGGATGGTGGATGATGGATGCCGGATGCCGGATGCCGGATTTTTAAATAAAAAAATATAAATAAACCCAAACAGCTGGTACCGCCACTAATAAGGAATCAAACCTGTCCAGGAATCCACCATGGCCGGGCATAAAGCTCCCGCTGTCTTTAACATCGGCCATCCGTTTTAATTTGCTTTCCAACAGATCACCCAGGGTGCCAAAAATGGCAATTGCCGCCGTAATCAAAGAAACATGAAAGACTTGGAGGTGGATAACCTTTGCGAAAATAATTCCAACTCCAATCGCCAGTATAGCCCCTCCCAGGGTGCCTTCCCAGGTTTTTTTGGGCGAAATTTTAGTAAGTGGAGTTTTACCTATAAACGAACCCACCAGGTAAGCCATGGTATCATTGATCCAGATAACTGCAATAGTGAATATTAAAATTGTGAATCGGAATGATTCGGAATATTCGGCAGGAAAATAAGCTGCATTTGATTCTACATTTGAAAATACAACAATCGTTTTTTGATGTAAAAAAAACATCAACACAATGGGCAGCGTTATGTAGATCAATCCAAACAGGCAATATTGTACATATCTTTCCCGGTACATTTTCTTCATCAGTTTTACAAACTCGTACCAGCAGCCAAAATGTATTATCGTAAACAAGATCAAAAAACTCCATAAATTCCACAGCAAACCCGTTAGCATCACGGCTACAAACAGCAACGCTGTTAACGCTCTCGTTTTAAATGTTTTAAGATTAAGTGCCAAAACGGTCGTTTTTATTTTCGGGGAAAGCGTACAATGAGTTGCTATGTTCCAACAGATCCTGTTCTTCAAAAGCAATTTGTTTGCGGTTGGTTGAAGATGCTTTATCAAATACAATGAACAAACCTATCGAAATGGCAACCGCAATTAACCCGCCCCATACAGGCACATCGGGATCCAGTTTATCTACTTCTATTTTTTGCTGGTGTTTGGATATCCAGAATAACTGAATAACCGCAACTGCATTATTCAAAAAATGAGCGATAATATTTACCCACAAGTTCCTGCTGCGCTGGTACATCAATCCCAAAACAAAACCCAGCACCGCCCGGCTAAGGAAAAGGAATACCGACATATGGATCAAACTGAATAATAAAGAAGTGACAATGATAGCCAGTAATGGTGCTTTCCACCATTTTTCGAGTAAATTCTGTAAAGCGCCTCTGAAAAATATTTCCTCGAATAATGCCGGAAAAAAAGCCATAATAACAAGGGCCATGAAGAATTCACCCCAACTTTTCAAATTACTAAGCGCCATAACCTGTTTGCTGTATTCGGCTTCCATTTGAAGGCCCAGGGCATTCAGATCGGGAAAATTGATGGCTACTGATTTACTCAGTTCGGCCAGGGGATTGGCAATAATATTAGCTAAAAAGATCAGGAAAAACCCGAGTATAATTTGTTTGGCATTGATATGTTTATTAAACCCCAGCCAAAACTTATTTTTGCCATGGCAGGTGAGCATGAACAGAACAGCCGGAATAAAGAACAGGCAAAACGTTCCCAACACCTGAGCCAGACGGGCCGAAGCAACATTTTTCGGTTCCAGCATGGCCTTTACAATAGCATCGAGCGTTTGTTCCATAGGCAGGCCCGAAGGCACCAAAAACATACCAATCAACACCTGTACCCCTGCTGCCATAATGAACCCTGCCCCAAAAAAAACAAGTAAAATGCCCAATTGACCAAGTCCGGTAAGCCCTTTAACACTCCTATATTCCATAGCTAAGCTGATTATTAGTAAATTTGCACCGCAATATACTACTACCCTGCTAAAATAGCCCGGTAATGTAGCAGAGATATCAGTTTTCAGTGCTTTGTTCGTTAAATAAACCAGCAGTAAGTAATACGCAAAACTTTAAAAAACAAGATGCCCAAAATCGGCCATATACAATTACCCGAATTTCCGCTGTTACTGGCGCCGATGGAGGATGTAAGTGATCCCCCTTTTCGTGCGGTGTGCAAAGACCACGGCGCCGACCTGATGTATACCGAATTCATCAGCAGCGAAGGGTTGATCCGGGATGCTATCAAGAGCCGTCAAAAGCTCGACATATTTGATTACGAAAAGCCGGTTGGTATACAGATCTTTGGCGGAGATGAAGAAAGTCTGGCCCTGGCTGCAAAAATCGTTGATGTTACCAATCCCGACCTGCTGGATATCAATTTCGGTTGCCCGGTAAAAAAAGTGGCTTTAAAAGGAGCGGGTGCCGGTGTATTAAAAGATATTGACCTGATGGTTCGGCTAACCAGTGCTGTTGTAAAATCAACATCGTTGCCGGTTACTGTAAAAACAAGATTGGGTTGGGATGATAATACCCGAAATATTGAGGAAGTTGCCGAACGCCTGCAGGATGTTGGCATCAAGGCACTCGCCATTCATGGCCGCACCCGAACACAGATGTACAAGGGACAGGCCGACTGGGAACTGATCGGTAAAGTAAAAAACAATCCCCGTATTACGATTCCGATCTTTGGCAATGGCGATATTGATAGTCCGGAAAAAGCACTGGAATACAAAAATAAGTATGGTGTAGATGGTATCATGATCGGCCGTGCCGCTATTGGCTACCCGTGGATCTTTAATGAGATCAAACATTTTGTACAAACCGGCGAACACTTACCGTCTCCGTCTATTGAAGACCGTGTTGCCGTTTGTAAAAAGCACCTGCACAAATCCTTTGAATGGAAGGGACCAAAAGTTGGCATTTATGAAATGCGCAGGCATTATACCAATTATTTAAAAGGACTGCCGGGTATCAAGGAGTATCGCCTTAAATTAGTTACGTTGGAAACGGTAGAGGAAATTGATGCCGTGCTTGACGAGATCAATATTAAATATGCCGGCTATGCCTTTGAAAAAACGCCGATCGAGTTGATCAATTATCATGAAAAATGCCCGGTATAACGGAGTTGGGGGGCGCTTGAAGCCCCCCGACGCTTAGGCAACTTTTTTCTTCAATTCTTCGGTATATACCTTTCCCCTTTTCTCAGCAAAATAATCGGCACCCAGCATAAATACGCCCTGGATAGCCAGCGCGATACCAAGGCCATACCAAAAGGACCTATCCGGATTCAGCCTGAACAAAAAAATCAAAACCAGGCCGGCAATCACAAAAGCAATTTCCATCCATCGGTATACAACAAAGTTGTTCATCACCTTCTTCATTCGCGGAAGCTCGGTTTGCTTAACGAAGGAAACCGGTTCGATGCCCATATTATACGCAATATCTTTTTTCTGGTTATCAGTACGGGTATAAATGGTAAACCCAACGATAGTCTGAAGTAATCCTAAAATAATTAATGGTACCGCTACACCTTTATAAAACGACGGATTCCCCTTTATAAAAAACCAAAACACGATGGCCAGCACAATGGCAATCAAACCGGCCGCCATAAATAACACACTCTCCTGTTTTTCGGCAATAAAATACCGGTAAATAAAACTGAAATCTTTTTGCTCAAACATAAAATGATTTTAGTGATGTACAGCTTCAGTGATCTCTTTTCCAAGCGGCTCAATGGTTGAGCCAAAAAAATGGGTCAGCCTGCCCTCTTCATCCACCATATACTTACAAAAATTCCAGGATGGCGGTTGATCATTCCAACCGTTTTTTGTGGCGTCGGTTAGCCAGTCGAATACCCGATTTTGGCTTCCCCCTTTTTTTACGCTGCTTTTTTTCATTAGCGGAAAACTTACGCCAAAGTTGATTTTACAGAACGATGCAATTTCCTCATCTGTTCCTTTCTCCTGCTCCTTGAAATCATTGGCCGGAAAGCCGATCACAACGAATTTGTCTTTATATTGCTCGCTCAGTTTTTGCAGGTCGTCATACTGGCCGGTGTACCCACAATCGGATGCGGTATTCACCAGCATTACTTTTTTACCTCTCAATTGCTCAAAATCAAAAGCCGTTCCATCGTTCAGGGTATCACTCAGCGAATAAAATGAAACGGAGGGCATGGCTTTTTCGTTTGACAGATTTTTGGTATTTAAACCCTTCTTTCCGGCAAACCATATCCACATAGGATACACTGCTTTTAATACTTTCTGTCTGGTTGTCATATTTTTTGAATTTCTGTTTGAGATCTCGACATAAAACCAAAAGGTAATTATAATTGTCAATGTTATTAAAAACGATTTCAATAACCTGTTATATATTTTTCTACTTCGCATATTTTGCTGCAATCTTTTACATTTCCTCCCTTTTCGGGGCTCACGCCAGGGAAAGAACGAAGTTTAGCGGGATCCGTTACTTGATCACCATCTTAAACAGTTTCAACTTTCCCTTAAAAGGCGGATACTTTATAGCCGGATCGAACCAGGTAGGTGTTTTCATCACCGATTTTTTATGGCTAAATGTTTCAAAAGAATATTTACCATGGTACTGCCCGGTGCCGCTGAACCCCCTGCCGCCAAAGGGCAAATGATGATTGGTTAAATGCCAGCTGGCATTGTTTACACAACCACCGCCAAAAGCCACACTGTTTAACCAGTCTTTTTCGGTTGCTGCGCTTGATGTAAACACGTAAAATGCCAAAGGGTTTTTGTTTAACGCCATTATTTTTAAAGCAGCCGCTTTGCTGTTAAAAGAAAGTACAGGAAGTATCGGGCCAAAAATTTCCTCCTTCATCAGATCAGATTCCAGGTTTATACCATCCATGATGGTTGGTTCAATAAATAAATTCCCTTTTTCTGTGTTGCCGCCATGCACAATATTCGCCTGCTGCAGGTAACCCGATAACCGGTCAAACTGTTTTTCGTTGATGATCCTTCCATAGCTGTAACTGGCTTCGGGATGCTCACCAAAGAATTTCAAAATCACTTTTTTCATTTCCAAAACCAACGCTTCCTTTACAGATTCATGCACCAGCACATAATCGGGCGCCACACACATTTGGCCGGCGTTGCTGAATTTAGTCATCACAATGCGTTTGGCCGCAATTTTTATATTGGCATCAGCCTCCACTACACAGGGGCTTTTGCCTCCCAGTTCCAGGGTAACCGGCACCAACCGCTCGGCAGCCATCTTATAAATTATTTTTCCTACCGCTGTGCTACCGGTATAAAAAACATGATCGAAAGTAAACTGGTTCATCATTTCCGGTATTACTGTGGCGCCATCCCCTTCAACAAACTGAATATAATTGCGATCGAAAGTCTCTTCAATCATCTGTTTCATTACGGCTGATGTTGCGGGCGCAAACTCCGACGATTTCAAAACAACACAATTACCCGCAGCCATAGCACCAGCCAGCGGCGTCATCAATAACTGGAAAGGGTAATTCCAGGGACTGATGATCAACACCATACCCAAAGGTTCCTGCATCACAAAGCTTTTTGAAGGAATATTCAGCAGGTTTGTTGATATTAGCTCGTGCTGCATCCAGTTCTTCAGATTTTTCAGCGTAAAGCTGATTTCAGACAACAGGAAACCGGTTTCGGTAACCCAACACTCTTCAGGACTTTTTTTCAGATCGGTATACAAAGCCTCATGAATAGCTGTTTCGTGTTTCTTTACCGCGGCTTGCAGTTTTTTTAGCTGTTCTTTTCTAAACGAATAGGGTTTGGTAACGCCGCTGTCAAAATAGCTTCGCATTTGCAATAAGTTATCCATTACATCTAAATTTGCGGAAAGGTACTGATTCGCCCAATAATATACCAGCGGCGTATCTTGCTTTACGTTTTTACGAACCCAGATCAAACAAATTAAATGACCGACGAACAGTATATGCAGCAAGCGCTCAAAGAAGCGCAAAAAGCCTTCGACAAAGAAGAAGTGCCGGTTGGTGCTGTCATCGTGATGAATAACCGGATCATTGCCCGTGCGCATAACCAGGTGGAGTTGCTGAACGACAGTACAGCCCACGCCGAAATCCTGGCACTTACCACCGCCTTTAATTTTTTAAGCAGCAAATACTTACCCGAAGCAAGTTTATACGTTACCCTGGAGCCCTGCCTGATGTGTAGTGGCGCCTTATACTGGAGTAAAATTGGCCGAATTGTTTATGGCGCCGATGACGAGAAAAACGGCTACAAAAAATGCTGTGGAACCGCTTCCCCTTTTCATCCCAAAACTGAATTAATTGGCGGAATATTAAAAGATGATTGTGCCAGGCTGATGAAAGATTTTTTTAAGGCACGCAGGTAACTATTGAATGATAAGACTCTTCTTCAGGTTAAGTTTTCCTTGTTTAAGCATGATAAAATACAGTCCCGGTTCTGCCGAAAACATAAACGTAATTATTTCGCTACCGCTATACACAAGCCGTTTATCATTTCTAAATAAATTTCCGCTTTTATCAATCAGTTGAACCAATACATAGCCCGGATCAAGACCGGTTATCTCAATCTCGATTTTATTTTTCGCCGGGTTTGGAAACAGCTTCATGGATGCGTCTTTTTTTAGCAAAACTTTTTCTTCGGTATTCTGTTTTATACAAACAGAGTCAGCTATTTGTACCGGTTCTTGCGCAAATCCGCTATAATTTCCCGAAAACGTAAAAATTATTAATGTGATTTTCTTCATTTTAATCCAACTAAGGGGATAGATAACGTAAATTTGCTGTCTATCATTCACAATAATTTCCTAAATCATAAAAAATATACATTATGGCATTTACATTACCGGCTTTACCATATGCACACGACGCATTAGAGCCACATATCGACACATTGACCATGCAGATACACCATGGCAAACACCACCAGGCCTACGTAGATAATTGAAATAAGGCTGTTGCAGGTACCGATAACGAGAGTAAAACAATTGAAGAACTGGTTGCCGCAGCAGGATCTATCAGCCCGGCTGTTCGTAACAATGGTGGCGGACATTGGAACCACAGTTTTTTTTGGGAGAGTCTGGCACCCCAGGCCGGCGGAGCACCGTCTGGAAAACTGGCCGATGCTATAAATGCCGCTTTTGGCAGTTTTGATGCATTCAAAGAAAAATTTGCCGCAGCGGGTATGACCCGGTTTGGCAGTGGCTGGGCCTGGTTGATCGTAAAAGACGGCAAACTGGAAGTTACGTCAACACCTAACCAGGATAACCCCTTGATGGATATTGCCGAAGTGAAGGGCACGCCTTTGCTGGGCTGCGATGTTTGGGAACATGCTTATTACCTGCATTATCAAAACAGGCGTGCTGATTACCTGGCAGCTTTTTGGAACCTGGTAAACTGGAACAAAGTTGCCGACAGGTTTTAACAGCTAACTTTATAGGTTAATTATGGCTGCAACGTTAAAAAGTTGCAGCTTTTTTATTTTTATTGTAAATTGAATGATTAAATGAGATATATGAAATACTGTTATCTGCTTGTATTGGTATGTTTGGGTTTCGGCACCATGGCTCAGTTGCCTACGGCATCCGAAATAAAAAAATTGAAGATAAAAAAGATCACCCGTCAAAATGCTGAAAATAACACCCCGGCAGGCAAAACGGAATGGTATTATAATAGTAATGGCGATGATACGGCTACCTATCATTATGGTAACCGATACAATACAAAGACTATTGAATACGATGACAGGCAGCGGATCAAAACAGAGACGGAATTTTCGGATGAAGGTGCCGAAAGGAGCACGACCGTGTATACCTACAATCCCGATGAAAGTTTTACTGCGGTGAATACGGATAAGCAATACAAGCTCAAAAACACATATGTGTATGATAAAAAAGGCAGAGAAATAGCTAATACCATTCCTGATGGCTCTGTCAGGCATAGCGAATATAACGCAAAGGGGCAATTGATAAAATATTATGCCGAAGCAAAAAATGGAGGCATCGCCATTAACAATACCTATACCTATAATAATAAAGGAAAATTGGTGAGCCAGGTAAACAAAGGCGATTACCCATCAAGCACCATCTACGAATATGACGCTAAAGGGCTGTTGAAAAAAATTACCATTACAGAAGGTGATGAAACGAAAGGAACCGAAGAAACAGTTTACCTGTACGAATACGGATACTAGTATATCAGGGTACCGGATCGTAACCATGCCCGCCCCAGGGATGGCATTTGCTGATTCTTTTAACTGTTAACCACAGGCCTTTAAACGGGCCATGTTTTTTTAACGCTTCGATACCATATTGGGAGCAGGTGGGGGTATACCGGCAACGGGGAGGTAACCAGGGCGAAATGATCCATTGGTATAGCTTAATTAAAGCAATAAACGGAAAACTAAGAATCAACCACACTGTTTTCATCAGTAATTTTTTTTAGCCTGCTTACCACATGCCCCGTTTTTTTAAAAATAGATTCATACTCGGGCAATTCATTTCCCACATAAATAAAAAAAACAATAGCCGATTTTTGTTGCTGCAGCAACATTTGCTGCAACTCATTTTTTTGCAGGCGGTATGCTTCTCTCATCAGCCGCTTGATGCGGTTCCTGTCTACCGCTTTTTTGAAATGTTTGCTGCCAACAGCAAATCCGGCCTGTAATGGGTTGCTGTTCGATCCGGCGATTTTCCATAATACCCGGAAGGGAAAATTTGAAAAAGACTGTCCTTCTTTAAACAGTTGCTCAATGGCCTTCCGGCTTTTCAGCTTTTCATTTTTTTTAAACGTATATCGTTGTTTGGGTTCCAATGGTTTAAAATTACTAATTCGCTTTTATATCAACCAGATTAAACGGGCATTTGAAATACAAATGCTTTGCACCTGAACTTCTGACAGGTAATTAGAGCTACTGATATCGCGGTCCTGCGGAGTTGAGTCATAACGCTGCCACGAAGCTATAAAAATAAAAACGTCCTCCGGTTTCCGATAGTTATCGGAACGGAGGACTGCAATATGTTAACCTGATTCTCTGTCAGAAAATCAAATAATCTTATTTTTTATCACCATGTTCGCTGGAAACGGAAAGACTATGACGTCCTTTTTTCCTGCGGCTGGCCAATACCTTGCGGCCATTTGCTGTTTGCATACGCTGACGAAATCCGTGAACAGATTTTCTGCGACGTTTGTGTGGTTGATATGTTCTTTTTTTACCTGGCATTGTTTTAAGTTTTTCCCTTTACAAATAAATTTTCGTTTCTTTTTGTTACACTCACCAGGGCACCATCCCCGCTGTTTGTGAAAGGACGGCAAAAGTAGGGGAAATTTTTGATTTAAGTCAGCAGATTTGAGATTATTTCCTGCTCATAGGGTCAAATGCGTTGATTTTACAGGTTTTCCATAAAATACGGCTGCGTGGTTATCAAAATCTTCCGCAGAATCGGTTGTGAAAAAGGCAATTTGGCCATTTTTACTGCAACTTTCAGCTATATCCTGGTGTTTTTCAAGGTAGTCGCTCAAACTGGCTGCTACTATTTCACCCTGGGATAATACCATTACTTGCTCAGGAACCAGCTTTTTTATCTTATTCATCAACAGTGGATAATGGGTGCAAGCCAATAAAATGGTGTCAATTTCGCCCGATTGTTGCAACAGGCTATCAATATTCTTTTTAATAAAATAATCGGCGCCAGGGCTGTTGTACTCGTTATTTTCAACCAACGGTACCCACATCGGGCAGGCTTCCTGGTACACGTTGATGTTGGGGTAAAATTTTTGAATCTCTATTGGGTAAGAATTTGACATTACCGTTCCATTGGTTGCCAGTATCCCCACCTGGTTGGATTTCGAGAACCGGCCGATGATTTCAGTAGTTGGCCTGATAACGCCCAGTACCCGCTTAGATGGATCTATCCTTGCCAAATCGTTCTGTTGTATGGTACGCAGTGCTTTTGCCGATGCAGTATTGCAGGCTAAAATCACCAACGGGCAGCCCTGGGTAAAAAACCACTGCACACACTCCAACGTGTATTCGTAAACCGTTTCAAAACTACGGGTACCGTAGGGAGAGCGTGCATTGTCGCCCAGGTAAATATAATCGTATCCGGAAAGTTTGGCCACGATCTCTTTTAAAACGGTTAAACCGCCATAGCCGCTATCGAATATGCCAATGGGCTGTTGATTCATTTGGTAAAAATAACAAAGCCTCCCGACGAATCAGGAGGCTTTTATAAATTTTAGTACATTTTATTTTCCGGGAACCGGGTCTTTTATACCCAATTTGGTTTTAACCGCGGCCAACAGGTTGTCGCCGGGAGGCATAACTAATAACACACTGGATGCATCGTCGATCACATAGGTGTAGCCTTTTTCCTTAGCTACAGCTGTTATCGCGTCCAAAGCTCTTGTACGAACAGGACCGATTTTTTCCTGTGCATATTTTTGTGCTTTGTCCTGCGCTTCCTGGTCGTAATTATTCAAACGGCTGTACAATTTAATTAATTCGTCCCTTCTGATCTCTTTCATGCTTGGCGTAAGGGTTAAAGAATCTTTATAATACTGATCTCTTTTTTTATCAGCTTCAACCTGCAAAGTTTGCGCCTGCAGTTTTAATGATTCCTGGTATTCGTTCAAATCAGCATTGATTTTCGCTGCTTCGGGCATCACGCTCATTAGTTCATCAGAATTGATATAACCCACTTTTGCCTGTGCAGAGGCACTTAACATTCCAAACGCCATCAAAGCTCCAAATAATAATTTTTTCATTTTCGTTTTTGTATTTTATTGATTTAGTTGTTTATAAGATTGTTTATTAGTACAAAAGTTGCGCCATTCCAGGTCAATTTGCATTTATTTAACACCCATCATCCTGATCACATCTGCGCTTTTATCCAGTTTTGGGTCGGCAAAGATAACGGTAATTCCTTCACTTTTATCTAAAATGAAATCATATAGCTTTTCAACAGCCAGTTTTTGCACCGCATTATAAACCCTGTCTTGTATTGGCTTTATCAGCTCCTGGCGTTTTTTAAACAGGTCACCTTCAAATCCAAAACGCTGTCTCTGCAGGTCACGTAACTCCTTCTCTTTATTGTATAATTCGTCTTCCCTTTTCTTTTTCAGCACGTCACTTAACATCACCTGCTCGGCATCATAATCCTTGAACATCTTGTCCACCAATGCCTGTTTCTGATCAATTTCCTGTTGCCATTGCACGCTGAACTGATCTAATAAAGTCTGAGCTTGCTTATACTCGGGCAATTTATCCAGAATATACTTAGAATCAATTACGGCATACCGTTGTGCATTTGTGCCTGCAGCCAGCAGTACAAAACAGGTGGCAAGAATTAGAACTTTTTTCATTGTATAATTTTTTTGTCATTACTGAATAATCAATAAACAGCGCTTATTCCGGCTCCTGACCCAGCATGAAGGTAAACTTGGCGGCGCCTTTTAATCCGCTGGTTCCGTTGTACCTGTCAAATCCTATACCATAATCAAATCCAAGTAAGCCAAACATGGGCAGGAAAAACCGTAAACCAACACCTGCCGAACGGCGTAATTGAAAAGGATTGTAATTTTTAAAATCGTACCATCCGTTTGCTGCTTCAAAAAAAGCCAATCCATAGATCGTACTTCCGGCACTGGTGCTGAACGGATAGCGCAATTCCATGGTATACTTATTAAAAATAGTAAAAAACTGCGATGGCGTTATTCCATCCGGGTTAATCCTCGGATCCGATTTATCGTAAACCGGGTAACCCCGATGGGCAATGATATCATACCCCAACAAAGCAAAGTTATTACTTAAGCCGGCATCACCTAACTGAAAACGTTCAAACGGTGATACATCAAGGTTTTTATTATACCTGCCCAGGAAACCATATTTGGCCGCGATCTTCAATATAAATTGTTTGTTCTTTTCAGCTCCCCTGGCCATGCCAATCGGAACATACCATTCGGCATTCATACGCCATTTATGAAACTCGGGCAGGCTAAAATTGTTAGTGGCGTTGGAATTGATGCCTAATAACGAATAGGGCAATGTAAACTGACCGCTTAACAGGAAGTTTGAACCTCCGGTTGGAAATATGGGATTCGGTCCGGCCGAATTACGAACCAGCGCAACTTTTAAACTGATGTTGGTCGACGTCGTATTTCTTAATTCTGTTGTATTACCAAACAAATTATAGTTCCTCAGTTTATATCGTTGCACATTCAGTGAGTAGATCAGGTTGAAATAATCATCAGGCCATTTTAATTGCTTTCCCAGGGAAATATTGAAGCTGGCCGTTTTTACGAAAGAGGTATCGCCACAAGCTTTACAATAACTACCCGTTGTTGGATCAAACGCATTTGCATATTTGGTATTGGAATAACCGACGGTAAACGAATTTCGTTTTTTGCCTCCCAGCCAGGGCTCAGTAAATGAGAAATTGTATGACCGGAATGCTTTACCATTGGATTGTATCCGGGCACTGAATTTTTGTCCATCGCCCGAGGGTAAAGGATCCCAGGTAGACCTCTTGGTAATATTCTTTATCGAGAAATTATTAAACGAAACACCCAATGTACCGGTTAAACCAATTCCTCCGCCAAAACCGGCCGACAGTTCCAGCTGATCACCCGATTTTTCTTCTATGCCCCAATTGATATCAACCGTTCCGTTCTCGGCGTTGGGAACCACACCCGGGTTAATTTTTTCGGGATCAATAAAGCCAAGCTGTCCTAATTCCCGTTGACTACGGATAATATCCGACCGGCTGAATTTTTCACCGGGAATGGTTCTTAATTCTCTGCGGATCACATAATCTTTTGTTTTCTTATTTCCCGATATGGTGATGTTGCCATAAACGGCCTGGGGTCCTTCACGCATGCGCAATTCAAAGTCGATGGTGTCGTTGTAAACGGCCGTTTCAACTGGATCGATCTGAAAGAAAAGATACCCATCATCCATATACAGGCTTCCAATATCGGCACCTTCGGCCGACAATTGCTTTCCGATCCGCTTGTTCAAAATTTCCAGGTTGTATACATCCCCTTTTTTGATCCCTAAAATAGTATTTAGGATCGAATCGGAATATTTGGTATTGCCACGCCATACGATATCGCCAAAATAATACTGCCTTCCCTCGCTCACTTTAATAAACAGGTTCAGGTTTTTTCTTTCATCAATGATTGAGGTGTCTTTCAAGATCACCGCATCGCGGTAACCCCGGGAATTATAATAATTTAAAACACTTTCCTTGTCTTCAACGTATTTGACTTCATTGAATTTAGCGCCACTGAAACCCCGGATCCGGAAGTAAGGATCGATATAATCCCTGGTTTTGGTGATCGACATGAAACCCACATCGTTAATATAGTCGGTAAACTTAGGTCGGGTAGTGGTATCGCCAAAAGGATTTTTAACTACCACCGGGAACAAGGTGATGCGGTTCATCTCTTTTGTTCCCTTCATCTGTTTTTTCAGTCTTGGTGATTCAATATCGTTATTGCCGCTGAAATTGATCGAGTTTACTTTTACTTTACTCCCTTTTTTGATGGTGAAGGTTAAGAATACGGTATTATTTAATACCGGATCCAGGGATTCCTTCAAATCAATATCAACATTCCGGTATGCTTTTCCGTAATAAAACTTGCGGATGGCTTCAATAGCACTCAGTTTCATATTTTCGGTAACCACCCTGTCTTTAACCAATGCCATTTTAGCTTCCAGGTCATCTCTTTCGCCTTTTTTAACGCCGATAATTTTTACGCCACCTAAACGGGGACGTTCTGTAATGTTAAACTCTATATACAGATCCTTACCTTCCAACCGGGTGAGTAAAATCTCGATGCCCGAAATAAGATTCTGGCGCCATAATTTGGCAATGGCTTTACCGAACACATCGGTTCCCGGAATCGTCACTTTATCGCCAACGGCTATACCCGAAATGGAAATGATCAGGTTTGGGTCAAATGCACTTGAGCCTACTACGGTTATACCGGCAATATTATATTCTTTGGGAATTTTGGAATTAAAAATCGCTTCCAGTTCCGGATTTATAGAAACGGGTTCCTGGGCAAATACAAACTGGCTGCTAAGTATCAGGGCGGCAATAATAAAAAATACTTTGTAAATCCTCTGCATCAGTTTGTTTTTAACGTGCGGCAAATTAAGCCCAATAATTATAACTATTTGTTAACCTAACCCTAAATCATTTAATATCACCCTGAAAAGACTCAGCCGCTTCACAGAACCGGTTTAAATCCGGCGCTCAGGATTTAGCTTCCTTTTCTTTAATCTGCTCTCCTGTTTTACCAAATCTTCTCTCACGGCCCTGAAAATCCAAAATCGCTGTATATAGATTTTCTTTCCGGAAATCGGGCCAACGTGTATTGGTAAAATACAACTCGGCATATGCCAATTGGTACAGTAAAAAGTTACTGATCCTGAATTCGCCACTGGTTCTTATCATCAATTCCGGATCGGGGAAATTTTTAGTGGTCAGATATTGCTGTACGGTTTGCTGAGTAATTTCGCTGTTCACTAATTTACCTTCCTGCACATCGGCTGCAATTTGTTTAACCGCATTTACAATTTCCCACCGGCTGCTGTAACTCAGTGCCATGATCAAATTCAGGCCGGTATTGGCGCTGGTTTCATTAAGGGCCTGCGTTAGTTCATTTTTCGCAGCATCAGGCAACATATTAACATCACCGATCACATGCAGCTTAATATTATTCTTATTAAGCGTGGGTACTTCATTATGAATCGTGTCGACCAATAATTCCATTAAACCCGACACCTCATATTCGGGCCGGTCCCAGTTTTCGGTACTGAAAGCGTACAAGGTGAGGTATTTAATTCCTAATTCAGCCGCACCTTCAACAACATTGCGTACACTTTCAACACCATGTAAATGGCCATATAAGCGATCTTCCCCCTGCTCCTTTGCCCATCTTCCATTACCATCCATAATGATGGCAATATGAGTTGGTAAACGCTGCATGTCTATTTTTTCGATTTGGCCCATAAAACGCTAAAAATGAGTAGTCAGGCACAGGGCCTGACTTTGGGCTGCAAAAGTAATAAATTTTAGTTGGAATATGGTTTTTAACCCAAATCTTACAGCTTTACTAACTTTCCCGAATAAGACCTGCCTTTAATGATAATCTGATACCAGTACACACCCCCGGCTAAAGAGCCGATATTAAATTGGCTTGTACCATCAAACCGGGCTACTGCATTGCCCTGCACATTGTATATAATTAATTGATCTGCAACAATTTCGGCACCATGCTGCATGGCTTTAAAGTTGCCGGTAGTTGGGTTTGGATAAACAATGGGGGTAATCAATATTTCGGGTTCAGCAGCTCCGTTTCCACAGAATGCTAAAGAATACTTGTAATGTTCGTCATCTCCAATCTTTTTAGTGATCCGGCAATCGGGTCCGGTAATTAAACTAACCTGTGCATCTGGCGTGGTATTAACCGGCAGATCAAGTACCGTTTGATCACCATAAGCAACTGTTTTTCCCAGATCTGTTACCTGCCAGCTGATCGGTGCCGTAACTGAGCGGGCCGTTAACCTGACGATACAATCACCGTTTTGGTTAATGATCTCCTGGCTAAAATCAGTATTGCCACATGATTTAGGCTTGGGCCGGGCATACCACAAATAATTGCTGATATTTGAAAAAATCAGGTCATAATTTATTTTTTTGGTAGCTCTGCAAAACTTTCCGGCCGCATCCCGGGGAATGTCGATATAAAATAAAGTTGAATCGTTGGGGGTTACAAATCGAACTTTAAGTTCTTTGCCATTATGATCCTGAAATGCAAAGCCGTTGCTGATTTTTTCTGCGGTTGCATAGCCTGTATTATTCGAATAACTGTTACCCAGACTGAAATACACTTTATCGATTCCGTCGGGTATATAAAAATATCCGGGAATACCGATGTTGTTTTGATATAGTTCGGTCGTTTTTCCAAAAAATGCTCCCTGCTTATAAAACTTATTTTTATTGGTAATGATCTCTATTTCTGCAGAAGTTTTGAATTTTGAACTGATGGTCAGTTTATAATTACCGGCAACGGGTAAAACTATCTTTATTGAACCTGCCCTTGCGTAATTATCCAAAGATAGATCTTCAATAACCTCCAGGGCTTTGTCGGTTGACTCTACGGTAAAGTTCAGGTACCCCATACCAGGGGTATCAAATGACGGCTTATAATTGATGGTAAAACTGCCTGGTGCTTCCGCTTTAATAAAATATTCGGTACGGTTATAATTATCCATCCCGTTAGTGTAGGTCAATTTTACCTGTATATTTTCCTGGCTGGTTAATCCGGCATCGTCAAAACTGTTGGCAATATGTTCTACAGATTCGAATCGGTAATTGTTTATAGATCCGTTCAGCGCCAAAAAATCATGACCAAAGTCGGCTTCAATTTCCTCAGCAGTAATTAATGTAATTGTGCCATTTTGGTATGCGGTACCGTTAGTTTTATTATATTGCTGATAAAAGGCCGAGGTATTGGCATATCTGGCTGTTATTCCGGCAACCAGGTAATAGCTGTTAACCAATTGCAATTTATTTGTTTTGGCCAGGTATATGCATACCGCAGCGGCTTTATCTTGTTTTTCGTTTGCAGATCTGGGGTCCCCGGCCCAGTCGTAATACAAAACCATATAATGCAGGTAAGCCTTTAACTCACGTAATCTTTCTTTAACAATAGCAGGCTCCTGTGCTATTTGATTTTCGGCATCTTTGATCATTTTGAAATACATCGGCAATTTATACCTGTTCGAAATTCCACCGCCCAGGTTTTTGCTATCGGTCCAAAACTGCAAAAGATTGTAAATGGTGCCACCGGCAACGGTAAACATGTTGCTGCAGAATTCTTTCAAAGCGCTGTCTACCGAGATATTATCGTGCAGATTTTTATTTGCGGCAAATAAATATGGCAGACTGGCAAATTTAGCTGGCGACGCTTCCCACACCAAACCCTGACTTTGATTGTCTTTCGCGATCTGGAGTGTTGCTTTAAAATCATCCAGGTAAAAACCTGGTGTTTCGCCACTCCAGCCCGAGAGGTTCAGGTAATTGTATTCGGAAATATTTTTAGTGCGTTTATACCAGCGGTTGCGAAGCCCGTTGGTGCTCGTTAAGTTTTGGTATACGGCCGGCACCAGTTGAATATCGATTTTTTCGTTGATCGCAATATTACCCGATGGTATATCGGCATGGGCGGAATAGGCATAGAGCTGAAAACGTGCAGCCGGATAAATAGTACTGATCTTTTGAACGGTATGGTTTGCCAATGTAAAATGCTGGTCGCTTTCCTTAGCATAGCCATTATTTACACAGCCTATATTATCCCTGGAATTTCCCCACCGGGCACCGTCGGGTACTTCAATGCCGATATTCTGGTAGTCGTAATTAAAATTGCGAACCTGGTTCACATATAAATTAATGTTGCTAAACATACTATTCCGGTGGGTCGTATATTTTTGTTCGATGCCGGATGCCCATAAGTCCATGGCAGCCGGGCTTTGAACATCAGGAACAGATTGGCCGGTTATCGCTCTCGAGTTGTTATTATTTGCAATAAAGCATGGATTACTTTGCCATGCCGGAAGGTTGGATCCGGTTATAATACCACTGCGGTGACCTTCGAAACGGGATTCGCCCAACATGCCATTGCGACGTTGATACAAGGCCCAGCTATGACCATTCTCGCCGCCGTATTTGTCCCAATTATAATCGCTGTTAAGATCCATAACCCAACGGCTATACCCGCCACTAACCGACCAGGTATTGTATTTGAACGCACCGCTGTAAGAACTGCTCATTTTTTTATATGCCGAGGATAATGGCGGAATAATTTCCCAGGCCGTGCCCGGCTGATAAAACCGAAATCCCAGATCCTGCAGGTACTGATAAACGCCCAGACAAAGTCCATTGTCCTGCGCAGCAGTAAACCTGATAAAGGTAGCCCCGTCACTTTCAACATTACAGGCTTGATTATCGATTATTGTTGAGTCGTAAATAAAAATAATACCCATTGCAGGCACAGTACTATATTGCTCGATAGTAAACTGACTACCATCCACCGCTTTTTTGAGCAACATGGCTATGTCGGCAGCTGTTGATTTCAACAATTGAGAAGACCGGGCAGGGTAACCTACTGTTTGCGCATTTGGAAACAATACGCAAAATAGCATTACCGCTGTAACAAAGCAGGTGCGAATGAACGCCATAGTTTAGTTTTTTGAACTGAATGAAACTATGGTCAGATCACAGAATGATAGGGATTTATACTTTGTTACTCTTTGGTTGGGTAAGCGAAATGATGCGGTGGAGCATCACTTATTTGTTTGGGGAACTGTGAAGGTAAATAAATAATTGATAAAACCTCTTTTCGCAGGTTTATTTTTTTTCAGTAATCCATCTTGCAAGCTGGTGGCTTAGTATTTTACCTGAAGCTTTGTACAAATGGTTGCCATCCACATAATCATAATCGGCGTTCTTAGCCGCGAAACTCAAATAATCTACCTTAAACCCGGCAGCAACTTCTTCTATTTTTTGTTCAAAACCGGGTAGCAACCTGTCTTCCATTTCCATAATTTTCCTGTGCGCGGGTAATCGCACCAGGTAAACTTTACCGTGGTTTTGCAAAAAGGATATAGTTTGTTTCAGGTAACTGAAGCGAACTGATGAGAATTTATAAACAGGCAGGTAATTTTTATTATAGTCTTCAAGTTTGGCTTGCAACCGTTGGGCTACCAAAGTACTATCCATCGATACGATCACTTCCAGCCAGCCGTCCTTATGAAGAATCAGGTCGGCAGCTCCCGTTCTTTTTCTGATAATATTGATATAAGGCTCGCTATACGACTCAACCAGGTAAGGAATATTTGGGTTGCAGTTTACCTTTTTGGTGTTGCCCATAAAACTATTACGTTCCCAAAAATGTAACGAGTCATTGGGATCCTCATTTTTAGCGCACAACATCCAGGGATCAACGGCAACAATAAAAATACCATCGGTCACCCGGGGATCTAATTTTCTTTCTATACTTTGTAAATAAGCAGGCCCAAAAGGCGAATCAAATAATGAAAAAGAATAGTTGAAAAAGTGATGAGCCGTGCCTTTATAGATCATCGTATCCAAAACAGCAGGCTGTATACCCTGCGCAGCACGTGAAGTGCCAATGATGAGCGAATGTTGGGCCGGCGTCGTAAACCGGGCATAGTAAGAGTCGGACCTGCCATCGGCCATTAAAAACACAGCGAGTATGCTGGACGTTAAAAGCCCCGAAAAAACAAGTACGCTTATTAAAAAATTTTTCATTTGCTAAAATTGAACGTAAATGAACTGCTGGTCTTTGCCCGCAAACAAAAAAATAAGCATGGCTAAACCGTAATATATAGCCCACCTGGCCGGTTTCGGAAACCTATGCTCCAGGGTTTCGAGGGCAAAGTTTTGGTTACGGCCAAGCCACTCAACAAAAAACATGCTTGCCGAAAACACGATTACTGTGCCCGCCTTATTGATCAAAACCGGTAAAGAAAAAATGGACATAGAAAAAATATATCCGAAATAATCTGTTGCCTGCACAATACTATCAGACCTGAATAAGATATTGGTGAACATCACAACAATGAATGTCGCCACCATATTCCCAAACTCTGCAAAACCGGGCAATAAGGTTGCTGCTCCTTTCTTACGCTTCTTATTCAGGGTACCTTTAATAATTAAAGGAATAAAATAGCAGCCGTGCAAAAAACCATATAAAACAAAAGTCCAGTTAGCGCCATGCCATAACCCACAGATGGTAAAGTTAATGATGATGGCCAATGCCAGTCCTGCTTTTCCATAGTCCCGGAATTTGATACTGAGGGGTGTGAACACATATTCCGTTAACCAGGCTGTAAGCGAAATATGCCATCGACGCCAGTAATCGGCGATATTTTGGGCAAAAAAAGGATAGTTAAAGTTCTTGGTAATATTGAAACCCAGCAAACGGGCAAAGCCAATGGCCATATCGGAATAACCCGAAAAATCGGCATATAATTGAATGGTATAAAACAGTGCCCCTAAAACCAGCGTACTGGCGGGTAGTGTTGGGTAATTATTAAAAATATGATTGGTGATATCTGAACAGTTATCAGCAATTACCAATTTTTTAAACAAGCCCCAAAGTATTTGCCGCAGTCCGGTACTGGCCTCTCTATTGCTGAATTCTCTTTTATTTTCGAGTTGCGGAATCAGCAGTTTTGCTTTATCGATAGGCCCCGATATCAGGCTCGGGAAAAAGCCAACGTAGGAAAAGAAAACGACCCAATCGGTTGACGGCTTAATTTTATTTTTATGAACATCCAGCAGGTAACTGATCGTTCTGAATGTGTAAAAACTTATACCCAAAGGCAAAATAATATTAAGGGTACTCATCTCCAGCTCAATATTTATCTCGCTAAATGCATGGGCAAATGAGGTTAGAAAAAAATTATAGTACTTGAAGAATATTAACCCGCCCAGGCCCTGTAACAGACCCAAATACAGCAGCCCGTTTCGTTTCTTTTCTGATGTTGATCTTGCTATCCAGATTCCCAGCAAATAGTTCAATAGCGAACTTCCAACCAGCAAGGCAAGAAAGCGCCAATCCCACCAGGCGTAAAAAAAATAACTGCCGGCCAGTATCAAACCATTTTGCAGTTTAATGTTCCTGTTAAAAACAAACCAATACAATAAAAAGAAGATAACAAAAAAGCCTGCAAATGGTATTGAATTAAATATCATCGACCCGTTATTTTATATTGGTTCCGGCATGGATTACAACTTCTGTTCCGTTAACCTCCGCAGGTGCGTTAACCAGGGAGGCGACAGCCGCGGCAGTTTCTTCAATCGTGAGTAATTTCTTCAGTGGGTGACCGGCAATCATCTGCTCAATGATTCGTTCGTCAACATCGGCAGCCAACCCGGTTCGCATAAACGAAGGTGAAACAGCATTGGAACTGATATTGTATTTGCCATTTTCGGCAGCCCAGGATTTTACCAGCGAAGCTAAAAAAGCTTTACCTCCTACATAAGCAGCTGTGCCAACCGGAGGGCTGTCGTGCAGGTAGGCCGTTAATATGGTAATAATACGGCCGCTTTTCTTCTTCCGGAAATATTTTATACAGGCCTGCGTGAGCAAGATAACCGGCATGATATTGATCCTAAATTCCGATTGGAAATCGGCAGCACTAATTTTATGAAAATGAGTTTTGACGGGCTTACCTGAATAAGCATTATTGATTAACACGTCAATATCGAGACTCTCTATGCGCGCCGCCAGTTCATTTACATCGTCCTGGTTTTCAAAATCGCATTTTATGCCTGTACAATTTGTACATTCTTTTTCGAGTAACTGTGCCGCCTCCAGGGATCTATTGTAGGTGAAATAAATTCTTGTACCGGTTGGTACCGCCAGGGTACGGGAAATGGCATTACCTAAGCCTGAAGCTCCGCCTGTGACTAATATATTCATGCTAAAAGCCCGATTTGAATTTTTCCTTTCGCTACTGTTTTTAATGCTGTATTGGTAAAGACGAACTTAAATTCAACGCTCTTTACCGACTCAAAAACATCGCTTACTGTTGCCGTAAAATCCAGCTCATCCTCCACATAAACCGGATTTTTAAACTGAATTTCCTGCGAATGAATAATTACATTTTTTACCGGTAATCCTTCTCCGATAAAATAAGACAGAAATCCGTTCAAAATATTTCCGTGCATTACTTTTCCTTTAAACCCTTTAGTTCGTGCAAAAACTTCATCTGTATGCAAAGGATTTTTGTCTCCAAAAGTCTGAACAAAGCTTTGCTGAACGGCTTCCGAAACAACAAATGTTAAGTTATATTTTTCTCCTGTCTTAAATATCATATGCCTTTTTCCAGTATACAATTTATCATTTCACCCACATTGTTCCAGCTCTGTATTTCTTTGGAGTTAAAACGGATCTTAAAATGCTTCTCAACGGCTACCACCAATTGTATATGCGATAAGGAATCCCAATCTTCCACATCATCCGCAGTAGTGCTTTCGGTAATTGCGATTTCTTCGTTATCAAGCACATCAATGAAAATGTCGTTGATTTGCTTCAGTAAGTCAATTCTGTGTGTCATTATACTTTGCTTTTGATAAGTGTATTTCTATCCCTGAATGAGGCCAGGGGGATTACCCAGTAATTTCCGCTTCTGCTAAAACCCAGATCCTTGTAATGATCTTTAACCATTTCATTTTTTGCTGTTGCAATATATTCACCCTTTAAAAAGCCGAACCCTTTTTGTTTGGCAAAACCGGCAATTGTATTTAAGGTGAAATTTTCCATACCTCTTTTTAAAACCCGGCAACTCATTAACCAGGTATCAATAAACAATGTTTGCTCATCTTCTTTTTTAAGGATGATCAAACTGATCAATCCGTTGTCGCCAAATTTATCTGCCAGGTTAAAGGTAAATGTAAAAAAGTCTTCGTCAGCAGCCAGTGTTTCAATATCTGCTTCGGAGTATCTCACGGTGCGCAGGTTAAATTGGTTAGATCGCTGGCTGAGTTGTGCCGCCCGGGGTGTATTGAATTTGTTAAACGGTTCCACCACCGAGGTCATATTCAAACTTTGTAGAAAATCATTTTCGTTTGTGAAACTTTTTTGTACCACGGCCCGTTGCGCCGCTACCTGGTATTGCTTTGTTCTTGCTGCATCTTCAGTTGAAAAGGAAGTTGTTTCAAATAAATTCAGCGAATACAGATATTCCAGGTACTCGGCCGGATCTTCGGGCAGTTCCGGAACCGTAATATCAGGAATATTTTCTCTTACTAAATTTCGTTCAAAGGGATTATCATCTAAAAAAACCATCGAATCAAACCCGATATTAAGTACCGATTGTATTTGCCGGATATTATCAGCTTTATTATCCCAGTTGGCAACAAATACCGCGATATCATCCAGTTTCAGCAACATGTCGGGATGTTTCTCGAAAGGCTCTTTGGCAACCGACTCTGTATTTTTGCTGCAAACAGCGAGTATGATACCCCTGTTTTTCAATTTTTATCCAATATTGAAACTCTGAAAATGCTTTACCGATGCCCAGGCTTCCGAGTTGGATATTTTCGATACCGTCGTCGCCGATTATACCTCCCCACAATGTATTATCCAGGTCGAGCACCAGGCATTTTTTGAATTTTCCATTAAGCGCGGCAATGATATCCAGCGTACGGCTTGCTACTTCGGGCAGGGTGTCGATACTCAATACCATTTCTGTGTTGATATATATCGATGACTGAAAAAAATCTTTTTTCCCAACCCGGTTTTGAATGTTGGCAAGATCAGCGATATAAAAATTTGCCTGATTGGCCGCAAATAACATCAGTTCATAATTAAGTTTACGTTGTTGAAACAGGAAAGAAGACTCAACCTGGTTGGCATAACTGCCAAAAACAGCATCTTCTATTTCGGTATAATTATAATAGATAATTTTTGCACGGAGATTTCTCTGGATCGCATCCACCATATTCTCCACGAGTTGTATCCGGTTGGCGGCGAGGCCAGCCTGGGCTTCGGGCACTAATTTATCGTAACTGCCCAGTAGTTTATGGGAGGCATGAAAAATGATGACAAGGTCGGGTTGTAAATCGTAAAGCTCAGATGTAGGATCGAAAACCTGTCGTTCAATCTGATTAAAATCGGCTTCCCAGATCTGAAGATCAAAGCCATAATCGTATCCGGTTCCGCGTAAAGCCTGCTGGAGTAATTGGGTGGCAGAGTCGCCAAGCAGGGCAATTTTTAAAGATTTTAAATTGCTAAAGTCGTTTTTAAGATTTTTCTTTAACTGGGTAAAGTTTTTCATTTTAAGTAAACGAAATTCCGGTGTCTTTCCAGGCCGCCGGGCCTGTGCACAATACCGGAACCACAACCAACCTGATATTTAGTATTGGTTAAAAATTATTTCGACGTCGGGCATCTGTAAGTGCTCAGGTTATACGTTATACCCACTTCGGCAATGATATACTGATCTTTTTGCTTACTCCAGCCACGTTGCCGGCCTTCGATGCCCAACGGATCTAAGGGATCTAATTCTACCGAACGGTCCTGCAGCAATTTTGCGGTTGATGCCGGATTAAATCTTCCACTCCCGATATAGGTGGTACTAACGTCATCCAGGTAATCGGTACTGGTAAACCGATGTGCAACTTCAAAAGAGAAATTTATTTTATCGCTTATATTGTATTTAATGCCCACGCCTAACGGAATACAAATTGCCAGGGTATTATAGGGTTTACGTCCTTCATATCCTATCAGCTGGCCTTCGGTACCCAATGGACGCAAAAATTCTTTTTGTCCGTCGGTAAATGCGTACGGGTCGTAAGTGAATGCCCCAACACCCAATGTGATATAAGGCGTAAATGCGTGGTCGGGATCACCCGGCATAAATTTAAAAAAATTAAAATCTCCCTGGATGGCAACTTCCCAGATATTGGAATTAAAACTCAGGTTTCTTTTTTGTTGATAGGCATTTTTACTATAGGTATCACTATAACCCAATTGGGCATAATGCGCACTCAACCTCACACCAACGTAGTTGCCAAATTGTTTACGAAAAAAGGCACCAAGGGCCGGCTTGGGCCGGTTAATAGCAGCCCGGGTATTTAAATCACCGAAATAATGGGCCATGCCTACGGTAATCCCGAATTCACCCTTTTGCACATACTCATACCGTTCTGTTTGTGCATAGCCATTGACAGACACTAATAAAACAATCAAAAAGGCAGGGATTTTCAATTTCATAGTATGCAAAATAAAGAATTGTTTTGTAAAAAACGCCATGTTCGCGGTTTTGTGTTAACAGCTTTGTTAATCTTTTACCTTTTCTACCCGCAGTCCTACACTCATCACATGTAACAGTGGATTGTCGCGCATTATCTGGGCAATATCATATTTATATTTACCAGGCTGCTTAAATCTTCCGGGCACTTCGTTTAACAAATTTCGTACTTCCCAGATATCGTTCATTCCCGAACCGGCCCATCCGCTGGCATCGTTGCCTAAAATAAGATTCACTTTTTGATAATGCAGGCTATCTCCGGGTGGTTGTAACCCCACATTGAGCCAGATATTATTGTATTTATACGCATCGGTATGTCTTAACACAACATACATTTGGTAAGCTGACACTGTATCTTTTATTAAAAAATCGCCGGTTACCTTAAAATTGCTTTGCCAGGCATAGGCCGGAATAACCGTGTTTTTTTCGAATATTTCAATTTGATTGCAGGAACTGGTGAATATGAAGCCGGCAGCAACTATTATTAAACCCCGAAGTTTACTTATGCTTTTCATGTTCATTCAAGAATATACTTTGTACAATGTAACTGATCAACGCAATCGGACGTTTGCGCTGTTTATAAAATATTGAGCACCTGCTCTTTTGCTTTCTCCAGTTCGTTTTTCATTTTTACCACACATTTTTGAATATCGGCGTCATAGGCTTTACTGCCGGTGGTATTAATTTCGCGGCCTATCTCCTGTAAAATAAAAGATAATTTCTTCCCTTTCCCCTCTTCCTTTTCTTCAATGATCGATTTAAAATACTCACAATGCTGTCGTAACCTGATCTGTTCTTCATGAATATCGATTTTTTCCATATAGTAGATCAGTTCCTGTTCCATCCGGTTATTATCGATGTTCTCTTTACCAACATGTTTCTCGAGTAACTGGTTAATTTCGTCCTTGATCCTTTTTTTACGATTTGGTTCCAGCGCCAGGATGGCCTCTTCCTGCTCATTGATCAGGTCGATCCGGCTGATCAGGTCGTTTCGTAACACGGCACCTTCTTCAACCCGATGCTGATTTAAATTTTGTAATGCTTCGAGTAACACTTTGTTGAATTCTGCAAAATCCGATTCGCTCAGTACATCATTGGTTGGTGTTACTACTTCGGGCAACCGGAGCAAAGCGCTCAAAACCGAATTTGAGTCTATTTGTAATTCATCAGCGAGCGATTTGATCTGGTTATAATAAGCTTTAATTAAATCCGTATTAATGTTAACGGGTTTGGAAGTACCGTTTTGTTTGATGATGATCATACAATCAATGGTTCCCCTAACCAGGTGTTCCTGGAGGGTATTCCTGATCTCAAATTCGTAGGGCCTTAATAAGGGTGGTAACCGTAACTGTAATTCAAATTGCTTTCCGTTTAAAGCCTTTATTTCAACCAAAAATGTTTTTTCATTTTCCGTTTGCTCCGCCCTTCCAAATCCTGTCATCGATTTTAACATGTATGATAATTTTAGGCTGCAAGTTAAGGATATAATTACGAGTTGGTTGGTGGATATTCCTCAAACGGTTTATACCCCATGATCCGCTCCGGTTTATCGAGTACGGCAAACCCAAATTTAGCATATAATCCGTGTGCATCTTTTGTGGCCAGCATCCACCTGCGTAGCCCCTGCAGATCGGGATGTGCCATGATCTCCTCCATTAACCATTTTGATAGTCCCTTACCGCGAAATGCTTCTATAATAAATACATCCGCCAGGTAGGCAAAGCTGGCATAGTCGGTAACCACTCTGGCAAACCCGATTTGTTTATTCCCGAAAGCTAACTTTCCATTCTCCGGCTTGTGCTCTTCACCCGAAATATTTTTTTTATCCTGTACATACAAACCAAAGCAACAGGAGCCGGCTATAGATTTTTGTACGGTGTGTAACGGAATGTTTTTAGCCCAGTAAGAATGGGTACTCAAATACCGGTGAATAAATTGAATATCCAACTCGTCCTTATCCGTACTAATCAGAAAATTGTTGTTCGTAACCGTAATATTCTTCAAAGCGAAATAGTTTTTTCACAACCAAAAATAAAAAAATAAAGCCCGACTTGTAAAGGTCGAGCTCTAATATATATGTGGGTTAGTAAGTACAGGGAACCAAATTCCCTACACAATATTAAAAATAATTTTTGCTAACTAAAAAATATTTTCGAAATATTTTATTCACATTTTAAAATACACTGTGGATAAGGCAGGCTGTTTTTTCATTTCAGAACTTAAAAAAAACAGCCTGCGTACGGTTTTTTTTCTACTTCCGTTTTTTTATAAAATAAAAGATCGGCTACAAGTATTGATTTTACAGGTGTTACAGCCGATATTATTTTTCATGCATCACTAATTTCCTTCATTACACAATTCCGGTATTCAGTACATGTACCTTTTTTTACCGTTTGGTTTTACGGTTTTTCGTCCAAAAATTAAATGAATTATTTTTTAAAAAAGTGGTGCAAATCAGACCTTTTTTTTGTTTTTAGCATTAAAACCAAATAAAACCAAAGCAGTGTACCTTTGAGAAAATTACATACCATGCAATTTCCATCCCCCGTTTCGGTATCCTGGATCGCCGAATTTATCCAGGCAAAATTAGTTGGCAACAGCGATGGCCAGGCAACCGGCATCAATGAAATTCATAAGGTTGAAAAAGGTGATTTGGTTTTTGTGGATCATCCAAAATATTACGATAAGTGTTTAAACAGCGCTGCCAGTTTTATCATCATCAACAAAGAAACAAGTGTGCCGGAGGGTAAGGCTTTATTGATCGTTGACGATCCTTTTGAAGCCTATTGCAAAATTGTAAATCATTACCGGCCGTTTGCACCGGCAACAAAAATGATCAGCGATTCCGCATCAATCGGTGCGGGTAGTTTTATTTATCCCGGTGCCTATGTTGGCCACCAGGTGCAGATCGGAAAAAACTGTATTATCTATCCCGGTGCCTGCATCATGGATCATTGTATTTTGGGTGATCGGGTGGTTATCCAGGCAGGTACAATCATCGGCAGCGACGCCTTTTATTATAACAGTAAAAAAGAACGGGAAACCTGGTATAAAAGAATGCCCAGTTGCGGCCGGGTTGTTATCGAAGATGATGTAGAAATTGGCTCGGGTTGTACCATCGATCGGGGGGTATCGCACGACACTAAGATCGGTAAGGGAACCAAGATGGATAACCTGATTCATATCGGACATGATACCGTGGTTGGAAAGAACTGTTTGTTTGCAGCCAACGTGGTTATAGCCGGTGTGGTTACCATCGAAGATGGGGTTACTTTATGGGGACAGGTAATCATCAATAAAACGTTGACCATTGGGGAAAACGCGGTTCTTCTGGGCCGTACCGGCGTAGGCACCGATCTGCCCGGCAACAAAACCTATTGGGGTGCTCCGGCCCAGGACGCCGGAATGCAACGCCGGGAACTGGTTTGGATAAAAAGAATTCCGGAACTATGGGAAAAAGTAATGGGCAAATAAATATTTGCCCATTAAAAATAATTGGGGCGTTTATTATTTAACCGTGCGGGTTTCAATAGCCACATAATTTACGCCATTAACCTTTTGCATTCGGGTATATTTTAATGTGGTTGCCGTTACCTGTATATTCTCAAAGTTGACAATTAACGCCGATGGATACAAAATAACCATTTCCATTTTTGTTTTTTCGGTATCCAGGAATTTCCAGTTGAATGTATATTGTTGCCCGTTGTAAAAATAAATGCCGGTATTGCCGGTACTGAACACATACTGATCATCGTCAAAATTAATGGTATTCCCGGCTGCCCCTCTTTGGTAATAGAACATATTATTACCATCGATCACCCGGCTTTCCTGCATTTGCCAGGTTACCCCGATTAACGGACCTCCCGCAACATTTACTTTTTGTTCATTTGTATCAATGGGTTCGATAACAACCGTTTTAGGAGGCGTGTCGGCAACCGGTACTTCTGTTACTGCGGGTTCAGCAGTTTTTGGTTTTGTTATTTCCGGATCTTTGGTTTTGTTTACAACACCTGGAGTTGTTACTGTCTTCTCTTTAAAATCGTAGGGCAGCATATCGCCTACTTTTTCCCAGGCCCAGTATCCCGAAATGGTAATATCGTTCTGCTCATAATAAAACCCATTTCGTTCAATCTCCAAAGACTCATTGGGTAAAAAAGACAGCACCGAAGTTTGATACTTTGACGAAGCACCCGGATTGGCCTGTATATAAAGATCCGGTGATCCCTCATCCTTATAAATAACGGCTACTTCCTTTTCGCGGGGTGATATTTCAACTACTTTACTGCTGTCGTCCATTGCATAATTCAATGCCCCGTAAAAGAACTTCAACGGCACGGCTGTTTCCTTATCATCTTTTTTAACAATAAACTGAATCTCGAATTTTTCCTCAGCCAGTTTTTTCTGATACAGGCTGCGCATAAAATGAAGGATGGAGCCATTATAGGCCACCCTGCGTGCCGCATTCCATTTTAATAACTCGTCGATATTGCCGGTTTCCATTTCCTGGAAAAGTGGGTAGCCGGTATAAATACTTACCTGGGTATTGTATTCATGTACAAAAGAATCCAGCTCGTACCGGATGGTATAACCAAGCGCGTTATTTTCAATAACCAGCGGTTCGGAAGCAAGTATTTTTAAGCGGTTCTTTCTTTTGTAAAAAAGAATTTAAGTACTTCCTTATTCTTGATGGTGCACTGCCGGGCGTTGGCTGTTTTGCCAATAAAATTATCGATGAAGAAATCTCCGTATTTTTCAAGTCCGTCAGCAACCTCAGAAGTGGACTTTACCACAAACTCATCCAGCGATTTTTCCTTTTTCTTTATTTCGATGATCAATTCATTCTTTCCGGCTTCGCCTGTGGTAACCCTTTTGGTTTCGGTTTGATAACCGGTGAAAGTGATAACAATACTATATCCACCATCGGGCAGTCGCAGAAAAAATTCGCCGTTGTTACTGGTGGCGGTACCAATCGTAGTATTTTCGGCAAATACCGAGGCGCCCTGAAGGGGCTGTTTGGTTTCTTCATCTATAACTCTTCCGCTGATGGAATAATTGGCTTGAGTAAAAGCGATAATCGGGGAAACGGCAATCAATAAGAAAATAATAATTTTTTTCATTCGGTTTTTTTTATGCAATTCATAAAAATAAGGGTATTGCGATACAGCCGAAGGTACATCAATGACTGTTAAGCTTTTGTTGAAATATGGCGCAGGTATCGGCAACCGTTTCTTCGAGTGTGTAGTATTCGAAACCTGGTAAATGCGATTTTAGTTTACTATTATCGAAATGCACATTTGCCAAAGCCGTTGCTGCAGTCTCTTTGGTTATCAGGGGATCTTTGCCTGTGAAAAAACTTTTAACCGCTTCGAGGCGCCATACTATTTTAGCCAACGTTTTTGTTACTTTTTTATGCGGTGGCTTTTTTGCGAATGCTTTGGCAATTAAATTAAACAGATCGCCATAACTTCTGTTTTCGGCAGAAATGATAAAGCGTTCAGCAGAAATATCGCTGCTCATCAACTGCATCATGGCTTTCACCACATCACGCACATCTACAAAGCCGGTTACGCCGGTTGCGTACCAGGGAAATTCGTTGTATACGTTCTTAAAAATATGCGATGAGCCTGCATTCCAGTCGCCCGGCCCCAGGATAATAACCGGATTAACCACCACCGCATGTAAACCTTCTCCAATACCCCGCCACACCTGCATTTCGGCCATATACTTGCTTTGTCCATAGGCGCTGTTACTCGTTTCCTCGGTCCAGTTCATTTTTTCATTTACCATTGCGTCTTCCCGGATTCTGCCCAAAGCCGCCACCGAGCTCACGTGAACCAATTTTTTAATCCCCGCCTCCAAGGCCACATTAACTATATTGGCAGTACCCTCAATATTTATTTTAAACATTTGCTGCTTTCGCTTTGGGTTGAAACTGACAATAGCGGCACAGTGATAAACCTGATCAACGCCCGTCATGGCTTCTTCCAGGCCTACTACATCCAGTATATCACATTGGAATTGTTCGAGATTAGCTGATTGAAAATCGGCGAGTGGCGTTTTATTATAAATAGCCCTTACGGATTTACCATTGCGCAATAGTTGCGCAATTAAAGCATTCCCTAATAAACCCGAACCGCCGGTAACTAAGATCATAATTAATTGATAATGGGTTAATGGATAATTGACAATTACATGGATAATGGGACAATTGACAATGGATAATTTTTCCGGATGCCGATCATATTTTCATAACTAAACCTTTCAAATTTGAATAATAGCTACCGTCATTCAGTATTATCAATTATCCATTTCTTCATTATCCATCACCTCCTTATCCACTATAATCATAAAATCCTTTTTTTGTTTTTTTACCCAACTCCCCTTTTGCCACTTTATCCATTTGTACCGGTGAAGGTTTAAATCGTTCGGCCCGGCTGCAGGCATCGTACAAAGACTGCGATACGGCCAGGTTCACATCATTTCCTATCAGATCCATCAACTTAAATGGCCCCATTTTAAAACCCGAAGCTTCCAGCAGTTCATCTATGTCTTCAACGCCGGCAACACCGGCTTCCAACAATTTCATGGCCTCCAGGTAATAATGCCTGGCCACCCGGTTAACAATAAACCCGGGCGCATCTTTACACATGACCGGCATTTTTTTCATTTGCAGGCAAAGATCATAAATGGTTTGGGCTGCGGCATCCGAAGTTTGGCTTCCTTTAACCACTTCAACCAGTTTCATTACCTGGGCCGGGTTAAAGAAATGCATACCAACAACCCGTTGTGGTTGTACTACTTTTGCCTGAATTTCGCTAATGGATAAAGACGACGTGTTAGATGCAAAGATCACTTCTGAATGATTCAACTCGGCTAACTGGTTGAAGATGGCAACTTTGGCATCCACTTTTTCTACAATGGCTTCGATGATCACATCCGCAATACAATCATTGGTATCGGTAACAAATTTTATTCTCTGAAAGATGGAATCTTTTTCTTCAGCACTGATCTTTCCTTTATCCAGCATATACTGCAGGCTTTTTTGAATGGATGTTTTTGCTTTTTCCAGTACTTCGGTATTGATATCAAACAGCAGTGTGTAAAAGCCGGTTTGGGCCGCCGTTTGTGCAATGCCACTTCCCATGGTACCGGCGCCGATGACGCAAATAGTATGTATCATTAATTAGTGCTGATTTATTTTAGTAAAGGTATCATATCTAATTAACTTTTTAACAGGGCCTATTACTACCAAAATAAAAATGGATCCCGGCCGTTAAACAGCAAGGATCCATGCTATGATTTCATTAAAAATTTATTCTCCGGAAGCCGCATTCTTTGCTTCGGCTTTCATTTTTTCATTTGCGGTGATGGCAAATTCAACACGTCTGTTTTCGGCACGGTTGGCATCACTCGTATTCTCCACTTTTGGTTGTCCTTCGCCATACCAGTTAATGGTCAACCTCGATGCGGCGATGTTTTCCCTTTTTAAATAATTACCTACGGCCCATGCCCTTCTTTCTGAAAGCGCCAGGTTATAATTTTCTGTGCCCTCGTCATCAGTATGGCCCTCGATCAAAATATTTGTTTCGGGGTATTCATTAAAGATCTGAACCAGTTTGTCTAAGGCCCTTGCCGAATTTGATGTTATTTCAGATTTATCAAAATCAAAATAAACGCCCATTTGAGAGCCATCGGGGTTTTTTTCGTTAAACGTCACGATGATACCTTCTCCAACACGCTGCACTTCAGCACCCGGTATTTCGTTTTTAATCTTTTCGGCCTGTTTGTCCATCGCATTCCCGATTATGGTACCTGCAACACCGCCTACCACGCCTCCGATTATTGCGCCCAACACGGTATTTCCTTTACCTACGTTATTACCGATCACGCCTCCAATCACCGCACCGCCAACAGTGCCGATGACAGCACCTTTTTCTGCATTATTCGCCTTTTTTACTGTACTGCAACCGGTTATTAATAACAGGGTCACCGCTGTCAGTAAGAACATATTTCCAATTCGCTTTTTCATTGCTGTTGTTTTACTTATTTACTAATTAGGTTTTTTTACAAAATTGTAGATTACTGCTCCGGGATGCCCGTCAAAAACCAATTCGGATCTCAGTTTCATATTGCCGTTTTCCAATTGGGTTATCTTCAACCTGTACCCATCACCGTTATCCATTGCATTTTTCCTGTCGTCGAGCCTTTTAAATTGAAACTCCTTATCCAAACCATCGGGTTCATAAATCGTCCACCGGATCAATCTTGTTAACGGCACACAACCTATTGATCTGTCAACCAGTTCATAACTGCCCATACTGTTGTTGTTGATAAAATTCCATTCACTGCCGATAAAGCAACCAAATTCGGCTTCATTGAAAATCGTCGTCTTCGCTATACCGGTAATCCCTTCGGTTACTATGGTTTGGAGTACCCAACTGCCATTGATCTCTCTTTTCATGCCGCGGGCTTCATTCGAAACTGAACAGGCACAGAGGGTTATGGCTATAGATACGGTGATTATTAGTCCGGTGATTAATGACCTCATTTTATTTGGTTTTTGAGAAATGTAAGCATGAACGCTACATCTGCTAACCGGTAGAAGTCAATTATGATGCCAAAGGGAATTTTTGCGCTTACATAATTCCTACTATTGCGAAAGACGCGTTATCGGATTTGATAACAAGAGAAAAGTGACCGGAATAGAATATTTAAACAGCAGAAGTAAACTGTTTCAAAAAACGAGCATCATTTTCGCTGAACAACCGCAGGTCTTTTATTTGATATTTGAGCATGGTAATTCTTTCGATGCCCATACCAAAGGCGAAGCCCGTATATTTATTGCTGTCGATACCACAGTTATCCAAAACGTTTGGATGTACCATGCCGCAACCCAGAATTTCTACCCATCCGGTTTTTTTACATACACTGCATCCTTCGCCTCCACAGATCAGGCAACTGATATCCATTTCGGCACTAGGCTCGGTAAACGGAAAATAGCTAGGACGAAAACGTACTTTCACTTCCCTGTCTGCCGACGAGGCAGGTTTTCCAAACATTTCCTGTACAAAGAAATACAGGGTTTGTTTAAGATCAGCAAAGGAAACATTTTCGGCAATGTACAAACCTTCCACCTGGTGAAAAAAGCAATGTGCCCGGGCACTGATGGTTTCATTGCGGTAAACACGGCCGGGGCAAATAATACGGATCGGTAAATTTCCTTTTTGCATTTCACGCACCTGTACACTCGATGTGTGCGTACGTAACAGCCAATCAGGATTTTGTGAGATATAAAAAGTATCCTGCATATCGCGGGCCGGATGATTCTCGGGCAAATTAAGTGCCGTGAAATTATGAAAGTCATCTTCAATTTCGGGGCCTTCTGCTACCGCAAAACCCAGTCGCTGAAAAATGGATATGATCTTATTTTTTACAATACTGATTGGGTGGCGGCTGCCGAGTGGCAAAGGATCAGCAGGTAAAGAAAGGTCTGGATTGTTACCGGTTGATTGCCCGCCGGGCCCTGTGGGTTTACCATTCGCAGAACCCTGCGGGTTGGTTGATTTGGATTTTAATTCCTCATACCTTGCTTCGGTAAAAAGTTTAAACTCGTTCAATAATTGGCCTGCTTCTTTCTTGTTTTCAACTGCCACGTGCTTCATTTCGCCCATAACGGTTTTTACCAACCCCTTTGTTCCCAGATATTTGATACGAAAGGCCTCGGCATCTGCTTCCCCGAGGGCTGCCATTTCGGCTTTATAGGCTTCTATCTGTTCCAATAACTTTTCCATTGGGCAAAGATAAGGAACTTAGCCACTGGGGCTTCATGCCGGATTATCGAAAAATAACCTTTTTTTTATTGGATAAATCTTTAATTTTAGCGTCTAAATTCTAAAAATATGTCTCTATTTAAATCGGGCAATCCTACCCTATCTGAAAACAGGTTTAAGGATACCGTATTACATGATGTTGTAACGCATGATAATGCCATGACGGTAAATGGCACGTTGCAAAAATTTGGTTTTTTGTTTTTAATGATGATGGGCACTGCTTTTTACGCCTGGAAGGAATATGCTGAAGGCGGCAGCAACGCACTCACCTTTATTTACGTGGGCGCCATCGGCGGATTGGTTGTGGCCATTGCCCTGATCTTTAAGAAAGAATGGGCACCCTACCTGGCACCCTTGTATGCTTTGCTGGAAGGTTTATTTGTGGGTGCTGTTTCGGCGTATTATAGTTACGCTTTTGCCGAAGTGGCACCGGGCATTGTTTTAAATGCCGTTGGTTTAACATTTGGCACGGCTATCGCCATGTATCTGCTGTACAGTTTTAAGGTGATCAAAGCTACGGAACGATTCCGGTCAATAATCATTACGGCAACAGCCGGCATTGCAATATTTTATTTGATTGCTTTCGGCTTGAGTTTTGTTGGTATCCGCATACCTTTTTTGCACGAAGGAAGTGCCATAGGCATCGGGTTCTCGGTTTTTGTGGTAGCCCTGGCTGCTCTCAATTTAATTTTAGACTTTGATATGATCGAGAAAGGTGCCGAACTGGGTGCTCCAAAATACATGGAATGGTATGGTGCTTTTGGTTTACTGGTAACCATTGTTTGGTTATACCTGGAGATATTGCGTTTGCTATCCAAGATCAGTAAAAGATAAATAAAATTTTAAATAAAAAAAACCGCTCCATGCTGAGCGGTTTTTTTTATTTCAGGTCTTCAATTAACCGGTTCACCTTTTCTTTGATAAAATCCCGCACTTCATTGAATTGTTCCGGTTCCATATTTTTTGGATCGGGGATCTGCCAATCGATAAACTTTTTTGCTGGCATCCAGGGACAAGCGTCGCCGCAACCCATGGTCACCACGGCATCAAAGGGAGCGAAGGCTTTAACTTCTTCCAGGCTTTTACTATCATGGCGGTTTAGATCATAACCCAGTTCTTTCATGGCAGCAATGGCCCTGGGGTTTACGATACCACTGGGTTTGCTGCCGGCGCTAAAAGCTTCTACCTGATCGCCACCGATCATTTTTGCAAAGGCCTGACTCATCTGTGACCTGTTACTGTTTTCAACACAAACAAAAAGGACCTTTATTTTCTTCATTTTCATTCTTTAGGGGAGTCAATCTTTAACATCCTGAGTTCCTGATTTTCTAACAGCATCCGCTTCCAGGCTCACAATGTCCATCGTCATTCGCCGGCTTTTCGGCATACACGGTTATACTGGTTATTTTTGTGTGGCCCTTTTTATAATCTGCAATTTCGGCATCGGATAAATAATTTTTCAGAATTTCATCCGGTATGATGATCTCTTTTTCTTTTTGGAGAAGTATATTTTTAAAGCCCGCAGCTACGATCATCTCCAGGTACACTTCTTTTTGAATGGCACCGGTTACGCAACCTGCATAAAACTCGGCTACTTCTTTCCAACGGGCTGGCAGATCACCTTCGAGCACAATATCGGAAATTGAAAAATGAGCACCTGGTTTCAACACCCTGAAAATTTCGCTGATAACTTTGTGTTTATTGGGCACTAAATTCAATACACAATTGCTCACAATTACATCGGCGTAATTTGAAGTAACGGGCATATCATCAATATCGCCCAATCTGAACTCCACATTATTAAAATTCAATTTTTCGGCATTGGCCCGGGCTTTGTTGATCATCGCTTCGGTAAAATCAATACCCAGTACTTTTCCGTTTTCGCCAACTATTTTACGGGCAATAAAAGCATCGTTGCCGGCACCGCTACCCAGGTCAATCACCGTGTTGCCCGGCTTTATTCTGGCAAATTCGGTTGGCAGGCCGCAACCCAATCCCAGGTCGGCATCGGGATTATAGCCATCCATTTTTGTATAATCATCGCTCATGATGTTATATACTTCATCGCCGCCGCAGGATGAGGTTGCTCCGCAACAGGATGCCGCGTTTTGCGTTTGACTTTGCTCCGCAATGGCGGCATACTTTTCTTTAACGAGATCCTTGATTTCTGTTTCGTTGTTCATGGTTATATTGTTTGCTCCCCAATGTTCCTGACTATGAGGACGTTAAAAATCCGGTTAATCTATCGTCCCTACGGGACTCGTGTATAATTTAATTTCACATTCTACCAGTCTTTCGCTCCTACGGAGCTGAGAATCTTATTATACCTTCTGCCAAAATTATTAATACCAGATTGAGAAAACAATTCCAGCAACAGGCTTTTTCGTTCTGTATTTCCAGTTAATCTATCGTTCCTAAGGGACTCACGTATAATTTAATTTCACATTCAACCAGTCTTTCGCTCCTACGGAGCTGAGAATCTTATTATACCTTCTGCCAAAATTATTAATACCAGATTGAGAAAACAATTCCAGCAACAGGCTTTTTCGTTCTGTATTTCCAGTTAATCTATCGTTCCTACGGGACTCACGTATAATTTAATTTCACATTCAACCAGTCTTTCGCTCCTACGGAGCTGAGAATCTTATTATACCATCTGCCCAAATTATTAATACCAGATCGAGAAAACAATTCCAGCAACAGGCTTTTTCGTTCTGTATTTCCAGTTAATCTATCGTTCCTACGGGACTCACGTATAATTTAATTTCACATTCAACCAGTCTTTCGCTCCTACGGAGCTGAGAATCTTATTATACCTTCTGCCAAAATTATTAATACCAGGTTGAGAAAACAATTCCAGCAACAGGCTTTTTCGTTTTGTATTTTCAATATTCTACCAATCATTCGCTCCTACGGAGCTGAGAATCTTATTATATCATCTGCCCAAATTATTAATACCAGGTTGAGAAAACAATTCTAGCAACAGGCTTTTTTATTTTGCACTCTCAGCTTATTGAACAGGAAACTGAATTCGCCCATAAATTTTTCAAAAGCTTTCCAATTAATGCAGTAGCAACTTCGGGGACCATCAATATTTCCATCGATCAGCCCTGCATTTTTTAATTCCTTTAAATGTTGAGAAACGGTAGACTGTGACAATGGTAAAACTTCTACAATCTCACCACAGATACATTCATTCTTTTGCGCCAGTAATTTTAATATGGCAATGCGGGCCGGATGTGCCAATGATTTGGCAAATGCCGCCAGGTCCTGTTCCTTTTGTGTAAACGCTTGCTTTTTGTGAATGGCCATATTTTTAATCTTATATCGCAAATATACGATTAAGAAATTCATAGTACCAAATTTTTTAAATAAAAAAGTCAGGCGGGCAACCTGACTTTATATAAACTCTTGATAATTACATGTTTCGAAAAGAAAATATCTTAAATTATTCTCTTCCATCCAACAGGTTGCCCAGTCCGCCTAAAATACTGCCCTCCTCTTTACGTTTATAACTATATTGTTGTAACCTGCCCGCCAACCTGCTGATGGGCAATGATTGAAGCCATACCTTGCCGGGCCCCTGCAGTTTGGCAAAGAACAGCCCCTCGCCACCGAACATCCAGTTTTTAATACCACGAACAAATTCGATATCAAAATCTACACCTGCTGTATAAGCAACCACGCATCCGGTATCCACCTTTAAAATTTCGCCGGGCTGCAGCGTTTTTTCAACCACATATCCGCCGGCATGAGCAAAACACATACCGTCGCCTTCGAGTTTTTCCATAATAAACCCTTCGCCGCCGAATATCCCTGTGCCTAATTTGCGTTGAAATTCGATACCAATGCTTACGCCTTTTGCGGCACAGAGAAAAGCGTCTTTTTGAGCAATGATCTTTCCGCCCAATTGCGACAGATCGAAAGCAATTATTTTACCGGTGTAAGGCGCCGCAAAACTCACGCGCTTTTTTCCTTCGCCTATGTTCGTGAAAGCCGTCATAAACAAACTCTCTCCCACCAGTAATCTTTTTCCGGCGCTGAATAGTTTACCCAGTATGCTATTGTCCTGTTTCTGGCTTCCATCGCCAAAAATAGTATTCATCTGTATGCCGTTATCCATCATCATAAAAGCGCCACTTTCGGCAATGGCGGTTTCGTTGGGGTCTAACTCAATTTCAACAAACTGGAGTTCCTCGCCGTAAATTTTGTAATCGATTTCGTGGTCTTGTATCATGGCTTAATTTTTTAGCTTCCTCCAACTATCCGCCATTTGGCGAAAGGCTTTCCGAAGCGATGAATGAAATTTTAGTATTGACCGGTGAAGTTAATATCAATTGTAAAAAAGAAATCATAAAATCGGGATGAGCGGAAAACAGAATGCCACCCGATTAAACAGGTGGCATTCTGTTTTCAAACATTTGAATTATGCCTGATAATTAGGCAAAAGATCATCGTTATCATTATTTTTATCAGTTTCTTTTAATTGACCGTTCCACACTTTTTTGCCCTGCATTCTCTTCACCAGGTACATGATACCAACAAATAAAAAGAAAAGTGGTCCGGTGAAACCAGCCAGTGCCACATACCTGGTTCCATAAAATCTTTCCATCGGCCTTCTTAATCGTTCAGCGATCAGGTACATACTTGGTACCATGATCAATGTAAGGAAGAAAGCGAAGATCAAACCAAAAATAATCGTCCAGCTCAACGGCCCCCAAAATACCACACTGTCGCCTCCAAAGAAAATATGCGGATTTAAATGCTGAAAGAAAGAAACAAAATTGATATTGAAACCCACTGCCAGCGGGAATAATCCCAACATGGTTGCCAGGGCAGTTAACAATACGGGAATGATACGGATCTTACCGGCCTGTATAGCCGCTTCGCGGGTTTTAACACCCCTGCCCCGTAACTCATCGGTAAATTCGATCAACAGGATACCGTTTTTGATAACAATACCTGCCAGACCGATGATACCCACCAATAACATGATCGTGGCAATGGTCATACCGGTAAAGGCATAACCCAACAACACCCCAATGATCGAAAAGAATATTTCGGTTAATACAATAAAGGGTTTACTCATCGAATTGAACTGCAATACCAATATCAAAAAGATCAGTCCCATAGCCATGAAAAAAGCCTTCATTAAAAAGCTGTTTGTTTCTGCTTCCTGTTCGCCCTGGCCGGTTTGTTTGATCGTTACATCGGCCGGAATCCTGGTTTTGGATTTAAAATCGGCGATCTTATCGGCCAGCTCCTTATTTACAATACCGGTAAGTGTAGGATCGAGCACATTCGATTGCAACTGTATGGTGCGCTTCACATTTTTACGGGCGATGGCACCGGATGTGTTGGTATATTCAATAGATGCCACCGAACTCAATGGTATGGATTTTATCCGCATGGTATTCATATCCATAAACGTGATGCGCATATTCATCACATCAGTGATATTACTTCTCTGCAGATCGGCATACCGAACCTGTATCTTATATTCATCTTCTCCATCTTTTAATTTGCTCACTTCTTTTCCAAAGATGGCGGTACGTATCTCCGATCCGATCTGGCCGGTACTCAATCCTTCCATCATGGCTCTTTCGCGATTAACATTAACTGTTATTTCGGGGCTGTTCAGATCAACATCCATCTTCAAATTTTCGATACCATCTACCGGGTTCTGATCTAAATAGATAGACAAGGCAGTTGCTACCCGGGCAATTTCCTCGTAACTGTCACCCACTACTTCTATATTCACCGGCGGGTCGGTTGGCGGTCCGCCATCTTCCTGGGCCACTTCAATGCTGGCTCCCGGGATGCCAACCATTTTTTTTCTGATTTCATCAAGGTACGGCCTGGTTTTTTTACCATGTCTTTTTTCATATTCAACAAAGGAAACCTGTATCCTGCCCAGGTTGGGTTGAACACTACGATTATTGCTTCTTGGATTGTTGGCACTCGTGGCCACATTGGCAATGATGCTTTCCACGATACTTCCTTCGGTTCCCGGCTTTTCGGCCTCCAGAACCTTATACACTTTCTTTTCCAATATTTGGGTAACACTGTCGGTAGATTTTATATCGGTACCAACCGGCATTTTCAAATACACAAAGATCATATTGGGATCGCCGCTAGGGAAAAAGGTTTGATCGTTGCCCCTTAATACCAGCAGACCTGCCGCCACAGGAAACAAAATAAACAAACTCACCAGCATCCATACCGGGCGTGTACCTTTTAACACCCAGCGCAGCAGCGTTTCGTATCTGCGCATCAGGCCAGGCAGCACCCGGTTCTGGAAATAATAAATAATATCGCGGAATACATAGCGGTTAAGTACCGACAACAAAACCATAAACCAAAGGAAGTTTGCAAAACCATGCCAACCGGCCAAATGCAACAGTCCACCAAATACGATGGCTATCCAGAAAAATGGTTTTTTAAACAAAGTCTGTTTTGGTTCGTCGAACTCTTTGCCTTCGGGTTTCATAAAACTTACCGCAAATACCGGGTTGAAAATAAAGGCAACTACCAAAGATGCGGCCAGTGTAAGTATGAGCATCGTGGGCAGGTAGATCATGAATTTACCGATGATCCCTTTCCAAAAAAGCAAGGGAAAAAAGGGTGCCAGGGTTGTAGCCGTGCCCGCAAGTACCGGAATAAATATTTCGCCGGCGGCTTCCTTGGCACTTCGGATGATCGGGACCTTGCCATTATTGTAGATCCGATGCGTATTTTCAATGACGACAATCGCATCATCTACAATAATACCCAAACCGAATAGCAGGGCAAACAGTACAATAAAGTTGAGTGTTACCGGTGTGCCGATAATAGCATCGCCGATGGGCAAAAACAAAAAGGCCACAAACACACTCAACGGCACACTTAAAGCCACAAAGAATGCATTGGTTACTCCCATAAAGAACATCAGCACCAGCAACACCAGCACAAAGCCAATGATGATCGTATTAATGAGTTCATTAAAAGAAGTTTCGGTTGCTTTGCTCTGGTCGCCGGTAACGGCTACTTTCAGATCCTTGGGCAGAATTTCATCAGCCTTCATCTGTGCAACGATATCTTTAATTTTTCCGGCAGCGCTGATGAGGTTTTCGCCGGCCCGTTTAATGATATTGATGGTAATTACATTCTTGCCATCCAGGCGGGCATAACTTTCCTTTTCTTTGATGGTATCTTTTAACTCAGCTATATCTTTTAAATAAACTGAGGCTCCCTGTGCGCTGCTTCGAACCACTATGTCCTGCAAATTCAAAGCGCTTGTAAACTGTCCTTTCACCTTAACGGTGCGCCGCATGGTTCCTACTTCCAGCAATCCCCCGGTGATGTCTACATTTTCCCTCGCTATGGCATTTTCAATATCCATGAAGCTGATACGGGCAGCCTGCATTTTATAAGGATCCACATTTACCTGTATCTCTCTTTCGGGTGCACCGATGATCTCAGCACGGGTGATTTCGGATAATTCTTCAAACCTGTCCTGCAGCTTATCCGCGTATTCCTTTAGTTTGATACCATCATAATCTCCACTCACATTTACAAACATGATCGGCATTTCACTAAATGCAAATTCCTGCGCATCCGGCTGAGAGGTAAGGTTGGCCGGCAGGTCGGTTTTTGCTTTATCAATGGCATCTTTTACCTTTTGCTTGGCGATATCGGTTTTTACATCGGTGTCAAATTCCACTACGATCAAGCTAAAATCGGTTTGCGAGGTACTGGTTATTTTTTTTACTTTGGCACCACTGATACCTTTCAATTGTTTTTCAATCGGCCGGGTAACCAGGTTCTCAATATCCTTGGGTGAGTTACCTACATATACGGTGGTTACGCTGATGGTGGGCACCACAATATCGGGAAACTGTTCTTTGGGTAAGGTGTTAAAGGTATATAAGCCCATCAGCGTAACGATGATGGCAACAATATAAATAGCTGTACGGTTATTGATCGACCAGCTGGTTGGCTTAAACTCTTTAAATTTTTTTGCTACTCCTTCTGTAAAATTCATAAAATTGTTTTTGAGGCCTCCCTTAAATTCTCTCCAGAAGAGAGGACTTTAAAGACTCTAATTATCTGAATATCTTTTCAATATTTTAAGACTCTTTTTTTAATTTATTAAACTGGCATAACAGTTATTATACAAAGTCAGGCTGCCCTGCATGGTGTTAAACAAGGTTAAAGTACTTCTGTACTCACCAATTGCCCGTCGTAGATATTCTGGTAGCCTTCGGTAATTAACTGATCGCCCGCTTTTAATCCAGCTTTAATTTCCACCTCATTGCCATATACTTCACCAATCAATACAGACAGTTTTTTTGCAACAGATATGCCTTTTCCGGTAGCAACAAGTACATACACGTATTTGCCCGATTCGTCTGTTTGAACAGTATTAACAGGAATTACCACAGCATTGGCGGCTGCATAATCCAAAATGCGAACGATAGCCGATTGGTTGGGTTTTAAAGCCGGGTCCGCCGGAATCCGGGCTTCAGCGATAAAACCCCTTGACGTGGCATCGATCGATTGACTGATCAACGAAATTTTCGAGGTTAATTTTTTATTGGCATCCGGAATATTGATCTCAACCGTTGATCCCCTGCTGATCCGGGTTAAATAATTTTCAGGAATATTAGTTACCACTTTCAGGTTACTGGTATTTACAATTTTTATCTGCGGCCCCATGGCACCCATACCTTGAAAAGTTTCACCAACACGAATGGAAACAATATCGGCAACCCCATTAACATCGCTGTATACACTGGTTGTTTTCATTTGTTCGATGGCCAGGTTTACCTGCTCGTTAGCCGATTTCAACTGGTTTTCCAGACTCTCCACATTTGTTTTGGCAGTGATCACCTGCACTTCGGTACCGATACCCGCCTTCCATAAATTACTTTGGCGGTTGTACAGATCCTTTGCAAAATTCAATTGTGTTTTAATCCCTTCTAACTGTTGCCTGGCTGCGGTTACCTGCTGCCTTACAATAGCATCATCCAGCTTCAACAACAACTGTCCCTTTTTTACGTACTGGCCCTGCTGCACGTACAAAGCCTTAACCTGGCCGGGCATTCCCCTGGGCGATATGTAGGAAATATTCTCCGCATCAACATGGCCCTGCAGATCAATGTAGTGTTTAAAATCCTGCGTGGTTACTGCGGCTATACCTACTAATTTAATTTTAGCATTGCCGGCGGCGCTGGTGTCCAGCTTCTCCAACTCTGCCTGTAATTTTTTGATCTCTTCTTCGTTCTTTGTTTTTTCTGTTTTCAGTTTTTCGAGCGCCATCCGTTTGTCATTGATATTGGCAGCATCCTCTTTTTTACTGTTGCTGCAGGATGCAATAACGATCAGGGTGATGAGTGCGACTGAAATTTGTGTTATTTTTTTCATCTGTTTACTGTTAGTCTGTTTAATTATAATTTTCCGGTGGCTTTTAAAAAATCAACTTTGGCAATAATAGCCTCAGATAAGGCGCTGATATAATTTGTCTGCGCTGTTTTCAGGTCCAGTTGTGCCGTATTGATCTCGGTTGCCGAGCCGGTTCCGATCTCATATTTCTTTTTGGTTTGATTGTATACTTTCTCGGCAAGGGCCATATTCTTTTTTTGAAAGTCCATCGAAGCGATGGCTGCAACAAAATTATTTTTTGCATTGGCGATCTCAGCATCAATACTGATCTTCAAGGCTTCTGTTTGATTTTGCGTTTTCTTCAATTCCAGCCGGGCCTTTTGTGTACGGGCTTTAAGGGCGAACCCGTTAAAGATGGGCACTTTCATTTGTAAGCCTAAAAAAGAACTGGTAAACCAATCTCCTTTACCGAAAAAGTCGAATTTGTCGCGTTGGGCCTGTTTGCTGTAACTGCCAACCAGGGCGAAACTGGGTATCTGACTTAACTTATACCGCCTTACATTTAAACCATTCAGCATATTGGTTACTTCCATAAACCGGTAATCACTTCTATCGGTGTAATTAAACTGGCCGGCTTCCAATACGCCCTCTTTAACCTGGTCATCGTTGAGCTTATCGGTAAGTACCAGACTGTCCTTTACAGGCATTCCCATTAATACCTTTAAACCGGTATACCCGTTTGTGATCAGGGTATTCGCTTTCACCTTTTCTGTTTGCAGGTTTGCCAACTGAACAGCAAGTTTATCAATATCTACTCTTTCGGTAAAGCCGTTATCATACATTACCTGCACGTCATGTTTCAATTTTTCCAGGCGGGTTATATTAGAGTCAAGCAATTCAATCTGGATTTTACCGGCAACCAATTGGTAATATATTTTATACACATTTGCTTTAATATTCTCCTCCGTTATCTCAGCCATTCTTTTCGAAAACTCGATGGTACCGTCCCGCGCCTTTAAAGCAATAAAAACCTGGCCATCAAAAACGATTTGGCTTAAGGTTACACCTACGTTTGCGTTCCATGCCGTACCAAACTGAAAAGGAAGGCTGCCAAAACCACCTGCAGGATAGGTTACCGTTTGCCCGCTGCCATTTTTAACCCCTTCATCAATCAATACCTTGTATGTTGACGGACTGATAAAGTCGGGAATAACCTGAACAGGTATATCAATATTATAGGTAACGCCGGCACTGCCACTTATTTGTGGTAATGCAATTGATGTAACATCTCTGTTGGTTTGCTTTTGTATCAGGATATCCAGTAACGCATTTTTTACCTGCACCGAGTTCTGCTTTGCATAATCGTATGCCTGTTGCACCGTAAATGAATTTACCTGTTGCCCCTGCGTTACCGTATGCACCGTTAGCATACTTATTAATATCAGACTACCAACCCTTAATTTTTTCATCTGTTTGAATTTATTTCTGTTTATTTTTCTTTTACCAGCTTTTTTCGTTGTTCGCTGTATTTTATGATCTGTTTATACCCCTTCAACGAAACCAATCCAAAAAGAAAATGAACAATGATCTCGTCTTCAATTTTGGCCAGGCTATGTTTCAAACTTTGCTGAAAATCGGGGTTAAAGGGAATGAACATGGTTTCTACCCGGTACCTGCACAAAATATCTACAGCCAGTTCGGGCCGGTACAATTCTTCTTGTACGCCCCTTTCCATATTCAATTTGCACATGTTGTAGATAAACTCATTTTTGTACTTCGAAAATTTCCCAAATGCGGCAGGATGATACTTTTGCATATCGTAGAGGATAGACGGGTTCATTACTTTGAGCATGTCGGCCATCATATCCATGACCAAAAAAATTTCATGCACGGCATTTTCTGATCGCCTGGTATCTTCCATACAGCCGCACTGATTCGCATCAATGATACCATCCACCACGGCTTCAACCAACTCGTCCTTATCTTTGAAATACTGGTAAATGGTTTTTTTGCTGATGCCCAGGTTTGCTGCAATATCATCCATACTTACACTACGTATGCCGTATTGCATAACCAGGTCGTGGGCTCCCCGTTGTATCCGTTGTTTTGACTCTGAATCTGTCATAAGGGGGGCAAAACTACGGAAACTTTTAACGTAACCAAAGTTTCCATCACTTTTTTTTGCTTTTTGTACTGATTTATCCATAAACGGATTGTTCCCGTGATCAATGGATAGCCGGCGTATGCCTTTGTAAACATTTATCTTTGTTTTTTAAAACAACGCATTATGAAAAAGAATTTCAATTATAAAAAGCTGCCACAGTATTTATTACAGGGTTTGCTTATACTGGGGCCCGTTACTATTACCATGTATTTTATCTACTGGGCATTTTCATCTATCGATAACCTGTTACCCATATTTACCTATACCGATGCCCGGGGATTTGAACAGGTGAGAAACTATGGTATTGGCTTCGCGATCATCATCGGGGTGCTCATATTGATCGGCTATATCAGTTCCTTTTTCATTACCAGCAGGTTCCTGAGTGTTTTCGACAAGATTCTTGAAAAGACACCCGGTATCAAACATATATACTCTACTACCCGGGATTTTTTTGAGGCCTTTGCCGGTGAAAATAAAAAATTCACCAAACACGTGCTTGCCAATATAGACGACAATGATGTTTGGCGTTTTGGATTTATTACCCACGACGATATGCATGATTTTGGACTAAACGACTATGTAACGGTATACGTACCTATGGCCTATTCCATTTCGGGCAATGTATATGTGATCCCTAAAAAAAGGATTCGCCCTATTGAAAATATCAGTGCGGCAGAGACGATGAAATTTGCTGTCAGTGGCGGTGTTACCGATATCGACGAGGACGAATCCAAAAAGTAATCCGTATATTTAGGTTGTTTAATCCGGCCAGATGAAAAAAGCGATTCAATCCCTGTTGCTGTTTTTTATTTTAATGGGTACCCAATACCCCGTGTATTGCTGGGGATTTTATGCCCACCAAAAAATAAATTACTATGCTGTTTTTTTGCTGCCGCCCGAGATGATGGTATTGTTCAAACCCAATATTGGCTTTTTGAGTGAGCACGCCATAGACCCCGATAAAAGAAGGTACGCTGTGCCGGATGAAGGGCCCAGGCATTATATCGACATTGATCATTATGGCGAATATCCCTATACCGGTTTACCCAGGAAATGGACTGAAGCTGTTTCCAGATTTGGCGAAGACTCACTTAAGCAACATGGCATTGTACCCTGGCATGTGCAAGCCATGCAGCGACGTTTAACCGACGCGTTTAAAGCAAAAAACTTTAGTTTGATCATGACGTGCGCGGCCGAAATTGGCCACTATATTTCGGATGCGCATGTACCTTTACACGCCAGTAGTAACCACAACGGGCAACTTACCAACCAAAAAGGCATTCATGGTTTTTGGGAGAGCCGGGTTCCGGAATTGCTGGCTGAAAAGCAATTTGATTTTTTCATTGGCAAGGCCGAATACATCCAAAACCCGGGTGATTTTATCTGGAAAAGAGTTTTGGAAAGCGCCAGGGCCGCCGACACCGTGTTACGCTATGAACGTGAATTAACTGGCGCTTTTAATGATGATCAAAAATACAGTTTTGAGAACCGGAATGGTAAAACGATCCGGCAGTACTCATCGGCTTTTACCATTGCCTACAATAATAAATTAGATGGCATGATTGAACGGCGTATGCGGCAATCGATATACGCCATAGCCAGTTTTTGGTACAGCGCCTGGGTAAACGCCGGACAGCCAGATCTGAAAGACCTGGCAAATGCAACATTTACAGAAACAGATATCAAAGAATTTGAAAACCTCAATAAACAATGGAGCACTGCCGGAAAAATGATCGGCCGGGAAGAACAATAAAGGCTGCATGTAACCTGGGTTGCCAACCTTTAAAATATAATGCCTGCCCGGACCTATTCAAGTTACAGGTTGGCAACCCAAAATCTAATCTCCAGCAATTAGTTTGATTTGGGTATTTTTGCCTCCGAAAATTTAATCAGCAGCATGACAGCCGTTCACAATTTTAATGCAGGTCCTTCTATTTTACCAAAAACGGTCTTTGAACAGGCATCACAGGCCATTCTCAATTTTAATGATACCGGTTTGTCTATTTTGGAGATAGGTCATCGAACCAGCCTTTTTCAGGAAGTGATGGATGAAGCCAGAACATTGGTAAAAGAATTGATGCTACTCGATGAGGATCACGAGGTTTTATTTTTACATGGTGGCGCATCCACACAATTTATGCAGGTACCCATGAATTTACTGGATGACAAAGAAACGGCAGCCTATACTGATACCGGCGTATGGAGCACCAAGGCCATCAAAGAAGCCAGGCTATTTGGAAAAGTAGACATTGTATGCAGCAGTAAGGAAAGCAATTTTGATTTTATTCCAAAAGATTTTGCAGTACCTAATGATTCAAAATACCTGCACATCACAACCAACAATACCATTTACGGTACCCAGTGGCAAAAAATACCCAAAACCAGCAATAGTTTGGTGGCCGATATGAGCAGCGATGTGTTAAGCCGGGTTATTGATTATAACTCGTTTGATCTTATTTATGCGGGTGCTCAAAAAAATATGGGTGCAGCCGGCGTTAACCTGGTAGTAGTGAATAAGCATATACTGGGTAAGGTAAAACGCAATATTCCCACCATTCTGGATTACCGCAATCATATACAGGAAGGTTCGATGTTGAACACACCACCCGTATTTGCTGTTTATGTTTGTATGCTCACGCTGCGATGGCTGAAAGCGCAGGGTGGCGTTACGGCCATAGAAAAACTGAATCATGAAAAAGCGGCACTTTTGTATGCAGCCATAGACGAAAGCCCTTTATTTACCGGTACGGCCAATAAAGACGACCGAAGTAAAATGAATGTATGCTTTGTGATGAAAGATGGTTCAATGGAAGAACGGTTTTTACAATTTGTAAAAGAGCATGGCCTTGTTGGTATTAAAGGCCATCGCCTGGTTGGTGGCTTCAGGGCCTCGTTGTACAATGCGCTGCCAATAAGCAGTGTGGCAGTTTTAACAGAACTGATCAACGATTTTAGTCAGCAACATGCTTAATTCAATTTTATTACTTTTACGATAATTAACAATAATAACATGGTAACGATTTCGCCATTTAAGGCACTCAGACCGGCGGCAGAAATGGCAAAACAGGTGGCATCACGCCCCTATGATGTACTCAACAGCAGAGAAGCAAAAACTGAAGCCGAAGGCAATAACGCCAGTTTTTTGCATATTACCAAAAGCGAAATCGACCTGCCCGACAGCGTAGATATCCATGCGCAGGAAGTTTATGATAAAGCAAAAGAAAACCTGGATGCTTTTATCAGCCGTAAGATCTTATTCAGAGAAAGTAAACCCTGCTACTATATATATGAACTGGTAATGCCTGCCCGTGCCGGATCGGACGGGAATGGCAAAAGCCAAACCGGACTGGTATGTGGAAGTTCGGTTAACGATTACGAAAACGGCCTGATCAAAAAACACGAATTCACAAGGCCCGAAAAAGAACAGGACCGTATTAACCATATTAAAACCACAGGCGCACAAACAGGGAATGTATTTTTAGCTTACCGGAATGTTGCCGAAATTGACGGCATTATCAATGCCTGGAAAGAAAAAAGCCCGGTTTATAATTTTACCGCCGATGACGGTATTCAACATACCATCTGGATCGTAAATGACAATGATACCATCGAAAATATTTCTGCTCTTTTCAAGGAAAAAGTTCCCTGCACGTATATTGCCGATGGCCACCACCGGGCAGCATCTGCGGCCAGGGTGAGGGCAACATTGGGTGATCGGGCCACAGCTGGTGCCGACCTGTTTTTAACCACCTTGTTCCCTTCGAACCAACTGTACATTATGGATTATAACCGGGTAGTAACCGATTTAAACGGAATGACCGAGGATGATTTTTTACGGGCCGTTCAGCAACATTTTTCTTTGCAAAAAGTTGATAAAGCATTTTCCCCTGCTGTATTGCATGAAATGGGTATGTACCTGAACAAACAATGGTATTGCTTACAAGCCCATGAAAACAGTTACCCCATCGATCCGATCGGTGTGCTGGATATTTCAATCCTGCAAAACAATTTGCTGGACCCGGTTTTGAATATCAAAGACCAGCGTACCGACAAACGTATTGACTTTATTGGTGGAATCAGGGGGTTGCAAGCGTTGGAAAAAAGGGTGAACAGCGGTGAAATGGCCGTAGCATTCAGCTTACACCCGGTAACCATTCAACAATTATTTGATATTGCCGACAGCGGTAATGTGATGCCACCCAAAAGTACCTGGTTTGAACCCAAATTAAGAGATGGGTTGCTAACGCACCAGATCACCGATGCCGAAATGGAATAAACCTTGTTAATCTTATATAACCAACCCTTTTTTTCCATTTTCCGTGTATCTTTAAGTCAATGAAAAAACTTTTTATAATCCTATTCGCTGTATGTCTTCAAACGCTGTTATTAGCTCAGAACGTTAATCAGTTACACGACAACGCCAGGGCCTTTATGCATAAGGGCGACTACCCCAATGCAATTTTGATTTTAAACCGGGCGCTTACCATGCAACCGGATAACCTGGAATTGGCCAAGGACCTGGGCTTGAATTATTATTACGCGGGCGATTACAAAAAAGCTATCGACGTTTTATCCAAATTATTTGGCCGACAGGATGTGGATGACCAGTGTTTTCAAATTGCGGGAGATGCCTATTGGGCTATGGATGATGCCAAGCAGGCTGAAGATATTTACCGGAGGGGTGTATTGAAATTACCCAGCAGTGGGCCATTATATAACGAATTGGGAAAGGTACTCTGGACCAGGGGCGACTATACAGCCATAAAATACTGGGAAAAAGGAATTGAAACTGATCCGCAATTTGCCGGCAACTATTATAATGCCAGCAAATACTATTACTTCACGCTGGATAGGGTATGGAGCCTGGTTTATGGCGAAATATTTATCAATATTGACCCAAAGAGTGCATTGGCAGCAGAAATTAAAACCATTTTACTGGAGGGTTATAAAAAACTCTTCATTGATGCGGATCTTGAAAAAAACAATAAAGACAAAAACGGCTTTACCAAGGCTTTTTTAAAAACAATGAACAAGCAATCTTCACTGGCATCAGCTGGTATTGGTGTGGAAAGCCTGTCGAAAATAAGAACCCGTTTTATTTTAGAATGGGATGCCAATTACGGAACTAAATATCCTTTCAGATTGTTTCAGGTGCATAAACAGTATATTGAACTGGGTTTGTTTGATGCGTACAACCAATGGGTATTTGCAACGGAACAAAACTTGCCTGCCTATCAAAAATGGAATAGTGACCATGCCAAAGAATATAATGAACTGAACCGTTTTCTGGAAGGCAGAATCTTTAAATTACCAAAGGGTCAATATTACCATTAAAATAGATTTTACTTATTTCCCCGCTGCCGTGCGGGTTAAGGGAATAATTTTTTTTTATTAACTTGTTCCTTAAACTTTGTTTTTATGGAAGAGCAACGCGATGAAAAATTATGGCAGATTGCCAAACGACGGGCCGATTTTCAGAACAGCCTGCTCGGTTTTGTAATAACCACTGGCATTTGTTGGGTAATATGGTATTTAACCTCCGGCCGTTTTGGGCATAATACCGGAACCCCCTGGCCGTTGTGGGTTATGTTGGGATTGGGTATCGGTTTGTTTTTTAAATTTATGAGGGCTTATAAAACAGATAAGGATACGTTGGCCGACCGTGAATACGAAAAGCTAAAGAATCAAAATAAATAATAAACGGTATTTACCCCCCGGCCTGCGATATGAGGTCGGATTTTTTAATGGTCAGGAATGTCTACCTGGATCCAAAGTAAAACAACGATTGCTATGAACGAGAATTCCAGAATTTTTGATTATATCGACTTCCAGTTAAATAAGTTTCCCAAAACAGACATGTTCAGTGGAAAAGTGGACGGCAAGTGGAGAAAATACAGCACCAGAGAAGTTAAAGACACTATAGATAAACTGAGTGCCGGTTTATTAAGACTGGGCGTAAGCGGCCGTGATATGACCATCGAAAACCAGGATAAGATCGCCCTGATTTCGAAAAACCGGCCCGAGTGGCTGATGCTCGACATGGCCTGCCAGCAGATCGGGGTGGCTATATGCCCTATTTATCCTACAACCAACCCAAAGGAACTGGAGTTTATTTTTAACGATGCCACTGTAAAACATGCTTTTCTCAGCGGACAGGAGATCCTCGATAAAGTATTGGCTATCCGTGGTAACGTTCCTTCCCTCCAGCAGGTTTACAGCCTTGATGCACTGCCCAACACTTTATTTTGGGAAACCCTGTTAGCAGATATTACGCAGGAAGACCTGGAAAAGATGGAAGTCGTTAAAGCCGGCATCAGGGCCGAACATTGTGCAACGATCATCTATACATCCGGTACAACGGGCACACCAAAAGGTGTGATGCTGAGTCATAAAAATATTGTTACCAATGTGATCAATTCTAAAAAAAGCTTTCCATTTTATGATGATCTGAACGGCCGGGCCCTGAGCTTTTTACCCCTGAATCATATTTTCGAAAGAATGGCTTCGCTCATTTACATCAGCAGCGGCATATCGATCTACTACGCCGAAAGCCTGGATACTATTGCGGAGGATCTTAAAGAAGTTAAACCAACCTTGTTTGCAACGGTACCACGCTTACTGGAAAAAACCTACGAGAAAATAATGGCAAAGGGCGCTGAACTTACCGGGCTAAAGAAAAAATTATTCTTTTGGTCGGTTGGATTGGCTACCGAGTATGATAATATTAAATCGCAAAGTATCTGGTACAAGATACAACTGGCCATTGCCAATAAATTAATTTTCAGCAAATGGCGGGAGGCATTGGGTGGCAATATTGAATTTATTATTACTGGTGGAGCAGCCTGTCAGGTGCGGCTGATACGGATTTTTACAGCAGCCCGAATACCAATATATGAGGGCTATGGGCCAACCGAAAACAGCCCGGTTATCAGTGTGAACTGCCAAACACCGGGCGGTACCAAATTTGGTACAGTAGGCCTGGTAATACAGGGCCAGGAGGTAAAACTGGAAGCTGATGGGGAGATCTGTGTAAAAGGCCCAAGTGTTATGATGGGTTATTACAAGCGACCCGATCTCACTGCCGAAACCATCATTGACGGTTGGTTGCATACCGGCGATATCGGGATTTTTGAAGATGGCAAGTATTTAAAAATCACCGACCGTAAGAAAGAACTCTTTAAAACCAGCGGCGGTAAATATGTAGCGCCGTCGCCCATCGAAAATAAAATGAAAGAATCGCCTTTTGTTGAACAGATGATGGTGGTAGGTGCCGAACAAAAATTCGTTGGTGCATTAATTGTGCCATCCTTGGCCAATATTAAAGAATGGATGCAGCATAAAGGAATACAATTTACAACCGCAGAGGATGCCATACACAACCCTAAAGTTTTAGATCTGTACAAAGAGTTGATTGATTCTTTCAATCATTCTTTCAACCACGTGGAGCAGGTCAAAAAATTTGAATTACTGCCCAATGAATGGACGATCGAAAGCGGCGAGTTAACGCCTACCTTAAAATTAAAGCGAAAGGTTATTATGGAAAAATACAAAGCCGCGTTTGACCGGATTTACGGCTAATCAAAACCGGAAATTAAACAAAGAATTTCTTTACCTAATTTTTCCCGTTTATTTTCAACATGCTTGTAAGGTCATCAAAAGGAGTAGATTCAAAGTGGTACGTGGGTACTTCTTACGTTATTTGATAATAAAAATTAATCCAGGGTAAATCATAGTGCTATTTCTTTATGCTTTTGTTTGCCGGTGCAACGTAACAACGGCTGATTATTTTTTATTGACCAATCTCCTGATTTTGAGTAAAGTAATTCCTGTTTGTTGTAAATTTTGTACAGCAAAAAACTGGTCTTACATTAAAACGATCGAATGATTTCGGAGTTTTTATCAAAATCTTTTGATCCATCAATAAAATAAACTGCCCCTGCTTTTATTGTATACCCAAGTGTAAGTTCTTTATTCTGTAACTCCAGATCAATCTGTTGCACCGCCTGTTCATGAATCAAAATCATCATATCAACTTCCGAAATTGTCAATGCTGGTTTTGCCTGTCTTTGTTTCATTACCTCCATTGCCTTTTTGCGTAGCATGGCCGCTTCTGAATTACTATCTTTCTTTTTCATGATTTAAACTAATTTATCATTATGAAGTAAATCACAGTTATAAGATAATAAAAAAAACCGGGATATGTAGAAAAGCTTTTGGGGTTATAGCTATACGAACGAAGACAAAAGCTTTATTTCGTTGCGGTAGAGGATTACCTTCTTACTGTTTTCCAGTTGTTTGAGTAACCTGGAAATAACCACTCTGGATGTAGCTAATTCATCTGCTATCAAACTATGCGATGCTTTAATAACGCTTGATCCGTTTATACGTTGCTTTTCTTTTAAATAATCAATCAGCCTTTCATCTAGTTTATGAAAAGCAATACTTTCAATTGATTTCAGTAATTCAATAAAGCGCTCGTTAAAACTGTGCATAATATAATTTTTCCAACTGGTATATTTACACAGCCATTCATCCAGCTTAATATGCGGTATGGCAATCAGTACTACATCTTCTTCAGCAATCGCTTTTACCTCACTTTTCTTGGCTTCAATACAACAACTGTAGGCCATTGAACAACTTTCGTTGCTGGACAAATAATACAACAGAATTTCGTTGCCTTCCTCATCCAGCCGGTACACTTTCATGGTACCCTTCAGTATAATAGGCATCATACGTATGTATTTGCCATAATCCATGATCAGGTTTCCTTCACTAAATTGCTGAATAACACCAAACTGCTGAATTTCCTGTATAAGTGCAGGTTCAAACACAGCCTCCAGATTTCCCAGATTTGCCATATCCCTAAAAATAATAGTTTAAAACAAAGTTGTATTGTATCATGTTCACTTTATTGAATGTATATCGCTGGTTATTATACGTTTCACCATCATTGATCTTTCCGGAAACCAGTAATTGAGCTTCCAACCCTTTCAACAAGCCGGTAAAAGAATAACGTATGTCACCGTTCAACTGGTAATATGAAGGTAAGCCATACTTATTTAACTTATAATTTTTAACATCAGGCAAATGATAATAGCCCACAGCCATCGATGCCTTTAAGCGGGCCTTCGGAATTTTATAATTGACTTTGGCAGCAATGGCGTGCACATCTCCAAAACCTTCATTTCTTTCACGTGGCAAAAAAGTGAAAAAAGGATCGCGGCCCCACTCCCTGGGCATCAGATAACGCCCCTGTTTGGTAATACGGTTATAGTTGACGCTGGTTTCCAGGTTTGTATTATCCCAGCCTGCTTTTGCTCCAAAACTTAAAGCGCTGCCGGCTTTTTCAAAATAGGCTTTTGTTGCATCGGCATGACCACCATGGTTAACAGCTTGCTGACTGATAACCTGTGCCGAAAGCAATATTTTACTTCCCGTTTTTAAAGGCAAAACAATATCGGTTTGAAGCATAGCGGTATTAAAAATATTATCAACCAGAAAATCCCAACCCTGCAATCTTATTTTTTCATTTAATTGATAATGCACCCCCAAAACAAATACGCCCTTACTATTCATATTACCGGCATATTGCGACTTAGTGCCATCCGTATGTATTCCGGCCGGGTAAACACCCATCGATTCATCAATACCAAACCATTTGGTGGTACTACGGGGTGCGATGGCATACAGCCATCCTCCTTCAAGCTTTGTTTTCTTCAGCTCATTGATCTCGAACCAAACACCTTCTACCCCGGTAGGTCTCATTCTGCCATCCTGCAAATTTATAAACGGGGTATTGATGATCTGCCGCCCAAAAATAATATTGGAAGTTTTGTAATTGTATTTCAAATAAAATTCTTCCAGCCTGTCAATATCAGTTTTATTGGCGGGGTCCTGCAGATCGAACAAACCTATCTCATACCGGTTGTATTGACCGGTTGTGGTATCTGCCTTTGTAAAATCGGATGAGCCAATATTGAAAATATAAAAACCGCTAAGGGCAAATTGAAAGCCGTGAAATCTGGCTGTTTCGTATCTGAGTCCGCCACCAGCAGCATTGGCATAATAATCGGTAAGCCCTTTTTCGTTTTGCGTACTCATGAAAAAATAACGAAAATGCCCGTTGAAATTCCCTCTTTTAAAAGCCGAAAGCAAAGAAACAGTATCTGTAGATTCAACTTTTCTGCCCCGGTACATTTCGGGTTTCTCCGAAATTTCCTGGTGTTGTGCTTTTAAAAACCCTGTGGTTACAAAAACGAATACAGTAAATATTAATAATCTTTTCATCAAATCGCTCGCTCCTTTCCGGGATTTATCAGTGAAACTTATAATCAACGCCATATACCTGAGTAAGCAAAGTTTGCGGCGCATCTAAAATGGTTGCGGCCTTTGGTGGCGTTGGTGTAACCGGCGAATTAACTGCCAGGTATTCCTTCATTACCGAATGCAACGTATGCTCAGTATTTTTTGTATTGGCTACATTTTTCATCCTGCACAACATATCAGCCGGGTCGCCATCTCTTTCACAGGCGCAAATACTGTAGGTTTTATTTTCATCAAGCGGCAAACCGGCAACCGTAACTTCCTGCACCCTTTTTCCCTTTTCGCCAAAAGCATTGAAGGAAATTTTCATTCCTTTAAACTTGATCACCCAGCCACCAAACCGTTCTGCCGCTTCTTTGGCAAAAACATTATTCATTTCCTTTTCCAGCCAGTCTTTAATTTGCCTGCCCGTTACATTACCGGTACGCACCGTACTGTCAACCGGTAACATATCAAAAATAAATCCCTCGGTAATAGGAATGTTGCCGGTATGATCCGGGGTGGTGCGTGGCGGACAAAACCTGAACCCATTCGACAAAACAATATCAATTTCCTTCATCTTCCAGTTCAATGCATCAAGTATCATGGTGTCTATCGGATTCTCCACCACAAAATACCGGTATAAAGGAATTGTACTGTAACCGGCTATTTTATAAATGGAATCCTCAAATGGTTTTTCATTTTCTTTTATTAATGCGGCAATTCCCTTTGATGCAGGATATTTTTCTGCCGTTACTTCTACCAATTCATAATCGTCTTTTACTACCTTACCATTTTGTACAGTAAGGCTTAGTTTACCAACAAAAGAACCAAATGCACCAGGTTCAACAACTTTAGCATATTTACATTGAATGGGTTTGCGAACCCTTTCGTGTGTATCGCCTCCTAAAATATAATCTACCCCGTTGCATTCAACCATATTTGCCAAATTAATTTGCTGGGATAAACCCAAATGTGCTACCAGCAACACATAAGCACATTGTTCCTGGTTACGCAGTACATCCACATAGTGCGCCAGGTTCTCTTCGGGTTTTGTATAAATAATTCCCTTGCTGTAATTGGGCGACTGGCGGATGGGCACCAGGGGATCGGTATATCCTACAAAACCAATTTTCACTCCTTTTATGTTCCAGATATGATAAGGAGGAAAAATCAATTCACCTTTTTTCCCTTCTCCCAGATCGTGATACATATTGGCACAAACTTTTGGCGCATGTAAAGAGCCCAATAACGTTTGCATGGCTTTTTTATAATAGATCACTTCCCAGTTGCCGGGTAAATACATATCGTAGCCCAATGCATTCAGCACGGGTACCATGGCTTTACCTGTTGTTTTAACGGAGAGTTCGCTACCCTGAAACATATCGCCGGTATCAATCAAAAAACTGTCCGGATTTTTCTTTCTCTCTTTTCGCAAATACGTATCAAGATGTGCATAGCCGCCTGTTTTACGAAAAACAGCACTATCATTTTCCCAGAACAATTCGTCGTGTGGATGAACCTGACAATGTACATCGGTGGTTTGCAGGATAGTGAGGGTAAAAGGTTTATCGTGGGAAAGGGTTTCTGCTCCTTCCTGATCCCGAAAGGATTCAGCAACTGCCATCACCGGTGAGGCTGTCAATAGACCTGCCCCGCTGATCGTTCCGATCTTTTTCAGAAAATCTCTTCTTTTATTATCCATACGATAAATGTTTATTTATTAGCAATGGTTTGTTTTTGTTTTGCGAGCTCTTCTTTTTTCTTTTTTTCTTCTTCTATTGGTTTAAACGGGCCGTATTTATGTTGCAGCTCAGTAAAATTATCTGTGTATGGCCCAACCGGATTGTCGACAGATTTTTTTGATTTATCCGGCCAGTCACCCGACGTATTTAAATGGGGTCTCGGTTGTGTATTTACAAAAGCTGCAATATCCCAGGCTTCTTCATCCGAAAGTTGAGGATTTTGATAGGTTGCCCCCTGTGGCATATTATTTTTAATATATTTCGCAAAATTGCTCAACCGAAACAAACCTGCGCCATCATTATAGCTTTGTTTACCCCAAAGAGCCGGGTAGGTATATTCTGTTTTATCTGCATTAAATACACCCTCGCCATTGGCCTGGTGGCAGCTTTGACATTTCGTTGTAAACAAAAGCCGCCCATTTTCCGGGCTGGCTGCGCGATCCAGGTAGGCGAGGTCTTTAAAGCCAGAGCCGGCTGCCTTTTTACCTTTTTCAACATTCGATCCAACGAAATTTATATAAGAGACGATGGCCTGCATTTCCTTACTGTTTTTGTTCAATGCCCTGCCATTTAAACTTCTTTCAAAACAATCGTTTACCCTTTTATACACATCTTCCACCTGCCCGCTCCTGGCCCTGAATTTTGGATAAGTTGATGCTACAGAACCATAATTATTTCCCCAAACGGCCGTTCCTGCCTGTAAATGGCAATTCTGACAATTCAGGCCGTTGCTCATTTTTAAAACAGATCCATTGGGGCCCAGGTATTTAGCAGTATGTGCAATTAATTCCCTGCCATATTCAACCTGCTCTTTTTGTTTGGCATCGGCGATCGCATTAACATCCGGTGCCGACCAATAAACCGTTGCATCAGTTTTCACCGTTTCAGCAGATCCGGTAATTTTTGCAGCCTGACCTTCCGTTTTTTGGGGTTGGCTTTTGTAAAATAAAACAAACGGTATGATAAAAATGGTGATCACCAATACCACTATAATTATCAATAATTTGTTGATTACAGCAACCAGGCCTTCTGTTGTTTTATCTTCTTTCTGTTGAATGTGCATAAAAAATCGCTTTTACCTTAGTGAGGTAATTTTTCCTTGATAAGTCCATATAAAAAAGTTCCTATTATCGCGAATAGAAACACGATCGTCATGGTTAAAAATCCGTAGCCAATATTTACTACCATGGGACCGGGACATGCACCACTTAAGGCCCATCCCAATCCAAAAATGGTTCCTCCTAAAAGATAACGGATAACAGATCTTTCTTTGGGATAGAAAGAGATGGGGTTGCCATGGAAATCCCTTATTTTGAATTTCTTAATAAGGGCTACACCAAGTACACCCAGCGTAACGGCCGTGCCGATTATACCGTACATATGAAAGGCCTGGAATCGGAACATTTCCTGTATCCTGAACCAGGAAATGGCTTCTGATTTGGCCATTACGATTCCAAATACAATCCCAAGCAAAAGAAATTTTACAAACTTCATCAGATTAAAATATTAAAGGGAGAATAAAAAAAGTCATGATCAATCCACCGATGAAAAAACCGATCACCGAAATCAGCGACGGTATCTGTAAATCGGATAAACCGCTGATCGCATGGCCGGAGGTACAACCACCCGCATACCGTGAGCCAAAGCCCACCATCAAACCTCCCAGCGACAGCACCAAAAATCCCTTAACAGAAAGAAGTGCATCCAGGCTAAACAGCTCATCGGGTTGTAAAGAGGTTGGCGCGGCAATGCCCAGTTTCGCCAGGTCACTTATTGTTTCGCCGGAAATGGGTACAGGTGCACCAGATGATAAAAACTGCTTCGCAATAAAGCCGCCAATAATAGCCCCAACTAAAAAAACCAGGTTCCAAATCTGTGCCCTCCACTTAAAATCAAAGAATTTCGTCTTTTTTCCCAGTCCGGCCGCAGCACAAATGGTTCTTAAGTTAGAAGAAAATCCAAATGATTGCCCGAAGTACAAAAGAAAAAACATGATTCCTGCGATCATAGCGCCGGAAAACCACCATGACCAGGTTTGCGTTATTAGCTCCAACATGTGTTAAAAATTAATTGTTTAAGTGAAACGAAATGATGGGTTTGAACAGATGGTTGATCAATTTTTCGGTAGCGCTGTGGTGAAAAACCCCGCCTTTACCATGTGTGCCGATACAGATAATATCCATATCGACCATCTGGTTAAAATGAACGACGCCGTTTTCTACGTCTTTGTCATTTATTACATGACAATCGTAATTAACGATATTATTCATTTCGGCAAATCTATGCATAGTTGATACAACTGCTGTAGTCTCCGTTTCCGAATTTCCGGAAATTATCTGGAGAAAATGAATTTTTATGTCAAATATATTAATGAGTTTATGTACCAACTTCAGATCTTCGTGAACCGGGTTACTGAAATTATGTACGAGCAATATGTTTCTGATGACCAGGTCGGAGCGATCACACATTAACGAAAGCAAAGGTATTTTCGACCGGCGGGCAATGATCTGTGTTTCCGAACCTGAAATTTTTTCTTTTATACCCCAGGCTCCCTTGGTACCCATCACGATCAGGTCGTAATGATTGGCCACTGAAAAACTCAAGATGGCATCGGTTAGTTTTCCAAACACCAGGTGTGTGTGGATCTGGCTTCCGTAAAAGATTTGAGATCGGTCAGCTTGCGCTCTGCAATTTCCTTCTGCGTGATCACATAGTTTATATCAATTTCACCACAGGTTTGAATGTCGCCCAGTGCTGTTATCGTCACTGTATCAGGTACATCTAACACATGCAGAAAATGAACCTCAACAGCAATTTTCTCTTCCAGTTTTTTAACCATCAGGTAGGCAAATTCGGCCTGTACAGAGAAATCTGTTGGTATCAGTATTTTTAAACTTTCCATATAACATTACATTTTAAACTACTTGCAATCAATGTTTTGCCAGGATCCATTGTTCTCTATGTTCCGGATTCCGGCCTGCTCAAGTAAATTTTTTGCTGCACCAGCCCGGCTGCCACTGCGACAGACCACAATGATTTTATCGTACCCTTTGAGCGTATCTACTTTTGAACTTAATTGATCCAACGGATAGTTTACGGTGCAATCTGCGTGCCCATCCTGATTCCACTCTTCTGTAGATCGAACATCAACAATAATCGTTTTAGCGGCATTTTTCGATACCACTATATCATCGTCCTGAACATTCGTATCTGAACCGTTAACGCAGGAAACGATTGCTATTGATAATAAAATAATAATAGATGTAAATCTTACGGCCTTCATTTTACAAATTGGTTTACATGATCCCAGGTGCCGGCATTAACTACATTGGTAAACCCCTGTTGCTCCAAAATTGTTTTTGCCTGTCCACTCCTGTTTCCGCTACGGCAAAACACCACGATATTTTTTTTGTTTTTAAATTTGGCGAGTTGATTGGGGACAGCATCCAGGGGAATGTTTACAGAGCCCTTTACATGGCCTGAAGCAAATTCGCCGGGCGTTCTTACATCTACCAAAAAAGCACCTTCATCAATAATTGATTTTAGATCAACCGCAGGTGCGGGGCTGAACAATTTTTGAAATAAATTCATGGTTTTTCTTTTTATTTTATGTTGTAAATTTTTTAATTATACCCACCAGTCCGGCTTTTTGCACAACGCCACTTTGCCTCCACAGTGTTTTACCGTTCTTAAACAAGATCAAAGTGGGTACACCCTGCACCTGGTATGCCTGCGCAGCCTGCGGACTTTGATCAACATCTACTTTTATTATCGTGATGCTTTCACCAAGTTCTTTTTTAACATCCTTCAGAATGGGCGCCATCATTTTACATGGACCGCACCATTCAGCCGAAAAGTCAACCAAAACCGGCTTTTCACCTTGTATCATTTCATTAAATGTCATCGTTATTTTTTTCCTCTTTTATGATCTTTTCTTTACCCTCTTTTTTAAATATTCCAAAAAGCAGCGAGCCCATTAAAGCGCCATAAAGTGTACTGTTAACCGGTTTCGATGTGATCATGCATGTTCCGGAACTGCATCCAATCTGCTGCCAGTAAAAATACCCGGCAATGGCTCCCACTAAGGCACCGATCACATAAAGTTTGTTATTGTTAAACCACTTCTTCATAAGGTATTTCTTTTGTTGTGTTGGTGTGTTTTTGGGTGGTACATAACAGCCGCCCGAACCACAGCAGCCTACATTAAAAACCGGCATGGCCGTGAAGCCCAATCCCAGCAAAGCAAGTAATACATCTTTTGCAATAACCGCCTGTACCAATACGGCCAATCCCAGTCCTAAGCGCAGGAATCGCATAAAGTTCCAATTGGTGAATATGATCTGTTTCATTTATTTTTTTATCTGAGACAAATTTACCCCCCAACCCGCATTTACTCAGTAACAAAGGTTACAAAGGACAGAATGGGCTTGTTAAACTTGATTTCTTCAGGGTTCTACTATTATTTTTTGAGTTGATTCTGAAAACGCTGTTTTTATCCTGATCCAGAAAACGTCTCCGGCTTCAATAGACTTAACTGATCTTTTAATAGAATAGGTTCCCTTCTGCTGCTTTTTCAGTACTTCCTTCCTCAATATCTTCTCTTTCCCGTTTCTGATCTCAATTTCAACATTGGTGTTTTCTGCCAATGTATAATTGAGCAGAAAATAATCTTCATCGAAATCGGGAAACACCTGTAATTGCAATCCATTATTACTTTGCCCGTTTAACACATCAGGCGCGATCCCGGGCCCTTTTATAATATAAACCCTGAATAACCGATGGCTGGCATTACTTTCTTCTCCATTATTAATAAAAAAAATATTGGGTAAAGAACTGGCTATCCCGCCAAAAATATACCCAACCAGGGTAGGCCCATTTACCAACCTGTTCAACTTAATAACCTCATTTGCATAATGTGGCACATCGGGCAGCGGGATAAATTCGGAACCGGCACCCAGTAAATCCGGCATATCAACAGGCATTTTATACTCGGCCAGTCTCCCATCTTTATCCCTGGTTACTCTTGCAATTGTTTTTACAAACGGCACTTCATCATTTTGTACTAAAATACCCAGGCTGTCATAATACTGTGCAATCCCGCCAAAAAAAACATTGTGCATTTCCTGCCTGTTTTCATCAAACATGGGCAGCACGGCACTGTGATAATGATTATAGTATTGTGCAAAACTGTTTTCCACCGCGTATCCGTCACCGCTAATTGTAGCACTGTTCAAAAACGGAATATTTACCGTGGGTTGAAATACACCGGAAAACATCGTTACCCCTTCCTGTCCGTCCGGCATAATTTGCGGAACGGCGTTATAATCTCTGCGGTGAAAAACCGCGGCATCGGTGATGGTTTTATAATTGCTTATTTTGATCTGCGCACCATCATCGGTGATGGTGAACGTTCTTACCTGGTTGGTATATTCCTGGATAAACCCTGGCCCATGATCGGGTCCCATGGGATTGTACCTGCCCATAAATTTCTGTCCGCCCATCAAATAGTAGGTGTCATTAATCTTTTTTAAGTGGCCACCTGCTACGGCAAAGCTGGTATCGGTGATTTGCCTGATATACTGTTCAACAGAAGTATTATTTACTATTGCGTTGATCGTATTTGGTACATCAATGGCAGATAGCCTGTTGTAAGTAACAAATTTATTTAGCCCGTCGCAATACCCATACCCGCCGATCAAATACAGGTACCGCCCTTGCTGGTGAAACTGCATGTTTGTAGAACTAAGCTGATCCCGCAGATCGATATTGAGTGGGGCCAGGGTTGTTTCCCATTTTTGAAGTTTAACCGGATCTATTACCGTTAACACCGTGTTTCTTCCGGATGCTGTAAATGCTCCAAATGGCATCCGCCGGTGTAATCCATCGATACGGCCACCAATAATCAGCCACTTTCCGTCTGCCTGAGCAAATGCATAAGACTGTATTCCTTTTAAATCGGGTATGGTTACCGGTTCCAGTTGTATGTGAAACGTAGCGGGCTGCGCCAGAACCCCGTCTGCAAATCCAGCCAGTAAAAAAAGGGGAAGAAAAAATTTCAGCATCTTCTATTTATTTAAAAAAGCTAATACATCCAAACCAATTTTTCCTACGTTCGGATATAATCGCTCATCAACGTGTTAGTGCCTTCGTCACCTTCAACGGCCGGTCAAATCAGGCCTCTTTTTCGGCAGGCTGCAGCATTTTCTGCTCAATGATCTTTTTGAATTCAAATTTGGGTAAAACGCCGGGCTGCATCCAGGGTTCGCCATCGGCACCAATGAACAGCAGTGTAGGAATGCTTTGAATTCCAAATACGGCAGATAATTCCTGCTCCTTATCTGTATTCACTTTGTATATAATGATCCGGCCTTCATATTCTACAGCAAGCTCTTCTAAAATGGGAGCCACCATTTTACAGGGACCGCACCAGTCGGCATAAAAATCTATAATGGCTGGTAATTCCCCCTGGAATTTCCAGTCTGCTACAGTATCGTAGTCAAATACTTTTTCTTTGAACCCTTGCGTTGTGAGTTGTACGGTTGCCATGTTATGCTGTTTTTTTTATTTTTTCGAATACCTATGTTATGCTGTTCCTTTCAAGATCTTGTGCCAGTATAACCACGGCAGCACCTTGGTTTTAAGCATCCACATGGTCCACCTTGGTTTTGCCTGATTAAACGGAAACGTCATTTTGGGTTTGTTGCTGTAGTCAAATTCTGCGAGCATCAATTTACCATATTTTGTAGGAATAGGACAGGCACTGTACCCTTCATACCGGGCTGTTGCCGGCTGACCATTAAGGAACGATAATATATTTTCAACAACCACGGGTGCTTGTTTGCGTATAGCCGCCCCTGTTTTACTGGCGGGTGCGCTGCAGGCATCGCCCAGGGAAAATACATTGGGAAAGCGGCTATGCTGCAAAGTATGCATGTCCACTTCTACGTATCCATAAGGATTTTTTGCATCAGCAAGCGGGCTGTTTTTTACAAAGTCTGGTGCTGACTGAGGTGGCACGGCATGGCAAAGATCGAATTTTAGTTCTTTTCGCATGTTTACACCAGCCTCATCCTTCTGTTCGTAGTACAGCATTTTTTTATCGCCGTCAATTTCAACCACATTACTGTTGTAAATAGGGTGAATATTGTCTTCGGCGATTACTTTGTTCAACGTGGCAGCATATTCCGGGATCCCAAAGATCATACTGCCGCCTGACACATAGTATACATTGGTTTTGTCTAAAATTCCTTTTTTGCGCCAGTAGTCGCAGGCCAGGTACATAATTTTATGTGGTGCACCACCACATTTGATGGGTGTGGATGGATTGGTAAAAACTGCATTTCCCCCTTTAAAATTCCTTATCATTTCCCATGTATACGGTGCATAGGTAACTGAATAATTACAACTCACTTCGTTCTTTCCCAGGGTTTCCTTAAATCCTTTAATTTTTTGCCAGTCTAATTGTATACCCGGAGCAACAATTAAAACATCATATTCATAAGACACGCCGTTTTTGCAGGCTACGGTATTTTTTTCCGGCAGAAATTCCGACACAGCCTCTTTTACCCAGGTAGTACCCTTTGGTATATAATCTTTTTCGGCTTTGATGGTATCATTAACATCATAGATGCCGGCGCCTACAAGGGTCCAGGCCGGTTGATAATAATGCTTTTCAGATGGGTCGATGATCGTAATATCGAGTTCTTTATTCTTTATTAATAATTTTGAAGCAACGGAAAGTCCGGCATTACCGCCTCCCACTATTACTATTTTCTTGGTTGCCATAACAAATAATTTTGATTTTTGAATACTGTAAATATAGTTATAAGCGCAGCCGCATTCGGTGACTTTTGTTACTTAAACCGCTGATCACAGATGAGTTTGGTCATAAAAAAAGCGTCGGTTAAATGCCCGACACTTTGGAGTTTTCTCTATTATGCTTATAAAAATTTATGCCGGCATGGTTTTACTTTGGCAAACAAAATCAGTTTTTGGCACACCGGTTAATGCAATGGCTTTAAAGCCTCCGTCAATTTCGGTAAAGTTTCTATAACCCCTTGCCTGCAAAATTGATGCCGCGATCATACTGCGATATCCACCTGCGCAATGAATATAAAAATGTTCTTCGGGATTAATATCTTTTACCCATTCGTTTATCTGCGCCAATGGCCTGTTATAGGCTTCATCAACATGTTCGCCAGCGTATTCGGTATCTTTACGGATATCAATAACCTTATCCTCTCCGATCTTCACTTCTTTTGCAAATTGTTCAGCGGTTATCCTGTCTACTACGTCCGCTTCTTTACCGGCGGCAAGCCAGGCAGCGAAACCACCCTGTAAATGACCTATCACATTATCAAAACCAACGCGGCTGAGGCGGGTTACCGATTCTTCTTCTTTACCCAGTTCAGTGACCAACAGTATAGGTTGCTTTACATCAACGATCAACGCACCAACCCAGGGAGCAAAATCACCATTCAGACCAATGCTAACGGCATTGGGAATAAATCCTTTGTAAAACTCTCCGTTATCCCTTGTATCCAGAATCAGGGCTTCGGTATTTTCAGCCGCCGCTTCAAATTCGTCGGGGGTTAACGCTTTCATTCCCTGGTTGAGCACCGTTTCAAAACTTTCGTAACCCTTTTTATTCATGGCTACGTTCATTCCAAAATATCCCGGAGGCGCCTGTAAACCATCGGTTACGGCTTTAACAAATGCTTCTTTGTTGGGTTGATTCAAAGCATAATTCATTTTCTTTTGATTACCCAGCGTATCCACCGTTTCTTTCATCATATTCTTACCACAAGCGCTGCCGGCTCCATGAGCGGGATAAACGATCACATCATCTGCCAGCGGCATGATCTTATTGTTCAAACTGTCGTAAAGAATTCCGGCCAGATCTTCCATGGTCATACTAGCTGCTTTTTGAGCAAGGTCGGGACGGCCAACATCACCTAAAAACAAGGTATCACCACTGAATATACAATGATCTTTACCAGTCTCATCTTTCAATAAGAAAGTGGTACTTTCCATGGTATGCCCGGGCGTGTGCAACACTTTAATCGTGATATCGCCAATCTTAAATTCCTCACCGTCTGTTGCCGAGATACAATCGAATTCACAAGCCGCATTGGGTCCATATACTATTGGTGCCCCGGTCTTTTTGCTAAGGTCAACATGACCGCTTACAAAATCAGCATGGAAATGCGTTTCGAAAATATACTTCAGTTTTACGTTGTCTTTTTGCAAGCGCTCCATATAGGGAGCTGTTTCACGCAACGGATCAACGATGGCCGCTTCGCCATTTGAAGTAATGTAATACGCACCCTGTGCTAAACATCCGGTATAAATTTGTTCTATATTCATATTTTCTTTTTTTTAGAATGTAAAATTGAGTATTTTTTTTTGTGTATTCGGTAACATTAGTAACATTTGCCCATGATCTCCATCATTCTGCTTTTTTTTGAAGAATAATGAATAGTTCTGTATCCTTTCTTTTAACAAATGAATTGTGACAAAGTTCAAAGGTTTTAAGATCAAAACTCATTGTAAACATAGGCTCATACTGGCATTTACAGCCCCCAAAGGGCGGACCCTGATGTTCAAACTCACGGTCAAATAAAACGCCAACCAATTTACCGCCGGTTGCCAGCAGTTCATTCATTTTTGCCACATAATCTTTCCGCAAAGGAGGATTGATGGCGCAGAAAAAAGTTTGTTCCAGTACCAGGTCATATTCAGCTTTGTGCTCAAAAAAATCTCCCCCAATAATATTGATATTTGGATTCCCGAGGTACTTTTCTTTTAACTCAGCCACCAGTATGGGGGCGATATCAATAACTGTAATATTTGTAAACCCCTGCTGTAACAGATAATCTGCTTCGTAGGTATTGCCGCATCCCGGTATCAGGATTCGAAGGTCTTTTTTGGTTAGCTGATCGATATAAGTTTTCAGGGGTGGAGACACTTCACCCAGGTCCCAGCCTGTTGCCTTTGCCTCGTACTGGTTATTCCAGTAGGTTTCCCCCAATGGAATATCGCAGGTAACCACACAACATTTTTCAGTATCGTTATTTTCTTTTTCCATTTTTTTGAATTCCCGCAAAGAACACAAAGAAAAACTTTATGCACTTGGCAACACTACCTGTTTAGCGGCAGGATTACCACTATTTTATTTTAAAAATAATTCCTTGATAATAATATAAATGCCCATCACCAGCACAAACCAGCCAAAGCCTTTTTTAAGCTTTTGTCCGGGTATTTTTTTGGATAATAAAATACCTATAAAAATACCACCAACTGAAAAAGCAGTGAATATGCCCAACAGCTTCCAATCGATGACCTCGTTCCCTTGTAAATCACCAATAAAGCCGATGAGGGATTTGGCAGCAATGATAAAAAGTGACGTACCCACGGCCAGTTTCATGGGCATGCGGGCCAATATAACCAAAGCAGGTATGATGAGAAAACCGCCGCCGGCCCCAACCAGTCCCGTTAGCAAACCCACAACAACACCCTCTAATAAGATCATTGGATAATTATACACCCGGGGCGCATTTTCATCCTGTTCTTTCTGCTTACCGGGCCTGATCATACTCACCGAAGCCAAAATCATGACTACGGCAAATAATAACATTAAACCAATATTCTTCGTGAGAACAAAATTGCCTATAGTAAATATTTCAGCCGGTATTAACGGCATCAGCCACATTCGGGTTGCATAAACGGCAGCAATAGCCGGCACACCGAAAATAGCGACGGTTTTAAAATCCACCTTCTTTAACAGGGCACTTTGTATACCACCAACCAGGGCTGTTGAACCCACGATAAACAACGAATAGGCCGTTGCCAATACCGGGTTTACCGCCATAATATAAACTAAAATCGGAACGGTTAAAATTGAACCGCCACTACCTATTAATCCCAGCGATACCCCTACCAATACCGCTAAAGCGTACCCTAAAATTTCCATTTGGTTATTTTTTAATTAATTGCAAAGGTGAAACTAATAAAATTAAAGCTGTGTTACAATAGTTACACGCCTGTTTAAAAAGAAGGAGTCAAATTAGTGGCCTCACCTGAAATCCCGCCCGCCCGCACTTTTTGGCACGGGTTGGCGACTTTTTGATACGGAGTAAAAAAAAATAGTGTGGCCTCGCCAAGAATCGAACTTGGATCTGGAGCTTCGGAAACTCTTATACTATCCATTGTACTACGAGGCCAATATGTTATGATCCCAAATGCGAAAAATTACTGCCAAATATTTTTACCGCTATAGCCAGCAATATTACGCCAAAAAACTTTCTGATCACCGTCATGCCATTGGGTCCCAATACTCTTTCAATCCATTTTAAAGACTTGAGTACCAAAAAAATCACAATACAATTGATCAGAATACCAATAAAAATATTCACATCGGCGTAATTGGCTTTCAAACTCATGATGGTGGTGAGTGTTCCCGAACCGGCGATCAACGGAAATGCAATGGGTACCACACTGCCACTTTTAGGATTTCCATCCGGTTTAAAAAATTCGATACCCAATACCATCTCCAAACCAATGATAAAAATCACAATACTACCAGCTACGGCAAATGACTGAACATCCAGGCCAAGTATACCTAAAAACTGTTGTCCAATTAGCAAGAACAAGATCATCAACGCGCCAGAAGCCAGTGTTGCCTGCGTTGACCGGATCTCTCCACCCATTTTTACCCGCAGGGAGGCCAAAACCGGGATATTGCCCAGCATATCGATCACTGCAAATAAAGTAAAGGTGATCGTAATGATCTCATTTACCGACAGGTTGCCAAAATTCATCGGGTTCTGTTTTAGATTTGCAAAGATAACCAGCTACAAACAAAGTAGGGCAGATGTGTTTATTTCCTGATGTATTTGTCTTTAAACAGCAAATATTTTTCTTGCAAGGCAATCAAACAGTTAATACAGAGACAATCGTTATACTTTGCCCCAACATAAGCCCGTTCTTCTGCGGTGAGGCTTATTCCGGTACATTGACATTGCGTGATGCTGCCTGCCCTGCACTCAAAACCCGAATTACAACGTTCGCAATTTTTCGTTTCATGCTTAGTCATATCCATTGATTTTAGAAAGTTGACAGATCCATAAAAAACAGTGCATGCCAATACATGCTTACCAGGAAAATGTTATTCCGCCATTCAGCATAAACGGAGCAGCATTGTATCCCCGAAGATCGAAAAATTTCTTGTTGGTAATATTCTGAGCATCCAGGAAGAACTTAAAGTGGTTTTTGCATTTATATTCTGCATAGGCACTTAACAGGAAGTACTTGTTTAGCTTTACATCGTCCTGCTGATAGCCTCCCACATCGTAGCGGTCGCCTACCGCTTTAGCGCTTACACTTGCAAAAAATGCTTTTGTAAACCGGTAACCCAGGTTCAGGTTAAAAGAATTTTTAGGACGGCGTAAGAGGTAGTTGTAGGAGCTGTCTTTAGTACTCTTCCTGCTTTGTGTTTCTTCTTTGCCGGTTATTAAAGTATAATTGGCTGTGATACTAACATTTTTTACGGGTTGAACAGAAAGTTCCAGTTCCAGCCCATCTACGCTTTGCTTTACAAGGTTGACATATTGAAAATTCACATAATCGTAATCAATCCCGTTATTAATATCCCGGTGAAAATAAATCAGCCGACTGCTGAGTTTTTCATGTGACTGCTGAATACCCAATTCGTAGTTGACAGATTTTTCGGGCTGCAGATCGGGATTGCCACTATAACTGTCAAATACCTGGTAAATGGATGGTGCTTTGAAACCAGATGCGATACTTCCAAAAACCCGCCAGTTTTTATTTATGGTGAAAGAAGGATTGAACGTGAAGGTGGTATTGTTGCCATACCGGGAATGATTGTTGGTTCGTCCGCCGATCTCTACGTGTAGTTTTTTATTGAGGGCGCTGAAAAACAGGGAAGCATAAAAAGAGGTTTGATGCAACGAACTGTCGAAAGCAGGAGGATCGTAGGGGCCAAACATCGATTCAGAATAATATTTCTGGTGCATTGCTGCCCACCTGTAATCTCCACCAATTAAAACGGTTAGCCATTTCGAGGTTTCCATGCTGCCGTACAATTCTGCAAACTGCGTTCGTCCGTTGTATTTATTATCCTCGTATGTTGTAAATCCGGGCGTATCCAAACTGTCGTTCAGGTAGCTCCTTTTCAGTTCCCGGTATTGATAATTACCGGTCATATTTACTATGCCCTTTTTAAAATGTACAGCAAATCCTGAGCTGAGTGTGTTGTTATTGATAGCATAATCTTTTTCATCGGCAAAAACCCCGGCATCAATATCCGCGGTATACTGGCTGTATTGAATAAATGTTTTTACAGATAATGCCGGAATAACCTGGTATTTAACCTGGGCGCTTAGGGCATTGCCGTCGTAACCATCATTGTCAAAATCTTTTGTGCCGCTGCTGTCGTAGGCAGCAGAAAACCCTTTGGTGCTGAGTTTTGCATATCGGGCTGTGTACACCAAATTACCTGTCTTGCCATATAACTGCAGGTTTCCCCGAAACGTACTTTTACTGCCAAATGCCGCGGTCGCTTTAACATGGAATGCTCTATCTATATCCCTTTTTACGGTAATGATATTGATAACGCCGCCGATCGCATCGCTTCCATAAAGGGTTGATTGGGCGCCCCTGCATATTTCGATCCGCTCTACATCATTGATGGAAAAAAGGTTCAGATCAAATTCGCCATTGATCATCGACGGATCTCCCGCCGGTATACCATCGATCAATATCAATGTTCTCCCGGATGAGGCGCCCCTGCTGAAAACTGTTTGTACACTGCCGGCTGCATTATACACGCCATTTACGGTAATGCCTGCCTGTTCGTTCAATACCTGCGCCACCGATTTGCCGCTGCTTTGTTCGATCTGTTCTTTGCTGATCACCGAGATTACTTTACCGGTTTCTGATTGCTTAATGATGGTTTTGGTAGCAGTGATCACTACCTCATCTAAATTTTTTGTGCTGTCGCCCGAAGTGACCGGGACAAGACGCTGTGCCTGCACCTGACTGCTGAATAAAACAGCAGCCGCAATAAAAATTTTCTTTTTCATTTTTTGAAAAATTTTTTTTGTGACTGCTTCCTGGTTAAAGTTGTTGGTGAACCACCAACAACAACGTGTAAGAGATATAAAAGCCATTGAGCCGTTACATTTCCTGCCTTTCACCCGAAAGCCTTGAATAATGTTAATAAACCTGGCAGGTCTTCTGGCTTAACGTTTACTTTACCTTCCCATCCCGCAATTGGCGAGACAGTGGTGTGAGAAAAGTGCCTTTTAAACCCCTCGTTTGGAGGGGCTTGGGGAGGCCGTTTTACAGCTACGGGGATAGCTCCCGTTTTTCACGGGATTCCCTTTTAATCCCGGTTTGAAATCGGGAACCAAATTCGCCGCAAATGTAAGGATATGCTCTTCTATTCTCAAAAAAATAAAGCGTATTTGATTACGGCATTACAATTTATATCTATCTTTTGCCCATGAATAAAACCACGCAAAAGTTAAACCTGTTTTCGCTCACCATGATCGTGATCGGATTTGTGATTGGTATGGGTATTTTCCGAACAGCCGCCACCAGTGCCAAGGACGCGATTTCGCCATCGGTTTATTTCAGTGCCTGGGCTATCGGCGGTTTGGTAGCCTTATGCGGCGCGTTAACCTATGCCGAAATAGGAAGCCGCTACCCGGTAACCGGCGGATATTACAAGGTTTTTGCGAAGGCTTACCACCCGAGCATTGCTTTTGCTATTAACTGTTTGATATTGGTGAGCAATGCGGCCAGCATCAGCGCCGTTGCATTAATCGGGAGCGGGTATCTATTAAAATTATTCCCCGGTAACTGGACGGATATCGATAAAGCATTGGTCAGTTGTGCTGCCATTATCAGCTTTTACCTCATCAATTTGAAAGGTTTAAAAACGAGTTCTACTGCGCAGAATATTTTGATGATGATCAAGATAACGATGGTGATCGTTCTGATCTCTGCTTTATTTTTTCCTGATAAATATGCGGTTAATGACGCGGCAAAGGCCATTGTACAACCCGACACCGGTTTTACCTGGATCGACTGGGCCAGGAGCCTCGGCATCAGCCTGATCGCCGTATCCTTTACCTATGGCGGTTATCAGCAAACCATTAATTTTGGCAACGACGTACACAATCCGTCTAAAAATATTCCCCGGGCCGTTTTTATCGGTATCCTGATCATTATCGGTTTATACATGTTGGTTAACCTCAGCTATTTTAATGTAGTAGGTTTTAACCAGATGAAAGGCGAAAAAGAAATTGCTTATGTGGTTATTGACCGGATTTTTGGAAACACCGGCGCATCGGTATTTGCTGCCTTCCTTTTTTTAGGCGTGTTGGCCTATGTAAACGGTTCGCTGTTAAGTAATCCAAGGGTAATGTATGCCATGGGCGATGATGGCAGTTTACCAAAAGCTTTTGCACAACACAATGTAAAATCAAATGTGCTCACGTTTTCGCTAACCATTTTTACCGCCATCTGCATTGTCATCCTTTTCTTTTCACAGGAGTTTGAAAAAATATTGACCTTTACGATGTTTCTCGACAGCATCGGCATGATTCTGAGCAGTGCTACCATATTTTGGTTTCGAAAAAAGACCAGGCACCTGGATGGCACCGGCATATATAAAATGAAGTTATTCCCCTGATGCCCGTGATCTTTATCCTGGCCTACCTATTTGTGGCCGTCAGTATTACGATAGCCGACTTCAAAGCCGCGATTACAGGCACAGCCGTTTTGGCAGCTTTTGTATTAATTTATTTCCTGTTACACCTGAAGAAAAATTCGGCTAACCCGTCGGATAAGTTGATATAACCGGAAGCGTTCCTGAAAGTAATGATGCCGGGACCCGGTTGGGCTAAAAACCGGCCGTGAAAACCGGATATTTTCAGGTGCCCGGCTTAAAACTCACTGCCCGGGTGCCTGTGCGGCCCGGTTGGTTAAATGGAAACGTATAATACTACCGAACAGGCTTTTGAACCGTGGTTTACTCTCCTTTGCCGTTTGTATAATTGTTTTATCCTTTTTACATATAGATGAATTATTTTTGTTGTATGCGTTATAAATTTTTAACTGTTTTTGCATTATTGGCTTTTACCTTATCGGTTCAGGCACAGGAAAAATGGAGTTTACTGAAGTGTATTGAATATGCCATGGCTAACAATATTTCAATAAAACAGGTGGACCTCCAAACTAAACTTGCAGCTTTACAGCTACGGCAGAGCAAACTTGGTCAGTTACCAAGCCTGAGTTTTAGCGGAGGACCAAGTTATAATAATGGCCGGAATCAGGACCCCACAACTTTTACCTTGATTACCCAAAGCTATTTATCAACCAGTATGCAACTACAAAGTAGTGCGGATATTTTCAACTGGTTCAGCAAACGGAATACGATAGCCGCCAATGAGTGGGAATTAAAAGCCGCCGGTGCCAATACAGATAAATTAAAAAATGATATTGCGCTGAGTGTAGCTTCTTCTTTTTTACAAATTTTATTAGCTAAAGAACAGGAAAAAATTGCCCGTGTACAGATACTTCAATCCTATGCTCAATTAAGTAATACCCGTAAACTAGTTGACGCCGGAAGTTTGCCGGAGTTAAATGCATCGGAACTGGAAGCGCAGGTTGCCAGGGACAGTTCGGCGGTAATCACCGCGAAGGGAAATGTTGAGCAAAGTATATTATCATTAAAATCGCTGATGGCTATAGATGCGGCGACGCCTTTTGAAATTGAAACCCCTCCGGTGGAAAAAATTCCGGTTGAAAAAATAGCCGATTTGCAGCCCGAATCTGTCTACGCCTCGGCCGTTGCGAATTTACCGCAACAACGGTACAACGATTACAAAATAAAAGCAGTGCAAAAATCTGCTGCCGCTGCCAAAGGCGCTATGTATCCATCTTTTTCTGCATTTGGCAGTTTGGGAAGTAATTATGCTGCCTCTTTCAACACGCCAAATTACGACCGGGTTTTAACAGGAAACGATTTACCTACCGGATTAAAGGCCGTAGATATTAACGGTAATTTTGTTTACAACGTAGTTACGCCCGAATTTGCGCAGGTTAGAAACGGAAATTTTCATTCGAATCCATTTTTTACCCAGGTTTCGGATAATTTTCGCCAAAGTATCGGCCTGGGTTTAACTGTTCCCATTTTCAACGGCTATAGTGCCCGCACCAATTACAGAAGGAGCAAAATAAATATCATAAACCAGCAACTTCAAAAAGAGGCAGATGATCAAAAACTGAAGCAGGATATTTACCAGGCTTACAATGCCGCCATTGTTGCATTCGAAAAATTCAATGCCGGCAGAAAAGCAGTTGAAACAGCTGAGCGTACTTTTTTCTATGCACAAAAAAGGTATGATGTGGGCCTGATGTCTACGTTTGAATTATTAACCAATCAAAACAACCTGTTTAGCGTCAGGTTGCAGGACGCATTAAATCAGTTTGATTATGTTTTTAAAATGAAAGTGCTCGAATTTTATAAAGGGCAGGGACTTAAATTTTAAGTGTGGGCGATCAAACATTATATAATTAACAAAAACAAACTTCGCTATTTCCTTCCGCCCCGGCGGAGACATAGAGGGGGCCAAAAACATTATGAGTAAAACATCAAAATGGGTATTAATTAGTATAGGAATATTGGTTGTGTTACTGGTGATTTTGTCACAAACCGGCGCTTTTGGAAAAGATGAAGGACTAAAAGTTACTGCCGAAAAAGTACAGAAACGCACTATTACCGAAATTGTAAATGCAAGCGGAAAGATCTTCCCGGAGGATGAGGTAAAAGTGAGCCCCGATATCAGCGGCGTTATTACCGAACTGAATGTTCGGGAAGGCGATACCGTAAAAAAAGGACAGCTTCTGGTTCGTATAGACCCCGACGTATATAATATTCAGCGCAGCCAGGCGGCCAGCGGTGTGGCACAATCACAGGCACAGGTAAGCAGCTCGCAGGCACAGGTGAGCAATTCGCAAGCAGCTCTGGAAGCATTGAATGCCCAGATGGACCAGGCCCAAAAGACCTACGACCGATCTAAAAAATTATTCGACGAAAAAGTGATCAGCCGGAGTGAAATGGATGTAGCCGAGTCAACATTGAGAAGCGCCAAAGCCAATTACAATGCGGCGGTGCAAGGTATCCGTGGCGGACAAGCGAATGTGCAAAGTGCTAAAGCCAATGTACAAACGGCACAGGCCAGCTTACAACGGGCAAACAAGGATCTAAGCAGAACAGCTATTACCGCTCCCAGGGATGGCGTGGTTTCGTTGTTAAACGTAAAAAAAGGAGAGAGTGTATCAGGTAACAGCTTTACCGTTGGTACCGAAATATTGCGCATCGCCGATATGAGTAAAATTGAGATACGGGTTGATGTGGGTGAAAACGATATCCCTAAGGTGAAACTGGGCGATAGCGCCATTGTAGAAGTTGATGCCTACAGCGACCGTAAATTCAGGGGAATTGTAACCCAGATCGCCAGCAGCAATAATGGTGCGGCGGCACAAAATGCCTTATCCAGTGCAACGGGCGATGTAACCCAGTATAAAGTGTATATCAGGATACTGGCCGAAAGTTATACCGATCTGCTGGGTAAGGGAACTTTCCCTTTTCGTCCGGGCATGAGTGCCAATGCCGATATTCAAACAAAAACACATGCTGATGTGTTGAGTGTACCGATCAACGCGGTAACCACACGTGACGTTAATGACAGTACCAATATCAGCGATAAGAAAGTTGACGAGTCGGCGGTAAAACCGGCTTCATCAATTATTGATGATCTTGAAATTGTTGTATTTACTATTGATAAGGATAACAAAGTAAGTAAAGTGAAAGTTAAAACTGATATCCAGGACATCAATAATATAGAAATTACCGAAGGCTTAAAAGAAGGCGACCTGGTGGTTACCGGGCCTTATGATGTTGTGAGTAAAACGCTCAAAGTGGGTAAGCCCGTAAAAGTGGTTGATAAGAAGGATCTTTTTAAGAAAGAATAAGCCTCACCCCTCCCGCTGGTTATCAAACTCCAAAAAAGGGGAAACCCGAATGCGGCAGTTTGAAGGCTATACAGTTTGCACTACATTCAGATAAATTATTTGTCCCGGTGAATATTAAAGCTGTTTCCGTTTTTATTTTCCTAATGTTTAACATGCATTCAACTGCACAAACCGTGAGGCTTCAAATCCGCGCTGTTGATGATAAACAGGAACCCATTCAACAGGTAAACGCCGCATTATACCAACTACCCGACAGCAACTTAATCGAAAAAAAAACGCTGGCGGGTGAGTCGTTTTTTAATGTCAGGACCAATACCAATTATTGGATCGCCCTTACGGCAGTTGGTTTGCAGGATACTTCATTTGTTGTTAGCAGTTCAAAAGACAATGTAACAGTAACTGTTGAGATGGCATACAAAATCAACAGCCTCGAAAATGTTACCGTTGTTTCAAAAAAACCACTGATCAGGGAGGAGGACGATAAAACGATCGTAGATGCCGAAGTGTTGGCCAACAGCAGTACGAATGCCTACGAAATATTGGAAAAAACACCCGGTATTATTGTAGACCAGGATGGTCATGTTTATTTGGGCAGTATGGCAACAGCCACCATTTTTATAAACGGCCGTGAAATGAAACTAAGCAGCGCCGACCTGGCGTCTCTGTTAAAAAGTTTACCGGCAGGCAGTGTAAGTAAAATTGAAATATTGCGAAACCCTTCTGCCAAATTTGATGCAGCCAGCAGCGGCGGCATTGTAAATATTGTTTTAAAAAAAGGAGTGAAACTGGGTATCAACGGCAACGCAAATGCCGGCTATTTTCAGGGCGTTTACTCCACAAAAACAGCGGGTTTTAATATAAATTGGGGAACCGGAAAAATAAACAGTTACGGGAGTTACCAGTTTACCAACAGAAATAATTTTGAAGAACTGAATTCAAACCGGTTTATCCAAACCGATTCTTCCCTGGTAAAACAGCGGTCCTATACAACCTACCCCAATACCAATCATTATATCAGTGCCGGCACCGATATACAGTTTACCCCTGCATTCAACATGGGATACGACCTGCGTATCAGTACCTCCGATGGAGAAAGTGCCGCATCAAGCGGAATTGATATCAGTAAGATCAATTCAACTTCGGTTACCGGTAAAAATCTGTCGGATATCAACAGCTCCAATAAAACAACCTTTATCGGCAACAATGTATCAGCTAAATATAAAATAGATACTACCGGCAGCGAATGGATAACCCAATTCGATTACAATTATTACAGGAACCGAAATGGGCAGCAATATCAAAACTATACTTACCTGCCGGCCAGGCCCACGGTATCGGGCGATGGCGTAAATCAGAATGATAAAAACATCTTCGTTTTTCAAACCGACCTGACTTACAAATTACCGGCAAAATTCACGCTGGAAGCCGGATTTAAGGCGACCATCAGTAAAAGCGAAAACAGTTCCAATTACACCAAAGACACCGGTAACCAGGTTAAATTCGTTGATACTTATCAAACCAATACTTTTAAATACCGCGAAACAATTACAGCTGCCTATGTTCAGGCCTCAAAAACAGTTTTCGGATTTACACTAAAAGCCGGACTTCGGTTAGAGACCACCGCTATAAATGGCAACCAGGTAATTCCTACAGACAGTTCCCTTTCATTAAAACGAACAGATCTTTTTCCTTACTTTTTTATCAAACACGACCTGTTTAAAATATTTGGTGTGCAGCTCGTTGGTAACATCATTTACCGCCGCAGCATTAAGCGGCCTTATTATGAGATCCTGAATCCTTACCCAAAATATATCGACCAGTATCTTTTCGATGTTGGCAATCCAAACCTGAAACCGCAGTTCACCACCAACTACGAGGTGAATGTAAGTTTTAACAACATCCCGGTACTGGCTTTGGGCGTTAGAGAAACAAAAGATATATTCAGTAATGTAACTTACCAGGACAATACAACCCTGATCGCTTACCGAACCTATGATAATTTAGGAAAAAACAAAGAGGTGTACGCCCGTATTATTGGCGGTATCCCGCCGGGCGGAAAATACTTTTTTTATATTGGAGCTGTTTATAACCACAATGAGTACAGTGGATTTTATGAGCGGCGCCCGCTTGAATACAAACGTGACAGTTGGACCTTCTTCATGTTTCAGGAGTTGAAAATAACGCCAACCTTCAGTTTCAATCTGCAGGGTTTTATGCGTACAAAAGGACTACAGGATTTTTATGAGTTGAATACCTTTGGCGGTATGTTTATCTCGGCCAATAAAAGCATTTTACAGAAAAAGGGGAATATAATATTATCGGTAAACGACGTTTTCCGAACCAACAATGTATCTTTTGCATTGCAACAGGGAAATGTAAGCGCTTCCGGCGAACGTTTCAACGACAGCAGACGACTGGGCCTGACCTTCCGGTATAATTTTGGGATAAAGCCTAAAACAGAAAAGAAGGCGGCTATGTTTGAAATACCTGCCGAACTTAAATAAACAGTTTTTCGGCAATAGCCACGCTTTCCGGCTTACCCACATCAACCAGTTTATCGCCGCTATGCTCGTATCCATAGATCGGGTAGTGGGCCGCCAAACTGAGGTAGGTATCCACCAGTGAAAATTTTCCACGTTGAGGAATGAGGTCAAAGATCCCGGGTTCAAAAACAACCACACAGCTGTAGGCCATTTCCTTCAAATTATCTTTTGCTATGGCGATCCTTTCTTCCCCTGTGTTTTTATTTCGCCAGCCACAAAGCCGATTGTCTTCATCAAATAAAAAATAGCGGGAAGTTTTTCTGTTTGTAATGCCGAATGAGATAAGGGATTTTTTTTTCTGGTGAAACCTGATCAAATCCGAAATATTTAAATCAGTTAAAAAATCCGCATTGAGTGTTACAAATGGCTCCCCATCCTGCAACAAATTTTTAGCTTTTAATAAACCGCCACCGGTTTCCAGAACTTCGTGGCTTTCATCGCTGATCTGTACATGACTCCCCCAGCCACTATTGTATTCTACCGCATCAATAATTTGTTCTGAAAAATGATGAACATTTACCACCACATCTGTTATTCCATATGGCTGTAAATATTCAATGTTTCGTTGCAATAATGATTTACCATTGACCATGGCCAGGGCCTTGGGATGTTTATCTGTCCAGGGTTTAAAGCGGGTACCCAGCCCGGCTGCAAAGATCATCGCTTTCATGTTACCCAGTTTTCTTTGTTCATATGGTTTACTTCAACATTAACGCCAAATTTATTCTTTAAATGCCGGGCCACGGCATCAGCTGCATAAACACTGCGATGTTGGCCACCGGTGCAACCAAAATTTATCATTAAACTTTCGAATCCCCGCTTGATATAATCTTCCACCGAAATATCAACAATATTATACACGTTATTCAAAAAATCCGGCATCCTGGTTTGTTGTTCCAGGTAATCTTTCACCGGTTTATCCTGACCCGACCTGGTTTTATGTTCTTCCACCCTGCCCGGATTTAAAATACCGCGGCAATCAAATACATACCCCCCGCCATTTTTGGTTTCATCTTTGGGATACCCGTTTTTGATATACGAAAAACTGTTGATCTTCACCAGCAGTGGCGTTTGGGCATTGGCTTTTATGGTCGTAAACTCCCGGATCACTTCATCGCTGATACATAGTTCCAGCACTTTCTTAAACTCGGGCAACGCAATCCCCAGGTTTTGATTTTGCACAAACCATTTCAGATTCTGTAACGCCAGAGGTATGCTGGTTAAAAAATGGGCCTTTCGTTCAAAGAGTCCCCTGAATCCATAAGCGCCCAGCACCTGTAACAGCCTGATCAATACATAGCCACTGTACTGGCTGCGGAAACTTTCTTTATCAATGGCCTGTCCCAAAACATTTTCAAATGAATCCATATAATCTTCCAGCAACCTGTTCTTCCAGTCATCCGGTAAATTTGCTTTTGCCTGCCATAATAAAGAGGCCACATCATATTGCGGTGCACCCTGCATACCTCCCTGGTAATCTATAAAATGAACACACCGCACCGCACCGCCCGAAGGAACTGAGGATACCATGATGTTTCGGCTCTGAAAATCGCGAAACATAAAATATGTATACTCGGTATGCGATAGATAATTGCTCAGCGCATCAAAATCATCTATCAGCTTTTGCTTGTTATATGGTTTGCGCAAAGCATCTAAAAAATAATATTTGAAATACAGCAGATCGGCCATGATCGCCTGTTTACCGAATACAGTATTGGTCAGGCATTGATCGTAATCCAATCCATCGTGCCCCCTGATCTGCAACGACGCCAGTGCGGCCAGACTTTGTTTGTATAAACCGTATACCTCTTCCGAAAATCCACTTTCTTCCAGTTTATTCAAAAGCGAAACATCTCCAAGATCTTCCTGTATATAAATAGTTTTTTCTGTGTTCAAACAAAAAACTTCAGGTACCGGTAAATTTTTTGCCACAAAATGGTTGGAAAAGTACACAAAGGTTTCGTTCTCTTTTATATTAGTGCCATGGGTGGCAATATAGGTTTTGTTTGCGGTGTGAATGCGAAAGTAATGGCGCTCGCTACCTGATTGCGGGAGTTTGTCGATCGCAGTTATCGCTTCCTTGCTGAATTGATTGAATAATTTTTCTATTTCTTCTTTTACCGTTTGCATAATCATGTTAATGCCGGTAAAAATAGAATATTTTAATTGATGTCATTCAAAACAACTTCCCCTGCATCCCCGGCCTCCTGAACAACTTTGTGTTCAAGCTCCATTCCTCCGCATTCATATGATACAGCTTGCCGTATTTTTTATATTGCTGTGCCACCATGTCGGCGATATTTCCCTCGCCGCGCATACGCAGGCCAAACCGGTTGTCGTTTACTTTTCCACCATGGCTTTGCTCAATCAGGCTCCATACTTTTTCGGCCCTGTCGGGCAGGTTTTTAAAGAGCCAATCGTGGAATAATAATTTGATGGCGCCATTTAAACGGATAAAGGTATAGGCCGTAAATGTAGCCCCTGCATCGGCGGCACCCTTCATGATCCGTTGCATCTCGTGTTCATTCAAACCGGGTATCATGGGGCCCATCATGACGCCCATACGTACACCAGCCTTGCTCAGTTCTTCAATCACTTTTAATTTTTGTTTGGCGGTGGTGGTACGTGGTTCCAAAATACGGCGCAGGTCTTCATTAAAAGAAGTGATGGAAACCATGGCCGATACGATTCCTTTTGCTGCCATTTCCTGCAACACATCTTTGTCTTTCAATATCCAGGAGTTTTTAGTAAGTATGCCCACCGGCTGATTGAACTCGTTGCAAATCTCCAGCATCTGCCGGGTGAGACGAAATTTTTGTTCGGCCGGTTGGTAACAGTCGGTATTGCCGCTGAACATGATGGGTGCTCCTTCCCATTTGGAATGCATTAAAAATTTACGCAGAAGTTGTGGCGCATTTTTCTTTACGATAATCTTCTGTTCAAAATCGATACCGGCGCTGTAACCCCAGTATTCATGCGCATTACGGGCATAGCAGTAAATGCAGCCGTGCTCGCAACCGGCATAGGGATTGGTACTGTAGCCCATGCCCACATCCGGACTATCAACCTTATTCACAATTGTTTTTGCCTGGCTGAGGATATATTGTGTGGGCAAATTGCTGATCTCCCAATCATCTATGGCTTCCATATCGGTTTGTGCGGTTTCGGTTTTTAAGAATTTGTTTTTAGTGTTTATTTGCGCCCCACGCCCGTGCAGGTATTGCTGCGCTGCTTCCTTTGTGATGGGCGCCACTTTTACCGAATCCTGTTTTAAATTATTTGCCATATTTTTATTGTATGTGTTTTCATTATGCGCTAACCAAAGAGAAGACCGAAATTGAAATTCAACTCGGCGTAAACTGGGATGATGAATGGGTACCCGTTTTTCACGCCAGCGGTTTTACATTTTTACAAATGCCGGTCATCACGCAAAAACAACCGGACCGGGTTCAGCTTTTTAACTGGGGGTTAATTCCGCATTGGGTAAAAACCAAAGCCGATGCCGATAAACTGAGAGCGCAAACCTTAAATGCCCGCAGCGAAACCGTTTTTGAAAAACCATCTTTCCGCTCTTATATTCCCAATAACCGCTGCCTGGTTATGGCCGATGGTTTTTTTGAATGGATGGATCTTCAGAAAAAAAAATATCCGCATTTCATTCAAATGAAGGACCGGCAATTGTTCTGCTTTGCCGGCATCTATGCTTCCTGGGTAGACAAATCTACCGGTGAACTCATCAACAGCTTCTCCATCCTCACCACCGATGCTAACCCGATGATGGAAAAAATTCACAACCTGAAAAAAAGAATGCCGGTGATCGTGCCCCCATTGCTTTACAAAAAATGGTTGAGTCCCGATCTGAAAAAAGAAGACATTCAATCCTTCTTCCAACCTTATCCCGAAACCGATATGCAAAACCATACCATCAGCAAACGCATCACTTCCCGCACAGAAAACAGCAACGCTCCCGAAACCATTGAACCTTTTACTTATCCCGAACTTGCCCTGTTAAAATAATACCCCCTGCGCCGTCGACACCGGTAAACATTGAAACTCAAAACGCCTCACAATCTGGTAACGCTTTTCATTCTTTGCCCGTCGCAGCAGCAGAAAAGCATCGGCATAAAACCTGCCGGTAAATTTTTTATGCAGGTATTCCTTCATGATCTCGAGGTATTTTTCTTTGGGTAGCCTGCCCGCCAGTGCAATCTGAGGATCCTGCAAAAAATGTGGATCTTCCCCGCCGCTTTTCATCAACTGCCTGGCTTGCTTCAGATTTTTGATCAACTGCAAAACCCGGGGTTGATTGGCTATTTTGATAAAAATGGCGTGCATGGGATAGCTTCCGTAATCCTGCAATTCAATGACAAAGGGCTTTTCGGCCATCGCAATATATTGCAGTCGGTTGATGAGCTTTTCCTCCAGCATCTTTACCGCCGTAAACCGCAGCAGCGACACATGCGGCCTGCCAGTTTGGGGTTGCTGGATATGATATTTTTCCGTTAATTGCAGTCTGCTCTTTTTAATCCTGTGCCTGAGTTCCTCGTGCGGATCTATCACCAGCAGGTATTCATATAATTGATGCCCCGGTACGCTTACTGGTATGTGCATAATCAATAGATTTTGAAATGAAAAATTTATTTCCCAATAATTTTAGTATAAATTTACTAAATAATTTAGTTATTTACAAATAATTAGTCCCGGGGGATGAAATAAAAATTACCGTTATGGAAGTAGACAATTTGTATACGGCCGGTTACCGCGGCAGCAAGGCCTTTAAACAACTGGACGTACCAACGGCTAATGCCACCGGTTTTGGCGCTGCCGCCGATGATTATATGGACCGCGGTATCGACCTGAACGAGCAGCTTATCCGCAACAAACCGGCCACCTATTTTATGCGGGTAAGCGGCAACAGTATGATCAATGCCAGCATTCACGACGGTGACATTGTGATCGTAGACCGGTCCATCAAACCGGTAAACGGCAAGATCGTGATTGCGGTGGTAGATGGCGAAATGTTGATACGACGATTGGAAAAAACCATGAACCGTGTGCGGCTGATTCCGGAAACACCAAAACTATCGCCCATTGAAGTGAATGAGTTTAGTGATCTGGTGATTTGGGGGGTGGTGACTTACAGTATTAAGTTTATGGGATGAATTGTTATTTGAATTATTCCGGTGATTTATTCCGGTGATTTGCTCCGGTGATTTGCTCCGGTGATTTGCTCCGGTGATTTGCTCCGGTGATTTGCTCCGGGCTTCAGCCCGGAGATAATAAACAATAAACCATACCGGGCTTTAGCCCAATTGAAGCATAACATTATTTTAAAAACCAAAAAGTCATGCCCTATATTAAAATTTGGATCCATTTTGTTTGGGCGACAAAAAACAGGGAGCCTGTACTGGAAAAAGAAAGCCGCCAACAACTATTTGGACATATCAAAGAAAACGGAAAAATAAAAAATATTCATGTCGATTTTGTAAATGGACATATCGATCATGTACATGCATTGGTATCCTTACATACAGAGCAAACAATTGCCAAAGTTGCCCAGATGCTAAAAGGTGAAAGCGCTTATTGGGCCAACAGAAATAATTTGTTTCAAAAAACACTGGTATGGCAGGATGAATATTTTGCCGTTTCCGTAAGCGAGTCCGGGATTAATAAAGTTCGGGAATACATTAAGCATCAGGAAGAGCACCATCGAAAAAAATCTTTTCAGGAAGAGTATGATGAGTTTATGGAGAAATATGGATTTGAAATAATGAAGGGCTAAAGCCCGGATATTAATATATGTACCTGTCCCCGCCCTAAAGGGCGGGGCAATTCAGAGCGGGGCAATTCAGGGCGGGGCAATTTGGGGCGGGGCAATTTGGGGTGGAGAAATTCGGTGAAGAGAAATGTGGGGAGGAGAAATGCGGGGAGGGGCAATTCAGGGAGGAGCAATGTGGAGAGAAGTAATGCGCGGAGGAGCAATTCAGGGAGGAGCAATTCAGGGAGGAGCAATGCGGGGCAGAGAAATGCGAGGTAGAACAATGCGCGGAGGAACAATTCAGGGCGTGGCAATTTGGGGTGGAGCAACACAAAAAGGTGAGCCGGAAACACCCAATCCATGATTTAATGGAGTAAAATAACCCAGCGTAATTGGTCCGCCTGACCCGCCGTAGACGAATTACCATTATTGCCATAGATGAATTGCCCTGGGTGAATTGCCCTGGGTGAATTGGTGAATTGCCCTGGGTGAATTGCCCTGGCCTTCAGGCCAGGGATAAAATAATCAACAAATCAATGGGCTTTAGCCCCACAAATGATAGCCATTGTAGACTGCAACAGTTTTTATGCCGCCTGCGAACGGCTTTTTAAGCCTTCGCTGCACGGCAAACCGGTTGTTGTACTCAGCAACAACGATGGCTGCATTGTGAGCCGGAGCGACGAGGCCAAAGCCCTCGGCATTCAAATGGCAGGGCCCTATTACCAACACAAAAAAGAAATTGAAAAAAACAAGGTTGCTGTTTTTTCCAGCAACTATAACCTCTACGGTGATATCAGCTGGCGGGTAATGGAAACACTGCGCATCCTGTCACCGGAAGTTGAAGTATACTCGGTAGACGAATCCTTTTTAGACCTTGGCGGCATTGAGGAAAATAAACTGCAGGAATATGCCCTTTTTGTAAAACATACAACCGAACTATGGACGGGCATCCCGGTATCCATCGGTATTGCGCCTTCCAAAGTGCTGTCCAAGGTTGCCAATAAACTCGCCAAAAAAAATAAGGTAGCAACCGGTGGCGTGATGATCCTGCAAACACCAGAACAACAAAAAGAGGCGCTGCAAAACACCCCGGTGGCCGATATTTGGGGTATCGGAGGCGCCAGCGTCAAAAAATTAGCCCTGTATCATATCAATACCGGTTGGGACCTCCGCAATATGAGTGAAGGCTGGGCCCGAAAAAACCTCGGTGGTGTGGTGGGTGTGCGCCTGATTAAAGAATTACGTGGTGAGCCCTGTATCGAAATGAAAGACCAACTGGAAACAAAAAAAATGATCGGCACCGCCCGCATGTTTGGTAAACCGGTGTACGAGATGCAGGATCTGAGAGAAGCCGTTGCCACTTATATCAGCCGGGTGGCCGAGAAACTTCGCCGCCAAAGCAGCGCTGCCAAAACGATCACGGTGTTTTTGGTCACCAATGATTACAGCCAGACATACGCGTATAAGCCCGCAACCAGCTCGCTGTACACGATATTGCCGGTTGCCACATCCCTTACCCATGTGCTCATCGCCCATGCCATGCCGTTGGTGGAAGGCCTGTACAGGAAAGGAAGCAAATACCTGAAAGCCGGTGTGCTGCTGAGTGATATTGTACCAGACGGTGCCGTACAATTCAATTTATTTCAAAAACCATCGCTTCAAAGCGAAAAAAAACTGATGGCCATGATCGACAACGTTAATTACGGTATGCGCCACGATCTAATAAAATTTGCAGGCGCGGGTACCAAAAGAAACTGGAAAATGCGGCAGGAGCACAGCAGCCGTTGCTTTACCACCAGGTGGACCGAATAGTGTACTGTGCGCTGAGGACCTTCCGCTCAAAATAAAAATTATGTTAATTGGCAATTCGTTCTCAAGCCACTTGTCGTTCCCAAACTACCTTGTCCGAGAATTTAATGAAGACTACGAAAATCACATAATAATATCACCAACCTGTCGTTTTATAGGTAACCGGCAAATTTGGCACGGTTTTGTTACAACTATTTTCGTACAGTTTTGTTACAAGTATTAAAAAAAAGCACGATGAAAAAACAAACAAACAGCAGTTTCGCCGCGGCCATGCCCGATGAACTGAAAAAAAGCAGAGAAATAACCGCGATATCAAAAAAACCGGGCTATATCTATACTGAAGAAGATTTAGGTGAGGGAATCCTCGATATAGGTATATCCTGCTGATTAACCGCAACTAATATAAAGGCCCGTTTTTAATCCCCCTGCCTAACCAGGCACCCCCCCCCGAAATTTCACCGCTTACCATAGCGAATACCTGAAATCAACTAATTTTGCCGCAAGGAAAAATTATGATGACAGAAAATAATAAAACCTGTGCCGTAATTGGCGCCGGTGTATCGGGTTTAGGTGCCGCCATACGCATGCGCAACAAAGGGTACCAGGTAACTGTTTTTGAAGCCAATTCATTCCCCGGTGGAAAATGCTCGTCGGAAAGCCAGGATGGCTACCGGTTCGATATGGGCCCATCGGTTTTTACCATGCCGCAATATGTAGATGAACTCTTCGAACTCTCCGGCAAAAATCCCCGTGATCATTTTAACTATGTACAACTCGATCCCGTTTATCAATATTTTTTTGAGGATGGCAGCACCCTGGATGCCTATCATGGGAAAGAAAAATTTGCCGAACAGATCGCGGCTAAAACAAAAGACAAAGTAGCAGATATTATCAAATACCTGGATAAAACCGAGACCATTTATAAGCTCACCGACGAGGTCTTCCTAAAAAATTCATTACATCGCTTAAAAAATTTCTTTACCTGGCCGGTTGCCAAAGGCATCCTGAATTTTGGAAAGATCGGTGCCTTTGATACCATGGCCGGTGCCAACCAAAAAGCGTTTAAAGATTCCCGCCTGGTACAAATATTCAATCGCTATGCCACGTATAACGGCTCCAGCCCTTATTTGTCGCCGGCAACCTTAAATGTAATTGCCCATGTGGAAATTGTAAAAGGTGCGTTTTACCCCAAGGGCGGAATGGTTAGTATTACCGCCTCGTTAGCTCAGCTGGCAAAAGACATCGGGGTACAAATCAACTTTTCTACCCCCGTTAAAGAGATATTAATTGAAAATAAAAAAGTCACCGGCATTAAAACTGATAAAGGCATACAACATTTCGATATCGTGATCAGCAACATGGATGTGTACAATAGTTATAAAAAACTGATGCCATCCGTAAAACGGCCGGCCAAAACACTCGATCAGCCAAAATCGAGTTCGGGTATCATTTTTTACTGGGGTATTAAAAAAGAATTTAAAGAACTGGGTTTACACAATATCCTGTTCAGCGAAAATTATGAAGAAGAATTCAATACCCTCTTTGCCAGAAAAACAATTTACCACGATCCAACGATCTATGTAAACATTACCAGTAAGCATACCCCCGAAGATGCGCCGCCCGGTTGTGAGAATTGGTTCTCCTTTATTAATGTACCCAACAACCAGGGACAGGATTGGGATATGTTCATCACCGAGGCCCGCGAAAACATGATCCAAAAAATTAACCGGGTTTTAAAAACCGATATCAGGCCATTAATTGAAACCGAAATGGTTTTTGATCCAAGGGTAATTGAAAATCGCACGTCCAGCGCTTTTGGCGCTATTTATGGCAACAGCTCGAACAATAAATTTGCCGCATTTTTGCGGCATGCCAATTTTTCAAAAGATATAAAAAATCTATATTTCTGCGGTGGCAGTGTACACCCCGGGCCAAGTATCCCCTTATGCCTGTTATCGGCAAAGATCACCACCGATTTAATTAAATAAAAGCGGGCAGGGAGGCATATTTACGTTAAATTTGCGGCTGATTATTTTTTAACCCGAACTAACTGCTATTATTTTCAAAACCGCCTGTTTAAGTGGGGGTAAACAACATGAGCAATCCGTTTATTATAGAGATTCAACATTTAACCAAAACGTTCAAACATGCTGCCGAACCGGCGGTTGACAATATTTCCTTTTCAATAAACCGAAATGAGATCTTTGGATTGCTGGGACCTAATGGCGCCGGGAAAACCACCACGATCTCCATCCTTTGCGGTCTTTTTCCACCAAGCAGCGGAACGGTATCGATTGATGGCAAAGACCTCCATAGCGAACTGTCGGACATTAAAAACATGGTGGGTATTGTACCCCAGGATATCGCCCTTTACCCTACCTTAACTGCCCGCGAAAACCTGTCCTTTTATGGCAGCATGTATGGCCTCTATGGCAAAAATCTGAAAGACAAAATTGAAACCTGGCTCGAAAAACTGGGATTGATTGATGCGGCTAAAAGGCAGGTAAGCACCTATTCGGGTGGTATGAAAAGAAGGGTGAACCTGATCGCCGGAATCTTACACCAACCGAAAATTTTATTCCTGGACGAACCCACGGTTGGTGTGGACGTACAAAGCCGCAATGTGATCATTGAACACCTGAAAGAGATAAACGCCCGGGGAACAACGATCATTTATTCTTCACATCATATGGAAGAAGCCGAAAATTTTTGTACCCGTGTTTCAATTATTGACAAAGGAAGAATTTTAACCCAGGGTACGCCGGCCGAACTGATCCGTGATAATGCAGGATCAACCAACCTGGAAAATGTATTTTTGAACTTAACCAACCGAAAACCAAGAGACTGATGCTGCATAAATTACTGGCTACGGTTAAAAAAGAACTACTCCTGCTTTTGCGGGATAAAGTTGGGCTTTCTGTTTTGTTTATCATGCCGGTGGCGCTGATCATTGTGATGACGCTGATACAGGATTCGGCTTTTAAATCGATCAATGAAAAAGGCATACCTGTCGTTTTCGTTAACAACGACCAGGATTCTTTGGGTAATCAGATTCTGCAGGGATTAATGACCAATGAGTTGTGCTATACCACTGATAGCATCAATGGAAAGCCTGCCAACAGCGAGTTGGCACAAAAAGCCGTAAGTGAGGGGAAATTCCTGGTTGGCATCATCATCCCAAAAGGTGCAACTGCCGCCATACGCAAAAATGTAACGGCACTGGTAAACGAAACCATTAACGGAGAAGCAGCTTCATCGATTCTCCCCGACTCGGTTGAAATCACCATCCTGATTGATCCGGTTGCTAAAAAATCATTTTTAAATGCTGTAACGAGTAACCTGCGCGAATTTATCTCGGAAGTGAAAACGAAGATCATGTTCCAAACCTTTTCTGAACAGGTTGCTGAATTGATCCCTGACAAAGAACAGGCACCTAAAAATTCTTACCAAAAATCGCAGATCATACAATACAAAGAAATATACGCATCCAACGCAACAGAAAAGATAGTACCCAATGCCGTGCAGCACAATGTGCCGGCCTGGACCATTTTTGCGATGTTCTTTATCGCTATCCCTTTATCGAACAGTATTTTAAAAGAAAAAACGGAAGGCAGTGTATTCAGGTTACATACCATGCCAACACCATACCTGCTGTTGGTAAATGGAAAGATCATTGTGTATGTTCTGGTTTGCCTGATCCAATTTTTGCTCATGCTGGCCGTTGGCAAATTCCTGTTACCGCAAATGGGATTACCGGCGCTGGTATTGGGTAACAGCATGATGGGTATTTTTGTTTTAACACTGGCCACTTCATTTGCTGCTACCGGGTTTGGTGTTACCGTGGGCACTTTGGCCACAACCGATCACCAGGCGGCTATCATGGGATCACTTTCCATACTTTTACTGTCGGCATTGGGTGGCATTTGGGTACCCAGCTATGTGATGCCCGAAGTGATGCGTAATATCAGTTCCTTTTCGCCATTGAACTGGTCGCTGGAGGGATTTTATAAATTATTTTTAAGAGGAGGAGGCGTTGCCGATATATTACCCGAAGCCGGAAAGCTGATGGTTTTCTTTTTTGCAACCATGGCCATCTCCTATTTTGTAAACCGGAAGAAAAGAACAGTTTGAGTATGGATTCAAATATCATCGTAGAAGAAATAAAAAAATATATTCAGCAGAATATTCTGGCCGAAACCGTACAGATTGATGCCAACAGCAATTTAAAACAGGCGGGAATTGACTCCTTTTCAACGGTTGAGATCATTTTGTTCATTGAACGTAAATTTGGCGTGTCGATTCCCGATGAAAAATTACTCCCGGAAAATTTCAAAACCCTTCAATCGCTGGCAACAATCGTACAGGAACTGATGCCGGAGGCACCTAATACCTAATGAGCAAACAACTTTTCAATAAAAGTGATCTTCCCAAAAAAGTGTTCCTGAGTGGCGCCGATTGTTTTCACCTGGTTTTGGATAAACACGCTAAAAAACATGGTGCCGGCGGAAACGTGATGCGAAAGATCTTCTATTTCGATCGGTCATTGTCGTTCAATAAAATAAATAGTATCCTGTCTGGTTCTCCGGTTATTTACTGGCTCTGTAATATCAAACTGGTATCGGGTCGGTTTTTCGGTCTGCCCTATTGGAAATATGTTGATGCCGGAAACCAAATCGTCCTGCAGGAACATCGTTCTTCCATTGAAAGCGATATTCCGGCAGTTATATTAAAAAGAGATATTACCGTTGACTCAACCCGCTTTATTGAGGCCGACCTGGTTTATTATCCCTCGGGCCGTTGCGCATTTGTAATTTCCTGGAACCATATCCTGCTGGATGCAAAAGGAACAACACTGCTATTTGAACACCTGAATCAAATTTCGGAAAAGAAAAACCAGGATCCCGGAATTTATTTCCCGGGAAAAGAAAAACGCCCGGCTATTTTATCGTATATCCGTAACATGTACCAGGTTAAGAAATTTGTTCAGGTTTCGGCAAGGCCGCCGGTTAGTTCGGTTGCCACTACTGCCACAAAATCAGGTGATGGGGCAACCCGAACAAAAATCATTTCATTTACCCTCGACCAAACAAAAAAAATCAACGACAACGCCTTTACATGCGGTTCACGTTTTGGCCCAACCTTATACCTGGTAGCCTGCTGCTCGCACGTTGTACATTTTCTAAATCAGCAAAGAAACAGGGCAGGCGACCTGTGGATCCCGGTGCCCTACGACGGGCGGTTACGAGGCGCGATCGGCCCGTTAATATCCAATTGTGTGTCGTTTTTGTTTTATCGTATCCCAAAAGCCGAACTGATCGATCTGCCTCAAACGGTAGCCTGCCTGCGCACACAAATGACCGCACAAATAAAAGAAGGCATTCCGCAGCAGTATACGATGTTTCTCAACATGATGCGGTATGCGCCGCTCTGGCTCTACTATTTTTTAATTTACCATACCAACAAAGGCGTTTTCGCCAGTTTTTTATACACGTCAACCGGCGATAATTTTAACGAACTAAACAGTTTGTTCGGTGAACCGATAAGGAACCTTCACATGATACCGGCACTTACTTTTCCACCGGGCCTCACTTTTGTTTTTTTAAAACATGATGAAGTGCTGCACTTAAATATTACCTATTCGCCTGAAATAATCAGCGATAATGAACTACTTTTAATCGAAGAAAAAATAAACCAAACACTACTGGCCAATCATTAATGGAGTCGATCAAATATACTGATGTGGTGGTTTTGGGCGCCGGTTCTGCGGGTATTGCAGCTGCCGTAGCCATTGCCCGTAGAGGATTGCAGGTAATTTTAATTGAAAGAAATGCGTATCCGGGTGGCAAGGCAACTGCTGCTGAAGTGGGTACTGTTTGCGGACTTTACCGAAATTCGAAAAACCAGACGGCCGAATTTATTGTGAAAGGATTTGCCAGGGAGTTTGCCGAAACATTGCAGCAAAGATCCGGCAGCACGGCGCTGCACAATGCCGATGGCCTGCATTATCTTCCGTACAATATCGACTCATTCAAAGATATTTCGCTTGGGCTCCTGCATAATAATAACGTAACCACTTACTTCAATTCGGTATTGGAAACAGTACAAAAAACCAATGGAAAAATTATTTCCGTTTCCGTCATTGCTGATGGCAACCCGGTAACCATTCATCTCAAATCCATCATTGATTGCTCGGGTGATAGTATTATCAGCAGAGCCGCCGGTTTACCGCTGATCAAAAGTGATAATTACCAGGCCGCCGCCCAGGTTTTTACTATGCAGGGTATAGAAGAAACAAATGAAGCCAGGCTTGGCATGATAATTATAAAAGCTATACGCTCTGCAATTGAAGAAGATAAACTGGCGAATTTTTACGACCGTGTGTATATTGTACAAGGCTCGCTAAAAAACAAGCTGGTGAGTTTGAAAGTTGGCATTCCCCTGCCTGTTACCTATGCCCCGGGTAACTTACAGGAACTGAGAACCGTAGCCCATAGTTTTGTTGAAAATCTTGTTGAATTTTTAACGACCCAGGTACCTGCTTTCAAAAATGCTTCGATCCAGCATATCGCTCCGGAAGTAGGTATACGAATCGGGCAACGCAGTATTGGTAAATATATCCTTACCGAAAATGACGTGTTACCCTGTAAACAATTTGAAGATGCCATCGCCAATGCCAGCTGGCCCATTGAGGAATGGAGCCAGCAGTTGCGGGTAAGCATGCGTTTCCTCGAGGGCGAATGTTACCAGGTTCCTGCCGGTTGTCTGCAATCGGCACATACCTCAAACCTGTTTTTTGCCGGAAGAAATATATCAGCGAACGATGCCGCCATTGCCAGTGCACGGGTTATGGGCATTTGCCTGCAAACGGGCTATGCCGCAGGCTGTATGGCTGCGGCGGTAGCCTCGGATATTTCGCTTGCCGAGGTCATTGAACAAATCCAAAACGACCAATTATAAGTATTTTTGCCGGATGAAGCAATTGCCTGTTTATGAAATACTGGTGGACGCTGCGCAAAAATGGCCAACTCATCCCGCCGTTTATGATGAGCACGGCGTGATCAGTTTCCTGGAATTACTACATGAAGCAACCGAATTGCGGCTGGAGCTCACACGCCTGGGTATTACAGCTGGTATGGGTATTGGTGTGATGGCCGGCAATGGCCGAAATTTCATCATCGGTATCTTTGCTGCCGCGGGTACGGGCGCTACGGTAATGCCGATGTCGCCACAATTGAAAAAAGCAGAAATAGATGATATACTGAACGAAGCCCGGTTACACGCGATCATCGACGACCGGTCATCTATCCAGCCATTAAACAGCGTGGAAACAGTTATTCCGATGAAACAGGGTTCGTTCCGGTTTGCTTTCACACAGGTTGACCAGGCCCTGCCTTTTGCAAGGTTCGTTGATCAACCCGCGTTTATGCGGTTTACATCCGGAACCACCGGAAAATCCAAAGGCGTTATCGTTTCTCATCAGGCCGTGATAGACAGAATTCAGGCGGCCAACAAAGGGCTTGAACTTGGGCCCGCCGATACCGTTATCTGGGTGTTGCCTATGGCCTATCACTTTATCGTTTCCGTTATTTTATATGTAAAGTTTGGCGCCGCCATTGCCGTGGCAAAAGATTTTATGGCCAAAAATATTATTGACATAACCAACAGGCATAAAGGCAGTTTGCTGTATGCATCTCCGGTACAGATAAGGCTGCTGGCCAATGATGCAGGTAATGAACAAATGCCTTCTCTTAAAAAAGTGATCTCCACGTCGGCTGCGATTTCGATTGATGTTTGCAGGGCTTTTAAAAAAAGGTTTAACCTGAATGTTAGCCAGGCTTATGGCATCATTGAAATTGGTTTACCCATTTTGAACTATACCAAATCTGCCGAACATCCCGAAGCGGTTGGATATGCCCAACCGGGTTACACCGTTGATATTTTGGATGAGCACAACGAGCCACTTCCCGCCGGACAAACCGGTATCCTGGGCATTAAAGGCCCCGGCATGTTCGATGCTTACCTGCTACCCCCAACTTTACAAAAAGAGGTTTTACAGAATGGGTATTTTTTAACCGCCGACATCGCTAAAAAAGATAAAGATGGTTTGATCACCATTGAGGGCCGGTCGAAATCGGTGATCAATATCTCGGGCTTAAAAGTTTTTCCGGAAGAAGTAGAAGCGGTACTGGAACAGATTCCCGAAATTAAACAGGCCCGTATCAGCAGCAAACCGCACCCATTATTGGGACAAATTATTGAAGGCGAAATTGTGTTGCAGCCAGGTGCAACGATCAACGTGGAGGATGTATTGACCTATTGCAAAAAAAGACTCTCCGCATTTAAAGCACCGCAACGGCTAAAAATTGTTGATTCGTTGCCGATGACAAATACAGGCAAACTACAAAGGCATTAGATCGCTATTCAGCAACCTGCCTGCTTTTCAATTTCTCATACAACACGATATTCATTAAAATGAGCAACAGGCCGTAAAAAACATCTTCAAAAGGAATGGTATAAATTCTGAATCCCAGGTTTTCTGCATCATTATATTGCACAACCGGGATGGCCGTTAAAAATCCGTTTACAATCAAAAAAGGAACCAAACAGACGGCATAGGATACTATAAATGAAATGGCATCGAAGGGGTAAATGTATTTCCGGAACACATATAGAACGAGGATAAAACCACCGGTAAACATAAAAGTCCAGCCGGTATAATATTTACCAACATAAAATATACCCGTAACCAGCAACATAACCGCCAACAGTTTCAGAAACAGGTCGGCATTTTTTTTGCCGGCCAGGTTTGGAAAATAACTTCTGATGCAGGCATAAATAAAAACACAGCAATAAGGCACCACAAAAAAGAAAAGCACTTCCTCAACGGGCAAATTAAATATTTTTATGCCGGTGATATAGGTTTCATTAAAACCCCATACACCCTGCGCCGTAAAAAAAGCATCCCATACAATATAAAGCAAGGCAGGGATCAACATAGCCGGGAAAAGGTATTTCCAGTTTTTATAAAATGCCACTTTTTTATCGAAACTCAACGCCAAAGGGCCGGCCAATGAGGCAGCGAGAATAAGAAAATATGTATACTGAGGATCCAAAATAGCATCTGAGCCGGCGGGCGCTGTAAATAGTTTATCGTGTAGAAAATCAGGCCGAAACAGTTTCGGTAATGTCAACCTGTTTTGCGTTCCGCTTTTTATCGGCCCTCACTTTATCCCAGTATTTTTTATGTACCCAAAGCATGCCAAAACTTTCGCCTTCTTCTTTTTCCAAATGTTTGTGGTGCATTTTATGTGCCCAACGAATGGCGCGCACATAAGTATTGTTACTGCGGCTAAACCATTTAAATCGCTGGTGGATGATCACTTCATGAATTAAAAAATAGGCCATGCCATACAAGGTAAAGCCGGCGCCGATACAGATCATCCAGTACTGTTTATAGATAACACCCAGCATGATCAGCAACCAGCTTGGTATGGCAAAAATGAGGAAATAGGCATCATTTTTTTCAAAAAAGCCCGGGCCTTTCTGATGATGATCTTTATGCAGGTTCCAGCCTATCCCATGCATAACATACCGGTGCAAACACCAGGTGAAGCCTTCCATCAGAATGAAAGTGGTTAATGTGATCGCTATGTATAAAACCCAGATCATTGAATATTAATACGATTTTTTATGTTGCTCAACTTTGACAAAGTTGTAAGCTCTGCTAAAGATTGTTACAAAAATGTTCTTAATAGCAGGAAGAACATCAGTTGTATCAGCAACAAATTTACAGCGAATTTGTTTTGTTTATTAAATTTTGCGAAATGAAACCCGGCTAATAACAATAAACTCACTACAAACCAGCAGAAATAGTTAAATATAGGGATTGAGCCATCTCCCAACCATACCCAGTAACCCAGTTTAACCGCAACCGGTTCCATCAACCAGTCGAACATAACGGCCATGGTGGCACCATCAACGATCACCGACAGGGCTTTCAATGCCATCGGTGTTTTACCGCTGTCGGCAGCTATCCGGTTAATGGCTTTCATCAGTAATGTGTGTATCCCTATGCCACAGCAATATATGATGATAAACCAGTTTATCCCGATCAACAACGGCACGTTACGGAATGTAGGGCCCAGCACATCTCCATAGGCATAACTTCCAAAAAGTATACCGGTATTGATACCCACCATTTCTACCCCAAAACCCACCAGAAAGCAGGCCGCAAGAAAAATAAAAAATGGCGCATTTTTTTGCTCCTGTGTCCAGATCAATAAGCTGAAGGATAATAATAAATTCAGGGGCGTGGCTGCCAGAAAAAATTCCCTGTTGAAAAACAATAAACCAACCAACCCAATGCTGTGAAATAATACAGCCAGGGCCGTGGCAATTTCAAATTTGGTAAAGCTGTTAAACACGATCTTTTTTCTACTGAATAAATTAAATAGCGGCAGATTGAAGGTACGCTTCCATTTTTGGAAAAGCAATCTTGAACCAGGCGGTATATTTTTGTGGATGAACCTGAATAGAATTCTTGATTTCCTCAACCGGTTTAAAACAATAGTCGCTCACCTCTTCGGCATTGGGTTTAATTTCGCCATCATAGCGGCCAATAAAAACATGGTCGAATTCATGCTCTGTTAAGCCGTTATCAAAAGGCACTTTATAAATGAAATCAAATGCTTTATTGATTACCGTGTTGAATCCCATTTCTTCCTGTAAACGTATTTCGGCTGCCGCCCGGGTGTCGTCACCGGGTTGTGGATGACTGCAACAGGCGTTGGTCCATAATCCGCCGCTATGGTATTTCCCACCGGCCCGCTTATGCAACAGCATCTCGTTCTTTTCATTAAAAATAAATATGCTGAAGGCCCTGTGTAACAGTGCTTTTTGATGAACTTCCATTTTTTCCATGATCCCCGTTTGCCGGTCATGTTCATCTACCAAAATAACATTCATTGAATCCCGTTGGTTAATATAAATTGAATTGGCTTCTGAGCCCCGCTTTCGCCACAATATACGCTTTACCATAATTGGGAATACGGATCCGTTGATCCATAATGTTGGCAGGAGCGGTGCGCTTTATTTTCTTGAAAAGTGATAGGTAATATTTGTATGCCACATACACACCAAACCTGGCCTTGGTTGGCAGGTTTAATATTCCCTCATAGGCATTTTCAAAATCCAAAGCGATATCATCCTCAATCTGCTTTTTCATAAAAGGAGTAAAATTGGTAAAGTCAACTTCCGGAAAATAAGATCTGTTCAGTTGCTCATAGTCGGCTTTCACATCACGCAGGAAATTCACTTTCTGAAACGCTGCTCCGAGTGCCTGTGCCGAAGGTTTCAAATCGTTGTACATATTTTTATCTCCTTCACAAAAAACATAGAGGCACATGAGGCCAACCACTTCGGCGCTGCCATATATATAATCCTTATAGCCATTGCTGTTGTACTCCGTTTTACTGAGGTCCATTTCCATACTGCTGAAAAAAGATTCAATCAGGTCAGGGCCAATATTATAATCCCGTACTGTGATCTGAAAACTATGCAGAATCGGGTTCAGGCTGATACCCCTGTCGATAGCCGCATAGGTATCTTTCTTAAACTCAGTCAGCAATTCTTCTTTTTTGTATTGATGAAAAGTATCCACAATCTCATCGGCAAACCGAACAAACCCATAAATATTATAGATAGGCGTACGAAGTTCGGGATGCAGTAATTTGATGGCACTACTGAAAGAGGTGCTGTATTTTTCAGTTACAGCTTTGCTGCATTGCTGGCTAATATCATGGAAAAGCTTAATCATTTCCTTTAACAAATTTTGTTTTCAATTAAAAAACAGTCTTTACACGGATACCAATACTAAAGTACAGATTTTAAATTTATTGAAATTCGCCTAGCCGACCGGCTGCCGATTAATAAATTGAAATCATCCATAGTGTTTTGTTGCTTCTTTGGCAACCACCTCACCGCTGATTAAGCTGGGAGGTACACCCGGACCCGGAACAGTTAGCTGACCGGTGTAAAATAAGTTTTTTATCTTAATACTTCTGCATGCTGGCTTTAAATTTGCCGTCTGCATCAGTGTATTTGCCAAACCATAGGCATTCCCCTTAAACGAATTATAATCATTTACGAAATTACTAACAGAATAGGTTTTTTTATAAATAATAGATTCTTTTAACTTTTGTCCGGTATGCCTTTCAAATCTTTCCAGGATCTGATCAAAATACCGATCCCTTAATTCCTCCGTATCGCCTGCTAATCCGGCTGCCACCGGAATCAGGAAAAACAGGTTTTCACAGCCCGCGGGAGCCACCGTATGGTCCGACACGGAAGGCGTACAAACATAAAACAAGGGATCTGTAGGCCATTGTTTTGAGTTGTAGATCTCCTTTCCGTGTTCGTCAAAGCTACTGTCGAAAAACAGGCTGTGGTGGCAAACAGACGTCAGTTTTTTATTTAGTCCCACATAATACAATAAACAACTGGGCGCCATTACCCTTTTTTCCCAATAGGCTGCCGAATATACCCTTCCAGCTTCGGGCAATAATTTCGTTTCAATGAAATGATAATCAGCGGCACCTATTACCACGTCGGCCAGGTATGAACCGGCAACCGGCAATGAGCCACCTGTTTGTTCAGCAGTCAGGTTTGCTATTACTTCAGTTGCGAGTCCGTTATTGATCTTTATCTCATGTACATCGCAATCGTAAACAAAGCTAACGCCAAGTTCTTCGGCAACAGCAACCATCCCTTCCACAATCTTGTACATTCCCTCGTGCGGGTACCAGGTTCCCAGTTTAATATCCGCATAATTCATCAGGCTGTACAAAGCCGGGGTCTTTTCCGGCAGGGCTCCCAGGAACAAAACCGGAAACTCGAGTAACTGTTGCAGTTTGGAATTTTTAAAATGTTTGCTGATATGCTTCTTCATGGAGGTAAACACATCGAGCTTTAAAACTCCTTTAACCAGGTCCCAGTCTAAAAACTCCGCGTATGACTGCCCCGGTTTGTGAACCAGTTTATTGATGCCCACTTCGTATTTATACAAAGCCTCATCCATAAAACTGTCGAGTTTGGCAGCACTACCCGTTTCAATACTTTCAAATAACTTCTTCAGTTCGCCATAATCGGCCGGAATATCAATTGGCCCATCGTTCCAATATACCCGGTAAGACGGATCAAGGCGCGTCAATTGGTAGTAATCTGATACCTTTTTTCCAAAACTGTTAAAGAACCGTTCAAAAACCTCCGGCATCCAATACCAGCTGGGACCCATGTCGAACATAAATCCCGCCTCCTTCAATTGCCTGGCCCGGCCACCGGCTGTTGCCTGTTTTTCAAGAACCGTTACCTGCCAGCCCGCTTTAGCCATAAAACACGCTGCCGACAATCCCGCAAACCCACTTCCTATAATGACTGCTTTTTTCAATGCGCTAAATTACGTTATTGGTCGATACAGAAAACAGTACCGGTGGGTATTATTTTCCAATGCTTAATACCTGGTCAGCTGCTCTTTCAATAATTTCCTGGCAAAGTGTATCCGGCTTTTGATAGTACCCAGTGGCTCCTGCAGCGTATCGGCAATCTCGTGGTATTTGTATCCTTCAAAATACAATTCAAAAGGATCCTTGAATATCTCAGGCAAACCATTTATCGCCGCCTTGATTTCCTTTAAAGAAAGATTGGTTTCCGCTGCATTTGCTGTGGCGTACTGGTTATAATCTAACAGGTAGTCGTTAGGCGTATTGTCGAAAATTGTATTTTGTTTGGCAGCACGACGGTAATTATTGATGAAGATATTACGCATGATGGTGTACATCCAGGCCTTAATATTGGTACCGGCATTGTATTTATCCCGGTTAGAAAGGGCTCTGAACAAGGTTTCCTGAATCAGGTCCTTGGCCGATTCCATATCCCGGGTTAAAGACATAGCAAAGGGTTTCAAATACTCTGTGTTGCTGATTAGTGACTGGTTGAATTCGATCGTAGACATGGTATAGTGTTTAACAATTTGAATGTAAAGTTAAACAATAAAACGAGAAATGAATCATTTTTGTTTAACTATTTTTTAAATTAATTAAACACTCTGAAAACCAATGGTTTATCTGAGAACTAAAATAGCCGGTAAATTGGAAAATTTAAAATTGAGCCAGAAAATCCATCACTTCGGGGTAGGATCTTTTGAAAGTTAACGGCGCCGGCAACTTTTTTTCGTAGGAATTGGTTAACTGCCCGGATATAATTACAGGCGTGGTGGGAAACAGCTGCGCCAGCGAACTGATGAATTTATCCAGGTTGAACCTGCCACCAGCGCTCGTTAAATGCGTGTAGATATAGTCTGGCTTCTTCAGATTGGTCAGGTAAACCACATCTTTTAACGGAATGCTACAGCCCAGGTAAATGGTTTTAACTCCTTTCGACCTGAGCATAAAATTCATAAACAACAGACTCAATTCGTGGTATTCGGCTTCAGGCAAAAAGAGCAGTACCGATTTATCTGATCTTATACTACACCGCACCTGGTCAATACCAACCATCAGTTTTTGCCGTATAATATTTGTCACCAGGTGTTCCTGGGCAGGGTTAATATGATTGGTTAACCAAAGTATTCCAATTTTTTCAAGAAACGGAAAAACGATCTGCGAGATGGCTTTTTCAATACCCTTCAGTTCGATAAATTCATCCAGCACTGTTTCAAAATTTTCGATATCCAGGTCAACCATATTCTTGATCAGGGTATTCACAATTCTTTCCTGCTGGGCTTCCAAATGGTTAAGGGAGAGTATTTTTTCGTTGATATCCTCCTCATTCATTTTATCAATATGCGAAATTTTAAACCCGTATTTATTCAGGAGAGCTACGTTCAGCAATTTCTTTAACTCCTCGTTACTGTAAAACCGAATATTGGTATCGGTTCGATGAGGCTTCAAAAAGGAATAGCGTTGTTCCCATATACGAATGGTATGGGCCTTAATACCGGATAAATTTTCGAGGTCCTTTATTGTAAATGAGTCCATTGCATGTGTTTTTCCTGCATCCAAACAAAATAAAAACCCATTTGTTTAACGCCGGCCGGGAAATGTTTCACAAATCTAACTTTTAAATCAGAATGGACGCGGCGGAAGATCAGGAAAGATCTTTAGGGTGAGCTGATTTTTTGGAAACAAAATAGACCAGCCTGTTAAAAAGATGATCATCAGATCAGTGTACAACGATGCTTTTTTTTGATACCAGAGTTCAAGCGCACCCTTGTACGGATAAATGGCCGCATACATGGCTTTGGGATCCTCGGCATCGGATACCATTTTTTCCTCATCCCTGAAAATGAGTGAACCGATCCCGGTCATACCGGGTTTGCTATTATAAATAACCTGTTGTACTTCTTCCGGGTACAATTTAAAACTCACCTCCATCAAGGGCCGGGGGCCAACAATACTCATATCACCCGTAAAAACATTGATGATCTGCGGCAACTCATTTATTTTGGTCATCCGCAGTATTTTTCCAAATGGCGTAACCCGGGGATCATTACGCAGGGTAATTTCTCCGGTGCCCATATTCGGACTGTTTTTTGCCATGGTGGCAAATTTCCAGATATTGAACAGGTTGTTTTTATATCCTATTCTTTTTTGTAAATAAAATACCTCGTGCTCGCCGGTCAGCAACAGGATGATCATAGAAGGAATGAGCAAAGGAGATAAGAGCACCAGGGCAAGGGTTGCTATGAGGATATCGATTATTCTTTTTAGAATTCTATACATATGGTTGTTGTTCTTTGCCGGGTGTTGGATTTGCAGCATCCAGTATCCAGCATCCAGCACCTTTCTAAAAAACCTCCTTTATTTTATCACAAACTGCCTTCAAATCTTCATCTGTAATATTTGTAGAACAGGGGATGCTCAGGCAATGCCGGTAAACAAAATCCGACTGGTTGTTTTTGTTGTAAAAAATATTTCCGGTAAACATCGGCAGCTGATTCATGGGTACCCAAAACGGGCGGCTCTGCATTTTATTATCATTCAGTATGGTCAACAGGTCTTTTTGCTTATCCGTCATGATGGTGGGCAACCAGCAATTAGGATTCACCGCTTCACTTATCTGTTGAAATTTGATATCGCCTACAGCAGCCAGTTCATTCTTATAAAAAGCCATTACTTCCTGTTTGCGTTTGATAAAACCCGGCAGTTGTTCCATCTGGGCAACACCCATGGCTGCAGCCACATTAACCAATCTGTAGTTATAACCAATAGCATCATGCATATATTCAAAAGGATCGCTTTTTGCCTGTGTGGTAAGATGCTTAGCTCTTTTAGCCAGTGCTTCATCGTTGGTAACGATCATTCCTCCGCCACCTGTTGTGATAATTTTGTTTCCGTTATAGCTGAAGGTTCCCATTAATCCAAAACTTCCCGCATGTTTGCCTTTGTAATAAGATCCAAGGGCTTCGGTACTGTCTTCAATAACGGTCACCCCATTTTTACCGGCAAGTGCCATCAGCCGGTCCATATCACACATATTTCCCAATACATGCACCGGCATTAAAACCGGGATCCTGCGACCGTCTTTTTTATGATAGCAAACGCCGTTGCGCTGTTCGGTTTCTTCGGTAAAAAACTGTTCCAGCAAATCCAGGTCCATTTGCCAGGTACCCGGATGGGTGTCAATTAAAATGGGATCGGCACCCGTGTATTTGATGGAATTACAAGTGGCAATAAAAGTGATGTTGGGTGCAATTACATAGTCATCGGCAGTAACACCCATCATCACCAGACAAATATGTAACGCCGTGGTACCACTGCTGGTTGCAACAGCATATTTGGTGCCGGCAAATTCGGCGCTCATTTCTTCAAACCGGTCAACATAAGCGCCCACGCTGCTTACCCAGCCTGTGTCTAAACAGTCTTTCACATATTTCCATTCGTTGCCGGCCATGTTGGGTCCACTTAATAACAGCATAAATTTTATTAAGATCAAAGATTAAAAAATCCATTAATGATATACAAACCTATCAAAAAACAACTAGACTGCTGAACCCCGAACTATTTTCTCAGCTTTTTGAGAAATGCTATAGATGGCTTTTCGGCCATATAGTACAAAGGAACCGCCAGCAATAGCGCGAACAAAACTCCGGCATAATAGGGAACACGGCTATAGAATACCAGTTTACCGGTATACAAGGTTACCAAACAATAGCCTAATAACAGAACGGGTAAATGGTTCAGGTACAAGGTATAACTGATATCACCAAGTTTCATCAGCCATTTATTTTTATTTTTTACGAAATACAATACATAATCAAAAATAAAAAACGAAAAAATCAAGGTAACTAAATCTGAAAATTTTTCGGAAATCATTTTGTTCGACAGGTTTACCGCAATAAAAAAACCGATAAGCAAAGCCGCGTAGATCAATTTATTTTTCAGGATCGGCCCGGTGGAATAGTTCTTAAAATAATCGTACAAAAAGATACCGCCAACAAAAAAGAGTTGATAATAAAACAGGTGGAGGGAAGTAATTAAAAACAAAGCGGTCGAAACTATGGAAAAAATAACCAGGCCTTTCCTGGTTAACCAGAAGTAAACCGGGAACAAAAAATAAAAAATGAGCTCATGCCCCAGCGACCAATACGCATAATTGGCTCCCGAGAATTCTCCTTTCTCCAAAAAAATAATTGTCTTTAATACCTGGCGCCATGAAAACTCATTGTAGGCAGTAAATAACCTCGCGTTATACTCTCTAAAACTATTTGTATTGATCAGCGGGTTTAAATTAACACAGGCATAAAGAATGGCTACAGAGAATATCAGTGAAAATAAAAACGGAAGGTAGATCCTGATGATCCTGATCTTATAAAATTCCATCCATTGGTTATTATACCGATCGGCTGTGTGCCTGATTACAAAGGCCGACAGAATGAAAAACACAATAACACATTCTTTTCCACACGAACTCAGCATATCGAGCGAAAAAAGAAAATAGTCGGTTATAGAATGAAGACCAATCTCATCCATATAAATTTTACCGCCTACCCAAAAAACATATTTTGCATGAAAAAAAACAACCAGTAAGGCAGCTAAGCCACGCACAATATGCAAATACCTGATGTTGGTTAAGCCTGGTTTCATGAATAGCCGGAGTAGCCCTGAATTTATGTTAGAAATTGGACCTTATATATTTCTAAATTTCTGTGCAAAAGAATCGGTAACAATCCCGGTCTTTAAAAGCGTGTAAATTTCTTTAACCCCATCCGGAACGGTTTTGGTGATGGTAAAGCCCAGTTCATTTTTTATTTTATCAAAATTCACCCGGTAGTCTCTCGGATCCTCATTGCTTTCCACATAGATCACGTTTACATCAGGCACTACTTTACAAACTTCCCTGATGATCATACCCTTGTTGTAATTTTCTTCGGTACTGCCCACATTAAACACATTGGCTTTTACTTTTTCAACCGGGCTTTCCATTACCAAAACCATGGATCGGGCCAGGTCATCAACATGGCAATAGGGCCTCCAGAACTGTTGCCCCCATATTTCCTGCTCGCCGTGAACGGCTGCATTACGGGTAAATTCATTCACGGTTAAATCAAAACGTATCCTGGGCGAAAAACCATACACCGTACTAAACCTGAGCGCTGTACTGCACATCGGGCTGTCTTTTTTTTCTTCAAGCAAATAGGTTTCAAATTTTACTTTCAGTTCGGCATACAGTGAAACCGGGTTCAGGGGAGAGGTTTCGGTTACAAAAGAATCAGGATCTGGCATTTTACCATAATTGCTGCAGGTACTGGCAAAAACAAAACGTTTAACGCCGGCCGCTTCGGCCTTATTGAATAAATTAACAGCACCATCCCAGTTGGTTTCATTAGCTTCTTCACTGAATTTTTTACAGGCGGGGTCGCCAACTATAGCGGCCAAATGGGCAATAGCGTCGATACCAACCAACGCTTTATCAACATCATCCCCATTACGCACATCTCCTTTTATAAATTCAAAATTGGGATTCAGCATAACGTCATACAATGCATCACCACCAAATTTTAAAGAATCGAGCGCCCTTACCTGGTAACCTTTTTGTAATAATTGCCTCACTAAAACGGAGCCAATATACCCTGCACCTCCTGTAACTAATACTTTCATATTTTTCTAATTATTTTTCGATGCAAAGGTAAGGAATACAAATCTGGCGGTTACAGCCCTAAAACGATAAAACCGGTCATTTATTTTGCAGGTACACCCACCACGGTAGCATCATCGGGTACATTTTTTACCACCACGGCACCGGCTCCTATCATCGTATTTTTGCCTACAGTTATCCCTTGTTTAATGACGGCATTGGCCCCAACAAAACTACCCGCTCCGATCTTTACATTACCACATAACACGGCACCCGGACCAATATGGGCAAAATCACCAACAACACATTCATGTTCAATGATACAGGCTGTATTACAAATAACACCGGTACCAATTACCGCCAGGGGGTTAATAACCGCCTGGGCGGCAACCATAACGCCGGCGGCAGCAATTGTTGCACTATTGTCGATCATGGCCGCCGGGTGAATGGCATTGCCGGGTATCAGATCGCCTGCCTTCAGGTTATCATAAATTTTTCTCCGCAACAGGTTATCGCCTACAGCAATAAAAAAACCATATTTTCTCATGGCCTCTATGGCTTTCTCCGAATTTTCGGCACCATACCAGGGTAATTGAAAAGGGTTGTAGGCCTTCTCAACCACATCACAATACCCTGTAACCTGTTTTCCGGCTGCCTGCACGATGCCATATACCACAAATGCATGTCCGCTGTATCCGATTAAAATCATCGTTGTTTGGTTTATTGTTTAATGTAATAAGGTTTTGTATGCCTCCAGCATATTTTCCCATATATTTTCCTGCCGGTAATGGCTCCTGATCTCCAGTTGTAATTTTTCTGCCATCAATTGCAGGTTGCCCGGCGCAGCCAATGCTTTTTCAATACATTGTATTACCTGTTGCTGGTTGCCTGCTTCAAAAATTAATCCTGTTTCGTTATCGGTTACAATATCAATATTGCCGGCGATCCGGCTGCAAATAACCGGTAAGCCCATGGCACCCGCCTGCAAAAGCACATTGGGAAATCCTTCCCGATGCGAAGGAAATACAAAAATATGGCAGAGTTGCAGGTAATATTCAACGCTGCCGGTCCAGCCAACCGGTATAATGCCGGGGTGGCTTTCAATGGCATGCAACGTTTCAACCGGCAAGGGATCTAATTCCGGTTCGTATTCGCCGGCCAATACCAGTTTTAATTTGTTATTGTGTTTATATAAATCCGAAAATGCTGCAACCAGTTCAACAATACCCTTATCCATTACCAGTCTGCCGATACAAAGCAGGTAAGTATTTTCGTGGTTATAATTAAGCAAATCTTTAATTTCTGAAAGCTTATCGGCATCCAGCACATCGGCGCTGAACCGGCTGATATTGATCCCGTTTGTTGATCCTTTGGCGATCACCCGAAGTTTTGCCGACCGGCAAAGTTTATGATCAACGATGAATTTCATTAAAGAATGACTATTGGGCCAAACCTGGCCGGCCGCAGCATAAGTAACCCGCTCAATAAATTTCAATACCTGGTATTTGCCTCCGGTTTCTACCATCATGGGCAATCCGGCAACGGTGTGAATTCTTATTTTCACTCCACAAAACCTGGCGGCCAGCATACCCAACAAACCCGCTTTTGGCGTGTGTGTATGTACAATATCAGGTTTTTCTTTTCTGAAAATACGGATGAGCCTGACCAAACATTTTAGATCCTGCAACGGAGTTATCCTTCTTGTCATCGGCACAATGATATGTCTGCACTGTTCATTTTCCTTCACTGCTGCAAGTTCTTTTCCGTCGGCACTGATCATCAGCACATCAAAACCATGGGAGGCCATATACCGCATTTGCCCGGGCAATAGATAGCGCAGCGCCATGGGTACTGTGGTAATCCGAATTAATTTTTTATGGTTGATCTGCCCTGGCAAAGTTTACATCGATAGCTGTTGGCTGCTTATTTAAATTACGACCATTCAAAAATAACCTCATATTATTAAAAGACGGTTAGAATTTTTACAATACTTTTGAATGTACAGCAGAACGGCTTTTGCCTCCTTCCATTAAAAATTAAAAGCAAGAATGGGTTTTTTAGATCTTATATTATTTCCCTTTTATGTTGCTTTGTTTTATTTTATTTTCAGCGCCAGGCGAAAAATGTATACCGACCCGCTGCTTAAATACTATCATAAACAGGGATTTTGGATAAAAGTGATTGCCGTGATCCCATTCACGATTTTTAATACCGTGTTATCGCCCGGCGATTCCTTTATTTTATATTATACCGAAGGGTCAAATATCGCCCGCCTGATACTTACCGATTTTTCTCATATTAAATGGCTTTATCTTCCCAGTGTTGATTTTGACCAGACCTTATTAGCGGGTGAAAATAACCTCGGTTATTTGCGTGCCGAGAATAACTATATGGTTGTACGCATCACAGCAGTATTGTCATTTTTGGCTATGCACCGATATCTAATTCTTAACCTTTTCTTTTCTTTGATCTCCTTTTCGGGAGTATGGAGACTATATCGGTTTTTTTATGAACAATATCCGCATTTACATAAACAGTTTGCTATTGCCATATTGTATTTACCCACTTTTGTTTTTTGGAGTTCGGGTATTTTGAAAGATCCGCTTTGTATAGGCGCCATAGGCTGGATCAGTTATTCGCTCTATGATATCTTTTATAAAAAGAAAAGACTGGTTGCCAATACCGTTATTATCATGCTGGCGGGGTACCTGCTTTATGTGGTTAAAGTATATATTCTTATTTCGTATGTGCCATTTTTTATTTTTTACCTGGCTTTAAAAAACCTGACTCTTTTTAGAAGCAGGGCGATACGTGTTGTTTTTGTATTATTACTCATTACAGTTTCGGTTAGCATGTTTACTACGGTTATGGCAAAGCTATCTGAGTCGCTCACCGATTATGGAGGCGATAGTATCGTTAAAAATATTACTCATTTCCAAAATGCCTATGCGGCACAGGAAGGAGCCGGCTCCAACTTTTCGCTGGGCGTTGTTTTTGACGGGTCAACGGCCAGCCTGATAAAAATAGCCCCAGCGGCCATTATTGCTACCTTATACCGGCCGTTTCTATGGGAGTCGAAAAAAATATCCACCTTGTTATCCTCATTTGAAAGCCTGGCTTTTATGATCTTCACGTTGCTTGTTTTTTACAAGGCCGGACCCGTGCTTTTTGTACAGTCGATTGTAAAAGACCCGGTGATCATGTATTGTATCTTATTTGCGCTGCTCTTTGCCTTGTTTGTGGGAGCAACCACAGCAAACTTTGGCACCCTGGTACGCTATAAAATTCCTTGCATGCCTTTTTACCTGATCGCCCTGTTTTTAATTCAGGACAGGGCGGCAAAAATAAAAAACAGCCCCGTTACCAACGGGACTGTGTGATTTCAAAGGGGGTTGTATTTTAAACCATTATGCGTTTGCTGCTCTTTCGGTTCGTGGTGCCGAAAAAGAAGCGAATATGCTTAACCAGGATGATTTTAGATATTTGTTTAAAGATCCAGACAGATTGATGGTTTCGTCTGATTTTAGTTTTTCCAGAATATGCGCCGGTGAGGCTTCAAAATTATGGTTAAATGCATCCACAGCCGGCCACATGATAAAACCCAGTTTTTTCATCTTATCGGTTTTCTGAAATAATAATGTGAGCCCTGCAAAAGCCACCAGGAAACAGCTGTAATGCAACAGTGCCAAAAATTTATTGCTGAATTTGGTTTGTTGAATGTGAAAACGATTGCGGATATAGAAATACATTTTCCAGCCGGTGGTATAGTCCCAGTCTTTTTTCAGGGAGAACGCAGTTGCGGGATGATAATGAATACTGCTGGCAACAGTGCAAACCGGTATTTTATTGATCCGTACAATTCTATAATAGTATTCGGTTTCATCGCCCCACAAAAAGAATTTGGCTTTGGGCACACCCACTCTTTCAATAATTCTTCTGTTTATAAATGTGCCGTTAAACGGGTGTCCAATACCTTCAATGATATTTCCTTTCACTTCATCCAGCGTTTTAAAACCGCCGGTATTCCACACAAAAGATTTTCTGTCATTTTTGTCAATTACCGCACAATTCATCAGGGTCAGTTCATTTGGCTCGGCCTGCAACAAATTTTCCAGCGCATCTTCTTTGGGTGTTCCATCATCGTCCATACACCATATCCATTCGTACCCCTGCTCAAAGCCCATTTTAATGGCCGTACTAAACCCGCCGGCACCTCCAATATTTTTTTGGGTATAGTAGCTGATACCGGGTTGATCTCTTAACCAGGCTTCTGTGCCATCGGTACTTCCGTTATTTATCACCAGAATAGCATCGAGTGGGCGGGATTGATTTCGTAATGCAGTGATGCATTCGGCAAGCAGTGCCAGTCGGTTGTAGGTAACAACCACAGCAATAACCTTATCCATAGGAAAGAGGTTTGGTTTTAAATTAGAATATATTGGACAAATCTATAACGCCGTGAGTTTGCGTTTATTGCGATGGTTTTAAAAAATATCAGTCTTCAGTATTGGGGAAAACAGGCGGATTTTCGCCTTTTTGAAGGGCCAGCAGATAGGAAGCGGCAAATAGTATGGCTTCACCAATTACATGATGCATGTCCATATACCGATAGGTAGCGAGCCTCCCAAGGAAAGATATATTTAAAATTCGTAATGCTTCGGCCCGGTAAGCGTTCAGTATTTCCTTATCGCTTTCAAGCCTCTTTGGGTAATACGGTATATCCTGCTCCGTAGTTTCTTTACTGAATTCCTTAAAATAAACGGTTTTGTCGTGCTGTTCCCAGGGGGCAAAATGCTTGTGCTCATGTATCCGGGTATAGGGCACCGATTCATCACAATAATTGATCACCGCATTACCCTGGTGATCGCCATCAGCCGTGTATTTTTCAAAAGTAACGGTACGGTAACCGAGTTTACCATATTTATAATCGAAAAAAGCATCAACTGGCCCGGTATAAAAAATATGATCATAGTTTTCCTGCAGGGCCTCGCTGTACTGAAATTTCTTATTCAGGGAAACCCGGATGTCCGGATGATCGAGTAATTTTTCAACCAGCTCCGTATAACCGTTTACGGGTATGCCCTGGTAGCTATTGTTGTAATAGTTATCGTTGTAATTAAACCGAACCGGTAACCTTTTTAAAATGGAGGCAGGTAAAGCCGACGGTTCGCAACCCCATTGCTTTTTGGTGTACCCATAAAAAAAAGCCTTGTACAGATCCATTCCCAAAAATTTAAGCGCCTGCTCTTCAAAAGATGCTGGCTCTGTAATCGTTTTATCGCCGAGGCTGTTGATGAATTCCCTGGCTTCATCGGGACCAAAAGATTTACCAAAAAACTGGTTGATGGTATGCAGGTTAACCGGTAAGGAATATATATTATCCCTGTAATTGGCCTTTACCCGGTTAATGAATGGCTTAAACTCAACAAAGCTGTTCACAAAATCCCAAATTTCCTTCTTATCGGTATTGAAAATGTGTGGGCCATATTCGTGTACCATGATGCCGGTTTCTTCATCACGTTTTGTATGACAATTACCGCCAACATGATTACGCTCGTCCCATACATCAATCTGGCACGATGAATGCTTACAAAGCTCGTGAGCCAATACCGAACCTGAAAACCCGGCGCCAACTATCAAATATTTTTTTTTCATGAGCTTAGCATATAATCAAGGATCCCATCCCGATCTGTTACTTATTTAATACGTTATCATAAAGCCGCCTGTATTTTTCTATGGCAGCAGACAGGGCATAAAACGCAACGGCTCCATTGCGGATGGAATCCGGGTCAAATTTTACGCCGGCCATAATTTTATCAACCACCGCAGCATATTCTTCTTCACTAAATGCTTTTACTAAAAACCCCGAACGGTAATGCTCAATGATCTCCTCCACATCGCCGATGCCCCTGTTGGTGATCACCGGAATGCCCATCGCCATGATTTCGCCATGTTTGGTAGGCGACTGTGATTTCCTTGAAAAACAAGGCCTGATAAAGAACAACGAATAGTCGCTGACCGAAAGAAATAAAGGTACTTCTTTACGGGAAGCTTTTTTTATGATCATTTTTTCGGCCGGTATATTAAACTTTTCGGCGGCTTCTGCAATTTCTTTATGGCGGATCGGTGCGATGAACAAAAGTTTTACTGCCGGTATCCGGTCACTTACGATTTTACAAAAATGCATCACTTCATCGGTCAGGTATAATCCGCTCACCGAACCCAGGTAGGTCACCACCAGTTCACCGGGCAATATACCAAACTGCTTTTTAAGATCGGCCGTTTGTGCTGCGCCGATAGCAGCCGGATCAAACAGGTCGAGATCGGCACTGCAGGGAATAATTTCGAGTGGCGTTCCGGGTACAAACTCCGGCAATGCCCGCACCACTTTTTCGGCCGCGGCAGTAAGACAAACGATTCCATCATTGAGCGCGATCTGCTCGGCTTCCTTTCGTTTAAAATATTTGTACACCATCAGGTACAGCGGGTTTTTTAAATTCCACATATAACCATCTACCCGGCTATCGGCATAAAAGTCGCGTATATCATTCAAAAATTTGATGCCGAATTTTTTTTTCATCCACAGCCCGATCAATGCCGGCACACCGGCACGGGTATGCACCATATCCAATTGATGTTCGCGGTGTATCTTTTTTGCTTTTCTTTTTATTTTATACACATCCATCGCGGTGGAAAAAACCGGTGGATTTTTTGTGTAGGCCATCGGTATCCAGGTGATCCCCGTATCCCTGACCAGGTTTTCGATGATCCCTTTATTTTGCGAAAAAACTTCTTTTTTCTCGCAACTGAGCAAAAATATTTTATGCCCGTGCTTGCTCAGTCCGAGCAAATAAGGCAGCACCTGGCTTTGCCCGAGCGGGTCGGTCATGCCATCATAAGAAATAAATAATATCTTTTTTTGTGTTCTGATCATGCAAAGGTTTTTTAAACGACCCCATTGGTTAAATCAATACCCAATCAGGTACTTGAGATAATATTTTATCAAAAAAACCGCCCTGTATTTTAAGGAGTGCATCCTGATATAGTGTTTTCGGATACCGGGGTGCTCGGTCAATGGAATTTCAGTAACGGCTATCGAATCAACCAGTGCATGGGCATCAATCCTGAAACGGTCATCCGGCACACAGTTGGTTCCGCTGCCATCGTGCCCGATATTGGATACCAGCGATTTTTGCGGATATAAACAAAGGCCGTTGTTTAAAAAAACAACCGAATGCCAGGTAGCATTCCAGCTTCTCAGTTTTCCTTTTGCAACGGCTCTGAGTCCCCAAAAAAACTCAAAAGTATGATCCATATTAAGCCTTTTAATATTTCCCCTGGCTTTTACTGCATTCCAAACGGCCATCGGATCGGGATTAAAATGATCCCATGCCCGTTTCCAGGTTCCCCAGCCCCAGGTAGTTGTATGATAAAAGAAATAAGTTGACTCTGCCACAGGTACCGGGCCAAACTCGGGCCTTACATAGCCGCATACATGCATCACCCGTTCATTATGTTCATAAAAATCAAGTGCGTCATTCATAAAAGTTAAAAACCCCGGACTCACCAGGTTGTCGTCTTCCATAACGATCACTTTACCAAATTCGTTTACCATTTTGGTAACGCCTGCTACATTCGATTTGATGAGGCCTTTATTTTCTTCAGATTCGATAATGGTTACTTCTTTGCACCATTTTTTTTCACGAACCGTTTTCTTCACTTCAGCTATCGCCGCCAATGTATCTGTTGTGGCGCCCGCTTTGGGACCATCAATAAATATCCACAAAGACGATTCATTGGCCAGCCGGTTATTATACAGCGATTCCAATACCAGCCTGGTGTGTTCCGGCCGGTTGTATGCAAAAAATACGATGGGTGCCAGTGTTCGCATATTTTATTTTTTCGGTACTGTTTATAGTTTACGTTATCACTTCTGTGGATCGGATAAGTGTTTTTTTGAGTACTTTCCTGGTAAACAGCAGCACCAATCCCGAAAATATTATTGTATTGATAAAACTCGACAAAGCATCCCCCCAGATCAAAAAATGCTTCACCATCACGGTATTGATCATTATTGAACAAACGATCGAAATCAAAGCAACGGTGAGTATCCGCCTCTTTTCTTTTCCATAGATCAGAAAAAGAAACAGGAAATAATTTAATGCCCATATATAGGCCTGCACCGCAACCACAAAGAAATATTTCATGCCGGTTAAATAGATCCTGTTTATTAAAAAGAAATAAGCGAATACCGCCACGCCAATACATACCAACGACAAAATGGTAAGCATTTTCAAAAAATTCAGAAAAATACGCTTTACCGATTCCGTTGTTGCTTTGCCGCTGCTGAGTGTTTTATACAATTGCGGTTGAATGTACAGGAAAATGCTTTGTCCGATCGCACCCACCATGGTTCCCAAGATACACGCTATGGCATAAATACCCAGTTCGGCTTTATCTACATTAAAAATAGCCAGAAATAATTTGTTGGTAGCACCCAGCATAAACACGCAGAGCTGAAACACAAAAATAGGAAGCCCGAATTTCAGCTCTTCCCATATCTCCGCTTTATTAAAAGAAAAACGGATGTAATTATTTTTCAAATAAAACCATATGCTGAAACCGTTCACCATCAGCAATGAAATGGCAATTCCCCATATGCGGCCAACCCAGCCTTCGAAGAAAAAAACAATTAATATCACCGATACCCCATATTCAACAATGGATTTTGAAATACCTAAATAGGCATAACGCCTTACTTCATTTCGGTTCCTGATCAAAATAAAAATTTGCTCACTGCAAAATATTAAAAAGGTGAGGCCCGGTATAATATAAACAAAGGAGGTTGGCAATTCAAATTTCTCCCACAAAGCCTCTCTGAAAATATACAGGATCAGTGTGGCTAATAAGGCCATAAATGCCGCAATAAAGAAATTACCGGTGAAAGAGGCTGAAAACTCAGCTTTCTCTTTCTTAAAAAAATCAGCCGAGGCCGACTGTATCATACCCAGTGAAATGAAGGGCACCAATAAGATCATATTGCTGGAAAACAAACTTAATACACCATTGTCGGCAGGCGTAAGATACAGGGGATTGGTAAACAACGGAATTAATAAAAAAGAAATGCCTTTGGAAAAGAAATTGGTAAACACATAGGTTGCTACCGACCGGTAAGCCCTGTTATTTGCCGCAATTTTGATCTTACTAAAAATAGACATGTACCCCGGGGTTTTGTTTGCAATGGAAATAGAAACGGACATCAACAGGAATTAATTATTATTGATCCACTTATCATACCACATCTGAAACATCAGTATATACCACACTTTTTCGGCTCTTTCAATTTTTCCATGATAGAACGAATGTTTTATCTTCTGTATTACCCCGTTGTTAAAAATACCCTGTTTAAGAATGAATTGTTCGTCAAAATACATGTCCACGAATGGTTTCAGATCATTTTGTAACCAGGTTGATATGGGTATTCCAAACCCCATTTTTGGCCGGGCCATCATGGTTTCGGGAATATACTTATGAACAATTTGCTTGAGAATAAATTTTTTGCTGCCCTTATTGTATTTATAGTCCATCGGCAGGCGTGCCGCCCATTCAATGATTCGATGATCCAAAAAAGGCTCCCGGCCTTCGAGGCTTACACTCATACCGGCGCGGTCAACTTTTTGTAAAATATCATCCAACAGGTAGGTTTGGTAATCTACCGCCATCATATAAGATAAGATAGAATAATGTTCGGGCTTGAGTTCCCGGCTGTCGAAATAGGAAGGCAGTTTATGTACCGGGTTGTTGAACAGGGCATTCAATTCTTTCCCACTCATCTGCGAGGTTAAACTCATCAGTACATTTTCGGCCGAGGGTTCCCGTAAAAGCGATTTTACTTTTTCGTACCGGCTGTGAAAAAGATATTTTTTGTTTAGCACCGGAATCTTATCGGCAGCAACCTGATCCATCAAAGCGGCAACTGTTTTACGCATGAACTCCGGAATTTTTTAATGGAGTTACCGTATTTCACCATGTAATCATACCGGTTATAACCCGCAAATATCTCGTCACCTGCATCGGCCGATAAGGCTACCGTAACTTTTTCCCGGGCAATACGGCTAACCAGGGTGGTGGGGATGGCGCTGCTGTCGGCAAAGGGCTCATCATAAAAAAACGGCAGTTGGGGTACAATTTCCAGCGCTTCCTTTTCGGTACAATAATATTCGGTATGGTCGGTTCCCAGGTGGGCGGCAACCGCTTTCGCAAACGGCGCCTCGTTCAATCCCGCATCGGGTACCCCAATGGTGAATGTTTTGATCTTTTCTGTATTATTTTTTTGCAGGATGGCGGTAACACAGGCACTATCGTAACCACCGCTAAGAAAAACGCCAACGGGTACATCACTTACCATGCGATACTGAAACGCATTGGTCAACAATTTTTCAGTTTCGATAATGGCGTCCGGTAAGCTGATATCTAAAACCGGCTGGTTATACGCATCGTATACATTCCAGTATTGTTGGGTTTCGAAGTTTTGGTTCTTTATGTCGAATGTTAAAAAATAGCCGGGTTTTAATTTAAAGGCATTGTCAAAAATACAATGGGGTGTAGGTACATAGCCATATTGCAAAAATGCCGCCACGGCATCGGTATTGATCTTTTTTACAAAAGCCGGATGCTTAACCAGCGCTTTTAATTCGGAAGCGAATAAAAACAAACCGTCGTTGTAATAATAAAAAAACGGCTTTACGCCGGCACGGTCGCGGCAGGCAAATAATCTTTGATTGTCTTCGTCGTAGATAACAAAGGCAAACATACCGATGAACTTTTGTACGGCCGCGCTGCCCCACTCCCGGTAGGCATGTAAAATAACTTCGCTGTCGCTGTGGCTGTTGAAGGCGTGCCCCTTTAGCTCCAGTTCTTTTTTTATTTCGGCATAATTATAAATTTCGCCGTTAAAAGTCAGGTGAAGCCGGCCCAGGGTTTTGGGTTGTTTTCCGCCTTCGGTTAAGTCGATGATGCTTAACCGGCGGTGGCCCAGTCCGATCACCGCATTATCGGTTTCGTACAGTCCATACCCTTCACCATCCGGACCACGATGCGCCATGGTGCGGTTCATTTGCTCCAGTATCTCAATTCCCGTTTTTCTTTCGAAATCAATAAAACCCGAAATTCCACACATGCGTTGAATTTATTTTTAAAGGTAAGACAGAATACACGTTAATCCGAAATACCCAATGCTTCGTTGTATATTTTGCGCAGTCCCCGCATATGATGCGCCAATGTAAAATTAGCTATGGCCCGCTGCCGGCCGGCTTCTGCTTTGGCATACAGTACCTGTTTATCCGCTTCACTTAATGTTACGATCTGCGTTGCTGCATCCTGCACATCATCCAGCGAAAAATACCAGGCCTGTTCTTCACATTGTTCTTTAAAAGACGCGATATCACTGATCAATAACGGCATCCGCATGGCCATGGCTTCCAGTATCCCCAGCGAAAACCCTTCGTAGGTAGACGACATCACAAACAGATCATACTGCGGAACAACCTGCTCAATATTATTCACTTCGCCCTTTAAATACACTTTTGCGCCGGTGGTATCGATCAGCTGCTGTAATTCATTCTGCAAATTACCGATACCGTAAATATCCAGTTCTATGTTTTTATCCTTTAGTAAGGCCATGGCCTTAATAATATAGGGATAGTTTTTCTGGAGGCGCAAAGCACCTACTGCCACCAACTTAAAAACACCGGGATGCCTTGTTGGGGATATGGGTTGGGGATGGAACCGGTCGGTATCTACAAAAGTGTATAAAACACAGGCTTTCCATGGCTTCAGGTGCAGGAAGGAAAAATATTCTTCCAAGGCGCCTTTGGCCACAACAACGATGATCGTTTTCCTGAACCGATAACTCAATGTATCGAGAAAGCGGATATACCAGCGTTTATACTCACCCGAAGTAGCGATGAAAGCATGAATGGTGGTGATCACCGGAATTTTCCGGGGTACTGAAGCCCGCGCAACCAGGGTGGGCCAGAATAAATGCGTATGCACCAGATCGGGCTTTTCGCTTTTAACCAGCTTCCTGAAAGAAAAAAACGCAAGGGGCAGGGTGAACAGGGATCTGATATTCAGACAAACCCATTTTTTGCACTGCAGTTCATCGCCGAAATGATTGCCCGGAAAAAGAGTTACCACAATATGCTCATATTCCGGCAGTTCCTTTATCACCCGCACCATCATGGTTTCGGCACCGGCGCGGTTGAGGTTAAAAATAAAGTGGACTATTTTTTTTTGCATAATCGAAGCAGTTTCCTGTGCGGGAGCCGGTAAAACTGTTTTTTATTTTTTTATCCCCTTAACCACATAGGCAATACAGTTATCGAAGCGGATAGTACCGCCCCATACCTTGTCCATCCCATTTTCTTCGAACCATTTTTTTACCGTGCTTATTTTTTGGGGCTGGTCGTACTCCGGACTAAACATATCGAAGGTATCCAGCACACACCATTCCCGCAAGGCCTGTTTCGAAAGGCCTGGTGGTAGTGTACCTTTTATGTCGCAGATGGGAATAAAGCGGTTGACAAACCTGCCGATACCGATCTTATTAAAAAAGGTAGTGGCAGCGATCATCCAGTCAATATGCTTCTCCACTTTTTTCAACAGCTTTTCGTTGCTCCATTTTTTGGTGATGGGCCGGAAGATATATTTAGCCTGCACTTTTGTCCACCAGCCGTTGATGCAATAAAAATCAACCACCACTTCACCGCCCGGCCGGGCCATACTGATGAGCGACTGAACCGTTTTTTGAACATCGGGAGTATGTTGAATTACGCCAAAGCAAAATACTTTATCAAACTGTGCCGGTGCAAAGGGCATTTCGTACACACTGGCCTGGTATAGTTCAAGCCGGTTTTTGTGGTGTCCGTTGTTTTTAAAATTGGCTTCCACCGCATTGCTGTAATCAACGCTGTATAAATTGGCTTTAGTGTGATCAAGCACGATCTGTGTAAAACGGCCGGCACCACTGCCAACCTCCAATACATTTTTATCCTGCAGGTTTTCGGTATCCCAACCGGTTTCGGCAAAAAAGCGGTTATGGCTTTGTTGCATGTTTTTTTGATCCCGGTCTATTTGTGTGGCCGCAAACTTATTCCATTGGTAACCAAAATTATCGGTATAATTATCATCTTCCACCAGGCGGTAAGCCCCATTTTTTAACGGGAAGGCCATTTTTTCGTTTTCGTATAAACCGTCGGCCTGTTCCTGTAAAGGGGATTTCGTAAAGGGGTTTTGCAAACGAATATTTTGATTCATGTAAGTTTAAATATTAAATTTCTTTTCGGGGTTACAACGCGGCTTTTTCAAGCTAAAATTTACGTTCAAACGAATAATGATTACTATCTATTGCCTTTTATATTGAATTAACCGTATTAAACCAACAGATAAATTTTTCAATGCCTTCGGCCAGCCTGGTTGCGGGCTTATAATTAAACAGTTGCTCCGCCTTGCTTATATCAGCAAAGGTAATATCTACATCGCCGGGCTGCATGGGTTCATGAATGGTCTGTTGCTCTTTACCCATGGCCGTATAAATAACATCAACCAGCTCGTGCAGGGTAACCGGGCTGCTGTTACCCAGGTTAACCGTGGTATACAGCCCGGTATTATTCAGGCAATATTCCAGGGCACTGTAAATCCCCGACACTGTATCATCAACATAAGTATAATCCCGGGCCGTTTGTCCGTCGCCGAACAAAACCAGGGGCTCATTACGGGCTATTTTTTTCACAAATTTATGAATGGCCAGATCGGGGCGCTGGCCCGGACCATACACCGTAAAAAAGCGTAGGTTAATAATATCGATATGGTATAAATGGTGAAACGTATAATTCATCAGTTCGCCCGCTTTTTTTGTGAAGGCATAGGGCGATATGGGATTATCTACACTATCTTCTTCGCTGAAGGGCGTTTTTTTATTATTACCATATACCGAAGAGGAAGAAGCAAAGATGAGTTTGCCGATGGCCCTGGCCAGCATAAACTCATGTACTTTTTGGGTGCCATCGATATTGGCTTTGATATAACCCGCCGGATCTTCAATGGAGGGCCTTACCCCGGCTTTGGCAGCCAGGTGAATAATGGCCGATATATTTTCTTCGGTAACGGCATCCAATCCTTCGGTAATATCCAGTTCGTAAAAATGAAAGGCCGGGTGGTTTTTATTTACGGCCAGGTTGGCTTCTTTAATGGCCCGGCTGTAAAACGGATCAAAATTATCCACGCCGATTACCCGGAAGCCTTTGCTGAGCAATAACGTGCAAACATGGGTGCCTATAAAACCTGCACTGCCGGTAACTAAGATGGTAACCATATGGTTGTAAAAATAATGATAAAAATCATAGCGGCCACCATACCGTATTTTGAAAACCGTTCACATCCGGCAGGGCGCAGTAACCCTCCAAAAAAAAGGAATGCCTATATTGCATCACCAACAATACCCCAATTAATCAATTACCAGCTACAGGCTTATGCAGCACATCACCATTTTTGATTTTCTTTTGTTGCCGGTTTACCTGTATATCTTTTATGTTATTATCAAAAAGAAAGCCACGGCCTATACCGATGGCGGGCTGCGGAAGATATTTTTCACGGCCTTTTTCCTGCGCATGTTTGGCTCCGTTATTTACTCCCTGATGATCCAGTATTACTATGGCTATGGCGATTCCTTTACCTTTTATGCCGGCGGTAATTTTATCATTGAACAAATACAAAGCGATTTTGGCAATATTAACCTGCTGCTGGCCAATGGCGAGGAGTTACAGAAACTATATGCTTTTCAAAACGGACCGGTGGGCGGTATCAACGGTTATATCGGTATCAGCACGGCTATTTTTATGATGAAACTGGCGGTATTGGTGGCGCCATTAACCTTTAATAAATTTCTGATCACGTCCTTGTTTTTTGGTTTGTTTTCCTTTTTAGGGCAGTGGCGGCTTTTCCAGGTATTTAATGAAATTAATAAAGGGCGTAATCAAAAATTATTGGCCATGGCCGTTTTGTACACGCCCTCTATCTGGTTTTGGGGTAGTGGATTGCTCAAGGATTCGGTTTGCCTGGGCGCCATTGGGTTTATTGTATCGTACCTCTATTCCTTATTCATCAAAAAAAATTATTCCATCAAAACCATCCTGCTGCTGCTGCTGATGGTTTTTATTGTAGGCAGTATCAAAAGTTATATACTCATCATTTTGGCAGTAAGTATCGCCACCACCTTTTTCTTCAATATGATTGCCGTATTTAAGAATATCATTATAAAGGGCTTTGTGGTGTTGGTTTTTATTTTTGCGAGTACAACCATTGCCTATATCTCTAATTTTGAAGAACAATTGCAGCTGATTGCCGAAGAATCCAAAGTACAGGTTGATACCTTTCAAAAAAACTACGAGGCAACCGAAGATGAGGGAAAAGGAACGCTGGATGCCGAAGAATTGGATGCTTCGGTTGGGGGTTTGCTTCTTCGCAGCCCGCTGGCTGTTTTCACCTGCCTGTTTCGGCCATTTATCTGGGAAAGCCGAAAGATCATGATCCTGTTTTCGGCTCTGGAGTCGATGCTGCTGCTGTTTTCCACGTTGTATCTTTTATTTAAACTGCGCTTCTTTGGTTTTATCAATGCTGTATTCAGCAACCAGTTCCTCTTATTTGCTTTTGTATTTTCAATATTATTTGCCCTGATCATTGGCTTTACCACCTTTAATTTTGGTACCATCGCCCGTTACAGGATCATGCTGTTACCCTTCTATTACTTTGTGCTGGTTGAACTGTATTCGCAATATAAAAGCAGGGCCGGTTTGGCCCGGGAGCGCCGCGTTTAGCCCAGGCATTGCTGATAAAAAGCAACGGTTGCTGCTGCATTTTTTTTCCAGGAGAATAATTTCAGCCTTTCCTTACCGGCAGCAATCAATTTGGGAGCGATGCTTTCGTCGGTATAAAAGTTTGTGATCGCCGCTGCTATATCCGTGGGTTCAAAGGGGTTAAAATACAAAGCTGCCTCACCGGCAATTTCGGGCAGCGAGGTGATATCCGAACAGAGCAGGGGTATATGGTAGTAAAAAGCTTCAATAACACCCAGGCCAAAACCCTCCGACAGCGACGGGAAAATAAAGGCATCCGCATGTTCAAAATATTTGTCAACACAGGCCTGGGAAAGGTAGCCGGTAAAGATCACCCTTTTACCATGGGCATTAATTTCATGAATCGTAGCCAGGTCGGCGGGTTTTAGATATTTTTCGCTGCCGATGATCGCCAGTTTTTTTTCGGCCGGTATACTGTTCATGGCCAGTTTAAAGGCATGCAGCAGGTTCGAAATATTTTTATGCTTCCGGTTGGTACCCACATACAATAAATAATGACCAATGGCCGCCAGTTCTTCGGTACAATTGTCCTCACCCGATTCGATCTCGTGCACCAGGTGTTCCCAACCACCATGCCAGACCGGGTGAATTTTTGCTGCGGTTTTTTCGTCTACGTTAAATGCTTTTACCAATTCATTTTTGGTAGATTTTGAAACCGTGATGATCGCTTTTGTATTGCGCAGCGCTGCCTTCATTACCCAATCCATATAAACCGGCGCCAGGTTAAAGGTAAACCGGGGACTATCGAAATATTTTTTAAAGGTAATATCGTGTACGGTGCAGATCCCGTTCTTCAACGCAAAAGGGTAATTGCTGGAGGTGATATGGATCAGGTCGAACTGTTTTTTATATTTACGCAAAAACCAATACATATCCCAATCCCGCTTTGGGCCAATGGAAGCGATCTTTGCTTCAATCACGGCTATCCGCGAATCAGTCAGCAGGTCGGTGAGTGCGTTTCGTTGCAGGCCTTTATTGATCACCACGGTATACTCGAAAAACGCAAAACTGGGTTCGGGCAGGTACTTAATTAAGTTGATGATATAATGCGATAACCCATCTATTTGAGAGGTAACGGTTGAGGCATCTATCAGTATTCTTTTTTTCATGCGCCTGTACCTGCTTTTTTAACCGGTTTGTTCTTCAAGCATGGCTTTCAGATAGTGTAAGGAAGGTTTATGCGCCAGCGTGATGGGGCATAAATGATACCGGCAGGGTTGATAAAATTCAGTTGCGTTGTACAGCGTGAACAGCGTGGCATATTCGTTGCGCACAAAAAATGCGTTATTGCCCGGGATATTACAGCAAACCAGGCTGTATTGATGTGCCGCAAACAAATTGATATAACTCTGCAGTGAGCAACCCTGGTAATCGGTACCATCCCATACATGGGTTTTATTGTATTTGATCCTGATATCGAGCGGTGGCCTGAACTTGGCATTGTACTCCACACAAACCACTTTGGGTGTATACCCATTAACCAATAATTGCTCCATGATGTAGAAATCATTGCCGTCGATATCGAGCGAAAAAAAATCGAGTTCCGTTTGTGAGCTGGCGAAGAAATGATCAGCCTGCTTAAAGATATCCAGGATATTATCCCTGTCAATAAAGGAATTAACCACCTGCAGTTTATTTTTGAACTGCAGGCCATTCAGCGTATCCGCAATGATCTTACAGTATTTTTCACTGCCTTCCACCCAGGTGCCTTTCCAGCCCTGCAATAAAAGGTGGAGCGTATTGCACTCGATGCCGGTTTGAATGCCGATCTCTAAAAACCGTTTGTTATTGGGAATACGGTTAAATATCTCTTCAATGATGCCGTCTTCATCTGTTTGCGAATATACTTTATGACCAAACAGGGCCAGGCTACCGGGGTATTGTTTGGCAACAGATTCCCTTACCCTGTCATATTCCCGTTCCTGCTGTATGCTCTGCACTTTTACTACATCATAGGTACCCAAAAAACGCTGTACATTGGTTGCCTGCCTTTTAAAAAACGATTTCAACATGATGTAATGAATTTTCGGAACCGGTATAAAATAAAAAATAGCATGACGCTATCTGGTAATATTAAAATAAATGTTTGTTTATTTTAAGCCGGTAACTGCTTAAAACAGGTCACAAAAATAAGTTTTTATAAGATTCTATCATCTTTTGATTTGAAAAATGGTTTTGGGCGTACACGAACGCGTTTTGCGCATGCCGGTTCCTCAGGTCGGCCTGCTGTATATAGGCTTTTATGGCATGGGCCATCTCCGCTTCCTGTTGAGCGGGCACCAATAAGCCGGTTTCGTTATCGGTTATCATATTGTTGATGCCATTCACGTTGGATGCCACAATGGGCAACCGGCAGGCCATTGCCTGCATCACGGCCGTACTCATGGTTTCGCCCAGGGTAGCGTGTACATAAATATCCAGGCTCTGTAAAAAATCTACCAGTTCCTTTTCGGGAATCATTCCCGTAAACACCACTTTACCGGTAATGCCCAGTGTTTCGGCATAGGCCACGATCGCTTCTTTATAATCGCCATCACCGGCAATTTTTAAAAGCAGGTCAACACCCAGGGTCTCTTCCTCTTTCAATAACGCTGCAAAAGCCTTCAATAAAGTGAGGTGATCTTTTATGCGTACCAGCCGGCTTTGCATACCAATGACCAGGGGGCCTGCGCCGGTTCTGTTGCCGGGTGTATAAATATCCATATTGATACCATTGGATATCACCTGCACTTTTTATCGCGGTAAACCCAGCCCAGTTTTTTTTTGATCTGCGATTTAAATTCGGGAGTTAAGCAAACAATGGCATCGGCAAAAAACATGGCGCCGGTTAGCGACAGCCATTGCGCCCTTGTTTTTAAATGATTGGCCTGGGTTTCCCGAACAATGATCCGGGCTTTCTTCTTTGTAAACCAGGCAGCTATTTTGGCGGGTAAAATATAGGCGCTGCCATGTAAAAAAACAATATCCGGATCGCTTTTACGGATCAGTTGCATGATGCGGATATAATATTTCAGATCGAGTTTGATATTTTTTTTAGAAAAATACCAGGGAATATTTTTTGCCCGGCATTCATCAATGAATTCGGTACGTACTTCCTCGATACCATAAAACAAAGCTTCAAACTGAAACTCTTTTTGGGCGTCGGCAGCCACCATGGCGAAAAATATATTGCCATGGCCTCCAAGTCCGGAATATAGTACGTGAAGTATTTTCATTGTTTCAGGTAAATATATACAGATAAATAACCTTTTTTGCTTTCCTTATCATTTAGCGGGATGCAGGTAGTTTTTAATGGCATCGGCAATTATATGGGTATATAAGCCGGCCCCTTTTTGATTCAGGTGATTATAATTGTAAAAATTTGTTTCATCATCAGCCAGTTTCAGCGCGCTGAAATCCAGGAAAAGGATATCTTTTTCGGCGGCAAATTGCGCGATCCTCGCTATTAAACCCTGGTAGGTTTTCGAATAGTTTCGGGTTGTGTAATCATTGTAATAGGGCGCCATCACAAATACCTGCTTCATCCCTTTTGCTTTTGCCCTGTTAGCCATATCGGATAACAGGCTAAACCCATATTCGTTAATTTGATACTGATCGCCACCGGTAAATTGATGGTTTAGGTTGACCCGGTCATTTAAATTCGCATGCGGGTAATAGCCGTTAAAACCACCGGCAACTTTCCGGTTGGGCCTCAGCCAGCCGTCGATTGCCGCGTACTTTACATAATCATCGTACAGGGCCACATCTAAAAACCCAAATTTGTGAATGGTGCTGCTGTTTGATGAGTCGTTCAACAGAAAACCCGGGTAGTACTTTTCAAAAGGATAATAATAGGCATCGGTATAGGGGTCATCTCCAATTTCAAACATATTGAAGTCGATGTTTAGTAACAGCACGTTGGCCTGCCGCTGAAAATGAAGTGCATAGTTAAACAGGTTTAAACAGGTTTTTATTTTGGCCGCATTTAAACCGTAATTGTAGGAACGTAATCCCGTTACAGAATCCAGGATGCGGGTATCGATATTCACCATGACCCTCGACGACCCAATGACCAGGAGCTCTGTATTTTTTGCTGTATCAGATGCCGCATTAATTTTACCGTAAAACTCAATCTGCGATTTTCTTAGCCCTTTATTGGCAGCCCGGGAAAATGCCCAAACCAATGCAGCCGAACTAACAAAAACAATAATAAAGTAGGTAACCAGGCGCATAGCTAAAATTGAAAATAAATAAATGAAAGTTTCCTGAAAACGCCTAATACCAATATGCCGGTGATCAGTACAATTCCAAACGCCAGGTTCAACCTGTATTTTTCATCCAGCTTCAACGCGATGATCCGGTCTACCCATTTCCATTCGGCTAAAAACAAAACCACGATCAACAGAAAACTCAGTACCATACTGAATTCGGAAAATACCTGTCCCGACTGAAGACCACCCCATTGCCCCTTAACAATATTCTTTACGATATACAAGGCATCTGAAACAGAATTTGCCCTGAAAAATATCCAGGCAAAGGTAACCAGGGTAAAAGTAAGGCAAACCTGCAGAAATCTCCTTACCCCCGAATATTTCGGAAGCCCGTTTTTGCCGGCGCCGGTTTCCCGGGTTTTGCTCACTAAGATCTCAGCAACCAGGTAAAGCCCGTGAAGGGCGCCCCAAATTAAGAAGGTCCAGTTGGCGCCATGCCAAAATCCACTTACCAAAAACACAAAAAACAAATTGAAATACCACCTGGGTACCGATACGCGGTTGCCACCCATGGAAATGTATAAATAATCGCGGAACCAGGTAGAGAGGGAGATATGCCAGCGTTTCCAGAATTCGTTGATGGACCTGGCTTGATAGGGGTTATTAAAATTTGTCATCAGCCTGAACCCCATTACCCTGGCGGCACCAATGGCAATACTTGAATAACCCGAAAAATCGCAATAGATCTGAATGGCGAAAAAAACGGTTGCTATCAAAAGCATCGTGGCGTTATGCTCCGTGGGATGGTTGTATACCTGGTTAACCAATATCGCCAGTCTGTCGGCAATAACTATCTTTTTAAAAAAACCCCAAATCATCATTTTAAAGCCGATAAAAAAATCATTGGCATCAAAAAACTTCTTTTCGTGAAATTGATGCAATACATTCTGCGGCCGTTCAATGGGGCCGGCAACCAGTTGCGGATAAAACATCACATAAAGCGCATAAATACCAAAATGCTTCTCGGCTTTGTGGTTTCCGCGGTAAACTTCAATGGTATAACTTAATGCCTGAAACGTGTGAAACGATAAACCGATGGGCAACAAAATATTTAAGTAGGGGAATACCGTATCACTGCCGGCATGCCCGGTTGCGGCATTCAGGTTATCCAGAAAGAAATTATAATATTTAAATACCACCAGTACGCCGATATTGGAAATAATGCTGATGATCAGTAACCATTTCCTCCGGGTGCCGGTTGCCCGCTCTATCCAGATGCCGGCAAAATAATCAATGATGATGGTGCCAAAAAGGATGACAATGTATATGGGCACAAAGGCCATATAAAAATAGCAACTGGCAGCCAGCAAATGAAACCAGCGGTATTTATGGGGCAGTGCAAAAAAAATGGTAGTAACAACGATAAAAAAAAGTAAAAACTCTAAGGAGTTAAAAAGCATACAGGATAATATTAATTGAATTTATTCCAACTCCTTTGTTATAACAGCAGACTATTTATTTCGATTCAAAAAAACCAGTTTCATTACCTAAAACAAGAAATATAATCAGGCAACCAGGGCGTTTTTCGAACCGTAATTGCTGCATAATTTTTTTCAAATGTATGCATTTATAACTATTTTCTACAGCGCAGCTACGGCGGTAAAATGATGCTAATGCTGCTGAAGCACCTGCTGATAAATTTCGAGCAGGTTATGCAGGTATCTTTCTCTTCTTACCGTTTGCTCAGCATAGGCTTTTGCCTTGGTGGCCATTGCCGTGATATCAGTCTTTTTTTCCAGTATGTTGAGCAATGTATCGGCCACTGACCGGGGATCGTTGAGTGCAAAGTAAATGGCATTATCATTTACGATGCCCTTCAAGGGAGCAATATCCGACAACATCAGCGGCACGCCTGCGGCCATGGCTTCAAACACCGAAAGCGGGAACCCTTCGAACTTCGAGGGCATGATAAACAGGTCATAGGTATACAACAGCTCAGCCATATTATCCTGTTGCCCCATCAGTTTAATTTTTAAACCATTATCTTTTATAAAGTGCTCATAAGCTGTTTTATCACCGGCACCATACCAATCCAGTACTATTTCCTCATTTTTTATATGTGAAAAAACGTTCAGCAGGTAGTCGATATTTTTTCCGCTATTCAACCGGCCTGCCGACACCACGCGTAAATCATTTCGGCCGGCTTCGTAGCTGCTGGCCGTTTTTTCGAAGAATGCATCGGCAACAAAATTATGAAGTACAAAACTGCGGCCTTTGAAAGGCAGGGCTTTTAAAAAATCTTCCCGGGTATAATCCGACAAAAGAATAATATGGGCATGCCTTCTTTTAAAATACAGTTGTTTTTCGAACCATAACTTTAGCGGATGCGTTTCCTTATCCATCGAATAGGTTGTGTGAACGGTATGTACCTGGGGAATGCCGCGGGGGCAAGCCAGTTTGGTGTACCAGCCGGCCGGGTTCAAATGGCTGTGCACAATATCAATGTTGTTCTCTTTGATTATGCGTGTCAACTTAGCCAACACAAATGGTAAACTTAAAATGCCTTTGTAATTAAGACAGATTATTTTAACCCGGCTATCGATCCGTTTTTCCAGTGCTGATGTACCCTGAAAATAAACCACCATATTATCCGCCTGTTCCTGCAGGCCACCGGGTGCCAGCGAATTTACCAATAAGGTTTCGGCGCCGCCGGGCGTTAAGGAATTGATAACATGAAGTATTTTTAATTTCATCCGCTATTTCGTTAACACGATCAAAGAAAAACCACCAAAAGCCCTCACGGCGAAATCGGGTTTTATTTTATAAAAGAACCGGCGCTTCCATTGAATAATGGTTCCAAAAAAACTGAGGCCCTTATTATTCACTTCAAATGCGGTAGGCGTATAAAACCAGTCAACAATTTCCTGGCCGGCATCGGTTAACGTGGCGAGGGCCGTATCTTTCATAAAATAATGCAGGTGCCCCACGTTTTTACGTGCGCCGATGGGGTAATTGGTAAACAACGAATACATCGACATATCCAATGGAATATGATAGATCTTATACGCCGCTTTTTCGCCGGCTTTTTTTACGAAGCCCAGGTAATCGTCTACATGTTCAAAAACATCGATCATCAATAAGAGGTCGTAATGATTATTACTTTGTAACAGATCTTCCTGGTAAAAATGCAATCGTTCTTTTTCTCTTGTTTGCGCCAGTTTAAACGCATCGGGCGAAATTTCGTAGCCCGAAAATTCAATGGTTTTATCATCCAGGCGTTGATGTAATTGATTTACTATTTCGCCTGCTCCACAGCCAATTTCTACGATCGATTTAGGATGTAAGTCGTTTCGCTGCATCAGCTTCAAAATCTGCGTGGCTTTCCAGGGCGAATCTTCGGTATGCCAGGTAGGGTTGCTGTGCAGGTAGTTGCTGTCTTGTTTACTATAATCCTTTTTTGTCATCAATTCTTTTACTTAGAAATGTTTGTCATCGTCATTTCCTGTCAACTAAATATTTTGCTGTAAAGCTTTTCCTGTAAAGATTTTAATAGAATACTAAATGGTACCCGGCTGGTATAGTGAAAAACTTTTTTTCGTTCCTCGCAGTTCTGTTTTAGAAAATTTAATACATAAGGCTCGATTTTCATTTCCTCAATTAGCAGCTTATTAAATTCTTCATCATCATATACAAACTCATTTTGTAAAAAATAATTTTCAATTGTATGTAAATACCTCATTTTAAGCATTTCGCCTTGTATCGGTGGCAATTGCCTATATAACATCCTATAGGCTACCAGTGTGTTTTCAAATATTTTTTTCATTCCCAATGTAGACCAGGTACCTGTACTGTGTCTTCTGTAAACTCCCATTCTCTCGGAGAAATATTTTATCAATCCTGTTTGCGCAACAGCCACATAAGTAATAAAATCACCAAAAGGACAATTTATCAATTCTTTAATCATCGGAATAATATTCAAGGAATTCCTGTAAACTATTGATAAAGAAGTTATGTAACCCGGATGCGACAGCAGATAGTTGATATCAGAAGTATCCGGAATTTCAAATTGCAAGGATTTTTTCCGTTTCCCATTTTCCAATATATACACGTTGTGAAAACACAGGGAATAATCAGGATTTGCTTCGAGGAATTTGACCTGTTTTTCAATCTTCGTATTGTCTATCCAATAATCATCCCCCTCAAAATAAGCGATATATTTCCCGGTTGCTGCTTCCAGCAGGTTGACGTAGTTAATTGCTGCTCCAACATTACTTTCCTGCAAGATTGTTCGTATTAGCCGAGGATTACTTGCGGCATACTTTTTTACTATTTCCGTTGTTCCGTCGGTCGAACAATCATCCGCAATAATAAATTCAAAATCGAAGCTTGTTTTTTGCATTAGTACCCTTTCAATCGCCTGTTTAATATATTTAACATGATTGTAAGTAATGAGGCAAACTGAAAGCAGGGGCTTCTTCATTATTTTTTCCTTTTTCACACATTAAAAATATACTGGAACACAAATCGGGATAGATTTGTCCCAATTGAAACATCCCTCTAAATATTCCGGAGAAATTATATCGGTGTTTAATAACCTGTCCCATTGAAAATTCGCCAGAGCTTTGAAAATATGCCAGACCTGTGTACAACATTTAATCCTGCCGCCCTCGCGTCCCGTTCTAAAGTATCCAGGAATAAGTGATCCGATGGCCATGCTCCACTTCAGCTGGCGTTATTGCATTATTGTGAGAGATAAGTCCCATTTTAACCGCGATCTGGCGGGAAGGTGCATTAGCATTGGGGCAAACCAGAAAAAACGGCCGCTATCGGAAAGCCACTCGTCATTAATTCGTTTTAACACTTTAACAGGATCATCAATGTGTTCCAATACGTGGGTTAAAACTATATTATCATATTTGGTAGGCAATGTTGCCGTTTCAAAAAGTGAATTGACAAATTTGATATTGGAATCCAATTCTTTTTTTGCTTCCTCTATCGCTAAATCTGAAGCTTCCACACACGTAATATCATCAAAAAAAGGTAAAAATCTTTTCGTGAAATTACCTTTATAACTCCCAAGTTCGAGGAAATTTCCCTCTCTGAAAAATGGTATAAAAGATTTTAGCATATACGGATGTAATACATCAAAATCAAACGTATAACCGTATTTATGATCTGCTGTATCTTTTAATTCTTGATTGTAATCTCTTGCCTTGTCCATTTATTTATATTTTAGATATTTATTTTTCCAACTCTGCCAGCCCGAACCCCAGCCTTCCGAATTCATTTCCATTGTAAAGTAAATAGAGTTTATCATCACAAGTAAAAACGTGGGGGTAGCACACCATATCAGAATCCCAACCAGATTCACTAATATCTATGCCACATGCTTCATCATTCCGGGTCCAGTTTTTCATGTCTGTCGAAAAAGCATACCCGATCCTGTATCCCCTGTCTTTATTCTTCCTGAAACCTGTGGCATGCCTATAACAGAAAAACATATGAAATATATTGTCGTACTTAACAACCGTAGGCAATGCCTGGCATTCATCTTTGTTCAGTTTATCAGAAATAATATGTCTTCCTTCTTTTTCCCAATTTACTGCATCGGGTGATTTGGCATATACTATTTTGTATACCCTCTGCGGTTCACTTTCATGTACATCTTTTATCCATCTGCATCCATAAATATACCACATATGGTAAGTATTACCGGTTTTCATTACGAATGCATCACCTACCAGAAAGGGTTCGTTTAATGAAGAGGTTAAAACCGGACCATCACCCACCTTTTTAAAAGTTAAACCATCATTATTACTGACTGCTAAACCAATTGAAGCATCTGCTGAAACTGAAACCCTCCGATTCCAGCCTGTGGTAAAAGCAAGAATCCGGTCATCGTCCTTTAACACATTAATCGGGAAAATACCATGCTCATCAAAACACCCTAATTTACCCAGTGGAATCACCGATTCAGTTGAGACATTCAATATTTTCTTAAATTTTTTATCAAAATCAACAAATGAAATATGGCTTAAATATTTGCCAGATGCGTCCTTTTCCCTGGTTGAGAAGTATATCCTGACAAAATCATCGAATACCAAGGTTTGAGGCGACTGCGCAAATTCACCACAATTGCCGACAAGTTTATATTCGGTTGGGTCAAATATTTTACCCAGTTTTTTCCACTTCATTCAATAAAATTAAAAACTTTCAAGTATTGCCAACCCTAAGCCGGTTTTTCCAAAATTATTTCCCTGGTAAATCATATACAATTCATTATCGAGTCTGAAAACATAGGAATAGCTTATCATTTCAGAATCCCAGCCTTCCTCAGAAACATCAATACCTGCTTTAGCATCGTCTCTCGACCAGTTTATCAGGTCATTGGAAGAAGCATAGCCGATTCTGTATCCTTTATCTTTTTCAAACCTGTACCCGATACTGTACCTGTATGAAAAAAACATGTGAAATGAATTATTGAAATAAAACACGTCGGCACTTGCCTGACATTCGTCTTCTTCCAGCTTGTTTTCGATCAAATTTCTGTTTGCCTTTACCCAGTTTATCCCGTCAGCTGATGTAGCCATTCTTATTTTATAAACAGGTTCGGGCCTTCCATTATTTGTAATCCATTTACTCCCTGCAGCATACCACAAATACCAGGTACCTTCTATCTTTTTCACTTTAGGACTACCTAACAAAAAGGGTTCATCCGGCGAATAAGACAATATCGGCCCACCTTTACCAACTTTAGTAAAAGTATTGCCACCATCCAGACTTCTAGCCAACCCTATCGCAGAATTAAACGGCACAGTCTCACACCTGGTCCATCCACAATAATACATCCTTATTTCATCGCCGTTTTCTACGACAGAGGATGGGTTTGTACCGAATTCATCGAAGGTGCCCAATACTCCCAAATCTAAAACCGGATTTGGCGCAGTGCCTAATATTTCAAATAAATTATCCCGCTTCAAATCAATATAGGTTTGATAGCTAATATATTTTGCCAGTGCTGTCCGCGACCGACCTACATGAAAAATACACCCCGGATATAATCGTTGAACACAACAACCGAAGCGGACTGAGCATACTCCTTCATCCAATTTTTCCCTTCGATATTTTCCGGATTATATATCCTGCCTAACTTTTCCACTTAAACATTTTATTCTCTCTATTTTTTCTATATACAGATTAAACCTTTTCGAATTCCATTTTCCTTATTTCAACAAACATTCGATAGCGTCAACATCAAACACGGGAATTCCCTTCTTTTTGCTGACAATATCTCTATCGAAAAAATAATTATCAATAAAAATAGAATTTTCATGCTTTATATAATCTTCCTTTCCCTCTTCAGGTTTTATCAGGATTATTTCATCAAACAAATTTTTAGCGATACAATAATTGTTTAAACTCGCATCAAGATCATATTTATGTTTAGTTAATAAACACACTTTTATTTTTTCGTCCCTGCATTGGTAAAGAAACCTGATCGCGGTATGATTAACTTTATTGTCGACTATTATGGTATCATCAAAATCCATATACACCCACTCGTAATGAAGGTCAGTTTTGTAACGATTATATAGGCACCTGTCTAACCTGACCTGGAAATTGTTTTCCAGAATCTTCACTTCCATTTCTAAGGCGTCGAAAATACTTAATAACGCAAAGTTTACTCCCACCTGACGGTATAAGGACATTGTACTCGACTGTCTTGCAGCAAATTCCATTAATTTATACCTACTGCTTCCATCCTCCTTTATCTGAAAAAACCAGGCTCCTCTAAATTCAAGCTCTCTATTTAATATTTCAGCGATAGAATTTATTTCATCGGTCAACGGAACCATTGAAGTGTTAAATGAAATTCCGATCTCAATTCTTTCCCGTACCCGGGGTCCTACAAATAGAAGTTTGCCGTACTTATCTGTGAAACAATCTACACTCAATTCTTTTCCCGGAAGGTATTCACACGCCAACAAATCATCAGCATTTTTCATTTTCGCCAATAAATCAACTTCGTTATTAACTAAGTAAGTGCCTTTGGCTCCCTGGCCAATATTTGGTTTCAAAAATACCGGGAAAGGTATATTAATAAAAGGCGACTCGTAAACGACCGGACAAAAATCATACTCCTTAAAACGCTCATAAATCAACTTTTTTTCTCTGGCAATCAAAGCGGTTTCGAATGGGGATGTGAGTACTTTGGCTTTAATCCTATCTTTATTTTTTGCTAAAAAAAGGACAATGGAATCGTGCGTAGGAAAAACAAAGTCTATCTTATTATCAAGTATTATCTTGTTAAATTCATCAATAAAATCCAGGGATGTAATATATAAATCAGATTCAGAGTAATGGTCGTTATCGTAGATATATTTGGCATGATCAGGTTTACCCGATGCTCCAAATAACTCAACGTGCAGGTTGTATTTTAGCGAATTATATATCTCCAATCCGATTTCTGAACCTGCGGGGAATATTAAAACATTCAATTTTTTATCAATCATTAATCAACTATTCTATTATTTAAGAAAACTGGGCAAGCATCCCGCAGGAAAGTTCTGGATAATCAATTCCCACTTTGCATAAGGCGTCAATAATATTTTTATCAAAATTTAAAGAAATAATCTGCTGTGTGGTAAATGGTTTCAGGTATATTCCTTCCATTCTCTCTAATTTATAGCCGGCATCTTCAATTTCCCTTGTTAATGTTTTAACAGTATAATATCTTTTATGGCCCAACAAATAATCGTTTTCAGATAACACGGTCATATCGGGAAGTAACCCTGCTAAATTGCCAAGCCGGCGATTTAATACCTCTGCATTGGGTACGGTTACAAACATTTTTCCATTAGGCGCCAAATACTCTTTGAATTTTGTGAGAATTTGGTTAGGGTTATCAATGTGCTCAAGGATGAAACCAATATTAATTACATCAAATCTCTCTGTGGTTGTAAAATTCTCGAAATATGTTTCAATTATTTCTGCCTTGCATTCGGGGTATTTATTTTTAAAATTCTCAATCACCGCTGCGGAACCGTCTAAAACGAGATACCTGCTGAAATGCTTTGAAAATATATCAGTTGTATATCCATGACCCAGGCCCAATTCCAGCATAGACTTTGCAGCATTTGAAAATTTTATTACTCTGTGTGGATACCATTTTAATATAATTTCATTGTCAAAATCATAAATATTATCTCCCTGATAAGCCTTTACATGACTGTCGAGAATATTCTCCATCATTACGTTGTTTTAATTTTTGATAAAAGTTGTTTAGTTTTCCCTCTATTATTGAACATAAGTACATCAATAATTGAAAGCCATGGTATAAAATCATTACCGAACTGGGTGTAATTCAGTTCGTCGGATTTAATAAAAGACAAATTTACACCGCTTTGTCCGAAAATATGCTTTGAATAAAGTTCTAACCCTCCAATTGGATTTAAATAATCAGTAGCTTTCAACTCTCTGCAAATAGCTATTACTTTTTCATCTGCTTTCAAAGAATGATCTATCGGTATAGTCGAAGAAATGACAAACTCGGTTTGTATCTCCAAAAATTCGCAAACTTGTCGCAATGAGTCATAAATGAACTCAAACAAATTTAGATTGTTCTTGCCAAATACAGATTCAATTAAAGGGAAAACTATTTTAAACTCCGGGGCCTTACGATAAGCGGAGCTGAATTTTCGCAACAGTTTTGCTTTTTCTTCAGGAAAACTATTGACCAAACTTCTCTGATTAATATCCAAATAATCGGAGTCCTTTTAATGGTAACGTAAAATATCCATCTTTTCCATTTATTAATATTCTGTTACGGTTTATCCATCCTTTTTTTGTGTATTGAATATTGTCATATATAACGAACTTATCAACCGCATTGATCAATTGATAATAACCGATATAGGGTAAAATATATGGCTGCATAATAGCCAGTTTCATTAAAAACAGGTTTTAATAAGTGAACAAATTCTTTCCACATCTCTGTTCTCAAGTTCAAAAAACAGCGGCAGCGCCAACACCCTGGGGCTGACACTTTCGGAAACCGGGCAAGGCTCGCCTGTGTGTTGAGGCAGATTATTCAGTGAAGGATAAAAATACCTCCTTGCAACGATTTCATTTTGCTGAAGCAAATCTTTAATAATTAACAGGCGTTCCTCACTATCAATTACAACCGGGTAATAACTGTAATTGTATTCAGTTCCGGTCAACGCCTCAAGTTGTTGTAATGGCAAATCCCGTAAATACTCATTATATAACTCAGAAATGCTTCTTCTTTTCTCGATAAAATCATGCATCATCGGTAACATACACAATCCCATCGCCGCATGCAGTTCAGAATTTTTACCATTTATGCCGATCGAAAAATGTTCGTCGCCTACATGGCCGAATTGCCGATACAAAGTCATTTTCTCAGCCAATGCATCATCATTGGTAATAATAGCACCCCCCTCCACCGTATGGAATATTTTTGTAGCATGAAAACTGCAGGTGGCAATATCCCCAAAAGACAACACCTGTTTTCCATTATACTTGGCACCAAAAGCATGAGCACCGTCATAAATTACTTTCAGATTATGTTGGGCCGCAATTTTCTCAATGGCGTTTACATCACAGGGGTTTCCATAAACATGCGTGGCAAGAATAGCTACTGTCTCGTCGGTTATTAAGGCCTCAATCTTCCGCGGATCGAGATTAAAATCTGTACTATTTATGTCGGCGAAAACCGGTTTGCAACCCTCCCACAAAATTGAATTTGTTGTGGCCACATAAGAAAACGGTGTAGTAATTATTTCGCCGGTTACGGCCAGCGCTTTTAACGCGATCTGCAAAGCAATTGTACCGTTATTTACATAGATCAAATGTTTTACCCCCAAATAATTTCTCAGCTTTTCTTCCAATTCCTGTACCAGGGGGCCATTATTGGTTAGCCATTGGCGCTCCCAAATACCTTCAAGGTATTTGTTGAATATCGACGATTCCGGCAAATATGGTTTAGCAACTTGTATCATACAATTATTCAAATTTAAATTTCAGCAAATAAAACGGTTTCCTCAGCATGAATTGTTGTATGCTGTAAATAAAATTTGTATCCCAAATCCAACGATTTAATAAATTCCGCAATGGTATAAAAATCTGACAGGCTATGATAGATGGCGATAGCCAGTTTCGGTCTGTATTTAACGAGAGTTCCCTTTGCACCCATTATCGCATTTAATTCAGCCCCCTCAATATCCATTTTAATGAAATCAACTTTGTCCAATTTTTTTCTTCCACAAAATCATCAATGGCAATAGTAAGGGTTTCGCCTGTTCCGTTCTCTATTTGAACATTTGAAACCTTGCTGGCCGGACCAAAATCTTTGTAGTATAACTTTTGACCAGAAGTACTCCAGACAGGACTGCTTATGATCTCAATACTATCTGCCAAATGCGGATTCAACTGGAGATTCTTCCTGTAAATTTCAATATTACTTGGAATAAATTCAAAAGAATATACTTTTCCGGCAGCGCCAACTTCATTTGAAAAAAACAAAGCCGTATCACCCCAACAACCCCCACAATCAAGTACAACATCATTTTTTTCCGCTTTTATTACTTTACCATCTACTTTGAATTCATATTGTTTAATAATAAAGTCAATCAAAACTCCCATCGGCGTAAAATAAAAAGTTATCGGAAATCCAATAGGTCTTAGGTCATGCTTTTTTAGCAAGATTCCAAGAAATTTCGGATCAATAAAATCTTCATTATCAATAATTAAAGTTTCGGCAAGTTTTAAATTATCCCAATATTTTTGATTGCTCAACGGTAGTTTATATTTACGGTGACCTAGTATTCTGAATGTCAGTACCCGAATCAGTAAATCCCTGCTACTTGAATCGAACAGGTTATTAAACAATAAAACAAGACCATCTATATGTTTTTTTAAAAAATAATTAATCACAAATTCAGCATGTATGTTCTCAGGTATCGCTTTAGACGCAAGATTATTTAGTTTTCCGCGGAGTCCTGGCTTGCTCCTATCATCACCATATAAGATATAGTCCCAATTATCATTATAATTATTATTCTTGTTTTTATTAATCTCCTTTTTCAGAAGTTCCTTAAAAGATCTTTTGAAACCATGTTGGTATATGTTTTTTACTTTTAGATACTTGTTAGCCGAATTAAGTTCATTAATCCCAATTGTTAATAAAGAATACAACAGCACACCAATTGCTACTATCAAATATGGATTACCGAGATGTTTAAGTTGAAAATAATATAGCATAAATATCAAGCCAAACACTAAAGCATTATTAAGCAGGTTGGCAAAGAAAATTTTGAAAACTTTTTCATACTCTATAAAAGGCATCGTTTTCTTTAATAAAATATAAAAGAAAAAAAAGAATAAATAAAAATGCAAATTAATCCCGATTAAATAGCCAATAAGGCCAAAGTAGTTAATTAGAAAATAAATCGCAATGGTTACTATGCTGTGTGTAACAATCGACATCACAAAAGTAGCCCTTACCTTCTGTGCCGCCGTTATCAGATTGGTACAAACGGATGCAATAAATTTAACCGAAAGGCAAGCGATGGAAAATGCAAAAACTATTTCTATATTATTTAAACTTTCGGCTGTTATACTCTTTCTGCCATAGAGTATCCCGATAAGTTCCGTAGAAAATAAAATAAAAACAAAGCTGATAAACATAGTAATGGATATGCCCCACACACATACTTTTAAAAATATCTCATTTAGTTCCGCTTGTTTCTTTGCAGCGTTTAGATCATTGAATTTAATGCTGGCAATAGATATCAATTGGCCAATGATCAATATATCCGGTATCATGCTAACCTGCTGACCCAGATTTACCGCAGTAATTATACCCTTTCCCAGGCCACTCAACAGATACAAAGCAATTGTATTGCGAATCCAGATGGGTAAAACATTAGCCTGCATCAGGCCAATATTGCCCCATACCTCTTTTTTTGCCATCCATTTCACCTGGAAAAAATTCCATTTTTGATAACGCCTCAATATATAAATCAATAAAACAAAATTTACCAGGTAGCCCAGTGAAACACCTAACATGGTTCCTACAATTCCAAATTTGCTATGGAAAACAAGGGTAAATGTTATCGCAAATAAGCTATTGATTAAACCGGTGAAAATTGTTGCTGTGAAATATTTGTACGAAATCAATATTGTTGACAATAAACTATTAAGCAATTGAAATGCGATAATAATAATACCGATGTACAATAAATTGGTATTATCCTGAAGCGTTTTTTGAATCAAACTTTGAAAACAAAGAGTAAAAGAACTCAGGAGAAAACATAATAATACTCGCAAATAAGAGAGCTATGAATGCGTATAGGTAGATGAAGAAGTTGTAAAATATCTGGGAAGATTGGTCACTTTCCCGACTCCTTATTTTCATCCCTTCAGGCACAAGAATCAAATAGTCCATTCCGTTTATTATACCCGTAAGCAACAAAGCAACAGTCAATATAAAAAAATACACATCTGTTTGGATATTGGTTCCAAAATAATATGCAATGAGCAACGTATTGAAAAAACCTATCCCTTTCGCAAATACATTCAAAAATGTTGAAACAACAACGCCCTTTTTATATGATTCTGATTTTAGCAAGTTCTTTTTACGTTATTTATATTCTACTTACACTCCCATTTTCCAACTCATACAGCTCCCCACTCTCCACACAAACCGCCTTATTATTTTTGTCAAATACGAGCTTATGGCCGTAAGCACTCATCCAGCCGGTTTGCAAGCCGGGGTTTCCGGTTATCAATGCATAGGCCGGTACATCTTTGGTTACCACCGCACCGGCACCAATAAACGCAAACTCATGGAGGGTATGTCCGCATACAATGGTTGCATTGGCGCCAATGGTTGCTCCTTTTTTGATCAGGGTGGTTTTAAACTGGTCCTTGCGGTTGATGGCACTTCGGGGGTTGATCACGTTGGTGAGCACCGCACCGGGCCCCAAAAACACATCATCCTCACAGATCACGCCTTCGTATATACTCACATTGTTCTGCACTTTTACGTTGTTACCCAAAACCACGTTGGTGGCTACCAGTACGTTTTGCCCCAGGTTACAGTTATTGCCGATCACCGCACCGGGCATCACATGACTGAAATGCCAGATGGTTGTACCATCGCCAATGGTACAACCTTCGTCAATAACTGCTGTGGGGTGAACAAAATAATTCATTTTCCTTTTTATATTTTAATCCCGTGTCTTCTGCCCCGTTCCGGTAAGAAACGGGCTGCTACATGTTGATTGCGGGTTACACGTAATAAGTATACTTATTAACTAAAAACATTTTTTACAAAAATTGTTGGTAGCCACGAAGACTCAAAGTCACGAAGTAGAAAATGCATAGCATTTTCCCTTAGTGGCTTAGTGCCCCTGCCTACCGGCAGGCAGGTTTGTGGCTATTTTATACAATGCTGCTTCGCAGCACCCAATAAAATCTTTGGTCGTTTGAAAGAACTTAATCGGTTTTACTAATTTCCCTACACAAACAGATTCTTCAATTTAACTTGTTTATTATAATTTATCCCCTGCTCCAAATGAGCAGGCGGTCTTTTTTATCTGCTGTTTCTGTTAATGCAACACCTTCTTCCCGGGTATAAATAATATACCTGATCTTCCGGTTGATCAGCTGCTCTGCTTTTTCGATCAGGCTTACCAGGGTAGTGACTGTCTACTTCGCCAATAAACTCCGGGTCGATCATTGCCATCCGGGGCCGCGGGCAAACTGCCCGGTAACATACACTTCTTCCACCTGGCCCAGGTTATTGATCACGTTTTCGATAATGGTGTCGATGCCCACATATTTGCGAACGATCTGTTGCAGGTTGCTGAATAAGGGATGTTTGGGATTGGCTTTGAAAAACTTCTTATTGCCTTCCATATCCGACTCCAGCATGCCCGCTTTTTCAAAACGGTTCAGCTCCAGCCGGATGGCATTGGTACTTTCCTCAAATTCGGTCTCCAGCGAACGCAGGTACGCCTTGGTACGGCTGTTTAAAAAGAACTTTAACAGCAGCTTTACCCTTGTTTTAGAAGAAATGAGTGTTTCGATCATATAGATAATGAGTAGCAAAACTACTCATTATTGTGATAATTTCAAATTTTGGAGGGCTTTTTTCAGCAACGCCTCCTGCAGGGGACGTTTTCCACTGGTCGGTGTCTCCACCGACCGGAACGAATGTTCTTCCCTGGTCGGTGGGGACATCGACCAGCGGTGAGGGCAAACAAAGTTTTCCCGAAGTTGGTGGAGACAGCAATCATAGATGGAGACACCGACCACGGAGAAATGATGGTCGGTGGAGACACCGACTATGGAGGAAACAGAATTTCGATTCGTGAAGACACGAGGCAGACCGACCAGGGGTGAGCTACCCGTTCAGGAAACGGGCTTCTTTTTGAAAAACGACTTAAACAACTTTTTTAACGGATTTAAAAAGCCCGGAATACATATACCGGTAGTAATGATCAATATAATTGATCGGGAAATCGCCAACAGCCGCTTTGTACCCTTTGATCATGTTGAAAATAAGCTTACTTGATCTTCTCTTACTGATCAGAATCCTGATATGTTTCTTTAAATAATAATAGCCGGGGAAATAGTGTTGGTGATGGACCAGTTTTGCGGGTTGCATGCCCTGCCCGAACACATCGGTTAAAACCTGCAACACGTTGGCTTCATCGTATTCAACCATTTCCAATACGGGCGGATTATCGATACCGTTCACTTCAAAATCGAAATGCACACCGGCAAAAATGGCTCCTTTTTGCTGCAGTAACTGGATCAAGGGCAGCTTTTTTGCCGCCGTGCTGGTACTGAGCCAGGTAATTCCGCTACTGCAACCTATTAACAAACTACAGTAATGGGTAAGCGCCGCATTTTCCCGGAAGGATAATTCACTGGCATCAATGATCTGCGCGTTTTCAACGGCCAGTTTATCGGGTGTACTTAAAATAAAACAAACCCGGCTGTTTGCCGCCGCAAACTGTTGTGCCACACGCAGCGCAAAGGCCGGCGTTAGTTTGGATTGGCCGCTGCCGGGGGCACACTCAAAAAGCACCACCTGATCAAAATCGGGCAATTTATTTTTTTGGGCAAAGGCGGCCACATGGGCTATCTCCTTTTCTGATAACACCACAACCGGGTCGCGGGATACACTGATGGGTTTACCATAAGCACTTAAAATGGTACCCCGTATGGTGCCTTTGTAGGTATCCCAGTTTAACGGATCTATCTGGCTGAAAATGATCTCGTCGAATTCACCGGCGGCTTTTTTTGCCCGGGCCGTGGCTTCAAAATTATCCCAGCCAGCTTTATAAAAATCGTTCCCGGGTATATCAACTTCCCAAATTTTATCTATATCGGGATTCAGGTCTAGTATATTTCTATACCGGGAGGCAACAGCCCAGGTGATATGACTGTCGGGATGGTCCTGTTTAATTTGCCGGGCAATGCTGGTGGCGAATAAACAATCCCCATAACAGGCGAGCTGAACAATTAGAAATTTTTTACCCATGGCTTATGCGCTATGCATGATTTGTTTGGCACCGTATTAGTTGCCGCCGGTTGCTTTTTTGCTTTTGCTGTAAAACCAATGCTTATTTACAAATATGGTATTAATGTAGGTATCGGCATAAATTTCGTATCCCCTGGTTACCATGAATTCGGCGATGGCAGGGTCTTTGGGCCGCACGTTGGTTTCGCTGTACACACAGGTTTCAACACAGATAACCGGTACCGGGTAAGCTTCGTAATCCAATGATTGCAATACCGCCAGGTCGAGTCCTTCAATATCAACCGATAACAGATCGGGATAGCCGGCAAAATTGTTTTTGATGAGATCGTTGATATGCACCAGCGGAACTTTAACCACCTGTTCAATTTTATAATTACCCGAAAGGCTCCGTTGCTCCGCTTCTGCCTTATCAAAAGTATTGATGGCGGGTACATCAAAAATATAAAAATCGGCTTCGGTTTCATCCGACACGGCTACACCCGCATGGATCACGGTATCTTTTGGGCGGCAGTTCTTTATTTTTTTGATGAGCGACCCATCGGCTTCCACACAAACACCCCAACTGCCTTCTTTATAGAAAAGATAGGTATTATTGTAGCGATCGGGGAAATTGGTTCCCAGGTCGAGATACTCAATTTTTCGTTTTCCAAAATCGTTAAACAGGAATTTGATCACGGCATCCTCACCCGCCTGCGAATAGGATGGCGGTATTTTAGGGCAAGGCATTAACTTAACCAGAAGTCTTTAAAGCCGTTGATCGCAGTCCGCATCATACAATTTCAATTTCGGGTAAAGGAAATATAAATTTACCGCCCTGTTCAATATACTCCCTTTCCCGTTCTAAAATGGAGTTTTTAAAATGCCAGGGCAATACCAGAAAATAATCGGGCTTCATCGCCTTGGCCTCCGCTTCCGACACGATCGGAATCAAGGTGCCCGGTGTATAACTGCCAAACTTCTGCTCGTTCACTTCGGCAATGCAGGGTATTTGTTTTGTGGTAAATCCACAAAACTGCAGCAACACATTTCCCTTGGTGGAAGCGCCATAACCAAATACTTTTTTACCATCGGCCACCAGGGCATCAATTAAACTAACCAGGTTTCTGCGTTGTTTAAACACGCGTTCTTTAAATGCAATATAAGGCGCTTCGGTATCCAGGCCCATCTCCAGCTCCTGCTGCAACAACCAGTTGATCACCGCTGCATTGGAAATATGTGAAGCAGCTTTTTTACAGGCCGTTACGGCAAAACTGCCACCGTTGATATCGTTCATCTGCACATCAATAACGCGCGTACCGCAGCTTTCGAGTAAATTTTTCACCACCTTCAGCGAATAAAATTAGAGGTGCTCGTGGCAGATGGTATCGTAGCTGTTGGTGCGCAACATACTGGGCATATAACTCTGCTCAAAATGCCAGATACCTTCATCGGCCAGGCATTGCTCTATATCCTGTACAAAAGCAGCCGATTTCCAGGTCGTAAAACATCGCGATCGACGTAATGATGGTTGCCTTATCATTTGCAAAATCCTTTTTAAAAGCGGCTGCCGAAAAGAACGTGGGTATCAGCGAAATATCGTTGGTATAAAATTCTTTGAACTTGGTTCCTGTTGGATCGATACCTACTTTACGGCATTTGCTTTGTAGGCCTTGAGTGAAGTGGCATCGTTGCTGCCAATATCGATCACCAGGTCGTTCGCGTTCAGCGTTACCATTTTTTCCAGGGTATGGATCTTATTGGTCAAATGCCTTACCATCGATGCGTTTAATCCCGAGCGGTAGCCATAGTTATCGCCATACATTTCATCGAGGCTGTACGATTGCTTCATCTGCAGCAGTCCGCCATCGGGGCACCAAACCAGGTCCAGCGGCCCCTTGGTTACTTCCTCGCCGGGGCTTTAGGAAACACACCGGTTAAATACTGTTCGCCCAGCGACAGCACGGTTACTAAATTTTCACTTCCGCTGATGCGGCATTTGTTGATTTCGGTATACATTTGTTTTGGTTATTTTTATCCTGCAATTTTTTCAAATATTCGCCATAGCCGCTTTTTTCCAGCTCTTTGGCCTGTTTCATTAAGTCTTCTTTACTGATAAAGCCCATGCGCCAGGCAATTTCTTCGGGGCAACCTATTTTTAATCCCTGCCTTTTTTCGATCACCCGTACATATTCTGCCGCATCGCTCAAACTTTCAAATGTACCGGTATCGAGCCAGGCAAATCCCCGGTCGAGCACGGCCACTTTTAATTTTTTTTGTTGCAGGTAATGATCGTTTACCGTGGTGATCTCATATTCGCCGCGGGCACTGGGTTTACTGTTTTTCGCCACATTAACAACGGTATTATCGTAAAATATAAACCGGGCACGGCATAATACTTTGGGCGCTGCCGGTTTTCTTCAATACTGATGGCGTTATTGTCCGTCTCAAATTCAACTACGCCATACAGTTCGGGATCGCTTACCGGATAGGCAAATATCACCCCGTCATCAGGATCAACACTTTGCTGCAATAATTTACTGAAACCGCTGCCGTAGAAAATATTATCACCCAGTACCAGCGCTACACTATCCGCACCAATAAATTTTTCGCCAATCACAAATGCCTGCGCCAATCCGTTGGGTACTTCCTGTTTGGCATATTGAATAGCGCATCCCCACTGGCTTCCGTTGCCCAATAAGCGCTTAAACTGATCCTGGTCTTCGGGCGTGGTGATCACCAAATCTCCTTTATCCCGGCGAGCATCAAAGTACTCAGCGGATAATAGATCATGGGCTTATCGTATACGGGCATCAGCTGTTTACTGATACCCCTGGTGATAGGATAAAGTCTTGTTCCGGATCCGCCTGCGAGTATGATGCCTTTCATAAGGAGAGGTTAGGGAGTTGAGTGGGTTTTAGAGATTTGGAAAGCGGCGGCTGAACTTTTGCTGCGATTTTCGGAACCCAGAAATTAAAAAGTATGCTTTTCTATTTTTCTCTACCAATCATAAAATCTTGATCACTCCAGTCTTTAAATCGTTGGCTATTATTAAATCGTTCAACAATTCTATCGTGCTGCTGTGTGATGGGGTACTGAATGAGCCTCAGTCTTTGGCAGTTTTTGCGGGACGTGCCTTCGGCGATATTTGAGGGATTGAAATACCGGCTCTCCGCATTGGGATACTAACCCCAAATTTTTCTATTTATGGAAAAACCGGTGGTTGCTTTATATGTCCAAACCGCTAATTGCCTCAAGTGCGTGCCATACGCTAATTTTTCAAAGGAATGAACTTTCATAAAATTAATTTTAAATTATCTTATTATGGTTTCAACTCAGTCCCAAATAAACCCTAAACTAAACTTTCTAAACCCCTAAACCTCTAAACCCCGCTAACCCCGCTTTCTTCCATACTGTTCCTCATAATAAGCCATATAGTCCCCACTCGTTACATGCGTAAGCCACTCTTCGTTCCGCAAATACTAATCTATTGTTTTACCGATTCCCTCTTCGAAATCAAAAGGTGGCATCTCCCCAATTCATTTTTTGTTTTGTAGCGTCAATGGCGTAGCTGGTCATGCCCGGCACGGCCGGTAACATAGGTTATCAGTTTTCCGGAATGGCCGCTTTCTCTCCAGCTTCATCCCATCTGCCGGCAGAGTTCTTTTATCAGTTGATGTTGGTCCATTCATTGTGTCCGCCGATTATTATAGGTTTCGCCGGATCCTGCCTGTGTGAAACAACACCGATTGGTTTTGCCACGATCTTCTACAATAATCGTCACGTACACGTGCCACAATGGGCAGCGGTTTGTTGTTGATGATATTGTGAATACACAGTCTTATCAGTTTTTCGGGAAAATGAAAGGGACCATAAGTATTGCTGCAGTTGCTGATCTTCACCGGCATCTTGTAGGTATGATAAAGGCCCGCACAATATGATCGGATGAGTGGCTTTTGATGCTGAGTACGGACTGCGGGATTACAGGCGGTTTCTTCGGTGAAAACCCGGTTTCGCCTGTGGAGCCACACTTCATCGGTAGAGATATGATAGAATATTTGTTTTCGAAATAGTCTGCCCGTGCTTCTTTGCCGCCTGCCTTGCAAGGACGCCGTCGGGTGTGGGCTACTGGTGTCAGCAACCAGCGATCCGGGCGACTGTTTAGCGGGCTTAGCGGCGCAAGCTAAAAACGCCGTGAACTTCGGTTCTTTGAAAAGCTTACATGCAACAGGGGCAAATCGGTGATATCGCCCTTTACAAACATGTAATTGCCCGTTTTCGATATCCTGAAGGGTTTTCGCGTTACCTGCATAAGTGAGTTTGTCGAG
>JADJVB010000012.1 GCA_016710745.1 Chitinophagaceae bacterium | reverse complement strand
TTTCACTTTGTCGGTTTATCCATTATTGCGTTTTACACTGCTCCGGTCACAAAAAGCCGACCTGTTTTTTGAATATGCAGTAGCGGGGCCAACTTTTATTTCTAAAAAAATAATTGATAATTTAAATACCGGCCGTCAATTTACTTTCCATGATTTTATGGGTATCGGGGTTTTTGCGGGCCCCAAAAAGAATTGGAATGTAGGGATCCGCATTGTTCATTTCTCCAACGGAAATATTTTTCCGCAAAATAATGGGCTGAAAGTACCGTTGACAGTTAGCTTCGGTTATGTTTTTTAATGCCATGGCTTTTCAAAGGCTTTGGTAGCAGCAAAAGACCGGTATTTTTGTGTGACCAATAATGAACCAGCAAAAAAAATATGATATAAAGAATTTCCGGATAATGAATGGAATAGCAATGATATTCCTTTTCTGCATAAACAATGCCTATTCACAAAACGAGGCAACGGGCAAACGTTTTTTCCGACTGTCTGTTGACAATGATGCTTTGATTCTTTCTAACAACGCTACCGACTGGGGATATACAAGCGGTATCAGCATTGACTTTTTTTATTCAGCTGTAAAAAACCGGTCTGACTTCTTTAACTGGGTTAATAATTTGGCCGGCCCAAACCGGGTGACCACCAAAAGGTTAGCCCTGACGCAACTGATCATGGCACCACAGGAAACCAGCCTTACCATTCCCGCGAGAAACGACTATTCCTACGCAGGTGCACTATTAGCTCTGTATTCCATACATTCGGCCAATCCATTGAAAAAAATAAACCTGCAATCTGAATGGATCATTGGATTGATGGGACCTCTTTCTTTTGCTCAACAAACCCAAAATGCTTTTCATCGCCTGATAAAAGATCCGCTTCCCATGGGATGGAATTACCAACTCCCCACCGACCTGCTGGTAAACTATAACGTGATGGCCGAGAAATTGATATTGGATAACAGGTTCATTGGCCTGGTGGGTGGTGGAGAGCTGTTATTGGGCAGCCTCACGGATGGGGTTTCCACGCATTTGCTTTTGCAGATCGGGAAAAACAGGAGAAATTATTTTTCCGGGTTGAACAGACAGTATTTTGCTGAAAAAAAACCAAACTTTTCTTTCCTTGTAAAGGCATCAACGAACCTGGTTTTCTATAATGCGTTGTTACAAGGTGGTTTGTTTAACAGCCAGTCACCTGTGTATCAAAAGCATTCGGTTTATGGTACCGGGCTGAGCCGGCAAAAAATAACAGGAAGCCTGGAGTTGAAAATCCTGGTTTCTACCCGGAAGTTTACCGCAACCTTTTCTCAAAAGATCACCAGTACCGAATTCAAAGGCTATGGCCCGCACTGTGTAGGAAATATTTCGGTATTTAAGACACTTTAAGGTAAGGAAAAAAATAGGCTGGCAGCAACAAGCTCATGCGTATAGGTGCTCAAATCGGTAAATTGCAACCGAACAGTGCAGGAGTTTGTTAAACACGGGTAAATTAATGTGGTAATCTTTTTCTTAATAATCCGTAAATAAATGTACCGGTCATGGCAGCAACAAAGTATACGAAAAATACCGTGTGGCCTGCGCCCAATAAGATAAACATGGGTGCCGGGCACGCACCGGCCAATGCCCAGCCCATACCGAAGATGATACCGCCTATCAGGTAACGGGGATATGTTTTGGCTTTATCTTTTATGGTGATCTTTTTTCCCAATACATTTTTCATTTCTTTTCTTTTGATCAGTTGAACAGCCAGTATACCGGCCACCACAGCAGAACCAATAATGCCGAACATGTGAAAGCTCTGGAAACGGAACATTTCATAGATCCTGAACCAGGATACGGCTTCGCTTTTATAAAGGATGAAGCCTAGCAAAATTCCAACGATTATATATCTTGACATTCTCATTGCTGAACAATTTTAGTGTTAATTTAAAACAGGTAGGGGATTATAAAATAGGTTACAAATAATCCACCAATAAAAAAACCAATTACAGCAACCAACGATGGTAGTTGCAACGCCGATAAACCACTGATCGCATGGCCTGAGGTGCAGCCCCCTGCATACCTGGCTCCAAAGCCTACCAGTAAACCACCCCCGGCAATCATCAATAAACCGGGCCCCGTTAATAAACCATTCCAGCTGATGAAATCAGGAACCAGCGGCACGGCTCCCAGCTTAACGGGTATGCCGATATTATTCAACGATTCCACGGTGGCATTACCCACGTGCGCAATATCGCCATGCGATCCCAGGAAATAATGGGAAGCCAGGTAACCGCCAAAAACAGCACCTAGGGCCACCAAAAGATTCCATTCACCCGCTCTCCAGTTTATTTTAAAAAATTCGTTCATCTTGTCGGCACCATCGGCAGCACACATTAACCGGAAACTTTCAGATATGCCAAATTCATGACCGAAATATAACAGGATAAACATTACAAAAGCCAGTAGCGGGCCGGCAACATACCAGGGCCAGGGCTGTGCAATAAAGTCGCGTATTACTATAAAAAAACTTTCTACCATGATCTTAGATTTAAATTGAAATTGATGCTGACTGTGTTAATCGAATTACAAGGGCAATTTAGGTTCAAATATTCAAATAATGACCTTATAAAGATCAGGCCACTAAATAATATTGATCATATTATTTGGTTTACATTTTAATTTTCCGGGTTGATGTTGCACAAAATATCCAAAAAGATCTCATCCTAAAAACAATTTCAACAGCTCCGAAATATTATCCCGCGGCAGTTGAAACTTGTTTGTTAATTAGTGCTAATCTAATACACAGGAATGACTTAAATCATGAAATCAACTGATTAAAGTGAATTTATTTATAATTTATATTGGCTACATTTCCGGTATGAAAAGAAGGTGTGGTGCTGTTGTTATGCTGCTGTTTTTGTTAATTGGCTGCAAAGATAAAACAGCCACAATTAACCCAACAGAAGAAAAGATCACCGAAGCTGTATATGCATCCGGTGTTATAAAAAGTGTTGATCAATACCAGGTTTACGCATCTGCTAATGGTGTAGTGACGGAAGTATTGGTACAGGAAGGAGATATGGTAAATAAAGGAGACGCGTTGATGCACCTAAATAATACCACGGCCCAATTAAATATCGATAATGCCGGGCTGGCCGCAAATTATGCTGCTGCAGCCAGTAACACCGAAAAGTTAAGGGATCTGCAAAATGCCGTTCAACTGGCCAAAGTTAAAATGGATAATGACGCATCTTTATTGGGGCGACAGCGTAATTTATGGAAACAGGATATAGGTACACGAAATGAAGTGGAAAGGCTGGAACTGGCTTATGCCAATTCTTCTAATGCACATGATGCCGCTAAATTAAAGTATGCCGAACTCCAAAAACAGATCAGCTTCCAGGATAAACAGGCGCAAAAAAATCTCAGCATCATCAAAAGTATCGCTGCCGACTACACCGTTAAAAGTGAATTGGATGGGAAAGTATATAACCTGTTGGTTTCAAAAGGCGAGATGGTAAATATGCAAAGTCCCGTTGCTGTTGTAGGTAATGCCGGCCATTTTACATTAGAATTACAGGTAGATGAATATGATATAGCCCGGATAAAGCCCGGCCAGCGGGTATTGATCAACATGGACAGTTACAAAGGCGAGGTGTTTGAAGCCACTGTTTCCAGGATAAATCCCCTGATGAACGAAAGATCCAAGTCGTTTACCATTGAGGCCGTTTTTGTAAAACAGCCTCCTGCCTTATTTCCTAATTTAACCTGCGAAGCAAATATTGTAATACGATCAAAAGACAGGGCCCTCACTATGCCCCGTAATTTTTTGATGAATGGCGACTACGTTTTGCTGGAAAATAATGAAAAAAGAAAGGTAGTTACCGGTTTGAAAGATTATCAAAAAGTAGAGATCATGGAAGGACTCACCAGTAAAGATGTTATCCGAAAACCGGAATAATGAACGTAACACTAATTACAGATATTGCCCGTTCGCTTTTAATGGCCAGGTGGAAACAAACTTTGGTCGCCGCGATAGGTGTAACTTTCAGTATAACGATGTTTATTGCCCTATTGGGTTTTATGACCGGGCTTAATCAACTGCTGGATGGATTGGTATTGAACAGAACGCCCCATATCCGTTTATATAACGAAATAAAGCCCAACGAACTTCAACCGGTTAACCAACACAAGGATTTTGCATCCTCCTATAATTTCATTCAGTCGGTAAAGGCCGGAAACAGCCGGCAGGAACTGTACAATAGCTTAGCTATATTAACGGCACTTGGCAAAGATGACCGGGTGTTGGGGTATGCACCCAAAATTACATCGCCCGTATTTTTCAATGCCGGTACAAATGATATCACCGGCGTTATAAATGGAATTGATGTGGTCAACGAGATCAGCCTGTTTCATTTCAAGGATTATGTAACAACGGGATCAGCCATAGATATCGACAGGATCTCCAACAGCATTATTTTAGGCAAGGGCATGGCCGAAAAACTATTGGCCAACCTGGGCGATGTGGTACAACTAACCACCGCCGGTGGTGAAAGATTTTCGCTTAAAGTGGTAGGGTACTATCAGTCGGGTGTAGCCGATTTCGATAAGGTGCAGAGTTTTGCCTCCGTAAAAACGGTGCAGAAGGTAATGGGGCAACCGGGTAATTATATAACGGATATCCAGGTAAAATTAAAAGATATGAACAAGGCACCGGCGATAGCGAAGGAGTACAGCCGGTTATTCCAGTCCGAGGCACAGGATATTCAAACCGCCAATGCGCAGTACGAAACAGGTTCCTTTATCCGTACGCTCATTTCTTATGCAGTAGGCATTACCTTGTTGATCGTGGCCGGTTTTGGCATTTATAACATTTTAAATATGATGATCTACGAAAAAATGGATTCCATTGCTATTTTAAAAGCAACCGGTTTTTCGGGCAAGGATGTAAAAAGGATATTTTTAATGATCGCCATGAGTATTGGTTTTTTAGGTGGCCTGGCCGGCTTGTTATTTGGATATGTACTTTCATTGATTATCGACCAGGTTCCGTTTACCACGTCGGCACTGCCAACTGTTACCACGTACCCGGTCAATTACAGCCCGGTATTTTATTTGATAGGCGCATCCTTTTCATTAATCACAACTTATTTCGCAGGCTGGTTCCCGGCCCGCAAGGCAAGCAAAATTGATCCGGTGATCATCATCCGGGGTAAATAATTATGGCAGATTGTATTCTTGAGGCAAAAAATATTTCAAAATATTTTTATGATCCGGTTAAGTTCAAAGTATTAACTGATATCAGTTTTCGTATTAACCGGGGAGAGTTTGTTTCTGTTACCGGCAAATCGGGCTGTGGAAAGTCTACTTTGTTATATATCCTGTCTACCATGGATACAGACTACGACGGAGACCTGTTGATTGATAATGAATCTATGCGGGGTAAAAAAGAAGCCCAGCTGGCGAGGGTCAGAAACGAAAAGATCGGATTTGTATTTCAGTTTCATTATTTGCTGAACGAGTTTTCGGTGCTCAAAAATGTGATGTTACCCGGCTTAAAATTAAACAAATTTACCGCCGGCGAAATTGAACACAAGGCTATGGAGAAATTGCAAATGCTGGGTATTGAACACCTGGCTGCCAAGCAGGCCAATCGTATTTCGGGCGGAGAGAAGCAGCGCGTTGCAATTGCGCGGGCCATGATCAATGATCCGCATATCATCATGGGCGATGAGCCTACCGGCAACCTGGACATAAAAAATGCGGAGATCGTATTTGATATTTTTAAACAACTGGCCGAAGAGTTTGATCAAACGCTGTTGATCGTTACCCATGATATTGATTTCGCAAAACGAACACATCGAACGATTGAACTGGAGGATGGGAAGTTGATCTGAGCCTGTAGGGAACGATTAATTCGTTTCAAAGATGCTGTTTCCCGGCGGCCGGTTTTGGGTGTAACACCGGTTTACGGGATTATCTTTCTACGGAACAAGATGAAAGTTACCGGTATCAGTTTTTAAAATTGTACCTTATGGTATTCATGTAAATAACGAAATGTATCATTTTTTAATCAAAAACAAATATTATGAGCCAGGAAAAAACCATATTGCTGCATACCTATAATGATATACTGGTCGCCAATATTGCCCAGGACAAATTGAAAGCCATGGGTATAGAATCTTATCTTGAAAATGAAAATGTGGCCGGCCTTAATCCGATAGGCGGGGTTGAACTGAGGGTTTTCATCAAGGACAGGGAAGCCGCAGAAAAGATTCTGGCCGAATCGTAAAGCCGGCAAAAATTGTATTTTTTTTAAATTTGGTTGGGGAGTTTCATTTTATAAACTTCAAACCAATAGCGGGAGTATATTGTCCACGTCTATCACTGTTTCATCCAGCGGCCGCAATCTTTCATGTTGTAACATCGTGCCAAGCTTTCGGAGTTCAAACTTTTCCTCAAAATTTTCAAAACTGTTCCTGAACATCCTTAAAAGCTCATTTCTGTTGATGGTTTCATCAAAATCAATAACGTATGAATGTTCGGCCACATAATCCAGGATGGGTTCCCCGTTATCCAGAAAACGGCAGCTTAACCGGCAGGCGATCCCTTTTTTTATAGCATTTCTTTTCTTCATTACTTCCATGGTTGTGCTGTTGCTTAAACGCCCTGGAGTATTACCGATATTAGAAAGATGAAAATACCACTTGGTGACGATCATTTCTGTTTGTTCTATCATCTACTAAAATTAAATAGTATTTAGTGAAAAATGTTTGGATGACTAAGATAATATAAAATTGCACCAACTTGACAACAGCGGTTCAAAAACCGGAACCTGGTATATTTAATTTGGATTAACGGGAAAATTTGACGATTTTGAAATATAAACTAACAATTATGAGTTCATCAAAAAATATAAACATCGGTACTCTGGTTACCTTTTCTATTAAGGTTAATGGTTCCCAAATTCCTGATGAATTTCAAATATTTTCATTAATGGTTGAAAAAAAAGTAAACCGGATTTCAACAGCCCATATCGTTATTTTGGACGGAAGTGCCGATAATGGAAAATTTGATGCCAGTTCATCATCAACATTTGTGCCGGGGAATGTCATCAGCATCGAGGCTGGATATGATACGAAGAACAGACTTCTCTTTAAAGGGATTATTACACAACAATCGGTTCGCATTGGCGGCACGACCGGATCGTCGCTGAAAGTGGTTTGCAAAGATGTGGCTATAAAAACAACTATTGGCAGAAAGAGCTTTACTTACTCAAAGAAAAGAGATAGCGACATCATCTCGTCGATAATTGGCAACTATGGTATAGCTTCTAGTGTAACAGCAACAACCACAGAATGGCCTGAGCAGGTACAGTATTACGTGAGTGACTGGGATTATATTGTATCGCGTGCCGAAGCAAACGGAATGATCGTAAATACGATAAATGGCACGTTGTTCGTTCAAAAACCCGATGCCCGTACGGCATCTGTGTTAACCGCAACCTTTGGTGATAATCTGTATGAATGTAACACCGATTTGGATGCGGTTACGCAATTAGACACAATAAAAGCGAATAGCTGGGATTACAAAAATCAGGCTTTAAATTCCAGCCAGGCTTCCAATAACCTTGCAGGGCCGGGCAACCTTTCATCAAAAAAACTTTCAGGCGTAGTGGGATTGGCCGATTACCAGTTACAATCAACAGCGCCGTTGGAAGAAGCGGACCTAAGCAACTGGTCGAAAGCACAAATGATCAAAACTGAGTTTTCGAAAATCAGGGGCGAAGTAAAAGTAGCTGGTACGAATGAAGTGGAACCTGCTCACTATATAACGCTATCCGGGCTTGGCGATCGATTTAATGGAGATCATTTTGTTTCGGGGGTTGTGCATAAAATTGATGCCGGTGATTGGGTTACCGAAATCTCGATCGGCCTTTCCCCCAGTTGGTTTATTGAGGACAGGGATATTATGTCGCCACCGGCAGCCGGTTTAGTACCCGGAGTTCGGGGATTGTACAATGCTAAGGTCAAAAAAATATTTGATGACCCCGATTCGCAGTACCGGATACTGGTAGACGTGCCTCTTTTTGATGAAAATGGAGCAGGTATCTGGGCCCGGCTTTCAAATTTTTATGCTACGCCGGGCGCCGGCGCATTCTTTTTGCCCGAAGTTGGCGATGAGATTGTGCTTGGTTTTTTAAATGAAGATCCCCGGTACCCGGTCATATTGGGCAGTTTGTACAGTAGTCCGAAGAACAAGCCTTACCAGGGTATGGAACCCAATGAACAAAACCAGCTAAAAGCCATTGTTTCCAAATCGGGTATATTTATTGAGTTTGATGATGTAGATAAAATTCTGACTATTTCAACTCCGGCAAAAAATAAGATCGTTTTCAGCGACAAGGATAAACAGATTTATATAAACGATGAAAACGGAAACAGCGTAATCATGTCGCAGGGCGGTATTGATATCAAGAGCCCGAAAGATATTAATATCAGTGCCGATCAAAAAATAAATATCAAAGGTTCACAGGGTGTAACAATTGGTTCCCCGGGCGGTGATGTAAATGTTAGCGGAATTAATATCAAGGAAAATGCCCAGACAGAGTACAGTGCCAATGGGAGTGCGTCAGCAAAATTTTCGGCCGGCGGAGAATTAACCATAAATGGCGTCATGGTCATGATAAATTAAAAAATATGCCTCCAGCAGCTCGACTTACCGATTTTCATCAATGCCCGATGCAAACCCCGGGAGTTCCTCCAATACCACATGTTGGGGGCCCAATAGTAGGGCCAGGCGAACCAACTGTGTTGATTGGGAAGCTACCGGCAGCAAGGGTTGGCGATAGCTTGGTTTGCGTTGGTCCGCCCGATATCATTGTTAAGGGATCGTCATCGGTTATCATCGGAGGGGCACCGGCAGCCAGGATAGGAGATCAAACGGCCCATGGCGGTCAAATTATGTTGGGCGCTTTTAATGTGATAATAGGAGGATGAAAAACAATAACATGTAACTGCTCCTTACCAATGCTAAATCGGTAAATGTTTTGGCTTTGATGTAGGGTACGCAGCCTGAATATACCCGCTGCCGGGTATCTCATATTAAAAAAGTAATCTTAATTTTAAAAAAAATATAATTATGGAATGTTTATTTAAAAGAATTTTGATGGCCACTATTTCATTAATTATTTCAACTGCCTCGTTGGCTCAAACTACCGCAACCGAATGGTTTGCCAAAGCTAACGATCTGTATGATGATGCAAAATATAAGGAAGCGGCTTTAGCTTTTGATAAAACAACCAACCTGGATCCAAAAAATGAAAACGCTTTTTACAAAGCAGGCTGGTGCTATAATGATCTGGATCTGTTTGAAAACGCGATAGACCGTTTGAAAAAGGCGGTAGCACTCAATAAAAATGATCAGTTTGCCTGGCAGGAGTTGGGATATGCTTACAAAAAGACATCGAAGTATGAAGATGCACTCAACTCCCTGAAAAAAGCTTTAGACATTAAGCCAGACTATTCTTTGGCCTACAAACAATTGGGTGATGTGTACCAAAAATTGGACAAGAATACAGAGGCCATAGCAGCCTATAAAAAATGTTACGATATCGATAATGAAAATGATGATGCCTGTTATAACCTGGGTTATATCTACAATGAGCTGGAAGAATACAACAATGCGCTTGACTGGCTCAATAAAGCAAATATGATCAAAGAATCGGTTGATATTTTCAACGAGATCGGTTTTGCTTATTATAAACTGAAAAAAAATGAAGAATCCATTGATGCCTATAAAAAAGCACTGAAACTGAACGGAAAAAACGGTACAGCCTATAAAGGCATGGGAGATGTTTATCGCCTGGGTTATAAGCCCGTAAAGATTCAGGAAGCTATCGATAGTTATTTGAAGGCGATTGAATACAACCCAACAAGTTCGGGCTCCAATTATGGGTTGGGTTGGTGCTACAATGAAAAGGCCCGGTATGCGGAGGCCATTCCATTACTAAGCAAATCGATCGAATTAAATAAAAGCTTTTCATCGGCTTACACTGAATTGGGGTATGCTCAATATATGACCGGCAAATACGTTGATGGGTTATTTACTTTAAAGAAAGGCCTTGAGCTGGATAAAAACAGTAAACTGTGCAGGTATTACAGCGGGCTTATTTATGTTAAGCAAAATGATAAAACCAATGCCGTTCTGATGTTCAAGGAATTGAAGCCACTCGATGGTAATTTGGCCGAAAAGTTATTGGCTAAAATTAACGCCATGTAATCCAACTGAATAATAAATTTGTGAATATTTATGTGTCCCTGTCATCATACGCCTGGGATGGATCCGGCGCATAACTAGATATCATATCTGGATTCAAACATCTCCTTAATGCATACGGAAATTATCAAATAAACTGATATTAATCATTTTTTTTATTTCGTTGCTATTATATATTTACACCTGATGAAAGCATAGTAAACTCAAAATCTTTAAAAATTTACCTTTTTATTTTGAGACAGAATTAATTTATATTTGCTATAGTCAAATCCTATTGAAGTTCAATTTATCCTATTCAAATACGTAATTAACCCTTCCGGCAAAAAGTAATTTTAGATTTTGTGCGCACTAACTACTTTAGTTATCGGTAATTTATTCATAGGGTTACATTCAAAAACAGTTGTATTATGAAAAAGATATATAAAATAACAGCCTTTCTTCTATTGTTATCAACAAATGTTTCAGCTCAATACTCTACCGACTGGATACGGCCAGCCGACGCTTATCAGAAAATCGGTGTTATGATTGCCAGGGATAATCAGGATAATGTAATTACAACCGGCTATTGGACCAGCTACAATATGTTTACCCGTAAACACAACAAATTTGGTGTGTTACAATGGGAAGCTATGTCTGCATCGGGTATACCAGGCAATTATGAAAAACCGCTTTGGGTAACCACGGATAATAGCGATAATGTTTTTGTAGCAGGTTACCGGTATGCGGGCTCTGGCAGCCCTGTTGCAATCATTATTGTAAAATACGATCCACTGGGCGCTGAGTTATGGAAAAAAGTGATCAGCCCGGTTAATATTCTGGTTGGCATGAGTCTGAGATGCGAATTGGATGTTAATGGTAACCTGTATATAGGGGCATGTGGTGTTGGAGCTTTACCCGGATTTGCTTTAATCAAACTCGATACTGACGGTAATATTTTGTTTACTCAAAACAGCGATATAAATGCGCCTAAATATTTTAGTTCCATGCGGTTAAAAGGAGATAAAATTGTTTTGACTGCGTCTTCAGGCAACCTCAGCCTGGCACCGGTAGCCGTATGGGATACTACAGGCACTTTATTATGGACAGCCGGTGTGCAGGGCCGTGGCGGAACTGATGTAGAAATCGATGATGCCGGCAACGTGTATTTACTTACAGCATATGATAACCAGGTTTCACCAACGAGCCTGATGGATGTTGAATTGTATAAATTTGATGCTTCAGGTACTCAATTGTGGAAAAAAGACTTTGATTTTGGGGGAGCTGAAACGTCTACGCGGTTTACTAATGTTGGCAATAAGCTGAGTATTATTGCGTACGGTAATATTGCAGCTTCTTATTTCGACTGGATTACATTCCAGACAGATATCGATGGAACCATGATCTGGAATACGAGGTATAACGAAACTGCAGGCAACGATGAGCAACCCTATTTTATTTCGGCAAAAGCCAATGGAGAAGTTTTTGTAACCGGTAAAGGCGGCCCGATGTACACCCTTTTTGGATCGCAATACCTGCGTATGATCACCGTAAAATATGACAATACAGGTTTGCGAAAATGGGTTGACTCCGTAAATATTTATAGCGGATGGGGATTAGCCAGCACACTTGCCAGCGTCAATAGCTTATATGTTTTAAGTGGCACCAGTATGACAGCATTTCATTTTCTGGATCACACGGGTGCAATACCTGCAGCAATGCCAATTAGTTTAAATGTATCCGGTATTACCAGTAGTAGTGCCATTCTATCCTGTGATCCGGTTAGCGGGGCTTACTTATATCATTTTCGGTATAAAGAATCCGCAGCATCAAATTGGATAACGATATCCACCAATACGCCTTCAGTCAATTTAGCCGGACTAACACCAAGCACGTTATATGATTATGCCTGTGAAGCGATAAATGATGGTGGTCCATCGGGGTATACGGCTACACAAATATTTACAACTACTGCTGTTGTGTTGCCCATATATATTATTGACATTGCGGCCAGGCGACAAGGCGCAAATGTATTGGTAAATTGGAGTACAAAATCTGAACAAAACAGCGCCCATTTTGAAGTTGAACGGAGTTACGATGGTGTTGTTTATATTAATGTAGGACAGGTGCAAGCTGCAGGTAACAGCAGTATCCAGCGAAATTATCAGTTTATCGATATTGCTGCCCCCTCGAAGATGTTATTTTATCGCTTAAAATTGGTTGATATAGATGCCCGCTACAAACTAAGTGATATAAGGGTGGTTCCCAAGCTAGAAAACACAGATATGGAGTTTTTGATGTATCCTAATCCGGCCAGTATCGGTTTAAATGTTGTCTTAAATGACGTGGCTGCAGAAAATATGCAGTTAGACATAATGAACCAAACAGGCCAATTGGTAAAAACGATGCAGGTATTGAAAGGTACGCAGTTTATCAAGCTGGATATTAGCGAACTGCCAAAAGCGCTGTATATGTTGAAGTTAACAGGCAGAGAAAAAGTCATCGTAAAAAAACTGCTTATCTGGTAAATTATCGGCCAAAGGGCATGATACAAATAATATTTTATTCAATTTATTTGAAGCGACTTGATGCTTTAAATAACAGGAATTATATATAGGAATACCCCTTTGTCGATATAAAGTCGTGTTACTGCGCTGCGTAATAGACCAGACAGGTGAATTTTAACGTGCGGAAATAAACGAAGCAAGTTTTACACTACATTTGCTCCTTTATTACAAAGCACTATATGACACCACTTAATTATTTGAAGCTGTTAGTCGTTTCTACGGTCATCCTTTATTCGTGTAAAAAAAATACGGATGATCTTACCCCCTTAGCCGTTCCAACGGTTACTACATCTGCCATAGCTGCCATCACAGGCAACTCGGCGGTAAGCGGGGGAAACATTATCAGTGAAGGCGGATCGCCGGTTACTGCCCGTGGCATCATTTGGAATGCAGGTACGTCAACACTTAACACAACCGTTGATGGAACGGGAGTAGGTAGTTTTACAAGTAATATCTCGGGCCTGGCTCCATTCACTACTTATTTTGTAAAAGCATATGCTACCAACGCCAACGGCACGGCATATGGCAATTTAGTAAGTTTTAAAACAGGTAGCGCGCCGCCATCAATTCCGGTTGATAATGACCCCCTCAACCTGGGCAACCCTACCAATGCCCTGCCTTATCCATCTTTTCCCGACAATTATTTAAAAGACAATAATTATTACACGATATCCTATAGCGAAAGACGGGGCATACCGGTATGGGTGGCCTGGCATCTGCAGCGGGAAGATCTGGGAACTACCTCCAGACAGGATGATTTCAGGGCCGATGTGAACCTACCGGGTGGCTGGTACCAGGTGCAGAATACCAGTTATACTGGCAGTGGATTCGATAAAGGGCATAATTGCCCTTCGGCAGACAGGACTTTGTCGGTTCAGGCAAATTCTTCCACTTTTTTGATGACCAATATGATCCCGCAAGCGCCAAATTTAAACCAAGGCCCTTGGGCAAGTTTGGAAGATTTTGTTCGTAACAGCCTGGTGGGTACTACCAATGAGGCCTATATTGTAATGGGTAATTATGGAACCGGGGGATACAATGCATCCGGTACAAAGGTAGACAACATCGACAATGGTAATGTAACCATTCCCGCTAAAATATGGAAGGTAGTGGTAATCATGCCAAAAGGAAACAGCGACCTGAGCCGGATAACCAGCGCAACTGTGGTGCTTGCTGTTGCGATGCCCAACGATAACAGGATGTATACCGGCGGCAGCTCTTCCGATTGGAGAACTTACCGCACATCTGTAGCTGCCCTCGAAACAGAAGCAAATGCAGCGGGCGTTCCACTGAATCTTTTTCAACGGGTGAATGATAGCGTAGTACGTCAGGCGTTAAAAACGAAAATATACCCATAAATAAAAAGCTGGTAAAATTGACCCCCGGCCGGATCAGGTTACAGCGGCTTCTATAAGTTTAATAGTTTAATGGGCAGCCGTGTAGCTGCCGCCAATCTGCCGTATTCCCATACCTTTTCGGGGAACAGATGGGAAAGGTCAAGCCCGGATACAATGATCCGATCCAAATCGCGAACCAAACTCCTTCATTTGCTAAATAATCGTTTACCGGTGATTGCTGAATTTGATTATTTGGCAATTTTTTTTTATTTTGGATAATAAAAAAATAACGCGTTGTAATTTATATGGCTGATCTCAAATCATACCAGGAAGCAGATCTTCAAAACCTATTTCAATCGCGGCATTCGTTGTTGGCCATGGAGGAAGAGTTAAGGTTGAGAGGATTTACTGCTGATCTGATCAGCGAAATGCTTGAAAAGGTCAAAAAAAAACGAATGGCAAAAAGACAGTCTGCCGGGTTTATTTACATGGCGGCCGGAGCCTTTCTCGGTTTTTTAAGTTGTGTGTTTTCCATTGCAGGTATTTTTCCCGATCAAATCGGTTTTGTACTCTATGGTTTAACCACGATAGCCGTGCTGCTTGTGGTATTGGGCCTTTATTTTGTATTTGAATAATATAACAACAGGTGTAGCGGGATATGCCCTGTCTGAATGCCGTGCGGCTTGTCGGGTGCCCGACCCCGAAACCATACGGAGGCTAATGACCCAGATCATTTTTTTTTGTTGAATTATTTCACAACTTGCAGTTTCAGAATGTAACTGTCTTTGCGGTACATTTATCTAATCATAAATCAGTGAGCACCCCCTTATGACAAAATTATTATATCCCCGTTTTTTAATTGTAAAAGACAATTTTTACGAGAACCCGCTTGCCGTATATGAACATGCCCGGTTGGCCGGCTATTATGAACCGGAACACGTAACGGGATTGCGTAGCCGATTGGTATATCACGAAAAAGGAGTCAAGGCAAAACTGGAAAAAATACTGGGAATAAAAATTACCCGTTGGGATACTGACCCGGTTGAAGAGAACGGCGTTTTTTACCAATCACTGGCTAAGGGTAAACAAAAAGAAGTGCCGGGTGTGCACTCCGATGAACCCTACAATGATATCACCGCAGTGATCTATCTAACCCCCGGCATACCGCCCGACTGCGGCACTTCGTTATGGATGCATAAAAAAACCGGACTTAGAGACCCGGCAACACCTGCTGATGCCCGGCGGCTGAAAATGAAATTAGCCGATCTGAAAGATCAGCTTGAACGGGAAACCAAAGATCGGTCCAAATGGATCGAGATAGACAGGGCAGGGTATGGGTTTAACCGGATGGTGGCTTATCCGTCCGGGGTTTTTCATTCGGCTACCAACCATTATGGCGGCCATTTAAAAAACGGCCGTATCTATCAAACTTTCAGGATCGGTGTTGACTGGAATACGTTCCGGATGAATAATGCCAAATGATCAAGCTTCAAAGAAATCCAGCAATAATTGCTGATAGGCATAATCATCTGTTGTTTTTGTAAAAACCATTTGTTTCATTAATTGCAATTGCTGGGGGTTGGTTATTTTCATGGCCATGGCCCACAAAGCTATATCTTCCAATACATTCTTTTCTGTTTTGGTTAAGCCGGCAGTATCCAGTTTTACCTGCTTACAAAAAATTTCCACTGCCCGAATTTTTGGTTCATGATAATTGTGATGCCAGGCATTTTTAATTACCGATAAAATTTTTCCGGTAACAGTTAACACATTCATGGGTAGTTTCTTACCCAGGTTTATGCCAATATTGCTTTCAGTAAACCGTAGCAGGATTTTGGCTGAGCTCCGGTAATTTTTCCGGTTCTTTATTTTATGGTATTCGTCTGTAGCTAACTGTTTTAATGTATTATCAACGGGCCTGAAACCAAACTTGTAATAAAACCAAAAAGCGCCACTGTTTATACCATCCGGATTGTCGAGCCCGAACTGAAATGGTTCAATTTCAACATAATGGATGCCCATTACCTGTTTCATTACCCGGAGTAACTGGCAAAGAATATAGCCCGATTCGCCTCCCCGGTAGGGTTCAAAAATATTTACTCCTATTTTACCCATTTTTCCAAAAGCCCAGATACCACCATAAGAAACCGGGATGCCGTTTTTGAAAAAGGTAAAACCAAAATAGGTTTCCAACGGCAGCTGCCTGTTTGGGATCATACTGTACATGGCAAATACCAAACCTCTTTCCAGGTCGTATAACCGCAGGGTTCCTGCTTCTAAAAAAGTGGCCGGGTCGATCTCCCGAACGGTTAATGCCATGCTGTTTTTTATCACATTACAACAGGCTGTGCATTCGGCTTTTCCGGGTATTCTCACTTTTTGCAGGGGTTCACTTATTAATTGAACCGGGTTAAAATGCTTAAGCAGATCGTTATGATAATATACCTGTTTTGCCGGCACACGGTTATTGGCCTTTGAAAAAGCGGCATTTTTCGGCACCAGTTTTACATACGGATCTAAACGCTCATTAAAAAGTTCTTTCAAAAGGGGCATGTCTTTTAACTGCTCCAGTTGCCCCAGAATAAATGGAATATACTGCCGGGGTTTTATATGCAATACCTCCAGCAGGTCTTCATTATTTAAACCCGCGGTTGTTTCGGCTTTCAACGTGGCCGGCAAGGTTATGTTCAATACATCGTTCAGTGATAAGGTTGGGTCATAAAACGAATCAAATTCCACCTGCAGGTCCTTATGCAACAGCAACCAGCTTAAAAAGTCGGGCGAGAAACGGGTTACGGTATTTCCATAAGGCAGACCCTCATTTTCGGGCAATGTAATTTTACCCGATCTGATCTGCTTTCCGAACAGGGCGATGCGTTGTAACTCATTTTCTGCCAGTTTTTTTAATGGCGGGTTACCGGGATAGGCACATAAAAAAAGCAGGAGTTCGTGATAGGGTAGAATATTTTTATCGTGGGGCAAACTAAGTTTACACAACGTTTGAAGTAAGTTCTTCTTTAAACTGCTTGCTTCTTCGTCGAAACGATTGGCAACCTGCGCCAGGGATTTTACAGCGGGTAAAAATTTATTTTTCATAACAGACATACCGTTGTATTATTAAATGGGTTTAAAGCCGGGCAGGTTTTTGCTAAATTAATCACACAATTCCAAAACACCAACGGGTCAATACCGGGAACATCTTAATTCCGCAGCGGGTTGGCATACGGGAGGCCATCCGGTTATCTTGAATGCGAAACAGTGGTGGAATATCAAGCCCGCATCACACCGCTGCTGAAGGCGTTTGAATGCTGCCTGCCGGTCAGGATTATACCTTTTCATAAAAACCCAGGCGGTTATTTAGTTCGTTAACCAATTCCTGCATTTCATTCATCCTGTTTAATAAATGATTTATGGTTTCAATACCTTCCACGTTAATCCCCATTTCGTAATACAGCCTTACCATTTTTTCCAGGTTGGGCAGTTGTTGTTCGGGGATGCAAATTTGTTCATCTGTAACCGTTACCTCTATCAATCCTGAATTATGCAACGCATAAATAAACGTAATATCTACCTGATGTTGAGTGCAAAACTCATTTAAGATGACTATTTCATTGTCCTGCATGGCGTATTATTTTAAATTCGATAATTCTGTAAATAGTTTTTTCTGTTCTTCAGTAAGATTGACGGGCAGTTCTATCTCATAGGTGATATACAGGTCGCCAAACTCAGCTTCCTTTTTGTATACCGGAAATCCCTTTCCTTTGAGCCTTATTTTATTGCCTGGCTGTGTTCCGGGTTTTACGGTAAGTTTTACTTTTCCGCTTAATGTGTCAAAAGTAGTGTCGCCGCCAAGTATTGCCGTGTACAGATCAATTTTGGCAGCAGCATACAAATCATTACCCAGTCGCTTAAACCGGGGGTGGGGGGCTATTGAAAAAGTAATGTATAGATCGCCGGCCGGGCCTCCATGTACACCAGGTGCGCCGTATCCTTTTAATTTGATCACCTGGCCATTTTCAATACCTGCCGGAATAGTGATGCTGATATTTTTTCCGTTTATGGTTAGTGTTTGCTTATGCGTATGCAGCGCATCGGTTAAATTCATTTTAAGTTCAGCATTAAAATCTTGGCCGCGGAATTTCGTTTGCCTGCCCCTGCCGGAACCGCCAAACATGGATTCAAAAAAATCGGAAAAATCAGTTTCATTAAATTGACCGCTTCCGGTAGATTGCGACCGGGCACCTGATCTTTTCTGTTGTTCAAACTGGTCTGCATGTTGCCAGTCTTTTCCGTAAGCATCATATTTCTTCCTCTTTTCCGCATCGCTTAAAACTTCATTTGCCTCATTGATCTGTTGAAATTTTTTATGCGCTTCCTTGTCGTTCGGGTTAAGGTCGGGATGAAACTTCCTGGCCAGTTTCCGGTACGCCTTTTTAATGTCATCCTCTTTGGCGTTTTTTTCTATACCTAATACCTGGTAATAATCTATAAATTCCATTAATTTAAATTTTGAAGTCTTGTATTCCGGATCGCCTTTTCATTTTCAGAAGCTATAGTAATCCGAAGCATAGTTTGTCTTTTACTTCGGCTCCTTTCTACAATATTAAAAAGTCATTTTAAATCTATCCGGAGGGCTCATCACTGCGTATATTATGGCTGCAACAAGGATGACCAGGATAATAACAAGAATGATCCCAAACTCTTTTTCGAGTGTTTCCTCATCCTTATCGTCATTATCCGTTTTTGGTTTTCTTTTTACCGTTACCGCTTTTTCATGGTGGGGCAGTAGCTCCGCTATAAGCAAAGTAATCAGTAGTCCAGTGGTGATGATACTTAACCAGGGTACATTTTTATACATTGGTCCGATTGGGGATATTAAAAATCCCAGGGCCAGTGTAAATGCGAATATAATCGCAAAAAAGTACAAAATACCCCCAAACGGTCCTGGTGCCCTTCTCTTGAAAAAATAGGTGAGCACAAAGGCAAAAATTATACTGCAGAAAAAGGCGAACAGAAATATGATAAGCATGATTGATTTTTTTTAAAGATAGCGCGAAACCACGGGGATAAATATGATTTTTATCACACCTGACAATAAGCCTGGTTATTATTCTTTTTTGTTTTCTTTAGTAATATTATCCGTGGCACAAACGACTGGCCACGGAAAGTATGATCAAGGTCTGGCGAAATACAGCCGGCCCGGTCATTTAAAAAAATATAGCGGTGTATATTATGCACGGGAAATTAAAAGATTTAATATGTTAATTTTTACATCGGGAATGAATGCTGGGCGGTTTATCAGGTTGATGGTTCTTGTTTTATTGCTTTTGCCTTTGTTGAATGCGTGCCATAACAGGGCTAAGAAAAAATTGCCAACCGATTTTACCTACCGCGCGTTTAAGGATTCTATTAAAGCTTCCGACAGCAACGATGCTGCCGACACCAGCAATATTTTCGATACGTCACCCTTTACGCCCGGCATTGATTCTCTTGATACACTGTTAATGCAGATCGATGAACTATGGAAAGCGGATATTGCCATGATGGTACAATTGGATACGCTGTTTAAAGTTTGGAAAAAAACCGGCCATTATACGGCGGCGGATTCCGCAGTTATCCTCGAAAACGTTAAAGTGCTGGATTCATTTTTTATAACCCAATACGAGGATGTTCAGGGATCCTGCAGGGAAAAAGATTGTTTGCTCTTTGCCGAGATCATCAAGTCGGAACAAAGCCTGTATTTATATCTGGATGGAGAATTGATCGACACTTTTAAAATATCAACTGGTTTGCCCGGATATGAAACACCCGAGATGAATATCCGGCCAAGAGGTCCCATATTAAAAAAATACACATCAAAAAAATTTCCGGGCGGTAATTTTAACGGACTTGGAAATATGCCCTATGTTGTATTTGTAAGAGGCGGTTACGCTATTCATGGTACCACTGTCGGTAATTTTTCTAAACTCGGCCGAAGGGCATCTCATGGCTGTATAAGATTACACCCGGTTAACGCAAAGATTTTTTATGAACTGGTAAAACGGATCGGATTGGAAAATACCTGGGTATCCATAAAGGATTCATTGCAGTAGCCCCGATTATTTATCAGGGAGATGAATCGTTTCCGGCATCAGTAAAAAAACAAATCTTGTCAATGTTTTACTTTTTTCCCGATCTCGTATTTTACACCCGCTTCCACGGTACTGTATCTAAAATCATGTAGCCCCTGCTGGAAATTCAGCAACACACCAAAATGTTTAATTTTTTTCTCCAGGTTAAACCGGCATACAACCGGTTTGTCGCCACTGTCTTTCAAATAACCCCAATAACCGGCGATATTGGATTTTATCTTCCAGCTATTTTTATTCCACTCCAGTCCCATGCCAAGAAGTAATGCATCATCCTGGTTGTTTTTGTCTGATTCAATCTGCCAGGAATAGAAACCCAGCATACCGGTCCAGGTTAATGAGGTATGGTTAATAGGTTTTCCAAAAGAAAGATCAAAATAATAACCCGGTGCATCTACATCCCGGGCAGCACCAAATCCCGAACCTGACGGGAACCGGTATCCGATCCTTAGCGCTAGGTGAATATATTTTCTCCATTTTTTAAGTAACTGAAAATTTGTATTCAAATGCAATTCGCCCTCTCCTTGTTTGTCGTTATAAAACTGGGGATAAATACGCCTTTCTTCTTTTATTTCATGACTCGTTGAATAGTATTCGGTGGGAACCCAAAAAATATCCATCGAAATAATGTCCTTAACTACACAGTAATTGGCATACAACCTGAGGTTTTGGGTATTGTCGCCTTTCGAAAAATGAAAATTTCCGGTTACCCCGATAAAGAAGCTGCTGTCGATACTGCCATTGCCAACCGTGGGTACCGGCAACGCATTGGGTCCCTGGTAGGCCGGGAAAGTTCGTATATACCTCGACCAGTGACTAACGCCATCCCAGTTCACCAACTGCGACCACTGACTGAGCGTTTGAGTGTATGCTGTATAGGAACTGAAAGAAATAATCACGAAAAAGATCAGGAATTTTTTTAAAAAAACAGAGGTAATTATACTGGTCATATCTTTTTTAAAATATTATTTCAATTACTAAATATATAGCAAATCTATGCAGGTTGTTGTCAAAAAAAAGAAACAAGTTGGCTGAACTGTTGGGTTTATCAAAAGTTTTCCGGAATTGCATTTACCAACTTAAATATGATATGGATGGATTTCATAGGCTATGATCATTTAATTACTTACTGTCATTGTTTTTTAAAAACACAAATAGGTCGCTATATAAAAAGTGAAAGTTTCCGTCAATTAGCAAACTGATGCAGCAGATTGTAATTACGGGCTGTCATATATTTCATGAGGGATCAACGGGATGGACCGGCGATCTTATCAAGGGAAGGTATAGCCATCTTCTATCTGTCCTGCTGATACATACTGCATCTTAAACGGTTTGTCTGCCTTTTAACGGGTAAGCCGAACAGTAATGGCTACCGTTTATTTACTGACAAACAGGAATGATTTTCAAACGCTTTTTTACAAGGTGCGGGGGATTTTATGTAACCTTAACAACCAAAAAAAGTAAAACCATGAAAAATTTAAGTAAGATTATTTTCCCCATAGTAATGGGATGTGTTCTGGTATTTGCCAGCTGCAAAAAAGATGACAGCAGTTCATCGAGAACATTTGAAGATGTGGAAAGAGATTTTAATGCACTCGATCTTTCGCCAGGCATTCATGATATTACGCTTGCCATGTTGGATGGCGACAGTTATAAATTCAGGGTGATAGCGCCTGTACGGGCTGCCGGCGAAAAAAGACCGTTTGTATTGAACCTGCACGGTGCTTCCGGCGGTAATCAGGAAGCTTATAAAGCCACCGCCTGTTTAGTTGAGCCCGGACTGGCAGGCCTAAACGCTTTCATCATCAGTCCCTATGGAGATAATGGATTGTGGTACGAGAGTTATTATAACCAGGAAGTGATCACCCTGGTAAACCTCGCTAAAAAATACTGGCCAATCGATCTAAATAAAACGGTGGTTACCGGTTACAGCAACGGTGGTAACGGCAGTTGGTTTTTTGCCGAAACCCAACCTGCCATGTTCACTGCCAGCATTCCGATGGCCAGCTCTTATGATATAACGAACCCCAATGGGTTGGGACGAAAAATAAATATCCCGATGTATGTGATCCATGGACAAAATGATGAATTGTTTCCGGTGGCGCAAACCCAAACCTGGGTGCAGTTGTCTCAGGTTGCAGGTAGTAATATAACTTTTGTAGTGGCACCTGGATTGAGTCACTATATTCCCTGTAGCTATGTATCGTATTTACAGGGGGCAGCAAATTGGCTGGTGAATACGGTTTGGTAGCAGTGGTAACAGTTTTATTTTGATGCAACTGGATAACGGATACAAAAGGTAGCAGAATGAAACCATGACCAACTTAATTTGTCGATCGGTTATTCCTATCCGAAAAAATTATTTCTATCAGCGAACTTTTTGGTAAATTTATCCTTATTATAAATCAACCTAAAATAAAGATAGAATGATGGAAAATGACAAAAACCAGGGCGCTTCAACTGGAGAAAAAGCTATTCAGGTGAATGGTGAAGCCAAATGCCCTTTTATGGCTGGTGAACTTAAACAAACTGCTGGTAGTGGACCTGCAAACCGCGACTGGTGGCCAAATCAGCTAAAATTAAATATCCTGCGACAGCACTCATCCCTGTCAAATCCGATGGGAGAGGATTTTAACTACGCAAGTGAGTTCAAAACACTCGACCTGGCCGCTGTTAAGGCCGATATTTTTAATTTAATGACCACTTCGCAGGATTGGTGGCCGGCAGATTATGGTCACTATGGGCCCTTCTTTATCAGAATGGCCTGGCATAGTGCAGGTACCTATCGTATCGCTGATGGCCGCGGTGGAGGTGGTTTTGGCACACAGCGTTTTGCCCCATTAAACAGTTGGCCCGATAATGCCAATCTCGATAAAGCAAGATTGCTGCTCTGGCCGATTAAGCAGAAATATGGTAAGAAAATTTCCTGGGCCGACCTGATGATACTTACCGGTAACTGTGCCCTGGAGTCGATGGGCTTTAAAACCTTTGGTTTCGGCGGTGGGCGTGCAGATGTATGGGAGCCGGCGGAAGATGTGTACTGGGGATCGGAAAGTGAATGGCTTGGCGACAAGCGTTATAGCGGCGACAGGGAACTGGAGAATCCGTTGGGTGCTGTACAGATGGGGTTGATTTACGTTAATCCGGAAGGACCTAACGGCAATCCGGACCCGGTTGCTGCAGCAAAAGATATTCGGGAAACATTTGGCCGCATGGCCATGAACGACGAAGAAACGGTAGCCCTGATCGCGGGCGGACACAGTTTTGGTAAAACCCATGGTGCCGCAGATCCGGGTAAATATGTTGGCCGGGAACCAGCAGGGGCCTCCATTGAAGAACAAGGTTTTGGTTGGAAAAATACCTTCGGTAGCGGCCACGGGGCCGATACAATCACCAGTGGTTTGGAAGGTGCCTGGACCAAGACGCCGGCAAAGTGGAGCAACGATTTTTTTGATCACCTTTTTGGATACGAGTGGGAACTTACAAAAAGCCCGGCAGGTGCCCATCAATGGCGTCCGAAAGACGGAGGGGGTGCCGGTACGGTGCCTGATGCCCATGATCCTTCAAAAAAACATGCGCCATTTATGCTAACCACCGATTTATCGTTGCGTATGGATCCTGTTTATGAACCTATCTCGAGGCGTTTTCACGAAAATCCGGATCAGTTTGCCGATGCGTTTGCCCGTGCCTGGTATAAACTAACGCACCGGGATATGGGGCCCAAAGTACGTTATCTGGGAGCCGAAGTACCGGACGAAGAATTGATCTGGCAGGACCCCATTCCGGCGGTTACCCATCAGTTGATTGATGATGAGGATATAACCACACTTAAAGGTAAAATACTTGGTGCCGGACTATCGGTATCACAGTTGGTATCTGCGGCCTGGGCTTCTGCATCTACTTTCCGCGGCTCCGATAAAAGAGGAGGTGCAAATGGCGCCCGTATAAGGCTTGCGCCACAGAACAACTGGGATGTAAATGCCCCGGCACAACTCAGTTTGGTTTTGTCTGCATTAGAAATTATTCAAAAAGATTTCAACAGTACACAAACCGGTGGTAAACAGGTTTCGATCGCCGATCTTATCGTACTGGGCGGAACCGCTGCTGTAGAGCAGGCAGCTAAGCAGGCCGGTCATGATTTGAAAGTTCCTTTCTCAGCAGGACGAACAGATGCATCGCAGGAGCAGACCGATGTGGAGTCTTTTGCTGTTCTGGAGCCTGTTGCAGACGGATTTCGCAACTATATGAAAACCGGGTATAAATTATCGGCAGAGGAATTGCTGATAGACCGGGCCCAGTTGATGACACTCACTGCTCCGGAAATGACGGCGCTGGTTGGTGGCATGCGCGTTTTAGGAACGAACTTCGGCCAAAGCAAACATGGTATGTTTACGCAACGACCGGGTTTATTAAGTACCGATTTTTTTGTAAACCTGCTCGATATGGGTACCACCTGGAAAGCGACTTCAGCCAACGATGAGCTGTTTGAAGGCCGCGATCGAAAAACCGGCGAACTTAAATGGACGGGTACACGGGTGGATCTGATCTTTGGTTCCAACTCGGAACTAAGGGCGCTGGCCGAAGTATATGCCTGTGCCGACGGGCAGGAGCGTTTTGTACAGGATTTTATAACGGCCTGGGTTAAGGTGATGAACCTCGACCGGTTCGACCTGGTTTAATACTTATCTGTTTAACCGTTGTTAAACTGAATGAAGAAGGTTGCTGTACAACCACTTAATTGAAATAATGGTAGCACAGCTGAATAATGAGAACAGCCGGCCTTTCAAAAGGCTGGCTGTTCTCATTTAATTTTAACAACGAATCTTTTAACTTAATTCAGAACTGCAGGCTATGCCTGCGATTTTTCTTTGCCTGAAAACAGGATGTTGATAAAAAGTAAATTTTAAAATTTTGAACTTAATGCACCCGTTTTCTCCACGTACAGGTATAAGAACTACCTTACGGGGTTCAAACAACAATATGAATCAGCAATTTGACCAACTCATAAACAGTTTCCTTAGCAATAAAGTAGGTATCGCTCCGGCTTTTCTTTCACAAGCTTTATCAACAGGACTTCGGCAAAATATTGCCCATTTACAACAAAGCGGGCAAATGAAAGCTTCGGGAATTGGAAATGGTGAAAAGGATCTGCAACAAATTACCCGCACGGATAAAATTTGCTGGTTAAGTAAAACCAGCGAGAATGTTTTTGAATTGGAATTTCTGGAACATGCTGAAGATTTTATTGCCTACCTGAACAGAACCTGCTATGCGGGTATCAATGCGTCGGAGTTTCACTATGCTGTGTACGAAAAAGGGAGTTACTATAAAAGGCATAAAGACCAGTTTAAGAATAACAACAGCCGGAAATATTCGTTGGTTGCTTACCTGAATGAAAACTGGCTTGCCGAAGATGGGGGCGGGCTGCAATTGTATGATCACGAAAACACCGAACCAATTCTTCCACATGCGCAATCCGCCGTTCTTTTTAAAAGTGATGAAACCGAACATGCAGTACTGGTAGCCAACCGCAGCCGGTTAAGTATTTCGGGATGGTTGAAAAGGGTATAGTCACGCTATTAAAGGTCATTTACCTGGTGGGTAAATGATTGTGGAGCTTGACGTCGATCAACTTGGCCCCGGAGTATATTTTGCTACTCCGGCAAAAAAATAGGATTAAAACAACATTTGCTATTCATTGTAAAGTAAACCTGCAAAGACTTGTGGCCTGGCTTAATCAACATTTACCTGCATCTGTTTACAGATTAAATATAATATAACAGGTTACCTTTTGGAAGATCAGGTATTAAGTGTACAGGCGGGCTATTACTTCCGTCTTTTTCCTAACGATTTTACCTGCTATCTGACCGGCTATTATATAGGCGGGATAACTGTTTTATAAATAAAAAAAATAAACATGATTCAAAAAACGTATTTCAAAACCAAGGACTATTGCAAGGTAAAATTCAGTGTTGCTCCCGAAAATGCAGAAACTGTTGAAGTTGTTGGGCTGAACAGCGACTGGGAAAATGCAATTATTCTGAAAAAGAAAAAAGATGGAACTTTTTCTGCCGATATTTCCCTGCCAAAAGGTACCCAACAACAGTTTAGATACCGGGTGAATAAAACCGAGTGGATAAATGACACCGAAGCAGATGCTGAAGTGGCAAATGAATATGGCGGCACTAATTGTGTGCTGGATATATAAACGGTGATCGGGTTGCAGAAGCAGCCCTCTTTTTCGATTTATTTTGTTGGCCCTTATCTACGCTGAGGCTGTTTCAGTTATGCTGAAACAGCTTATTCAATGATCAGTTTTTTCAAATAAAAAACCGTTGGGTCAATTTGAATATTTGTTTTGCTGGTTATTACAATACCTTTTTGATCTACCATCAATCTTTGTGTACCGGCATCAGTTATAATGTCGAGCGGAACTGGCATGTCGAGGTTAAGCAGCTTTACCGCGTACTTGTTTTCGGCAGTTTGCTTAACCTGAATTTCGAGTTTATCGGTAGTGTATAAAAACAGGTGAAAAAGCGGCTTCAGACTTTTACCATAAGCTGTGCTGAATAATTGTTCCACATCGGCAGTGACTACCGTATTATCGTAGGTGTATTGCGGGCTGGTTGCCAGTTTTTTCAATGTTGGGAAAAACAGTTCATCACCCAAAATATATCGGAGTGTATGCATAAAAAATGCACCCTTGCCGTAGATATCGGAAATATACGCGCTGTCCGAATCAACCTCGTCGCCCTGCACTACCGGAAATTTATTCTGGGTGTTGATGGCTATTTGTTGCATTCTTTTCAAATACGCATCTTCGCCGGCCAGTTCCCGGGTAGCCATGGCGTCGCCAAAAACGCAAATGCCTTCCTGTATCCACATGTGCGCCCAATCGCGGTTGGTTACTTTATTGGCCCACCATTCGTGTCCGAATTCGTGATGCAGCAACCAGTCAAAATCCTTACCACCCAACTTATCATACTTATATTTATTTCCATAAGCAATATTGGTTTGGTGTTCCATTCCCAGGTGTGGAGTTTCTGAGGCCGCTATTCTTTCTTTCACCCAGGGATATTCACCAAAATATTTTTCCTGGATGCGGGCACTTTGTTCGAAGAGGTCGAGTAATTTTTCTGCTTTGTCTATATTTTCTTCCAGCACATAATATTCCATGGGAACTTTATTTCCATTAACCGTAGTGTATATGCGTTTTACCACCTTGTATTTGCCGATATTAAAAAGTATACAATAGTTACTGATGGTATAATTGGTTTTCCAGTGATAAGTTGATTTGTTTTTTTTAGTGGTCACTTTCTGTAATAACCCGGGCCCGGCCACAACTAACCCTTTCGGTACCGTGATGATCAGATCAGCACCCTCATTGGGCTCATCACTGGGATGGTCTTTACAGGGAAAGAAGATCTTACCTCCCTCACCCTGGTCGGTAATGGCAATCCAGGGGTTGCCATTGCTGTCTTTTGCCCACTGAAAACCACCGGTCCAGGGAGGCCTTACCGCTACTGCCGGTTTTCCCCCGTAGGCAATTTTTACCATCACTTTTTCAGCAGCCAGTTCATTCGCCGGCGTAATAAGTATCAGATCATCGTTGGAATGGGTATAGGCAGCCGTTTGGCCATTAACCCAAACCTGGTCAATAGTAAGTCCGTGCCAGAAATCAAACAATAACGTTCTTGTTCGTTGTGAAAGGATAAGCGCAATTTCGGTATATCCTTTTATCGACTGTTGATCAGGATCAACGTCCAGCACCAGGGTATAATGCCTGATATCCATGATCGCCTGTTCTGGCTTAAGTTTGCCACCCGACTTCAGATCCTGAGCTGAGGCAGAAAAAGAAACTATCATGATTAATCCGATCAGTACATTTTTCATTTGTAATTATTTTTATGAAGATACAAATTTTAAACAAGCAGCTTTATTCGTACCATTACCCTTTACAAGTGGCAGGATACAATCGTTCCGGTATCCTCTACGTGCGATATACCTGGTATTCTATCCCGCATAGAAAGCTATGTAGCTGGTTAATAATAAAGGTATCTGTCAATATTTTTATAGATATTGTTAGATACGGGTGCAACAAGCAACTATAAATAAGTTTTACAGATGATTACAAATCCTGATTTTGATTTGATGCACATTTACGTAGTTAATGAATCCCGATATTCAAATGGCTAATCAGAACCTCATCCTGTGATATCTGTTGGCCCATTTAACGGTAATTAACCCCGAATGGCTATAAAAAACTGTTGAAAAGAAGTTTTTTTATAAGCTCTCTGGGTATTTTTTCTTTCTCATTTTGCAAGAAGTCGGTAACTTAATTCAGATAATGCCGAATAATCGTTTTTGGGTATAAAAATGCCCGGTTTTAACCATAAAATAATTAAATTGCTGTAAACAATTTGGTATGTCATCTAATCTTAGTGAATTATCGGGCAGGAAAGGTCTAAAAACCAACCTGTTTGAGGAATTGGGCATTGCTGCTAAAGAGAGCGGAACACCTTCGCGGGAAAGGATAGAAGAACTGGCCGACGAGTTTTTAATGGGAAAGGCTAATATTTTCGGATCTACAAGTTTCTATGATTTTTTAAAAGAAGAAAACAAGGGCAAAAAGGTATTTATTTGCAGCGGTAGTTCCTGTATGACAGCAGGTACGCAGGATGCACTCCGGGAGCAATTAAGCTTACCGTTTACCGATGAGGAGATAGGCGAAATGTGTTGCCTGGGCCGATGCCATGAAAATAATGCCTTCAATTATGGCGGAAAAAATTATTCTGGCAATGCCGTATCAGAAATTGAGATGATAAAATCTGACCGGGTAGTACGGGATGATGAATACAACATAGCTTCTTTTGGTACGGCTGTTTTAACCGAAACTTTCCCGGGTATTACTGAATATTATAAAATTTTATCGCACTCGCTATCAAAAACGCCTGAAGAATTGTTACGTGAGTTAAAGATATCCGGTTTAAGAGGCAGGGGCGGGGCGGGGTTTCCGATTGCCTTTAAACTGGAGTCGTGCAGGAGTACCGAAGGTTTACAAAAATTTATTGTGTGCAATGCAGATGAAGGTGATCCGGGAGCTTATTCCGACCGATATTTGATGGAGAAGCAACCGCATTCCGTGTTGTTGGGCATGATGATAGCCGGCTATATCGTTGGTGCCGATACAGGGGTATTGTATGTACGGGCCGAGTATCCCGAATCGCAAAACATTTTACAAGCGGCTGTTGAAGACCTGGTGCAGCAGAAATTACTGGGTGAAAATATTTTGGGTACCGGTTTCAATTTCAATTTTAAATTGATCAAAGCCATGGGCGCCTATATCTGTGGCGAAGAAACCGCTTTGTTATCCTCGATCGAGGGGCAACGGCCCGAGGTCAGGATTCGTCCGCCTTATCCCACACAAAAAGGATTGTTCAATAAGCCAACCGTGGTTAACAATGTTGAAACCCTGGCCTGTATTCCCTATGTCATAAAAAATGGCGGAGAACAGTTTTCGGCTATAGGAAAGGGTAAGTCAACCGGCACCAAATTAGTTTCACTGGATGGTTTTTTCAATAAGCCCGGAATCTATGAAGTGGACATGGGAACACCACTTTCTGTGGTGATTAATGACCTGGGGGCCGGTTTCAAAGAAAAGATCAAAGCCATGCATATTGGCGGGCCATTGGGAGGATTGGTTCCGGTGGATAAAATTAACGACCTTACGATAGATTTTGAATCCTTTGACGCGAATGGTTTTTTGTTGGGGCATGCATCGGTTGTGTGTATCCCCGAAAAATTTCCCATTATTAAATACCTGGAACATCTGTTTCAGTTCACCGCGCATGAAAGCTGCGGGAAATGTTTTCCCTGTCGTATTGGTAGCACCCGAGGGTACGAAATGTTGAAAAAAGCGCAGGAATCTGATTACAAAATGGATAGAAAACTGATAGACGACCTGGTAGAAACCCTGGAGATCGGTTCGCTCTGTGCTTTGGGCGGCGGGTTGCCCTTACCGGTAAAGAATGCCCTTCATTATTTCGATGAAGAACTGTCTCCTTATTTTAAATAAAACTGATTATGAACCCTGTTGAAAAAAAAGACGGCAAAAAGGAATTTTCAGTTATTGGCTCCACCAATGGCCGGGAGGCAGATAATGGCAGCGCCGGGGCTGATGTGGCTTTTATTGACAATACACCATACAGGATACAGCAAGGCGAAACAATACTTGCATTCATCAGGAGGAATTTCGGGCAGGAATATGTACCCACATTATGCGATGCACCCAACCTGGATCCATTTGGTTCCTGCCGGGTTTGTAGTGTGGATGTAGCGTTACATGAGAAAGGAAAGGCAAAGGCCCAGGCCTCCTGTCATACACCGGTCATGCCGGGTTCCTATATTTATCCGCATTCGAACCGTATACAAAAACTCAGAAAGAATATCGTTGAATTGGTGCTTACCGATCATCCACTCGACTGCTTAACCTGCGAGGTCAATAATAATTGTGAATTGCAAACGGTGGCAGCTAAAGTAGGCATACGGGATGTACGGTATCCCGAAGGAAAGAACCACCTTAATAAAGAAAAAGACCTGAGTCATCCCTACATGACTTCCGATTTCAGTAAATGCATTAACTGTTATCGTTGTGTGAGGGCCTGTGATGAGGTGCAGGGTGAATTTGTTTTAAGTATGGCCGGCCGGGGATTCGACAGCCATATCATTAAAAGCCTGGAAACGGATTTCGAAAATTCGGATTGTGTAAGTTGCGGTGCCTGTGCCCAGGCTTGTCCAACTTCGGCCATATCGGATGTTTTTGAATCGAAATCAACGGCTGTTGATAAAAAAGTAAGAACCATTTGCACCTATTGCGGCGTGGGTTGTAACCTGGATGTAGCGGTTAAAGAAAACAAGATCCATTCTATCCAGGCGCCGTACAATGCCGAATCGAACCAGGGGCATACCTGCCTGAAGGGACGCTTCGCATTTTCCTTCTATAATCATGAAGACAGGATCCGAACACCGCTGATCAAAAAGAATGGAGAATTTGTTGAAGCAACCTGGGAGGAGGCTTATGACTTTATTGCCCATAAATTAACCCAGATAAAAAACGATTTTGGGCCCGATTATATCGCCGGCATTTCAAGCGCCCGGTGCACCAACGAAGAAAATTACCTGATGCAGAAATTTATTCGTGCAGTGATTGGCACTAATAACATCGACAGTTGTGCCCGGGTGTGTCATTCACCAACGGCACTGGGCATGCAACGTACCTTTGGTACAGGCGCGGCAACAAATTCTGTTAAGGATCTAAATTTCACGGACTGTATGATGGTCATCGGGGCCAATCCTACGGATGCACACCCGGTTACCGGGGCCAAAATAAAGCAGCAGGCGATCAAAGGAAAAACTTTGATCGTGATTGACCCCCGCCGGATCGAATTGGCGAGGTATGCCGATTATCATTTGCAGTTGCGCCCGGGTACCAATGTGGCTTTGCTGAATATGATGTTGTATTATATTATTAAAGAACAGTTGGAGGACAAGGACTTTATCAGTAAACGTACAGAAGGGTATGAAGATTTTAAGCAGCAGGTCCTTTCGCTCAACATCGATGAGCTGGAAAAAATAACCGGTGTAAACAAAGACCTGGTAAGAAGGGCTTCGGTAGCCTATGCTTCAGCAGGTAATGCCATGTCGTTTCATGGTTTGGGAGTAACCGAACATACACAGGGAACCTTCACGGTAATGTTGATTGCCGATCTGGCCATGATAACGGGTAACATTGGCCGCAGGGGAGTTGGTGTAAATCCGCTGCGCGGACAAAACAATGTACAGGGTGCCGCTGATATGGGTTGTCAGCCCCACCAGGGTGCAGGTTACCTGGATATTACTTTGCCTGAAAATCATCAGCGGTATGAGTTGTTTTATAATGCAAAACTGCCAACACATGTGGGATACAAAATTCCACAGATGTATGATGCGTCACTTAATAATAAACTGAAAGCCGTTTGGGTGATCGGCGAAGACATGGCACAAACTGACCCAAACACGCATAGGGTTGTGGCAGCATTAAAGAACCTGGAACTATTTGTGGTACAGGAATTATTCATGACAGAAACAGCTAAATTGGCAACGGTTATTCTTCCCGGGGCTTCATTCCTTGAAAAAAGCGGCACTTTTACCAATGGTGAAAGAAGAATTCAACGGGTAAATAAAGTGGTAGAACCCATTGAAGGTACCAGGCCTGATGGGCAGATCATTGTAGATATAATGAACAGAATGGGATATGCCCAACCCGATTATGATCCCGAAACTTTGCTGGATGAAATTGCCCAGATAGTGCCGTTTTTCGCTGGTGTTAAATGGAAGGATTTGGGCGAAAACGGTAAACAATGGCCGGTAGCGAAGGACGGATCTGATTCTGATATGATACACGTTGAAAGTTTTAAGCGCGGCCTCGGAAAATTCGTTCACAACCATTTTAAGGAAACCGAAGAAATTGTTCAACATGGTAAGGAATATCCATACATCATAACAACCAACCGCGAACTGGAGCATTATAATTGTGGTGCCATGACCCGAAGAACCGGAAATGGTAAAATATTAAAAGAAGATTTTTTACTGATCAATCCGGTAGATGCATCAAAGCACCAGATCCATGAGGGCGATATGGTTTGCATTGAATCGCCGAGAGGAAAGGCGGATGTTCGGGCAAAGATAACCGATGAGGTAAAACCGGGCATTTTGAGTTCTACCTTTCATTTTCCGGATATCATGCTGAATAATATCACTTCCGATATTTCTGATTCGGAGGCTATGTGCCCCGAATATAAAGTAGTAGCGGTGAATATCAGAAAGAGTAAAGGAAAGTATAAAAAAGAGCCTGTTTAAACCTTTGCCTGATTAAATTTCTGTCAGCAGGTTTTATTGGGGTTCTCGAAATTGTCGCTTTGATCTTCGGTAGTGTCGTCCAGGCAAACAAAATCCTTTTCGAGTAAAAGATACAGGGAATGATCTTCAGATACTTTCAAACTGGCGTCTAATCCAACAACCTCATTTTGCGGCCAGTCTTTTACGAAAGATTCAGTAACCAGCATGGTCATTTTATTGTGTAGAAATGATGCTGATAATTCAGCAGAATCTTTCACCACCTCCAAAGCATAAATAAATTTATTTTCGGGGAAATTGGTTTCTTCCTCCAGATAGCCTGTGGCAGCCAGTTTGCTTACTTCGGATCTGGTAAGCCGGAATCTGATCGAGTTTGCTTTGATGCGTATTTTCATATCATGTATTTAAATGTAGCCGGTGCATAGCACACTGCGTGAACGTTGATAACACGGGATCGGAAAATACCCAAAAAACCGCTTTCCGCCTCCCCGGCCGGAAAAAACTAGGCGGTAATCCTGTGTTCTCCTGCATAAATATTAAACCGGTTATCTTTTAAAAATCCAATCAATGTGATCCCGTTCTCCCTCGCCATTTTCACTGCCAGGCTCGAAGGCGCCCCTACGGCCGCAACAATTTTGATGCCTGCCATTACCGATTTTTGCAGCAACTCAAAACTTGCCCTTCCACTCAAAAGTAAAATACAATGGCTTGCCGGTAGTTGATTATTCAGCAATGATGAGCCGATGATCTTGTCTAACGCATTATGGCGGCCCACATCTTCCCGTAACAAAATAAAATGTCCGTCAAGGTTAAACAATGCGCTGGCATGTATGCCGCCGGTATCTTCAAAAGCTTTTTGTTGGGTCTTTAATTTGTTTTGTAAACCATAAAATACCGTTGCGGGTATTTGAATGGTATCGGGCAAATCGTTAAATTGAGAAACCGTGCGAATGGCTTCAATACTGGCCTTTCCACAAATACCGCAGCTGGAGGTACTGTAAAAATTTCGGCTGGCATTTGCTAAAACAGGTACGATGTTTTCTTTCAGTACAACCGATATCCGGTTATCATCGGCAGCTACCCGTTTAATAGCATCGATATCTGTTGACGCAACAATAATCCCTTCGGTAAACAGGAACCCGGCAGCCAGGTCTGCATCATGGCCTGGTGTGCGCATGGTTACCGCAATGTTTTTGTGCATCAACCCGGTATCGGTGCTATAAGTAAGTTGAATTTCAAGCGGCTCCTCCACAGCAATTTTATCCGGGGCTTCGGTTATTTTGCCATCGGCTGCTTTTTGAATGCTGATCTGTTCAACGGAAGAATCGCTCATAGTTTAAAAATACAAAAGAAATCGGGCATATCACGGGTTGAGTAAAGAAACGGTTTTGATAAAATCTGCGGGTGTATCAACACTCACAATCGAATGTTTACCGGCCGGATAATATTTGGCTGCATTTTGCTTTACCAGGAATTGTTGAAGTGAGAATTGCAGCGCATGATACATTGCCTGCAGTGCGTGGAAAGATGTTGCCGGATACCAGGCCAGCATTGGCTCATACTTATTTGCCTCTTTATTATAAAAAGCGGCAGGCGTTTCCCGGCATTGGATAGAAAAGGGTGCTAATTCTTCAGCCATTAAAAATGGGTAATCGCATCCGATCAGTAATATATTCTTCTCTGGAAACAGGTCAAATGCTGAAAGCAAGGCAGCCATGGGGCCAATATTTTTATACGAGGCATGGTCTTTTACAAAACTATATCCTGGTTCAAGACTATTCACCTGCTGCTCATTACAGGAAATGAAAACCTTTTCGCAAAAAGGCTGTAGCAATTCATAAACATGGTAACGTTGTGGCTTTTCAAAGTATTGTAACATGCTTTTGTCGGCACCCATGCGAATGCTGTTTCCTCCACTAAGGACCAGGCCGTATGTGTTGAGAAAAAGATTTTCTTTTATTTCGGTCATAACATTGACTTTCTAAATTACATATTTAATTCTTCTCATTTTAACGATTATTAAAGCCATCAATAAATTCAATTTCGCCATTCAACAATTAACTTCATCCAAATCCCCAACATTTCTTAAATTAACGTCCGAAACAACTATATCATGAAAAAGAACCTGGTATTCCTGGCCTGTATGACTGTTATCAGTTTTACCCTTGCCGCACAGGATAAAAAAGTTTTAACTGCTGCTGATTACGAACAGGCTGCACAAGCCTTGAATTTCAGTGTCAATAAACTGGTATATCGCAGTAATGTACGCCCCAATTGGTTACCCGATGGCAAATTTTGGTATTCGGTTGATATTGCCGGAGGTAAAGAGTACGTATTGGCAGATCCATCAAACGGTGGCCGTAAATTTGGGGCTGACTTAAAGTCCATTCTGCCAAACGCAGCTGACAACGCTGCTGCAGGTGGCCGCAGAAGAGGTGGAAGCAATGAAATAATTTCTCCTGATGGTAAGAAAGCCGCTTTTATCCGCGACTGGAATTTATGGGTAAAGGACCTGGAAACTAAAAAAGAAACCCAACTCACCACCGATGGGGTTAAGGACTTTGGTTATGCTACCGATAATGCCGGCTGGACACATAGCGACCGGCCCATCATGCTTTGGAGTCCTGATTCGAAAAAGATAGCCACTTTTCAACAAGATCAGCGGCATATACAGGACATGTACCTGGTAACCACTAATGTGGGTGCACCCAAACTGGAAGCCTGGAAATATCCATTGCCGGAAGACAAAGAAATTATTAAAATACACCGGGTAATCATTGAGGTAGATATACCCAAAGTTATCCGGTTAAAAATTCCGCCCGACGATCGCAGAGGAACCCTCAGTGATGACATTTCCTCGGGAGGGCCTTATGATGATAATGAATGGAATGCCGATGCCAGCAAACTCGCATTTGTATCTACCAGCCGCGATCATAAAATAGAAAAAATGCGTATAGCCGATGCCGCTACCGGTGAGGTGAGTGAGGTTTTTGAAGAAAAAGTAGCCACTCAATACGAAAGCGGGCAGGGTACCATCAACTGGCATTTTCTCGATAAAACCAATGAGATCATCTGGTATAGCGAGCGGGATGATTGGGGACACCAGTACCTCTACGATGCAACCACCGGCCAGCTCAAAAATCAGATCACCAAAGGCAATTTTGTAGTTACTCAATTACTAAAAGTTGACGAAGCCAATCGTACGCTATATTTATATGCCAATGGCCGGGAATCCGGCCGTGATCCATATTTCAGCCATTTTTACAGTATAAAGTTTGACGGCAGTAAACTCACCCTGCTAACGCCCGAAGATGGCCATCATAATGTTAGCCTGTCGCCCGATGGTAAATATTTTGTAGACAATTATTCCAAACCAAATCAGCCACCTGTTTCTGTTTTGCGCACCATGCAGGGCAAACTGATCGCTTCACTTGAAAAGGCAGATATTTCTGCGCTTACCGCTACCGGCTGGAAAGCGCCGGAACCTATTACGGTAAAGTCAAACGATGGCAAATGGGATTTGTATGGCCTGCTATTTACACCGAAGGACCTGGATAAAACAAAAAAATACCCGGTTGTTAATTATATCTATCCCGGACCGCAGGGGGGCGGTGTGGGTAACCGTTCTTTTTCGCCGGCACGCGGCGATCACCAGGCATTGGCCGACCTTGGTTTTATTGTAGTGATCATTGATGGCTCCTGTAATCCCGACCGTTCAAAATCATTTCATGATGCCTGTTACGGCAACATGGGCAGCAATACACTTGACGACCAGGTGGCTGGTATTAAACAACTGGCAGCTACCAGGGCCTTTATCGACCTTGATAAAGTTGGTGTTTGGGGCCATTCGGGTGGAGGCTTTGCCACGGCTGATGCCATGTTTACTTATCCCGATTTTTATAAAGTGGGTATTTCCGAATCGGGTAATCACGATAACCGCAATTACGAAGATGACTGGGGCGAACGGTATATTGGTTTAATGAGCAAAGATGCAAATGGAAAAACCAATTATGAGAACCAGGCCAACCAGATCAACGCCGGTAACCTCAAAGGAAAATTGATGCTGGTGCATGGTGGTATGGATGATAATGTGCCGCCTTATAACACCTATTTAGTGGCAGAAGCTTTACAAAAAGCCAATAAAGATTTTGACATGCTGATCTTTCCCAATGCCCGGCATGGGTATGGTGCCGATGGCTTATATATGACCCGCAAACGCTGGGATTATTTTGTTAAGAACCTGATGGGTGCTGAGCCACCTAAAGAATTTAAAATAAGTACAACCGGCAGTCCGGCAGCGGCTAAACCGGCTGCCAAAGTTACCGAAAGGAAGAATACGATTTTTAGCCGCATACCGGTAACGGTGAAAAACGTTACGCTCGATATTTTTGATAATGGCACCATCGATGGAGATTCGATCAGTGTATATTATAACAGCAAATTACTGTTAGGCAGCCAACGCCTGACGGATAAACCAATAACTGTTAACCTGGTATTGGATGATCAGGCAGACCGCCATGAAATTGTGCTGTTTGCACATAATCTCGGCAGCATTCCACCCAATACAGCAACGATCGTGGTAAAGGCCGGAGACAAGCGTTATGAGTTGCACAGCAGTGCAAGCCTGACTGAAAATGCGGTGCTGGTTTTGGAATATAAACCGAAGTAGATTAGGCTGTCATCTCCATCATCGGAGATATCTGTTGAAAACATCAGCCACCTGAATCATGTGGCAGGGGATTTTGGTGATGCTGAGGCGCAGCCTGTCCCGCTCATTGCGGAACCGCATTTCATTTTGATTAGAAAGATAAGATACCTGATACCCTGAAGGTATCTTTTGATGATTGTGTTATTCCTCGGGCTCTCCCTTAACCTTGTGCTCATAATTCCGATGCTCTTTCAAATGCTCTTCCGGCGGTACTTTTACTGAAAGCGGACCGTTGCCGATGATCAAAAAATAAAAAGCAACAGAAAGATCAGAATAGATAAGAATAGTTCTGAGTAAGGACTAAAAGCATCATGGGTAGCGTTAATATTTATAAAAACAATGGCTCCTAATAAGATCGGCAACTGAATAATACAGGCAGCCCGGGTAAACAAACCAAGGGTCAAAAAGAAACCGCCGAGAATATGCGCAAAAGCTACATAATGGCCAATTAAAATGATCATGAACTCGCTGAAGAAAGAAGTGTTTTGCATCATGCTGATGATATTGCTGGTATTGCGAAGAAAATCTATCCCCTTATAACAAAGGAAAATACCTAACACAATGCGGATAATATCCAGCCATTTTGGGTGATGCTTATCGCCCCAGGTTTTAAATTTTTCGATCGTATTCATAACGCAAAATTTAAGGCGTGAAAAGAACTGGTATAAATATAATGCTTTAATTGCGGGGATACAAGCAGTATTTTGGAAGCGAATTAAATGAGATCTCTTTGTAAGATCAAGAAGTAAGATAAGCAGGTGACTATAAGGGGCACACATAGACGTTGCAGGCCGGTAAACCGCAAAGGCCGTAAAACAAATTAATTATGCTAAAACGACTTCCCGGCTTCCCCGCTATATTGCTCCCATTTAAAAAGGATCATCTGAGTTTAAACACAATTCCACCCTGTATTTGGGTAATATCGTATCCCGCTTCCACATTAAAACCAAATGATGGGCTGATAAAATAGGAAGCCCCGACGAAACCGCCGAAAACAGGTACGATCTCGGTTTGCCTGACGGTTCCGTTTTTTTCATAACGGTATTGGTTAAAGCCGGCTCCGGCCGAAAGTCCGGCATAGGTATCAAGCCCTTTTATGTTCCAACCGTGATGCCAGGCCGAACGGCCAGCCACAACCAGCGAACTAGCTCGATAATTGGGTAGCGATCCGTTACTGGAAAAAGAATTACCAACCTCAACACCAAGTGAAACAATTCCTGGGCCGGCCTGCCATAATCCGGTTTCTGCAACGGCTTTGATACCAAGGGCTGAGTTGGAATACTCCGACTTATACTCATTACCAAGGCCGATACCGGCGCTGACCGTTAGTGAACCTTTTTCGAATACTTGTTCAGCTTGGGCGTGGCAAACAGGTGACAGACTGATGCCCAGGACGACTAAGATCAAGGTGTTTAGTTTTTTTGTTTTCATATTCCATGTAAAACAAAGACTATACCAAGCACTTACCCAGCGGGCTAAACGAACGTTAATGATTTCAGAAAAGTTGCCGTATAATAATGGAATATCGGCCCAAAAGACCGATCAATTAAACCTTCTGCTCAATTGATCGGTAATGTTGTACGGGCCTGAATTGAACGGCCGGCTTGCCTGCCACACGGAAGTCGACGGCTATCCATTTGCAACCTGTTAAGGGCACCTATTTTTGAAGCTTCTTGCCATTACAAGGGGATTTTCCCTAACTTTCATCCATGAAACATTTCAAGTTTTATTCAAAGGAAGATATTTTGTCGATTACCCGGGTGCGACGATTTGAAACTAAAATAGGAGAGCGCCTGCATTACCTGAAACCCGGTAGTGAATGGCCCGAAGTGATTGCCGAATCGCCGGTGAGGTACGTGGTACTGGGCATACCCGAGGATTTTGGTGTAAAAGCCAATTATGGTGTGGGTGGGGCCGAAACTGCCTGGCAATCCTTTCTTGATTCGTTTTTAAATATCCAGAGCAACGACTACCTCACTGGCGAGAACACGTTATTGCTGGGCCATTTTGATTTTGGGGATATTAAATTCTTAATAGAAAACAATGCCTACAATGAGGAAGAAAAAATTAATGCTTACCGGCATGCGTTGAATATTGTTGATGAAGAAGTGGAAGACCTGTTAAAAGTGATCGCCTCAGCAAAAAAAATTCCCATCATTATTGGCGGTGGCCACAATAATGCGTACCCGATCATTAAAGGCGTGGCCAAAGGGTTGCACAAAGCCGAGCTCATTCCATTGTCGCAGATCAATTGTATAAACCTCGATGCGCACTCCGACTTCAGTGTGGCCGAAGGCAGGCATAGTGGCAATGGATTTCGTTATGCCGAAGAGGATGGTTACCTGGGTAAATATTGTATGATCGGTTTACATGAAAACTATATCCCGCAAAATATATTAATGGATATTCATAACAATCCCTTCATGGATTATATCAGCTTTGAAGAAATATTTATCCATGAACGCAAGAATTTTATTCAGGCAGTAGCCCATGCCACCGGCTTTACTGAAGACAGTTACACCGGTATTGAGATCGACCTGGATTGTGTGGAGCATGTTTTAAGCAGTGCCATGACTCCTTGCGGTATTACGCCCCTGCAGGCCAGGAAATTCATAACTTTTACAGCACAGGATTCTAAACCGGCCTACCTCCATATTTGCGAAGGTGCCACCCAACTGGAAGACGGTCGTAAAGATGATTCAACCGGGAAATTGATCTGTTATTTAGTTACTGATTTTATCAAGGAATTGTCGCAGGATTAGTGTATTTGATCTGCCAGTTCTTTTTCGGTTACCACGCCATCCTTACGCCAAACCTGTTTACCATCTTTAAAAACGATAAACACGGGCAAGGCAGTAACCTCGTATGTTTTTAAAATATCCTGGTCGCGGCCACCATCCACATTTATAAAAGTGAATTTGCCTTTATTATTTTCTTTTAAACTTGCCAAAACGGGCTCCATTTGTTTACAAGGCGGGCACCAGGGTGCGCCAAAATCAATCAATACGGTTTTTGAACCGGCGATGGTTTCATTCAACGCTTCGATGGTCATTTGTTTTTCGTTGCTGCTGCCTTCTAAAGGAAGATTAGCGGCCCGCCAGGCATTGGTTCCGCCCTGCAATTCGATAACTGCCTGGTAACCCATGCTACGCATTTTGTTTGCGGCGGCGGCACTCCGGCCTCCCGCAAGGCAATATATATAAACGGGTTTATTCTTATCTACAAAGGCCAGGCGGCGTTCAAATTCAGCTTTGTTATTCCAATCCGCTTGCAATGCAGTTTTGATATGGCCCGAAAAAAATTCACCAGGGGTTCGTACATCCAGTATCTGAATATTTTCTTTGGTTGTGATTTCTTTTTCAAATTCGGCAGCCGTTAAACTGTTTTTGGTTTGCGCGGTACAGGATAATATCAATACTGAAAAAAGAATCGTATTGATCACCGGATTTAATAATTTCATGTTTTTTATTTTTTGCAAATTTACTTTAATAATTCTTTTAACCCGGCTTCTGAAACCGTTAACAGGTTCACTTTTGGCAATCTTTTTGTTAATTCCCGCCAATTGGCATCCTTTTTATAAATTTTCTGTAACAGGGCAGCAGCCTCTGTAATGCTGTTATTGTTGGCCAGCGTGATGGCCGTCCAGTATTGCATTTCCAGGTTTTGGGGAAACATGTTCATCGCGGTCTTGTATTCTTTCATGGCCAGGTTCATGTCGTTTTTTTCAACTGCCAGGTCTCCTTTATCCATATGCCCGTAGGCACGAAAAAGCCTGAGTAAGCGATCCATTTCCTGCAATGGCGCCTCGTGGTCATCAACCCGCAGGTCTATCAGCCGCTCATTCCAGGGCTGTCCTTCAGCTTTGCCGGCAACAACGAGTATGGCTGCAGACTGTTTACCCCTGATATCGCCTCCCGCCGACTGTGCCGCCTGTAGGCTTAGTAAAACCCTTTCGGCCAGTGGTTTTCCGGCGCTTCCTTCAAATGCCTTTGCCATGGCTGTATTTACATTATCCGTAAGCATCATATTGCTTTGTACAGCATAGTTTTTACCAACTATACTTCCGGCATGATCGATGCAATTTTTGCCGGTGAATGAATGTACATGTCCGCTTGCATCAATCATGGCAACCTGCCTTACCTCTCTGCCTTCATCGGCGGTTAATAGCTCCTGTAATGCTTCTGGTGCCGTTTTGCCAGCTTTCATCAAATTCAAACCTTTGATACCATAGCTTTTGTTTACAAAAGACTGCGTAGCTACAACACCTACACCCGCCTCGCCCCAGCTCACCGCCGTTCCTACACTAAACCAATGGCTTTGCACACCTACAGCCAATTCGCCGGTTGCCGAATCGCGCGCAACAATAGAGAACGTGTGTGCAAATCCACCGTCTTTGTTATAAAACTGCGCAAAAATGGAAGGCGCAGAAAAAAATAATATCAGCGTTATTAATACTGTTTTCATTTTACTAAAATTTGAATAAAGCTACCAATAAAAAAAGTCACCCCGGTTTGCCGGAGTGACTTAACTGTAAATATTTTTAGTTTACGCCTCCGGCGACAGGTATTGTGCAAAAGCATATCCTTCTTCACCATCCTTCGTTTTAATTTTCCACCAGCTGTCATTGGTTTTTTCAACCAGGGTAACTATTTCCTCATGGGCAGCTTTGCCAACTATTTCGCCTTCCGTACTGGGTGTACTTCTGATGTTGAGGTTGCTGCTTTCGGTTGTCACTTTCAATTGAGCACCCGCTTCCGCTTTGATATCGATGTTCATCATCAGATCGCCGCTGGCCATATTGGGGTCAATTTTTGCATATAATGCCCAAAGTGCGTCGTAATCCGCAGTGCTGTTAGCAGTGCCGCTTATGTGCAACACACCAGCCTGTTCTGTTGAAGCCAGGTTAACAACACCCATCGTAGTGGCTGCCTGTAATAACTCAGCATATTTATCCTGTAATGCCATTTTGTTTGTTTTTTATTTTATGATTAATTATTTTTTGTCTGTTAAGCCTGTAACATCCGAAAGCACTTTTGCAGCAGCCAACAATTGCATGATGGTCATCCTTTGCGCCTTGGTTACTTCACCTTTTAAAACCGCCTTATCACCAGCAAATTCTACGGTAACACCAGCCATATCTTTCAAACCATCCTTCACCTGTTGCATTTTAGCTGCATCGATGGTAGTTGACAAAGAAGCCGGAGGCGGTGGAGGAGGGGAGCAACGGTACAATTGTTAACAACCGACTTTACACCCTTAACGGCCGCAACAGCTGTTTCGCATGCAGTTTTGCAGGCATCATCCTTGCATTCTCCGCCAATAGTTACAACACCGTCTTTTACCTCAACAGTTGTTCCACTCATCGTTGGCTCTGCTTTTAAGGCAGTTTCAACTGCTGTTTTAATGTCCGCGTCTTTTGGTTTACAGCTTACAAAAAGCATGCTGGCTGATACAACAACAGCCATTAGTAATTTTGTCAATTTCATTTTTTTGTTTTTTTTGATTAGAATTAAAGATTAAGATAGCGCATTTTATTGTAAAACAAAAAATTCGCAATAATATGCTTACGTTAAGAGACCAATAATTTTAAAATGGTTGTACCCTGGTCAATAATTATAAACAACCCAGCCTGCCGCCGTCAACCGGGAGGTTGATTCCGGTGATATACGCGGCTGCCATAGAGCATAAAAAAGCTACAGCAGCGCCAAATTCTTCCGGTTTGCCGATCCTGCCTGCCGGGATCTCGGCAACCAGCTGTTTCATCACTTCTTCCTCGGTTATGTTATTCGCTTTAGCTTTGGCGGCAATCACATAATCGGCCCGCACAGTCTTGGTAAAGCCGGGCAAAACATTATTAACTGTGATCCCGAATGGCCCAAGTTCGGTAGCGAGGGTCTTTGCCCAATTGGCCACTGCTGCCCTGATGGTATTGCTCACACCCAAACCGGCTATCGGATTTTTAACCGAGGTTGAAATGATGTTGATTATCCGGCCAAAACCCACTGCTTTCATACCGGGCACCACTGCCTGTACCAGGTTATGGTTATTGATCAGGTGATTATTGAAAGCGGTAATAAATTCCTCCGGCTTTGCAGTTAACGCAGCACCACCCGGGGGGCCACCGGTATTATTCACCAGGATATGAACGGTATTGGTTTGTACAAAATCGTCAATGGCTATTTTAACAGCCAAGTTATCCGAAAAATCAGCCACCAGGTAACCGTGCTCCTGTCCTTTAGACCGATCGAGCGTTTGAACAACTTGCTTTAGTTTGTCTTCATTGCGGGCCATCAATATTACCCGGCAACCTAATAACGCCAGTTCAACAGCACTTGCGTATCCGAGTCCCTGTGTACTTCCGCAAACCAGGGCCGTTTTATTTGAAAGATCCAGATTCATGTAAAAGATTTGTATAAAACTACTATAAAAATAATTTCCCGCTGTTGCAGGGTCATATTCTTTTACAAAACGGCTTATTTGTTTGTTGAATTTTGATCTATGATCACTTTTTTCCTGAGCATATCTTTCATGATCTTCAAAGCATTTTCGTGTGCCAGTATTTCGGTTGATTCCGGATCGAATGACCTGGTTCGAACGGAGTACACAATTTTGTCGGCAACAACTTCAAACAGATTTGCTTCCCAAAAATAATCAGTAGTGCTAATGTAATACCCGGGTGTAAAGATCCGTTCATAAGCCTGGGAATAATACTTGTCTATGCCTCCATATGTATCCACGGGTTTAGTAAAAAAGCCACCCGGATAATATTTTTCCTCTTTTTCTTTGTTCAATAAAACCAATGTGATCACAGCATCCACCCCGGTAGATTTGAATTCTTCCACAATATCCCGGCCGCTACTTTTTTCATAGGCTTTTGCCTGGTAAACGTCTATTGATGAAACCGCATGGTAACCTTTTTCAACAAGGTCATTTACCATATGCGTTTCCAGCTGTTTTCTAACCGTGCTGTCGCTTTTTGGCAAAATACCCCAAACCATCACATTATAATATGGTTTTGTTTGCAAATCTGCAGCTTTCCACGAAGACGTGATCTTGGTAGCGTTACAGGAAAGACCCGCAAAAGCGAGGACGATCATGATCAGTTTTGTTATTTTCATGGTACCATTTTTGTTAAAACTAAATTGAGCTGCAGTCTAAATCAATGACTTGCAGCATTCATTAAACTAATTTTTATCATATTAAAACGAATTTGTTCAACAATCGCTTTTTTGCTCACATTTTGCCGGAGATTGTGGATAATTCGCCCTAGCTGAAAATCCTTCCATTCAGTTATATTCGCAGCACTGAAAATTTGAAATAATGGCGGAGATTGAAAAGAATGAATATAACGAAGAATCCATCAGGAGCCTGGACTGGAAGGAGCATATACGCCTTCGACCGGGTATGTATATCGGCAAACTGGGCGATGGCAGCAGTCCGGATGACGGTATTTATGTTTTAATGAAGGAAGTTATCGACAATTGCATCGATGAACACACGATGGGTTATGGCAAGCATGTAGATGTGAATATTAAAGACAAAACGATAACCATACGGGATTATGGCCGGGGCATTCCCCTGGGGAAAGTAGTGGATGTGGTTAGTAAGATCAATACCGGGGCCAAATACGACAGCAAGGCTTTTCAAAAAAGCGTAGGATTGAATGGTGTGGGAACCAAAGCGGTAAATGCCCTGAGCCATTATTTTAAAGTAACCGCATTTCGCGATGGTAAGGAAAAAACCGCCGAATTTGAAAGAGGCGTATTAACGCAGGAGCATAAAGAAGTTAAAACAACCGAGGACAATGGAACCCTGGTAACTTTTGTGCCGGACGAAAAGATATTTAAAAACTTTCATTTTGTACAGGAGTATCTCGATAACCAGTTCTGGAATTATTGTTACCTGAATGCCGGTTTGGTGATGAACCTGAATAACAAAAGGTATGTAAGTAAGAATGGCCTGCTCGATCTGTTGCAACGCAAAACCAATGAAGATGAGATCCGGTATCCCATTATTCATCTGAAGGGGGAAGACATTGAAATAGCGATCACTCATGAAAGCGACTACGGCGAGGAATATTACAGTTTTGTGAATGGCCAGTTTACCACCCAGGGTGGAACTCACCTGGCGGCTTTCAGGGAAGGGCTGGTAAAAACAATCAGGGAATTTTATAAAAAGGATTATGATGCGTCAGATATACGGGGCAGTATTTGTGCAGCTTTAAGCGTACGCGTACAGGAGCCGGTATTTGAAAGTCAGACCAAAACAAAGTTGGGCTCACAAACGGTTTACGAAGGAGGCCCAAGTATGCGGAATTTCATCGGTGATTTTTTAGGCCGGGAGTTGAACAATTTTCTGCATAAGAATTCCGAAACTGCCGAGGCACTCAAAAAACGCATCGAACAGAATGAACGGGAGCGAAAAGATATGGCAGGGATCAAAAAACTGGCCAATGAAAGAGCTAAAAAGGCAAATCTGCATAATAAGAAATTGCGGGATTGCAAGTTTCATTACAATGATGAGGCCACGGGTAAAGACAAGGATAAGATCTCGGAGAAACAAAAAGAAAGTACCATTTTTATTACGGAGGGCGATAGCGCCAGTGGCAGTATTACCAAGGCCCGTAATGTGGAAACACAGGCCGTTTTCAGTTTGCGGGGAAAACCGCTCAACTGCTATGGATTAACCAAAAAAGTGGTATACGAAAATGAAGAATTCAACCTGTTACAACATGCCTTAAATATAGAAGAAGGCTATGAGGGCTTACGGTACAACAATATTGTTTTTGCAACAGATGCCGACGTGGATGGCATGCATATCCGTTTGTTACTGATGACCTTCTTTTTGCAGTTTTTTCCCGACCTGGTGAAGAACGGACATGTGTATATTTTAGAAACGCCTTTATTTCGGGTTAGAAATAAACAGGAGACGATTTACTGTTATAACGAAACCGAAAAACAGGAAGCTACCCGGAAACTGGGCAACAAGCCCGAAACTACACGGTTCAAAGGTTTGGGAGAAATTAGTCCGGGTGAATTTGCCCGATTTATAGGAGAAGATATGAAACTGCAGCCGGTGATGCTTTTACCCGAAACACATATCCAGCAATTGCTCGAATATTATATGGGAAAGAATTCTCCCAGTCGACAGGATTTTATCATAGATAACCTGAAGGTAGAGTTAGACCTGGCGGAAGAATCAATTTAAAATGAATAGTTAATTTAAAATACATGATACATATAGTTTTTCAGGAAGCGGACATTGCAGCGTTAGAAAAGAGTTTTGAACAGGACGAAACATTGAAAGCCGATATTATTCAAATTAAAGATGATTTTGCGGTAGGCCCCATATCGGGCATTTTTACTGAAGAAGGCATAGAAGCCCGGAAACAATGGTGGCGTATGGTATTGGCCGGGGGCGATTACGATGGGCATGTTGAGGCCGGAATTGTTGATGATGCCAAAACGGTGAGCGATTTAAAAGAGCGGTTAGATCATGATCCGGAAGAGTTTATCTGGATCTGGGCCGCACAAAATAAACATGATGTATGCGGGTATTATTGGCTAATGAGCCAGTTAAAAGAATACCACGGAAGGATTTTTATTTTATACCTCAATAATCTTCCTTTTTTGAATGAAAAGGGTAACCTGTTTTATCCCGAAAATTTGTACGAGATACCTGCCCGGGAATTTGTAAAGGCAAAAAAACTCGAAAGAGAAATTACCCCCAGCGAATTTGAAGTAGATCCTGACGAATGGACGAGACTTTGTGAAGAAGATAAAGGCGTACGGTTACTGGAGGGTGGAAAAAAACTGGTTCAGGAAGACGAGGATTTTTATGACGCAGAATTAAAAAAACTGGTAACCGGGGATTGGCAAAAAGCATCAAAGGTCATCCATATTCATCTTACCAAAGCAAAAAATACAACCGGAGATGCGTATTTGTTATGGAGATTGAAGACCATGATCACAAATGACCTGTTTGACGTACAGGGAAATCCGGGAAAGATGAAGGAGTTTGAGATAAAAACAAAAGCCTCCTCCAACCCCAGTTCGTAGGATTCTGTAAAAAGGGGAAACTTGGCGGAGCTTGTAATATGAAGATGAATACTGAGTATTAATAGTTGAACATCAACGGCGAACATTGCTGTAAATTGATTTTCAAAGCTCCGTAGGAGCGATATGTCAATAGAAAAAGCAATGTGAATTTTGTGCAAAGCTCCGTAGGAGCGATATATCAGTAGAAAGCAAAAAGCAAATTGGTTTTCAAAGCTCCGTAGGAGCGATATATCAGTAGAAAGCAAAAAGCAAATTGGTTTTCAAAGCTCCGTAGGAGCGATATATCAGTAGAAAGCAAAAAGGAAATAAAGAAAGCGATATATCAGTAGAAAGCTCCGTAGGAGCGATATATCAGTAGAAAGCAAAAAGCAAATTGGTTTTCAAAGCTCCGTAGGAGCGATATGTAGGGAATAAAATCATTAATTCAGATGGCTAATACCTATTCGCAATTATACATTCAAATTGTGTTTGCCGTAAAAGGCCGGCAATCGTTTATTAAAGAAAATTTCAGGGAAGAGTTGCAGAAATATATGTCGGGTATCATAAGCGAAAAGAAACAAAAATTATATGCCATCTATTGTATGCCAGATCACACACATATCCTGGTAAGCATACAACCTGATCTGGCAATATCGGATTTGGTCAGGGATATCAAATCCAATTCATCATCTTTTGTAAAGGCAAAGGGTTTTGCGGAAGAATTTTCCTGGCAAACCGGATTTGGAGCCTTTTCTTATGCCAAATCACAATCTAAAAATGTGGTTGACTATATTTTAAATCAGCCGGAACATCATAAAAGGAGATCATTTAAAGATGAATACATTGATTTTTTGGAGAAATTTGGAATAGGATATGACGAAAAATATTTGTTCGAATTTTATGATTGATAACATATCGCTCCTACGGAGCTCTGCAACACATATAAAAAACAAGCTGCCGCTGCTACTACTGATATAGCGCCCCGATGGGGCTTTTCGTAGAGGAAGTTGGAGAAATATGAAAAAGAATCAATGTAGATCGTTTTTTTAAAATGCGAAAGTTGTTTCGAATGACAGGCTATTTATTAGTAATATAAAATACCCTTTCTTTTTTCGCATAATTAATGAGGAAAAAAAAATTAAGGCATAGAGAATATGGCAAAAGATAAAAAAACAAAAGAAGAATACGAACACACCGATAATGGTATTGGTGGCCAGTACAAAACCTGGTTCCTGGATTATGCCAGCTATGTAATATTGGAGCGGGCGGTACCAGCTATTGAAGATGGCATGAAACCAGTGCAACGCAGAATATTGCACGCCATGAAGGAAATGGATGATGGCCGTTTTAATAAAGTGGCCAATATCATCGGACAAAGTATGCAGTATCACCCGCATGGCGATGCATCGATCGGCGATGCCCTGGTAAATATGGGACAAAAAGACCTCTTGATCGAAACTCAGGGAAACTGGGGCGATGTACGCACAGGAGATGAGGCGGCAGCAGCCAGATATATTGAGGCCAGGCTGAGCAAATTTGCGCTGGAAGTGGCTTTCAATGCAAAAACAACCGATTGGGCTTTAAGTTATGATGGCCGTAAAAATGAACCGGTTACGTTACCCATGAAATTCCCGATGCTCCTGGCACAGGGTGCCGAAGGTATTGCGGTAGGTTTGGCGACAAAGATCCTTCCCCATAATTTTTGTGAACTCATCGACGCGTCGATAAAATATTTACGAGGTAAAAAATTTGAGATCCTGCCCGATTTTCAAACCGGCGGTACTATGGACGCCAGTAATTACAACGAAGGCGTTCGGGGTGGTAAGGTACGGGTACGGGCGATCATCGAAGAACAGGATAAAAAAACGTTGCTGATCAAAAGTGTGCCCTACGGTGTAACCACTACGCAGTTGATGGAAAGTATCGTAAAAGCGAACGACCAGGGAAAAATAAAGGTAAAAAAAGTTACAGATCACACTGCTGCTGAAGTGGAGGTCATCATTGAATTGGCACCGGGTATTTCTCCCGATATCACCATTGATGCCTTGTATGCATTTACCGATTGTGAAGTAAGTATTTCGCCAAACGCATGCGTGATTGTACAAAACAAGCCGCAGTTTTTAAAAGTAAGCGACCTGTTAAAAACAGCCACCGATAATACCAAAAACCTGCTGCAAAAAGAACTGCAGATCAAACTCGCCGAGTTGCAGGAAAAATGGCACTATACGTCGTTGGAAAAAATATTCTTTGAAGAGAAGATATACAAGGAACTGGAAAAAAAGCATGAAACCTGGGACAAAGTATTGGAAGGAATCGACAAAGCCTTTATACCTTTTAAGAAACTGCTGAAGAGAGAAATAACCCGTGAGGATATCATCAAACTAACCGAAAAGCCGGTTCGCAGGATTTATAGACTGGATATCGATGAATTGAATCAACAGATCAGCGGTCTGGAGGCAGATATCAAACAGGTGAAACATGACCTGGCAAACCTTACCGATTTTGCAGTTGCTTATTATGAAAACCTGTTGAAGAAATTCGGAAAAGGCCGGGAACGTAAAACGGAGATCAAACAATTTGATGTTATCCAGGCAAAAACAGTGGCTATTGCCAATATCAAGCTCTACGCAAATTTTGCCGATGGATTTATTGGCACCAGCCTAAAAAAAGACGAACTGGTGGCAGAAGTTTCCGACCTGGATGATATTATCGCTTTTACCAAAGGCGGCATTATGAAAGTGGTGCGTGTGTCCGACAAAGTATTTATCGGTAAAGATATTTTACATGTGGCCGTGTTTATGAAAACCGACGACCGAACTACTTATAACATGATCTATGTTGATGGTAAATCTGGTATCAGTTTTGCCAAGCGGTTCAATGTTACCGGAGTAACCAGGGATAAGGAATATGATCTGACAAAAGGCAGCGAAAAAAGCCGGATACATTATTTTTCGGCAAATCCCAATGGCGAAGCCGAAGTGGTTAAGATTATTTTGAGTCCGAATTGCAGCGCCAGAAATAAGGAGATCGATTTTTATTTTGAAGAACAGGATATCAAATCGAGGGGAAGTATCGGCAACCAGGTAACCAAGTATCCCATAAAATCGGTAAAGTTTAAAGAAGCCGGCAATTCTACCTTAGATGCGAAAAAATTATGGTTCGACAATAAGTTCGGCAGACTGAACACCGAAGAGAAAGGCGATTACCTGGGTAAATTTGAAGCTGAAGACAGGCTGTTGGTTATTTACAATGATGGTAATTACGAAATAACCGATCAGGAACTAACCCAGCGATTTGAAACAGAGAAAGTATTGCTAATAGAAAAATTTGACATAGAAAAAATTATCACGGCGGTTTATTTCGATAAAGAAAAGCTGCAATATAGTGTTAAGCGGTTTAAAATTGAAACCTCAACGTTGCATAATAAGTTCTTTTTTATTAAAGAGGGTGAAGGTAATTACCTGGAAGCAGTAACCACAGATGCTGAGCCGGTTTTAGCCATGCAAAGCGGCCGTGGGGCACAGGTGCGTAAGGCCAAGATCAAGATCAACAAAGTGGTGGATGTAATGGGATGGAAGGCCCTTGGTAATAAGCTGACCGACTTTAATAAATCAATAGAAATGCAATGGGAACGGCCAGCATCGAACAATCCACAGGCTGAGTTGTTTGAATAGTTGGAATAAAAAACAGAAGTTATGCGATATTTATTTTCGATCATGTTGATCAGTTTTGGGATCTGTGCATCAGCGCGGGATAGTTTACAGTTTACCAGGTCGGAAATTATTTACGGTCGTAAGGACGGTATGGCATTAACGATGATGATGTTAAAGCCAACCGGGAACTTAAACGGCAAAGCGATCATCAGCGTGTTAAATGGTAATTGGATCTCTTCGCCCAGAATGATGGACGCATTTCTAACTAAATCCGACATGTACCTCGAAAAGGGCTATACCTTATTTGGTGTAATGGTAAGTTCTCAGCCCCAGTATACCATTCCTGATGAGATCAGCGACTTAAAAAGGGCGGTTAGGTTTGTACGGTATAATGCAAAAGAATATAGAATTGATCCGGATCATATTGGTATCACGGGTTCTTCCGCCGGTGGGCACCTGTCGTTGATGATTGCTACCTCCGATGACGAAAAAAATATAAAGTCTGCCGACCCGGTTGATAAAGTTTCTTCCCGGGTTCAGGCTGTAGCCGTTTTTTATCCACCCACCGATTTTATTAATTATGGTGGCCCCAACACGTCAGGAAAAATTAGCCAGGCAGGTCTTGTGTTTGCCCGGGTGGCAGCCGCATTCGACTTCAAGGAATGGAATGATGCAACCGGAACCTATGTTTCCATCACGGATACCAATAAAAGACTTGAAATAGCAAAAGAGGTTTCTCCGATTAACTGGGTAACCGCTGATGATCCTCCGGTATTTATCATTCACGGCAACAAAGACTTTTTAGTACCCCTGCAGCAATCTGAATCTATTATTGCAAAATTTAAAGAAGCTAAAGTGATCAACAACTTCATCATCAGGGACGGCGGTAGCCACGGATGGCAGAACAGGGAAGTAGAAGAAAAGAATTTTGTGGATTGGTTTGATAAATATCTCAAATAAAATCGGCAGGCATTAGCACAGTAAAGCTTAGTTTCGTTTTTTATCGTAAGAAAATAAATGCCGATGATACGTTTGGAATTATTCGATCGTAGTGATTTTCAACAGCTAATGAACTGGATTGAAACTGAGGAACTGATGATCAAATGGTCGGGTTCATTATTTTCTTTTCCGTTAACAATGGAAAGTCTTGAATGGTATATTGATGGGTCTAATATTCTCAACCAATCGGATGCTTTTAGCTACAAAGCCATTGATACGGATACTGGTGCCGTGGTTGGCCATATTTCCTTAGGGGGGCTGAGTTGGAAAAACCGCTCATCGCGCATCAGCCGGGTATTGGTTGGTGATCGGGCTTATCACGGCAAAGGTGTTTGTCAGCAAATGACAAAAGCCGTTTTAAAGATCGGATTTGAAGAATTGGGATTACACCGCATCAGTCTGGGTGTTTATGAAAATAACAAAGCTGCGCTGAACTGCTACCTCAAAGCAGGTTTCAGCATAGAAGGCGTTGCCCGGGATATACTCTGGTTTAATAATGAATACCTGAGTATGATTGAGATGGGGATTTTGGAAAACGAATGGCGAAACGGGAATCCTTAAAGCAGGTAGGGGATGATTGCTTTGCGCTCCGGAGGATAGTCTTCAAATTTATTTTTATACCAGGTATGATGGGCCATGGCTCTTGGTATCAGGTTGGCAGCCGTCCAGATGAAAAAGGCCAGCGCCGGCATATTCCAGCAAAGAATAGCGAACCCTGCCCATTCCATCAGTTCACCCATCAGGTTCGGACAACTGATCAAACTAAATAACCAGCCCCTGGGTATTTTATAATCGGTTTCGGTTCGCTTACGCAGGTGGATCAGGATATTATCCGATTTCCAGTTGATCCATAATCCTGCGAAGAACAAACACAGTCCTGCAATAAATCTGAAATCGGTGAGCCAGGCTGTACCATAGTTGGCAAAATGAGTAAAATAATAACCCATTAAAAAAGTATTGGACAGGTTGAAGAAAATTCCGGAAAACATGATCAGCAGGGGCATTTTTTTTCCACGGGTTCGTAACCGGAATGGAAAAATAAAGGTTCGGTTAAAATAGTGCAGACAAAACAGGCCAATCATCAGTTCTACTGCAAGATTATCAATGGTGAGGTTGTGAAAGAAGAAAAAGATCATCACAGCCAGCGCAGGCAATTCCATTAACAGCCAGCCATAATGATTGTCGATCAGTGGCCCCCATTTGGCTGAACTGTGGCGGCCATAGGGTGCTGCAATTTTCAATAGCAACACAAATACAAATAGCGCTATGCTTATCCAAACATAAAAAATTACCTGGTAAGAAGAAAAAGGAATAAGCATATCAGCAGAACAGTAAGTATTGGTTTGCAGTGTTTAATTCCGGTCAAGATAACCATTATTTGTAAACCACCCGAAAGTATCCAGAATTGTTTCTTCAAATGGCCGTATGTTGTAATTCAGATCCGTTTTTGCTTTTTCGCTGCTGATCAGGCGATTGCCTGTAAACAGCGCGTCTAATGCTTCAACGGTATACAACGGTTCCTCTTTTTTTATCCAGGCCAGCGTTTTAATGATCGGCAGTCCGAGCCGGGCAATGGCTGGCGATAGCGCTACCGGGTTGATCTTTTTTGATGAGGCTGCAGAAAGAAATAAAGCCAGTTCTTTCAGGCTATACCATTTTCCTGCCAGAAGATAAGATTCACCGGGTTTACCCATGGTTAACCCATTAACAATGGCATGGGCTACATCCCGGCAATCACAAAAATCAAATCCGCCGTTAAAAATAAAGGGTAACCGTCCGCGATATAGATCAATGATCACCTGTCCCATCAGGGAAGGTTTATGATCATAAGGACCAATAATGGAAGTTGGATGAATAACCAGTACTTCCATACCCTTTTCATAGGCGGCCAGTGCTATTTCTTTTCCCATTTGTTTCGACCGGTCGTATGCGAAGCCATTATCAGTAACCGGTTTTCGTTGTTCATCCAGTATTTCCAAACTGGGCTGTTGCTGGTAGGCATGAATGGAGCTGATTTGAATAAAACGTTTTACACCGGCCTGTAAGGCTGTTTCGATGGCCATCCGGGTTCCCTCTACATTTGTTTTGTAAACCAAGCCATTACGGTCACCGTTAACCGATATCAATGCGGCGCTGTGAATCACGGTATCACAATCCTGCATTAAATTTTCGAGTACGCCGGCATGTAATATATTGCCCTTCACAATTCCGGCCTGCAGGTCCTTCAGTGCCCGGGTGTCATTATCCCTGATCAAAGCCTTTACCTCAATATTCCGCGAATTGAGCTCTTGCAAAATGGCTGCGCCCAAATGACCCGCAGCACCTGTTAAAGCGACTTTCATCAATATACATTTCTTGTAAAAAGGTGATCAAGAGAATTAGTGTAAGCCTGTACATTGGCCGTAACATCAGTATAAAAAATCACCGGTTGAAGAGATCAGTAACCTCTTCGGTTACTATTAAAACCACCGCGGTTTTGTCCGCCGGGCCTGTTGCCACCACCACCGGGGCCCGATTTCTCTTCGGCTTCTTTAACCACCAGGGGTTTTTTGCCCAGCGAAATATCTTTCAAATTTTCAATGGCATCCCTACCTTCCTCTGCATTTTGCATTTCAACAAAACCAAAGCCCTTGCTTTTGCCTGTTTCCTTATCCATAGCCACCCTGGCACTGACTACCTGTCCAAATTTTTCAAATATTTCCATAAGTTCGGCGTCATCCAGATCATAAGGCAGGCCGGCAACAAAAAGCTTCATATCGGTCAATTTATATCGAAAATACTAAACTTATCTTGTATTTGCATTTTGTTTTCGTTTGATCCATTAGTTTTCGCTGTTTACGGCCAGGTATCTGGAATTCCCGGGCAGAAAAATGTCGAAGATTTATTACAATAATCAGGTTCTGCCAACTACGATTTTTTTATTATCACCGTGTTATATTTGCCACATCATATTACTCCTTAGGAAACCGTTGAAAAGCCTTCAGAAATGAAGGTTTTTCTTTTTCCGGCAGTCTGATCTTTTTACTAACTTTAGTTAAAGATTGGCATGCGCATCGTTATCCTTACTTCTATTATCTGTCTTTTCGGTTTTGGCACCAGCGCGCAAAATTTTGGTGGCAATCCTTCCACATTAAAATGGTTCCAGGTGAACACCGGCAGGGTGAGGGTAATTTTTCCCCAGGGACTCGACAGCCAGGCAAACCGGATCGCCAATGTAATGAAATTATTGGGCGATACCACTGCGGCAACCATCGGCGGCGGGCAAAAGAAATGGAACCTGGTTTTACAAAATCAATCCACCATATCAAATGCTTATGTAAGACTGGCACCCAGGATGAGTGAGTTATTTATGACGCCTCCTCAAAATAGCTTCGGTACAGGAAGCATCCGTTGGGACGATAACCTGATCATTCATGAGAACAGGCATATTCAGCAACTGAGTAATTTCAATAAGGGCTTCACCAAAGTATTTTCTTTTTTGCTTGGTGAAGAAGGGCAATTGCTGGCAAACGGAATGACGGTGCCCGATTATTTTTTTGAAGGAGATGCCGTTTGGCAGGAAACCCTCGTCAGCGCCCAGGGGCGTGGCAGGATGCCGTCTTTTTATAACGGATTTAAATCACTTTGGCTGGAGCAAAAGCATTATTCCTGGATGAAATTGAGGAGCGGTTCGTATAAACATTTTACGCCGGATCATTATGCACTTGGGTACCTGTTAACTGCCTACGGCTATGAAAAATATGGAGATCAGTTTTGGAATAAGGTTACTGGTGATGCCGTGCGTTTCAGAAGCGTTTTTTATCCGTTTAACCAGGCAATTCAAAGATATTCGGGTAAGCCCTATAAGCAGTTCCGGCAGGACGCGTTGGACTATTTCAGGGAAAAGTCATTCCTGGGTGTAACAGCACCCGCCACCACATATACTGATATCACGAAGGAAGAAAAAAATAACGTGGTCGACTACCAGTTCCCGAACTATATCAGCGACGACAGCATACTGGTAACCAAAAAATCTTTAAAGGAGATTAGTGCTTTTTATGTTCTTTCGAATGGTAAAGAAACAAAACTGAAAGTGAGGGATGTGGTCATTGATGACTATTATTCCTACAAAAACGGGAAAATAGTATTTGCTGCCTACCAGTCGGATCCACGATGGACAAACCGGGATTACAGTGTATTAAAAGTGCTGGATATGTATACGGGGGTACAAAAACAGATCAGCTCCCGGTCTAACTATTTTTCACCTGATATTAATGCCGATGGAACGGAAATCCTGGCGATCAGCGTAAATCCGGATGGTACTAATTTTCTTTGCAGGCTGGATGCAAATACCGGAGATCTGATTAAGCAATACCCAAACAGCACCAACTACTTTTATACCCAAACCAGGTTTGCCGGTAAATCGATCGCCATATCTGCTGTTCGAAACCCGGAAGGGAATATGGTTTTGTTGAAAACTAACCTGGAAACCGGCATTGCTGAAAATATCACCTCATTTTCGTTTAATGTGCTCGGCTATCCGTTTGTTAAAAATGATACTGTGTATTTTAATGCCATGCATGGTAATGCAGACAAAATATTTGCCATCACCTTAAAGGATAATAAATTATATCAACTCACCAATAATATCAATGGTATCTACCATCCTGCAGTAAATAATAAAGGGGATATGCTGGTATCCCGATTTACAACAGGGGGGTACCGACTGAGCCAAATTCATTTGCTTAAAGATGATTGGAAAGAAATTTCTTCCAACCAGTTTATCATGGTTCAACATGCTTTTTATGCGGAAAGTTTGGAATTCAGGGCGGGCGCCGGGAGCCTGTATTCATTGAACGACCACCCGTTCAAAAACAGCAGTACTGGCAGCAATAAAAACCCGGTTACCCCGTATAGAAAATCCTTCAGGCTTTTCAATTTTCATAGTTGGCGGCCTGTAGTTGACGATCCGGAGTATGGGTACAGTTTTTATAGTGATAACGTGTTGAGCAGTTTTCGTAATAATGTAACCTATACTTATAACCGAACCGACCGCAGCCATACCCTCGGCTTTGGCAGCACCTATTCCGGTTGGTTTCCGGTTTTAAGTTTGGGTGTTGAAGAAAGTTTTAACCGTACCGTTGACACTGCTTTTAATAGATCAGTGAGCTATAATTCGGCGAAAGTTGTGGCCGGATTTTCGGTTCCGTTGCGTTTCGTTAATGGACGAACCACAAAACTCCTGACTGCCGGCGCAAACTTTAACCTGGAACAATATTATTACCGGGGTGTAAGTAAAAATGTATTTAGCAACCGGGCGATACAGTATATGAACAGCTTTTTGAGTTTTAGTAATATTGGCCGGCAAGCTAAACAACATATAAACCCACGTTGGGCACAATCAGTATCATTAAGCTACCGCGACGCATTTAATTTCAGTAATAGCCATAAATTTAATGCCAATGCCTCTTTTTATTTCCCCGGCCTGGGCCGAAGCCACAGCCTGGTGCTGAATGCTGCATATCAAAGCCGCGACACCATGCCGGATCTGTTCAGCAAGGTATTCTCGTATTCGAGAGGATACGAAGCGTTAACAACCAGGCGCATGTATAAGATTGGCGTAAATTATCATTTCCCGATCATCTATCCCGACTGGGGTTTTGCCAATATGCTGTTTTTTCAACGCATCCGGGCAAATGCCTTTTATGATCATACCAGCGCAAAAGCGAGGGTGAACAACCTCCTCACGGAGATAAAAAACCGCAGCACCGGCGCCGAAATTTATTTTGATACAAAAATTTGGAATGCCTACCCGGTAAGTTTCGGGCTTCGCTTTTCGCATTTGCTGGATACTGACCTGTTGAATCCCCTGGTGAAAAACAAATGGGAAATAATTATCCCCATTGGTTTAATTCCAGATTAAGGAACCCTGTTTTTGGAAAATAAGTGTAAAAGACTGGTTAACAATATTTAAAGACAAAAAATTAATTATTAACTATATGTGGAAATTACGGTTATATATGCGTAAAATTACTTTTTGAATAAAATAATACCATATATTTGGTTCCTGAAACCAAACAACAATGGTAGATAAAGGATCAACCAAAATAAAAAATCTCGGCGAAACACATGTTGAAAAATGGTTAATTGAAAATGGTTATACCAGTTTGTCCAGAGAAAATCTTGAGATGGAAAATACCGGATTGATGGCAAACGGAAAGATAGAAAACATTATAGTTCAAATAAGTACCTTTTTACTTCCACACCGTCCCTTTAAAATAAGTGAATATGAGGCAGACCGGTTGATTCGACGGGCAAAGAAATTAGCGAGGATAGCCTATGCCGCCTATGTAGTAGTGGATGAATATGGCAATCTTGATGGCGAGATCATTTGGGAAAGATTGAGCTGATGCCTGTTGGATATTTAGCTGGTTTTTATTTTCGCTTAAATAACACGTAAACCATCACGCGGACCTGATTTACCATCTTCCGCTTTTTTTAACTAACTTCCGTTGTAACTTTACCAGTAGCGATCATGGTAGATCAGCTAAAAAACTGTAAAAAATTATATTGTTATGAAATACCTTTTTTCTATTTCTCTTTTTAGTATGTTGCTGTTAGCCGGGCTCAATTCCTGTGCGCAAAGAGACAAATCAAAACGACCAAGTCCACCGGCAACCGCAACTCAGAAAGTTGGAGAAACAACAGTAACCATTAATTACAGTCAGCCTTCGGTAAAAGGCAGGGTGATTGGAAAAGACCTGGAACCCAAAGATGGCCAGGTTTGGCGGGCCGGTGCAAACGAGGCCACTGTTTTTGAAATCGATAAAGATGTGCTCGTTGAAGGCAAAACCCTTCCTGCAGGCAAATATGGGTTTTATGTTTTAGTAACCGGCGATGTCTGGAACATGATCTTTAGTAAAACCTGGGATACCTGGGGAACCAATTACAACGAAAACGACGATATGCTGCGGGTGTCGGTAAAAAGCGGTAAGGCGGCCGTATTTGCCGAAAAACTTAGCTATTCGATCAGTGCCGAAGGGCAAGTCAGCTTGTTGTGGGGAGATACCGAAACTTCGTTTTCCGTAAAGGAAAAATAAGCGGTCAATAAGCCTGATAATCAATATTTTTACCCATAGTTCCTTTTAGCCTTTTCCAAAAAGACTCGCGTTTTTTTATAGAAATAAAGTTGGGGTTGGAAGCTTCAGCATAGTTGATTTGTGGATCGATCATATAGGGTTGCATGGCCCTCAAAGTATCAAAAACGATCGGAATAAGCCCCGCATCCTTACCGATCCTAACCCGGGTAAATCTTTTCAATTGTTTGGCCTGGAAAGGATCTGTGGCCAGCGCAAGCCGGGTAAAGCCCATTTTTTTCGATTTCAAATAAACATAATAGAGGTTTTCGGTACTGTGCTCGGCCTTGGTTTCATAAAAAACATGCTCCGCCGGAATGCCAATGGCAATCGCATAAAGCGCCATTATTTTTCCTTCATAGTAGGCACTGTAAACCGAAGAGCCCGAGTACATAATATTTTTTGCTATTCCTTTGTCGTATAAGAACTTCGACCAATATACACGGGCTTTCATTGTGCTGTCCCAACCGGTTTCATAAAAAGGTACGCCTGGTACGGCAATCATATCATAGGACTCTGTAGCGGCTTTCTTGTAGTAAATTCCGGTAGTTTTATCGCTGAACGAGCATGACTGTAATAATAACAGCACAAAACTGCAATAAATAACCGGTTGTAAATAACTGTTCTGTTTTTTTCGCATTTTCCTGTTCTTTGTAAAACAATAACAAAAAAAGAAACAAAAAGTTTGGCAACTTCCTTACCGAAAATATTCGCTATAACCTCGTAATCTCCATAATTTCGATCTGGTTGTCAAATTTATCCCCATAACTTTTTTGCGATTGAATATCCCTGGCCACTTTCATACCGTCGAATACTTTACCGAAAGCAGAAAAGCCCTGCCGGTCGGCTGTTCCGTTTTTTCCAAAATCGAATTGGGTTTGGTCGCCGATACAGATAAAGAATTCGGTATTGGCTGTACTGGTGCCGCCCGGGCCAGCGATACAGTGCCCGACAGGTGGCTCAAACCCGTTTGCCTGGTGGTTTCGTGTTCGATGCCCGCGATCGTAATGAGTTTGTTGGGATTTGTTTGCCATAACCCACCCTGAATAACGCCGAAATTATTCCCGGCAGGTAAATTTTCATCTTTTAAAACCCGGTAGAAACTTGTTTTATTGTAATAGCCCGAGTCGACATAAGAGAGAAAGGCAGCCACTGTTTTTGGCGCCTGGTCAGCGAAAAGTTCAAGTTCGATATCGCCCCGTACCGTTTTGATCAATACATGGGGGTTTTTATAGTGTGGATGACCACAGGAATAAAAGAATAGGGTAAAGACTAATATTTTATACATATGCGGGTCGTATTTTAATTGGAATAACTAAAATTAACCAATTGATGTCTTTGTTGTGCCGGTTAAGTTTGTTTTTATTTTTGGTTATTCAAACGTACCTTTATACATGTAAAACGAACCGGAAAATATATGAAAAAGATATTTATTTTCTTACTGGCTACTTCCTTCTCTCTGGCGGGCTTTGCCCAAAATATTTCAAAGATTACCATCACCGGAAAAGGAGAGGTGGAGGTTTTTGCTTTTGGCCTGGATGAAAATGTTCAGGTATATGTAACTAAAAGTGGTAACATTAGTAAATGGGGGTTTGATCGGTTTATTGGTTACCAGGAGAATTATAATGGAACCCTTGATCCCTATGTTGGCCGTGTTGAATATTATACAGAAAATGATGACGAATCGCTGCGCGGTAAAGTGAAGTATATCGGCAGAACCTTACTTACTTATTTTGCATCCTACGAAAACGAAGGTTTAAAGGGAAAGCTGAAAGCGATAGGTTCAATTAGTTTTGATTATTATTTACCTTACGAAGATGCCGCCTATAATGGTAACATCAAAACACTTGGCCGGCAGCAGGTAACCTGGTATGCTTCCTATGAGAATGCCGACATACGCGGAAAAATTAAAACACTAGGCCCAACGGCTTTTACTTATTACGGTTCGTTCGAAGACAAAGCATTCCGTGGTAAAATAAAGAGTATTGACCATACAACATTTACCTATTATTCTTCCTTTGAACAATTTAGCGGTAGTATGAAAAACGGGTCTTCTGTAATTAACGCTAACGGAATAAAATATTATTTGAGAAATTTTTGATTTGAGCTCGCATACAAATCTGCGCCAGACGCTGTAAAATTATGCCACCCGGGGATCCGGAATTCCGGGAACCATATAAAACAATTATTCCCAACCAGCCAATAGATATTTTTATTTCTTTTCATTGGAATGCCTGGTTGATATTATTGTACCACGAGTTGTTCTGTTTTGTTTATTATTATTTCGGGCTTTTCTTTATACAGGATGATGCGCCCGGTTACACAAATCTCTTTTTTCAAAAGATCTTCCAGTTTTCCGGGAAACAGCGTCCTGGTTTCATCCCAGATCAAAACGGTAAGTAACTGGTTTGGAAATGCAGCTCCTATATTAAGCAGGGTAGGCTTCCCTTTGCCGTTTTCGAAATAGCGCATGCTTTCCACTTTTCCGCAAACGGTTACACTGTCGCCGATATGCCTGTCAACTTCCGCTAATTTGATCAGGGACTGTGCTTTCGCATTACCTAAAGCGAATAAAATACACGATACCAATAATACCTGTTTCATCCTTTTCTTTTTAGCAAAAGTACATTAATAGTAATCATGAATCGGGATATGATTTTTGAGACAAATGATGTCTTTATGCAACAGGAGCCGGATTTTATTGTTTTTGAAGCATCAGGGTCGACATGCATCTTTGATCATCTACGTTTACCGTTTTCAATGGTTCGAGGTAGGTAAATCCATATCGGTGCATAAAACCGGCTACATGCATTTTGGTCAATAAAAAACGTGTTGACCCGTCGGGGATCAGGTAAACACCGTCGCCCACAGATGAAATTTTATGCTCGATTCCAATGTCGGATGTCATCCGTATGAAAACTGTGCCGCCGGGTTTAACAACGCGGGCAATTTCAGCGATCAGGTTATCAAAATGTTCCCTGCTCTCTGCAAAATGAAGAACGGCACTGCAGATAATATGGTCAAAGAAGTTTTTTGCAAAGCCGCTATTTTCGATTTTCGATACCTTGATTCTTTCTTTTGATATTCCCGGATATTTAAGAAGCAGGGAATTAACAGCTTCATCGTCCTCATCGATCCCAAATATGTTGAAGCCATTATTAAGGAACCAATGCAGATTTCTGCCTGCGCCGCAACCGGCATCCAGTATAACATCTCCGGGCATATAGCGCCCTTTCATGATCTGGTCGATGAGGTAAATATCGGTTTGCCCGAGCAGTGTTTGTATGTTATTTGTTATGGACAAGCCAGTGTGTTAAATAGGAGCAAACCATTGTTAATTAAAAAGTCCCCATTCATCCTCGATATCATCTTTTACAAAACTGTTTACCCATACTCTGTACAGTTCTTTAAACCGATCAATTTCTTCCCTGATCAGGAGGCGGTGCTGAGGATCCATTATTCCATCTACAATAAAATGATTGGTGCTGATCTTAATAAACTGGGCATTTTTACGGATGATCGCTGCATTTTCCATGCGAATAATATACAAATTACCCGACTCCGAGCTTTTGATCTTAACGGCTACTTCAAAAGCATCAGCCGTTATCATTTCCATATGATCTTCCAGCATTTCTTTACTCAACATATCCTGATCCTCGGGTTCGGGCATGCTGTCGAATGCCGCCTGAATGACCGTCATAACGCTATTCCACTGAATATACATGGCTTTACAGGCATCCCGGGTTGGATTGGGTTTCCAGGCTTCTCCTTCTTTCTCCCCAGGATCTAATTCATGATCATCCCAATCAGGCAGTTCATTTAAATTGTCGATTCTCATAAAATAAATGTAGTGAATTAATTTCAGCGAAAAACCAGATGCTGGATGCTATATGAAACCGGATCAAAAGCAAAGTCAAATTAACCCGGTTCAAATACACACAGTAGTTGAGTTTAATAATTCTGTAAACGGCCGATTATCGTATCAAGCATGGATCTTAGTTTATCGACAGCGTCGTCCACCGCAACTTCGTATGTTTTGCCGATGGCGTTAACTGCAACCGGTTGCCTGTTTTCCAGCCTGGCTTCCAATAAACATTTTTTATCATCCTGTCCCTGCTTACTACCGTTTATATCCGACAGATGGACTTCTATCCTGGTGATCTGCTCGCTGAATCTTTTTAATTTGTCAGTTATATGTTTGGTTAACTTATTATTGAATTCTTCGTGTACAGTTAAATTATTATCTGCATTAAATTGAATGATCATAATGGTAATTTCTGGTTTATAATATTTCTAAAATTGAATGATCTGATCGTGGGATCCCAATGTAAAAATTTACGTCAGCATTCATCAGCAAGATAAGCCTTTCATCTAATTGACCGATGATATCAGTCAGGAGGTCGCCTGAGGTTTGTTTTTTGTTTAATATTGGGGTTCTGGTAAATTCAATGGCCAAACATACAACTAAGATCACCCGATCAGCCCGGCAAGGTTATTGTTGTTGCTGTTTTGGTTGGGATATTATGGCATCTCCCTCATGGTATTACTAAAAATTAAAACTGTGGCGACGAAGAAAATTTTAACGAAATCCGTATCTCATTGTTTAAAACCAATTGAATGTAGCAGATACAATTATTTTCAGGACCAAAATCGTGATTTAGATCAAGCTATATATGCTTTAACGGCGGCAGCCATTTTTTTAACATCATCAGCCGTGTTATAAACCGACGGAGTTACCCGTACACAACTCTGCTTGCCCAATACACGGCCAACGGTAAAGATCTGATGTTGTGTATTCAGGTATTCGGCAATTTCTGTAGCTGTTTTATTGGCCAGCCTGAAAGAAGCGATAGCACCCGATAAATTTGGCGCAGTTGGTGTTACCAGCTCAACAGCCGGCATGTCGCGTAACGCATCGGTCCAGATCATTTTAAGATAATGTAACCGTTGTTGAATGCGTTCGATACCCAACATCCGGTGAAAAGCTAAACTGTCGGGGATGGTCATGATCACCGCAAATGGTGTGGTACCAAAATGAGCCAGTTTATCGATACTTTCTTCACGATGGTTAACATCACCAAATAAAGGCTTCATTTCCTTTATCCTTTCCTTCTTAATATAAAGTACACCTGCTCCTATAGGGTTGCCAATCCATTTGTGCAGGTTAAGTCCCACAAAGTGGGATCCCAATTGCGGCAGATTGAATTTTATTTGTCCCAATGCGTGTGCTGAGTCAGTGATCGTGTCAATTCCTTTTTCCCTGGCCATGGCAGCAATTTTTGCAACCGGCACGATCAAGCCATTGATGTTCGACACATGCGTAAGCAGGATAACCCTTGTTTTTTCAGTGATCTGTTTCCGGTAAATGTCCACTATTTCATCTTCGGTTGCCGGTAACAGGGGCATGTCAAAGGCCTTTACCCCGATTTGTCCTCTTTTCTCCAGCATCCTGAAAGCTTCAATCATGCTGAAATAGTCGAGCTGGTTCAACAGTACTTCATCACCTGCCTTAAACGGATAGCCCTGTATCGCGATATTCAAAGCTTCGGTGGCATTGCGGGTGATGATGATCTCATCTTCAGAAACTTCCAGAAAATCAGCTAATTCCTGTTTCACTTTCTTTGCAATCCCCGGGTAATCCTGTCTTGCAAACCTGGATGCCTCTTTATTGGCAACAATCATGTTTTTTTGAAAAGCCTGCAGTACCGGTTTAGGCTGTACGCCGTAATATCCATTTTCGAGGTTGATATAATCCGTTGACACATCATAATATTTTCGGGCAATGCGTTTCCAGAATTTTTCATCATCCGGGGCGCCTTCTCCTGAAAAATCATTTGGTTCAACATTCACCATGGATAAATCCCCGGCTTTGGTCAATACAGGCAATCCGGTAAACAGCATTCCTGTTCCAAATTGTTGAAGAAATTTTTTCCTGTTGTACATCGTTAATTGTATTTGACTTAATCTGCCAATAAGATACAGCAAAATACAGAACAATATAGGTTTGATTAAGAAATTATTCGATACAGGTAAACAACGGGTAAAATTGAAAAATCATTTTGTAACTTTCAGTTCTCAAGCCAACTTAGCTCAGCTGGTAGAGCATTTCATTCGTAATGAAAGGGTCGTCGGTTCAAGTCCGATAGTTGGCTCAAACAGGTCAGTTTCTTTAACTAAACCTATCTTTATGTAAACACATCTGGTATGCGCAACATGTTGTTATTATTTCTGGTTTTTATTACCACAGCATCAGTATATTCTCAGGATACTATTCAACATATTGAAAAGAACAGAAAGAACGCAACCAGCCAGCTCAATAAACCCTATGTGATTCTTATTTCAGCCGATGGTTTTCGTTATGATTATGCCGAAAAATTCAGTGCCCAAAATCTGCTTCGGCTGAGTGCAGGCGGCGTAAGAGCGGAAAGTATGATCCCTGCCTTTCCCAGTAAAACCTTTCCGAATCATTACAGTATTGCCACCGGTTTATACCCGGCACATCACGGCATTGTACATAATGAATTTTATGACCGTAAACGGAAGGATACCTATAAAATTTCCAAACGCAGCGCGGTGGAAGATGCAAGTTGGTATGGCGGAACACCGATATGGGTATTGGCCGAAAAGCAGGAGATGGTGACCGCATCTTATCATTTTGTGGGTACCGAGGCACCCATTCAACATACCTATCCAACCTATTGGTATAAATTTGATGACCAAACAGGTATCAATTACCGGATCGATAAAGTCATTGACTGGTTACAACTGCCCGAAGCGGTTCGACCGCATTTTATCAGTTTCTATATGAGTGAAGTTGATCATGCCGGCCACCGCTTTGGGCCTGATGCCCCGGAAACAGATTCAGCTGTTCAGTTTGTTGACCGGGCCATCGGACGGCTTACCAGTAAAGTGCAGGTGCTGGGCTTACCCGTTAATTTTATTTTTTTGGCCGATCATGGCATGACGGCTGTTGATACGGTTTCGGGTATAAATATCACCCGTTTGATCGACACTAACCGTTTTATTGTGCGGGGTGGCAGTACCAGTTTGAACCTGTACGCCCGTCAGGCAAAGTTTATAATACCTACCTATCAGTTACTAAAAAGCCAGGAGAACGGATTTAAGGTGTACCTAAAAGAAGATATCCCGGCCAAATGGCACTACAGCAAACCCGACGACAAATACAATCGCATCGGCGATATTTTAATAACCGTTAACCATCCCAAAGTATTCAGCAAAAATAATAGCCGGATCTGGCCGGGTGAACATGGCTTTGACCCGGCAATTAAAGATATGCACGCTGTTTTTTACAGTTGGGGCCCGCAGATTAAAGAAGGGATCAGTATTGCCCCGTTTGAAAATATTCAGGTGTATCCGTTGATTTGCCAATTATTGGGGCTACAGATAACCGAAAAAATTGACGGTGATCCAAAAACGTTGAAAGAAATAGTAAAATGATCAATTTCATTGCTATATTGTTCCTTATTCAATTTGATTAATTAATTATCTATGATCAAACGATCGATTATTATTGCAACAAGTTGTTTGTGCAGTTGGCAAATGAGCACAGCTCAAAAAAGTGGCATCATGCCGCTTACCGGCATTCGTTATTTCGACGAAGGCGTTTGGGCAAAGTCAATTGCGTTTAAAATAGGGGGTAAACAACTCTATGGAAATCGGGTTCCGCTGGACCAGGATATTGAACTCAGCATTGAGCAGCCAACCGGTTTTACGGCTGATAAAAAGAAACTTGTTTTTGCCGGTGCGGAGTATACGCTGGTTTCAAATAAAGGCAAAGTGCTGCTTTCCGATTCCAATCTTTTATCGTCCTACGCAAAAGGAGGTTTTACCGCACAGAAACTAAAAATGCTAAGCCTGAAATTCCGCATAGCCGAAGGACTGGTTCAACCCAATTCGGAATGTACCATCATGATGCGTTTTTATGACCTAAAGAGCAAAAAGCAATTAAGGCTCGAATACCCGGTCAGCATATCCTACCCGCGTGAAGTGATCTGGTTAACCAATGCAGTCAAAACCCTGAAATCGCCGCCCGGATCAATATTTATGGCTACGGATTTAACGGCCAGGAGTTTGACAATATCCATTGATACTACAATCAATCCAAAAACGGATAAGGCTTACCTAAAGCTCGAAATTTCAAAAATTGACGGTACCGATATCATCGGCATGTTACAGGGCAAAGAACGATTTTGGGTATACGACCGTAATTATAAAGAGATACCCGTAAAAGAGATCTTACTAAAAAAAGTGAATGGGGGTATGGAGGGCGGAAGTGTAAATTGCACACTAAATATTCCCTATAAACGCAAATCAGAAAAAGCCGACGGCTACTTTGTTCGGTACCGCTGGGATAGTGGTGATAAAACGCAGGTAATTGATATAGTTGTTGCGAAATAAACAGGCTCCTTATTTTTTATAAGCCGATTTCTACACCGGTACTAAAGTTGTACGTTTCCAATGGTACGCCAGCTGCCGGTGAAGCATCAAATTGATAATTCCATTTAATGGCTACGGCGACCTTTTTACTAGCTGCGATCTTACAGGATAACTGATTTAACAGCCTGTAGTCGGCGATATCAAACAAAACCGGTTGGTAATACACGGTAGATGAAATGCTGGTTTGGGTATTGGGCAACCAGGTAATGGAAAGATAATTACTGATGCGCCAGTCCTGGATTTGATCGGGCCTGTCTCTTTCTTTTTCAATTTCAAACATGGGCAGGGAGCCGAAATACAATTTGAGTTTTTGCGTTTCCAGCAGTTTGAGCCTTGGGCCGGTGCCGATCAGATAACGGAACTCTATTTTAGTGATCACATTTTGCTGAAGCTGGGTAAATGCCTCCCATCTGAGTATCCTGTTCACTTTATAATTATACCTGAAATGAAGAAATCCAAAATCAACAAACGACTGGTCATCACCTTTTAAAAAGCCGTATTCACCCATAAGCAGGTATAGGCTTTTGTTCGATTTAAATTGAACATGGGCATTGGCATTAACTGAAAATACCTTTTGACCATAATTGGACAGTGCCACATCGCCACCCACGCTGCCAGCCCAACCAACGGTATCGGTTACATACCGATGGTTTTCCATGTTCACAATTTGCCCGCCGCTGCTGAATGACACCATCAGGTAAAAAAGAATAAACAATACAGGTAATACTTGTTTCGCCATCATGCTGCAGATCGTTTGGTAATACAATATAAAAAAAAATTGATCATATTGGTATGCCGGTAACAATATTGTTTCACATTCCTGCCCTGGCCGTTACCGGTGCCCAATAAAAAACGCCCCAATAAGGGACGTTTTTCAATTGATTCAGCATGAATTATAAACCGGCTATCAAATCAGTAGCCATTTTAATATAGTCATCATTTTTAGCTTTTGTAGCCAACTCAATAACGGTATTGGCGGCAGCTTTACTGGCCGTTTTGTCGCCCAGGTCTTTATGCAGCCTGGCCTTCAGCATAAACATCCAAAATGCTTCCTTGTTGGTTTCAACAGCTTTGGTTACCCAGGCCAATGCCTGCTTCTTATCCTTGCCGTTATCATAATAATAAGCAGCAGCATTATAATAAGGCTTGTTATCCTTGTTCATGAGATTATCGATCTGCTTCATCACTTTTTCATCGGTGCCGGATGTAACCGGAAACTGAACATAGGTATTCTCCCACATCAAACCTATATTACAACTGCTATTATTAATATCGCTGAAGCCAATGGTAAAGGTTTCGATATTAAACGGCATGGCAACCACGTCGGCCTCTACGCGAACCACGTCATTTTCGGACTTATAATCGGCAGGATTGCTCACGTTGTCATCCTTGGAAATAATGATCGTCCATTTTTGGGCACCGGGTATGGTAAGCAAACCATATTTCCCTTTTTTACTTCCTTGCCACCTATACTAACATCATCGCTAAAAGTAAGGGTAGTGGCGGAATTTGCGCCGGTGCGCCAAACTTTATCAAAAGGCACCAGTCCACCCATGATCTTTCTGCCTTTTTTACCGGGCCGGCTATAATTTAATTCAATGGAGCCGAGTGCAAAATTCTGTTTTATGGTGGTTGAAGGTGAGGGTTGAGGTGTGGTTAACGACTGACTGTTTGCCACAGAGAATAGTAACGCAGCATTTAATACTAAAAATAATTTTTTCATGATGTTGTTTTTTTTGTCAGCGAATATACAAAAATTCAAAGTTTTAGATACATGTTGTATAATATCCTTGCCACTGAGCCGGCTAATGTTCAACAATAAAAATACAGTCCGCAAATAATTTACCATTTCTTTTTCCTTTTGCCAATAGTAAATACCCGTGATAAATTGAACCCGATCCGGATATCTCCCTTAAAAAATTCACCGGTAGTTTGCGTCAGGTATCCTTTTTCGTTCATGCTTGTGGCGTTGGAAATATGTAATTGAAATACATGTCCGCCTGTTTCAATATCTACGCCAAAAGATAATGGGTTGGTTATGGCCGCATCTAAAACACCAATGGCATAATGATAGTCGAGCATTAGCGCCACGCGTTTGCTTACTTTATAACGCAGGCCGCCACCGAGACCAATTATATTTTTATCATCATCGGGATTAAGCGTTGCATTATTATGCACTAGCAGCGGACTAATTTGCATCGAAAAATTCCGGCTGAATTTTCTCCCTGCTATAACCTGCACAAAAAAAGATGACCGGTCGCCAAAATCTGGTTTTGGGTTGGCAAATGATTCCTGCGTGGTGACAATATAACCTGCCGCAAGCAACAGGGTAACAGGCATTCTTTTTTCGCCACCGGATGTTTGCTGCAAAACCCTGGCCTTGGCAAAAATATCCAGGTCTTTGAGTATCGTACTTCTGCCTATACCGATCATCAACCGGTCGCAGATTCCATAGTCGAAACTAAGGCGCATACTGGCGTTATCTATACCAAAAAGATCTTTAAATCCATTTTTAACCACACCAAAACGATGCATGATCCTTACATCAAGTACACCTTTTGGCAGCATCTCGGTTGAGTGTGCATTGATCACCCGGGTAGATTTGAAAGTACCCGTAACTTGATAATCATCCGGTTTTAACCCGATGTCTTTTAAAAGACTGGTGCTGTCCTGTGCCTGCGCGTAATATAAAGACAAGACTGCGAAAAAAGCGGTTAGCATTTTTTTCATATCGAAATCACATTTCAGAGAATGAGGGAACGTTTACATTTATTTGAACTTCTTTGTTGATATTTTCGGAAACTACAGAAGGCACTTTGATATCATAATCTGTCAACAAGACAGAAAAATCGGCCTGGGCACTGATAATTTTGTTTTTGACCGTGATGATAGCAAAAATGGCTATTTCTTTTGTTACACCATGCAGGGTAAGGTTTCCCTGAACCTGAATACGCTGCGTTTTATTTTCGTTTATGGAAATCGATACATTGGGTTGGTTGAAACTGCCTTTGAACAAGGCTTTCGGAAATTTGTCACTTTCGAGATAGTTTTCGTTGAAATGCTCCTGCATCAATGCTTTTTTGAATTCGAAACCCCCGATCAGTACCGCAAATTCTATTTTATTATGCTCGAGATCAATAACGGCCAGCGCTTTTTTGTTGATCGCTTTTATTTTTTCAATTCGTGTTTCAGAAGTAAACGAGATAATACCGTTTTTTGTAAATATTTTTTTTTGAGCAACAGCCGTAAATGATATGGTTAACCATAAAAAACCTAAGCCTATCTTTTTATTCATGACGCTGGTAATTTGGGTTTATTGTTTAACAAAAACACAACGGTTAAGCTCTATGTCCATTAAAAAACCGGTACAATAACCCCGGATAACCAAGGACTCACCGATACGATGCATTTTCGTTTCGTTGATATGCTTACTATCTATCTGGCAGCTTACGCCCGAAAGCAAACTACTGTCGCCAAGTAAAATATTAACCAGGCTGTCGGGTTGATTTGTAATTCGTATTATCGTACCCGATACTTCAACCACCTTACCTAAATACTTCCTGTTGGCCGAATCTTCATAATTGGTGTACAGTAATATCAATTCCTTTGCCGTGACCTGTGCTGCTGCTTTTTTATTCTTCAGGTCCGCAGGTTTTCGGTTATATTCCAGGTAAGCATAGATGCCCCCGGCTATGGCAAGTACAATAATTCCCGCAACAAATTTATTCATGATCAGCTGTTTACGATTTCGGGTTGCAGAATAGGCCTGCCATTTAGTTATTATGTTTTCCGCCGGCGTTGATCCAATCAACAATTTTTTGTTTATCACCAGCCGATAGCGGTGGCCCTGTTGGCGGCATCTGTGAAGGATTTGCATCAACTGCCCTGGCTTTGATGCGTAATCCCTGTCCAACAATGGTGCAGTCATCCGTAAAATCCAATCCGTTTTGTGGTGCCGGTGATAAATGGCAACCGGGAATAGCGCAGTTTGTTGCCAACACCGCTTTCACGGCTAAAAACAATGAGCCTGCGGGTGCCTGGCTAACTGTTGTATTTCCGCTTTGCGTACATCCATTACCATCTCTCGCACTAAATGTATAGTTAGCTGCTCCCAGGCCGGTAAAAATATTTGAAGGTTGAAAAGTGCCGCCATTTAAATTGTACATAAAGCCGCTGCTGCCGCTGGCGGTTATGGTTATCATGCCATTATTTGTTTCGCATTTAATGGTATTGGTTGTGGACGCATTGGCAGTTATGGTTGGACAGGTAAACGCAACCGTTGTACTTGCCGTATTACTTAAACATCCGTTAAAATCTTTTGCAACCACGGGATAAGTACCGGTAGCCAGGTTGTTGAATGTACCCGACGCCTGAAAACTGGCACCTCCGTCTTTGCTGTAGGTATATGGAGCCAGTCCACCGGTTGCTGAGGCTACAATACTGCCATTGGTTGCCGTTGGACCAGAAGTGTTCGTTGGCGTTGAGGTTAGCGTAATCGTGGCACAACCCGCCGCAGTAACGGTAAATGAGTTTGAACCGGTGCAACCAAGGGCATCTTTTGCAGTTATGGTATAGCTACCTACACCCAGATTAGAAAAAGTGCCACTAGCCTGGAAAGCACCCCCATTTATATTATAAGTGAAGCCGGTGCTGCCTGCTCCGATAGCTGCAATGGATCCAGTGGTAGCAACAGGACTTGCGGTTTGGGTTACAGTAGCTGTAACGGTAATAGCAGGGCAAGGCGTAGACGTTACAGTAAAACTTTGAGTACCGGAACATCCACTGGAATTTTTTGCCGTTATGGTATAGCTTCCGGCGGCTAAACCGGTAAAAGTTCCGGAAGCCTGTGCTGTTCCGCCGTTGAGGCTAAAAGTTAATCCAGCACTGCCAGAGGCGGTCGCAGCAATACTGCCATTGGAAGCCGTTGGTGTTGAGGTTGGTGTGGTAGTACCGGTTACCGTAATGGTAACGCCTGCGCAGGGATTCGTGGGAGCAGGGGTAGAGGTACTGCTTTTGCTGCAGCCCAACTCAGTAAAAATCAACAAAAATGATGCAATGCTGACGTAGGTAACTATTTTTTTCATAAACGATGTTTTATAAGTAATCGAATTATCTATCTAAAAGGTTGCCTCTTAGTGAATCTAATTGCCCGGTATTTTAGTGAAATGTAAGCAAGCCTTTGGTAAACTGATTTGTTCTGATCCTGATATAAAGCATCATATACCTGGTAAATAAAAACTACCCGCAATAACACGAGCTTTTCCTGAATTGTCTAAAAACAAAATATATAAATTCGGGAAGAAGAAAAAATGTGAAAAGAGCGTTTAAGTGAGCGGTTATCTATAACCGCCAAATACATCAACCCCGGGTAAATACTAATAGTTTACCGTTTATAAAGCAACAAATTATTTAGTCACCTATTTAACCAGGGTAATGTATCCCGTTACAGGGTCTCTGCCAAAACCCGGCTCTATAATATAATAATACGTATCAAAAGGCAGCGGTTTGCCATTCCGGGTTCCATCCCAGGGCACTGGGTATCCTTTTTCCGATCTGAATACCAATTGCCCGGACCGGGTAAATACTTCCACTTTGCAATCGGGATAATCATTGAGGTAACTGATCAGCCATTTATCATTTATTCCATCGCTGTTTGGAGTAAATGTATTTGGAATGACCGGTGGTTTAAGGATCTTAATATATATGTCATCACTACGTTTACAGCCACCTCTTGCCGTAACCGTTATTCGGTAAGTGATATCATCCTGAATATTACTGGCAGTCGGATTTTTAATGCCGTTGTTACCGTTAAGGAAATAAAGATTGGGTGTCCACAGGTATTGTAGTTCAACACCGGTTGCTACCGGCGCCAAAATAACACGTCCTCCCTGCAGCACAGTTCTGTCTTCCCCGGCATAAATGGTTGGGTTTGGATACACTTTAAATAACCTGTTTATGGTATCACTGTTACAACCAAAACTGTTTCCCATGTAAAACCTGATATTATATTCAAGTGTGTCGGTATAGGTATAAGAAAACGTGGGAACATCTTTTTGCACCCCATCTCCCATATCCCAGAACCAGGCATTGGCAGCGCCGTCCATCGGGTTGGAATTATCGGCAAAGCCAACCACATCACCCAGGCAGGCAGTTGGCTGACTTTGTGCAAAGGCCGCAATAGGCTGTGGATGAATACTGCTGATCTTAATTATGGTATCGTGCAAACAACCAATTATGTTCCCGTTAAGCACCGCCATGCTCCTGGCAATAAGTTTTACATCAAAAGGCCCGGTAGTTGCGTACCAGTGAGATGGGTGAACCAAAGTAGAAAAATTATTTAAACCGCTGGAAAGTTCACCAAATTCCCAGGCATAGGTCATTTGGCTACCATCGGGCATGGTGGAGCCGTTTGTAAAGTTTACGATCGCGTTAGGTAAGCAATACGCAGGTTTGTCAATTATGAAATTGGAAACGGGGTATGGGTTTACCCGAATCTCGCCGGCAGCACTTGCCTTAACACAACCATTACCCGTGGTTTGGATAGTATATAGAAACAAAGGACCGCCAGCCGTGGTGGTCGGAATACCTGAGATAGTTACCGTATTTCCTGTAACCGTAAACACAATACCCGGCGGTAAATTGGCAATGCTAACACTGCTTGCTCCGCCACCGATGGTGTAAACAATTGGATCAATGGGAGTATTCACACAAACAGATTGCGTGGTATTTCCCGAGCTGAAAGTAATGGTATGATCAGCATCTACGGTTATTGAACCACTTGCCTGTGCCAAGACACAGGTATTACCTGTTGTTTGAATACTGAAATTATAAGGCGAATTGAGGGTAGAGGTTGGTGTGCCCGATATGGTCAGCGTTGTGCCAGTTACTGTATAACCCAGGCCTGGTGGCAGATTTAACACCGTTGCTCCCGTAGCTCCTCCGGCGAGCGTATAAACGATTGGCGTAATGGCATTATTGATACATAGCGTTTGAATACTATTACCTGATGTTAACGTAATGGAATGATTTGGATCGATGGTAACCTGCTTGCTGACTACCGTGCTTCTGCAACCCACAGTCGATTCGTTGTACATGGTTACGGTATAGGTGCCCGGACCGGGGAACAGGTGCCCGAATGTTGTACCGGGTGCATGATTTTCCAGGGGCGATAGATCTCCAAAGTCCCAAACAGTATTGGTTAGTGTAACCGAAGCGGGCGCTGTTGACAGATCGGTAAAAGAAGTAGGTAACTGTTCACAACTGGGCGACACAAAACTAAAAGCAGCATGAGCTGTATCCAGCACGGTAATGGTATTGGTTTTACTATCCACACAACCTGCTGCAGTTGACGTAAAGGTAAACGTGAGGGTATGGGTGCCTACGCCGGCCAGCTGCGGATCAAACACGCCACCCGGTGATACACCCGGCCCGCTGTAAACACCCGTACCTGGTACGGCGCCAATTTCGCTGGCCTGTGTGATCTGAAAAGGAGGCACCAGCAGGCAACTGTTGGGCATATTATTAAACTGCACCAACGGTGCTGCATTCACTGTAATATCGTCCAGTTTATCATTCACACAAACTCCACCCGAATAAGCCCGGTAGCGGATCGTAAATACGTTGGTTAAAGGCGATTGAAAGTTTGGATATAAATGACGATATATTTTTCCGTTAAAAGGATTATTATCTGTTTGAAAAACTGCAGGAAAGTTGGCGTTATCCCAGTAAATTTCAATCCTGGTAATATTTCCTGGAAAAACAGTTGAAGCCTCAACAATGCCCACGGAATCGTTGGCACAAAGCATAGCCGGATTATTTACGTTAAAATTAGCCGCCGGAAAGCTTCCATTGACAAATATTGACTGTGTAATGGTATCACGGCAGCCTTTTATGCTGTTCCAAGCAATCAGACGTACGTTGTATGAGCCCACAGCCGAATAACTGTGTGTAGGGTTTTGTAAACCGGATACGTTCAATGGCCCCGAACCCGGATCACCAAAATCCCAATCCCAGCGGTCGATGGCAGCGTTGATTAGTTTACTGGTGTCGGTAAATTGAGCATAGGTATCATTTAAACATACTTCCGGAATAATGAACCCCGCCTGCGGCCTGTTATCAATATTGATTATGGTAGAGGCAATGGGGTTGCTGATACAACCTTTATCATTTCTCACCGCAAGGGTAACTGTATAAGCTCCCGCCGCCGCATACACATGCGTAGGGTTTTGTAAAGAACTGGTAGGCGGGCCATCGCCAAAATCCCATGTCCATAGATCCAAAACGCCAATATTAGCTGTAGATCCGTCGGTAAAACCAATTATCCTTGTTTCACAACTGGGAGCAGTATACGAAAAAGCAGCGGTGGGTAATTCATTTACTAAAATAGTCCCGGTCATACTTGGTTTTATGCAGGGCCCCAAAGTACTAACGGTGTAGTTATAGGCCGCAGGTAAAGCTACTGTGGGGCTTCCGCTGATAGTAATAATATTACCCGTAACCAACCAGCCAACACCAGGCGGCAAACCGGTTACCGTTGCACCGCTTGCGCTTCCACCAAAAATATAGGTTATGTCGGTAATGGCTGAATTTCTGCAAAGCTCCTGCGCATCTGTACCCGCAGCAGATGTACGGGCTAGCGTAGCATCCCCGGTAACGGTAATGGTTCCGGTAAAATTAACAGGCGCACAACTGTTACCGGTAGTTGTAAGGGTATAATTAAATGTACCTGCCACGGTGGGAGTTCCTGATAGGGTCACGGTATTACCAGCTAAAGTTGCAGTAACACCGGCGGGTAAATTCAGTGCTGGCGTTATGCCCAAAGCCCCACCACTGATCGTTAAAGTAAACGGTATTATAGCATTATTGATACAAACCGTTTGGTTGGGATTGCCCGTGTTTAAAGCAATATTATGCAGCGGTATTATCGTTACTGTTTGAGAAGACGTATCGCTATTACATCCAACGCTGTTTACGATCCAATGCCGAACTGTAAATGTACCTGTAGCAGTAAAAATATGCGAAGGATTTTGAAGGGTTGATATATTGCTTCCTCCGCTCGCCGGGTCACCAAAATCCCAATGCCATTCAGCAACTGTATTTCCCGGGAGTGGATCACTTGTACTGGTAAAGTTAGTGACCGAGCCAAAGCAGGTTTCGGGTGGTGGTATAAAATTGCCGACAGGTTGTTGAACGGTAAAACTAATATTAGTGCCGATCGGCATCTCATTATCACACACGTTGTTAAGGGTATTGTTGTCTGTGCCTTTATTAACGGTAAGGGTATAATTGCCGGGCGCAAGTGGACTAAGCAGGTTAATGGTCAGGTCTGTGATGGTTAAAAAACTTAGGGCGCAATTAGATGTTATACCGGTAATAGTATGTACACCGGGACTAATGGTGAACTCGCTGCCGGTTAAGGTTACGCTGGTACATTTAATATCGGTTGTGAAAAAAACCTTCAGTTTTGTACAACCTCCTTCAACCTGACTAATACCGGGTAAAACGCCATCACTGATCACCGCCGTACCACCAAAAGTGAGTCCGTAACCTGCACCGGAGTTGGTATAGTTGGTTACCATCAACAGGAAATTATGCCCCACCAGGATGTTTTCAGGCCGGTTTATTAATTCGGCACTGGAAAAGCACTCAAAGTTATTTAATCCCGTTGCCCCACACCCTGTTATACCTGTCGGAAACGCCCCATTAATAGAAATTACCATGGTGGGGTCGGTAAATACGTCATCAGGATTATGGCCTGTTGCATCAAATAAAACCCAGTCATAATCGTCTGATAACAGGTTGGGCGTAATCAAAAAATCTAGTGAACCACTGGCAAAGCAGGTGAATTTATACCAATAAGAATGACCGGATGTATACTGGTCGGGACAAAGAGTTTGTGCAATATCGGGGCCCTGGCAATCAGTTACCGCATTTTGGGTAAATACAGTAGTGCCACAAACTGGTATCGCTTTTGAAGGAACAGTGCCGGGTTCTGAACAGGGCGCGGCAATGATGGAAGACTTGTAAGGAGCTTTTTTTTGAGCAACCAGTATGCCGGGTAAAAACAGAAAAAGAAAAAACAGATTTTTCATTTGGCTGACGGTTCAATTCCTATAAAACAAGTTAATTAACACTTGTAATTTACGTAAAAAGAGCAAGAAATTCTAAAGTACAGGAAACAAAAACTAACAAGCGTAGATTGAAAAACTATGGAATATCAGACATTCCGATATCGGGCTTTCTGTCAGCTATTCACATAACTGAAGCCATATGTAAAGCTGAAAACTAAATATTGTGTGTTTTAAACAATTCATGCCTTGGTATTACTGTTCCTGCTCACTGTTCAAATCCCGGCATTTTAAACTACTTTTGCCCCCTTAAAAAGCGGAATAAAGTACATGAAGAATATTAGAAATTTTTGCATCATTGCCCATATCGACCATGGCAAATCCACCCTTGCCGACCGGTTACTTGAATTTACAAAAACCATCGGCGAAAGAGATATGCAGGCGCAAGTGCTGGATGATATGGACCTGGAGCGGGAAAAAGGGATCACCATAAAGAGTCATGCTATACAGATCAATTACCCCTGGAAAGGAGAAGAGTATGTCCTTAACCTGATCGATACACCGGGCCATGTGGATTTTAGTTATGAAGTTAGCCGGGCGCTGGCTGCCTGTGAGGGAGCCCTGCTGTTGGTAGATGCCAGCCAGGGTATTCAGGCCCAGACAATCAGTAACTTATACCTGGCAATTGAAAATAACCTTGAGATCATTCCGGTGATCAATAAAATTGATATGGAAGGGGCTATGATCGAGGAGGTAACTGACCAGATCGTTGAATTGATCGGCTGCAAGCCCGAAACGATCCTGCATGCCAGCGGCAAAAGCGGAATTGGTATCGAGGAGATTCTCACGGCCATTATAGAGCGCATACCGGCACCAAAAGGTGACCCGACTGCTCCGCTGCAGGCGCTGATTTTCGACAGCGTGTATAACAGTTTCCGCGGTATCATCGTGTATTACCGGGTATTTAATGGTACTATTAAAAAGGGCGACCTTATCAAATTCAGTAATACAGGGCTTGAGTATGGTGCTGATGAAGTGGGCATTTTGAAATTTGGGATGAGTCCCCGAAATGAGGTGAGGGCAGGAGATGTGGGTTATATTATTACCGGTATTAAAAATGCCAAGGAAGTGAAAGTGGGTGACACCATTACCACTACGGTAAATGGTTCGAATGAAGCCATACAGGGTTTTGAAGACGTAAAACCAATGGTTTTTGCGGGAATCTTTCCGGTTGAAACCGATGCCTTTGAAGAGTTACGTGATTGCATGGATAAATTGCAGCTGAATGATGCATCCCTCACTTTTGAGTTAGAAACCTCGCAGGCACTGGGCTTTGGTTTCCGCTGCGGATTTTTGGGCATGCTGCATATGGAGATCATCCAGGAAAGATTGGAACGGGAATATAATCAAACGGTGATCACTACTGTACCCAACGTAAGTTTTACAGCCACCACGGTAAAGGGCCAGGTGATAAAAATAAATAACCCTACCGAAATGCCCGATCCTACACGGATCGATCATATCGACGAGCCTTTTATAAGGGCCCAGATCATCAGCAAACCCGAGTACATTGGTAATATTATGACCCTTTGTATAACCAAGCGTGGTATTTTGACTCACCAGCATTACTTAACACCAACACGAGTTGAGCTTAGTTTTGAAATGCCATTAACCGAAATTGTTTTCGACTTTTACGATAAGCTGAAAAGTATGACCCGGGGTTATGCTTCCTTTGATTATCATCCGCTCGAATATCGGCCCAGTGATATTGTAAAGATGGATATCCTGCTTAATGGTGAAAAAGTGGACGCCTTGAGTGCCTTGATTCACCGCAGCCGGGCTCATGAATTTGGCCGTAAACTTTGCGAAAAACTGAAAGAACTGTTGCCTAAGCAACAGTTTCAGATCGCCATACAGGCTGCTATTGGCGCCAAAGTGGTGGCCCGTGAAAATATCAGTGCCATGCGTAAAGACGTTACCGCCAAATGTTATGGAGGTGACATCAGCCGTAAGCGTAAGCTGTTGGAAAAACAAAAAGAAGGAAAGAAGCGAATGAAGCAGATCGGCAATGTGGAAGTGCCACAGGAGGCGTTTTTAGCGGTACTTAAGCTCAATGACTAAATCATCTTTGTGTGCTTTGTGAATACTGCTTAGTGTTCTTTGTGGTTAATTTTTTACAACAAAGAACACTAAGTTAGCAGCTTTTAAAATCGTAACTTTATAGTCACTCAAAAAAACATTATGAGTAAATTTTCTTTGGATACCGAAATGGATATTGAAGTAAAAGCCAGCTTTATCAGCAAGGGTAGCGATGCACCGGTAACCGGGGCAGGGTATGAATTCAGGCTCTACGAAAAAGATTTCATGGAAGATGATTACCTGGGTGTAAGTGCACTTGATGAACATGGTACGGCAAAAGTGTCATTTAAACATGGCGACTATACCGATTTTTTAAATCCCGAAACAAACCCTGATTTATATTTTGCCTTATACAACAATGAATCCCTTGTTTTTCAAAGTAAAGTGGTGAATGATGTGGATATAGAAGGAATGAAAGAATTTGTATTAGGCGAAGGCAAAGTTATTGACCTCGGTACATTTTTGATAGACGGCTAATTGTCTCCCTTACCCTTTGGCTTAACGGGTTTCTTTTCTGCTTCGGGTTCGGCACCCTTTAATTTACTTTCGTCGATATTGCCGGCAGCATCACGTATCGGATTAGGCAGGGGAGCCTGTCCATCGGGTGTAACCTGGTTAAATACTTTGTTTACATGCATCCATGTATTCCCCTTCCAAACAAAACCTTCGTAATCGCCGTCCCCAATTAATGTCCATTTCTTTTTGGGTTCGTTCGATTCTGATATCAGGTGTTCAACAATGATCATGTCCAGATCCTTGTCGTAAGTAAGCCTTGGTCCAGCTTCTTTTTTAAACTCCATAATATACCGGCTCTGCGATTTAGGGAAACTATTGGTGCCTTCGCCGGCAAAGAATGGTCCTCCAAAAACAGGTTCCCCGTTTTCGAAATGCAATACCTCGATTAATTTCCGGCTACTGCGGATATTGTTTTCATCAAAGCCAAGCAAGGTATAGAAATCTCTATTGCCGCTTTTCTTTTGGATGATCTTATAATAAATGGCACCGATCCAGCCGCGGTGGTTACCGATGGTATCAATCACATTTGTGGTAACATCCGACTTGTCGATCAAGCCAAATAATTTTAAAGAGCCGTCGTTGGTTCGCATCTGGATAGCACCGTGCTGCCGGATCACATTTTCATTGATCACCAGTTGCCAGGTAAAAATGCGAAATACACTGTCGGGCGAATACAAAACAGAAACGGTTTGCAGGGATTCAAAAGGGTAGTGGAACGAATTTTTCGTTTTTAAGGCCCGTACCAGTTTCCTCGTAAATAAACTGTCGGCTTCCAAACGATCGGCCGCATTGATACCCTGGATGATCTTTACCGAAAAACTCCTAACGGTATCTTCCTGCAATTGAAGCGATTGTAAATCGGCTTTGCTGAAAGTTTGCGCATAGGATAATTGGCAGACCAGGGTGATCAACAATAAAACAAACCGTTTTTTCATTTTATAAAATTAGTTATTCTGAAACAAGGTAAACTCAAAACCATGGCCCGGAAATAAAATTTAACTAAAGATTCAGGATTATAGCCGGTAAAGATGGAGAGAAAAGATCAATTCTTCGTTTTAAGATCATTTGCCAATTCAATTAACGACTGATACACCCCGTCAATGCGTTTATCATTCAGATCAACTTCGGGGCGGGTTGTTGGCAAAAATATAGTTTGTAAGCCCAGGTTTCGGCCAAAAGCCATATCGCTGAGTGTGTTGCCAACCATGATGGTTTTTGACAGATGAATATCCGGAAAATCCTGTGCTGCCTGTAAGCCCATGCCGGGGTTTGGCTTTCGGTTTGGACTATCATCTTCCAGGTCGGGACAAAAATACACCGCATCTATTCTGCCGCCGGCCTCTGTAATTTCCGTGATCAGGTTCTTATGAATATTGTTCAGGTCGTCGATATTGGTAACTCCTTTACCGATTCCTTTTTGATTGGTTACAACAATGATGTATTTAAAAATGCCAGCGAAAATGGCAATGGCTTCTTTGGCTCCTTCGTAAAAAACAAACTCATCCCAGGTATGAATATAATCCATATGTTTCTCATGATTGATCACGCCATCGCGATCCAGAAACAAGGTCCAGCTTTTATCTATCTTACTAAAGTCAATCATAAATACGTTACCTGATTTAAATTCACCTTATCGACCAATGACTCCTAACTCCTAATTCCCAACTCCTAACTCCACCTGTGCACGTTCGTAATCTTCCGGAATGCCGATGTCAATAAAATATTCCCTTTGCACAATGCCATAGATCTTCCTTTTATCAACAAATGCTTCGAGATAATCTTTTTCGAAAGAGAATTTCTGCGGCCAGTCTTCATTCAAAAAAGCGGCCACCCGTAAAGCATATATGCCACCATTGATCAATCCTGAAGCGTAGTATTTTTTTTCTTTGAAACTGCTGATGGATGAATTGTTTTTCAACTCAACAACCCCATAGCGGTTAAAATCCTGCATGGGTTTTAAGGTCAATGTACAATCGGCACCGGTATTTATATGAAAAGAGGAGAGGGTATCCAGGTTTGCTTTGAAAATGGTGTCACCATTGAGGATCAACACCTGTTCATCGGCAGTTAATCCGCAAGCCAGTTTTATGGCTCCTCCTGTTCCAAGCGGTTCTTCTTCTATCGCGTATTGTTTATTAAGCGAGGGGTATTGATCATCCAGGTATTTAGTGATCAATTCGCTTTTATACCCGAGCGAAAAAATAAATTTGTCTATGCCCTGGCTCAGCAAATATTCAATAACAAAAAACAGGAAGGGTTTATCAGCCACCGGTGCCATGCATTTTGGCAGCTCCGAAACCACGGTGCGGAGTCTGGTGCCCAGTCCGCCCGCCAATATGATCGCGGTAGATATCATCCGAAGTATGCTGCCTCCACCAACTGACAAATAATATGGCCCAACAGAATATGGCTTTCCTGGATCCGGGGTGTATCAGTAGAGGGAACATTAATTAAATAATCGGAATGTCCCTTCATCGTACCTCCGGTTGCACCGGTAAAACCGATCGTGATCATACCTTTTTCCTTGGCTACTTCAAACGCGTTGTAAATATTTTTACTGTTACCCGAAGTGCTTAGTCCAACCAGTACATCGCCTTTTTTCCCAATTCCTTTTATTAAACGGGAATAGATGACATCGTAACTGTAATCGTTGGCAACGGCAGTCAGGTAAGAGGTATTGCAATGTAAGGCTTCGGCCGGCAGGGCGTCCCTGTCGGTATAAAAACGTCCGCTGAATTCGGCAGCCAGGTGCTGGGCATCAGCTGCGCTGCCACCGTTTCCGCAGAACAAAACCTTGTTTCCGGCTTTAAAGGCCTGTACAATCACGGCTATACATTCCTGCACGGTTTTCAGCAGTGCTTCGTTTTCCAAAACCTCCTCTTTTACCTTTATTGAAGACTGAATTAAATTTTTTATCTGTTCCATATTTTTTAGTTAAATGCTCCAGGTGGTTAATCCGTATTTGGTAAATGAATATTCTTTCACGGTACCACCAAAACCGTTCAATGTTTTAATGACGGCGTGTCGGGTGTTACCAGGACAATAAAATATCATAAATCCACCGCCGCCGGCACCACTTATTTTTCCGCCGGTTGCCCCGGCTGCTTTAGCTGCCTCGTATACTTCCTCAATACCATCATTACTGATATTGGCAGCCATCTTTCTCTTTTGTTCGAATCCGTAGTCCAGTATCACCCCTATTTCGTTTACATTTCCGCGTAATAAAGCCTCTTTCATCATTTTTGCCTGCTCTTTCAATTTGTGCATGGCCTCAATACTTTTTTCGTTCTTATCATTCACATTCTTAACCTGCTCCTTTATGATGGATGCGCTTTCTCTGGATGTAGACGTAAAATATAGCACCAGGTTATTTTCCAATTCATGCAAATACTCGGGTTTAATGCGGAGGGAATTAACGATCACTTTATTATCGGCATAAAACTCCATGAAATTAACCCCCCGAATGTGGCTGCATATTGATCCTGTTTACCACCAGCGAGCTGCAGATCCAATCTTTCGATATCATAGGCATAATGCGCAATATCATATTCGCCCAGTGGTAGTTTCAGCATTTCAACAAAGGCACCCAGCACAGCCACAACCAGTGTAGAGGATGTACCCAGGCCGGAGCCGGCAGGCGCATCAACATAAGTAGACAGCCTGAAACCAGGCAATGCCACGGCGTGATCTTTTTGAATCCGGTTGTAAACACCTTTCAATAGATCAAGTGTGCCGTCGATAGGTAATAGGGGAACAAGGTCGAAACTTTGTTGCTCATTTCTGTCCAGCGCTTCTACAATAATCTTTTTTTCTGGCAGTGTTTCGATGGTTGCATAGGCCGATAATGAAATGGACGCATTTAGTATAGCTCCGCCAAACTGATCACTGTACGGGCTCACGTCGGTGCCACCGCCAGCTAAACCTATTCTTAAAGGTGCCTTACTTCTGTAGATCATGCAAAATAATTAATGTTGCAAATTTACTGACTATTAGCCAGTTCCAGGATAGTTTCTGCCATTTTTGTCCAACTGAATTTTTTCTTTTCTTCTACCAGGTGTGGCAGAAAATGATTTTCGCCTTTTTCAAAATACTCCTGAATTTTTGCAGCCAGTGAGGCAGCTGATACGTCGGCAACCAGGCCCACTTTATTATCCGGTACCATAGCGGGTAATCCGCCAACATCGGTAACGATCATCGGTATTTCGAAATGATAGGCCAATGGCGTAACACCACTCTGTGTAGCATTACGATAGGGCTGAATAACCACATCGGCTGCACAGAAATAATTTTTTACTTCCTCATCGGGTATAAAATCGGTGTGTAGGATCAACCTGTCCCGGATATCGAGTCGTTCTATCTGTTCGTCGTACAAGGTACGGTCTTCATAAAACTCACCCGCAATGAGTAACCGGCAATCAGCAATTGGCCGGGTCGTGTCCTTCAGGATCTTCATAGCATCCAGCAAGATATCCAGGCCTTTGTATTTTCTTATAAAACCAAAAAATAAAATGATCTTTTGCTTATTGTCTATTGCCAGTTTTTCACGGGCTGCTGCTTTGGAAATTTTTTGCCCAAAATTGTCGTACAACGGGTGGGGTATGAGCACTGCTTTTTTTGTCTTTGTAAATATCCGAAGATCGCTCAGCACTTTTTCACTCATGGTAATAAAAGCGTCAACCGGCTTAATGAAATATTGGGTAAAGGGTTTATCGCCAAAACGTTTTTCGTGCGGCACAATATTATCAGCAATGCAAATGATCCGGGTATGGTTGTTTTTTTTGATGATGCGCAGGATGGTTCCCAGGCAGGGGCCCATCAGCGGAATCCAATACCTGACAACAACGATATCCGGTTTTTGTTTTTTTATTTCGTGGCCAACCAGCAGCCAGTTAAATGGATTTACCGAATTGATCCGCGTGTGAATGTCAAGATCGGCAGGTGCGGGCCTATCGGTATACTGCGATTTGCCGGGGAATAAAAATCCGGGATATTGAAGCGAAAAAGAATAAATGGAAGTTTGATGCCCTTCGTTTTGAAACTGCCGGGCCAGCCTTTCGTTGAACGTCGTGATACCACCACCGCGCAGGGGATGGGCCGGGCCGATGATCATTACCTTCAAGCCCCCTGGTTCCTGGTTGGAGGAATTGGAAGTTTCCATGCTATTGATTTATTCCTGATTTTTTTTCAACCAGGTAGTTATTTCTTTCCGGGGAGTTTCGGGCAATTAACTCACCTATAAACCCGGCCAGGAACAATTGCGAACCAATGATCATCACTAAAAGGGCGACAAAAAAGATCGGCCGCTGCGTCATCCCTGTAACATCAAAAAAGAATTTGGAAATGGTGAGGTAGCTAAATATTATAAAACCGGCAAAAAAACAAAGGGTGCCCCATAATCCAAAAAAGTGCATGGGTCTTTTGCCAAATTTACCCACGAACATGATCGAAAAAAGATCGAGAAAGCCATTGATAAAACGCTCCCAGCCAAATTTGGTAACCCCATATTTTCTTGCCCGGTGTTCAACAACCTTTTCACCAATTTTCCGGAACCCGGCCCATTTGGCCAGGATGGGAATATAGCGGTGCATCTCGCCATAGATTTCGATGCTTTTAACAACCTTGCTTTTATATGATTTTAAACCACAATTAAAATCGTGCAATTTTATTTTCGAGCTTCTGCGTGCAGCTGCATTAAATAATTTTGACGGAATATTTTTGGTCAATGTATTATCATATCTTTTTTTCTTCCAGCCACTCACCATATCAAATCCATCTTCAACGATCATACGCCGCAGCTCGGGTATTTCATCCGGACTATCCTGCATATCGGCATCCATCGTGATGATCACATCCCCCTGTGCTGCTTTAAAGCCCTCATTCAACGCAGCGCTTTTGCCATAATTGCGTTGAAATTTTATCCCTTTGATATGGTTGTTTTGGATACGAAGTTCTTCTATGACTTTCCAGGAATCGTCATTGCTGCCATCATCGATGAAAATAACTTCGTAACTGAAATTATTTTCCAGCATCACTTTTTCTATCCAGGCCGAAAGCTCGGGCAATGACTCATCTTCGTTAAACAACGGTATCACAACTGACAGATCCATGTGTATTATTTTCTTTTCATAAAAAATAAAGAAGCTGCCGCAGAAATGGCAGCACCAATCAATAAATATCCAAAAATGGCTCCCGAAATCAACATGGTCAGGTAATAATCTTTGGCTTTTTCAATATTCTTTGCCATTTCTTCGGGCGTGCTGTTTCCTTTCGAAAGCATTTCGTCCTGGTAAGCTTTTACCATGTCATCTTTAAATTCGGGATGCATTTTATTGAATACAAAGGTAAATACCACCATCAACAGGGAAACTACAATAAAGCATTTGAATGCCTGGAGAAAAAAGCTACCAAACTTATTGTTGTTTTCTTCCGTTTTTGAAAAATCATAGATCGTCCAGATGATACCCCCGGCGTAAACAGCGTAGATCAGGTATTGTAAAGGACTGTCGAACGGCTGCCCGGAGTAAAAAATTACCAGGGATAGTACGATCATGATCGCCCCGGTAAGCAGTCCTTTTCTGGTAGCATCTAATTTTTGAAACATCATGTTAGTTCAGATAAACATTCGATTTATTAATGATTCCGATCACTTTTCCTTTAAGTTTTTTACCAATAAAGGGCGAGTTTTTCGATTTGGATCGTATCATTTGTTCGGTAAACACAAACTCAGTTGTTGGCGAAAATAAGGTAAGCGAAGCTGTTTCGCCTTCTTTAATTTCGGGCACGGGTAAACCAAATATATTCCGCACATTAATGGTTTGCATTTGAACATAATCGGCTGCCGATAAACCGCATTCCGTCAAAACGGCAAACATGGTTTCCAAACTAATCATACCCGGTTTGGCATATTCAAACTCGCATATTTTATTATCGGGCTGTTGTGGCAAGTGATGGGAAGCTACGCAATCGATCTGTCCTTCCAGTAAAGCTTTTCTCATCTCCATCATATCTGCCCGTGTTCTTAAGGGCGGATTTAATTTCAGGTTGGTATCGTAGCCTTGCAGATCTTCATCGCAGAAATATACCTGGTAGGGCGTAACCGAACAGGTAACCTGAATGCCGCCCTCCCGGCCACGATTAATATAGGAAAGGCTCTTGGGCGAAGAAACTCCGGTAAAATGTAAACTGCTTTCGGCATACCGGGCCAGTTTGATATCACGGGCTACCATTAGTTCCTCAGCCATGGTGGGTTTGCCCGGTAAACCCATTTGGGTAGAAATGATCCCTTCGTTCATCAGGCCATTGGTACCGATGCTGGTATCATCGGGTATTTGAATAACCGTGCCGTTAAAAGGCTTTACATATTGAAGGGCTTTCAATATCAGACCCGAATTTTGAACCGGGTTGATACCATCGCTGAAAGCCAGGGCGCCCGATTGACGCATATCGTACATTTCCGAAAGCTCTTTCCCTTCTGCCTTTTTTGAAACGGCGCCGATGGGATGTATATGCACAGCCACCTGTTTGGCTTTTTGTACAATATATTCAACCTGCGATTTATTATCAACCACCGGACGGCTGTTAGGGATCAGCATAATATCGGTAAAACCGCCTGCAGCTGCTGCCCGGGCACCGGATTCGATGTTTTCTTTTTGCTCAAAGCCGGGATCTCCAAAATCGGCAAACATATCCATCCAGCCCACACTTACATGTAAACCGGGTTGTTCTATTATCTGGTCGGCCTGCTCATCAATTGAATCAGCTATTGAGGCAATTTTTCCATCAGCAATAAAAATATCTTTGGTTTGTCCGTTAAAGGGAGAGGAGGAAGAAATGATGCTGGCCTGCTTGATTAATATCTTCATTATTTATAAGAGATTAGGCAAATATCATAAAAAAAACTCAGGTTGTGAAAACTGAGTTTAATTTTGTCGGGATGATCACGCTTAAAGCGGGACTGCCCACGTCTCCCAAAACAGCGAGGCCGTCTCATTTATAAATGAGACGGCCTCTAAATAGTCGGGATGACAAGATTCGAACTTGCGACCCCACGCCCCCCAGACGTGTGCGCTACCGGGCTGCGCTACATCCCGAAACAGGATGGCAAAAGTAATGGCAAAAAATAAGAATTCAAAAAATGAAAGTTTACCGGTAATGTTCTCCAATTTCTTACCAACGCATAAGTTCGTTTTTCATAAATGTGTATTCGGGAGTACGTATTTTACCTGCCGCATGGGTGCTATACCAGGGAGAGATTTCCGGATTTGACGGATTTTTAAGAACATGGATATCCTGAGCCGGCATGTAACTTTGTGCCAACAGGTAGATCTTTTCTCCTTCCCGGTTAACCGCAACGTCCATCACTATAACAGCGTGCCCCGGAAAACCACCCCTGATAATCACATCTCCGGGCATCATCGATGAAAAATCAGGAACAGACTTCAGTTGTTTTGACAAAGACGCTGAACCGCACATGCCAAAAACCCTTTTCAGGTATTTATTAAAATGTTCGCGATCGTATGGTTTGGTAAATTGGTAAATCGTTTTGTTATTATCGAAGAAGATGATTTGTTCAAACAACTTTTGTTCAAACAAAAACTCAGCCCTTAACCGCATAACAGCATCGGCACATTGTTGCAGATCCTCATCGCCTACTGAAATATCCAGCAACGCAAATTGTGCTGATTGGTTATACTTGGGTTGACCATTATACAAATAAACAATGGTATTTTCTTTTAGTAAACAACTTCTTAAATACTCAGCAAAAGAACCAGAGTCAAATTTTTTTCTGGCAAAGCCGCCTGGTAGCGGAATACTTTTAATATTTTTATACGGGTTAAGGTTAACGGTCCCCGGTTTGTTTACTGCAGCAACATGGCTTTTGCCGTATTCATTGCACGACAACAACAACGTTTGTAATAGCAATATTGAAACCAGTAGTACCCTGTTTAACATGCCGATATGATGCGGCCTGATTCTTAGTCCATAAAAATAAATGTTAAAGCGACTTCGAACAGGTAGGTTAACGTTCAGGTATTCAAAAATTTAGTAAAGCCTCTCCATATAACAGAATGTTTAATATAATGCCTTAAAAGGGTGAAAAAACCCGTCAAAAAGGGTTGTTTATCAACAGCTAATAAAATATCAGGTATTAATTTTGAAAAATAAATTCTATATTTAAATCTTAATTAAAACTAACTTTTACCCAAAACTAAAACCTATGCTTATGTTCAAGAATTCAATAGTAAGGCCAGTGCTGCTAAGCTTTATCGTATTGATCGGGCTTTCTCAAAAAGCCACTTCTCAAAAAGTGGTTATCACCACATCGCCCGCTACAGCAAAAATTTATGTTGATGGCCGTTTAAGAGGTACGGGCAGTTATACCGTTGGCGTTGGCAAAAATACCTGTGCAACTGTTGAAGTTAAGGAAGATGGCTACCTGTCGGAGGTCAGATCCTATTGCAAAAAGCGAGGTTATGATGCACCCCCAAAAACTGATTTTATTCAGCTGAAACTTGATGAAGCACTGAGTCCGGCTACGATCGCCCTCACGTCAACACCACAAACGGCCAAGATCTATGTAAACGGGGTTGCTATGGGTACCGGGTCGTTGCAATTAACCGTGCCATACGATGAGTGCTTAACCGTGGAGGTTAAAGAGGAAGGTTATGTTGGTGAATCACGAACTTATTGTAAAAAGAAAGGACAGGGTCAGCCACCAAAGTCTGATTATTTTAAAATGCAACCTGATGAGTCTTATACTTCTTCTATCCAGTCGGATATCGCCAATAAGGAGTTGGTATTGAATGTTAAACCAGACCGAACCAAGGAAGAGGCCTGGAAGATCGTGGTACAAGCCATTCTCGGAAAATTTGATGTATTGGAAATGAACGATGAAAAATCGGGTTACCTGCGCACCTCCTGGATCGGTGTTACGTTTAAAGCCAATACCGTTCGTATGCGGGTTATTGTAAAACAGGCAACGGAAGATCCGTTATCGTATAAAATTAAATTTGTTTCAGAGAGTTCGGGCAGATCCGGTACGGCTTTCAGTGCAGATGAGCAGTTTGCTGCTTTTGGGCGGATATTAAAAACTTACGATGGTTTTTTAGACGAAATAACCACGAAACTCAAGAATTAGTGTAGTGATATAATGTTCCAAAAGTAACGGTGAAAGCAGTTGTGTAGAAACAACTGCTTTTTTTATTCGGTATATTGCTGCCGGGCACACGGTTTAATGTATTATTTTTGAATACCTGATACGGCAAGATTACAGAGCGAAAACAATATCGATTTATGGCAAACATTTTAATTATTGATGACGAAAAATCCATCCGGAAAACCCTTTCTGAGATCCTGAGCTATGAAGGATATAAGATCGATGAAGCCGGAGATGGGGAAGAGGGGCTTAAAAAATTTACCGACAAAACCTACGACGTGGTTTTATGCGATATCAAGATGCCCAAACTGGATGGCATTGAATTTTTAGATAAAGCCAAATTAGTTAACCCGGATGTACCCGTGATCATGATCAGCGGGCATGGAAATGTTGAAACCGCAGTGGAGGCCGTAAAGAAAGGGGCTTTTGATTATATCAGTAAACCGCCCGATCTGAACAGGCTGTTGATCACTTTGCGAAATGCCCTCGATAAACAAAGCCTGGTTTCAGAAACCAAAGTACTGAAACGCAAAGTAGGTAAAGCATTGGAAATGGTTGGCAACAGCGGGCCCATCAATAAAATTAAAGATACCATTGAAAAAGTAGCCCCAACCGAAGCACGTGTTTTGATCACCGGCGAAAACGGTGTGGGTAAGGAATTGGTAGCCCGCTGGATACATGAAAAAAGCAACCGCAGCAGCGGTCCGATGGTGGAAGTAAACTGTGCTGCTATTCCGGGAGAGTTAATTGAGAGCGAATTGTTTGGTCACGAAAAAGGCTCTTTTACATCGGCTTTAAAACAACGTATTGGCAAATTCGAAACAGCAAATTCGGGTACTTTGTTTTTAGATGAGATTGGCGATATGAGCCTGAATGCACAGGCTAAGGTTTTACGTGCGCTGCAGGAAGGAAAAATAACCCGGGTTGGAGCCGAAAAGGATATCTCCGTTAATATAAAAATCATTGCGGCAACCAACAAAGACCTGTTAAAAGAGGTAGATGAAAAGAACTTCAGGCTCGATCTGTATCACCGGCTGGGGGTTATAATCATCCATGTTCCATCACTAAATGAGCGGCGTGATGATGTGCCCGAATTAGTTGAACATTTCTTAAATATCATCGCAGCCGAATACGGGCAACCCAAAAAAGAAGTGGAAAACAAAGCCATGGAGGCACTCAAAAATTATAACTGGACCGGTAATATCCGGGAATTGAGGAATGTAGTAGAAAGGTTGATCATTTTATCCGGAAAAACGATAACCCTGGAGGATATTGAAAATTATGTACTGCCAAAGAAATAAACGGCTGGTTTGAATGATGAATTTCGGTTGGTGTAACATCTGTGTGCAGCGAAACCATGGGATTGAAAGTTTTATTGAAACCGGTTTAAATAATTCAGTAATAATCAAAGTGCCCCATCAGGGGACAGGTGTATGAAAAAAATTTATTGTATTAGTGGTTTGGGTGCCGATGAAAAAGCATTTTCCAAACTGAAGATTACGGGATACCAGCTGCAGGTAATTCCCTGGCTGTTACCCAAAAAAGACGAAACCATTGAGCAATATGCCACCAGGATGCGTGCCGGCATCGCCGATACAAACCCGGTAATGATGGGCCTTTCGTTTGGCGGAATGGTTTGTATTGAAATTGCCAAACAAATTGAAGTAGAAAAAATAATTTTGATCTCGAGTATTAAAACAACCGGGGAATTGCCCTTTTGGATGCGCACGGTGGCCACGCTGAAACTTAATAAAATGGTACCGCTTAAATCGTCGAAGTTAACCCAGCCCATACAGAATAAAATGTTGGGGGTAACCACAAAAGAAGAAAAGGATCTCGTGGCCGGTTACCGGCGGGATGTAGACCTGCCCTATACAAACTGGGCCGTAAACCAGGCCATTAACTGGAAAAACCACTGGAAACATCCAAAACTATTTCATATTCATGGGGATAATGACCATATGTTTCCGATTAAAAATATACAGGCCACTTTCACGATAAAAAAAGCCGGCCATTTTATGATCATGAACAGGGCTGCCGAAGTAAGTGCCTGTATCAATTCAATTTTGAGCGACTGATTATTTGCGAAAACGTGAGATTGGAACTAATTGATACTGTTAAACATTTTAAAACATTATATGGCCAAACCATTGTCAAACCGTTAATTATGGTATTTTTGGCACTATTAAAAATTAACGCATGAGTACAGGTTGGATTATTTTTATTATCGGCGCTTTAGGTTGGCATATTGGTATGTATGGGATGTTTAAGAAAGCTGGTATGGAAGGCTGGAAGGCGTTCATTCCGTTTTACAATACCTGGTGTATGGTAGAAAAAATGGAACTGAAAAAATACTGGTTCTTTTTACAATTTATACCCGTTGCCGGACAGTTTATTACCATCTGGATCTGCATCAAGTTTGTGGAACACTTTGGACGCTTTGGCGTTGGGCATCATGCGTTGACTGTTTTCCTGCCCCTGTTTTATTTTCCCTACCTGGGTTTCTCAAAAAATGAACGATATGCCGGCGTTGAAGTAGTAAAAAATTACAAAAAATCGGGAGTTAGGGAATGGGTTGATGCGGCGGCTTTCGCTGTTGTAGCGGCCACTTTAATTCGCACCTTTGTTTTTGAAGCCTATACCATACCAACGCCTTCCATGGAGAAAACCTTGCTGGTCAATGATTTTCTGTTTGTAAGCAAATCAACTTATGGCCCCCGGATTCCGAACACGCCGCTGGCGATGCCGTTTATGCACCATACCATTCCCGGACTGAATGTAAAATCATACGTGGAATGGATCCATATCCCCTATACCCGCTGGTTTGCCAGCCCGGTTAAAAGAAACGATGCCGTGGTATTTAATTTTCCGGTTAATGATACTGTAATAAACAACGCAGCTTATGGCTCCCAAACAACCTATTACCAGGCTGTTCGGGATATGGGACGGGAAAGGGTTTGGCAGGATTTTGGCGATGTGATCATTACCCGACCGGTAGATAAGCGGGAAAATTTTATTAAGCGTTGCGTGGGCATAGCGGGCGATTCGATAAAAGTAGTTAACGGGAAACTATATGTTAACGGTAAACCGGAAGATTATTTCCCTCAATCGGAGCGCTTTTATTTGTTACAGGTACCCGAAGGTATTTACCTGGATGAAGATATGCTGAGTGATTTTGGAATTAAAGTTCGTACTTCTCAGGGTGATTTTGTTCAATTGGACAAAACCCTGTATCGGGTAAATATAACAAATGCCGAAAAGGCAAGTAAACAATTACCGGCGGGATATATACTCCGCGATTATATTGTGGAAACCAATAATCCGGAGTTTCCACCCAAAATGCTTTTTCCTTACTATACCGAAAATACCAGCTGGACGGTGGATAATTATGGATCCCTGTGGATCCCGAAGAAAGGCGCCAGCATTCAGTTAACACCTGATAATTTAATTCGCTATCAGCGATGCATTGAGGTATATGAAGAAAATACCTTCGAAAACCGGAACGGGAAATACTTTATTAACGGGGTAGAGGCCAGCAGTTATACTTTTAAAATGAACTATTACTGGTTGATGGGCGATAACCGTCATAATTCGCTGGATAGCCGTTACTGGGGCTTTGTACCCGAGGATCACGTGGTTGGAAAAGCCTCCCTGATCTGGTTTAGTTACGAAAACGGGCCACGCTGGAAAAGACTGTTCAGCTGGATCAACTAATTTTATCCTGCTGATATGAATAAAGATGAGTACCATTTTTCTTATGACGTGTATAATTCGGTCGATGAACTGAATGAAATCGACGCGTCGCTGGTACAGGCTGCCAGGAAGGTAACTGCATCGGCCTATGCACCTTATTCAAATTTTCATGTAGGCGCCGTTGCAAAACTTTCGAATGGAGAATTGGTATCCGGAACCAACCAGGAAAATGCAGCTTATCCCGTAGGGATTTGTGCCGAGCGGGCATTGTTGGCTGCTGCCGCCAGTCTGCACCCGGGCATTGCCATCGATACGATTGCCATCAGTTACCACAACACAAAAGGAAAAAGCGATCATCCCATATCGCCCTGCGGCATGTGCCGGCAGAGCCTGGTTGAATATGAGGAAAGGGTTAAGCAACCGATCCGGCTGATCTTAAGCGGGATGGATGGAAAAGTTATCGTTGTTGAAAAAGCCAATTCATTATTGCCTCTTTCCTTCGGCAGTATCGATTTAAAATAATGTTTGTACGCCGTTAGCGATCTTGTTTTCGTGTTCCAGCAGCCATTTTTTTCGCCAGAGATCTCCACCATAACCAACCAGATCGCCATTGTGACCGATTACCCGATGACAGGGAACGATGATGCTGATGCTGTTGTTGCCATTGGCAGTACCTACCGCCCGAATGGCTTTTACGTGTCCAATTCGTTTACTCAATTCCAGGTAACTGATGGTTCGTCCATAGGGAATATGGCATAACTCAGCCCATACGGTTTGCTGAAATACTGTGCCAACCTGCGATAGATGTATGTTAAACACTGTCCTGGTTCCGGCGAAATACTCATCAAGTTGTTTAATGCAGGTTTTCATTACCGGAGACTTTGGTTTTACTAAACTGATTTCATCTTCGTTTATTTTGGCACCCTTCCAGGAATTAATAAACAAAACATCAGATATAGCGCTGCCGGTGCTCCTAATCTCAAGTATACCGAGTGGCGATTGATAATATATCATTTCGATGTTCATACCGGAAATCCAAATTAGTCAAATTTCTTTTGTCCTTGTGATCAAAAAATGATTTCTTTGAACCAGACTAACATTTTACGCAGGTATGAAGGCTGAATTAAAGTTTTATGAGAAAGCCATGTCGGCTGTGGCAGATCCCTACCGGATGTCGATATTATCCGAAATTTCAAAAAAAGGGGAGATCAGGTGCTGCGATGTGGTTAGCCTCACCGGCTTATCGCAGCCAACCTGTTCACATCATATAAAACTATTGGCAGATAGTGAATTGATCGATTGCCGGAAACAGGGACGAAATCATTTTTTCAGCCTGAATAAAGATAATTTTAAAAAACTGGGACAGTATTTCGAAAAGTTTGGGGAATAAATGCCGATACTGGATACTTGATACTGGATGCACCCTGCAAGTTTTAAAAATTTTTCAAATAATTGGAGACCTATCCAGCATCTAGAATCCAGTATCCTGCATCATCCTATTTTGCTTCCATTCTTTACAGGAAGTGAAGGATGTAACAATACAACATGATTGTCTTCATTGTAAACGCCCAGTACCAAACATTCACTGAAGAAATTGGCGATCTGTTTCACCGGAAAATTTACAACAGCTATCACCTGTTTGCCAATCAATGATTCCTTACTGTACAGCGCCGTTACCTGAGCGGAAGATCTTTTTATACCCCATTCGCCAAAATCGATCTGCAATCGAAAAGATGGTTTTCGGGCACCAGGAAAATCACTGACTTCTAAAATGGTTCCGGAGCGGATATCAATTTTTTTAAAATCTTCCCAACTGATCATAAATTCTCAATTTTTACTACTGCATCAACATTTAACGGGCCGTAGATGTGTGGAAATTCTTCATTTACAGATGCTGCCAGTTCATATTTTAAAGGAGCCGTTAATTTGGTTTCATCAATGTGCAATAATAACAGATCCTTTTGGCCTTCATAATAGCGCATTAAAACGCCGGCAACCTGTTCGGCCTTACTCGTATGTATAAATCCTTCTAAAGCCAGGGAATCTGCCTCGTAGAAGCCCTGTGCCACTGCTTTCTGCCAACTAGAGTGGCTGACTACATGATAGATCATGTTTCTAACAGATTTGCCAGTAAAAGCAGTTCATCCATTTTATACCGGTTGCGGTCGTTATCGAAACATTTGCTTAACTCTTCCAGCAAATATTGAATGATGCGTTTATTATTTAGTTTTCGAAAATAGGAGGGTACCGGTGGTACAGAAATTCGCTTGAAATAAGCTTCCACATCCTGGTGACTATACATTTGCCCGTTCAGCGGATCAATGAAAAAATTTATTTTTTCTGAAGGATGTCCAACCGGGTTCAACAGATCGTGCTGTGGATCAACATAGGCCAGAATAAATTGCCGGGGAATATTCACCGCTTTTACCGGCAGATCCAGCAATTCGCACAGGGCAATATAAATGATGCCGTTGCTTAAGGCATTTCCTTTTTTACTTTCGAGTGTTTTATTGATCAGGTAATCATCGGGGTTATCATAGGCAAATTCAACACCTTTTTGTTTGTAATAGTTGTATAAGATACTGGTTACAATATTGATCTGTTCAATGGGCGTGAGGTAATTATTCAGTTCGAGCCAGGTATTGCGCCGCAGTTTTTCAATTTCCTGGTAGATCATAGTGGTATCCAGGTCGGGATAATGATACCGGGCAACCAATATTGCTCCTTCCAGCAGATCGCCTTCCTGGGCTGCCCATTCGGTAAAGTCGTCGGTTAGATCCCTGAAGTGTAAACGGTGAATGAGTAATTCTATCCGCTCCTGTATTTCTTCATTGCTGGTATTCTCCCAAAGACTTTCGAGGTTGGGTATAATGTCTTTGCCAAAGGAAATGATCCTGTCGCTAACGGTACCGTACACTTCTTCATCGGGATCATCAATGAGATGCAATAAGGCGGTTATTTCTTTGTTTTCTTCCAACGATTGGGTTTATTTTAAATGAATATCGGAAAAGGGAAGGGATTTAAGAAGTTAAAATTTTCCACAAGTGTGATAAAATAAAATGGAAAGCCAATTAGCGATATGAAAATAATTTGTATTGCTGTAAAGTTCTTGGCCAGGCCACTATCAAAGGCCGCAAGAGCAGAATATATCTATTTTTCGAGTCAAAGCTTAATAAACTTCAGGTTTAAAAACTGTTTTTATTTCTTCATCGATCCGAACAGGCTTGCCGGTTACCGAGTTCAATAAACACCAAACCGTTCTTGCCGCTACAAGCAGTTTATTATCTTCTTTCCTGAAAACCTGTACCATTCTTATTGATCTTACGCCCTGGTAATCGTACACCCAGGTTTTTAAAACCAGCTCATCATTCAGCAATGCCGGGCTTTTGTAATCAATTTCATGCCGTAAAACCACCCAGTTGTATTTTTCTCTTACAGCCATATCGGCTCTTGCATTCCAGTGGGCAACTGCTGCATCCTGCACCCACTGCAGGTATACAACATTGTTAACGTGCTGCATATTATCGAGGTGCTCTGGTTTAACCAACACTGCGTGTTCAAAAATATCTGCTTGCATGGGATAAATATAGAAATAAATGACGGTTGAAAAACTGATTTTGGGAAGAACTGTCAAGGCCGGCTGCTCTCCCTTGCAGAGAAAACCTAAACAAAAAAGTAATTCCAATATATTTAGGGCGGAAATTTCTCACGGGTATGATAAATAAAAATTGACATCCGATCCTTGATCAGAAAAGAATCTTTACGGCCGCAAAGTTCTTGGTCAGGCTACGAACAATAACGGGAAATCATTTTTTCTTAACCGCTGCTTTTTTCGTGGCCGCTTTCTTTTTGGCTGACGCTTTTTTATCAAAAGCTTTTGGATCCTGCGACAGTATCATCGCTTTCACTTCGTCGAGGCTAACGATAGCCAGTGCTTCAGCCGTATATTTTCCCTTAGGCAGGCGCAGGCGTTTTTTGCCATACACCAGTTCTGCACCCCAACGGCCGTTCTGCAACGAAATCTTTTCCTCGGGCCATTGCTGAATATAACGGTTGGCCTCTTTGAGCAGTTTGGCTTCTATCAGCTGGTTAATATCGGTTTGGGTAAGATTATCAAAATTGTAACGTGCAGGCACGTTGATGAACATGTCATTCCATTTAATGAAGGGGCCAAAACGACCTTTGCCCTTGGTCACGGGTTTGTTGTCGTAATTCGCTACGGGCGCGTCTTCTATCTTCTTAGCCTTGATAATTTCAATAGCCCTTTCCAGATCAACTGTTGAAGCTTCTTCACCTTTGGGTATCGATACAAACTGCTCACCAAATTTAACATAGGGGCCAAAACGGCCAATATTTACCGAAATTTCCTGTCCTTCATATTCGCCTAAGGGCGCCCCCAACTTAAATAATTCAACCGCTTCTTGAAACGAAATGGTTTCAATACTTTGGGAAGGTTTCAATTTGGCATAACGCGGCTTTTCTTCATCTTCTGGTAATCCGATCTGCACCATCGGGCCATAGCGGCCCATCCTCGCCATGATCGTCTTGCCTGATTCATCCTTACCCAGAATACGCTCACCTACAGCCCGATCGGCATTCTCCAGTGTGTGTTCCACACCTTCGTGGAAGGGCGTATAAAAATCACCCACCATCTTGTTCCATTTCATTTTGCCATCAGCAATCTCATCAAACTCTTTTTCGATGCTGGCCGTAAAAGAATAATCCATCACCTTAACAAAATGCTCACTTAAAAAATCCGTAACTACCAAACCCAAATCGGTTGGAAATAATTTTGATTTTTCGGCACCGGTATTTTCCTGGTCGGTTATTTTTCTTACCTCATCATGTTGCAACCGTAAAATGCGGAAATCCCTTTTCACGCCTTCCTTATCTTTTTTCTCTACATAATTTCTTTTGATAATGGTGGAGATAGTAGGTGCGTAGGTACTCGGCCTGCCAATGCCGAGTTCTTCCAGCTTTTTTACCAATGAGGCTTCTGTATAGCGGGCCACATGTTTGGTAAAGCGTTCCGTAGCGGTCATTTTTTCAAATGCAAGCACTTGTCCCACGGTTAAATTGGGCAAGCGGCTTTCATCGCCGTTATCATTTTCTTCCTCTTCATCGGTACTTTCTAAATATACTTTTAAGAAGCCGTCGAATTTTATTACTTGTCCGCTGGCTGTAAGTTCCTGGTTATTGGTACTGATGTTTATTTTAGCCGTAGTATTCTCCAGTTCTGCATCAGCCATTTGCGAGGCAATGGTTCTTTTCCAGATCAGTTCGTATAAACGATTCAGATCCGGATCGCCAACTGTTTTATTTTCCATGTATGTTGGGCGTATGGCTTCATGCGCTTCCTGTGCACTTTCGTTTTTATTTTTGTATTTACGAACCTGCAGGTATTTGTTGCCAAAACTGTTTCCTATTTCTGCTTTGATGGCATCCATCGCCGTTTCGCCCAGGCTCACACTATCGGTACGCATATACGTGATCTTACCGCTTTCATATAATTTCTGGGCAAGCAACATCGTTTTGGTAACACCGTAGCCCAGTTTTCGGCTGGCTTCCTGCTGCAGGGTAGATGTGGTGAAAGGCGCTGCCGGTGTGCGTTTTCCGGGACGTACCTGTATGTCTTTTACTTTATAGTCGGCACCAATACAGCTTTGCAGGAATTTTTCTGCGTCTGTTTCGTTATTAAATTTGGCACCTTCTGCTTTAAAAGAAACGGTTTTATTATTGAGATCAGTAGCGGCTAAAGTAGCTTCCAGTTTAAAACTGCTTACCGGGGTAAATGCGTTTATTTCTCTTTCTTTCTCAACAATTAATTTTACGGCCACACTTTGCACCCGGCCCGCACTTAATCCGCCGCTCATACCAATTTTGCGCCACAACACCGGGCTCAATTCAAAACCAACAATGCGGTCAACAACCCTTCGGGCCTGCTGGGCATCAACCAGGTTCATATCTATAAAGCGCGGATTCGAAACCGCTTTCAAAATGGCGGGTTTGGTAATTTCATGAAAAACGATACGCTTGGTTGTCCGGGTATCCAAACCCAGCACTTCGGCCAGATGCCAGCTGATACTTTCTCCCTCACGGTCCTCATCCGATGCCAACCATACTTCATCACTTTTTTTTGCCAGGCTCTTCAGTTCACTGACCACCTTCGATTTTTCGGGTGGAACAATATACGTCGGGTTGAAATTATTGTTTACATCAATGCCCATATCATTCTTCACCAGGTCGCGGATATGACCAAAGCAACTTTTCACTTCAAAGTCTTTTCCAAGAATTGCTTCAATGGTTTTAGCCTTTGCCGGGGACTCCACTATTAACAGATTTTTAGCCATATTATTCGATGATATTTACTTTGTAACCTGCTGTGGTACGGCTTTTCAGTTATGGTGTACGGCAAGCAGATACAACTGTTTTTCACTGGTTTTATTATGCCGATCGATGGGCAACCAGTACTGCAATATTACTTTAAAATTGAAAAATCCAAATAAATCTTCCTGAAGCTGGCCTGAATTTAACCTTTTACATGAATTTAATTACCTGCTCTTTTACCGCCCGATCGTGATAAATTTTTCGATGGCCTAACCCTTTGGTTAGTACGAATTCTATGTTCGGATGATCATCTTCTTTAACTTTTAATGCATCGGCCCAGGGGGTGATATCATCATCTTCATCATGTATCCACAACACGCTGGCCTTAATGTTTTGCATGGCACGGCGTATTGAAAACCATTCGGTTTTTCGCCCGCTCACTTCAAAAACAATTTTATCAAACTCACTGCGTACCCGCTCGTCGTTTAATTTTAACATGCCAAACGCACCATCCACGGCCGAGGTTGTTTCGGTAGCCGGTGCAATAAAAACTACTTTGGTACCTGCATCGTGTGGTATGGTCTCCAAAGCCAGGCACAATGAAATACCACCGAAAGAATGCGCAAAAAAACTTTCCACGGGTCCGTATTGTTGAACAACCAGTTTGATCATTTCGCAGTATTCTATGGCATTGGTACGGGTTCCCTCACTTTCGCCATGTGCCGGCGCATCAAAGGCAAGCACTTCAAAACCTTTGCTGGCCAGTAATTCGGCGTAATCTTCAAATTTATGTGCTGCCGAACCAAATCCATGCAGGATCAGCGCTTTTTTAGGTTGTGGATGGTTCCACCGGTAACCGTTCACTTTTTTATTATTTAACCGGAGCTCAACTACAACTGCATTCTTTACCGGGAATTTCCTGACGGACTTCAAATACGGTGTCGCAAATACATCAAACGCCTTTTCTGCTGTTCTTCTTTTTGAGATGATGCGTAACAATTTAAATTTTGTTTGTACGTACCTAATGGCTAACCTTTGTGTCAATTTCATTTGCACGCAAAGTTAGGTTATGAAAGTTGTAATTATCGGTTCGGGCAATGTAGCGTCGGTGTTGGGCCGGTTATTTGTAAAAAATGGCCATCAGGTTATCCAGGTTGTGAGCCGAAATGTGGCGCATGCCCGCATTTTAGGCGAAGCATTGAATTGCGCCTATACCAACGAAATGGCAGAAATTGATCAGCATGCATCCTTGTATGTATTGGCAGTAAGCGATATTGTACTGTATAACTTAAAAGGGCATATTCATTTTGAAAATAAATTGGTTTTGCATACAGCCGGTTCTGTTCCCAATGATGTGTTGAAGGAAGTATCTGCCAACTACGGGGTTTTGTATCCCATGCAAAGCCTGCGTAAGGAAATGGAGTATCCACAGGAAATTCCATTTTTAATTGACGGCAATACCGAAGAAACGATCAGGGAGATAGAAGATTTTGCAAAAACCCTGTCATCCAGTGTTACCCGGGCCAACGATACTGAACGGCTGAAATTACATGTGGCCGCAGTCATTGTAAGTAATTTTACCAATCATTTATATGCCTTGGCAGCATCTTTTTGTGAAAAAGAGAAAATCGATTTTAAGTTATTGTTTCCCCTGATAAAAGAAACGGCCGAACGGATCGATCGTATTTCTCCGGTGGATGCCCAAACCGGCCCGGCGGTTCGCAACGACTTGTTTACACTGGACAAACATATAAGGTTGCTCGCCGATTATCCACAGCTAAAAAATATTTACCTGAAAATTACCGAAAGCATCGTTAAGGGGGTAGACCCTATTTTACCGGAAAAATAATGTCAGTTTGAATTTTATAGGGATCAACCGGCTTGCCATTTTTGTCTATCGGGTCGGTGAGGTAGATTTCGTAAGGAGCGCCCGCCGCCGTTTTTTTATTGTCTTTCATCCACTCTTTTATGGCATCATAACCCTGGTTCAACAGATCAAAAGGGCCAAAAAAATGGGCAATGACTGCTTTTCCGGCGGCTAACTCGCGCACCCGGATCCCCGGAACAGCTGTTTTTCCCGCTTTGTTCACCGGTATGCCCGCTTCAAAAAAATAAGGCGCCTTTCCATCGGATCCTGCGCTCTGCGTTTTGTACCAGGCCATAGGTGCGCCGGTTGGCGTTAGTTTATTCTTTTTGATGTATTGGCCAAGCTTTTCCCCATAAATATTACCGAGTTTTAAACTGATGCGGTCAAAACTGGCAGCACTATCTTTACAATATATAACCGTTCTTTTAGGGCTCAATGTGTCTACGATCTGAACGATAGGGGGACGCTTATACGCGGCGTCCGATTTAATCGGCTTTTCTTTTGGAGCTGTTGAAGAACTGTCTTTTTTCGTTCCTGAGTTGTTATTGTTCTCCTGGTTACTACATCCATACAGTCCTAAGATGCCCAAAATGATCAGGCCAAAAAAATTAGCGTGGTTGTTATTCATAATGGTTGCAAGGAAGGGGTTTAATCCGAAAATTAGTAAATCCGGAGCGGGTTGGCAAATAAAAATCCGGATCGCAACAGGTAAATTTTCCTTAATTAGTAATTTAAACTAGGTTTGCAACCCGAAATTTGCATTAATTATGTACGAGATAACATTTAAGTTTGAACAGAAAGGACTGGAACCGATAACCTTATCAAAAATTGAACCTGATCAGTCTATTTTAGAAGTTGCCCTGAAAAACAATATCGAATTGCACCATAACTGTGGCGGGGTTTGTGCCTGCAGCACCTGCCATGTATACGTAGAACGTGGGGATGAATTTATTGATGAACTAACCGATAAAGAGGAAGATTTTATTGACCGGGCAGTAAATCCCCGCATCAATTCACGACTCGGCTGCCAGTGTATTTTGCAGGAAGGGAGTGGCCATATTTCGGTTACTTTACCTGATCAAACCCAGTTTTTGGGAGAATAAACGAAAATTAACCATTTAACTTGTATTATGACTTTTGAACCGCCAATTAACTGGAACGATTATGAAGATATCGCCATGAAACTACATGAACGATTTGGAGATGATTTTGGCGAAAGCAAGATCTACCGGATCCGTTTCACCGACCTGCACAAATGGGTGATGGAAATTCCGGGTTTTAGCGGAAAGGCAGAAGATAGTAATGAAGGACATCTGGAAATGATACAAAGCAGTTGGGTATACGAGTGGCGGGATAACCGGAAGTAATTTTTGATATTAGATTGGCGATTGCAGATTGAAAACCCGTGAGGGATTGCATACCAAATCTAAAATCGACAATCTAAAATCGACAATCGAATGAACGTTCTCGAAAAATTCAAACCAATAAAAACTTTCGTTTTTGATGTGGACGGTGTTTTAACCGATGGCAGCTTGTTGATATTGGAAGATGGGCAGATGGCCCGGCAAATGAATATTAAAGACGGCTATGCGCTTCAGCTGGCCATAAAACAAGGCTACCGGGTAGTTATTATTTCGGGTGGAACATCCGATGCCGTTCGGGAAAGATTACAGAGACTGGGTGTACTGGATTGTTTTGTAAAAATTGACAATAAACTGGAAAAACTGGAGCAGTATATCGAAGAACATCAGTTGAACCCCGAAGAGATATTGTTTATGGGTGATGATATCCCCGACTACTTGCCCATGCAGTTGTGTGGATTACCCTGCTGTCCGGCCGATGCAGCTACCGAAATAAAGGGAATCAGTCATTATATTTCTGCACTGGAAGGGGGAAAAGGCTGTGCCAGGGACGTGGTTGAAAAAGTGCTGAAGCTAAATGGGCATTGGCCGCTGGATACGGCAATATCTTCCAGGTAAAATACCGGAATAGGTTTTCAATCCGTATTTTCGCCACATAAACTCTTCATGAAATTAATTGCCGCATTTTTAAAGTTGATTCGTTGGCCTAATCTGCTGATGATCGCGGTAACGCAGCTGTTATTCTATTTTTCACTTGTTGAACCACTGGCTGCCAAAGGGATCAATACCTCGTTTAATAAATTTCATTTTTTATTATTGATCATCGCATCGGTATTGGTAGCTGCGGCAGGGTATATCATTAACGACTATTTTGATCTCAACATTGACCAGGTAAATAAACCGGAGAGAACCGTCATTGATAAACTGATCAAAAGGAGATGGGCCATTGTGATGCACCTCGGATTTTCTTTGGCAGCCATCGTCATTGGTTTCTATGTTGACCTTAATTCTACCGTTTTCTGGCTGGGTTTATCAAATATCGGGGTTGCTTTTTTGCTTTTCGGGTATTCCATCAGCCTGAAAAAAAAATTACTCTGGGGAAATATCCTGGTTTCGGCATTAACCGGATGGGTAGTGCTGATCAGCTTCCTTTGTTATTATAATACATTTACCTGCAGCGGTTGCGGCGAGTCATTTTTAGATATGTACAATAACCGGTTTATCCGCATCTCTTTTTTATATAGCGGATTTGCTTTTATTATTTCAATTATCCGGGAAGTTGTAAAAGACCTCGAAGACATTGATGGTGATGCCCGGTATGGCTGCAAAACGATGCCTATCGCCTGGGGAATACCGGCCAGTAAGGTGTTTGTTGCGGTTTGGCTGGTCGTGTTGATCGGCATGGTAGGCATTGTACAATTTTATGTACTGCAGTTTGGGTGGATCTGGAGTGCAGTCTATTGTATTATATTGATCATATTGCCCTTGTTGTGGATCCTCCGAAATTTGATGCGGGCGCAGGTTCCAAAAGACTATCGTCAATTGAGCGGATTGATTAAATTGGTGATGTTGGCCGGACTATTGTCTATGATCTTCTTTAAAATTTATTCTTAGTCTCTTCAATGATTATGCAAAAAATAATACTGGCATCCCAATCTCCCAGAAGAAAACAATTACTCGAATGGGCTGAAATACCGTTCGAGATTATAGTAAAGGAAACGGATGAATCGTATCCCGCAGGTTTAACCGTTGATGAAATTGCAATCCATATTGCCCGAAATAAAGCACTGGCCGTTAAGCAATGTAATCCCATAACCCTGCCGTTGCTGGCAGCCGATACTATTGTTGTTTTGGATAACCGAATCATCGGTAAACCCAAAAACAGGGAAGATGCCATGACCATACTGTCGGCACTTTCGGGTAAAAATCACGAGGTAATTACAGGCGTCGTTATTTTATTTGGAGAACAGGAAATTGCTTTTTCCGAATCAACATCCGTTCAATTTCATGAATTAACGTCGGCCCAAATTGAATTTTATATTGACACCTACAAACCTTATGATAAAGCAGGCGCCTATGCGATACAGGAATGGATCGGCGTGGTGGGTATCCGGGGTGTTACCGGTGATTTCTACAACGTAATGGGCCTGCCGGTTAGCCGGGTGGTAAAGGCTTTACAAAATTTGAATTATTGAGTTTTCTTTGTATTTTGTTTTAGTTAACCGGTAAACCCTATGACCGAAAGACTGTTGCAATACATCTGGCAATTCCAGTACTTTAATGGTATTAACCTCGCATCAACGGATGATGAAGTATTGACCATTTTACATCCAGGCAGGCTGAATACCAACCAGGGCCCCGATTTTATTGATGCAAAAATTAAAATAGGCGAAACCACCTGGGCGGGAAGTATCGAAATTCACATCAAATCCTCCGATTGGAACAACCACAAACACAGCAGCGATAAAAACTATCAAAATGTAATTCTGCATGTGGTTTGGGAAAATGATAAGGAGCTGAATTTGGCTTTTTCAACGTTGGTTTTGGAAGATAAAGTACCTAAATTTTTATTGCACAGATATAATGAACTGATGCTGTCTGACTATTTTATCCCTTGTGAAAAAAGTATCAGCCAGGTCAATACACTCACGTGGAGAAGCTGGAAAGAAAGGATATTAGTGGAACGCCTGGCCGATAAAACCGGGGCCATCTTTGCCTACCTGCATCAGAATAACTACCATTGGGAAGAAACCTTTTGGTGGCTGCTGGCAAAAAACTTCGGTATCAAACTCAACAGCACGGCCTTTGAGAAAATAGCGCAATCGCTTTCCATTCAAACCCTGGCCAAACATAAAAGACAGATACATCAAACGGAAGCCCTTTTATTCGGGCAGGCCGGTTTGCTGGAGGTGGATTTTAATGAAGACTATCCCAAATTGCTTCAAAAAGAATACCGGTTTCTGAAAAAGAAATACAAACTGGCAAGGGTTGAAGCATCCCTGATCTTCCTGCGTATGCGACCGTCTAACTTTCCAACCCTGCGCTTGGCACAACTGGCCATGTTGGTGCACAAAAGTGAACACCTGTTTTCGAAGATCAAAGAAGCCGCTGCCTTAAGTGATATCAGGGAATGGCTACAGGTAACCCCTAACGATTACTGGCATTACCATTATGTTTTTGACGAATCCGGTGCCTATAAACAGAAAAACTGGGAGATCAAATGATCAATAATATCCTCATCAATACGGTTATACCCATTTTGTTTGCTTATGGTCACTACCATGATGAGCCCCGCTATAAAGAGAAAGCGCTGCTTTGGCTGGAACAGATACCGGGTGAAAAAAATGCCATTACCAATGGCTTTACGGCCATGCAAATTGAAAATAATACGGCCTTTGATTCGCAGGCACTGATACAGTTAAAAAACGAATACTGCCATAAGAAGCGCTGCCTGGACTGCAGTATCGGCAATAAACTGATCAGGAACGCCTGACATTCAGGATTGGTTCCATTGATAAACAATAACAACCTGTAAGTCGGGGTGAAGGCTTTTAGCAACCGGGCAGGTATCGCCAACCCGTTGTAAAATGAGGCGGTCTTTTTCTGCTGTTTTCAGTGAATCGGGAAAGTGTAACTCAATGTCAATTTTTCCAATGCGCCGGGGGTCGCTTAACATATGCTTGGTAACCGCGATACGGGTACCAGACAAATCTAAATCCATATCATTTGCTTTTAACGCCATGGTGGTCACGATGCAGGTGGCTAATGATACGCAAAGGGTATCGGTAGGACTAAATCTTTCTCCTTTTCCACGGTTATCGGTAGGTGCGTCTGTTTCGATCACGGTACCACTTTGAATGTGCGTACATTCGCAGCGCAAATGCCCATTATAAACAATAGATGCAGTCATTTGTTAAAATTTAGGTTATCAATGTTTTTGTAGTTCAAAATGCAGCGGTTCTTACTGTAAAAGTATCATCTTTAAACAGTAGATAGTATTTTTGCATAAATTTACGAATGTAAACAGTATACATGAAGCAACTATTAATGATCATTTCGGTTTTGGCGATGTCTACTTCACTGATGGCACAGGAAAACCAAAGAACAACAAAAAAGTCCCGAAAAGAGGAAAAGCGGGCTAAAATTAATGCACAGATCCGTGCCGAAGAGGAAGGCGTGATCGCCTATAGAAAGCATTATGCATTTGGCGTAAAATTATATACTGATGGCTATGGCATTTCTTTTGAAAAAGGATATTCCAAATCCGTTAAAAAAGCAACCTTATACCAAATTGAGATCACCGAGCGTAAACACCAGAAGGAAGAAAAACAAAATAATGTTTTTTCCAATTCGTCGCCATTTATTTTTGGCAAGATAAATTTCTTTTATCCGATCAGGTTAGGCGTGCAAAAACAGTTTTTACTGGGCAATAAAAGCAATAAAAATGGGGTAAGTATCACAGCAAACCTGGGCGGAGGTATTGCACTGGGGCTCCTGAGGGCTTATGAAGTTGAAGTGGATGATGGCCTGAGCGGTCGAAAATTCATCACGTATGATTCGCCCGATAGCCTCACATTTGCTGATCCCACAGGTTTGCAACCTTCGGGCCCGGGCCTCAGCAGGGGATGGGATAAACTTAAATTTACACCGGGCTTATATGCCAAACCGGGTATCCGATTTGACTATGGACGTTATAATGATCTGCTTGCCGCCATTGAAGTTGGCGTTTTAGCCGAGTTCTATTCGAAAAAAATACCGCAGATGGTATACAACAAGGAACAACAGTTTTTCTTTTCGGCCTATTTTACCATTTTATTTGGGAAGAGAAAATAAAGCCATTTTATTAATTCAGAATTTCCATGCATGATAGAATTACCCGTAATTGACGGAATTATTGAAAAAACACCCGAACCCACGGGCCTGAAGAAACCGGATTGGCTGCGGGTAAAATTACCGATTGGTGAGGAATATCGCCACGTTCGGGGTTTGGTAGATACGCACAAACTGCATACGATCTGCGAAAGCGGTAACTGCCCGAATATGGGCGAGTGCTGGGGTGAGGGAACGGCTACGTTTATGATTTTGGGCAATATTTGTACCCGCAGCTGCGGTTTTTGTAACGTAGCTACGGGGCGGCCTTTACCGGTTGATTGGGACGAACCTCAACGGGTAGCCGAAGCCATCAATTTGATGAAAGTGAAACACGCGGTGATCACCTCGGTAGACCGGGACGAACTTAAAGATGGCGGAAGCATCATCTGGTACAATACCATAAAAGCCATTAAAGCCTTAAATCCCGCAACAACTTTAGAAACACTAATCCCCGATTTTAAAGGAAACCGCGAAAATATTCAACGGGTCATCGATGCAGCTCCCGAAGTAGTAAGCCATAATATTGAAACCACCGAACGGTTAACCCGCCAGGTTCGTATCCAGGCAAAGTACAGGCAAAGTCTGGAAACTCTGCGGATATTAAAAGAAGGCGGTATGCGCACCAAAAGCGGCATTATGCTGGGATTGGGTGAAGGAAAGGATGAAGTGATCCAGACCTTACAAGATTTAAAAGCCAACCAGGTTGATGTGGTTACCATTGGCCAATACCTACAACCAACAAAAAAGCATTTACCGGTTGCCCGTTTTGTGCATCCCGATGAGTTTGCCGAATTCAGGGAAATAGGGTACAGCCTTGGCCTGGATTATGTAGAGAGCGGCCCCCTCGTGAGGTCATCTTACCACTCCGAAAAACATGTGATAGCCGGCTACGGTAAAAATAAGTGGCTGCAGGAAAAAGAAAACGCTTAGGATTTCATTTCCCAAACCAGTGCGCTGGCACCCAGTATAGCCGCATCAGCTTCTTTAAGTTCACTGAAGATCAGTTTTACTTTGTTTTGAAAAATGGGCAACAGGTTTTTTTCCATATGCTCCCGGGTAGGTTTCATGATCAGGTCGCCTGCTTTCGTTAAGCCGCCAAAAAGAATGATGGCCTCGGGTGAAGAAAACATGACGAAATTAGCCAGGGCCTCGCCCAGGATCTTTCCGGTAAATGCATACACGTCTTTGGCTATGACATCCCCTTTTAATGCACAATCGAAAACCACACGGCTGTCAATGTATTCCTTTTCTATATTTCTCAATAAACTTTTTTCTGTTGGCCGTTGCTCCAGGAATTCGATCGCCGTATTGGCAACACCGGTGGCACTGGCATAGGCTTCCAGTGAGCCACGATGCCCCGTACTCCAATGCAATCGCCCTCCGGGTACGATGATGGTATGGCCCAGTTCACCCGCAAAACCATCGTGGCCGAGTATCAGGTGCCCGTTAGCAACGATACCGCTGCCCACCCCGGTGCCGAGGGTGATCATAATAAAATCTTTCATGCCCTTGGCAGCCCCGTACATCATTTCACCAACAGCGGCTGCATTGGCATCGTTGGTGAGTGCAGCAGGCAGTTTAAATTTTTCACTTACCAATTTGGCCAATGGAACAATACCTTTCCATTTTAAATTAGGGGCGTATTCAATGGTTCCGCTGTAATAATTTCCATTGGGGGCGCCAATGCCAATGCCCTTGATCTCATTAATACCTCCCACTTCTTCAATGGCAGGCGAAAGTGCTTCGGATAATTCGTCGAGGTAGGGCTCAATTTTTTCGAATTTGTTGCTCGCGATCACGCCGCGGTACAACGTATCACCCCGGTGATCAACGATCCCGAATTTGGTTGTTGTACCACCTATATCAATCCCTATCGCATAATTTTTCTGCTTTACCATATTGTGTACTTGTCGTTTTTCCCTTATTAATGGCCACCGCCTTCAACAGCTGCATCATAGTCGATACCTTGTTTTTTCAAAATTCCTTTTACAGCAAAGGCAAAAAAGGCAAGGTAGGCAAAGCAAATTACAGGCACCCAATAGGATTGATGTATGCCGATGATATCGGCCAGCTTACCCTGAATGGGCGGAATTATACCACCACCTAAGATCATCATGATCAAAAAAGCTGAGCCTTCTGTAGTATATTTTCCAAGACCGGCAATGGATAGCGAGAATATACATGGCCACATAATGGAACAAAACAAGCCGCCGCTTAAAAAGGCATAAATAGAAACCATGCCCGTGGTTTGTGTGCCAATAATCATTGCCAATACACCCAATACACCAAAAATCAACAATGTACGGGCCGGTTTATCTTTGCTGAAATAAAATGCAATAATCTGAATGGCCACGCAAATAACATAATAATATAAGGGCTGCATATTATATTGGGCAACCGTATTTAACCCGATAATTACAGCAAATGCAATCAACGGAACAATGATCTGTAATAATAATTTTGTTTTGTCAGACAGTTTAAAAGCGCTCACAGCGCCTGCCCAACGGCCTATCATTAAACTGCCCCAGTACATCGAGATGTATTTAGCAGCTTCGGAAGAAGACAAACCTCCAAATGCATCCTGTTTTAATAATTCGCTTAAATTACTGCCGATGGCTACTTCAACGCCAACATAAACAAAAATGGCAATCATACCCAGTACCAATTGGGGGTATTGCATGGCGCCCCATCCTGTACTCTTCTTTTTGGCACTCAGGTTGGCAAACAGCAATCCAACAATAACAACAGCCAAAGCACCCAGCAACCATTTCATACGGTACATATTCATTGCATGAACCTCTGCATCAGTTGCCTGGCTTAAATCGGTTTTATAACTGTTGAAAACAGGGGCAAACATGATGATCAGTAACCCGGTCATGATTAATAATGTATATAAAGCTTTGGGTGCACTTTCCACTTTTTCTAGTGAAATACCCGAAGGCACTTTTTTTGAAAAGTAAAACAAGGCGGCAGCACCTACAAACAAGGCTCCAACACAAGTATATAGTATAATAACCTTGTTTAAACTCAATGCAGCAATTTGTTGATCAGTTACCGCTGCGGTAGTTCCAAACAAAGCAAAAGCAACTACGATGGGTCCAATGGTTGTTCCAAATGAATTGATACCGCCGCCCAGGTTTACCCGGCTGGTACCCGTAGCCGGATCGCCTAACGAAATGGCAAAAGGCTGAGCTGCTGTTTGCTGGAGCGAAAAGCCAAGTGCCACAATAAACAAGCCAACCAACATGCCGGTGAATGTATTTGCATTAACTGCAATGATCATGGCAGCGGCTCCTAAAGCCGAAAACAAAAGGCCATACACGATACTTTTTTTATAACCCCATTTACCTACCAGGTCTTTTCCGCCAAATGCCCCATAGGCAAACAGCGCCAAAGCTCCTACATAATATGCCGTGTAAAACGCAAAATCAATAAGCTGGCTTTGAAACTGATCGAGGTGAAAATAATGTTTGCAAAATGGAATAAATACACTGTTACCGGCGGCTATAAAGCCCCAGAAAAAAAACACGGTTACTAACGTACCCAGGGCCCCGTAATTTGTTTCTTTTAATCCCTGGCTTTCTGCTGCAGCCCTCAGATCATGTTGTTCAGTTGGCATATCTTCAATTTTAATGTGCCCCAAAATAGAATATTTAAATCATTATGAAAAATATTATTAACAAATTGGTTTACACGTAAATGATTGGTAAATTGAAACCGTTAAAAGAAATTAATGGAAATAGTACACGTTAGTGCAGAATGTTACCCCTACGCAAAAGCCGGTGGATTGGCTGACGTGGTGGGTACTTTGCCAAAATACCAGCAACAACTCGGGCACATTGCCAAAGTTGTTATACCCATGCATCGAACTAAATTTTTGTTAGAGAATGTTTGGTCGGTAGAACATAAAGGAGGATTCATGATGGGAGACAGGCACCTGGAATATACCATCATAAAAGAAAAGACCAATAAACTCGATTATGATCTGTTCTGTGTTGATATCTACGGATTACTCGACCGCGAAAACATCTATAGCTACGATGACGATACAGAACGCTTCACCGCTTTTCAGATTGCGGTAGTGGATTGGCTCTCACATTGGGAGCATCGGCCCGATGCGGTTCATGTGCATGACCACCATGCAGGCCTTATCCCGTTTATGATGCGGAATTGTTTTGCCTATCGCCACCTTGCTGAAGTGCCCACCGTTCTTACCATTCACAACGCCCAGTACCAGGGCTGGATGAGCTGGGACAAAAGCAATTATATCCCCGACTGGGATTCCTGGCAATGGGGTTTGCTGGATTGGGACAACACGATCAATCCGTTGGCCTGCGCAGTAAAATGTGCCGACCGGGTTACTACAGTTAGCCCGAGTTATATGGAAGAGCTAATGACCAGTGCCAACGGCCTGGAACAATTGTTTGTGCAGGAAAAGTTTAAGTGCAGCGGTATTTTAAATGGAATAGATAATGTGGTTTGGAACCCGGCTACTGATACTTATATTCTGGATAATTATTCTCTACCTGATGCTGCAGCGGGAAAACAATTGAATAAGAAAAAACTTTGTAAGGATTTTAATCTGGATGAAAAGTTACCCTTATTTGTTTTTATTGGTCGGTTGGTTGCCGAAAAAGCGGCTGACCTGTTGCCACAGGCCATTGCCGATTCAATCAGCCAGCTGGGTAACAAAATGAATTTTCTGATATTGGGAAGCGGTGATAAAAGGGTAGAGGATCAGCTTTCCTATTTAACCGGCAGCTATGCCGGGTATTATAATTCCAAAATCGGGTATAACGAGAAACTGTCGCACCAAATGTATGCCGGTGCCGATTTTATATTAATGCCCAGCCGGGTAGAACCCTGTGGCCTTAACCAAATGTACGCACTGCGTTATGGCACCATACCCATCGTGCGGAGTACGGGTGGTTTAAAAGACACCGTGGTAGATTTCGGCGAACCGGAGGATAGCCTGAATGCATTGCCGGGACAAGGATTGGGGCTTCGGTTCAATTATGCCAGCGTTTGGGATATCACGTATTCGATACATCGGGCGGTTGAATTGTATGATGACAAAGATAAAATGGCCGAGATAAGGAAACAAATCATGCAAATTGACAACAGCTGGGAAAAAAGTGCAGAAAAATATATTAACTTGTATTCATCCATTCAAATTAAATAAGAATCATGATCAGTACGTCTGTAGTAGCCGTAATTTTAGGTGGAGGCGCCGGAAGCCGTTTGTACCCGTTAACATCAACCAGAAGTAAGCCTGCGGTGCCCATCGGGGGCAAATACCGGCTGGTTGACATCCCGATTTCGAACTGTATCAATTCCAACATCAACAGGATGTTTGTATTAACCCAGTACAATTCAGCTTCGTTAAACAAGCACATAAAAAATGCTTACCAGTTCAGCAATTTCAGCAGCGGCTTTGTTGATATTTTGGCGGCCGAGCAAACACCCGATAGTTTAGGCTGGTTCCAGGGAACTGCCGATGCCGTGAGGCAATCGCTGAAGCATATCAAAAACAATGATTTCGACTATGTACTTATTTTAAGCGGCGATCAGTTGTATCAGATGGATTTCAGGGAGATGTTTGAAAACCATATCGCCAAGGGTGCCGACATTTCCATTGCTACGATACCGGTAGGCGACCGCGAAGCACCGGAATTCGGTATTTTAAAATCGGATAGCGAAAATTATATCACTTCATTTATTGAAAAACCGGCAAAGGATTTGTTGCCGCAATGGGAGAGTGAAACAGGCGAAACAATGAAGGCACAGGGCCGCAAATACCTGGCATCCATGGGTATTTATATATTTAACCGTGATTTTTTATTCAAGCAACTTTTGGAAGATAAAAAAGATGCTACCGATTTTGGTAAAGAGATCATTCCTGATTCTATTTTAAAACAAAAAGTGGTAAGCTTTCAATACGATGGTTACTGGACCGACATTGGAAATATATATTCGTTTTATGAGGCTAATCTCGCTTTAACACTGGAAGTGCCACATTTTAATCTCTTCGACAATACGAAAGCTATTTATAGCCGGGCCCGCATGTTACCGCCGATGAAAATTGGCGATACACATATTACCAGTAGTATTTTAGCCGAAGGATCGATCATTGATGCCTCAAAAATTACAAATAGTGTGATCGGGATCAGAATCAGGATCGGGAAAGGCACCGAAATCATCAATTCATACGTGATGGGCAGCGATTATTACGAAACGATCCTGGAGATGAAGAATTCGCTCGAAAAAGGGATCCCTAAACTGGGCATCGGCGAAAACTGTATCATTGAAAATGCCATAGTAGACAAAGACTGCCGTATAGGCAATAATGTGATAATAAAAGGTGGTGCACATTTAACCGATAGTGACCATGCCCTTTATGCGGTAAAAGATGGTATCGTGGTTTTAAAGAAAAGAGCAATTATACCGGATGGATTTATAATTTAGACTGCGCTATAATAACATGTTCCAAACGGCCTGTTGCCCATAGCTTCCCCAGTCCTTTGTAGATTCAATAATGGTGCTTTTGAGTTCTTCCGGCTTTTTCTTTTTGCCCTTTGCGGGCGCAGCTATTTTATTGTAACTAACGCCGTTTACCTCAACTTTGTTAGCCACCCAACTGCTGAACATCCTTGGGATCGTTATGCCCATGATCATACCCGGTAAACCATGCAGGCCCATCGGGCCGCCGCTGACGGTAATCTCATCGGTATAAAAAGCAAAAACGTATACACTGTCGAATAAAATACCAACTGCTTTTCTACAGTTAAAACCGGCAATCATACGACTTTCATTGGTCATTTTCCAATCGATATGCAACAGGCTGTCCTCCAATAAATAAGTATTACCAAAAATGGGTTTTTGCTGAACAAAACTTTCCTTACGGTAATCATTGTACCAAACACTTTCTTCGCCATTGTCATTCATAAAAGGAGATTTTGTTTTATCATCCTTGCGGTTAAATAAATAAATACTTTTGTCGGTATCAAAGGTGAGCTGGTAATAACTGGTTGTTAACTTCGGGATCCTGTCTTTAAACATATCGGCCCAGCTGCCTTCGCCCATGGCTTTATGATTATTAACGACTACCGTATATTCTATCATACCTTTATCAATAAAAATCTGGGCGATCAAAGTTTTCGCAGAAAAGGAAAAGGCTATCATAAAAATATATTTCATCATTTATTTATTGAGTTATTAAAATCCGTTGGCCGGTTTTCCGTTCTTCGAAAAATTCCAGGTCAGGGTAAGCATCCAATAGCGCCTGAGTGTGTTGTAATAGGTTTCGGAATATCGATATTCGTTAAATGTGCGGTCGTATCCGCGCCTTTCATTTAATATATCATTTACCGAAACGGACGCTTCCAGTACTTCTTTGAAAATATTACGTTTCAGGGCTGCGTTCCATATGGTGAATTTATTTTTTGCAGGAAAAAGGGGGTCAACTTCCGTGGCGGTAAAATTAACATCGGTCTCTATCCGGAACTTAAAGGGCAGGGTAACTTTAACATCTGCGTTTACGCTACCTTGCCAATAACTGGCAGACGCCTGACTGTTAATAGAGTTGTTAGTAATCACCCGGCTGATCTCGGGATTGATGGATATTTCATATTTCTTCTCTTTTTCCTTGCTGATACCCAATCGTAAACCATAATTGGAACTGCTATTGACGGCTTTTTGGTTATTCAGGAATGAAACATTTCGGGAAATATTGGCATTGGGACCAAAATTGAGCCGGATATTGGGTTTCTTAAGCTTAAAATTATAGCTGGAATACAGGCCAAAATTATAATTGCCATTGGCATTAACCGTTTTATAGGTCGACTTGGCAAAATTGTCAAGCGTTCTTTCGCTCACAAATGCATTTTGCATAAGGTTACCGTAAATACCTGCCCAAAGACCTCTCTCCTGCAAAACATTATAAAAATTGTAATTCAGGTTGAACGAATGTGTAAAGGACTGCTTCAGATCAGGATTGCCAATATATTGATTCAATGGATCGGTATTATCAATAATGGGTTGAAGCTGATCTAAAGTGGGCGCTTTCGTGCTTCCGTTATAATTAAAACGGATGCCGGCATAACCGGGCAACTTAACATACACAGACGCTGTGGGGAAAAAATTGGTAAAGTTGTATTTGCGTGTTGTGTTATCCGTTCGGTTATCTTGTTCAAAATGACTGATGGAAACAGCCGTTCCGATATTGATATTGTATTTCTTTTTAACCAGCCGTAAACTTACGCCGCGTTTATTATTGGTTTGTTTGAACCGAAAGGAATTGCTTAATGAATCAATCTTTTTATTGTAGTTCGCGTTTACATCCCGCTCATAAGTAACCCGCTCGTTGGTATTAACAGACAGGCTGAAGGCATAGGTAAAAGACAGGAAAAGTTCTTTGCTCAACGGCTCTGTATACGTGACATTGGCAGCTACAGAATTGGTTTGATTGTCCTTATTGTTTTTCTGGTTGGTAGTATCATTCCTGTCGGGGGTACCAGCCTGGTAATAATCGTTCTTCGAATACAGGAAACTTTCATTTTTTGAATCAGAAAAATTGTAACCGAGATTAGCCGTAAACGTTCGGGCCGTCTTTTTGAATTTGTGTTTCCACAGCAGGTTACTGTTTACCGATGCGTTATCGGTTTCACTGCTGGTTCGCCTGTCAATATCATTGATCAACAGGAATTTGTCGCTGATCGATTGTTGGGTATAGTTACTATTTGCTTTCGTATTATTGAGATTTCCACGTGCTGTAAACTTTAGGGAGTTTGCCGAATCGATATTTGTTTCAAATGTGAGGTTAAGGCTTTGTTTTAATTTAGACGTGAAGCCATCGGTAACACTTTTAGAATTAAAGGAGGAATCACCGGTAAAATTTGTGGTATAATTAGTTTCACCATTCGGGCTGTTGACCTTTGTTATTTTATAGCCACTATTGAGGGATTGTTTGCCCCCGTTAAATTTATTGCTGTAATGAAATCCACCATTCCAGTTTTGTGGAATACCGCCCCGGCCATTGCTGTAACTATCGCCATCTCCCTCGTTGGTGATCATGATGCCACCACCATCCATTTCTACCATTGTATTATTGTCGCCGCCATAATTCTGATTATCGCTCCAATCTAAATTGGTTTTACCGGTATTACTCATGATTCCATATGCTGCCAATTTCCGTTTGCCCTTGAAGGCATTGGCCATCACGCTGTTGTTATAGTAATTATTAAAATCAGTTCCCGCTTCCGCCTTGCCAAAATATCCTTTCTTGGCATTGTCTTTCAGTTTCAGGTTGATCGTTTTATCTTTTACGCCGTCATCAATTCCGGTAAAAGCCGCCTGGTCACTTTTTTTATCATACACTTCTACTTCTTTCACAATATCGGCACGTAAATTTTTCGTGGCAATGCCGGGGTCGTCGCCAAAAAACTCTTCTCCATCAACCAACACTTTTTTAACCTGTTCACCCATGGCCGTTATCTTGCCATCCTTGTCTACCTGAATACCCGGTAGTTTTTTAAGCAGTTCCTCTACGTTGGCACCAGCTCTAACGTTAAAACTATCTGCTGTATAAATAGTGGTATCACCTTTTATTTTAATCGGGCTGCCGCTTTTGATAATCACTTCTGCCAGCAATTTACTTTTAGAGGTCAGTTCAATCTTTGGAATTACCGTATTGGTGTTTTTTAACTCCACCGCCTGTATCACATCAGCAAAATAAGGGTGTGTAGTAATCATTATATAATCACCGGCTTTCAGATCCCTGAACTGGTAATTCCCAGTCATATCCGTTCTTGTGAATTTATATAAAAAAGAATCTTTGGCCGTGAGCAGGGCAACAACAGCATTGTGAATGCCTTTATTGGCAGCCGTATCCTGAACCTGGCCCGAAATAGTTGAGCTTTGAGCCCGTGTTTCGGCATGCAGCAATACCGTGATCAATAAAACAGCCGAAAGCTTGTACATACAGTAGTTTGGATTAAAGGTTAGTTTGTTCAACTATTTTATCAGTTAAAGTTGGTTATATTTATTATAAATAAGCACCTTGGGTAATTAATTAAACGTTAAAACAAATATGCATATTTAATATTGTAACTTTAAATTCAATTACACCAATGGCAGTAAGGAAAAGACAGTCGGCAAAAAATAGGCAACCGGGAAAATTGTCACAGGTTGAAGATCAAGTACCAAAATACGAAGAGGTACATTTTATCGACAGCCTGAAACCGGTTTGGAATTATTCGCTGTTTACAGATGAAGACCTGATGAATTTTAAAAACGGCACTTTTTACAATGGTTTTCAAAAATTCGGCAGCCAATACCGGGAAGTGCTTAAAACGCCGGGGTTTTATTTTGCCGTTTGGGCACCAAATGCCACGAAGGTATCAGTCATAGGTGACTTTAATGGCTGGAAGAAGCAATTGCATCCGCTGTTTGTTCGGCTCGACAAATCGGGTATCTGGGAAGGGTTTATTCCAAATTTCAAGGTGGGGGATACTTACAAATATTATATCAAAGGCTTTAAGGGAACGATAACCGAAAAAGCCGATCCATACGGACAGTATTGCGAATTACGACCAGGCACGGCATCCATAAGCTGGCAAACAGCCCACCAATGGGGAGACCAAGGCTGGATGAAGAAGCGCAAGAAACACAATGCACTACAGGCACCGTGGAGCGTGTATGAGGTACATTTAGGTAGTTGGATGAGGCCGGTTAAAACCGATGAAGAAAGTTTCAACAGCTACCAACAGCTTAAAGAACGACTGGTTCCCTATGTGAAGAAGATGGGGTTTACCCATGTTGAATTAATGCCGGTTATGGAGTTCCCGTTTGATGGCAGCTGGGGCTACCAGGGTACGGGTTATTTTGCTGCTACTTCACGCTTTGGCACGCCCGATGATTTTAAAGATCTTATCGACGCCTTTCACCAGCAGGATATTGGGGTGATACTGGATTGGGTGCCTTCGCATTTTCCCTATGATGCACATGGCTTGTTTATGTTTGATGGTACGCATAGCTATGAATACGCTGATATGGCCAAAGGGTACCACCCGGATTGGAACAGTTATATTTTTAATTACGAAAGGGGCGAAGTGAGGTCTTTTTTGATCAGCAGTGCGCGGTTCTGGCTCGATCAATATCATGCAGACGGGATACGCGTAGATGCGGTTAATTCGATTTTACGACTTGATTATTCACGTCAGGAAGGGGAGTGGGTGCCTAATAAGTTTGGCGGTAACGGAAACCTGGAAGCGATTGAATTCATCAAGCATTTTAATGAAACCGTTTACCGCGATTTTCCGGATGTACAAACCATTGCTGAAGAAGCTTCTGACTGGCCAAAGATATCGGCGCCCACAACGCACGGCGGGCTCGGCTTTGGTATGAAATGGATGATGGGCTGGATGCATGATACCCTGGATTATTTTAAGATGGATCCATTGATGAGGCAGTTTCATCAGGATAAATTTTCGTTCAGTATGATGTATTACTATGACGAAAATTTTATGCTGCCGTTGAGCCATGATGAAGTGGTGCACGGTAAAAGTCCGATGCTGTATAAAATGCCCGGCGATGAGTGGCAGAAATTTGCGCATTTGCGTTTACTCTATACCTATATGTATACCCACCCGGGTGCCAAATTGTTGTTCATGGGTAACGAGTTTGCGCAAACCTCCGAATGGAATTACAAAACGGAACTCGACTGGGAACTACTTCAGTTCGATTGTCATCAACTGATGCAACACTGTGTGCGCGATTTGAATTTGCTTTATAAAAATGAACCCGCCCTGCATGAGTACCAGTTTAATGCAAAAGGGTTCGAATGGGTGAACCTGGATCACCGTGCAGAATCGGTTATCGCTTATATGCGAAAGGGTAAAAACAAAAAGAAAAACATATTAGTTATTTTAAATTTAACCCCGGTGGTGCGAAAAGACTGGAAAATAAGGGTTAAAGGAAAATCGGCCTGGACAGAAATATTTAACAGTGATAGCGGGCAATATTGGGGTGCAGGAAAGGTTTTTAACCCTGCTCCGGAAACTATACTTGTTGATAAAAAGAAAGGAATATATGAAATAAATGTGCATCTTCCAGCGTTAGGAGGGGTAATCCTCCAGTAATTGGAATAATATTTGTACCTCTACCCATATGAAAAAACTATTTACACTAATCTTAACGATTTTTGCTTGTACGGCTATATCAGCCCAAAATGCTGATAGTGCCCGTTTCTATTTTCAAAAAGGACTGGTAGAGAAAAAAGACAGGCGATACCTGGTCGCTTCGGGGCATTTTAACAAGGCCATTGAATTTGATCCCGCTTATGTTGAAGCGTATATCGAAAGTGGATTTGTAAATAAGGAAATGCGTAAAACAGACGCTTCTAAAGCCGATTTTGCCAAAGCTGTGGAATTGGATCCCAATAATGTGGTTGCACTTACTGAACTGATGGACCTGTATTATAATTACCGGCAGTATCAACAGGTTATCGATGTTGCAGCAAAATGTAAAACCTGTGTAAACAAAGAGAAGATAATCGCCATGTCTTATTTTCAAATGGAAGACTATGGCAGGGCTGAAAAATTGCTGATCACTTTATTGAATAAAAACCCGAATGATGCGGAATTAACCTATACCCTGGCCAGGAACTACCTGGAAATGGGACTGGAAGCAAAAGCCATCCCCTGGTACGAAAAAGCGGTGCAACTGGATGAAAAAAACGCGAAATGGCATTTTGAACTGGGTTTGCTATATGCCAACAATAACCGATACAAACATGCCGTGATCGCTTATAATAAAGCTGCCGATAAAGGTTTTACAAAGGGAAACGATTTTAAAGAGAACCTGGGATTTGCCTATCTCTATAGCGGCGATTTTGCCAACGGTGAGTTATTGTTGAACGAGATTATTGCACGAAAGCCCGGTGATACGGAGCTGTTAAGAGATGTGGCCACGGCTTTTTTCGACAGTAAAAGTTACGATAAAGCCCTCGATTATTGCCAACGGTTACTTGAGATTAATTTTAAAGATGGGAAAGCTTTATACCAGGCAGGGCTTTGCTTTCAAAAGAAGGGACAAGTGGAAAGAGGGATGCAGATGTGTGATAAAGCCATAGAGCTTGACCCCAGTTTGGCTGGATTGAAAAATAAGAAACTGTCTCCGGGTATGTAAATACATTCAAATTTTTACGATGGATTTTTTAGGTCCGGGAGTTAAAACTCCCGGATTTTATTTTTTTTGCAGGAAAATCTCTGCCATCATACAGCGGGCACTGCCGCCACCGGTTGTTTCAATATGATCTAACGAAGAATGAATGATCCGGTTATGCTTTTCCAGTTTTTCAATTTGTTCGGCTGTTAAAGACATGTAGGCCTGAGACGACATGACCAGTAATAATTCACCTTCCTCATTTTGTACCTGCAGCATGTTGCCGGCAAAATGATTCAATTGATCTATAGTAATTTCTATAATTTCTTTTTGGGTATTCTCAATAGAATTTATCAGTACTTCTTTTTCCAAAGGGTTACCAACAGATTCCAGGCATACAACGGCAAAAGTTTTGGCAATACACATCATCACATTGGTATGATAAATATCAAACCCGCTTTTGTCGGCTGCGCGGAACGTGACCCCGCTGTAATTTAGCAGGCTGCAAAAGTGATTGAATAATTCTTTATCGGTTCTGGAAGACAGACAGGCGTATGCAATATTCTTTTCCCTGTTTAGTACCATACTACCTGTTCCTTCCAGAAAAAGATTGTCCTTTTCAGCTGCCGTTAGATCGATGATCTCCGAAATAGAAAATAATTGTTGAACAACATTCAGTACAGTGGCCTTTCGTTCCATTCTTCTGTTAACGGCAAACATCGGGTAGAGGATAACACGTCCATCAGCATGAAAGGATATCCAATTGTTTGGAAAAATCGAATCCGGAGTTGACGGATGAACACTGTCTTCAATCACGGTAACTTCCACTTTATTTTCACGCAGCAGATCAACAAAAAAGGTAAACTCGGATAATGCTTTCAACTGCACATCCTCCCCGGTATTTTTTTGAAACGCATTGTTTACGGCCGTTTCGGCATTAAAGCCAAAATTAACCGGCCGAATCATTAAAAGCCGGGATGTATTTTGCATATCAATGTGTTTTACCGAAATTCTTTTCACCGGCCCTTACAGCCACCGTTAACCGGTTTTCTTTTGGCGGAACAGGGCATTTATAACCCGTAGCGTAGGCACAATAAGGGTTGTATGCTTTATTAAAGTCGAGTTGTAATGTATTGTTCACAATATCTTTTATATAAAATTCCAGGTAGCGTCCACTTCCGTAGGTTTCATCGCCGGTAGTAGCATCCGTGAACGGGACAAATAAATAATCCCGGTATTTTTCATTTTCCATCAGGTCTTTACTCTGATACACGTATAAAATACAGGCCTGGCCCGAAATGATGAAATGTAACTGGCCATAGGTATAATAATGCTTTAATGTTTTGGCCGACGTGGTCATAGTAAATCCAACGGTATCCATTATCCTGTCAAAGCTGCAGGTCACATTGTATTCATCAGAAACCCTAAAGAAATGAAAGTGTTTCTTATCCTTTTGCTGAACTACCTCATGGGTGGCAACATAATTCTTTTGATAGGCTTTTATTTCCCGGGTATAAAAATCCTGCTTTTGTGCCGTAACAGTTATGGAAACAAACAGCAAAAAAGCCTGTATTAAAATTCTGGATATCATCTGGTTCAGTTTGCGGTGGTCAAATTAAGCGGTAGTGCCGAAAACCAGTTTAGTTCATCATCAACACATTCACACTTCTTTGTAAAATATTGAAAGCAATTTCAGCCATTAGGTTTTCCCTGTCGAGGGTGGGATTCACTTCAGTAATTTCGAAGCAACAGATCTTTCTGTTTTGCATAAATTTACTGATCAGGTCTTCCACTTCCCGCTCTTTTAATCCATTATTCACCGGTGTTCCGGTGCCCTTTGATATAGAGGAATCAAGGCTGTCAACATCAAAACTGATATAAATATCGGTACAATCACTCAAATGCCTCAGGGCTTTACGGCAAACATTCTCGGCGCCGGTTCGTCTAACTTCTGCCGTGGTAATCACTTTCATGCCGTGTTTTTCTATCAGGTGTTTTTCTTCCTTTTCAAAATCACGCAGCGATATGAATACTACATCTTCGGGTAATACCTTGGGGCTGATCTTACCGAAGGCTTTCAAATGTTCCCACTGTTTGGCCGTTTTTTCATCCAGGTCGTGCACTTTCATTTCCATATTATCTTCTGCAATGGAAATAGCCATGGGCATTCCGTGAATGTTACCCGAAGGTGTTGTATAGGGTGTATGTAAATCGGCATGGGCATCAATCCAGATAACGCCCAACTTACTTTTTGGTTTGGCCATCTTAATACCGGCAATGGTACCGCCGGCATTACTGTGATCGCCACTGAGCACAACCGGAAAAAACTGTTCGTTAATAGATTCCGAAACCGCTTTACTGATCCGCTCAAACATCGTGACTACGCCATGCATTCGCTTGGCATAGGGTGAATGAATGGGTTCATAGAGCAATTTATTTTCTTCCTCTATTTTTACTGATGGAAAATGAATAAAAAAATTACTCATAAAATCAAGGGCCGCAATTTTGATGGCTTCAATGCCCAAACTGGCACCCCGGGTACCTGCACCTATTTCGGAAGGCACTTCAATTAACTTAATATTCTTCATATATCTTAAATAGGTAAACTAAATTGACCAGCCACGTTAATATTCAAATTTACAACATTCCTGTTTAGCACTGAACGCAAAAAAATGGATTTCCCTGAACATTACAGCAATAAATCAACAATTCCACCGTTTGATAACCAGACCCAATGAAAGCATTTATTGTGCTTGAATTAACAAATATAAATGCCCCTGAGAGATCAGGGGCATTGCCAATTTTAAGCAGTTAGTTTATTAAAACTGTTCCAGTTTACTAAAGAAAAAATCTCCTTCAATCACCGCATTTTCATTGCTGTCGCTGCCATGAACGGCATTTTCTCCGATCGAAGCAGCATAAAGTTTACGAATGGTTCCATCGGCTGCTTCGGCAGGGTTTGTGGCTCCGATCAACTTACGAAAATCGTCTACCGCATTTTCTTTTTCAAGAATAGCCGCCGTAATTGGCCCGCTGCTCATAAATTCAACCAATTCGCCGTAGAACGGTCTTTCGGCATGTACCGCATAAAACTCCCCGGCTTTTTCCTTGCTGAGTGTTGTCATTTTCATAGCTGCGATTCTGAATCCGGCTGCATTGATCATTTGTAAAATGGCACCGGTATTTCCGTTGCGGGTTGCATCCGGCTTAATCATCGTAAAAGTTCTGTTACTCATTATTTTTCTTTTTTGAGCCGCAAAGATAAGCGACGAATTTAGATTTTAGATTGCAGATCTCAGATTTTGACCAACATCACTTCTAAAAGCTTCTTTAAATCGACGGAAATAAATCCAAAATCGCCAGTCTCCAATCTGAAATAATATTCCGGCAATTGGTTTATAAGCTGTTTTATCCTACTTTTGCGCCGCTTTATGCTTCCAATTCAACATATTTTTCCGGCTCTTGATCAACCCAAAAAGGTTGTAATCACCATGCACCAGAAACCCGACGGTGATGCCATGGGGTCAACACTTGGACTGTTTCATTTTTTGAACAAACTGGGACATAGCTGCACGGTAATTTCGCCTACCAACTGGGCAAGTTTCTTAAACTGGATGCCCGGATGCGACAAAGTGATCGATTACGAAAATAATGTTGAAAAAGCTGATAAGCTGATCGATGATGCAGACTGGATATTTTGCCTGGATTTTAATATTCTCAGCCGTACGAAACGAATGGAAGAAAAATTGACCGGTACAACGGCGAAGCGTATCTTAATTGACCATCACCGCGAGCCACAATCAGCCGTTTTTACGTATGGGATAAGTGATATCGAAAAAAGCTCAACGGCAGAAATGGTATATGACCTGATCATCGACTCGGGCCATGGCGGGTTGATTGACCCAACGATCGGGGAATGTTTATATGCCGGCGTAATGACCGATACCGGATCTTTCCGTTTCCCGTCTACCAAGGCCAGCGTTCATAAAATGGTATCCGATCTGAAAGAAAAAGGCCTTGAACACAGTCATGTGCATGAAGAACTTTTTGATAATTTTTTAGAGAGCCGTTTTCGCTTTATAGGACATGTTTTACTAAACAGAATGCAGGTATTTTATGAATATAATACAGCTCTTATTACGATTCCGCAGGCTGATTTGATAAAATTTAATGTAAAAACCGGTGATACAGAGGGTTTGGTAAATTATGCCCTGAGTATCCAGGGAATAAAACTGGCGGTGGTTATCATCGACCGGGGAGAAGAACGTAAAAGCTCGTTCAGGAGCAAGGGCGGTTTTGATGTGAATACGTTTGCCCGTACTTATTTTAACGGAGGCGGGCATTTTAATGCAGCAGGAGGATTCAATAAAGAGTCGTTAGATGAAGTTGTTGAAAAATTTAAAACTGCAATTAAAGAGAATAAAGATCAATTAAGTAGTTATTAATTATAAAAACAAAATAAACACAATGAAACAAATATTTTATTTGATGCTAATCAGCATGGTGGCGTTATCAGCCTGTACAGGTTCTTACAAAAAAGGAGATGAAGGGCTCGAATATAAGATCATCCCTGCCGGTAAAGGAGAAACAATTGGGTACGGAAATTATATGTATATCCATATAAAGCAGGTATATGGAGGGGCAAAAGATACTGTTTTGCTGGATACAAGGGACTATATGCCACGCATACAATTGTTCGATTCTGCTAATACGCCGATGGCCTATTATAAGATATTAAAACAGTTAAGAAGAGGTGACAGTTTAATCATCAGACTGCTGACCGATAGTGCATTTAAAAATTCACCCAATGAAATGCCGCCTTTCATGAAAAAAGGTAAATTCCTGTATACCCATGTGAAAATGATCGATTTTTACAACGACAAGAACGCTGCCGACAGCGCCATCAAAAACGATGCCTTGTTAGCCCGCCCCAAAATGCTTAAGAAACAAATTGAGGAAATTGAAAAAGAGCTGGAAACCAAAAAGGCACAACTGGATATTGACAATAAAATTATTGAAGATTATCTGACTAAAAATAATATCAAGGCCACAAAAACCAAATGGGGTACCTATATTTCCCTGACAACTGACGGCGCAGGTGAAAAACTCGACAATAACAAAATTGCGGTGGTAAATTATACCGGCCGCACCCTGGATAGCGGAAAAGTGTTTGATTCGAATATTGATCCCAAATTCGGGCATGAGCAACCCTATGATGTTAGCCTTAGCAGCTTTGGGGGTGTTATTTTAGGATGGACAGACGCTTTACTGCAATTAAAGGCGGGATCCAAAGCAACTGTTTACATTCCTTCTTCATTGGCCTATGGCACCGACGGAAGGAGCCCGATGATAAAACCAAACGATATTTTAGTTTTCGATATGGATATTATTGGTACTACAACCGAGGAGGAAGCTGCTGCAAAGCAAAAAGCTGCACAGGAAGAAATGATCAGGAAAATACAGGAAGATCAGAAGAAATTACCTGACCCGAAGAAATAATCCGGAATTAAATAATATTTTTCTGCTAGGCGCCCTGAATTTACATCAGGGCGCTTCTTTATATTTACGAAACAGGGTAATCACCTCCCCAGCCTCCTTTACATCATGAACCCTTAAAATAGAGGCTCCGTTCAATAAGGCCATGCAGTTTAAAACGGTAGTGCCGTTCAACGCTTCTTCGGCTGTAATACCCAATGTTTTGTAAATGGTACTTTTTCGCGAAAGGCCGGCCAATACGGGCCTGCCGGTCATCGAAAATATGTCCAGCGCTTTTAATAACTGAAAATTATGGGCAATCGTTTTACCAAAACCGAATCCGGGATCAATGATGATGTCATTAATTCCGGCTTGGGCACAAAGGTCAATCCTGGTTATAAAAAAATCTAAAACCTCCCTCACTACATTTTCATATACCGGTTGTTTTTGCATGTTTGCCGGTGTGCCCAGCATGTGCATGCAGATATAGGGTACCTGCATAGCCGCCACTGTTGGAATCATATGTTCATCCATTTGGCCGCCACTGATATCATTAACAATTGAAGCGCCTGCCGCAACGGCATCTTTGGCAACGGTGCTGTTATAGGTATCAACCGATAATATGGTCTCCGGAAACGATTCATGTATCTTCCCCAACACCTGTACAACCCGGTCGGATTCTTCTTCTACTGAGATCGGCTCACTGCCCGGCCTGGTACTCAATCCTCCGATATCCAAAATGGCAGCCCCATCGGCGATCATTCTGCCGGCCAAAGCCAGCAGTTCATCAGTTTTCAATTTTAAATGCCCCTTGTAAAACGAATCGGGCGTAGCATTGATAACGCCCATTACCACCGGTTCGGTTAGATCCAAAAGTTTTCCTTTACAGTTTATGCTGGTCATCAAATCTTTTTCAATTATTTTTGAAGTAATATCGCGCTAAGTTACAAACGCACATCGACAAATGAATACGAACCAACAATACGATCAGGCCATAGAAAGCTGTAAAACCATTTTTTTACAGAAAACGAAGGACTATGGTACTTCCTGGCGCGTGTACCGTACAATATCTGTAGCCGATCAGATCTATATTAAAGCAAAACGCATCCGCAATATCCAACAAACCGGGATTCAAAAAATCAGCGATGATATTGTAAGTGAGTTTAAAGGGATATTGAATTACGCCATTATCGGGCTGATACAACTCGATATCAAAGATGATGAACTGGAAGACCTGCCGTATGAAACCGTGGAACGATTGTACAATGAAAAGGTAGCGGTTGCCAAAAGTTTAATGCAGGATAAAAATCATGATTATGGAGAGGCCTGGCGGGAGATGAGCCAGGAAAGTTTCGTGGACCTGAGTTTGGCAAAAATTCTTCGTATCAAACAAATATTGGCTAACCAGGGCAAAACGATCATCAGTGAAGGCATCGACGCTAATTTTTATGATATCATCAATTATGCAGCTTTTGGGTTGATATTGATTAACGAGGAGAAACATAGGTCATAGAGTAGGGGCGCTCCGGGCGACCTGAATCATACTAATACTTTAAACGAGTGACAGTACCTGATTAAACCTGAATCAATTAAAATATTAAAAACCCAATTGGTACTATGAAACAGATTGTAAACATTTCCAGAATTGTTGTAGGTGCACTTTTCATATTTTCAGGCCTGGTTAAAGCAATAGATCCGTTGGGTCTCGCTTATAAAATGCAGGAATTTTTTGAAGCCTGGGCATCGGGCGGTTTTTTACCCGGCCTGATGGGTTGGTTTAATGAACAAGCCCTGCTTTTTTCCATATTGATGATCACCCTGGAAGTTGTACTGGGTGTAGCTTTGTTACTGGGCTGGCGAAAAAATATGGTTTCGTGGTTATTGCTTTTACTGATGCTGTTCTTTACTTTTTTAACCAGTTATGTTCTATTTAGTGGTAAGATACGTGCCTGCGGCTGCTTTGGCGATTGTATTCCGTTAACCGCCTTGCAAACATTTACAAAGGATATTATCCTGCTGGTATTGGTACTGCTGATTCTTGCCGGCAGAAAATATATCAAACCCGTTTTTTCTGATAACCTAAATGTCATTTTATTTTTAACATCGCTGTTTGCTGTTTTAGGATTGCAGATGTATGTATTAAAACACCTGCCGGTGAAGGATTGTTTGCCGTTTAAGCCGGGTAATAATATACTGGAGTTGCGTAAAATGCCGGCAGATGGGGTTCCAGATAAATTTGACTATAGTTTTATTTACAGCAAAAATGGCGAAAAGAAAGAATTTACTGTTGATGCGTTGCCGGATAGCAGTTGGGAGTTTGTTGACCGCAAACAGGTACTGGTTGAAAAAGGAAAAAACAATATTCCCCTCATTAATGATTTTATTCTTAAAACCGAAAGCGGAATAGATTCAACGGAGGCTATTCTCAGTCAATCCGGAGACTATTTTTTATTATTTGCCAAAGATTTTGATAACGATAATGATAGCTGGTGTGCCGGCTTCAAAAGTTTTTATGCAAGCAGTAAAAACAACGTTTACCTGGTAACCGGAAACCCCACGAAGGCAAAGGAACTGATCAATGTTCAGGGGCTGCCGATCCTGGTTTGCGATGTAACGGCCATTAAAACTGCCGCCAGGGTTAACCCTACTTTATTTTTAATGACAGGTCCCGTTATTAAAGGTAAATGGGCAGCAACGGATTATTTTAAAACGCACAATAAATAAATTCATTCCCGGTATTGAATTATATCTTAAAAAAAACAGTTTATTCGTTGCTGGTACTGCTCGGCGTGGTGGTACTGGTATTTATTATGTTCCAGGGTTTTGGCGATCCTGCCCGAATGATCGTTGGCCAAACCGGTGATAAAAAAACCCTGGATAATATCCGAAGCGAGCTGTACCTCGATCAGCCAAAATGGAAGCAGTTTGTTCTGTACCTTAATGATGTGTCGCCGGTTTGTGTTCATAAAAAATCAGATATCGAAAAAAAAGACCTGACCGGATTTTTTATCGGCGGTAATAATACCGGCAACTACCAGGTTGGTATCAAACTACCTTACCTGCGAAAAAGTTATCAAACTAAAAAAGAAGTTGGATCGGTTTTACTGGAAGCACTGCCCGGTACACTTTTACTGGCTATGGCGGCCATGTTGTTTGCAACATTCGTTGGTATTTTTTTGGGTGTAACCGCTGCTGTTAAAAAAGGTACCTGGATGGATACAACGGCGGTTTTTTCAAGTATTGCCGGCATTTCGGCGCCTTCTTTTTTTATGGCCATCCTGATCGCGTTTTTTTTCGGCGTGGTGCTGCACGCGTATACCGGTTTAAACCTCACCGGTAGCTGGTTTGAGGTCGACGAGGTAACCGGTGAAAAATACCTGAGTCTGAAAAACCTCATCCTGCCTGCTTTTACACTGGGTATCAGACCTCTGGCCATTATTACACAGCTAACACGGAGTTCTATGCTGGATATATTGAACCAGGATTATATAAGAACAGCCTATGCAAAAGGTCTTGGAAAAAAGGCCATCATCTATAAACATGCTTTGCGTAATGCATTAAATCCGGTTATAACGGCTATTACCGGTTGGTTTGCTGAATTACTGGCCGGCGCTTTTTTTATTGAATATATCTTTGGCTGGAAAGGGATCGGTAAAATTACAGTTGATGCATTGGAAAAACTGGATTATCCGGTGGTGATGGGCTCGGTATTATTAAGTGCCTTTATTTTTATGGTGATCAATTTTTTTGCAGATGTTTTATACCGGGCTGTTGATCCCCGCATCAAGTCGTTAAACTAAGAAGATGTTTTTATCCGGTGCACCGTACACGTTGTTCTAAACGGAAAGTTATGTGCAGATAAATAACGAATACCGACTTGCTATTTTTCAGGCTACATTTTATTTTTCTAATAAACCATCGGCAACCCATTTTTTAAACACGGCAATTTCCTCCTCTGCTAATTTAGCATGTTTAAATGGCATAAATCCTTTGTCGCCGGGATTTAACTGAATCCTGGTAACCATATCGGCAGCATATTTTTTAGCCGATTCATAATTTTCAAAATTAGCTTTAAAACCTTTTTGCGAAGGTAAATGACAGGGTGTGCAGCGCGCCTGAAGCAAAGGCACAATGTCGATATTGTAATTAGTTTTTACAACAACTTTAGCGGGACTTGCCTTTTTGGTACAGGCAGCAAACAGGGCAACGCTACCAACCAGCACTGCGATAAATATTTTTTTCATGAAAACAGTTTTAGCAATTGAAGCAACAATGTATAAATAATTTTTGAGATGATATTAAAAACTTGACGAATGGCTTTTTGAGACAGCTGTTTGCTATTAACATATCTTTTGTAAACGGCTTTCATCAGGCAAGGTCTTATACGCATTGATCACAATTAAATTTTACAATTATGAAAAAAATCTTTACACTATTATTAACTACCGCAATGTTGAGTACAGCATTTGCACAGTATGGCCACAAAGGCCAGGGAGACAGAGGCGACGATAAAATAAACGATGTATATGTTTCCAACAACAAGGATTTCGGCCACGATGGCTTCGATCGCCGGGGTGCCTATATTTTTACCGCAAGGGAAAAAAACAGACAGATCGCCCAGATCAACCGCGACTATGACTACAAGATCCAGTCGGTTAGAAACAGGGCATTCATGAGCTGGTTTCAAAAAAAGCGCCTGATCAACAACCTGGACGAACAGCGCTACCAGGAGATAGACCAGATCGTATACCGGTTTAACAGTCCGTTGAACAGGTTTGGAGACAGAAACAGAAATTACCAAAAGAAAAATTGGTAAATAAAACCTCAAACAATATCAAAACCCTGTGTAATACGGGGTTTTGATATTTTCACAAATGTTAATGAGTTGTTTTTATACCTGTTAAAAAACGACTGTTAACATCTTTCAGCACATGTTTTGCTTAGTTTTAAAAAATAAAATTAATTATATGAATAAAATTAAAATAGCTGTTTTGTTTAGTGCAGCGGTTTTACTCTCAACCGGTATGTTTGCGCAACGCGGCAATAACCGTAATAACAGCCGGCATAGCGGACAGTACAATTCCGGTCGTCACTATGGCAACTACAATAATCATGTATCCATCAGGGTTATGCCCCGTTATAATTATCGTACTGTTTACCGCCCGGTATACCGGCCTTATTACAGACCAACCCCTGTTTACCGGCCGGTTGTCCGTTCTGTTTATAGAAGTCCGCGTGCCTATGTTCATTTTGGTCCTGTATTTGGATTCAGAATAAATGTTTTGCCATTTGGGTACAGCCAGATTTATGTGGGTTCTAATCCCTACTACTACAACAACGGGGTTTACTATCGCCCGTACAATACCGGCGGATACGAAGTGGTGGCACCACCCCTGAATGCAACGGTAAATAAATTGCCTTCCGATGCCCGGGTTACCGTGATCGATGGTCAAAAATATTACCAGGTTGGAGGTACTTTTTACCAGGAAGAAATTACGGAAAACAATAAACTCCGGTACCGGGTTGCAGGTACCGATGGCGTTTTGAATACCGGTGCTGCAGATGAGGAAGTGATAAATACGGTTGAAGATAACATCCCCGTTTTGGGAAGCCGGTATGATGTATTACCGGAGGATTCTAAAATGCAGCTTATCAATCAACAGAAATATTTTGTTTCGCCAAATGGTATTTATTACAAAGAAGTGATAGAAGGTGACCAATTGCGCTATGAAGTGACAACGGTTGAATAAATTTGATAAACAAGCACATACGAAACAGGCAGATAGTTTATCTGCCTGTTTTGTTATACAGACATTAGGGACTACCGGTTTATAAACAAGGTGACCAACCTTTGTAGTTTAGGCTGAAATGGGATGGTTTTTTGAAAGGATGGTAACCCTAATTTGATAATTCTTACCTTTGCATCCTAAATTTCAAGCTATATGAAAGAAGTGTATATAATTTCGGCTGTGAGAACCCCCATAGGAAGTTTCGGCGGTTCATTAAAAGGATTTTCTGCAACCCAATTAGGTGCTTTTGCTATTAAAGGCGCCCTGGAAAAAGCCGGCCTTAAACCGGAGTTGGTTAACGATGTATTGATGGGTTCGGTGATTCAGGCCAATCTCGGGCAAGCGCCGGCCAGGCAGGCGGCCAAATTTGCAGGTCTTCCCAATGACGTAAATTGTACCACAGTAAATAAGGTTTGCGCCAGTGGTATGAAAGCGATTGCACAGGCTGCACAAAGTATACTGTTGGGCGATGCCGATATTATTGTTGCCGGTGGCATGGAAAGTATGAGCAATGTGCCTTTTTATGTGGATAGCATGCGTTGGGGAAATAAATACGGCAATGCACAATTGATTGATGGTTTGGCCAAAGATGGACTTACGGATGTGTACGACGGCAAAGCCATGGGGATGGCGGCAGATATGTGTGCATCTACCTGCGGTGTTAGCCGGGAGGACCAGGATGTTTTTGCTGTTGAAAGCTACAAGCGCAGTCAGGCTGCTACCGAAGCCGGCAAATTTGAGAACGAAATAGTACCGGTAGAAATTCCGCAACGTAAAGGCGACCCGGTTATTTTCTCAAAAGATGAAGAACCCTTCAATGTTAAGTTTGATAAGATAGCTTCTTTGAAAGGCGCATTTCAAAAAGACGGAACCGTTACAGCAGCCAATGCATCAACGATGAACGACGGGGCTGCGGCCCTGGTTTTAATGAGCAAAGAAAAAGCCGACGAACTGGGGTTAAAACCTATAGGAAAAATTTTAAGTTATGCTGATGCTGAACAGGCTCCAGAGTGGTTTACTACAACACCTGCATTGGCGGTACCAAAAGCAGTTGCCAAAGCGGGTTTAAAAATGGAGGACATTGAATATTGGGAGCTGAACGAGGCATTTGCTGTGGTTGGAATTGAAAACAGCAAGCGCATGAATTTAGACCCTGCTAAAGTAAATGTTAACGGCGGCGCAGTTTCTTTGGGTCATCCTTTGGGTTGCAGCGGTGCCAGGATAATAGTAACGCTCCTGAATATACTTAAACAAAACAATGCCAAATACGGTGCGGCAGGAATATGTAATGGAGGCGGAGGTGCGTCAGCCATGGTTATCGAAAATATATGATCGTCAATTAAATTGAAAGCCTTTCCAAAACGGAAAGGTTTTTTTTATAAATGGTAAACAGTCACAAATTCAATTACTATATCTTCGGCATACAATTATAAAACTATGAAGAAAGGATTTTTATCGTTACTGGCATTTACTATAGTGGCCGCACATGCTCAAAAAGCGGATTCAGCGTATAGTATTTTTGGGAAATTTGAAAAAGTTAAAAAGGGTAAAGTTTACCTGACCGTGTATGGTGAAAACGGAGCCGTAAAAGATTCGGTAAATATCAAAAATGGCTTTTTTACTTTTACCGGACAGGTTCAAAAACCGTCAACGGCATTTTTAACCATGAAGGATCATAAAGATGATAATCTGCGGTTTTTTGTAGAGCCGGTTAAAATGACGATCAGCGGAAAAGGCGATAAGTTGAAGGAACTTACTATATCCGGATCTCCGTTAAATACTGATGATAAAAAGCTTTCGCTATTTCTAAAACCGGTAAAGGATGAAGAAGATAAATATTACGCCGCTTACGATATAGCCTATAAGGATAAAAACCAGCCGGTCATGGATAGCCTGGATGCGCTGGAATCGATAATGACCGAACGCAAGCGCAGTTTTATAAAGCAGTTTGTACTGGCCAATCCATCCGCTATCCGTAGCGCTATGGCTATTTCAGAAAACTATGGCTATTACGCCGAAGCCGAAGAAGTGGAACCTTTATATATGGCACTGGATGCTGCTATTCAGGCTTCAGAAAAAGGACAGGAGGTAAAAAAGATGTTAGATGTATATAGAACAGTGGCTATCGGCCAGGTTGCTCCTGATATTACGCAATTAGATACTACGGGTTCACCATTAAGTCTTTCGTCGTTGAAAGGAAAATATGTGCTGGTTGATTTTTGGGCAAGCTGGTGCGGCCCCTGCAGGAAAGAAAACCCAAATATTGTTAAAGCATACCAGGCATATCAGGCCAAGGGATTTGAAATATTTGGCGTATCGTACGACAACGAAAAAGGTGCTGCGAAATGGAAAAAAGCAATTGTTGATGATGGCTTGATCTGGAAACAGGTAAGTGATCTGCAAGGTTGGAAAAACGCCACATCTGAACAATATTATATCAAGGCAATACCATCCAATTTGTTGCTGGATAAAGACGGAAGAATCATTGCTAAAAATTTATTTGGCAATAAACTGATCAGCAAACTTGACGAGTTGATGCATTGATTTCGAAATGATCGCTTAAAAACCGTCTATAACTTTTTGGGAAAAGGCTTAGTAACTTTCTCCCCCCTTTTCTTGGCCTCTCCTTTTACCCCGTTTTTCGGGCAGCCTGTGTTGTCGCCGCGCGGGGGTTCCCGGGACCTCCTGGAGGCACCCGGGGGCCCGCCTGGCAAAAGGCACTTCCACTCCCGCCGCTATTTATAACAAGGGATCCACAGGCAGCCCCGGCCCGCATGCCCAACGGGGAACCGGCAGCCAGGAGCTCGGGCCCCGGGGGCACCCGGCCACAAGGGCCCCCCGCCAATGGAAACCCGTCCCCCATCCCGCCTCTAGGGCCCAGCGCCCCCCCGCTCCGCCCACCCCGCCCGGGGGAGGGCGCCCCAAGGCCCGGTTGGCCCGCGGCGAGCCCCGCCGTCCCCGGCAAGGGGGGGGCCAAGACCAGGGGGGGTAGGCGGGGGAGGGGGGGGGGGGGGGCGGGGCGGCCCCGGGGGGAGCCGGCGGCCTGCCGGGGCGCCCCCTTGGGGGCCTCTGTCGCGGTTGCTTCCGCGGATCCGCGCCCCGGGGCCCCCGGCCCGCCGCCCCCGGGGGCGGGGCGGGGCCCGGCGGGCCCGGCCCGCCGCCCGCCCGCGGGGCCCCCCCCGGCCCTTCGGCCCCCGGGCGGGGACCCTCCGAAACCCCGTCCCCCGGATTAGCGCGACAATGATGATCAGCGGGCCCGCGGGGCGGGGCCCACGGGCGGGACCACGGCCCGCCACAAACCCTCCCCGCCCCCCCCCCCCATCGCCCCCGCCCGGCCCCCATCCCTTACCCTTCGCCCGGACCCAAGCCCCCAAGGAACTGGCGCGCGAGGCCCCCGAGGGCCCCGGTCCGGCGGGGCCGGCGGGGCCCCCCCCCCCCCCCCGCGCCCCCGGTGTTCCCCCGCCCCCCGCTGGCCGGCTTCCCGGCCCCCCCGCCTTTTGAGGCCCCGGCCGCCCCCCGCTCGGGTGGTGCCACCCCGCCCCCCACCGCCGGGGGTCGCCCCCCCCCCCGGAACCTGCGGCGCCGCCCGTCCCCCCCCGGCCCCGCCCCCCGCCGGCCCCCCCCGGCCCGCCGCCCCCCCGCCGGCCGCCCCCCCCCCCCCCCCCCCCCCCCCCCCGCCGCGGCCGCCCCCGCGCCGGCGCCGCCGCGGCCCCGCCCGCGGGCCCCGGGGGGCGGGGGGGGGCGGGGGGAGGGGGGGGCCGGGGCCAACCGGCCGGGGGGGCCAACCCTGGGTGGCCCGGGGAATCTCCCCCCGCCCCGCGCGGCCCCCCCCCCCCCCCCCGCCCCGCAGGGCCCCCCTGGGCCGGGGGGGGGCCACTCCCGGTGCCCCCCGCGCGCCTCCCGGCCTCCCCAGCGGGGCAGCCCCCCACCTGGGGAGCGGCCCAGCCCCGGCACCCGGGACAATTCCGGCCCCCTCCGGCTTCGGGGGGGCAGGGGCCGGGCCTCCCGTGTCCCCCCCCCCCTCTCGGCGCCGCGCGCCCCCCCCCCTTTCCCGCCGGGGGGGGGGCGGGCCGCCCGCCCCCCCCCCCGGGGAAAAAAGGCAGGGCAGCCCGGGGGGGGGGCGGCCCGGGGGGCCCCCCCCCCCCCCCCCCCCATATATTTTCTTTCACCCCCCCCCCCCCCCCCCGCACCACTTCCCCCCCCCCCCCTCTCCGCCGGGCGGGGTCCTCCCCCCCCCGGGGGGGGTTTTTTTTTTTTGTTGGGGGGGGGGGGGGGGGGCCCTCCCCCCCCCCCCGCCGCCCGCCCCCCCCCCTCCCCCAACCTGCCTCAAAGCCCGAAAAAGCAGCTCTCATTTCTTTTATGAAAACGCTGACCGACACCACCGGCAGGTACTAAATATCGATTTGCTCATCTGATGCTTATAGGATAAATTTGCAACCTAATAGTAAATCAAACAGATGCGACAAATTGCCTTTAGAGAAGCCCTTAGAGAAGCCATGCAGGAAGAAATGCGTAGAGATGAACGCGTTTTTTTAATGGGAGAAGAAGTAGCCGAATACAATGGGGCTTATAAAGTAAGTCAGGGCATGTTGGATGAATTTGGTGAAAAAAGGGTAATTGACACACCTATTGCCGAACTCGGTTTTTCAGCGATTGCTGTTGGAGCGGCCCAAAATGGCCTGCGTCCTATCGTAGAATTCATGACCTGGAATTTTGCTGTTTTACCTTTAGATCAAATATTAAATACCGCTTCTAAAATGTTGGCTATGAGTGGCGGACAGGTTGGTTGCCCGATCGTTTTTAGGGGCGCTAATGGAAGTGCAGGCCAGTTAGGTGCCCAACACTCAACGGCTTTTGAAGCCCTGTATGCCAATATCCCCGGCCTGAAAGTGATCTCGGTTTCCAATCCGTACGATGCCAAGGGTTTGTTGAAATCGGCTATCCGCGACGACGACCCGATCATATTTATGGAAAGCGAAGTGATGTATGGCGAAAAAGGAGAAGTGCCCGAGGAAGAATACCTGTTACCCATCGGGAAATGTTTTGTTAAACGCGAAGGAAAAGATGTTACCATCGTATCTTTTAATAAAATGATGAAGATCGCTTTGGGTGCTGCTGAAGAATTGGCGAAGGAAGGTATTGAAGCTGAAGTGATCGATGTGGCAACGATTCGTCCGCTTGACTGGTTTACTATTTTAGAAAGTGTAAAAAAGACAAACAGGCTGGTTATTGTGGAAGAACAATGGCCTTTTGCATCTGTTTCCTCGGAAATTGCCTACCGCATACAAAAAGAAGGATTCGATTACCTGGATGCACCCATCCGCCGGATCACGTCGGCCGACGCGCCCATGCACTATGCACCAAACCTGGTTGCCGCTTATTTACCCGACATACCCCGAACGGTTAAGCTGGTAAAGGAAGTGATGTACCTGAAGAAATAAGATACTTTATCTATTTTAAACAATACTCCTGCCATTCTGTTTTACATTTGCGTAGAAACAATCATGTATGGCTTATAAATCCTTAGCGGAATGTTTATTTGATCTGGAAAGGAACGGTCAACTCATTCGGATAACGGAAGAAGTTGATCCCTATCTTGAGATGGCGGCTATTCATCTGCGTGTGCATGAAGCCGGTGGACCTGCACTACTGTTTGAAAAGGTAAAGGGCAGCAAATTCAGGGCCGCTTCCAATATTTTTGGAACGCTGGAAAGAAGTGAATTTATCTTTAGAAATACCTTAAAAACGGTTCAGCAATTGATAGAGCTGAAAGACGATCCGGTTAAAGCGATCAAAAGCCCGATAAAGAACTTCAAAACCGGGTTGGCCGCTTTAAAAGCCTTACCTAAAAAAAATCCTTTCCATAAACCTGTTTTATTTGAAGAAATAAAAATTTCAGATCTTCCGCAAATACAGCACTGGCCAATGGATGGAGGCGCCTTCGTAACCCTGCCACAGGTTTATACCGAAGATATTGACCAGCCGGGTATCATGCATGCCAACCTGGGTATGTACCGGATCCAATTATCAGGAAACGATTATATCCCAAACCAGGAAATCGGCTTACATTATCAATTGCACCGGGGTATCGGTGTTCATCAAAACAAAGCCAATAAAAAAGGCTTACCCCTGAAAATTAGTGTATTTGTGGGCGGTCCGCCGGCGCATAGCGTGGCAGCTGTTATGCCGTTGCCCGAAGGGATCAGCGAAATGACTTTTGCCGGTGTGTTGGGCAACCGAAGGTTCAGGTATACATACAGGGATGGGTATTGTATCAGCACCGATGCTGATTTTGTAATTACCGGCGAAGTGTATCCAAATGAAAACAAACCCGAAGGGCCTTTTGGTGATCATTTAGGTTATTATAGTCTTACCCATGATTTTCCGTTGATGAAAGTGCACAAGGTATATGCCCGAAAAAATGCTATCTGGCCATTCACCGTTGTTGGGCGGCCTCCGCAGGAAGATACCAGTTTCGGACAACTCATTCACAGCATGACGGGTAAAGCCCTGCAACAGGAAATACCCGGCTTAAAAGAAGTACATGCTGTAGATGCCGCGGGGGTGCATCCTTTGTTGCTCGCTATCGGTAGTGAAAGATATACGCCTTACGCACCATCAAAGCAACCCGCCGAAATTTTAACGATTGCCAATCATGTGCTGGGAACCGGGCAACTTAGCTTAGCCAAATTTCTTTTCATTACTGCTGATGACAATAACACGATATCCACGAAAGATATAAAAGGATATTTCGATTATTTTTTAAAGCGGGTCAACCTGCAAAGAGACATTCATTTCTATACCAACACAACGATTGACACACTGGATTATTCGGGAACAACATTGAATAGTGGCAGCAAAGTAGTATTGGCTGCTTACGGCGAACCGTTACGGGACCTGGGTTTTGAAATACCTGATATTTTAAAAAGTGTAACGGGCTTCAATAATGCCAGAATGATAATACCGGGCGTGATTGCTTTACAAACGAAACAATTTTCAAATTATAATACCGCCAATGAAGAATTTAAATCAATTTCGGATCAATTGGCAAATAGCCTTGATCAATTATTCCATTTTCCGCTGATCATTGTTTGCGATAGCGCCAATTTTGTAAGTGACAGTCTGAATAATTTTTTATGGGTGAGCTTTACCCGTTGCAATCCGTCACACGACTTCTATGGCGTTGGTAGTTTTGTAGAAAATAAACACTGGGGTTGTACCGGTCCGCTTATGCTGGATGCCCGCATAAAACCACATCATGCTCCTCCCGTTGAAAAAGATAGGGACGTGGAGCAAAGAATCGATCGGCTTTTTGAAAAGGGGGGTAATCTTTTTAAGGTGCTGAAATAGCTTTTCAATTGCTGCCAATGTTAGCAAAATAAAGCCTGGCAGTTTGCATGATCACACAGCTTTCTTTTTAATCACTACCTGCTCGTTTAGTTTATCAATTAATTTTTTATAAAATTCGGCGAATTCGTCATAGGAGCCAACCGGGTAAAACGTCTTTTTAAATTCCACTGAAATTCTGACGTTCAATAAATTATCCTCAACTTGTATGTTCCGGTTGAACGAAACAGTGCCATCCGATGTAACCATTGTCATATTTTCGGGTACCCCGTCAAAACTGAATTCTGCAGGTATGGTATAATTACCAAAAAGGAGATATTCCTGGTTCACGCCAAAATCAACATCCGACAGCCGGTCTTTTGCAACAAATGGATTTTTTTCAAGATCAGAAAAAAGATTTATGGAGAAATACAGGTAATCGCCGGTACCACGTAACGGCACATTGAATTTTATTTTTTGTTCCAATGGCAGTGAATCAGATTCGACATTATTGATACTGATATCGTCAATTTTCAGCGAAGCGTAAGGGTTTAAGAAATAGTCATCTTTAAATTTTTCTTTGCTCTTCGCCAATTCTTCGCAACGTTTTATTCGGGCATATTCGTAACAGTTAACGTAGCTATTGCCTGCCATGTTTCCCTGTGCGTCAATGATACCCTGTGTTGCCGCCATTACTTTATATAAGGATTTTCCCGAAACTACGGGTATCCACTTTCCACTCTCGCCGGTCACCAGGAAACCATTGCTGTTTACCACTTTCTCAGGAACCAGTTTGTAGTTGGTTAGTTTATTGGTTGCGTCCAATACATAATATTTGTCATCAAAGCTAACATGGGCCTGCACGGTGTTAAATTGATCCACATTCGGGTACAGTGGGGTAACCAGTCCATGCATCCTGGTACTGAAAAGGATTGGGGTAGCATGTAAATTCGCATCTGTCAGAAGTTTTATCAACAACAGGTTTATGTCGGCCATATTTCCTGTTTTGTTTTCCCATGCTTTGGAAATGCCGTATTGGGTATAAATATCATCGTCGTCGTTCCAGCTGATATTTTTCCTGACATGGTCATAAATAAAATTCATTCGTGATACCGGGTCAATAATTTTGTTGGCTTTTTCCAATAACCCCTCTGCTCCGGAAACTTTTTTATTTAGTTGCAAACCAAAGTCATCCCGTTCCATTAGTTCTTTCTTAACTACTTGTTTCCAGGTTGTTCTGATATCTACAACACGACCGTCGTTATAATTGATCTGCGACATTTGAAATTCGAGGTGCTGCATATAATCTTTCGGCGAACCCATGAAAGGTTCGTCTTTTATACCTGGCAAATTGTGCATGATATAATTGCTCTTTAAAGATTTGGTTTGATAGAATCCTTCATCCATAGAAATGGATTCATCAATAATTTTCTGGTTATCTTCTATTGAATCTACTACCGCAGCCTGAACAGAAAAACGGAATATTTGTGGAACCTTTAATTCGTACTCACTGTATCTTACAGGAATACGGCCCTGGAAATACCAGTCTCGAAGGTTGTACGTTTCCCTTTCAACGGTATAGCTGTATTCAATAATACTGCCCACTTTAACTTCGGGAAAGGCCAGGATCATTTTTGAATGGTAGTTGTCAATTTTTTTTGAGTAGATCGATGATTTTTTGACCTCCGTAGTTTGAACTTTTCCCGACTCGTCGAGGTTATAGGTGTTGGCCTCAATACTGAAAATCTTTTCCTCATTGTTATGCGTATAATAGGGGATTTCAATATCAGCTTCAGTTAATCCACGCTCTTTTAAAATTTTTATCCGTGTTCTCCGCTTGTAAACCGTTTTAAACACCGAAAACCCTACTGTACCCCGATCGTAATAGATACTTCCCCAATCAATTAGAACCAGCGCGGCCGCCCCTTTATCAAAATCGCAGTCGATCATTTCAAGATCAACTTTATCCACCTTTCCAAACTTGGGCAAATTTTTTTGTGCAGCAGACTGTAATGTCAGCGCAAACAAAAATAAAAGACAATGGAAGAAGGTTTTCATACTGCTAATTTTAGCTAATGTAAGCAATAAGGTCAATGTTTACGACTTAATGCTATTTTTGTTTATAAATCCACATTCATGAAAGTCGTGTTTTTATTTTTTCTGCTTTGGATGGCGGGGCCGCTATATTCCCAATCAGGCAGCGTGTACCAAAAATACCCGGGCGAAACCAATACCCTGCTTTGGGAGGTTTCGGGCAATGGACTTGCTAAGCCCAGTTTTATATTCGGAACTTTTCATCTGCTTTGTGAAGACGATATTCATTTCAGTGAAGCCTGGCAGCAGGCCATTACCAATAGTAGCGAAGTTTACCTGGAGCTGGATATGGATGACCCGGCAACCCTATTAGGTGGCTTGATGCTGATGAATATGAAGGATGGAAAAAAACTGAAAGATCTATATTCAGAAATGGAATACAAACGGGTATCCGACTTTTTTAAAGATTCGCTGCAAACGCCCATTGGTATTTTTCAACGGATGAAGCCGGTTTTTTTAGCTTCCTTTTTATATCCCAAAATGATGCCCTGCGCGCAGCCCATCAGTGTTGAAGATGCCGTGATGAAAACAGCTAAAGCGCAGGATAAAGAAATTAAAGGCCTGGAAACTATGGCCTTCCAGGCTTCCCTTTTCGATAATATCCCGTATGAAAAACAGGCCAAAGAACTGTTGGATATGATCGACAGCATTAACAATTACAAATTGAACTTCGAAACGATGCTCAACAGTTACCGGAATCAGCGGCTGGACGAATTGGGGAAAATGTTAACGGATCCCGATTTCGGATTCGAGGAAAACCAGGCTGAGCTGCTAGATAATCGAAATAAAAACTGGGTTGGTCAATTAAAAAACATTATGGTCAACCAGACAGTATTTGTTGCTGTTGGCGCGGGGCATTTGATAGGAGAAAATGGTTTGATCGCATTGTTGAGAGCAGCCGGTTTTACGGTAAAGGGTTTGGAGAACCGATAATAAGGATATGGTATTTAAAAATCTCCGTAATGACGCAAACTATTTAATAACCACTTCCTTTATGGTTTTTTCGCCGAGTGCCTCGTTAACCCGCTCCATGATTTTTTCTTTTTGATAAAGCAATTCATTTTTTAAAGGCCCGATCGCTGTAGTTATAAAAAGTGTGGCGTTGATGATCTGAATTTTATCGGTGTATTTGGCAACCGTTTTACCCATTACTTCCTCCCATACATCTTCTATCCGCAGCGCCTGAATACCGCTCTTTAGCCGGCTTTTTTGTAAAAACTGGTTAATGGCATCCTGTAATGAAATTTCTCCCATGGGGTAAAAGTAGGGAAGATTTTTGACACAGGATGCTCGGTTATGGATACTAGGCACTGGATACTGGATTCTGGATTAGCGTCTGATAATTTAAAGTCTCTTAATCATTTGAGTCCATCCAGTATCCAGCATCCAACTTCTCACAATTCAATGATCTGGTAAGCCGTGTTTAATTTTTCAAAAGCCTCCTGCAATCTTTCCTTATGCGTATCGGTGATAAAAACCTGTCCCTGGTTTTCATTACAAACCCAATGTAACAGTTGATGCATCCGGTTATCATCCAGTTTTTCAAAAACATCATCCAGCAGCAGGAGCGGGGCAAATCCTTTGTTTTCCTTGAGCATTTCAAATTCGGCCAGTTTTAAGGCAAATAAGAGGCTTTTTCGCTGGCCCTGCGAGGCGGTTGTTTTAAAAACCTGTGTATTTAACTGAAACTGCAGATCATCTTTATGAATGCCGGCGTTGCTTCGTTGCATGATGAAATCCTTTTGCCTGAAATTATTAAGGAGGTCTTGAAAGCTGCTGTCGTTTAACCGGCTGTCATATTGCAAAGTTATTTCCTCATGATTATCTGCGATCAGATGATAAAATTGTTGAACCAGCGGAATCAGTTGTGTTGTAAACGCCTTTCTTTTTTCATACACATAATTTCCAGGTGCGATCAGTTGTTCGTCGAGCACTTCCAGTAAAGGCCAATCTGTTTTTCCCTGTTCGGCAAAGCGTTTCAGTAAGCTGTTTCGTTGCTGCAACACTTTGTTATAGATCATCAATTGTTGCAGGTATTCAATATCCATTTGGCTGAGTACGGTATCCAAATATCGCCGGCGCTCCTCGCTGCCATCTGTTATTAAACCAATATCGTCAGGCGCGATCATGACCGCTGGAAATTTACCTATATGCTCCGATAATTTTGTGTAGGCCACCCCGTTCAGCGTCAATTCTTTTTTTCCTGAACCCCTGAATATGCAGATTATTTCACCCGCTTTTTTTGCAACTTCGCCCAAATCTCCTCCCTGGCCTTCTTCTCCCGGGGCGATAAAGGGGGCTGCCTCTATCCTGAAGCCGTCACTGCCAAACTGTACATTTAACGCATCCTGTTTGTTAAAATAGCTCCTGGTAAAGCAGCAGTAGTAAGCAGCATCCAGCAGATTAGTTTTGCCTTTACCGTTGAGGCCACAAATGCCAACAATTCTTTCGGTAAAATCAAAACTGGAAAAACGGTAATTCCTGAATTGTGTAATGGATATTTTACTGAAAAAAAACATAGGCTGCAATATACACAATGTATCTGCGCTGCGGTAATGCCGATAATTTGGTATATTTAATATTGCCGAAACAGGCAACAGCAGTAAACCAAGAGGCTGTTTTTTTCGTTTAATTGAATTAATGAGAAATATATTAGCGATATCAGCTTTTTTTTTACTTTATACGGCGCCGGTTTCATCACAATCGGTAAAACTCGATTGGGTTAACAGCCTGGCAGGAGATTCCTATGATGCATGCCGGGCGATAACGCTCGACTCTGCCGGAAATATATACGCAACCGGATATTTTTCTACCACAGTCGATTTTGACCCGGGCCTGAGCGTTACCAACCTGGTTTCGGTTAATGCTGAAGATGCGTTTCTGTCGAAATACGATTCAAGCGGAAAACTGATCTGGGCCAAGGGTATTGGCGATTTCAGGTACCAGGCCGGCTATGCCATTGTGGTGGATGGCCTGGGCTACATATATATCACCGGCATTTATTTTGGAACGTCCGATTTTGATCCGGGCCCGGGAGTGGCCAACTTAACCTCAAAGGGTAATGAGGATATTTTTGTTTGTAAATACGATAATAACGGAAATTTTATTTGGGCAAAAAGTTTTGGCGGCCCAACCAATGAATTTTGCAACGCAATCAAACTCGACAGGTTTGGAAATATCTACATCAACGGTTATTTCGAAAATACGGCTGATTTTGATCCCGGCGCCGGCGTGTTTAACCTCACGTCGGCGGGTTCTACCGACATTTTCGTGTGCAAGTTAAACAACAGCGGAAACCTGATTTGGGCAAAAAGAATAGGAGGCCCCTCGTCAGATGTAGCATTTTCTTTGGGTTTAGACGAGTTTCAAAATGTGTATAGCACGGGATTCTTTTGGTTAACAGCCGATTTCGACCCCGGCTCCTCAACATTTAATTTAACGTCGAATGCTTTTGGTGATGGTTTTGTTTTGAAACTCGATGCCAGCGGTAATTTTAAAAATGCGGTACAGATGGGGGGTAACAGCCGGGTGCGGGCTAACAGTTTGAAGATCGACAAAACAGATCATCTTTATATTGCCGGGTATTTTGATGGGGAAGCAGATTTTGACCCCGGCCCCGGGATAGAACTGCTAAATTCGCCGGTTGACGATGATGATATTTTCATTGCCAAATTCGATCTGGATTTAAATTTTATCTGGGTTAAACAAATTGGCGGCCCCTCTTACCAACAGGTATTTGGTATAGAAGAGGACGCAGCTGATAATATTTATTTAACCGGTCATTATAACGGTACGGCCGATTTTGACCCAGGCCCCGGTGTTTACAGCCTGACCGCCCTTGGCGATCCCGACATTTTCACACTAAAACTTTCTTCGGCGGGCGAATTTATATGGGTAGCGCCTGCCACCGGCCCTTTTTTTGGAAGTGGCTATTCACTACGGGTTGATCAGCGCTACAATGTATACGTGGTTGGTACCTACGAGGGTACCATTGATTTTGACCCGGGTCCCGATGAATTAAAATTAAGTTCGGCCGGGAAGAGCGAAATTTTTATTCAAAAGTTACGGCAATGCCCCGATGCCGCATTAACTGAAACATTAAATATTCAAACCTGCACGTCGTTTACCCTGTATAATAAAACCTACGATAGTTCGGGCATCTACACATACCTGATACTGAATAGTTTCGGTTGCGATAGTATAGTCATCAAGCTAAATCTTACCATTTCCCGAATAACAAACAATGTGGCCATCGATATTTGCCAGGGCGAATTATACCTGGCAGGAGGCTATTTGCAAAGCAAAACCGGTATTTATTATGATACCCTGCGAACTGCTGCGGGCTGCGATTCGGTGACTATTACCCATTTAACTGTTCGGGAAAAACCAAAACCGGATATCGGCCGCGACCGGAATATTTGTGCCGGGGAAACTATACTGCTCGATCCGGGAATATTTAGTACCTACCTATGGCAGGATTTGAGCACCAATCCCCATTACAGGGTGTCGATGCCGGGTACATATATGGTAACCGTCACCAATCAATTTAACTGTAAAGCGTCTGCAAGGATCAGGGTTTTGGATATTATTCCGTTGCCAGCCAATTTTTTGCCCGATAACCAACAATTGTGTTCCGGAAATGTATATCAAATTAAAGTGCCGGGATATAAATCCTACAACTGGAACACGGGAGCTACAACCGCGAATATTGATATCAGACATTCGGGTAATTACTATTTGACGGTAACCGATTATAACAATTGTACGGGTACAGATTCGTTGACGGTTCAGGAAAGAAATTGTATTCCAATAGGCATACCCAATGCGTTTACCCCAAATAATGACGGAGTTAACGACTATTTTAAACCAACCGTAAACGTTGAAATTACAGAGTACGAATTACGGGTGTATAATCGTGTAGGCCAACTCATATTTCAAACCAGGGACCTGGCGCAGGGTTGGGATGGAAGATTTAAAAACCAACAACAATCTCCATCAAATTATATATACCAGATCAGTTTCAGAACGAACGATGGCCAATCGCTCAAATACGCAGGGAATATCTTACTGATCAGGTAAGATTTTTCGCATAATCCGGTAATTTTTATTCCCGTCCGGCAATTACGATTTCTCTATCACAAATTCCCATTTCTCCCTTATCTTTGCCGCCTAAATTTAAAACCCATTGGCTACTAAATTTTCTAAAGAAACCTATTTATACTGGTACGAATTGATGCTGCTGTTGCGCCGCTTCGAGGAAAAGACAGGCCAGTTGTATGGTATGCAGAAAATTCGGGGCTTTTGTCACCTGTACATCGGGCAGGAGGCAGTTGCCGCAGGATGTATGACTGCAACGGTACCGGAGGACAAGTTTATTACTGCCTACCGCGATCATGCATTGGCCATTGCCAAGGGAATTACACCCAAGGCCTGTATGGCTGAGTTATATGGTAAAGCTACGGGATGCAGTAAGGGTAAAGGTGGCAGTATGCACTTTTTTGGTTTAAAAGAGAATTTCTTTGGCGGTCATGGTATTGTTGGTGCACAAATTGGTACCGGTGCGGGTTTGGCCTTTGCCGAAAAGTACCGCGGTACGAGTAATGTGGTGCTTTGCTTTTTTGGCGATGGCGCTGCCAGGCAGGGTATGTTGCATGAAACATTCAATATGGCCATGCTTTGGGATCTTCCCGTTGTTTTCATCTGCGAAAATAACCATTATGCCATGGGTACTTCGGTGGCCCGTACCAGTAAAACACTGGATATATATAAAATGGCAGATGCCTACGAAATGCCCAGCGACAGTATTGACGGTATGAGCCCGGAAGATGTACACAACGGTGTATTAAGAGCAGTTAACCGGGCAAGGGAAAAAGGCGGCCCCACTTTACTGGAAATCAAAACCTATCGTTATAAAGGCCACAGTATGAGTGATCCTCAGAAATACCGTACCAAGGACGAATTGGAGCAATATAAAGAAAAAGATCCCATCGAACACACGATGAATGTGCTGAAAACCCAGTATAAGGTAACTGATGATGAATTTGAGGTGATCAATGACCGCGTTAAAAACGAAGTTGATGAATGTGTAAAATTTGCAGAAGAGAGTCCATGGCCCGATGACAGTGAACTACTGAAAGATGTTTATATGCAGGAGGATTATCCATTTATAATAGACTAATATACAATAAAATACGAATTTTAATTACTAATTTTTATAAATACTAAATTTAAAATGGCAGATAAGAAATCAGAGCAATTAGATGCTTCGGAAATTGTGGAAAAAGCAAAAGGTTTTTGGGCAGCTTACAGTAAAAAAATCATTATTGTTGGTTCGGTTGTAATCGTTGCTTTAGGCGGTTACCTCGGGTACAAATATTTCGTTCAAATCCCCAATGAAAAAGCCGCTTCGGACCAGATCTTTCCCGCCGAAAAATTATTTGGGTTGATGGCTGGGGGATCAAGCTTTAGTGCTGATACGGTGAATATGGTACTTAATGGTAATAAAGCGGCCGGGGTAACCGGTTTGTTGAAAATTGCCGACAACTATGGTGGAACCAAATCGGGTAACCGGGCTGAATACATGATCGGTGCCTGCTACCTTAATTTGAAACAGTATGATAAAGCTGTTAAACATTTGAAAGAATTTGACGGAAACGGTGCCAGCCAGATACAAAGTAAGGCCTATATGCTGCTTGGACACGCTTATGCTGAGCAAAAGAAAACCAGTGAGGCATTGGATTATTACGAAAAAGCGGGCAATGTATCCGACCTGGATGAAGGAATGGCTGCCGAAGCGATGTTCATAGCAGGCCGTTATGCCGACGCATTGGGAAAAACTAAAGAAGCAACCGATATTTTTCAGAAATTAAAAGATAAATATCCGGCCAGTCAGCGGGTAAGCTCAGGCGATGTAGATAAATATTTGGGCAGTTTAGGGGTAGTGAAGTAGGGGTGGGTAAACAATGGGCAATAGACTATAAGCAATTGGCAGTTAGGTAACCTTTTTCTTAAGAGCTTCTAAGGGTAACTTGAAGAATTTCAGCATATTTGAGCAATGTCTAAAGACTCATGCCCGGTTGCATCGGGATTATAACTTATAACATGTCGACAGGTTTGTCAAACTTATATAATTTTACAGGCATCCAGATACCAACGGATGCCTGTGTTATTATTGTGCGTACGGCCTGGAATAAAGAAACCATCGATAAACTCGAAACAGGCTGCGTGCAGATTTTAAAAGAAAACAAAGTTCACTATAAGATCATTGAAGTACCTGGCTCTTTTGAAATTCCGTTTGCCATAAAGAAATACTGGGAATTACACAAATACAAAGAGGATAAACCGCATGCTTTTATTGCATTGGCTTGTGTGCTCAGGGGCGGTACGCCACATTTTGAATATGTTTGCCGGGCGATTACCGACGGTGTAACGCAATTGAATTTATCACTGCCTGTACCCACCATATTTGGCGTTTTAACGGTAGACAATCAAGAGCAGATAGATGAAAGAACCGGAGGCAGTCACGGACACAAAGGCGAGGAGGCAGCCATTACAGCACTCAAAATGATCTCGTTAACAGGTACCTATAAATAGTTAACATGAGAAACTTTATTTTCTTACTGTGGCTGATATTTTTTTCTGCCTGCAATAATGCGGAGGAAACCGGGATTGCAAAAACAGACACCATTGTTCAGGCTGCAAAGACGGATACTACATTGAATTATATCCATTCATTTACGGATACGGCTTTGGAAAACAGGATCACCAATGCCCTTTCGAAATTGCCCTTTATCATAAAAAGTAATCAATATATCGACTCTTTCAGTAATCACCGGCATGGAATAGCCTATATGCTGGAGGATCCACAAGAGCATGAGTCAGATATTTCGGTTCAGGCCGGATATAATGGCGATGATCGTTTTGAAACCTATTACCGTTTTTTTGTAAACCCCAAAACCCTCGAAATAAAGGTGTACGATCCGGTGGAGGATAAAAAACTAAGCCTGAAAGCCTTCTTAAAGACCCAGAAACAATAATGAAAGTTCAGCTATTTATACCTTGTTTTGTTGACCAGCTATACCCGCAAACGGCCTTCAATATGGTTAAAGTGCTGGAAAAAGCCTGTTGTGAAGTGGTATACAATACCAATCAGACCTGTTGCGGCCAGCCGGCCTTTAACGCCGGATTTTGGGATGAATCAAGAGATGTATGCAGCAAATTTATCAAGGATTTTGAAGGTGCTGATTATATTGTTGCTCCCAGCGCCAGTTGTGTAGGTTTTGTACGAAATTATTACAGCAAGATTTTTGAAAATTCATCACAACATAACGAAGTGAAAGAACTGGGCAAACGTATTTATGAATTCAGCGAGTTTTTAACTGACGTTTTAAAAATAGAAAATTTTGGTGCAGTTCTTAATGGAAAAGCCACTTATCACGATAGTTGCGCCGCACTGCGGGAATGCAAAATCAAAACAGGTCCGCGTACATTACTGAATTTTGTAAAAGGACTTCAATTGGTTGAAATGAACGATGTTGAAACCTGTTGCGGTTTTGGCGGAACCTTCGCGGTAAAATTTGATACCATATCGGCCGGTATGGCCGACCAAAAAATAAACAACGCCCTGGAAACCGGGGCTGAATATATCATCTCTACCGATTTAAGTTGCCTGATGCAACTGGACGGTTTTATCAAAAACAAAAAACTACCCCTGCAAACCATGCACCTGGCCGATGTACTGGCCAGTGGATGGGAATAATTTGGCTGAGGATGAAATCTTTTTTGCGCCGGCAAATACGGGGGGTATATATCGGGTATCCGTTATGTTTTGCATTGGCTGCTTTTTCATACAATGTCTCATTTAAATGAGCTCCTGGTTCGCTGGTAACCCGTTACGATACCCGAAAAATCATAATTCCGTTGGATTTTATGATCTGTTAGCTAATTTTACAACATCAAACCAACATGACAGACGAAGAAAAATTCAAAATAATGGCAGCTCAGCTTCGAAAACCTTCGGGAAATGAAGGTTTAGCAACGGCTGATTGGATGTCTAACTTGAACTATCATATCATACAGGAAACCTTAAAAATATTAAATGCCGGTACAAATGATTCTATTTTAGAAATAGGCATGGCTAATGGGTATTATGTAAAAGAGATCCTGGAGAGATCGGAAACCATCAGGTATACCGGGCTCGACTTCTCTGAACTTATGGTATTTGAGGCCCGAAAATTAAATGCCCGATGGATCGAAGCCGGAAGAGCCCGATTTGTACATGGCGATGTAAATACAACGAAATTTGCCGACGATACATTTGACAAAATATTCACCGTGAATACCATATACTTCTGGGAGGAGGAAAAATCGATGTTACAAAATCTGGGCAGAATATTAAAACCCGGTGGAGAGTTTATAATAGCGTTCCGTCCCAAACATCAATCAGAAAAATTCCCTTTTACCAAATACGGCTTTAAACAGTATTCCCTGGCAGAAGCTGCTAACCTGCTTGTTGTCAATGGATTTAATATAATTGATCAAATCGAAAACCAGGAACCCGGTTTTGACATGGATGGTCAGATCCTAAATTTAGAGAACAATATTTTGGTGGCAGTTAAGTCGTAACCAGGCAATTAAGCACTTTTTAATCAGCCATTGCCAATATAATTCCTAATTATATTGGTAATTTTCAAACAAATGCTGGAATATGCATCTTTTTCAAAAATAATCTGGACAGATTCTTATTCCTTTATAATTCAATGATTTGTGTATTATTCAGGATTTAAGAAGGAAATATTTACCCCCTTTTTTTTGCTGATTTCACTACCGGTGAAAAATAAAGCATACCAATTATACAATAAAACTTTATCGAATTGCGTTTTACACTCGAATTACCGTAAAATTACTGACATGATTTATTGCGGTTTTCGCCAAAAACTTAACTTAAACTAACTTATGAAAATGAATTTTAACTTAAGGCTTGCCGCAAAATCACTTGCTTTTATCAGCTATTGCCTGTTTAACGCTACGTTTGTTTCGGCTACTACCAGATCCGAATCATTAATCCCCGTTGAAAAAGTGGTAACTCAATCAATAAAAGCACGTGTAACCGAAAAATCTGTGCTTATTGACTGGAACACCGTAGCCGAAGTAAATAACGGCCATTTTGAGGTGGAAAGATCGTCTGACTTAAAAAAATTCGATGTGGTAGCCTTGGTTTTAGACGGCTTTAACACACCAGGCAGTGGAAAAAGATATTCATTTAAAGAAGATGTTTCCGTATTGAAAAATGGCAAAACTGCTTATTATCGTTTAAAGCAGGTAGATGAGTACGGACAGGTCGTTTTTAGCGAAGTTGTAAAAGTGCAGTCGAATTAAAAAAAAATTGTTTAATAATATTACCCCAATTTAAACCTTCAGTAAAAAAATAAAGCCGTTGGTAGTTTTCTTGAAAACTCCGGCGGCTTTTTCGTTGTTATAATTAAACTTTTATCAAAAATAATGGCTGCACCAGCAACTGGTAACTGACCAATTCCTTGCCAGCTGACGAACCACAGGTTAATTCAAAATACTTCAATATATCTTATTGCATAGATAATTCCTCTGTTGATGAGCGCCACCGTTACAGACCTGTTTAATTGTAACTCAACTAATATCTTTACTTTTGAACCTGGTCTTAACTCATCCTAATTAATTTGTTACAAACATGGCATATTGGCTGGTAAAATCAGAACCCTCGGTATATAGTTTCGATCAGTTGATCAAAGAAAAACAAACCTGTTGGAGCGGTGTTCGCAATTATGCGGCCCGTATCAATCTTCGGGCAATGAAAAAAGGTGATGACGTATTATATTACCATAGCAACGAAGGTGTTGAAATAGTGGGTATCGCAAAAATTGTAAAAGAGGCTTATCCCGATCCAACAACTACCGATGACCGCTGGGTGGCAGTTGACATAAAGGCCGTTAAAAAATTAAAGAAACCCGTGCCGCTCACGATATTGAAAGCCGATAAACGGTTTGCCAATATGGACCTGGTGCGTTTAGGCAGACTTAGTGTGGGCACGGTTAAACCGGAAGAGTGGGAGATGGTGATGGAGTTGGCTGAGACATCGTGATCCCCAATGGCAAGATTGGGTGAAAAAGATAAGCCGTTGACCTATCGTTTTTTATTTGATTAAAAACATAAAAAGAAAAAACCAACCCGCTTTCTATTTCATTTAACATTTGTATACGGTTACCAATTTTATGGATTTTGTATCAATGGGTATCTAATAACACTAAACTCATTGTTATGAAAAAAATACTCTCTATTGCCGCCATTATTTTTTTTATCCTTTTCACTTCCTGTAACAGAAATGCCGAAAAAGCAGCTTTTTCCGCGCCGGATGTTGAATTGATAGAACCCGATCAGGCGAGCCTTAATGGAACTTCTGATCAGCAGCAGATACCGGTTGGTAAACCACCATCTTTGCTGGCAGATACAAGCTCGTCACCAACACAATCTCCGGCAGTTTCGACTGTTGACTGGGATAAAAAAATAATTAAAACGGCAACGCTACGCCTCGAAATAACCGATTTCAAAAAATATAATGATTATGTACATAATGCCGTAAAAGCGCACGGGGCTTATATTTCGGGCGAGGAACAAAATCTGCAGAATGATCGGTCTGAAACAAATGTCACCATTAAGGTACCGGTTGCGCAGTTTGAAGCCATGATGAACAGTTTGCCCGGAGCCGACAGCAAAGTACTCGAAAGAAAAATAACCACCGAAGATGTTACCGGTGAAGTGGTTGACACTAAATCGAGACTTGAATCGAAAAAGCAAATGCGATTGAAATACCTCGAATTTCTGAAGCAGTCAAAAAATATGGCCGAAGTACTGGAAGTGCAAAGCGAGATCAATAATATCCAGGAACAGATCGAATCGGCTGCAAGCCGGATTGGTTTTCTTTCGCACCAGGCGGCGTACAGCACCATCAACCTTAGTTTCTTTCAGCCGATGGCCGGATACATATCAGGTAATGACAGTCCTTCGTTTTTATCGAAACTGAGTAACGCCTTTAAAAATGGTTTATCCTGGTTCGGTGAATTATTTTTGGCCCTGGTTTCGATCTGGCCTTTATTCGTGATCCTGCTTGTTTTTTATGTGGGTTGGAAGTTGATCAGAAAACAAAAAATGATCTCAGTTAAATCTTAGAACTTTTCTGTCACCTCAACGAAGGAGAGATCTGTATCATTAAGACTGACCAATAAATTTGTCCTTCGCCGAAATAACAGGCGTATTGAAAAGTTGGGCTGTACATTTATCTGAAAATAACCGTCCCTAATTGCTTGGTGAGTTCTATTTCCATTTGCTTTAGGTGTTGATGGGTTTGCACCAGCATCAGTTGCTCTTCAGTTAGCGTAGCTTTTTCCAGGTCGTGTTGGTTTTCATCCATCAGCCTTTTTATCTTACGCAACTTTAAGTAGTTCAGTGTCGAAAAAACTTCTTCAGCAAACAATTCATCCCGGGTGGCAATATGGCCTTCAAAATGTTCTTTCCAGTTGGGACTGATCTCGTAATTGAAATCCATGATACTTACCACCAGGGCACTCATCTGCAGATCTTCATGGTATAAAAAATTCTTGGCCACAGGCTCTAATCCTTCATCAAACCAGGTTTTGTATGTTCGCAGTATCCTTACCAGTTCTTTATTATCTATCAATTCTTCCAACTGGTTTTCTTCTATCTCTTTAAAAATGTATTCGGCAACTTTTTGATCAGGACTCCAGTCTTTTAATCCAAACTCAAGCAAACTTCTGATCATGGCTTGTTCATGAATTTCATCCTTATTCAACAACACGGCAATATCATCGTCCATGGCGTTGGCCTGTTCAGTACCAATCGATTCTTCAGCAAAACGCTGATCCCGGCTTACCCTGTTTTCTTCCTTACCAATTTTTTCCCTGATAAATTTATTTACCAATGCATGCAATCCGCCTTCTTCGATCTTTAATATTTCGGAGCATTGTTTGATATAATCCTGCTGCCTGGTAAAATCCTCTGTTTTATTAATCTTCGAAATGGTTTCGGCGATCTGGTTTACAACGATCGATTTTTTTGTACTGTCGTTGCCGGCATCCCGAAGGGCAATATCCAACTGAAATAATATAAAATCCTTTTTATTATCATCAACGAATTTCCGGAAAGCCACTGCTCCCAATTTGTTTACATAACTGTCCGGGTCTTCACCATCCGGTATCAGCACCAATTTTACGTTCAGGCTTTCTTCCAGCGCCAGGTCAAGCCCGCGCAGGGCCGCTTTTATACCGGCATTATCGCCATCATAAACGATCGTGAGGTTACTGGTGTATTTTTTTATCAGCCTTAACTGATCGGGTGTTAGGGATGTGCCGCCGCTGGCTACTACATTTTCAATACCCGACTGGTGCAGGCTAACCACATCGGTATACCCTTCAACCAGTAAACATTCATCAGCTTTATCAATAGCCTGGCGGGCAAAATAAGAACCATATAATAACTTGCTCTTTACATAAATTTCATTTTCGGGACTATTGATGTATTTTGGCGCTTTGTCATTTTTTTTAATGATCCTGGCGCCAAACCCCAACACTTTTCCGCTTTGGTTATGAATCGGGAAAATAATGCGGCCGCGGTAATTATCAAAAGCATTTCCGTCTCGCACAGTTACCAACCCCGTTTTCTGCAAATAGTCGAGATTATATTTGGCGGCCAGGGCCGCTTTTGTGAAACCGTCGCGACCTTCGGGGTTATATCCCAGTTGAAATTTATTGATGATCTCTTCCCTGAATCCCCGTTGTTTCAAATAACTCAACGCAATATCCTGTCCTTCATCACTATGCATCAATGCTTCAGAGAAAAATTTTTGTGCAAAATGGTTGATGATATACAGGCTGTCGGCTACCTGTTGTTGTTGCTTGTATTCCGGGCTGGTTTCTGTTTCCTCGATCTCTACATTGTACTTGGCTGCCAACCAGCGCAGCGCTTCCACATAGCTGTATTTTTCGGCTTCCATTAAAAACCCGATGCTGTTGCCACTGCGGCCGCAACCAAAACATTTGTATATTTCTTTAGCAGGGGATACGGTAAATGAGGGTGTTTTTTCGTTGTGGAATGGGCATAAGCCTAAATAATTGGCTCCTCTTTTTTTGAGTTTAATAAAAGAACCAACGATTTCCACAATATCAATGCGGCTTAAGATCTGCTGTATGCTGTCCTGTGATATCAATGTATAATAATCAGGATGTAATTTACATTGTTTAGCGTTCTGTTAATCTCTTGTAAAAAAAATATCAGACAGTATTGCGGCATGATTTATGAAAATTCAAGGAGAAAATCATCGGTTTTTAATATCTTTAACACTCAAAAAACATAAGCATGAAGAAATATTTATTATTGATCTTATTGTCACTGACCGGGTATTACGTTAAAAGCCAGGAGCTTAAAAATGTTATTTTATACAGCAGTTTAAAACAATACGATAAAGCCAAACTGGAAATAGACAGCTATATGGCAAAGGAAAAAAATGCCCAACTACCCGACGGTTGGTATTACAAAGCTTACGTCTATAATGCACTGGGCAGGTCTGAAACGAAACCAATAGCTGAAGGTGAGCAGGATTACCAGTTGGCGTTCGATGCTATTAAAAAATATGCTGAACTTGACCCTAAAGGTAAGTTAACCAAAGAAGAGAATAATTCGACCATTTACAATACTTATTATGGGTTTAATGATTTAGGTATTAAAGCCTATAATGCCAAAGATTTTGCTGCATCCTTTGACTGCTTTAAGAAGACATTGGAAGTGCATCACTATATCTATAACAATAAAATATATGGCCCTAACGACCTGAAACTTGCTGCCCATGATACGGATCTGGTATGGAATATGGTTGTTTTGGCAAATGAGCTGAAAAATAAGGAGGAGGGATTTGTATATAAAAAAATGATTGCAGATGCTGACCTGTCGGATGAAAAATATGTTGCTGTATATGATGATCTAATTGTTAAATACAAAAAGGAAGGAAACGCCGAGTTGTTCACCAAATACCTGGCTGCAGCGAAAAAATATTTCCCGGCCGACAAAGAGTACTGGGACACCCAGGATATTGATTTTGCCTTAAAAGGATTGGAAAATGAGGACTTGTTTGCAAAATATGAAGAATTATTAACCAGGCTTCCCGACAATTATATGGTGGTATTTAATTATGGTTTTGAATTAAGTAAGTATATTTCTTCGTCTGATGCCAAAGGAAAAGATATCAAGGGGTATAAGGCGAAAATGGAAACCCTGTTTAAAAAAGCCATCAGCATTAAAAATACGGTTGAGGCAAACCTGTTGATGAGCAATATATATTATGACTCTTATTTCTCTTACCTGGATGAAATTTCTAAAATAAAAGGCACTAAACCTGAAGATAATAAAGCCAGAAATGAACTAAAAAACCTGCGTAATGAAACGCTGGCCAAGGCCATCCCATATGCAGAGGAAGCCGTAAAGCAATTATCGGCTATGGAAAAATTAAAGGCTACCGATAAGCAAAATTTTAAGCTGGTTCTGGAAATCCTGACAACAGCCTATAAAGCAGCGGATAATACTGCAAAATTTGAAGAATATGAAAAGAAAAGACAAGAAGTAGAAAAATTGTAAAATAACAACAAATAAAAAAACCTCCGTTCGGGAGGTTTTTTTATTTCAATGATCAGCCACCCATCCTGATTCGAATGCCGGGACCGCCCTCATTCTGCATATCTTTCATGGCTTTGATCTCAATATCTTTTGAAATGTCAAATTCCTTGTCCGGAATTTCTTTATCGGTAACGATTTTGGTAACCTGTACGGTCATTTTTCTTCCCCTGCTCAGGTTTCTTTCATACTCCATCGGAAAACCGGCCAGGTCTTCAAAACCCGATGGTCCACCCACAGCATTAAATCCCCCAAAGCCGGCTGCAACGCCTCCTGTGTTGGGCAGGTTTTGAATCTTGAAATCAGGGCAGTACCAAACATTAGTTGTATCAGCCTTTCCGTTAAAACGGGTGGCGATGATCAATGCTTTTTTACAGGCATATCCCGAAACTTTTTTGTTCTCCTCCGTATACGAAATCGTATACACGGGAGGACTGCTGTTAGCATTACCAAATGAGGCTGACTGGTCTCTGCCCTGCATCATACTGTCCATACGCTTGCGCATCTGTTCCTGGTCATCGTCGGTTGCATAAAACCCCGATTTACGACCCATCATTTCCATAATGGTGGTGGTCATTTTTTTACTATGATCCCTGATCACCGTGGTGCGTCCCATATCACTTTCTGAAAATGTTTTTTGCAGATCATTTTTTAACCAGGTTGTCGTTTTAGTTTCGCCATCGCCACCAAAATGCCTGATGACCACCTGTTCTCCATTTTCATTGGTAAAATTTCCCGCCGGAGCTTCTTCATCAGTTTCGGGAGCAACAATTGTTGTTTTGGTGTTGATCGTAGCTGATGTTAGCAGTCGGGGTTGAGCCCACACCGTTGAAACACCGGTTACAAACAAAAGGGTTATTATTCTTTTCATAAAAAAGGTTTATTTTCCAAAAATACGAATTGATTCGTATTTACAAAATAAATTTCATTTTCTGATACCTGTTTAACGTTTCAAAAACCGGGGCAGGCAACCCTATAATATTCTCCTTCGTTAACATACATCATCAACCATCTTTTAAAACATCAAAATTATTTTTATGAAAAAAACATTCATGTTCTTAATAGTAGCCGTCACTTTTGTAATTTTTTCCTCCTGCAGCAAGAGCGACGACCCGGCAATAGTGCCACCAAATCCAAATGTCACATTTTTAGCTACATTAAATGGCGCCAATGAAGTACCGGCAAATGCCTCAACAGCAACGGGTACAGCCAGTTTAACTTTCAATACCACAACCAAAATTTTAACGATCACAGTAACTCATACGGTGGCAACACCTACAGCGTCGCATATACATAAAGAGGCTCCCGGTGTGAACGGGGGAGTTGTATTTGGTTTTGCCAGTGCAACTTCGCCAATTAATTATACCAGTCTGGCATTGACTGCCACGCAGGAAGCTGATTTAATGGCCAATCTGTTCTACGTTAATGTACATACGGCAGCTAATCCCGGCGGCGAAATCAGGGGTCAATTAATTAAACAATAAAAAAAACGAACGTAGGCTGGCCGGTATTGGGATTTAACGCTTTTTGCGAAGCCCAACCTGCGTTTGTGCCTATCTGTATAAATAGTTCTCTTTAAAAAGACCTAAACTGTGAATAACTAGGGCATTTTGCTGTAAAAAATCAAAATTTTCTAATGGTTCATTCCTTTATATTTGCCGTCTGACTAAAACATAGATAAAAACGTGCGTTTAAAGAGTTTAGAAATCAAGGGGTTTAAGAGTTTTGCCGATAAAACCGTACTTAATTTTGATGAGGGCATCACCGGGGTTATTGGCCCCAATGGTTGCGGAAAAAGTAATATTGTTGACAGTATTCGATGGGTAATTGGCGAACATAAGATCAGCAACCTGCGTAGTGAAAACCTCGAGAGCCTGGTATTTAATGGAAGTAAAACCCGCAGTGCCAGTGGTATTGCTGAAGTTAGCCTTACATTCGACAACACTAAAAATCTGCTACCCACCGAATTCAGTACAGTTACTGTTACCCGTAAATATTATAAAAGCGGCGAAAGCGAATACCGGCTTAATGATGTGGCCTGCCGGTTGAAGGATATTCATAACCTGTTTATGGATACCGGAATCAGCAATGACAGCTACGCTATTATTGAATTGGGCATGGTGGATGATATCATCAAGGACAAAGAGTTCAGCCGCCGTAAAATGCTGGAGCAGGCTGCCGGTATCAGTATTTACAAAACCCGTAAAAAAGAAGCCAAACTAAAATTAGATGCTGCGGAGCAGGATCTGGCCAGGGTAGAAGACCTTTTATTTGAGATAAACAATCAATTAAAGAGTTTGGAGAGTCAGGCAAAAAAAGCCGAAAAGTACTTCGAAATAAAAAAAGATTACAAAGAAGTGAGCATTGAGCTGGCCAAAGCAGCATTGGAAGGCTTTAATATAACCTACCATGAGCTCAATGAAAAGCAAAAAGCCGAAGTTGATAAGCGAATTGAACTGGAGACAGCGATAGCCAAAGAAGAGGCGCTGCTGGAGCAGGAAAAATTAGAACTGGTACAAAAAGAAAAAGCGTTACAGCATATGCAGCATGCATTTAATGAAATGCTGGATGCTGTTCGAAATAAAGAAAGTGAAAAAAGTTTAAGCAGTCAGCGACTGCAGTACTTAAAGGAAAGAGAAGCAGGCCTGAATGAATTTCTGCAAAAAGCAGGTGGCCAGTTAAAAGGACTTGAAGAGAGTATTCAATTCACCGGCAACCAGATTGGTGAAGATGAAACACAGTTAACACAGTTTGAAACCAAACTGGTTGACCTGAAGCAGGCAGTGGAAGATAAGCGCCGGGTTTTTGATGATAAACGCAGCCATATTGATGAATTGCGTAAACAGAATCAGACCATACAAAGAGACCAGTTTGAGGCCGAGAAAAAAGTTGCCGTAGCAGACACCTCGATACAAAACTTACAACGAACTGTAACCCAGATACAGGAGGAGAAAACACAAAGACAGAACCAACTGCAACAATTAGAGCCGGAGAAAAAACAGAAGGAAGCTGAATTGGAGCAAAAGAAAGCCGACCTGCAGCAGCTGCAGGATCATCATGAGTTTACGAAAGAACAGATTCTGCAAACGCAGAATAAGATGGAAGGGTTGCGAAACGAACTGGCAACGGAAAGCAGGATTCTCGACAGTAAAAAGAATGAACATGATCTGCTGAAGAGTTTGATCGACTCGATGGAAGGGTATCCCGAAAGTGTGAAATTCCTGCACAACAATCCAAACTGGAATCACACGGCACCTTTGTTGAGTGATATCATTTATGTTAAAGAGGAATACCGGGCAGCTGTTGAAAATGTGCTGGAACCTTACCTGAACTATTATGTTGTGAATAACCTGGAAGAAGGATTGCAGGCTATTCACTTACTCGATGACAATAAAAAAGGTAAAGCCAATTTCTTTTTGCAGGACAAGTTCACCGATTTTGAAAGTCACCCACAACCTGCCGGAACCATGGCTGCTTTGAGTGTTGTGGAGATAGACAGCAAGTATGCCAATCTGGCCAAATACCTGCTGGGCAATGTTTTTATTGCTGAAAATGAAGACGCTTTACGTAACAGCAACGGCGCGGTAGTACTCGAAAAAACGGGCAAATATGTAAAAGGAAAATATTCACTTACCGGTGGAAGCGTTGGTTTGTTTGAAGGAAAGAAAATTGGCCGGGCAAAAAACCTGGAAAAACTAGTGGAAGAAATTGTTGCCCAGGAAGCCACCGTGGCGGCCCTTAAGGCAAACATCCTGGTTCATCACAACGAAGTGATCAACTTTAATGAGCAGTTGAAGGAAAATACCATCAGGCAAATTCAGCAGGATATTAATGATTTCACCAACCAGGTTTTTTCGTTGCAGAACAGGATCGAAAATCTAAACCACCTCGAAGAAACCAGCACAGCAAGGGTCGCCGAATTTGAAAAGCAATTGGAGACCAATCATGCCGATATTGCGAGTACCCGGGATACCCTGGCGATTTTCAATACGCAGATCAAAGAGTTGACGGAAAAGATGCAGCTGATTGAAAAAGATTATACCGGTGCCGAGGAAGATTATACGGTTGCCACCAATACATTTAACGACAGTAACCTGCAGTTTACCAAGCAACAGAGTAAAGTGGTATCCTTAAAACAGGAATTCGAATTTAAAACCAACCAGTTGAACGATCTGAAAATTCAGATCGAAAACAGTGATCTGCAGTTAAACGAAGCAACCACAAGTATTACCGAAACCGCCGAACAGCTGAAAGCACTGGAAGTGCTGGTAATAACCATGTTGCAAAACAAGGAAACGGAAGAAAAAGCCCTGAACCAGGCCGATCAACTGTATTACAATTTACGGAATGCCTTAAACGAAAAGGAAACGCAAATAAAGAGTAAGCACAAATCAAAAGAAACGATTGATACCTTACTTAATGAAATAAAAGACAACCTGACCGACCTTAAACTGCAGCTGGCAGGCATGAAAGAGCGGTTGAATGTGGAGTTTAGAGTAGACCTGGACGTCATCATCGACGAGCCAAGAACAACAGATACACCCCTGGAGGAGTTAAGAGAGAAGAATGAACGGCAACGTAAGCGTTTGGAAAATATTGGCGAGATCAATCCAACAGCGATAGAGGCCTATACAGAAATGAAAAAGCGGTACGACTTTATCCTGGAACAAAAGAACGACCTGGTAACGGCAAGGGAAAGCCTGATGCTCACCATACAGGAAGTGGAAGCTACTGCCAACCAGCAGTTTTTGGAAACATTTAATAAGGTAAGAGAGAATTTTCAAAAGGTTTTCCAGGCCCTGTTTACCGAAGATGATACGGCCGATATGATCATGGTTGATCCGGAGAATCTGGCCGAAACCAATATTGACATCATTGCCAAACCAAAAGGTAAGCGCCCGTCATCAATTGGGCAATTGAGTGGCGGTGAAAAAACACTCACAGCTACTGCCTTGTTGTTTGCCATCTATTTAATTAAGCCTGCACCATTCTGTATTCTGGATGAGGTAGATGCGCCGCTGGATGATGCCAACGTGGGCAAATTCACGCAAATGATCAAGAAATTCAGTGAAAACAGCCAATTTATCATTGTAACCCGTAATAAAATGACGATGAGCGCTGTGGATGTAATTTACGGTGTAACCATGCAGGAACCGGGCGTTAGTAAACTGGTGCCTGTGGATTTTAGGAGTTTAAACTAACCATAATCAATATATCTTATCTACAGCCACTTAATTTGAGTGGCTATTTTTTTGGTTGCAATTTTGTCAAAGGAAATCAGCCGTAGTGTATAAGCCGGGTTTTAATATCCGTTGCCATCGTTTAACCGAAAATTTAAAGTAAATTGGCGCTACCAAAACTTTATTCACGCAAAACATGTTGGCATGAAATTCAAAATCTGCAGTTTAATTATTTTATTATCCGCTTTAAATATTCAGTTGAGTTTTGCACAGTGTACTGAAACAAATGCTGCCGGTTGTTCCTGTCCAACACCCGGGTCAACCAATTGTTTGTTATTACCCGATATCCTGGCCGGAAAAAAAACATTGAACAGCACAAGGGGCTGGACAGAGTATAACCAAATGATCTCTGACGTGAACAAGGGATTACTCAGGTTGGATGTATCAACTCCAAACGTTGGTTGGGGGCCACTGCAGGTTTCACCAACCGACGACTATGTTTGTGGCCTGGACACTTTACGTGGATTTTTTCCGCCACCTAATTTTTTGTGTCCCGATGGTTCTTATCCTAAAAGGCTGATCAAGCAAAAACTTTATAATAAAGTAGGCAATAACTTTCAGTTTATATTAAGGGATGCCGGCTGGATGCAGTTTCATCCATCTCACGGGCATATTCATATTGAAGGCTGGGGACTGTATACCCTGCGTTTAAAAGATGCATCCATTGCCGATACACTTAAATGGCCGATCGTAAACAGTGGTGTAAAAGTGAGTTTTTGCCTGATAGACCTTACCACCTGCAGCGGTGCTCTGGGCGATTGCGTTGATGCCAACGGAAACGTACTTAATAACGCCAGTTTCCCCAATTACGCGCTGGGTGGCGGTTATAGCTGTGGTGCCACGCGGCAGGGGATAAGTGTTGGAAAAGTAGATATCTATGGGCAGTACCTGGATGAAAGTTTTGTAAAGATACCGTATGAAGCCTGCAACGGAAACTATTATGTGATGATCCAGGTAGACCCCGACAACCATTTCCTGGAAATGAACGAAGATAATAACTGGCTATCGGCTGCGGTGCCACTGCAAAAGCAGCGTACAAGCAATACCGGGGCATATGCCTATATTTTCAGCAAAAAAGGGAATATTTTATGTACCGAAGAAACCATGGAACTGGAAGCCAGTGGCGCCAGCAGTTATTTGTGGAGCAATGGAGCAACAACACAAAAAACAACGATAGGACAGGCCGGAAAGTATTGGGTTAGGGCCACTACACCTTGCGGAACAACAACCAGTGATACTTTGAATATTATAGCAGCGCCCGCAAGTTCCATTCCGGTTATAACTAAGGAAGATACCATTTGTACCGGGGAGAAAGCCAACCTTTACGCTAGTGGCAATGCCCATTGGTTTGATGCGGCAACCAATGGTAACCTGATCTTTATCGGAAACAATTTTCAAACAGGAAGCTTAGCAGCCAATACAACATTCTATGTGGCCGACCAACCCTCTTTATTAACCGGTTCAATTGGCCCGGAAAGCCCAAATTTCAGCAATACCGGAAATTTCGCAGCCGCCAAATCAGATTATCTCATCTTTAATTCATTCATTCCATTTAAACTGAAAAAGGTAACGGTTAATGCAGCAACTGCTGGAACGCGGATTGTAGAACTCAGAACCATGTATGGCAAGCTGATGATGGCAAAACAGGTAGTACTGGTCGCCGGTATACAGGAAATAAACCTGGACTTTTTTGTGCCCGCCGGTATGAATTTGCAGCTTGGCTTAAAAAGCAACAGTCCACTCACCGGTTTATTTACCAGTTCTACTGCAAATGCCAATATTGGGTATCCTTTTAATTTGGAAAGTGTTGGTCGAATAGTTGGCTCTTCATTGGGAGATCAATTTTATCCTTTCTTTTATAATTGGCAGATAGAAGGTACTCCGCAGGTTTGCAATGCCGGTACCAGAAAAGCGGTGACCGCTTACGTAACCCAAAAAGCCAATATCGGTATAAATGGCTTAGCTGATAATTACCTGCATACCGATAAAGCGGTCATATTTACAATCACGCCACCCGGGGTAATTTTAGCAGCCGGCCCCGGGATTATCAATAATGAATTTCATCCCAAACTTGCCGGAGTGGGCATTCACCAGTTTAATTGTACCTATCGTTATGGTAATTGTGTTACTAATTTTTCGAAAATTGTATCGGTAAATTTCAACGACGCTGTAATGGATGATGGATTTTCAATACAGCTATGGAATAATCCCGGTAAAAACCAAAAACTATATCTCGTGACCAACCAAAATTCAGCGGTTGATATCAGGCTGCTCAGTTCATCGGGACAAAAAGTAATGCAGCTGGAATTGAACGCTGTAAACGGAAGTAATATTTTCAATCTTGATTTTAGTAACCTGGCCAGGGGCGTTTATTTTATTGAAGTGACCCTGAAAGTTAATAATGCAAAAAAAATGATCAAGTTGATCAACTAAGTAACTTATAGTTATTACATAAATTATAAATACATAAGAACGAGGATTGGTGGCAGACCAGTCCTTTTTTTATACTGCTATTTTTGATGTAGCAGCAGTTATGGTACCAAAAACATCGGGAACCTGTATACTATGTATCATATAACTACCTGTATTTTATTAAATTAACTGGTTCTATTTACGCTTTATACCAGGTCCACCCGCATTAAAATATCATCTGAAACTAACCACAATATGGTTCGGTTACATTTTTTACCCACTCGGTTGTCCTTTTGTCCTGTTCGGCAGATTTTAGGATTTTGTAGGCAATAAGGTAAATATCTTTATTTTATCAAGCTCATTTTTAATATCCAGATAATATGAAAAACACCAACACCCTGAACGACGATCAACTTATTAACCTGTACCTTGACGGAGATGCAAATGCTTTTTCAATATTGGTTAACCGACACAAATCAAAGATCTACACCTCCATTTACTTATTGGTAAAAGACGAGCATGTTGCTGAGGATATTTTCCAGGATCTTTTCATCCGTATCATCGAAAGTTTGAATAATGGTGCTTATTCTGAAAGCGGAAAATTTAGTTCATGGGCCATTCGCATTGCTCACAATCTTTGTATGGACCATTACAGAAAACAAAAACGAAGCCCGATCGTAAAAGCCAGCGAAGTAATAGAAGTTCACCTGGACTATCATATTTCAGAATCCGGTTATGATGTCAGTATCATACAAAACGAAACCGGGCAACAAGTACGTAAATTAATTGATAAGCTTCCCGAAGAACAAAGAGAGATCATTATATTAAGACATTACGCCAATTTATCTTTTAAAGAGATTGCCGCTTTATCAAATATCAGTATCAATACTGCCTTAGGCCGCATGCGTTATGCGTTAATGAATGTGAGAAAGATGATGCCCGAAATACAAATGGCATGCTGATCGTAAGACTACTGGTCTGATATCCGATCAACAGGGTTTGGGTTTACCTTTTATTCCCAAACCAATTTGCCTATCCTGCCTCCGCCGCCCGAAAAATACACGGCTTTTCCTTTTTTTGCTTTTCTAACAGCATGAAAACTTTCTTTGCTGATCCAGTTCCAGTTTACGCCATCATCGCCTGAGTAATCAACACCGTTTAATCCGCAGCTTACCCAGTTCTTTTTACCCAGGTATTCAACACAACTACGGTAACCATGCGGCCCAACAACCGGCTCGGTGAAAGTTTCGCCACCATCGACGGTAATGACACAGTTTTTTATGGTGTCGTCTTTGGCCGTAAAATCGCCGCCAACAACGATCATACATTTTTTATTTTTTACAGCAATAGAATTAGAACCGGTGCTTTCTTTACCCTGTATAATCGGCAGATCAATTTTTTTGTCGCGCATAAATAAACGGGCACGCAGGCCACCGCTTACAAATACGGCTTCCTTTTTGCTCAGCTTACGCACATTGGTTCCACTGCTGGCGAAAAAAGCTTCCCCTTTTTCGGCCATTGGATTATTTGCTTCGGGTATGCCCCTCCAGGTTTCGCCTCCATCGAAGGTTCTGGCGATAAATATCTTATCCCCGATCGGGTCGCCAATCACGATACCGCTTTGTTCGTTCCAAAACTCCATGGCGTCTAAAAACATGCCTTTGGTGGTATCTGTAAAAACTATTCTCCAATTTTCGCCACCATCCGTCGTTTTTAAAATATAGGCCGGATCAGCGATCCCCATAATGATGGCTGTATTTTGATCAAAGGCTTCAATATCCCGGAAATCGGCTTTTTCAAATCCCTTCACGGTTATCCAATGCCAGGTTTCGCCGCCGTTAACCGACCGGCCCACCGTACCCGCGCTACCGCTTACCCAAATTACATCATCACTCACCACACTTAAACCACGGAACGAAGTTTTACCGCCCGAATTAAGCATTTTCACAGTTTGGGCTGATAAAGACCCAACAGCCAGACAAAAAAACAGCAGGTACATTAACCCGGTAAAAGTTGATTTCATTAGGTTTAATTTAGATAATATCGTGGTTATAGCCTATGATGGAATCAATACCTTCCAGGTGATCCCTTGATATTTTTTGTTTCTTTCGAATAAGTTTCAACGACAGTTTAACGGCCACAATAAATGATACCACGGCACCTCCGAAGTGAAGCCAGGTATTGCCCAAAAATAAAAAGAAATCGAATGTGCCATGAAAAAGTACCGGCCAGAATATAGCCAGTACCATATATTTTCTCCGGTTTGCCGGATCAAATTTGGCTAATCCAACATGGTAGCCCATCAATACGGCAAATGTTGCATGCGCCGGAACCGATAAGAACATTCTCAAAATTCCGGTACCCAGGCCGTTTTGTAACACATAACCTATGTTTTCGAGCGTGGCAAATCCCATCCCCACCATAACCGCATAAACAATACCGTCGAATGGATCATCAAAAGCCCGCCGTCGGTATGGAACAAAACGCAACGCCAAAAACTTACTGCCCTCCTCACTCAGCGCGATGATCAGGAAAGAATATACAGCAGTATACCATACACCTTCACCCATCAAGCGCTCTATCGGTTTAGTTAAACTGATTTGTATGATGATCGCGGGAATAATACTTAATACCCCCATGAAAAAACTCAATAACAATAACCCAAGTGGTTCTTTATTGTACTTGTCTTTCAGATATACAAAAATGCAAATGGCTAATCCGGGAGCAATGGCAAGGGCTAATAATCCCATATAAAAAAGCGGTTTTTATGTTAGCTTTGCTCAAGTTACTGATAAGCGCACAAGATTATCATTTTTTTGTAAGCTTTTGCTTTATTACAAATGTAAATTAGCCCGGTAAACGGTTTTTCAAACTTTGTGATACAGCCTTTTGTTTAACGATTGCCTAACCAACAGAACCTTTAATGAGCTATAACTATCTACCCTTAGATAAAAATCATACCGATTTTCAGCAGGTAAAGAATTTATTATTACACGATCAGCTGTTATCCATCACTTTTGATGCCCATCACCGCATCAGCCAATGCCGCAACTACCTCGATGAAAAAATGAAAAACTCGGAGGCTTTGTTTTATGGGATCAATACCGGTTTCGGCTTTTTACAGAATGTACAGATTGATAAGGCACAGTTGACAGCCTTGCAGAGCAATCTTATCAAATCTCATGCCTGTGGTATGGGAGAAGAAGTTCCCTTAGATATTGTAAAATTGATGATCGCCCTCAAAATAAAATCGCTCAGCTATGGCCATTCGGGTGTTCATACAGATACCGTGGAAAGGCTGATGGACATGTACAACAACGATGTATTGCCGGTTATTTATACACAGGGCTCTCTGGGCGCTTCGGGCGATCTGGCGCCATTAAGTCATTTAAGTTTACCCCTGCTCGGTTTAGGCGAGGTTTACCATGACGGCAAAAAGATACCGGCTGCCGAAGCACTTAAAAAATTCGATTGGAAACCCATCGAACTAAAAAGCAAAGAAGGCCTGGCTTTGATCAATGGCACGCAGTTTATGACGGCTTATGGTATGCACAATCTTATTCAATGCGAACGATTGATTACCTGGGCAAATATCATTTCTGCAATCAGTTATGATGCCTTTGATTGCAGCGTCGAACCGTTGCACGAAAGTATTCATGCCATCAGGGCGCATAGCGGACAGGTATCAACCGCGGCAACACTACGCCGCCTGCTTGCAGGCAGTGAAATAGCAGCAAAGAAAAAAGACCAGGTACAGGATCCTTATTCCTTCCGTTGTATTCCGCAGGTACATGGCGCCACCAGCGATAGTTTCAATTATATCTGCAGCGTCTTTATTAAAGAAATAAATTCGGTGACCGACAATCCGAATATTTTTCCGGATGAAGACCTGATTGTAAGTGGTGGTAATTTTCACGGCCAGCCGCTCGCCATCACACTCGACTTTTTATCCATTGCCATGAGCGAACTGGCCAGTATTTCCGAAAGAAGAACTTACCAGTTAATTGGCGGACAAAGAGGATTACCTACTTTCCTGGTATCCGATCCCGGATTAAATTCGGGTTTAATGATACCGCAGTACACGGCCGCCGGGATAGTTAGCGAAAACAAACAATTGTGCACGCCTGCTTCTGTAGATTCTGTTCCCAGCAGCAATAACCAGGAAGACCATGTGAGCATGGGTGCCAATGCTGCCACCAAATGCAAAAGGGTAATAGATAACGTAGAAAAAGTGTTGGCCATTGAATTATTAACCGCGGTTCAGGCTCTTGAATTTCGCAGGCCGTTGAAAACATCGCCTGAGCTGGAAGAAATTGTTGCGGCATTCAGAGCCGTCGTAAGTTTTAATGAGGCCGACAGGATCTTACATGATGATATGCTAAAGGCGGTAGCGTTTATTAAGAAAAGTTATGTAACCCAAAAATAGAAATTAGCCGGGAATTCGGTAAAACGGTGTTTCATTGCGCCTTCCAGACTTCCCTGAAAAAAAACTGAACAAATGTCAACCACAACAAGAAAATACGACCCGGTAAAATACAAAACCCCAACCGGCACAACATTAACCTGCAAGGGCTGGGTGCAGGAAGCCGCATTACGCATGCTTTTAAATAACCTTGATCCCGAAGTAGCCGAACGTCCCGATGACCTGATCGTTTATGGCGGTAGAGGCAAGGCGGCAAGAAATTTTGAGGCACTGGATAATATCATCAAAGGCTTAAAAATTTTAGAGAATGATGAATCATTATTGATACAAAGCGGAAAGCCCGTGGGTATCTTAAAAACCCATAAAGATGCACCAAGGGTTTTGATCAGCAACTCCCAACTCGTTCCCAATTGGGCAAACTGGAAGCATTTTGATGAACTGGAGAAAAAAGGCCTGATGATGTACGGGCAAATGACAGCAGGCAGCTGGATCTATATTGGCAGCCAGGGCATTGTACAGGGAACTTATGAAACCTATGCAGCAGCTGCTAACAAAGATTTTGGTGGAACCTTGAAAGGTACACTGAATGTGACAGCCGGCCTTGGCGGGATGGGAGGCGCTCAACCTTTAGCCATCACCATGAACGAAGGCGTTGCCTTGGTGGCGGAAGTAGAAGAATGGCGCATTGACAAACGCATTGAAACCCGTTACCTGGATGAAAAGCATACTGATATTGATGAAGCCATCGATGCTGCATTACAATACAAAGCCGAAGGAAAAGCGGTAAGTATTGGTGTACTTTGCAATGCGGTTCATTTACTGCAAAGATTATTGGAAAGAAATATTATCCCCGAAACGTTAACTGATCAAACTTCGGCACACGATCCTTTAGTAGGCTATGTACCGCATACTTTGACCAACGAACAGGCAAATATCCTGCGTGAAAAAAATTCTGAAGAATATATTGAACGCAGTTATGAAAGCATGTACCTGCATGTGCAACTCATGTTACAACTGATGGACAAAGGCGCCATCACATTCGACTATGGTAATAATATTCGTGCCAGAGCGATTGAGCATGAAAATAAAAACAAGAACATCCAAAATGGCTTTGCTACCTTGGCGTCCAGATCCCCCGATGGGGGGGCAGGGGGGCTTTTCCCCGGCTTCGTTCCCGCCTATGTTCGTCCACTTTTTTGCGAAGGCAAAGGGCCTTTCCGATGGGCTGCGCTTAGCGGAGACCCTGAAGATATTGCGGTAACAGATAAGGTAATGATGGAACTTTTTGCCGATAATGCCAGCCTGATGCGTTGGTTTAAACTGGCTCAGGAAAAAATTGCCTTCCAGGGTTTGCCGGCACGCATTTGCTGGATAGGGCAGGGCGACAGGGAAAAAGCCGGACTTGCCTTTAACGAACTGGTACGTACCGGAAAAGTGAAAGCACCCATTGTGATAGGCAGAGATCATTTAGATACCGGTTCAGTGGCCAGTCCGAACCGCGAAACCGAAGCCATGCTCGACGGCAGCGATGCGGTGGCCGATTGGCCGATATTGAATGCCTTGGTAAATACGGCTGGCGGCGCCAGTTGGGTTTCGTTACACCACGGCGGAGGTGTAGGTATGGGCTATAGCATACATGCCGGTATGGTCATTGTTGCGGATGGCACCGATGAGGCTGCAGCCAGGCTTTCCCGTGTGTTGCGCAATGATCCGGGCATGGGAGTGATCCGGCATGCCGATGCCGGATATGAATTGGCAAAAGAAACAGCCGAAAAATATGATCTTGATCTGGCAAAGAAATTAGATCGGGGGTAAAAAAATACAAACCAGCTGCGAATACACGAAAAGTAAATGATCGGCAATTCAGCCTTTCCTTACAATCCGGATGAGCCTTGTATCAGCAAGGCGATAACTTGTTCGTTTGTTTAATTGATAGCCAATATAGTATAATTGTTATTGCCCAGCGAAAAGCTATCCTGTGTTTTTTTACCCAGCAGTTCCCTGAAGGCCGGCGAATCGGCAGATATACAACGGAGATTAATATCGCCACTTTGGTACCCACCCAGTGATATACCTATTAAAAACCAATCGGTATTGGTTTGCACCAGGGCCCCTGTTTCAACCGTATGGCAGTTTGTTGCTGCATATTGCTGCAGCAGTTCCATATCTGCCCGGGCCTTTGCCAGTTGCTGCTTCAATCGTAGCTGCGATTCTTTGGCAATCGTTTGATGCGAAAAATCCTCCGGATCCAGGGTATTTCCCTCGTCGAGATCGGCGTCATCCCTGAAATCTCCCATAGAACGGTTAAGTTCTTCAATAGCGTTTTGCTGCTGATCAATTAAGATCTGCAGTTTCATTTTTTTATCCATCACTATTATTTTTATAGTTCGAATCTAGTTAAGTCAGTTCAGGCAATACATGATAACAATCAGCCTGATAACCAATTTTAATTTCTTAAAATCAAATTCAAAGATTATAATAGTAATAAATATGACACAGATATCCCGTTAGGCCATTTATTACACAACAAATTTTTGCGTTAGAAGCATAAGATAGAAGGGAGGAAGGAATCAAATTAACCGGAAATATACTTGTATGCGTGGTACTTTGTGCCGTAAACAACTTCGATAATTTAAACGGGATTTCCAGAAATGCCACGTGGAGACGTCCCCTACGGCAAAAATGTGCCTTGCCATTGCCTGGTTGGCCAGGTACAAAGCAGAGGTTTTGGTTCTGGTTATAAGTACATAATCAACCAAAAAAGTTTTAAATTGCTTTTCATTATAAAAATATAAAAACTTGCAAAAACGTACCGCTTATATTTCCTGGGATGAATATTTCATGGGGGTGGCACTGCTATCAGCCTTGCGCAGCAAGGATCCCAGTACACAGGTGGGAGCATGCATTGTGAATGATAAAAATAAAATAGTGGGAGCCGGGTACAATGGCCTGCCCAGGGGCTGTGATGATGACGAATTTCCCTGGAGCAAACAGGGCGAATTTTTAGATACCAAGTACCCCTATGTTTGCCACGCCGAGCTTAATGCTATTCTCAATAATATTGGTATGGATCTGAAAGGTTGCAAGATCTATACGGCTTTGTTTCCCTGTAACGAATGTACTAAGGCTATTATACAGGCAGGCATTACAGAAGTGATCTATTTGTCGGATAAATACCAGGGCAGCCAAACAGCCATAGCCTCCAAACTGATGCTGGATAAGGCTTGCGTGTCTTATAGAAAAGTGATCTCAAAAATAGACCAACTCGTATTATCATTTGATGAAGCCAACGTGTAAAGGATCATGAACTATTTTACAAATGAACATATCAGCGTAGCAGACAATAGCCAGGTAACAGAGATCATGCACCTGCTCAACAATGCTTACCGGGGCGAAAACTCAAAAAAGGGCTGGACAACGGAGGCAAACCTGATCGCCGGCGACAGAAGAGCCGATGTAAAAATGTTGGTGGATACCATGGGGCACCCCGCCAGCATATTCTTATTATATACAGATGAGGCAAATAAAATATTGGGTTGTGTAAACCTGCAAAAACATGATAATCGTATGTACCTGGGTATGTTCAGTGTTTGGCCCGAGTTACAGGGGGCGGGCATTGGCAAAATTATTTTACAGGCATCAGAGGAATATGCCAGGCAACGGCTCTGCCAATCAATTTACATGTCGGTAATTTCAGCAAGAACCGAATTGATCGACTGGTATAAACGTCATGGTTACCGGGATACCGGCGAAAAAAAACCATTTGAAGAAGACGGTGTAACCGGTAAGCACCTGCAAAAACTCGAATTCATGATACTGGAAAAAAAATTGAGCTGATCAAATTTTCATTTCTAAATGAAATCAGCCGGCTTGTTTACGAACAAATTTGGTTAGTATCACGATTTGCTGACCTTCAATTTTGCCTTCAATCTGCTCGATATTATCCTCAACGATCCGGATGTTTTTTACCACTGTTCCCATTTTGGCATTCAAGGTAGAACCTTTTACATCGAGCGACTTTATCAATACAACAGAATCGCCGTTTTGTAAAATATGCCCATTGCTGTCCTTGTGCAACTCAACGGTACCGTCATTTTCATGATCGCCTGTGGTTTTAGCCCAGGCCAGGTTTTCATCGGTCAAATACATCATATCAAGATTCTCAGACGCCCAGCTCTCGTTTCGTAAACGGTTCAACATGCGCCAGGCAGTAACCTGTACGGCCGGAACTTCGCTCCACATACTGGTGGTGAGGCACTTCCAGTGATTGCTGTCGAGCTCTTCTTTCTTTTCAATTTGCGCCGTGCATTTCGAACAAATTAAAATACAGGTATCAGCCGATATCCCATTTTGCGGCGGTATTTCAAATAATTTTAAATCGCTTTCAGCAGCACACATTTCGCAGCTATTGCCGCTTCGTATAATTAATTGCTCCTCAACTTTCATAATTACCTTTTTTATCGCTGCAAATGTAGATGATATTGAACGATTACAAATGAACTGGTTATTAGTTGCTATATACCGGTCCACGGTTTATCATGGCCATGATAATTTCCATCCACCTCTCTTCTTCTTTTTTATTGTACGTAATATTGATGGATATCCTGTCGGTAAGTACCCAGCTAAGTTGTACAAATTTTTTATCCCGATAATTAGGTAAATATCCTTTTATCAGATAAAAGTGACCTGATCTATCGCTATAGGCTGTATCAATGCCCAGGCCGCTTTCTTCAAAATCGTTTTTATCGCGGTTTAAAAACAAGGCTTCTTTATAATTATTTTCATCATCGATATTGAATCCCTGCACATCAATACTTGTATAGTCATCCTTTTTCTGCTTGGGAACAAATTTATGTTGTGCTTTTACTACCGTTTCGTCGGTAAAATCTTCTTTGAACTCATGTAACGGTAATAATACACAATAAGCCGCCATTTCATTATTGCAAAAAAGCTGCAGTTCTACAGGCCTCTTCATTTCAGCATCACTTTTCTCCGGCATGGAACGGGAAGTATTGTCTGCTTGCGTACCTCCTGTAAATACGGAATCACGGGTTGTACCAATTTCGGTGTTTCTTTTTGCAGAAATATTGCAGCTAGCTAAAAACGTACCGATTAAGGCCATATATAAAACGGCTTGTTTGCACATCGTTTAAAATTTAGTTCTCTAAAAATAAACTGAATTATTTGTCATTTAAAATTATTGGTAATTTCTATTGGGTTAATTTAGCTTTTGAATTATGTTAACCCTTAAACAAAAGATATTTAAGCACTTCCAACAGCTAATTGATGGCAAAGCTGCTGTGTTGCAAAAAGTATTGGACGACCTGAAAGAGAGCGGCGCCAATGAAACCAAAAGTACGGCGGGTGATAAGCATGAAACCGCTTTAGCCATGATTCAGATCGAACAAGCTAATACACGTGCTCAGTTACAGGAACTGTTGTTACAAAAGGAAGTACTCGAAAAAATTGATCCGGCAATCAGCGCTTCGGTAGTGCTGAGAGGTAGTTTGGTGAAATCCGGCACACATTATTTTTTCATCAGCACGGCCTTAGGAAAAGCAGTGATAAACAAGCAAACCGTATTTGCTTTGTCGCCCGAATCACCATTAGGCCAAAAACTAATGGGCCTGAAAACCGGAGACAGGGTATCTGTAAATAACCTTGACTACCTGATCGAATCAATTCATTAAAAGAATTGGTATCGATTATTTTTTCTTTTACTTCAAAAACCGGTAGGTGCATTTTACTAAAAATATATTCCTTGCATTTCCACCACTGAATGCATTATTAAACAGGCTCGAGAAAATAGGAGAGGACAGGTCGCTGAATGCATCTGGTGTATTTCCCTGCGACCATACCAGAAACAACTCCGATCCGGGCCGGTATTCCCAACGGGCTACCAAATTGGAGCGAAACTGAATAAAATTAAAATCGGGTTTGCCAAATTGGTAATCAACGGTATTATCCAGGTTTTCATCAACCGAATAAATACCGTTGCTTTCGTTTATCTGGTTCGGCGTATAGGCTTTAAAACGATTATCATATTTTCCTGCCAACGGATCTGTTACATAGCCAAACTGCGAATAAATTGGCCTGGTAAGGAATGGCTGTCCATAATACTGGATAGTAAGGTCGGGTGTTAAATTAAAACTTAATCGCCCCGTAAAACGGATGGTTTTTTGGGCTAACTGCGCAACAATGGTTCTGATCGAATTGTTGTAATCGACATGTTGAACAAACTGATCCTGCCTGCGATACCCATAATCATAACTGGCACTCAAACTGATGCTCAATGCATTAATGGGCACATAATTGAGTGTGAGACTAACATTACTGAAATTGAGTGTGTTTTCTTCTCCCCAAAATTTGAATGTACTGGCATTAACCGAAAATTTCTTCCTGGAATCTGAATTAAGAAAATAGCTCCAACCCAATCCAGCCGGCCTGCGCAACGCACCGGCACCACGCAAGGCGTTATTAGAAACATCAAAATTATTATAGGTAACTGCCGTACCCGATTGCCAGTTATTAGTAAATGAGGCATTGGTATTTATGTTAAACTGGGAGTAAATAAATTTGCCTCCGAAATCCCAGCGTAACCAATGATTATAATTGACCTGTGCACTGCGAAAAATAGCAAATGGTTTTTGATAGCGCAGGCCAACCCAGGTAAAATGATTGATCTCGTTACTGGTAAGCATAAATCCAATATCATTTAATTCCAGTTCGGGAGAGCGGTAGGTAAGGCCGGTTTCAAAATTTATGATCTGTCCCATTTTACCGGTTTTGCCGCCCGATTTTCCAAAACGAATGGTACCTCCGGTACCCGTCAATGACGTCCGGTTGGAATCTAAGCTAAATTCGGTTGCGCCGGGTCTTTGAAAAAGGTGTTCAAAAGAACGTTGTGTATTAGTGATCATTTCTTTTGTGCCCTGTACGTGGCTATACACCACATTTCCGCGAATATACCAGGTTTGCTTTTTCCAGAAATGCAAAAAATCAACACCGGCCGAATAGGCACTACGGTGCAGGATATCATCTAAACCATGTTCCCTGTTTACAGCAGTAAAAATGCCTCCGATAATGGTGTTGCCTCCATTCATATCTTTTTGCAAACGCCCCACAAAATAATTGGTGAAGGGTTCAACCAGTTCTTTGCGCCGTTTTCCATGATCGTCGATGGTTGCTTTTTCCCGTTCGGTAACGGTTTCCAGTACCCCAATACTCCATCCCTTTTTTGTTTTGCCGCTGAATTTTGCTGCGCCCAGGATGCTCGTATTCTGCGGGTACTTAACAAATTCACCGTTTGTAGTGTTGGGATATCCATGGGGTGAACTGCCGATACGGCGGGAATAAAAAAGCAAGTCTGAATCATAATCACCACCCGCATTTGATCCGGTTAACTGGTATTCAAAAATATTCCGGCTTTCAATAAAGAACGGACGTTGTTCGCCGAAAAAATTTTGAAAACCATCAATACGTACCTGCGATGGATCTGCTTCTACCTGGCCAAAATCGGGATTGATGGTAAAATCCAGGATCAGGTCGTTGGTAACAGCTACCTTACCATCGATGCCGGCATTCAATTTAGTGTCGAAGCCATCTGCGAAAGGGTTATTGGGCTCCTTTTTATAAGTGGCTGCCTGTGCGGTTACGTAGGGTGCAATTTCTACCTGACGGTGAAAGGGGATATCTTTCAGCCCATGTAATTCACCAAAATTACTTACCCAGCCTCCGGCACTTTGTGGAATATATTGCCAGCATGATCTTTCCTCTTTTCTAAATAAACGCCTGAGTACCTGGATGCCCCAAACTTTGTCCTTTTCATTACCATACCTCAACTGACTTAATGGAATTTTGATCTCGGCTGTCCAGCCTCGTTTATTGATCTGTGTTTTGGCATACCAGATGGGATTCCAGTTACCGTCCCAGTTGTTTCCGTTATTGCTTACAAACTCATCACCGCGTACACCTGATACAGATGTAGTGAAAGAAAATGCGGTTCGCTTATCATGATAGCTGTCTATATGTATTTCAATAAAGTCGCCCGGAAAATCATCACGCCTGCCCATCCGCCTGACGATTGAATCCGGCGCACTGTCCAGGCAATTATATGCCACATACAGAAATCTATCGTCGTATAATATCTTGAATTGAGTAGGTTGGGAAGCAAGGGAGCCATCATTAGGTTGCCATTGGGTAAAATCGCCAGCCCATTCAACGCTTTTCCAGGCCTCTTCATTCGGTACACCGTCTAATGTTATGGCAACACCCGATAAACGCCGGGTGTCGTATCTTTTTTGTTTAATTATCGTATCCGCCGTACTGCCGAGCGCAGACATCACCATACCAAATAAACATAAAAAAAACAAGCAGCAATTTTTCATGCTACAAAGTAAGTACAGTTTTTGCTGGGCACACCTTAAAATATGACAGCGGTCATATTCAACGATATGCGGTCGGCCCGCACAATAATAAATTTAAGGCAGCGTATGTCGGGTTTACCCGGCATAAAACCGGTAGTATATTGCAGCCCATCAGTGACCGGTTTAATTACCGGCGGCAAAGCTTATCTTGTAGTTCCGTTATGTCAACTTAAAAATTGTTTTATGAGACTACAGAAATACCTGTTTGTGCTGTTACTCATGGTTACAACTACCAACGCAAAGGCACAACAAAATCCTTATTATTATCAAATACCGGATACACCGGCAGTTTATACCCCGGAAACAGTGGCAGCCCGAATGGTTGATGGCCTGGGTTTCCGGTATTTTTGGGCAACCTCGGGATTGACCGACGAAGACCTGCTGTTTAAACCCGGCGATAGCGCCAGAACTACTTTTGAAACGCTTGAACATATTCATGGGTTAACGCAGGTGTTACTCAATGCTGTTAGCGGCACTTCAACCAAATCGGGAGGCGACACCAAAAAATTATCTTTTTCGGAAATGAGAGCCCAAACTTTGAAGAACATAGAATCGGCATCAAAGATATTAAAGAAGCCGCAAGCCAAGCTGGCAGATTTTGATATGGTTTTTGAAGGAGCCAATGGCAAAACCCGGTACCCATTCTGGAACCTTATCAATGGCCCTGTTTCGGATGCTTTATGGCATGTAGGGCAGGTAGTTAGTTTCAGAAGAAGTTCGGGTAATCCGTTACCAAAAGGTGTAAATGTATTGGCCGGAAAAAAATCAAACTGATCAGAGAATTTTAACTGATCCAAAAAAATCGGCACCCGTTTCTGATAAAGTTTCTGCATTATCCAGTACAATGATCTGGTATTGCAGTTTATCAGTCAATAATACACGGTAATGGGCATATACTTGCTGCTCAGGCAAATACATCAGGGCTTCGCGGCCTTTTAAATCTCCGTATAGAAAATCAGCTTCCGAGCGTATTTCAGCTTTGAGCGTTTCGGCAAAACTGTTCAACGACACATCTGCAAGTTCTAACGAATTGCTGAGTAGAACGACATGTTTGGTAACGGTTACCATGTATAGCACTTTGTCAACCGAACAACTCGCTTTGAGGGTATATAAAGTAGAACCATTGTCTTCACTGGTCGTCACTGTATCTTCGAATGCTGCCGGAAAATTGATCTCCAATTTGTACTCCGCCGACTTAAATTTAAATATATCTCCGGTAAAGACCGGAAGGGGCTTCGCTGCCAGAAGTTGTGGGGCCAGGATCAACAGCAGTAAAAATGATCTTTTTAGAAATGGTAGAACAGGTTTCATTATATTTATTTTTTTATGAGGTTAATCAATATCTCCCAAACCAAATTTGTTCCGGATCTTCAAAAAAGCATATGCGGTTGTTTTATCAGTGCCTTTACGTTTGTAGGTAACCATCAGCACATGCCAGGTACCTTCCGATTCAGTTTCAGTAAAATATTTTATTATTTTAAAACTGCTGTCCTGGTTAGCTGTTTGGTTAATGCGCTCGCACACTTCATTTACGCGGCGTTTTTCATCATTGTTATTGTAGTTGGCAAAATCTTTCCAATTTCGTTTTTTGTCATCACCCCGGTATATGATATAGGTAGCTGCTTTATAAAAAGTTCCCAATTCGGAAACTTTGGGATCAGCGAAGTCAACTGATTTGCAAATGTTGAATAATTCGTGTAAAGTTTTTGTAACCGCCAGGGAATCGGTTTTTTTATTTTGCGCATTGACGGAACTGAATAAAAATACCGGCATCAGCAACAGGAGTCCAAAATATTTTAATTTCATCTTTGCAACACGCTTTAGTCAATATAAAAGTACGGCAATTATTAACAAATAATATACCCTGCTTTGGGTATACTCTTATTCCGGTATTTTTTTACATCGAGATCAGAAATCACCCTGAGTTTACCATAATCTCAAGTTTTTTTACCACAACGCTGTTCGGAACCCCTCACCTCGATAAACAGGCTCTGCAGCATTAAAAAACACCCTGTTTGCCATTTTTTTTGAACGAATGCCAATTATCAGCAAATATTACCTTGTAAATCAGATTTGATATATAATTGCCCGATTTCAGTTGCATACTTCAATTGGAGTTTGTAGATTTAAATAAAAACATGAGCAGATTCAATATTTTTTTAACCCTTTTCATCTTGTCGGTATTGGCCGGCATCACTTTTTTTGTTTTTTATATACAGTCTGTATTAGGCTTGGCCATGAGCGTAGGCGAGTTCCGGGAAGATCATATCAACTCCTTTGGTATTTTAGGTCGTATTTTTAGTCCCCAGGTTGTTATTTCGGCATTGGTATATGGCTTGGCAAGCCTCGCTTATCGCATAATAGGCATCGTGAACGTGGTGCGTAACAAAACGGTTCAGGATGGAGAAAAGGCTTTGTGGATCGTTGGTTTTGTTATCATGGGATTTATAACAGCGATTGTTTTTTTGGTCATGGCCAGGGGAAGAAAGTTTGTTGATTAATCAGGTTTCCGGCTTATTTTTTTTATTATCCAGATCAATAACACAACGGCAACTGTTATTAGTATCAATTTTCCTTGCCAGCTAAACCGGCTGACCTCATAAACTGAATACGCTTCCAGTAACAGCGCCGGAATTTTTCCCAAAGAACTTGCTGTTATAAAATGTATGAAGTTCAGTTTACCAATTGCAGCCGCAAAAGTTATTAGTCCCGACGGAACGAACGGCAAAAGCCGCAGTGAAAATACCAACATCCATCCGGGCCTGCCTTCTGCTTTAATGAGTCTGCTTAATTTTGGGAATTGATCCAGGCTTTTTTCAAGCCGGCGTTTAAATCCTTTTCGGTACAATATGAAAGCGATGCCGGCTCCAATGGCTTCACCGGCAAATGATATCGCTGTGCCATACCAAAAACCAAAAAATAAAATGTTCGCTGCCGTTACAAATACGCTCGGCACCAAACCTAAAATAGCAATAACGATACTGATAAACAGGCTGATTATGATAGCCAGCTGTTGATATTCCCGGAAAAGCTGAAGCAGGTGGTCTACCAAAATAGTTGTATTTATTCAAACAATCCGAGTTGCACCGGTTGGTCAATTGACCTGTCTCTATCCAAAAAAGAAGAAGCAGTGATGGTATACACTTCCGAAGCACAAAAGCGCGAGGCAACTACAACTGTTGTTCCGTTTGCAAAAGGTTCAAATACCTGTGCGGCCAATTCGGGTGAATTATTTTCTTTTGATAAATGAGAAAGCAGCAGATGCGACAGGGCAGGAGAACGGTGTTCTACAAACAAATCCAAAGCTTCCTTATTCGACAAATGGCCCAAACCACCGCGAATACGGTTTTTTAGGTAAATTGGGTATTTCCCGTTTTCCAACAGGGTTTCATCATAGTTCGACTCCAAAAAAACAGCATGGCATTGTTTAAAATACCGGGTGACCTTGGAACAAACCCTGCCAATATCGGTCAACACACCTACGTTTACCCCGGCATAGCTTATCATAAAACTATGTGGGTCGATGGCATCGTGGTATTTTACAAATGGCGTAATGGTTAAGGAACCAATGGAAACCGGTTCGTCTGTAGTGAATTTTTTTGCCAGATGGCCTATCAATCTGGGCCCATGGGCAGCTGTTTTCCCGGTAATAAACACCGGTAACCCGTATTTATTAGCCAGGGTGGATACACCTTTGATATGATCTCCATGTTCGTGCGATACAAAAATGGCCTTGATCGTTTTCATATCAAGGCCCAGCTTTTTCATCCGCTTTTCAGTTTCCCGGCAGCTTAAGCCAACATCAACTAAAACCGCATCGTTTTTATTACCCACATAATAACAGTTGCCGTTACTGCCCGAATTTAAAGAAGTGATATGTAATGCCATGATTCCTGCAAAGAAAAACAATTTTTGGCTGAACCCCGTATCGAATTTTGACAAATAAAAAACGCCCGTATGCTGTTGTTACAGCTTACCGGGCGTTATATAAAGAGAACCATTTTACACAGGGATTAATTATTTTTCATCAATTGCCATTTCTGCGATTTCGGCCGTTGGATTGCTGCTGTGGACTGTTACCTGCATCCGGCTGCCTGCTTCGCCCAACATTGTTATCGGCTCTGCGCTCCATACTTCTGGGCTGCGCTGCCGGCTGGCTTCGCTGTTGCGGCTCCTGCCTTACCCTTGGTGTTCTTTCCGGCGAATTATTTTGTTGCCCGTTATTTCTATTCATCCGATCGTTGTTTTGTACAGATCCGGGGTTATCACTGCGGTTCCTTTGCGGTTCAGGGTTCGCATTTCGCTGAGGCCTGCTGTTCTCAAAGGTGCCGGGAGTGCGGTCGTTTGTATTCACATCATTACGGCGGCGGTTATCATCCGAATTGTTATTATTGTTTCTGCGTATGGCTTCTTCGGGCTTTCGTCCGCGGTTAATACCGTCATCAGCATTGGGACTGGTTCTTCTGTTCCTGTTAACGTCGCCCGAGCCATTGTTGCCATTTTGATTGACATCTGGTTGCTGCCTTCTCCGGTTATTCTCATTATTAGATCCGTTATTGTTGTTTTGATTAACAGCGTTATCATTACGCCTGTCATTTCTGTTACCTCCGTTGTTAACGCCCGAATTATTATCCCGGTTGCGGTCGCGGTTATAATCGCGGTAATCGACCCTCCGCTCGGTAACGCGGTTATGCGTGTAGCGCTCCACATCTCTTCGTTCAGGTCCTCGTACATACCTGCCTACCTGGCCGCTGCCATTATAGTAGTTATTGATCACAACCGCATTTCTAAAATTATTATTGTTACGGTACGACACGTAGTAGTTGCTTAAATTTCTTTCACAAATATTACGTCGGGGTATAAAATACCAGTTGTTAAAAGGTATTGAACCAAATGACACATTGATATTGACACCATAACCCAGCGGTGCCCAGCCGTAATAATCGTCGTAACTGCTCCAGCTTACCCAGGCAGAAGCCCACTCGTAACCAGGAATCCACATCCAGCCGTTATAGTTATCGTATTCCCATCTACCATAATGAAAAGGTGCCCAACCCCAGTCATAGTCCGATTCCCATGACCAACCGTAGTTGGTATAATCCCAATGGCCTCCGGTAGAATAGGGTTTGAAATTAATATCATTGTACACCCAAACCTGGCCAAAACGAGGATTATTCATCCAACGGCCATAAGGACTGAGCTCCTGCTGAAAAACAGAAAAATTGACGGTAACTGCCTGCGCTTTAGTTTCAGTGGCCGATGCAAAGCTGAGAAAAACGCTGAATACGAGCATGATAAATTTATTGTATTTCATAGTAGTGTGTTTATGTTAAGTAATAACTGCAAATACAATGCTAATGACTCCCTTTTACTCAAATAGTTTGTTAATAAAAACTTATTCAAACAGGATATTTCCCCTCTATAACCGCCTTTAATAAAAAATTAACCGGAATAGCAAAGCATTAACATTTAGCGCAGGGCCGCCAACGAAGCGGTAATACTTGCATTAATTAGGTTAGCTTTATGTTACACGCCAAGAATTAATAAATGCCGGCATCCGAACAAATAATCAACGAAACAAAAAACTGGATCAATACGGTTGTGATCGGATGTAATTTTTGTCCCTTTGCTGCGCCGGCAGTAAAACAAAAAACTATCTTTTACCGGGTTGAACCTGCTGCTTCAATGAACATTTGCCTGGAATCTTTTTTACAGGAACTCACCCGCCTGGATGATGATGAGACAATTGACACTACATTTCTGATCCTGCCCCTGGCCTGCATCCAATTTGACGACTATCTTGATCTGGTTACTGCCGCCGAAAAACTGCTGAGCCAAAAAAAATACGATGGGGTTTATCAAATAGCCAGTTTTCATCCCCGCTATTGTTTTGCCGGTGCACCGGATGATGATGCAGCCAATTATACGAACCGCTCAGTTTATCCCATGCTGCACCTGCTTCGGGAAAGTAGCATCAGCAAGGCATTGGAGCATTATAGTGATCCCGGATCTATCCCGGAAAGGAATATACAGTTTGCCAGAGCGAAGGGAATCGTTTATATGAAAATGTTAAGAGATTCCTGTTCATCAGATATCGATTGATGAGCTTTATGGCTTAAATTTAATGCTGTTAATTATTTTCATAGCTGTCGCTTTGTACACATCTTCTTCCGCCAAAGCCACATAGGTAACCAGGTAAAGCCGTGTTTTATAAAAACACATTCTTTGTTTTATACGAATCCATATCTGTTCATCGGATTTGGAATAGCCGGTATAGGTGATCTCACAAGCCTCGGTACCATTCCATGTAATAAGCGTATTCGACTCTTCATTAAAACTCAGGAAAGATTTTCTGACCGATTCAAGTACATCTGCAGAAACATCTTTGATCGTATAACTGGTGCCGTATTCGGGATTGGTTGATACACTGATATTTACATTTTGGCGAAAAATATCCCCTTCTTTTTCAGCCGGCGAGGTAAAGAATACCCGGTTGCCTGTTTTTATTTTATTGTCCCAGATTGCAGGATACGACGCTGTAAACATACCGGCCGTATCCGTAAATATTTTCCAATCCTGTGCGAAAGCCATAATGGGAAACAACATCAAAAGCATTATACCTGTATGTTTCATTGTTTTTTTTTAAAAAGTTAGCATTTAAAAAATACCCGCTAATGGGTACTTTACTTTTTTGAGAAAGAGGTATCATTGTACATGTGCATTCATAACCTAAAATTTGAAGAATGAAAGTTAAAGAAATAATCATTTATTTTTTGATCCCTGTAATTATTTTTTCAACCCCGGGCTGTTCTGCCAAAACAGAACAGGTACCGGCTGCTCCGGCAAACGCGAAAGCAGTTCAGGATTTTATTAACGGAAAAAAACTGGCGGTAAAGCAGATTGGCTTTTTTGGCCTTATCACAGTAAATGGAACTAAGGACGTAGAGTGGCTTGATCTAGCAAAAGAAAAAGACGAAATAACCACGAAAGCCGCAGGAGAGGAGATGGGACTCGTACTTCAATTTATCAATGACACTGCCGTTACAATTGTTAAAAAGGGTAAGCAGTACACAGGCACTTATACTATCGATGATAAAGCAGGAGAAGCAGAAAACGAACAACCCGGCATTAAATTAAAGATTAGTTATGCAGATCCGGATTTTGGTTTTGGAGGAACACCTATGGATGTAACTTATACCTACCCCGTAATTGGACTGGATGCCAAACGCATCATGCTGGAAACTCCGAGAACAATTAACAGGCAAAAACTGATTACCATCATGGCTGAATTATAATCAACCTTAAAAGAATACAATCGTTCGGCCTTTGGCAAAATACGTATTAAACAGACCAGTTCCCTGCGCGAGGTATTGGTTTTTTAATGCCGCATAACCTGTATTTTTTGAGTATATTTACAACTAAAAAAATCATGAAAACAATATTCACTTTTTTATGCGGTTGTTTTTTCACTGTAACCGCTATGTCGCAAAATGCGAACACAAAAGTGCAAACGCCCGATGCCAAAAAAGCCCTGCAGGTTGTAGAAGTATCCTGTGGGAAGTGTAAACTGGGTATGTCCGGAAAATTTTGCGACATGGCTGTTCGTATTGGCGACAAATCATATTATGTGGACGGGGCCAGTATAGATAACTACGGTGATGCCCACGCGGATGACGGCATGTGCAATGCCATTCGTAAGGCTGAAGTTCAGGGTGAAATTATTGATAACCGGTTTAATATATCGTATATTAAATTATTGCCACTCAACAAAGAAAAAGCTAAGTAACAATCGTGTTCTTTAAAAATGATTCAAATTATTGGGGTTATTGCTTTTATGTGGAGATAATCCCGATATATCCACATCGGAGTTGGGACCCGGTCTCAATACTGTAGTGTTTGCATACCAGAGATAAACGGCAACCTGGTTTTATCCTTAGTTTTCCGTCAGCATTTTCCGAGGCAATTGTTTTTATCCGGCGCATTCATCAAATAATTTAACTGTCGTGATTTCGATCATAAGGTACAATATTATCCCATTCTTCGGCCGATGAACGGGCTACAAATGCAACCACAGGCTCGGTATCGCTCATATTAAAAACCTCATGTGGTACACCCGGTTTTATGTAGATGAAATCGCCGCCTTCGTTTTCCAGTACATTTTTTAGGCCAGGTCCAAATTCATGCCTTACTTTTCCGCTGATGATGTACAGTATCAGTTCAAAATCAACATGAATATGGGCAAAAGCAACACCACCCGGTGGTATGGTTGCAATATTAGCCGACAGTTTAGTGGTACCCACATTTTTTGCCGACATCCCTTGTTTGTAGTGTATGCCATTCCAATTTCGTTTGGCACCACCGCCACGTATAGTTAATATGCCGTCGTGGTCCTCTACCGCGTTTATTTCAACCTTGTCTTTATCGTCTTTCATTGCTATGCTTTATATACGTAAATTAAGAAAGAATAAGGTGACGTAGAAATAAAATACCCTGCAACGGGTATAGCAGCTGACCGGATTGTTCTTAATTTCATAAAAAATACCCGCTATGATTATTGCCCAACGTCTTTTATTGTTGTTATGTTTTTGTTGCAATCAGGCAATGGCCCAAACGCCCGAACTAATTCCTTACCGCAAGGGTGATAAGTTTGGTTATGCCAACGAAAAAAAGGAAATCAAAATTCCGGTATCATACGATTACGCAGGACTTTTTTATGAAGGCCTTGCTGTTGTGAAAATTGATCGTAAATATGGCTTCATCGATAAAAACGGGAAAATGGTTATAGCCGCCGATTACGACAAAGCAAGCCGTTTTTCGGAAGGACTGGCCGCAGTAAGTGCCAGGCTAAGCGCCGGCTTCATTGATAAGACCGGTAAAGTGGTAATACCGCTTTCTTACGATGAATGCGGTTCATTTGAAAACGGCCTTGCCAAAGTAGGACTCAATAAAAAAAATGGCCTGATCAATAAAAAAGGGAAAGTGATTGTACCACTTGAATATGATTATATAAACGAATTTTCGGAAGGGATGGCGCAGGTTAGCAAGGATAAAAAATACGGATATGTAAATACCCGGGGCAATCTGGTGGTGCCATTGGACTATAACTATGGCCTGGCTTTTTCTGAAGGATTTGCACCCGTTGAAAAAAATGGTTTATACGGATTTGTGGATAAAACAGGCAAAGTAGTCATTGCGCCTGCATACAAACGTGCCTATATGTTTAAGGAAGGACTGGCTTATGTAACCGCGTTGGATGGCAAAATGGGATTTATTGATAAGACCGGAAAAGTAGTAATTCCGTTAACCTATGATGATGTAAGCCAGTTTTCGGAAGGATTGGCCAGGGTTACCCTGAATGATAAAAGCGGTTATATCGACAAAACAGGTAAGCTAATAATTCCTATACAATTTGAATCTTACGGCGGTGCTTTTTATAGCGGACTGGCGAAAGTTACCGTAAATGGTAATAAAGGTTATATCGACAAAACAGGAAAACTGATTGTTGACGGTAAATACAACCTGGCCGAAGACTTTAATGAAGGCTTAGCGATGGTTTTCAAAGACAGAAAATATGGATTTATTGACAAGACGGGCAAAGAAGTTATACCTCTGCAATACGATGAATGCTATTCATTTAAAAAAGGACTGGCGCTGGTGTATATAAGAAAAAAATCTGTTTATATTGATAAAAATGGCACCGCGTATTACGAAGATTGATTTTCTCTCATTAAAACCGTACGTATAGGAAACGGTATGTTGATACCTTCCTTATTATACCTTTGGTGGAGCCTTTTTATAAATTCACTTTTTACCAAAAACTGTGCTGAATAATCGCTTACCCTTAGTATGCATTTCAGATTGATGCTGCTGTCGGCGAATTGATAGAACCTGATGATGGGTTCAAAATCTTTTACGCCTCCTTCAACCTCGTTCAACGTTTGCATAATAACTTCTTTTGTTACTGTTTCCACCTGGTCAAGATCACTGTCGTAACTTACGCCTACGTTAACCAAAAAGGATAACTCGGTTTGTGGTAAAAAATAATTGGTTACGATCATATCGGCCAGTTTGGCGTTTGGAACGATGATAAGATGATCGCTCATAGCCCTGATGGTAGTACTGCGCCAGGTAATATCTTCAATGAATCCGTCTTCGCCCGAAGAAAGTTTAATAAAATTACCGTGATTATATTTCCCCGAAGCAATGATCTGCAAACCGGCGAATAGGTTAGCCAGGGTATTTTGCAATGCCAGCGCTACGGCCAGACCGCCCACACCCAATGCCGTAAGCATCGGCGTAATTGAAATCCCCTGCGCATGCAATATGATCAGCAGGCCGATAATATAAATAATTACCCGAACAATATTACCTACAATTGACGACGCTGGTACGATGGTGTCGTCATGGCCGGCTTTGATGGTTAACAAACCCGAAATGATCCTGGCCGTTATAAACGTAGCCGAAATAATATAAAATATCAGCAGTCCGTTTTCAAGCTGCGTATAAAAACGGCTCTCCAGCTCCATCCGGTGCAGTCCCAGAAAAAGACCAAGTGCCAAAAACCAGGGGATAACCAGTTGCGTATTGTGCTAACTACGAGGTCGTCGGATTTATTAGCCGTTTTTTTTGTCAACCTGGCCAATGGTGGCATCACGATCTTGTGCAGGAATAATCCAACCAAAAAACCAGAAATGATATAAATGGCTAACTGAAGAATTTCATTTTCACTCATTACAACCGAATTTAGAAGTTACTGCTCCAAAATTACCTTTTCCTCAATTTAAAATGGAGATTAATTATTTTAAGAAATAATGAACCTGCGGTAAACAAATAAGGCAGACCAACAAGTCTCAAACCGACCCGGATTGCCGGGCATATTTTAAGCTAAGACCCTTGAAGATAAAACATTTTTCATTCATTTCATGATGCCAATTATTGGTTTTGCAGGTTGGCAGTCCACACTTTGTGATAATTACCTTATGCATTCGAATAATGCTTATTTTAGTTACTCAAAACAAAAGCTATGCGCTATAATAAACGCTTTTCATTATTGGTTATCTTTTTCTTCAGCGTAACCTTAATTGCTGCCCAAAATATTCCAACACCCAAGGATTATTTTGGATTTAGTATTGGCGACAATTACCAATTGGCCAATTTCACGCAAACAGCATCTTATTTTAAAAAACTGGGGGAATCTTCCGATCGGGCTACATTTACGGTTATCGGTAAAACAGAAGAGGGCAGAGATCAGTTCATGTTAATTGTAACATCACCCGAAAATCAAAAAAAACTGGATCGATATAAAAGCATTTCACAAAAAATGGGAAATGCCGATGTGCCGATAGAGGTGGCCAGGCAACTGGCAATTGAAGGCAAAGCGGTTGTTTGGATAGATGGTGGCCTGCACGCTACAGAAACGGTGGGCATACATCAGTTGATTGAAACGGCCTACCAGTTACTTAGCCGAAATGATGAAGAAACAAAAAGAATTCTGAATGATGTCATTATTTTAATGACGCATGCTAATCCCGACGGACAGGAACTCGTAAGCAACTGGTATATGCGGGAGAAAACGCCCGAAAAAAGAAGTACAGCTAACCTGCCGCGGTTATATCAGAAATATGTGGGGCACGATAATAACCGCGACTTTTTTATGCTTAACATGAAGGAGACACAAAACATGGGACGGCAGTTATTTATTGAATGGATACCGCAGATCATGTATAACCATCACCAATCAGGTCCGGCAGGCTCTGTACTTGCGGGCCCTCCTTACCGTGATCCGTTTAATTATGTTTTTGATCCCCTGATCATTACCGGGCTGGATGCGGTAGGTGCTGCCATGCAAAACCGCCTCAATGCCGAAGGCAAACCGGGTTATACCAGCAAAGCAGGATCTGTTTTTTCTACCTGGTACAATGGTGGCTTGCGCACCACCACTTATTTTCATAACATGCTGGGCTTACTTACTGAGATCGTAGGTAGTCCAAACCCTTCCAACATACCATTGGTTACCTCGCGGTTGATACCGAATGCAGCTACACCAAACCCCATAGTACCTCAAAAATGGTTGTTCCGACAATCGATCGATTATTCTGTTTCATTAAATTATGCAGTGCTGAATTATGCTGCAAGGCATGGCGACGAATTGTTGATGAATATTTATTTGATGGGAAGAAATGCCATCGACAAAGGTAACACCAACACCTGGTCGCTTTCACCTTCAAAAATTGAAGCGATCAATAAATTGTATGCCGATTCGCTGAAAAGATCAAAATCAACTACTGTAAATAACCGCAATACAATTCCGGTAAAATTTTATGATAGTGTCATGCACGATATCGCTTTTAAAGATCCAACGGGTTTTATCATCCCTTCGGATCAACCCGATTTTGCCACGGCTGTTGAATTTTTAAACGCACTGATCAAAACAGGCGTGATTGTTCACCAGGCCACGGCCGATTTTACAGTCGCCGGTAAAAAATATCCCGCTAATTCCTATGTCGTAAAAACCAACCAGGCCTTCAGGCCACATGTGTTGGACATGTTTGAACCGCAGGATCATCCAAACGATTTTCAATATCCCGGCGGTCCTCCGGTTCCACCGTATGACGCTGCAGGCTGGACTTTAGCTTACCAGATGGGTGTTCAGTTCGATCGGATCATGACCGGTTTTGATGGGCCATTCGAAAAAAATAAAGCTGGCGAATTGATCAAACTCCGGGGTGAAGCAGTTAAAAACTCTTCGGTTGGATATGTATTGGATGCGCGGGCAAACCAGTCGTACAAAGCGGTTAACCTGTTGGTCAATGCCGGCATCGACGTGTACCGGATTTCGGGTGAACCGGCAAGTTCTGCCTACAGCAGCGGCTCTTTTTATGTACCGGCTACAGCGAAAGCAAAAACGTTGATCAACCAGATAGCGGCAGAAAACCAGGTTCAATTTATTTCACTGGTCCAAAAGCCCGTTACCGGTTCAAAGATTCAAAAAGCCCGTATCGCTTTATGGGATGAATATGGCGGATCTATGGCCTCGGGTTGGGTGAGGTGGCTGATGGAACAGTACAACTATTCATTCCAGGTTATTTATCCAAAAGAAATTGATACCGGCAAACTGTCGGCAAAATACGACGTGATTGTATTTGTTGGCGGTGCTATCCCCGCAGTTGGTGCAACGAACAGAAACAGCAGGGAACTGAACGAGGAGAATATTCCTGATGAATTTAAAAAAACAACCGGGCGCCTAACCGAAGAAAAATCGGTACCGGCGCTGAGATCATTTCTGGAACAGGGAGGAAATATCGTCACCATTGGAAGTAGTACCCAACTGGCTTACCAGCTGAAGTTACCGGTGAGCGATGCCATGGTTGATATGGTAAATGGCGAAGAAAAGCCTTTGGGCCGGGATAAATATTACACACCCGGCAGTATTTTACGTATGAACGTAGACAACAGCCAAACAGCAACAGCCGGACTTAATAAGGAAACAGATGTTTATTTCGACAACAGCCCGGTGTTTAAAATGAAGCCAGATGCAGTTTCTAAAGGAATTATTAAGCCGCTTGCCTGGTTTGGAACCGATAAGGTTTTACGCAGCGGCTGGAGTTGGGGCGAGGCTTATCTAAAAAACGGAGTGACTGCTTTTGAAGCAACGGTTGGCAGGGGTAAATTATATGCCTTTGGGCCCGAGATCACGTTCAGGGCACAATCGCAGGGGACTTTTAAACTTTTATTTAACCAACTGTACCGGTAATCATCAATGATAAAATGGGTTTCTGATTAAAGCGATATTTCATTGAAATACCGGGTAATAATTGTATCTTCCTCCAAAGCCACCAGGGTTGGTTTCTATTATTATTTGTACTGATAATAAAATTCCCTTTTTGGATAATCAGTATTTTATTCCACTTTAAAAAATGTTATTATGGAAAAAGAAATGTTATACGTAATTGGCGGACTTATTTTGATCTTTGCCTTAGGTGTTAAAATTATAAGGCCCACGCAGCGTGGCTTGATCGAGCGGCTGGGAAAATATAAAAGTTTTGCCATGCCGGGTTTCCACTGGATCATTCCGTTTATCGACAAAATGTATATGGTTAATACAACCGAACAGATGGTAGATGCGCAGGCCCAGGAGATCATTACCAACGACAATTTGAATGCATCGGTGGATGCACAGGTATATTTCAGGGTGATCTCGGATGAAGCCAGTGTGAAGGCATCCCAATATAATGTAAACCGGTACGAATGGCAGATCGTGAATTTAGCCCGTACTACATTGCGTAATATTATTGGGACATTGACCTTGAAATCGGCTAATAGTGAACGTGGTAAGATCAATGCTGAACTGCACAAAACCCTATTGGAAGAAACCAAAACCTGGGGTATAGATGTGATCAGAACCGAGTTAAAACAAATTGATCCGCCGGCTGATGTGCAGGAAACCATGAACAAAGTGGTAAAGGCCGAGAACGAAAAGATCGCGGCCATTGACTATGCCACGGCCCGGGAAACCGTTGCCGACGGCGAAAAGCGTGCCCGGATCAAAGAAGCCGAAGGTTCTAAACGCGCCCAGATATTAAAAGCGGAAGGTGAAGCAGAAGCCATCAAAATGGTAAACCAGGCGGCCGAAGAATACTTTGTTGGTAATGCGCAGATTTTACGTAAGCTTGAAGCAGTTGAAGTAGCCATGAGTGCGAATACCAAGTTTGTTGTGCCGGCCGGTAGTGACCTGGTGAACGTGATCAGCGAAATGGCAGGTATTGTACCATTAAAAACTAAAGAAAAATAGACTGTTATTTTAATATGTAGAGCTGCTTTGCATTATCTGTAAAGCAGCTTTTTCATTTGCACTGTGGCAATAAAAAGTTATATTTATGATCACCTGAATTAACGGGCGAAATACGAGCCAAATCATAAATCAAAACAAATGAAGTTTCTGCGGTTGTTTTTTTTACTGCTATTTTTTACAGGTACAATTTCCGCACAGCCTCTACGTATAGATGATAAACCGGCTTCATCATCCGGCAATACCTATGCCATTGTGATCGGTATTGCATCTTATCAGGATCCCGATATCCGGCCGCTTTCTTTTTCGAACCGGGATGCTGAGGTTTTTGCCGATTTTCTGATGTCTGCATCAGGCGGCTCGGTTCCCGAACAAAATATTAAGTTGCTGATCGATTCCGGCGCTACCGTTGGCGAAATTGATAAATCGCTTCGTTGGCTGCTGAACAAAGCCGAAGCTGATGACAAAGTGTATTTTTATTTTTCGGGTCACGGAGAAATGGAGAACGTCACTATGAATAAGAACGGATTTCTTATATGTTACAATACGCCCTCTGTAGCTTTTATTAACATGGGGTTGAGTATTAATTACCTCAACGATGTGGCCAACACTTTATCGGTGCAAACCAGGGCTAAAGTGATCATGATCACCGATGCCTGCCACTCGGGAAATATGACCGGCAACCGGTTTAGTGGTAACTTTTTTGTGGGTGAGCAATTGATGCTAAAAAAAGAGAATGAAATTCGAATGGCTTCCAGTTTACCCGACCAATTGTCAAATGAAAACGTGGACTGGGGAGGGGGTAGAGGTGTTTTCTCCTATTATCTGGTAAATGGAATGCAGGGCGGCCTGGCCGATGAAAATAAAGACGGAACCGTTAGTTTGGGTGAGCTAAAGGACTATATGGAGACTAAAATGGCCAATGATCCTGTTTTAAAAAAAGAAGGTGACGTGCAAACCCCGGCTATTAAAGGGAATGCCGATTTTAATTTATCAACGGTGGTAAAAACGGAGGCGAGGAGGGTAATTGAAAATGTAAGAAACGATTCGATTGCCATGTCAATGGCATTTCAGGCACAGGCACAAGCTGACGAAGAATACGGGCAGCCTGATGAATATTTTTTCAGTCTGTTGAAAAAGGAGAGACTGGAAACCTTAACCGAAGAGTTGAAGTTAAATGAACGGGTACCTGACACTATTTCGTTTGTGCTAATTGCAAAACTGGCCTCCCTGGCTGGCAACAATAACGGCATGGCAAAAATGCAGGAGCTGGAGGGCAATCTTAGAAACAATAAAGGAGAATTAAATCGTTTTAATCTTGATTTGGCAAGTGTCTTTCTGGATGCCGGCCAAAATGTTATTACCAATTATATAAAAGGAGATGCAGCTGAACTGGAACGCCGCAGATACTACAATAGCGATAACAATGGATATGATGTATACCCAAAAATGTTTGAAACGGCAGCAAAATTATCGGCCACAGATAAATATTTCAGCACCAAAGCCAATGTGCTATTTCATTATTTCAGTGGGGTTGCTTTAAGGTTGAAAATACCAACCACCGAAAACCCAATGCCACTGGTTGAAAAAGCCTTTAAAGAACAGCAGGCGGCTCTCGCTTTGGAGGAGTATGCTGCATATATCTACAACGAACTAGGCATTCTGTATACCTACAAGCAGAATGTTCCCGAGGCCGAAAAAAATTTTATAAAAGCAACCCAACTGTCGCCCCAGTGGGCAATTCCCCAAGCTAATTTATGCGTGCTGTATGCTTCCATGGGCAAGTATGATAAAGGATTGAAGGCAGGTGAAATTGCCGATAGTCTGCAGGCTAATTTACAAACAACCAACACCAGCATTGGATATGTGTACGAAAAAACGGGCAATAATTTATTTGCCGAAGAGTTCTATAGAAAAGCCATTGACCTCAATTCCCGCCATTTTGTACCTTTTGAAAGATTGGGAAATGTGTATTTAAATATTACTGATTATGCCGCATCAGATTCTTTTTTTTATGAAGCAGACCTGCGCAAAAAAGGGTACCATTTTGATGGTAATGAATGGGCTTCGCTGATTTTGTATTCGCCTACAGAAATGGATGGTTTCTCCTCATGCCCGCTGGATACATCTGTTTTTAATAAAAAAGACATACTTGCATTTTTTTTTCTGGGGTGTACGGGAGTATGAACAGAAGAATTATTCAAATGCAGTTAGAATACTTAGTAAGGTTGTTGCACTCGACAACAGTAACCCGCTGGTATTTCATTGCCTGGGAAAGATATACTATGACCAGCAAAAATGGGAAGAGGCCGAACTGATGTTTACCTATGCCTTACAATATCATATCGATGCAGCCGCATTTGAGATGTATACCGACTCCGTAATAAACTCATTTACATATCCCTATGAACACAGGTGTATTGACAATTTTTTCGGTAGCAGTTATTACAACAAAATTGAAGATTATTATTTTGCAGGTACTTTGTATGAGAAATGGAATCATACAAATGAAGCTGAAATATATTTTAGAAAGATAATTGATCTGGATCAGGATGGTATTGGTGGTTATTTGAAACTTTGGCAATTACAGGAAAAATTGGAACGGTATGTCGAGGCCGAGAAAACCATAACCTATTACACAGGAGTTAATGAGGAACAGGGTGAACGGGAGTTAAATGAATTTTACAGAAGGGTACTGGAGAAGTACCCGGAAGATGGTAACTGGAATCACCGACTAGGCCTCTTGTTATATAGCAAAGCTCAGGCGAAATCCAAATCCATGTACCTTGACTCTATTGTTTGGTTTCCAAAAATCAATAAGGAGATTTTTATTGATCTGGATACATACGCACGAATGGCTGATAGAAACCATCCTGATAAAGATTTGATATTGTATGATAAGTTAAGCACCGGCTCGCCCCGGGAAGTAACATTGAATTTCGAAAGACATGACGGTGGCGGTTTCTCTTTACCCGGCACTGGTAATTATATCCCATTGGCTGGTCCTGTTTACCTGCCTCGATTTGACGGAATAAAATATTTATCCAAGGCTGCCGATATTCTGGCAGAGAAAAATATTTTGGCAGATGTTAATTTTAAGATCGGCAATATGTATGTGTGGGCAGGGTCGAAAAAGCAGGCCTACCCGTATTATGTAAAATCACTAAACCTGTTACCTTCAAATGCAAATGCCCGGTTAAACCTGGTTAATGTAAGCAAAGCCATTTATAAAAACAGGGCGGCCTTAACGCAGCTGAATTACCTGTACGATAGTGGTCAGATTAACTTTCCAAAACGAATGTTGTTCGCCGAATTCAGTATACATGCCGGTCAATTTGAAAAAGCTGACCGGTTGTTGACAGAAACAGAAGCCTATTACCCATATATATTGCCGGAAATAGCTGACCTGCGAGGACGCCGTTATATGCTGGCCGATAAATCAAAAGAAGCCATTCAGTATTATAAAAATTACATCAACATCAGTACAAACAATGAACAGTTACTAATAGACCATAGTGAAACATTTAAAGTTGATGGAAAAAAAGTTAAGTCTGTAACGTATTCTGTTGTTGATAAACGAAGAATCCCGGCGTATAGCCTTGCCCGGCTTTACGCTAAAGCGGGTAATTCAAAAGAGGCTTATAAGTGGTTAGAAACTGCCGTTGAATACGGCTTTAATTATTCTTTTGTGTTGAAATATGATCCTTATATGGACAAGTTACGAAACAGTTCAAAATGGGAATCTTTAATGAAAAATATAGTTTTCAGGGACTATACATTGAAAACTAAACCGGTAACTGATGGCAGTAATTAGAAATTATGGAGGGCTTCTGATTGCCTTCTTGTTGCTATGCTGCAATATGCTGGTTTTTGCACAGCAAAACAGCATGGCAAAGTCGGGCAATACCTATGCCGTTGTAATCGGTATTGCATCTTATCTGGATCCGGATATACCGGCACTTTCATTTTCAAATAAGGACGCCACAGTTTTTGCCGATTTTCTTATGTCTGCATCAGGCGGCTCCGTTCCCAAACAAAATATTAAACTGCTAACCGATTCAATGGCCACCATTGGAGAAGTAGATAAAGCCATGCGCTGGCTGCTTAACAGTTGCCAGGAAGGCGACAAGGTATATTTCTATTTTTCGGGCCACGGCGAAATGGAGAATGCCACTATGAGTAAAAATGGTTACCTGATCTGTTACAATACGCCATCAGTGGCATTTGTGTACATGGGTTTAAGTATTGATTACCTAAACGATGTAGCCAACACGCTATCGGTACAAACTAAAGCTAAAGTGGTGATGATTACAGATGCCTGCCACTCCGGTAAAATGGCTGGCGACAAATTCAGAGGTAACTTTTTTGTTGGTGAACAATTGATGCTTAAAAAAGCAAATGAAATACGGATGACATCCAGCCAGGCCGATCAGTTATCAAATGAAAATGTAGACTGGGGTGGGGGAAGAGGTGTTTTTTCTTATTATCTCATTAATGGAATGCAGGGTGGATTGGCAGATGCAAATCAAGACGGCACAGTTAGTTTGGGAGAACTTAAAGCTTACCTGGAGCATTCCATGGCAAACGACTTAATACTAAGGAACGAAGGCGATATACAAACACCGGTAATAAATGGTAACGCCGATTTTAAACTGGCAACTGTGATTACATCGGAAGCAGTCAAAATTAAAGAGGAGGTGAAAGAAGATTCAGCAAGAATAGTTATGGTAACTATGTCTCGTTTAAATAAGGAAGAAAATGCTGAACCTGCTGAGTATTTTTTTTCCAACTTAAAAAAAACTAACCTTGGCGAATTGACAGAAGACTTGAAACTAAACAACCTTTCGTCTGATGAAATAGTATTTGCAATAATCAACAGGTTTAAAACAATTAACGCAAACAGCGAAATTAAGTACACTCAACTTGAAACCGATCTCAAAGCCAATAAAGAAAAATTAAACAGTTTTAATTTAGATGTAGCGAGCACTTTCCTGGATGTAGGGCAAACTGTTATTACAAATTATATAAAAGGCGATGAAGCAGAACTGGAGCGCCGCAGGTACTATAACAGCAATAATAATGGATATGATGTGTACCCAAAAATGTTTTCAGTTGCGGTTAAGCTGTCACAAACAGATAAGTATTACAGTACCAAGGCTGCTGTATTCCTGCATTATTTTTCGGGCGTCGCTTTACGCCTGAAAATCCCGTTGACAGAAAACCCAACACCGCTGATTGAACGGGCATTTGCAGAGCAGCAAAAAGCACTGGCACTGGAAGCATATGCCGCTTATATTTACAATGAAATGGGCATACTGTACCAGTATAAAAAAAATAATGCCGAAGCAGAAAAGAATTATATTAAAGCTACACAACTTTCACCGGGATGGGCTATTCCACAATCCAATTTATCCGGATTGTATGCTGCAAAAAAAGATTATCACAGGGCATTAAAAGCTATTGATAAAGCTGATAGTTTGCAACCGGGTTTACAATCAACCGAGATTAACCGTGGTTTTATCAGTGAAAAAAATGGCAACCTGCTTTTTGCAGAAGAAAACTACCGCAATGCCATTAACATTAACTCCCGGCACTTTTCACCTTTTGAAAGGCTTGGCTTTGTGTATATGAATACCACAGATTACGCACAGGCCGATTCATTTTTTTATGAAGCCGATTTACGTAAAAGAGGCTATCATTTTGAGGGGAATAACTGGGAATTCAGTCCGGATAAACAGGCAATTACACCGATGAGCACTATGTATTGCAATATTGACAGTTCGATATTGGAACCAACTGATATTTTTGCTTTTTTTACCTGGGGGGTACAGGAATACCAGGAAAAAAAATATGAAAATGCAGCAAGGATATTAAGAAAGGTGGTGGCGCTCGATAAAACAAATCCATTGGTATTTCATTACCTGGGTAAAATATACTACGATCAGCAGCATTGGGAAGAAGCTGAATTGATGTTTACACTGGCTACAAAATATGTTGTAAACAGGTCTCGATTCGATTTTTATGTAGATTCCGTGATTGCTTCAAAAAAATACCCATATGACCATGAATGCTTTGAAAATTATTTCAGGTGGCATTATTACGGATGGATAAACAATTTTTATTTTTTAGGCACACTTTACGAAAACTGGAAACACCTGGAAGAGGCAGAAAACTACTTTAGAGCAATAACCAGGTTTAACACAGGACTACAACACGAAAAAAATGCTGTTGAACAAAATGACCAAAACGATAAAGAAATAACTGAATTTGAAAAAACAGCGGCTTATGTAAAACTTTGGCAAATGCTGGAAAAGCAGGGACGGTACAATGAGGCTGAAGAAGTTATTGAAGATTTCCGAAAAATCTCTGAAAAGAAAGCAGATGAAGAATTAAATGAATTTTACAGGAGGGTGATTGACAGGTATCCGGATAATGGCAATTGGGTTTACCGACTGGGAAATCTCCTGTACAAATATGCCCCGGTAACTGCACGCCTGACTTACGTAGACTCTATTGTTTGGTTTCCGTTATTAAAAAAAGAAATATTTATTGACTCAACTGTTTATTTAAAACTTGCTGTAAACGATTCACTTGCTTTATACGATAAATCGGAAACAGGTTCAATTTCCAGCGTAATACTGGACCCGGATAATGTACTTGTTGACAGACGACAATCCTATTATGTACCAGGTACAGGCGAGAGCATACTTGGTGCTGATGCGATTTATATGCCACGTAAAGACGGCATTGCCTACCTGCAGCGGGCCGCAGCATTATTATCTGAAAAAGAATCCCTGGCTGATATCCATTTTAAAACCGGCAATATTTATTTGTGGGCCGGCTCAAAAAAGCAGGCTTATCCCTACTTCGAAAAATCTTTGTCACTGATACCCGATAATGCAAATGCGAGGCTGACCTTGGTTGATATTTACACGGCCTTGTATAAGAACAGGGCCGCATTATTACAGCTCAATTATTTGTACGACAGCGCCCAGATCAATTTTTACAAAAGGATATTACTGGCGAAATTTGAAATTCATACCGGAAATTTTATGAAAGCAAATGATCTGTTGAATAAAGCTGAATATATCTATCCTTATACTTTACCTATGATCGATAACTTAAGGGGGTTATCGTCTATGCTGGCCGATAAACCAAAAAATGCCATTAGATTTTATACAAAAAGCATAAATGAACAGGAAACCGATCCCTGGTTTAATTATTACTCATTAGCGAGATTGTATGCCAAAACAGGCAAACGAAACGAGGCCTGGAAAAATTTACAGTCAGCTATTGATATGGGATTCAATTATTCCTATGTTCTGCAAAATGACAGCTATATGGTGAATTTGCGCAACACAGCAAAATGGCAAAGAATGATCAGTGGAATTTCCATGAAAAAGTATAAAAACAGGAACCCCGCAAATTAAATAAATGAAATCATTGCGTGTTTTTATTGTACTTGTTTTTTGCAGCAAACTTATTTTTGCTCAACAGACCAATACGGCTTCATCAGGCAATACTTACGCTTTGGTCATCGGCATTGCCAAATACCTCGATCCCGATATACCACAGCTCCAGTTTTCTAACCAGGATGCGGAGGTATTTGCTGAATTTCTGCAATCAAAAGCAGGGGGCTACGTACCCAAAGAAAATATCCGTTTGCTGGTAGATTCTTTCGCTACAACCGGTTCTGTTTACAACGCCATATATTGGTTAAAGAACAGCTGCAAAAAAAATGATAAGGTATTTATTTATTTCTCGGGCCATGGCGATCTGGAGAACATAACGATGTACAAAAACGGATTTTTGATCTGCTACGATTCTCCTCAGTTTAATTATGTGCGTCTTGCCCTCAGTATTGATTACCTGAATGACATGGCCAACACCTTGTCGGTAGAAAATGAAGCCAATGTAATACTGATCACCGATGCCTGCCATTCAGGAAAACTTACGGACAAAAGATTTAAAGGGAATTTCCTGGCGGCAGAACAGTTGCGAAAAGTGAAAAGCAAGGAGATCCGAATTACGTCCAGTTCGGCAGATGAATTATCAAACGAAAAAGCCGACTGGGGCGGGGGCAGGGGCGTTTTTTCGTATTACCTGGTAAATGGGTTAAAAGGCCTGGCGGCTAAAAAAAACAGCGACCAGATAACACTTGATGATATCAAAAACTACCTTGATTCATCATTGAAAAATGATATGGTGTTGATGCAGGATAGTACCAAACAAACCCCTGTGGTAAAGGGTAATGGCAGTTTTGTTTTATCGCAGGTTGATACCGAGGCTTTATTAACGGCAAAAAAAGAAATTACACAGGATACCATTTTACAAAGAGCCTTGATAATGCAAACAGTTCTGCAGGAAGAGAGTACCCCGGAACAGTCCTTTTTCGATTTTCTCCGGCAGTTAAAACTGGAAGAAATAACCGACGAATTCAGGTTAAATGAAATTCCTGCAGCTGAAATCAGCCTGGTTTTTATCGATTCATTGATAACCCGTGCCTGGTTTCCCTACAAGGATAAATTAACAGCGCTGAAAAATAAATTATCAACTGACAAAGAAGCTTTGACAGAATTTAATAACCGGTTAGCTATTGAATTTGATAATGCAGGCCAGCGGGTAATTACACAATATTTAAAGGGCGATGCGGCTGAACTGGAGAGACGAAAATATTATAATGCCGGCAATAACGGATATGATGTTTATCCACGGATGTTCCAGGTGGCACTCAATCTTACCAGCACAGACAATCTGTATTATCGTACCAATTTAACGGTGAAACTGCATTATTTTACAGGTGTTATTGCCCGTTTAAAAATCCCGCTTACAAAAAAATCAAAACAAAGCGCCCTGATCAACGAGGCATTTGCCGAACAAAATAAAGCACTTGAACTTGAACAGTATGCGGCCTATATTTATAACGAACTGGGCATTTTGTATTCTTATAAAAATAACCTGGCAGAGGCTGAAAAATATTTTAAGATTGCCGCAGAAAGAGCCCCCAACTGGGCGATCCCGTTTTCCAATCTTGCCGAACTGTACACCGGTAAAAATCAACTGGATAAAGCCAGCCTGTACATTGATACAGCGAAAATTCTGCAACCCGGATTCCAGGATATATACAATGGTTATGGCCTTATTTATGAAAAAAATAAAAAACTTCTGCAGGCCGAAGAAGCTTTTCATAAAAGCATTAAATTAAACAGCCTGAATTATCTTCCATTTGAAAGACTTGGATTCCTGTACATAAACACCAATCAATATGCAGTGGCCGACTCCTTTTTATTCGAGGCAGCCGACAGGAAAAAAGGGTACCAGTATATCGAGATGGGCAGCCCAAGGCAAATAAGATTTGCCAAACCCCTTGTTATTGAAGGAATAACAACTACGACAGATCCAACCTGGATCTCAAATAAAGATATGGTAGGTCATTTTGCATTGGGTTATGAGGCATTGCGGGATCAAGACCTCCAAAGAGCAGAGCGGGAATTCCGTAAAGTAATTGCTTTAGATAAATCCAGTCCGCTGGCATATCATTACCTGGGCCGAACCCTGTTCGAACAAAAGAAGTGGCAGGAGGGCGAATTGATACTGAATCTGGCCATCCGGAATCACCTGCCGTACGATACCTGGAAGGATTATGCCGATTCGGTTTTACTCCTGCCCGCTATGGGATATATGTTTGACCCCAGTACCGGAAGCTGTTTCGAAGCCGGTTACTACAACAGGGAAGAAGACTATTTAATGCTGGCCCGGCTTTATGAACGCTGGGGACATTTCGACAAATCAGAAACCTGGTACCGGAAATTTATAGAAGCCGACTCAGCTAAAATAGATGGATACCTTAATTTGATTACGCTGTACGAAAATACGGGCAGGTTTAGCGAAGCCGAAGCCTTGCTCAACAATTATTACGTAAAGTATGGCCGGGGGATGCCCGAGATATTAAATTTTTACAAAAGGGTTACCCAACGATTTCCTGATAACGGCGAATGGAATTTGAAAGCCGGACTTTTTCAGTATGGATTTGCTGAAAAAGAACCCCAGCGATTTTGGGATGATACAAAGATGATTGATCCCTTTTCCGGAGAAGTATCATACGTTTACCCGCAAAAACCTGAAATTAAAATACCGGGACCAATCCTTCCTCCATTGATACCCTACGGCACCGTAATCCCGGTAGTACAGGTAAAAGTGAAACTTAAACCTTTTACAGAAGGGATCTATTATTTAAAAAGCGCCCTCCAAACACTTAACACAGATGAAAAGTCGCTGGCAGATATCAATACCAAAATAGGTAACCTGTATGTTTGGCAGGGACTGCCCGATTCTGCAGTTTATTTTTATACGTCTTCACTCAGCCTGAACCCGGATGATGCCGGTACCCGGAACAAATTGATCGGGATCTATTCAGCATCATACCGGTTTAGCGAAGCTTTGGCTCAACTGGATTCTTTATCAAACAGGCAGGAACTGAATTTTGAGAAGAAATTGATATTGGCGGATTATAAACTGAGAGACGGGCAGATTTCAGAAGCAGAAAAGCTGTTGGGCGAGGCGGAACAGATAACGCCTGTCACCAGTACGGCATTAACCGGTTTAAAAGCTGAACTGGAACGAAAAAAAGGAAATTTCAAACAAGCCATCGATATATATACCGGCATATATGAATCGAACAAAAAGGACAGTATGGCTATTTACAATATGGCCAGGCTTAATGCTTTGTTGGGTAACAAAAAAGAAGCATGGAAATGGCTAAAACTCGCCTGGAATGATGGATTTAATTACACCTATGTTCTGATATATGATCCGGCATTCAGCAGCATCAGAAAAGATCCATCCTGGAAGGCTGCTATCAAAGCAATGAAAGTGAACCAGTATAATTCAGACTTTGCCAAATGGGATGAAATGTACGCAGGTCTTACGGAAAATCCGGCTTCCACATTTCAATAAAAATACCCCTTAAAACCGCCCATACATGATATTCACATAAGGCATCTGCCGGTTGCATTTAATTGTTTTTTGCACATTGCACCAGGTACGGCTGGCTTTGAATTCGGTTTGCTGTTTGGTTTGTGCAAATACACTATCCCAGGTAACTTTTGTTTTAGAAAAGCCTAAATGCGTTTCTACGGCATTGCGGAATAAGGTAGAAAAATAACCCCCGAATTGAGGATTACTGATACCCAGTTGATAAGGCGATGCGGCTGCCGCCAATATAGTCGTTGGCATGGCATTTAAAAACAAGTCGCGGCAGTTTTGTACACTCCAGTTCAACCCAAAGCCTTTTTTGGGTACAATCGCCGGATCAGTTGCCATGGGATTGGTGCTGGTTACATTATCATTGCAACAGTCGGTGAGTATGAGGTTCAGCCGGGCACCTTTTTTCCTGATCTGCTGTACAATATCTTCCGAACTTAGTGCATTTTCCAGGTACTTTTTTTTCTTATCAATCACCAGATCACGCATATCCATGTACGGACCAGGTCGCCCGTCACGTGGTTGTCTGAAGCCATGGCCACTGTAATAAAAAATAACGATATCATTTGGGGCAGGTGTCAAAAAAGTATTGATCTTATTCAACACTTTCTCCTTATTAAAATCGCGGCCGGTAACAGTATCATATATAAAAGCACTGATCCCTAAAAAATCTTTTATTTTACCAAAAAAGCTGATGGCTTCGGTCATATTCTTTCGGTCGGCTATCCCAATTTCAGCGTCGGTTACATTGGCTACAAACAATAAATAGAGTTTTACATTTCGTTCGGAATTGGTCAACGCCTTGGCATTGTTTGTAACAAACAAACTCCGGTAAAACGGTTCATAAGCTTTAAAGTAAGTAAGCACATACTCTTTGGTGATCTCATTTTGCGTTTTTAGGGCTACAGCACTAAACTTATTTATGTTGGCAATACAATCGTTTTGAGAATTTGCAATACCCAGTGGCTCATACAGGCCGGTAAGCGGTTCTTTTTTAAAACAAAAATAGGCCGGCAAGATTACAGCGGGATCGGTACTTTCAATAAATCGGGGATTCTGCAATTTGTAAAAAAGCAGGTCTTCTCCGGAGCATAAGGCACCGGGTTCGGCAAATTCTTCCTGTACAGCAAAATCCGCCAGCAAGCTATCGGTACTGCCGGGAGCGGCAAAACGTAATCTTACATTTCCTTTTCCATCCAGGTAATCAACAAACAGGGCATTGTAACTGATATTTCCGGTGCCGTTGGGAACCGAAAAAGATAATTCATAAACCGACTGGGCATTTACGCCACTCAGTATAAAAGACTGTACGCACACAAATATTAGTATTTTTCGCATAGGTCCAATTTAATCCAATATATAAAAAATATAAGCAATTAAATAATTTAATGTTTGCATTTCCGAAAATTTAATTGTAAAATTGCCAACTAAAACTCTAAACAATGATCACACAAAACAAAACAAAACTGCAATTTTTATTTGTGGCAATCTTATTTTTAATGGTATCGGTTTCTTCCTGCAACAATGGAGAAAAAGCGGCAGAAGAACCAGCTAAAACCGAAACACCGGCGGCAACTCCTCCCGATTCCACCCAAGTAAATGACTCAACAAAAATGGAAGCTACCCCCGGCAGTGTTTCACCAACTCCCGGTGGTTAAATTATAGTCGGGGCAAATCATCCTTTTGCTCTTTTACTTTTAGTTTTACTTTTTTAATTGAAATTGACTCGCTTTTCCGGGTCAATTTTTTTATTAGCCAGGCTTCCAAACGATGATGCCCCGGTATTAAAATAGCAGCAATCGACACAAAAATGAACATTTCATATACCGGTGTATGGTTGGTGAATTCGGCCACGGAGGGATGCAGGAACAAGGTCAGGTATTCAAACAATATGAGCAATGAAAGAATGCCTAATATTTTGATCACCCGTGCATGAATCCTGATCCGACTCAATAAAAGTGTCAACAGAAAAAAACCAGGAATGAATATTCCGATAAACAGCAGCTGCAATTGCTGTTTTCTTTCTTTTTTGGCAAGGCGTTTACTTTCCGCAATTTCCAGCTGCCTTATGTTTTCGTTGGTCGACATCAGCTGAAGCTCTCTTATTTTGTCCTTACTGTTGATCGAATCGTTCAACTGTTGCACCTGCGTTAAATAGTAAAACGCTTTATCGGTTGATCCGGTTGTTTTAAAGTGATTGGTAAGAAATCTGGCAGCATCAAGTTGTTTTGGCAAAAAACCTGATTGTTCGGCAATTTCAAGTGACAGAGTAGCATAATATACCGCTGAATCGCTGTTGTTTTTCTGCTTATATAATTTAGCCAGTCCCAGGGTAGCTTCGCAAAGCACATCATTATTATTCGATCTTTTCAAAAAAGTTACGGCTGTTTGGTAGTTCAATAAAGCAAAAGCGATATCACCCCTCTTGGAGTACACATTCCCCAGGCCGGTCATGGCGTTGCCGATAAAGTCATCATTTTTTAAATTATTTGAAACAACAAGCGATTGGTTAAAGTAGCTGAATGCCGAATCGGTATTGTTTAATTTCAAATATACATCTCCGAGATTCATGTACACGTAATAATTAGCCGCTTCGGCGATCGTATTGCTTCGGATAACGGAATCAGCCAGGTAATGATAAGCCAATGCCTTTTTATATTCTTCCTGGTAATTATAAACAATACCGATATTATTCAATGCCATCACCAGGTCATACGGATTTTTTCCCTTTTCGGTCAGTTTAAGTTTACGCAAATTCAATTCCAAAGCCCTTGTATAATTACCCATGGTGGTGTACACATAGGCTAACTTACTAAGGGCTTTGATTTGCCCATCGGCGTAGTTTATTTCTTTAGCCAGGCTAAGGGCTCCCTCAGCATAGATCACGGCCGAATCGGGTTCATAGCCCGTTAAAACAGTGGCCAACTCGTTCATTAGCTTTACTTTACCGGAATCCTGTTTCTCTATAGCCAATAACTTAACCAGGCTATCTGCCTTTGGCTTTTGGGCTTTTAACCAAACCGGAAAAAGAAAAAGGGTAAATAGTATTTTAATCAATCGCTTAATCATCGTTAATCATATAATAAAGTGAAACCATGCATATAATAAACCTATGAACCTGTAATATAATTGATAATAAAGGTAACCGATATTGTTAGGCAAAAAAACCTGGTAAAAACAGGCTCAAATCCGGCTTGATCTATCCCAATTCAAATAAATTTCGACCAAACCAACTTTATTTTGTACATTATGACTATCCCGGGGAAGCAACCTCTCATACATAAATAAAACAATAATATATATGATGAACGAAATGAATTATCAAGAGTACGATGTAATCCAGAATTTATTTGATGCTATTGAAAAAGAGAACCTGATCGAAGCGCAGGAATGCCTGGCAGGCAATTTTACTTCCGTCATATTAAAAAAACCAGTGAAAGGGACTGAGTTTATTGAGGTTTACCGCCGTATTAAGGAAGGAATGCCTGATGTTAAATTCAAAATAGTCGATCTTACCACCGATGGTGAATCCTTTAAAGCCAATGTAAAAATATCGGGAACACATTCAAAAACTTTTCCGGCATTGATGAAAGGCTGGCGCTCGATGAAGCCAACCCGCAGGAAGATCAATACCATTGTTACGTCGGTTGAAATTGTGTTACGGGGAAACCAAATTATGGAGATCAGGAATATTAACGCAGAAAAAGGCGTTATTGCCGGTTTACTTGATCAATTGAATTTGTTACCTAAAAGTTATTCAAAGAATTAATAAGATATTGGTTTACCTGGTGCCCGGAAGAAATTCCGGGCATTTTTTTGTCTTCAGCTAACACATAAAAAATATACCGGCTATATCTTTACGTCTTCTAATGTACCTTGCCTGCCTTAATATTATAGTATGAGTAATATCCTGCCACAGGTGCTGGGCTACCTGGCTTTTATCTTTTTAGCCATTTCGCTGTTGGTTAACAACGACATTAAATTCAGGTGGATAAACAGCCTCGGTGCAATTTCTTTTGTTTTTTACGGCCTTTTTATCGGTGCTTTTCCCATTGTGCTAACCAATGCCGTACTATTTGCAATTAACATCTTTTTTCTGATCAGAATATACCGCAAGCAGGAAAAATTTGACCTGGTTGAGTTTACGAGCAATGCGGCACTGATTCCCAAATTCCTTTCCTTTTATACAAAAGATATAGCGGCCTACTTTCCAAAATTCAACCTCGAAGAAACAGATGATGAAATAAAATTTGTTGTATTGAGAGACGTTGTGGTGGCCAACATTTTTGTGGCGGCGGTTGATAAAGACGGGAACGCTTTTGTAAAAATTAACTATACCGTACCCAAATACCGGGATTATAAAGTTGGCCGGTTTCTTTTCGATGAGGGTAAAAGTTTTCTGATCGATAAGGGCATAAAAAATATCGTTTATACCGAAGTGAGTAATCAAAAGCACCTTAATTTTCTACGGGTGATGGGATTTCAAAAAAAAATCATGGATAATCAACCCTGCTATATAAAAAATATTTAACTATCTTTTATTTTAAATACAATTGATAAAATCAGAAACTGTATGAAACGTAAAGAATTTTTGAGAAAAAGCAGCATGGCAGCTGCATCACTTGCCGTTTTACCTTCAGCAAATTTGTTTGCCGGTTCTAATGACCGTTTGCTAAGGGTGGTGATCATGGGCGTTGGCTTGAGAGGACAGGACCACCTGGAGCTTTTATTAATGAGAACCGATGTTGAGGTAATTGGCATTTGCGATATTGACGACCGGATGTTGGCCAGCGCCAAAGCAGCTATAACCAAAAGCGGCAAAAAAATGCCCCAGGTTTTTACCGGCGACAAATATGCCTGGAAAAAAATGCTGGAGCTGAAAGGCATTGATGCGGTGATCATCGCCACTCCCTGGGAATGGCACAAAGAAATGATCATTGGCTCGCTGGAAGCCGGTATTAAGTATGTAGGCAGCGAAGTGGTGATAGGTATTACGCTTCAGGATCACTGGGATGTGGTTAAAGCAGCCGAAAAATACAAGGCCCAGGTGATGATGCTGGAAAATGTATGTTATCGCCGCGACGTGATGGCCATTTTAAATATGGTACGCCAGGGCTTGTTTGGCGAATTGATTCACTTGCAGGGCGGTTACCAACACGATCTGCGGGAAGTAAAATTCAACGACGGCATCAAGCCATACGGCGGCGGTTGCGAAATGGGAGAGAAGGGTTGGTCGGAAGCCAGGTGGCGTACCGAACATTCGGTTCACCGCAATGGCGATATATACCCAACCCATGGTATCGGACCCATTGCCAATTATATTAATATCAACAGGGGTAATCGTTTTACCAACCTCTGTTCTTTCTCTTCAAAAGCCAGGGGTTTACACAACCATATTGTGAACACCTGTGGCCCCGATCACCCAAACGCAAAAATTAATTTTAAACTGGGCGATGTGGTTACCACGTCGATCGGTTGCGCAAATGGCGAAACCATTTTATTGCAGCATGATACCAATTTACCCAGGCCATATTCGCTCGGTTTTCGGGTACAGGGTACCGAAGGCATCTGGATGGATGTGAATAAAGGGATTTATATTGAAGGAAAAACAGCAAAACCGCATGTGTGGGAGGACGCCAAATCCTGGTTGGATAAATATGACCACCCGTTATGGGCCAGGTGGAGCAAGGAAGCCGCAGGCTCGGGCCACGGCGGTATGGATTTTTATGTGGTTCACGCATTTATTGAATCAGCCAAACGAAATTTACCAACACCGCTTGATGTGTATGATGCAGCCGCGTGGAGTGCCATCACGCCCCTGAGCGAACAATCCATCGCCATGGGGAATGAAACGGTGGAATTCCCCGATTTCACCGGCGGGCAATGGATGTACCGGAAACCCGTGTTTGCTTTTAATGATGCGTATTAAAATTTGATTATGAAATACCTGGTATCGGCACTGCTGTTGCTTGCATCAGTAATTACCTCATTTGCTCAAAACAAAATCCACCGGTTCACTTTAGGAAAAGAGGATTTTTTACTGGATGGTAAACCATTGCAAATGATCTCGGGAGAAATGCATCCGGCCCGCATTCCGAGAGCATATTGGCGACACCGCATTCAAATGGCAAAAGCCATGGGTTGCAATACCATTGCCGTGTATATTTTCTGGAATTACCATGAAACTTCCGAGGGGAAATTTGATTTCGAAACAGGCAATCATAATATAAAAGCCTTTGTACAAATTTGCCAGGAAGAAAATATGTGGGTCATGTTCAGGCCCGGGCCCTATGTGTGTGCCGAGTGGGACTTTGGTGGTTTACCGGCTTATTTGCTGAAAATTCCTGATATCCGGATCCGGTGCATGGATCCCCGCTACATGGCCGCCGCAAGCCGGTATATAGAAGCATTGGCAAAAGAGATCGTATCGCTGCAATGCACCAAAGGCGGTCCAATTGTCATGTTACAGATCGAAAATGAATATGGCAGCTTTGGTAACGATAAAGAATACCTGGAGACAGTAAGGAATATCTGGATAAATAATGGGATCAACGTTCCTTTTTACACAGCTGACGGTGCAACGGACTATATGTTAGAAGCGGGTAATATTGACGGCGCTGCAATCGGTTTAGATAGCGGGAGTAGTGACAGCGATTTTGAACAGGCAAAAAAACGGAACCCAAACGTACCTGCTTTCAGCAGCGAAACTTACCCGGGCTGGTTAACCCATTGGGGCGAAAAATGGGCGAGACCGGATACCCAGGACCTGAAGAAAGAAGTAGCCTATCTGTTAAAAAATAAAAGATCGGTCAATTTTTATGTAATTCATGGCGGTACTAATTTTGGTTTTACGGCAGGAGCCAACGCTTTTAGTGCCACCCAATATCAACCCGATATCACCAGTTATGATTACGACGCACCCATCAATGAACAGGGGCTGCCAACACCGAAGTTTTTTATGCTGCGCAACATGATCGGCCAGGCCGTATCTTATAAAATACCGCCATTACCTGCGCTCATTAAAACGATTGAGATCGAACCGGTTAGTTTGTCAAAAGCAAACAGTTTATTGAACTTCAATCTCGGGACGGTTAAAACGGTACAACCTAAACCACTGGAATATTTCGACCAAAACCAGGGACTCATCTCTTATAAAACAAAACTGATCGGACATAAAAGCGGAAAACTCAAAATATGGGAGCCACACGATTACGCGTTGGTATTCTTAAATGGAAAATTTATTGACACGGTTTTAAGAGACGGCGGAAAATGGGAGGTTATGTTACCAAAAACTGAAACCCCGTTTCCTGAACTCGAGATATTGGTTGAAGGGATGGGGCATATTAATTTTGCACAATTTATGATCGACAGGAAAGGAATTACCGACCGCGTGACTTTGAATGGCATGACCTTGATGAATTGGGGGGTTAGTTTAATGCCCATGGATGAGCATTTTATACAGGCCCACCAGGCAGCAATCAAACTAAAAGATCCAACTGATCAGCGCTGCAATTTTTTTACAGGAAATTTCAACCTAACTGAAACAGGCGACACCTACTTCGATCTGGGTAATTATTTTAAAGGCATGCTGTATATTAATGGCCATAACCTGGGGAGGTATTGGCATATCGGCCCGCAGCAAAGATTATTTTGTCCGGCTTCCTGGTTAAAAAAAGGCCTTAACGAAATAATTGTTTTCGATTTTTTACAAACAGAGGCAAGGCCTGTTGCAGCATTTAGAACCATGGAATAAGGGCCCGGTTACTGGTTTATACTGCCCAATTGGTAATATTTTGCCAACATATCCCCAATGCCATACTAATTAATAGCTCCTATCCGTTTGACCTGTATACATAAACGACAGGTTGCCCTATAAGGCATTTTTTTACTATTTAATCCACCCACATGAATAACAAATTGTTGATTGTTAAATTCATTTTTTTATTTGCATTCTTTTCATCTTCGGTAATCAGCCAGGCAGGTGCCCAAAACAACGGTATTTTACCGTTGACCGGTCTTAAATACTTTAATGAAGGATTGGCTTCAAAAGGCATTGAAGTAAAAGTGGATGGCTCCATGCTGATCAGTAACCGGGTCCCATTAAACAAAGAAATTGAGATCAGTTTTAAACAGTTAAACGGATTTGTTGAGAGCTCAAACAAAACCATGTATGCAGGTGCCGAAGTAGTGGTGCTATCGCCCAGGGGTGATGTACTTTTTAAAGATCCCAATGTATTGCTCAGGAGCAAGTCGAATGGCTTTTATGCAAATGACCTGAAAGATTTTAGTATAAAATTCGGGATAGGTGCCGATTTGATAAAAGGCAATTTTAATGGTATGCTAATCATTAAACTATTCGACATGAAGGGTAAAAGCCAGATCAGGCTTGAATTTCCGGCAACCTTTGCCAGGCCCGGCGAGAGGCTGCAGGTTTCTAAAAATACCAAACTGATCAAGTCGAATGTGGAAGCGAATGGCGTTATCAATGGTTTACAAGTGAAGGGTATGAAAGTGGATACCGACACGTCCATTAAAGTGGCTCCCAGGATGGCTTATACCAGTGTTGATATCTCAAATATTGAAGGCTCCAGTTTAGCAGAAATTTTTCAGGGAAAGGAGCGCTTCTGGGTGTACGATAGCAAACTTAACGAAGTGAAGATCACCGATATCTTATTGAAACAGGTAAAAGGTGCATTGGAAAACAACACGGTAAATTGCATGGTTAAAATTCCGTATCGCCTGAAATCGAACCTTAAAGAATTATATACAGTGCGCTACAGGTGGGAGAGCCTCGATAAAAGCCAGGTAATTGATGTTGTGGTCACCAATTGATAATCGTATTGATCTTAAAATAAAATGCCTTTTAAAATTCAAAAAGGATTCCCTAAAATCAGGTCAACCAGGGCCTAATGGGGCGAAGTATAGGCTGACAACTTAATGATGTCAACCATCGGAGCACAGGTACCTTTTTGAATTCTTTGTACCTGGTATTGATATTGTTTTCCCATCAGCAAGCTGTCTTTTGGTAAATCAGCATAAAACAGATAATTCCCGTTATTTATAGCCGAATAACGCAGCGTGTCTTTTTTTTCTGATACCACTACTTCAAACAACAGTTCGTAGCTGGCACTGTTTATTTCAACCAATTCTACCAGGGTAGCCGGGTAGATGGTGGTTTCATAGGTACAAGGCCCCCCATCAACCGCAAAATTACAGGCTTGTAACGAACCTGTTAAAATTAGCAACGATACGTACTTCGTATATTTCAAATCAGCTATTTACATTTGTTTATAAAGTCAATAATTTCCATTACTGATATTTTCTTGGCATCCTGGTAATTATGGTATTGTTCAGCAACCAGGTCAACACTGCAATCGCAGTATTTATGTGCTTTTTCACTTCCGATAATCAGGCTGGCTTTATCTTCACAGCCGGCAACGAATTCTTTGATTTCACGGTTTAGCCAGTACTTTGCTGCAATTCGGCCTACTGTTTTGCACGAAATTACCGTAGCAATTACAATAGAAAATGCCACTAATAGTAAATGAACACGTTTCATATATATGCATTGATTTGATTACAATATAAATACTTTTTAGTTTGAATGTAGTACAACCTAAAAAAAAACGGGCTCAGGGGATAAAAAATAAGGAATGCGGGCAATTTTTACCGGTTTTAAAAGTTATAGATTATAACGATCAATTTTGGTTATAAAACCAATCTCATTATACCTCAAAATCATCTGTTTTGCCTGCAGGCGTTTTGTTTGTAAAATAGATTATAAATTTTAAAATATGAGACCCCTTGCCTTGTTGGCTGTCAGTTGCCTCACCCTTCTTTTTATTGCTTTGGTATTGGTGATCGTACTGTTTGTTGGGCACTAATATTTCCTTGTATCGGTAGATGCTGCTTTAAAAATAAGGAAAAAAACTACGTAAATTCCCCCGGTAATTACAATAATATTACCCGATTATCGTTTAATCAGGTAAACCCAAACCCTATGAAAAAAGCTACACAAAGCATTGCTGCGCTTTTCAGCACTTTCATCCTGCTTAATTCCTGCACCATTGGCAAAAATTCAGTTTCAACTCAAAAAGACGTTTTTGACCTGGCAAACGAGCCTTCTTCAACCTGTTTTGTTCAATTAAACGATGGCAGTATACAGCAATATAAAACGCTTACCTTAGTAACCGGCGTGTTAACTACGCCTCACCTGTTAGCCGATGGAAAAGAGGTTATAGATGCAAAAAAGATCATGGCTTACCAAAACGATAAGCATTATGCTGTTTCTCCCAAAATATTAACCAGTAAAAAGAATAGCCTGGTGGCCGTTGAACCGTTGCCCGGTCTTGCCATAAAGCGGGTTACAGGAAAAATAAGCATTTACAGCCGTAAATTTTACAATGGCGCAAATACCGCTGATGAATATTTTGTGCAAAACGGTGAAGATGGTTTTATCGTAGCCTACTCGAAAGATGTGTTGAAGAACCTGCTCAAAGAAGATGTAAAAGCGTTGGATTATTTCAACAACAATACCAAAGCAGCAAAAAAGTCGGCCAAACTGCTGACGGCAGTTGAAATGTATAACAACAAACTGCTCATGACAAAGAATTAATGTATACTGGTGTTCACTCACTTGGCTAAGGCCCGTTTAATGTTATGTTAAACGGGCTTTTGATTTGTTATGATGTGCTCCGTAAATAACATTCAGTTAAATGAAGGATCAAATCCGGTCGCACTAAAGTCAACTTCCGTATAATCTTTAACTACATTGTATAACGTGTCTCTTTCAACAGGTTTTCGTTTTGCCTGTTTTATCAGCATAACCAGTTCGGCGGTACTCATCGCCGGTGTTTGTTCTTCGCTGCCGGCCATGCTGTATATTTTGGTTGAATCGTCGATGGTACCATCGATATCATTTACGCCAAACGACAGGCTCAGTTGTGCATACTCGCGGCCCAGCATGGGCCAATACGCTTTGAGGTGTGGAAAATTATCGAGGTAAATCCGGGCAATGGCATACAGGCGCATATCTTCTGTAGTAACCGATTCGGGTACGTGGCTCATGGCATTGTCCTGGTTGCGGAATTTTAATGGGATGAACGTATTAAAGCCACCGGTTTTATCTTGTAATTCCCTCAGGCGCCGCATATGATCAACCCGGTGTTCAAACGTTTCTATATGCCCGTAAAGCATGGTAGCATTGCTATGCATACCTAAATTATGCGCCGCTTCATGAATAGACAGCCAGCCATCTGCATCAACTTTATCGGCACATATCTTTTCCCTTATTTCCGGATGAAAGATCTCGGCGCCGCCGCCGGGTAAACTGTCCAGTCCGGCTTCATGTAATTGCTTCATACCTTCTTCCACGCTTAGTTTTGCCTTGCGGAACATATAATCCAGTTCTACTGCTGTGAAAGCCTTCACATGCAATCCTGGCCGGTGTGCTTTTATCTTCTGCATCAGCTCAATAAAATAAGCCATATTCATTTTTGGATGAACACCGCCAACAATATGTACTTCGGTGATCGGTTTACCGTCGTATGTTTTTACGATGTCGAGCATCTGGTCAATGCTCAGTTCCCATCCATCTTCCTTGTGGGCATAGAGGCGGGAATAGGAGCAAAATTCGCAACTGAACACGCAAACATTGGTGGGTTCAATATGGAAATTTCGGTTGAAATAGGTTGTATCGCCGTGCAATCTTTCCCTGATACTGTTGGCCAGTGCGCCAACAAAGGGGAGACTGCCTTTTTCAAAAAGAAATAAACATTCTTTGTCGGTTATACGTTCGCTGTTCTTTACTTTTTCAGCAATCAGCTTCAGGCCGGCATCGGCAACCGTATCGATCAATAATTCAATGGTATCGTTCATCACAAATATTTTTGCAAATTTACGATGTAATGTTTGTTGTAAGGTGATTTTTGTTGAATAGTACTTTTAAGAAAATATCTTACAGCTGTTCTTCATCAATCGCCCTTCAGGGTTTTGGGCTAAAGCCCGATAAGTGGTTTTAATTTGATTGATCCCTGCCCTAAAGGGCAGGGCAATTAAGGGCAGGGCAATTAAGGGCAGGGCAATAAAGGGCAGGGCAATTGAGGGCAAGATAATTCAGGGTAGTACAGAACAGAGCAGCTAATTCAGCTATTTAAGCAGATAGGTTGAAGAGCTGATATTTTGCAATAAATAAATGTATATCTTCCCTTTCTAAAATTAAACAAGACTATATGAATCTTAAGTTTCGTCTTACCATGTTGAGTTTTTTGCAGTTTTTCGTTTGGGGTGCCTGGTTAATTACAGTTGGTAATTACTGGTTTGGCACAAAACAGTGGAGTGGTGCCGAGTTTGGGGCCATATTCTCTACATTAGGAATCGCCTCACTCATTATGCCGGCATTAGTTGGAATTATTGCCGACCGGTGGATCAATGCCGAAAAATTATATGGTATCCTGCATATCGTTGGGGCAGCCTTTTTAGCCTATATCCCCTCTGTAGAAGATCCGGCGACATTTTGGTGGGTAATTTTGGGTGCCATGCTTTGTTATATGCCTACGATTTCTCTCTCGAATTCTGTATCCTATTCTATTTTAAAAAACAACAACTACGACGTTGTAAAAGTTTTTCCGCCAATACGTGTTTGGGGTACCATTGGTTTTATTGTGGCCATGTGGTTTACAAATCTTACCGGGAACAAGTCTTCGGGTAATATGTTTTATATTTCTGCCGTTGCCGCTGTTATCCTTGGACTTTATGCGTTTACATTACCCAAATGTCCGCCCCCAAAAATGATTTCTGAAAACGCAAGCTGGATCGAAAAACTTGGGCTTAATGCTTTTAAATTATTCGGAAGCACAAAAATGTTTTTGTTCTTTTTATTCTCTATGTTTTTGGGAGCTGCGCTTCAGTTAACCAATATGTACGGGGATGTATTTTTATCTGAATTTGCGCGCATGCCCGAATATACCGATTCTTTTGTAGTAAAGTATTCAACCATTATTATGTCGATATCCCAGATTTCGGAAACGGTTTTCATTCTGGCGATTCCATTCTTTTTAAAACGTTTTGGCATTAAAAATGTCATGCTGATATCGATGCTGGCCTGGGTATTACGTTTCGGGCTGTTTGCTTATGGCGATCCCGTGGGTGGATTATGGATGATCATACTTTCCTGCATTGTATATGGAATGGCTTTCGATTTTTTCAACATTTCGGGTTCCCTGTTTATTGAAACAACCACCGATGCCAAAATACGATCCAGTGCACAGGGGCTTTTTATGATGGTAACCAACGGCGTTGGCGCTGTGCTCGGCGCTTTGATAAGTGGCTGGCTGATTCAAAAATACTATACCTCTGTTGAAGGAAACCGAGACTGGCATGGCATCTGGCAGGCATTTGCCATATATGTAGCGGTGGTAATGGTATTATTCTTCTTTTTCTTTAAACACAAACACGATCCAAAGGCTTTAAATAATGTGCAGCATTAATCCCGAAGCTATCGGGACAACTCAACTATTGTTGTATTAAAAATCCCCCCGATTTATCAGGGGGATTCTTTTAACAGAGAATATTATTTATGCAGCTCAATCTTCTTTACAAAATTAGATTTGGGCTGTGCACCAACCAATTTATCAACAACCTGACCGTCTTTTACAAAAAGGATGGCGGGGATACTGGTAATGCCGTAGTTATGCGAGATCTGGGGGTTATTATCAACATTTACCTTACCAACATTTACCGAACCATCATAATCTTTTGCCAGCTCTTCAATTACCGGACCTATTGCACGGCAAGGACCACACCACTCAGCCCAAAAGTCTATCACGGTTAATTTATCAGAGTCTAATACATCTGTTTGAAAGTTTGCGTCTGTGAATTCTAATGCCATAATATATATTTTAAGTTTTATTTATTGGTGATAAGAGAGCAAAGTTAGTTCCAAATAAGTTAATATGCTGTTATGACATATCCACAGGATGTGATGAAATATTCTGGCATATTTTTAGCCATTGTGGCGGAAAGTTGATGCTGGATGCACGATGACCGATGTACGACAACAACATGCGAAAGGGCGTACAACGTACATCAAACATCATACATCACTATGCCGTTACCACACTTACTTCTATATTCTTATTCTCGTTTAAATAGAAAGCCAGGTCGTCATTCATCGTTACACTCTTCTCTAAACTGTACATCCCCACCTTGTATTTGTGGCGCGAATCAATTACGTTGAACTTTAACGATGTTTTTCCGGGATTCGCCTTAACATTCTCATCAATAAACGACACCATTTTTTCATCAATAAATTGAGGCGCTACATCAATGATCACCTGCCTGGTTAAACTGGATTTTACAGTATCGAGCAGGTGTAATTTGTTTAAATTAAAATCATACGACTGGCCATCGTACCGTTGCCGAAATGCCCCTTCGATCATCACGATAAGTCCTTTTTCGAGATAATTATTGTATTTCACATAATCTTCGCTCCAAAGCATGAACTCCGCTTTACCGCTATAATCTTCAATATTCAATATGGCAAAATTCTTCCCTTTCTTGGTTAGCCGATGCTGCGCATCCACAACCAAACCGGCAACCCTGAAACTCATGGCCGGGTTGGGATTTGAATTAACCGAAGCTTTAAACTCGAGATAATCAGACAACGGCGTGATATTGTAGTGCCGCATTTCAAATTTGTAATTATCGAGCGGGTGCCCGCTCATGTACATGCCGGTTACGTCTTTTTCGTAATCCAGCTGAACGGCCAGGGGCCAGGGTTCGCAAACCGCAAGTTTTGGCGGTACAATATCAGGCATCTGCAAATCGCCAAAGAGCGTATTGGCCGAACTGGCGTTTTGAGCCTGGTACACAGATCCAAATTTCAAAATTTTCTCCAATCCCTGCATATCGCCGGGCGCCTGGAAAAAATATTGTGCCCTGTCAATTTCCTCAAAACAATCAAAAGCGCCCGAATACACCAAACTCTCCAGCGATTTTTTGTTGGCCGAACGATGGTTGATCCGTTTTGCAAAATCAAAGATGGAAGTATAATGACCGTGTTTATTTCTTTCCTCAATTATATTTTGAATGGCATTTTCGCCAACACCTTTTAAGCCGCTGAAACCAAAACGAATCTCACCCTTCTTATTCACGGCAAAACCGTTCTGCGATTCGTTGATATCGGGTCCAAGCACTTTTAAACCCATGCGTTTACATTCTTCCATAAAGAACGTGATCTTGTCGATACTGCCGGCATGATTCAACACAGCCGCCATGTACTCGCTGGGGTAATGTGCTTTTAAATAAGCCGTTTGATAAGCAACAAATGCATAACAGGTGGAGTGAGATTTATTGAACGCATATTGGGCAAAGGCTTCCCAATCGGTCCATACTTTTTCCAGTATATCTTTATCGTGTCCTTTTGTTGTGGCGCCCTCGATAAACTGAACCTTCATTTTATTCAGAACAGCAATTTGTTTTTTTCCCATGGCTTTACGCAACACATCCGCATCGCCCTTGCTGAAACCGCCGAGTTTTTGCGATAGCAGCATCACCTGCTCCTGGTACACTGTTATACCGTAGGTTTCTTTCAGGTGTTCTTCCATATCTGCCAGGTCGTAGGAAACCTGCTTCTTCCCGTGCTTTCGATCAATGTACTCAGGTATATAACCCATCGGGCCGGGCCTGTACAGCGCGTTCATGGCAATCAGGTCATCAAATTTATCGGGCTTAAGTTCCCGTAAATATTTTTGCATACCCGGACTTTCAAACTGAAAAGTTCCATTTGTATCACCCTGCTGGTATAGCCTGTAAGTTTCTTCATCATCTAATGGAATGGTATCAATATCAATTTCCACCCCGTGATTTAGTTTGATAAGCTGCAGCGCCGTTTTTAAGATACTCAGGGTTTTCAAACCCAGGAAGTCCATTTTAATAACGCCGGCTTCTTCAATGGAGTTTCCTTCGATCTGCGTTAGCCAGAGTTCCGATTCTTTGGAAGTGGCCACCGGTAATAATTCCGTTAGGTCTTTGGGTGCAATGATAATGGCCGATGCATGTATGCCGGTGTTACGAACCGACCCTTCCAATATTTCTGCTTCGTGTAAAATTTTGGAAGGCAGGTCATCTCCGGCGTATATCTCTCTTAACTTTTTTACATTTTCAATATCTTCTGCCTGGAGTTGTTCTTTTTCTTCAAGGGATTTTTCGCCTCCTTTTGCTTCTTTTATGGTGAACGGAGCATGCAACAATCTCTTCAGGTTGATGCCCGGTCTTTCGGGAACCAGTTTTGAAATCGCCCGGCTTTCGGCCAAGGGCAGGTCCATCACCCTGGAAACATCGGCAATGCTCGACTTGGCAGCCATGGTACCATAGGTAATAATTTGTGCCACCTGGTTCTTACCATATTTCTGAACCACATAATCCAATACTTTTTGCCGGCCCTCATCATCAAAATCCGTGTCTATATCCGGCATCGATTTGCGCTCAGGGTTAAGGAAACGCTCAAACAGTAAATTGTATTTAATGGGATCGATATTGGTGATGCCTATGCAATAAGCTACTGCACTACCGGCCGCCGAACCACGGCCCGGGCCAATGAATACGCCCATATCGCGGCCTGCTCTGATAAAATCACTAACAATTAAAAAATAGCCGGCGAAGCCCATTTTTTCTATAATACCTAATTCAAATTGCAGCCTTTCTTCGGCCTCAGGAGTTAAAATTTTATATCGTTCCTTAGCCCCCGACCAGGTTAAATGAGCCAGGAATTCATCCTGCGATTTATAATTGGCGGGTACGGTGAAATGGGGAAGCAGGATATCCCTTTTCAGGTTAAGCAAGTCAACCTTATCTACGATTTCATTGGTATTGTCAATGGCTTCGGGTAAGTCTTTAAAAACGTCACTCATCTCCGCACCGGTCTTCAGATAAAACTGGTCGTTGGGAAAAGCGAAGCGTTTGTTTTTGGCGAACACATCATCATCGGTAAATTCCCGCAGGGCCGGTGTGCTCTGCTTTTCGCCGGTGTTGATGCAAAGCAGGATATCGTGTGCATTGAAATCTTTTTGATCAACATAATGCGAATCGTTGCTCGCAATTACTTTCACGTTGTACTTCTTCGCAAACTTCAGCAACACTTCATTAACTTTTTCCTGGTCGGGAATACCGTGCCTTTGTAATTCAATGTAATAGTCTTCCTGAAAAATATTCAGCCACCATTTAAATTCATTCTCGCCTTCTTCCTCACCCATTTTTAGAATGGTTTGCGGTACCAGGGCGCCGAGACAACAGGTGGTTGCGATCAGACCTTCGTGGTATTTATGAATGAGTTCCTTGTCGATACGGGGATACTTCGAGTACAAACCTTCGATATAGCCCAGTGAAGTAAGCTTCACCAGGTTTTTATACCCTTCGGCATTTTTCGCCAGTAAGATCTGGTGATGCCGCGGATCTTTTTCTTCTTTACTGAATGTTTTACGGTGCCTGTCGGTTGTGATATAAAACTCGCATCCCACAATCGGTTTTACTTTCAGTGTTCCGTCTTCGTTTTTATGGTTATACGCCTCTTTTACAAATTCAAACGCGCCAAACATGTTACCATGATCACTTATAGCCAATGCGGGCATGCCGTCGGCGATCGCTTTTTGTACAGGTTTTTGATGGATGCAGCGCCATCCAGCAGAGAAAATTGGGTATGAACATGTAAATGCGAAAACTTCATAATGTGTTATTGATTCTTGATCCTGGATACTGCATGCTTGATCCTTGAAACTGGACAAGAGATTGCTAATTTAAGAGTCTCCTGATCACTTGAGTTCAACCAATATCCAGAAACTAATATCCAGTATCTAGTAACCAGTATCCAGCATCCAGCATGCATCCACTCACAAATATCGTCAACAATAAACGGCAAGTCTAATTCGTTTTTCCACAGTGTACATGCAGTTAAACGGCCTGATTTATAATAACTTGTTAATAGCTTGCATTTCCGGCTTTTGAAAGTTACCTTTGCACAGCATTAGAAAAATAGAATAATTCACAGTTTGTAGGACAGGAATCACGGGAAAGAATTGATAATCAGCCGAATTTAAGACTAAAAGGAGAATTGATTACACGAGATTAAGTTGTACTTACGTATTAAACCCAAAGTTTACGTATGAAAAACTTATTTTTTGTTTCTGCGGCCATCAGCGTTTTTTCAGGAACATCATTAACTGCCAAAGCACAACCCTCGGTAAATATTGAGCGGTTAACTTCTTCGGTTCAGGTAGAAAAATCAGCCAATTCTGTAGGCGGGCCGGAAATCAATCTAACAACAGCTAGCCGCGTTGCTGATCGCTCAATAAGCGGAAATGAGGGTACAGCTATTGAAAAATGCTCGGCGCTTCAGTTCAAGTATGCATTACTGCTTGATATGGACGTGGAAGCAGTAACCAATGAGGTTTTATACAACGAAATTGAAAAATGGTGGGCAACCCGCTACCGTTACGGCGGCACCAACGGAAAAGGTATTGATTGCAGTGCCTATACCGGCGCTTTGCTGTCGGATGTATATGGATTAAATGTTTCGAGAACGGCCCGCGCACAGTTTGCTGAAAGTGAAAAGATTGAAAAAGAGGATCTGCAGGAAGGCGACCTGGTATTTTTTAATACAGGAAGAGGTGTGAGTCATGTTGGATTGTACCTCGGTAATGGCTATTTCACCCATGCGGGATCAAGTACCGGCGTTACCATCAGCAACCTTGACGAAACTTACTGGCAGCGGAAATTTTTAAGGGGTGGGAGAATTGCATCAACAGCATCCTGCCAGACTGAATAAATAGAAAATCGGGAAAATGTATTCTGGAGATCATGGTTGATCTCCTTTTTTTATACCCAGTCTTTTCAGCAACACCAGCCACACCGGTTTCAGATCGGGCGATAATTTTAAAAGCGCTGAACCACCGATGTAAAGTATCATAAACAGTATACTTCGAATGCACATGGCAGCGAAGCCCCGGTAACCATCGAAAAGCAGGAAACAAACATAAAAACAACCTGCTCCCAACAGGATGGTATACCATGTTTTTGTTGTAAAAGGCTGCAGGTTGAACCTTTTGATCAAAAACCAATACCGGATGGCATTATAAATGGTAAAGGTGATCAGATTGGCAATAGCAGGCCCGAGCACGCCAAAATAATACTTGGTGAAAATATAATTAAGCGGCAAGGTTAAAGAAAGCAGGATCATGCCGGTAACAAAATCAAAACGCCATTTGGTAGACGTTCCAATGATTTGGCTGCTTACACCGGTGCCCATATCAATGATCCGCATCAACCCGATATAAAAGAAAACCCAGCGGGCATCAATATATCCGGGCTGTAACCGAAAAGTGAATACCCCATCCGAAAAATTAAGCCAGATCAACGCAAACATACCCACCGAAAAGATCAATTGGTTGATTGAAGAACTGTGATAGATCCTGTTGATCTTCGCCATGTCCTTATCTTTCCAGGCCCTGGATAAGGCGCCAACCGAGGAAGAAACGATTCCGCGCTGCGGCGCCTGGATCAAACTGGCCATATTTTGCGCAAGGGTGTAAATACCAGCCAGGGCAAGCCCATTAGGCAGTACAGCCGCAATTATTATGGTATCAATAACCATCGAAACAGTAAAAACAAGGCTTCCACCGTAAACAAAGGAAATAAGTGTTAAGATCTTTTTGAAAAATTTGCGGGATACCGTACTCACCGAAAAGCTAAAAGCAATTTGTTTGCTATAGATCAAATAAACAAACAGGATAAACGCAACCGCCAGGAAAGTAAAGGAATAAATTTTTATGAACAGGTCGAAGGAGGCGATAAAGCCTGTAAAGCTCAGCACAATGAGAATCGTGGTAAAAATCCTGAACTGTATTTCCCGCAGATAATTGGTGAATACCGATTTTTTTAATTGCCAGCCATAAGCCTCCAAAATTGAAAACAACGTAAGCCCTAAACCGAAAGGAAAAATATAATAATAGTACCGCACCAGGTCGGGTGAGTTGGTTCCGTATTTTCTTACCACCAGGTCTTTAAAAAAGATACCTGCAATAATTACCAGGCAAAATCCAAGTAAGGAAAAAAGAAGGGCCCAGCTTAGCTGGTCATTTTTCTTTTTAGGCAGATTGTCGTTATAATACGGATAAAATTTATAGATATAAGCTGCCATACCCAGGTTAGCCACGGAATACATAATATTGGCCACTGCCATGAAGATACCGGTAAGGCCATATTCGGCCTGGGTAAAACCACCTTCCCTGGTAAACAACCAGGTATTAAAAAAACCGATAGCAAAGCCAACGTACACCACCATGGAGGAAATAATACTTTGCTTTCGGATTTCTGACATGCTTATGTTTGCTGCTAAATTAGTTTACCTTTTTCGTTTTAATGTAGAAATTCGGATCAACAGAAAATATATTATCGCCTTCGGGATACAGGCTCAAGGTTTTCCACTTTTCTGTTGGTTTGATCCATTGTTCGGTCTTGAATGTTATTTTTAAAGGAAGATCAAACCCTTTTACACAATGGGTATATCGGTAAGAAAGTTTATACCCATCAATCTTATATTCCAATACAGGTATGTCAGTCGTTCTCAAATACTGGTCAAATAATTTACCGAAATTGTGTTTGCTTTCTTTGCAGATATAATCTTCCACCTGCTTACTGGTTACCGTTTGGTGATAGAATGTTTTATTGAGTCCTCTTAAGATCTGCCTGAATTTTTCATCATCATTGATCACCTGGCGGATCATGTGTATCATATTACCGCCTTTGTAATACATATCCCCGCTGCCTTCCTGGTTTACACCATAAACGCCAATAATAGGAATGTCGTTCGAAATATTCTTACGAGTGCCCTGTACATAAGCATTGCCCGCCGCCTTGCCGTACCAATAGTCAGTGAACAGGGTTTCGCTGTAATTGGTAAAGCTTTCGTGTATCCACATATCAGCAATATCCTTACTGGTAATATTGTTGGCAAACCACTCGTGCCCGCTTTCGTGCACGATGATAAAGTCCCATTTCAATCCCCATCCGCTGCCACTTAGATCGGTGCCCCGGTATCCGTTTTTAAATCCATTGCCGTAAGCCGTTGCGCTTTGGTGTTCCATGCCCAGGTGCGGCGCTTCAACCAGTTTATATCCATCTTCGTAAAAAGGGTAGGGGCCAAACCAATATTCAAACGCTTTCATCATTCTTGGCGCATCTTTAAACTGTTCTTTGGCTTTGTCGAGGTTGTAATCAAGCACCCAGTAATCCATGTCCAGCTTACCCTTTTCACCTTCGTATACTTCTCCAAAATGAACATATTTGCCGATGTACGGAATGATGTTATAGTTATTGATCGGATTGGTTACTGCCCAATCGTAGGTGGCCGTTCTGTCGCCATGTTCAATTTTTGTACGGTAACGGCCATTGCCCACACACATCAGTTCGGAAGGCACGGTGATATGCATCTCAGCACTGTCAGGTTCATCAGCCTGGTGATCTTTACAGGGATACCAAACGCTGGCGCCCAGTCCCTGGCAGGCGATGCTTACCCAGGGATTATTGTTTTTATCTTTTTTCCAGATCAGGCCACCATCCCAGGGCGGACGAACAGCTGCACGTGGTTTGCCATGGTAGTAAACATATACATCAACCAATGGATTATTTGTATGCGGCACTAAAAAATAACTACCCGGAAAGAAATAGGCATTACCATCTTTGCGAATATCCCCTTCCAGCACTTTCTTTTTAATTATATCATTTGTTGAGTATAAAATACTATCGATAATTAAAGGTTCTTGTAAATCAATTTGCATTAGCTCTCCTTTTTTCAACAGGTTTAATTGAATGACATTAAAGCCATTGATCGAACTATCCTCAATATTGAACGTTACATGCAGATCATATTTCAACACATCCCACCAATCTCTGGTAGCGCCATAAGTACCTCGCAACGAATCAGCATGGGTAAATGCCTTCAATGGTTTTAAAGGCTGGGCAAAGGAATGACTGGCGGATACATGGATAATTGATAATGCGATTATGATCCTGGCCGTTTTTATTATGGTAAACATCTTTTTAAGTCTTTTGCTTTTCATTGTATAAATTTATGCAGAATAAACAGCATTATGAAGCTAAAACATTATCCATTTTTAATTATATCCTTATCCATTATTACTTTTTCCTGTAAAAACCATCAGCATCCCGACAAAAAAATATTTCGCTACAACGAAAGCAGCGGCCTGGCTTCACTCGACCCTGCTTTTGCCAAAAACAAACAGGTGATGTGGGCTACACATCAGTTGTACAATACCTTAGTTGAAATTGACAGCAATTTGCAGATGAAGCCCTCGCTGGCAAAGCGTTGGGATATTTCACCTGATAATCTCAGTTTTACTTTTCATTTGCGACATGATGTGTTTTTTATTAACGATGCCTGTTTTAATAAAGGCAAGGGCCGGCAACTTACCGCGTACGACGTTGAATACAGTTTTAACCGGATAATCGAAAAAACTACGGCGAGCCCCGGCGCCTGGATATTCAATAACCGGGTAGACAGCGTACAACCATTTACGGCCATTAACGATAGTACCTTCCTGTTAAAACTGCAACGGCCTTTTCAATCTATATTGGGCATTTTAAGTATGCAGTATTGCTCTATTATTCCAAAGGAAGCGATTGTTAAATACAAAACTGAATTTCGCCGCCATCCGGTTGGCACGGGCCCATTTCAGTTTGTTGCCTGGGAAGAAGGGCAGGCCCTCATTTTAAAAAAGAATGAACATTATTTTGAAAAAGATGCTGCAGGAAATTCGCTTCCTTATTTAGACGGCATCAAGGTTTCTTTTTACGACAGCAAGGCAACCGAGTTCCTGGAGTTTCAGCAAAACCGGCTGGATTTTATTGATGATATTGATCCCTCGTTTAAAGACGAAGTGTTGACCAAAACCGGTAATCTTAAAAAAGACTGGTTGGATAAAATTGATTTACACAAACATCCCTACCTCAATATTGAGTACCTGGGCATTTTAGTCGACACAGAAAATATCCTGGTTACACATTCGCCCCTGCGGTTACAAAAGATACGGCAGGCCATTAACTACGGCTTTAACCGCCGGAAAATGATGCTCTATCTGCGCAATAGTATCGGAACAGCTGCTGAGAGTGATTTGTGCCCGCCGGCTTACCTTCATTTGATTCCGTTACAGTAAAAGGATATCATTACGATATGGCCAAATCGAAACAGTTATTGGCCGAAGCCGGATATCCCGGAGGAAAGAATTTACCGGAGATCAAACTGCTTACCATACCCATCTATGGCGATTTGGGTACTTTTATCGCCAATGAACTCATGCAGGTTGGTATCAAAGTTCAGGTGGAAGTGATTCAGAAAAGTTTGTTGATGGAGCAAACATCCAAATCGCAGGCGCCGTTTTTCAGGGGAAGCTGGATCGCCGACTACCCGGATGCCGAGAATTACCTGAGTGTATTTTATGGGAAGAACCCGGCGCCACCCAATTACACCCGGTATAAAAATGCAGCGTTTGATTTGCTATATGAAAAAGCATTATCCGAAAAGAATGATTCTCTTCGCTATTCATTGTACCGGCAAATGGACAGGATCATTATCCATGACGCACCGGTGGTACCGCTTTGGTATGACATGGCTATTCACCTGGTACATAAAAATGTTGTACATTTCTTTCCCAACAGTTTAAACCTGTTGGAACTGAGAAGGGTAAAAAAATCATAAAATTCAATTCAAATATGAAATCTCTTAACGTGATCCTGAGTTTAGCTGTTTTTATTCTGTTGGGCATAGCCGCCGTTGAACACCAACCCAACGACAAGTTCAAAAACCTGCAGGTACTCCCTAAAGATATCACCGAAGATTCGCTCGATAAAATAATGGATAGATTTACGGTTGACCTGGGGGTTGATTGTAAATACTGTCATGAACGGGATAAAAAAGCGGATTCCCTTATTTTTGAATCCGACAACAAACCCGAAAAAGAAATTGCCCGAAAAATGATGCTGATGACAGCAGACCTCAACAAAAATTATTTTCAGTTTAATGAAGAAGTGAATGCAGCGCAGGTGCAGGCGGTAACCTGCTTTACCTGCCATAAGGGAACTCAAATACCCGAGAAGGAGAAAAAGGTTGTAAAAAACTCACCATTTAGTATCCAGCGCAATTAATGTTTCTTTAGCTTATTCTTAAATACTTTCTCAAATTTATCAAGCTTGGGCCTGATCACAAACTGGCAATATCCCTGCCCGGTATTGCTATTATAGTAATTCTGGTGATAGTCTTCGGCCGGATAAAAAATAGTAAATGGTTCCAATGTTGTTACTATCGGATTATTGTAGGCGCCACTTTTATCAAGCGCTGCTTTGTATTTGGCTGTTTTTTCTTTTTGTTCGTCATTATGATAAAAAACAACACTACGGTATTGGGGCCCGGCATCGCCACCTTGCCTGTTTAGGGTGGTAGGGTCGTGTGTTTGCCAGAACACTTCCAATAACTCATCAAAACTAATCTTTTTGGGATCGTACATGATATTGAGGCATTCGGCATGGCCGGTTGTTTTGCTGCAAACCTGCTCGTAGGTTGGGTTAACAACCGTACCGCCACTGTAACCACTGGTTACTTTTTCAACACCTTCCAATTGCTGAAAAATGGCTTCTGTGCACCAGAAACAACCGGTGCCAAAAGTGGCGGTATCTAATGTAACGGGGGTGTTGGACATAAGTTTTTTCTCCTTTTTTGTTTTTGGTGTGTTGTCTTGCTGTGCACAGGAAGTTAGCCCCACAAAACTAACAATCGAAATGAAAAGTACTTTTAACATAATCTCTGTTTTCAATAACATACGTAAAGGTAAATAGCTCAGTTTGGTTAACAATTTATTGCAACAAAAGTTTAACAGATAGCCGCTTTAAATGAAATAACCGAAATTTGCGACATAACTATAAAAAACTTGAAATTTTTTCCGGAATCTGCCTTGGTTCAATTAGAATACGAAAAGATTAAAACCTTACTGGTCCTGCATTGCCGTACCGAATTTGCAAAATCAACGGCTGCAAACCTGCGTTTGCATACCAGGAAAGAATTCATTCAAACAGCACTTAAGCAAAGTCATGAGTTTAAATTGTTGCTCCAAAGCGGTCAGCATTTCCCAAACGATTTTACACATAACCTCAGTAAGGAGTTAAAATTATGCAGCATTCCCGGTGCGGTTTTAACCGGCGATCAGTTTTTAATGATCAGGCGCCTGGCCGATAATACCAACCATATCTTCCGCTGGTTTGACAATGAGCGCAGCATTGCCTATCCGGGATTATCAACCGTTATCCGGGATTCTTATTACGAAAAACAGATCAATGAACTGATCGATGAAATACTGGATGAAACCGGGCAGGTGAAAGACAGTGCCAGTGAAGAACTAGCCGATATCCGGCTCAATTTGTATCGCAAACGGAATGAGTTGAGGAAAGTATTTGACAAGATCGTGAGCAAATTAAACAAACAGGGTTACCTCGCCGATATTGAAGAGAGTTTTTTGAACGGGAGACGGGTGCTGGCCGTTTTTGCCGAACAAAAACGAATGATCAAAGGAATACTGCATGGCGAAAGCGACAGCCGGAAAACCACGTTTATCGAACCGGAGGAAACCACCGAACTCAACAATGCCGTTTTTTCGCTGGAAAATGAAGAACGGAAAGAAGTGTACAGGATACTGCGTAAACTCACGCAGCACCTGAGTGTGTATTCGGGTTTATTGAAAAATTACCTGGATATAGCCGGCGAATATGATTTCATCAGGGCGAAGGCAAAATTTGCACTTGAGTACAATGGTAATCACCCGGTTATTATGGATAAGGCACACGTGCATTTGATACAGGCCTATCATCCCTTATTATACCTGTTCAATATAACCAACAAAAAGCCAACTATTCCTATTGACCTGACGTTGAACGACAAGCAACGCATTTTGGTGATCAGCGGGCCAAATGCCGGGGGGAAAACGGTTACACTTAAAACAGTTGGTTTATTGCAGCTGATGACGCAAAGCGGCTTATTGGTGCCTGTTCATCCGGATAGCGAAATGGGTATTTTTAAGCAGATCATGATTCATATCGGCGATACCCAGAGCCTGGAATTTGAATTGAGCACCTATTCGTCGCACTTAAAGAATATGAAGCATTTTATGGAAAATGCAAATGGTAAAACTTTATTCTTTATCGACGAACTGGGCAGTGGCAGCGACCCTAACCTCGGCGGCGCTTTTGCAGAAGTGATCATGGAAGAACTGGCCATTAAACACAGTTTTGGTATTGTAACCACGCATTACCTCAACTTAAAAGTAATGGCCAATAAAGTAAGCGGCATCATTAACGGCGCTATGCAGTTCGATGAAAAGAACCTGCTGCCCATGTACAAACTCATTGTTGGTAAGCCCGGCAGTTCCTATACTTTCTCCATTGCTGAAAGGATCGGGCTGGAGAAACGACTCATTGATAAAGCCAGAAAACTGGTAGATGTTGATCATTTTACATTGGATAAGTTACTCAATCGCACCTAGCAGGACCTGCAACATATCGATAAAGAAAAATCGCAGTTGAAAACACTGCTTAAAGAAAATGAGGCCTTACAAAAGGAAATGAGGCAGGTTTTAGAAAAAGAGACCCATCAACAGGAGATGGAGAGGTTGCGGTTACAAAATCACATCGCTGCCGATAAGATCATCTATTTAAAAGATATGGAGCGTCGTTTAAAAGCGATGGTGATTGAATGGCGTAAAACAGAGGATAAGGAAAAGGTAGTAAACATGATCCATGCGCTCCTGTTTAAGCAAAAGGAAAAGATCAGTTCCGAAAAGCAACAGAAAAAAGGGAATGAAAAGTTTGAAGAAGTAGGAGGTGATATAAAGGTGGGCCTCAAAGTAAGGATGGCGCAAAACCGCCAGGTTGGTATTGTAAAAGAAATCCGCGGAAAAAAAGCAGTGTTACAGGTAGGCGTAATGCCCATCACTGTTGACTTAAAGAGCCTTGTGGTGGTTAAAGACAGGGAGCTGGAATAAATAGTTTCGTAAATTTTTTGGGTTGATATCGTTCTAACCGTACTTTTGCGCCGGAGAGATGGCAGAGTGGTCGATTGCGACGGTCTTGAAAACCGTTGACTGTCAAAGGTCCGGGGGTTCGAATCCCTCTCTCTCCGCTTTACCCTCCATAGCCTTGGCGACGGAGGGTTTTCGTTTAATATGATCCAGGATATTCTCCTATCCTCAAAAGCCACCAATGAAGCTGGGAACGCATACCTCACCCTTAAAAACAAATAAACCAAAAAAATCTGGCTTATCCACCTGGAAACAATCGACTATGGCATCATTGCCGTGGATTTTGTTTTTGCAGAAACCATTGGTTAGCTATTTTAAAAAATCAAGACCGATAACGATTTTTTAATGGGCAATAAAGTTTTCCACTTTAGATCACTTCATTGACGTATTTTTCGCCACCAGGGTCTGTCTTATCAATTGAATACCAAACTGAATTTCGCTTTAAACGCCAGCCTGCTATCGGGACACGGTAGCTGAAATTCTCATAAATTTTCCAGTTGTTGACTTTTGAAAAATGCTACAGATAACAATGTGGCTTATTAGGTTATTGCTGTTATCGATAGGGAATTTAGATTATTATTTATAAGGAGACAAAACAGCATCGATCTGGTCTACCACCGATTTAACATCATTGGCAATCAATTCCCAATCTACTTCCGAAAAATTATCCTGCGACATGTACAGTACATAACCACTGAGATGGCCCTTGTTACTGATTAACTCAATTTTACGGGTTAAATAGAACAGCCTGAGGATTATTTCACCCGAAGGGCCGTTGAATTTCTCTTCAATATCATCCAGGTCCTGCTCCCGTAATTCTTCTCCCTTCAATTCAGTTGAAATAATCACCTGGTAATTGTGCATATTTACTGAACCAAAATTTGAACCATTAACTACTTTCATAATGCGCTTTGTTTAAATATACTCTTTTTCTGCGTTATTTAGCTTTACATAACGCGTGTTAAAGTTTAGCAAGGCCTTTAATTCGAAATATCCAGTCTGATTTATTTTACCTTTGCAACGGCAATGAAACATCTTTCCTCACTCAATAAGTATTTCTGGAAATACCGCTGGTATTTTTTGCTGGGGTTCGTATTTGTAGTACTTACCAATTATTTCCGCATATTGGCCCCCCAACTCACCGGTTATGTGGTAAACACCGTGGTTCAATCGGTGAAGTCATCGAATGTGAACGAGATCGATATAAAGAAATCAGAAAGAAATTATGATTTTGCCGTTCGGGAAGTGATCTCAAAATTTGAGGCAAACCCGGGTAATAAGATCCTGTATGCAGGTGTCACTTTATTTGTTATTGCCATTATCAGTGGTTTTTTTATGTTCCTGATGCGGCAAACGATCATTGTAATGAGCAGGCATATTGAATACGATCAAAAAAATGAAATATTTGCCCATTACCAAAAACTGGATACTCATTTTTACAAAACACATAGCACCGGCGACCTGATGAACCGCATTGCCGACGACGTGAGCAAGGTTCGTATGTATACGGGGCCCGCCATCATGTATTTTATCAACCTGGCGGCCGTGTTGGGTTTCAGCATTTTTTTCATGTTGAAAGCAAGCCCAAAATTAACCCTGGTGGCATTGGCTCCCTTGCCGGTGTTGGCCATTGCCATCTACCTGGTGAATACCATCATCAACCGAAAAAGTGAACGTATACAGGCCTTACTCAGCGATCTTACCACGAATGCGCAGGAATCTTATTCCGGTATCAGGGTAATAAAATCTTTTATTCAAGAAAAAGCCATGCTGGGCTTTTTTACAAAAAACAGCCTGTCTTATCGCGACAATGCCCTGAGCCTTGCCAAAACTGAAGCCATTTATTTTCCAAGCATGGCGCTTTTGATAGGCTTAAGTACTTTAATAACGATCATGGTTGGCAGCCTGGATGTGATCAACGAGGTAGAAGGGGCCAGTGTAGGCAGGATAGCGGAGTTTGTTATGTATATTCAAATGCTCACGTTTCCGGTAAGTGCCATTGGCTGGACGGCGAGTATGACACAACGGGCCGCAACTTCCCAGCGGCGAATCAACGAATTTTTACATACAGAACCCGGAATAGAAAATGAAGCGCTTCCGGTAAATACATCACTGAAAGGAAATATCAGCATCAATAACCTCAGTTTCACTTATCCGCATACCGGCATCAAGGCTTTACAGGATTTTTCTCTGCAGATCAGGGCAGGGGATAAGATCGCGGTCATTGGCCGTACCGGATCCGGTAAATCCACTTTGGCGCAATTACTGTTGCACATGTATGAACCACAGCAGGGATTGATCAGTTACGACGATGTTCCGATCAATAAATTTGATATCCAGGCTTTACGATTACAAATCAGCTATGTACCACAGGATATTTTCCTGTTTAGCGAAACCGTAAAAAACAATATCCGTTTTGGAATGGACGACGCAACAGACGACGCCGTGATACAAGCCGCAAAACAAGCCAGTATTCACAATGAAATAGAACATTTTTCGGCCGGTTATAATACCATGATCGGGGAGCGGGGTGTAACCTTAAGTGGCGGACAAAAACAGCGTATTTCCATAGCCAGGGCTTTAATCAAGGATCCTAAAATTGTTATTTTCGACGATTGTTTGAGCGCCGTTGACGCCCGAACCGAAAAAGAGATCATTGGCAATTTGTATCGGTTTTTAAACCAAAAAACGGCGATCATTATTACGCACCGGATTTTTTCTCTTTTTGATTTTGATAAGATCATCGTTTTACACGACGGAAGGATAGTGGAATCAGGTAAACATTTGCAATTGCTTGAACAGAATGGATATTACGCCGATATGTATAGAAGACAACAGGAACAGGATAAGGAAACCGGCTAAAATAAGTATACAGGTAGCCAACAGATGCCTCAGGATTAGATAAAAAGCAAATAATCAGTCATATATTTTGTAGAATGGAAAACAATTTTATCTTTGCTTCTCCTCCAATGGAGTATTAGTTAATTTATAAAAAACGAAAAACAGTGGCGTACGATAACAACGAAAAGAAAATGGAAAGCGTTTATAGTCAACGCATCAGAGCCGGAAAACGCAGAACTTACTTTTTTGATGTAAGAGAAACCCGCGGTAATGATTTCTATTTAACCATTACCGAAAGCCGGAAACGTTTTGATTCTGACGGCTACGACAGGCATAAAATTTTTCTGTATAAAGAGGATTTCAATAAGTTTATTAAAGGCCTGGGTGAGGCGATCGATTATGTTAAAACCGAATTGATGCCTGATTTTGATTTTGACGCGTTTAACCATGATACGCCATATGAAGGAGAGGAGGGACAGAGTCAGCAATCAACTGATAACAGTTCCGTGGTATCGGAGCCTGCCAGCATGGAAACCGTAGTATCCGATCTTACCGAAACTATTCCTGAAATACCGGAAACTCCGGTTACAGAAATGCCTGCTGCCGAAACACCGGATGAGGAAGATAATGGCCCCGTAGATAACGGAAGCAGCGAGGTAGCCGAAAAATGGTAGCCCAGGGAGTTAACCAAACATAAACACCAAAACTAATTGCAGAAAGTCCTCCCGAAATGGGGAGGACTTTTAATATTAAAACGCACTGCTTATTTTAATAAAAGAGGTAAATTGAAGAAAATATGATGAAGAAAATAAGTTTAGCCATAGTATTGTTAGCCTTTATTGTACCGATTTTTGGACAAACAAACTGTAAAATAAAAAAGGCGTCGGCTTATTACACCAGTTCGGCACCAGGCATGCAAATGGTAGACGACAACGGGTACCCGGTACCGCCAAAGATGACCATTGACCGGTTTATTTATATTGAATTAACAAGCAGGAAAAAGCCAGAAATAGTAACGGTACTGTACAATACGACAGTTTTATCAGTAACCCTGACCGCGGTTGAAGGAAACAAGGCTGTTTTGGGAAGTAATTTTGCCAATAACCCCGATTTTAATGTGCAGGCGAAGAAATGTAATAGTCTCTGGAAACTCGATCTGTATACTGTTGATGGCAAAGACATGCCTGAACTTGATTGTAAGGATATTTCCATTAACATTAAAAATGAAGACGGGACTACCTGCACTTTTAAAATCTCAAACGAAAGCCGGCTTAACCTGTTGCCCAGGTATTGATCAAAAATAGACAGGCGGGATTACCTCATTTTTTTATATGCATTAATCAACGCATTGGTCGAACTATCGTGCATCTCACAAATTTCATCATTTTCCAATTCAGGTAAAATCTTACCTGCTAAAACCTTTCCCAATTCCACGCCCCATTGATCAAAACTGTAAATATTCCAGATTACACCCTGCACAAATATCTTGTGTTCATACAAAGCGATCAATTCACCCAGCGTATGGGGAGTGATCTTTTTTATCAATATTGAATTGGTTGGCCTGTTGCCCGTAAAGACCCGGTACGGATTATCATGATCGGCACCATTCATCAATGCCTCTGTTTGTGCAAAGAAATTACTCAGCAATTTTTGATGATGATCACCCACCGGGTTGTGGCTGATCGCCGGGGCAATAAAATCGCAGGGTATCATTTGGGTTCCCTGGTGAATCAGCTGGTAAAAAGCATGCTGGCCATTGGTACCCGGTTCGCCCCAGATAACCGGTCCGGTTGCATACTGCACCGGTTCGCCGTTTCGATCAACATATTTGCCATTGCTCTCCATATTTCCCTGCTGAAAATAAGCGGCAAACCGGTGCAGGTATTGATCATAAGGCAAAATGGCTTCCGTTCTGCTGCCAAAAAAATTACCATACCAGATACCGATCAGGGCCATTAAAACCGGTATATTTTGCCTAAAATCAGTTTCTCTGAAATGAATATCTGCTGCATAAGCGCCCTGTAAAAGCTGCTGAAAATTATCGTAACCGATAGTAAGCGCAATCGATAAACCGATGGCGCTCCACAAACTGTAACGGCCACCAACCCAATCCCAAAATACAAACATATTTTTTGCATCGATACCGAAATTAATCACAGCTTTGTCGTTAGTGCTGAGCGCAACAAAATGCTTGGCAATATGATTTTCATCCCCAGCCTGCTGTAAAAACCAATCCCTTGCAGTAAAGGCATTGGTCATGGTTTCCTGCGTGGTAAAGGTTTTACTGGCTATTAAAAACAGGGTTTCTTCTGCGTTAATTTTCTTAAGCGTTTCGGTGATATGGGTTCCATCAACATTGCTTACAAAATGAGTTTCGATACCGGCCACCCAATACGGCTTCAGCGCTTCGGTAACCATTACAGGGCCAAGGTCGCTGCCACCGATCCCGATATTGACGATGTATTTTATTTTCTTCCCGGAATAACCCGTCCAGATACCCCCGTGCAGGTCGTCACAAAAGCTTTTCATTTGCTCCTGCACTTTTTTAATGCCAGGCATAATATCAACATCATCTGTTAAAACAGGCTCACCCGAAAAATTTCTCAAGGCCGTGTGCAGCACGGCCCGATTTTCAGTTTCATTTATTTTCTCGCCGGTGAACATGGCTTCAATCGCTTCTTTTAATTTACAATCAGTAGCCAGCTCCAGCAAAATATCCAGGGTATTTTCGGTAATGATATTTTTAGAGTAGTCAAACAACAGATCGCCCAATTGTACCGAAAAACGGGTGAACCGTTCGGGATCGTTATAAAAAAGGTCTTTCATCTGCACGTCTTCGAACAATTGCTTATGCTGCAATAATGCCTGCCAGGATGGGGTAGTGGTAGGATCAATTTTGGGAAACATAGTTATATTAATTAAAGTTGCTTACGAAGTTAAAGTTTGTGTTTCATAAGCAGCCTGTAATTTTCAGCCGGAATAACCATGCTATATTAAAATTGAACCAAATCGCTATCTTAGCAGCTAATACTATCGAAATTTGGTATTCACAAAGAATTTGCCTGTGAAAGGCAAATCAAAGCCGCAATGATAGTCAGTCTGGAGAGGAAAATAACAAAGACGGGAACAGTTGGTATTGTAGGATTTTTTGAAACCAAATGCATCCGAAATTATCCACTGGGTTTTTATAGTGAACCCTATATAACTCCCGGGTAGTTAAACAGGAGGATCATGTATTTAGCCACAAGGGCTGCCCATTTTTAATTCTTTTAAATTTACGGATATGAAGTTATTTGCATTCACCAAAGGTGATTTTTTTGGAGGCTTAACTGCCGGAATCGTAGCGTTGCCATTGGCTTTGGCATTTGGCGTTCAATCGGGGCTTGGCGCTGCTGCAGGTTTATATGGCGCCATCTTTTTAGGTTTTTTTGCGGCAGTTTTAGGCGGTACCCCCTCACAAATAAGTGGTCCAACAGGTCCAATGACCGTTGTTTCCGCCGCCACCATTGCCATTTTTATTAGTCAATCACCGGGTGGCGATGTTGTATCGGTCATGGGAGCCATTGTAGCCAGTTTTGTTCTGGCGGGCATCATTCAGATTCTGTTGGGAATTTTTAAAATAGGTTCTTTGATCAAATTCATACCATACCCGGTTATTTCGGGTTTTATGAGTGGTATCGGCGTTATTATCATTCTGCTGCAATTATTCCCGGCGATAGGTCAGGTTTCACCAAAGACTACTATTGATGTTGTGAAAGAAATAGTACCCGCTTTTAGCAACATAGATCCATATGCGGTTATGTATGCGGGTATAACCATTTTTGTCATTTACCTGTTTCCAAAAATTACCAAAGCGGTACCTGGTACTTTAGTGGCTTTGCTGGCTGTAACCGGGTTATCGGTAATACTACAGCATCCTGTGCCGGTTATTGGCGATATACCAACGGGAATTCCTCCTCTGCAAATTGCCGGGCTATTGACAATAGATTCGAAATTCTATACGATGATCCTGGAAGCGGGTTTTACCCTGGCGGCTTTGGGAGCAATCGACTCGTTGCTTACATCCGTGGTTGCCGACAATGTTACCAAAACAAAACACGACAGCAACAAAGAACTGATCGGACAAGGTATTGGCAATACTATAGGCGGTTTATTTGGTGGTTTGCCAGGTGCAGGAGCAACGATGCGCACGCTGGTAAATATCCGCTCAGGTGGCAGAAACAGAATTTCGGGGGTTATACATGCCGTGGTGTTGATCATTGTTTTACTGGGTGCAGGTAAATATGCAGCCTTGATTCCAAAGTCGGTATTGGCTGGTATCCTGATCACGGTAGGTATTGGAATTCTCGACTACAAAGGATTTAAACATATCAAAAAAGTTCCCAGAGCCGATGCTGCGATCATGATCATCGTGTTATTTATTACAGTTTTCCTCGATCTGCTGGTAGCCGTTGCCATTGGAATGGTGATGGCGGCATTCCTCTTTATGAAAAAGATGAGCGATATCACCGAGGAAAAACCCGGATCACCGAAATCGGCGATATTCAACTGGAGCAGGGCTGGGAAGACGAGGAAATACCCCCCGATATGCTGAAAAATGTGTTGGTGAAACACCTCGACGGTCCCCTGTTTTTTGGCTTCGCTTCGGGTTTCACTGAACGGGTGTCAACATTAAAAGACGTCAAATTCGTTATCATCAGGATGAAAAAAGTTCCGTTTATCGATCAAACCGGATTGTATGCGCTCGAAGATGCTATTTTGACTCTGGAGCAAAGAGGAATTGAAGTTTTATTGACCGGATTGCAAGATCAACCCAGACTCATGATGGAGCGTATCAATATTATACCGGGACTGATACCGAAAGAAAATTCTTTTGTTGCATTCAGAGAATGTGTGGAGTGGCTTAAAGAGAACTGTAAGCCATAAATGGGAAAGCAAGCCGAATAAAGCGGCTTGCTTTCTTTTAAAATACCAAATAAATTATAACCCTTCAAACTCGTAAAGCGGATCAATATGCGTTCCTGCTTTCATTTCGAAAACCGATTTAATTAACCCATCATTTAGTCCATATACCCAACCGTGCAGATCGGGTCTTTTATCTTTTTTCCAGGCACGTTGAATAACAGAGGTTTTAGCCAGGTTAAATATTTGTTCCTGAACATTTAACTCAACCAACCTGTCACATTTTTGATCTTCATCTTCAATTTTTTCAAGTTCCTCGCGATGAATACGATGTACGTCTTTGATATTGCGCAACCACATATTTAACACCGGCTTGTAATCAACCTTTGATAAAGAAGCTTTTATACCGCCACACCCATAATGACCACAAACGATCACGTGTTTTACGCTGAGGTGATTGACAGCAAAATCCAACACACTCAGCAGATTAACATCAGTATTAATAACCAGGTTTGCCACATTACGATGCACAAAAATTTCGCCTGGCTTGGTGTTGGTGATTTCATTGGCCGGAACCCTGCTGTCGCTGCACCCGATCCATAAAAACTCGGGGCTTTGTAGTTTTGAAAGATTATTAAAAAAATCAGGATCTTTCGCTACCATCTTGGCCGCCCAGATCTTGTTGTCCTGTAATAATAATTCGTAAGGATGCATATGCTTTTAATTGATGTTGCTGCGAAGATATATCATGTAAAACAAAACGTTCTGACACTTGCCAGAAAGTTTGCCCGATATTTTTTGTCAGCGATTATTGTTTTGTCGGAATCATCCCCCTGATACCCATATCAATAACCTGGTCACCGTTATTTGGATCATAGGTTCCGTTATTGTCAACATCAATCCATTCGAAACTCTTATTGGTTGATAGGGAAACCACAATATTAATATCTGCCGTCTCACTCCCGGTTACCACTAGCGGCGTGGTAAACTCGGCCGTTACCACACAGGAGCCTTGTGGAACAGGAGACGTTGCGAATATAGGATTAGGCACTGTTGTGGCTCCGGGAGGAGCCTGGCCGGTAGTTAAAAAACCAACACCCGAAAATTTTCCTTCCAATCCCCAATAACCCTGCAGTTTATTGCCATTTACAACCACGGTTGAATCTTTTACTTTAAAATTACCCAGGTAGGTATTATAGCCGATAAAGGAAGCCAGTGTTGCATCAATGGTTTGGCCCAGGGCATTCATATAAATATTATAATTCTGATAAGCCAGTGAAACCCTTAGCCAGGTGTAGGTACCGGCAGCGAAACTGTTTACCGGAACACTCAAAAAAACCTGGTTATTGCCCGCAAATTTCGAATTGCTGAAATCAATTGCTTTGCTGCCACCTGTTGTTACCTCAGGCGCCTTGTATAGAATTGCGCCAGCGCCCAACGCGGTAAAAGCGTTTGGCGCCAATTCAACATAATGTGCACTCATGCTGTTAAAACGGGGCGACTGCCCGGCATTTCCGGCCGGCATGGGAGCAGGCTGCCCGATGGCATTTAACCTGGCCTGTGTTGAATCGAATTTAAATATGAAGTTTACTTTGGCGGTTCCTGTTCCACCACCGGGACCGGTATCATTACTCACTTCTTTTTGGCAGGAACTAAATAAAAAAATGGCCAAAGCCACGGCAAACATGGTTTGTAGTTTCATAATCGTTTAATGTTTGGTTAGGTATAGCTGACTCGATTCGAAGCGACGGCAATTATAGTGCCTCTAATACCGAAATCAGGTTATTTAGCATTTCTTTAGTAAAATCCAGGTGCGTAACCATCCGAACCCGGCTGGCCGAAATTGAAAGACACAATATGTCGAAACCTTCCAGTTTAGCGCAAAAGGACTTGGCTGTATATGAACCTTTTACCTCAAAAATGACAATATTCGTTTCCACCGGCATTATTTTACCGATAAAATCTTTTTTTCCAAGGGCGTCGGCTATCAGTTTTGCGTGGTGATGATCTTCAGCCAGCCTTTCTATATTATTTTCCAATGCATAAATACCAGCCGCTGCCAAATAACCAGCCTGCCGCATTCCGCCACCAAAAACCTTTCGAATCCGCCTTGCCTGCTTTATGAAATCCGAATTTCCCAACAACAAACTGCCGACCGGAGTACCCATGCCTTTGCTCAGGCAAATGGAAATACTGTCGAAGATATTGCCGTATTGTTTTGGGGTTTCATTTTTAGCAACCAGCGCATTCCAAAGCCGGGCACCATCTAAATGAAATTTTAATTTATTATCTAAACAGACCTGCCTAATTTCTTGAATATCATTGAATTCGTAACAACTACCACCTCCGCGATTAGCCGTATTTTCGAGGCTTACCAGCCTGGTTCTGGCCTTATGCACATCATCGGGATTAATGGCTTCAGCAACCTGAAGGGCATCAATTCGTCCACGGTCTCCGTCCAAAGCTTTTACCTGGCAACCGCTGTTAAAGGCAATACCTCCACCTTCATAAATGTACACATGGCTTAGCTTGTCGCAGATCACTTCATCTCCCGGTTGGGTATGGCATTTTATGGCAATTTGATTGGTCATAGTGCCGCTTGGACAAAACAAGGCAGCCTGCATACCAAACATGTCGGCCGACATAGCTTCCAGTTTGTTAATTGAGGGATCCTCACCAAAAACATCATCGCCCACCGGCGCGTTAAACATGGCTTCCAGCATGGCCGGCGAGGGTTTGGTAAAGGTATCAGAGCGGAGGTCTGTAATCATCAGGCAAATATAGCGTGTAGGCAGCAGATTCCGGCGGTTGGATGCTTGATCAAGTATCAAGTATCCAGTATCCAGCATCAAACATCCAATATCCAGCATCCATCACCCCGTATGATCATTTATCCACCTTTCATCCCATTTATTCACTTACATTATGAAATACGGCTATTATTTAGTAACTTTGCACACATTTTTGAGGAGAAAACAAGCGCATTAACCACTCTTTTGCAACCTTTTCGCAACAAATAATGTCTATTCAGTGTTCTATTTTAGTAAATAATACAATTCAATGAGGCAACTAAAGATCGCAACGCAGATTACCAACCGTGATTCACAGGCGGTTGAGAAGTATTTGCAGGAAATTTCCAAGATTTCGATGATTACTCCTGAAGAGGAAACCATTTTGGCCCAAAAGATCAAAATGGGAGATCAGCGTGCATTGGACAAATTGGTGCAGGCCAACCTTCGTTTTGTGGTATCTGTGGCTAAGCAGTACCAGCACCAGGGCCTTTCGCTTAGTGATTTGATCAACGAGGGTAACCTCGGCTTAATTAAAGCGGCGCAACGCTTCGATGAAACCAAGGGTTTCAAATTTATTTCATACGCTGTGTGGTGGATTCGCCAATCAATACTACAAGCGTTGGCAGAGCAGGGCAGATTAGTCCGCCTGCCTCAAAACAAAATTGGCACCTACAACAAGGCTAACAAGGCCTACATGGCTTTTGAACAGGAACATGAGCGTGAGCCATCAACTGAAGAATTAGCCGAATTACTGGAAATGAGTGAAACGGAGATCAACAATATCTTCCAAAGTAATACCCGTCATACTTCCCTGGATGCACCCGTGCATGAGGCCGAAGATGTGGCCATGGGCGATTTGCTGAAAGGGGGTGATGAAACCGATGAAGATGTGATGCACGATTCATTGAAAAATGAGATTCGCAGGGTTTTGAAATCTTTGAGTCCACGCGAAGCAGAGATCGTAAATGCTTATTTCGGACTGGATGGAGAAAATGGCGTTACAATCGAGCAAATTGGCCAAAAATACGATTTAACCAAGGAGCGTATCCGACAGATCAAGGAAAGAGCCATCAAACGCTTACAGAAAGCCCGTTACAGCGGAGCTTTAAAAGCTTATTTGGGTTAATCAGTTTATAAATGATTTATACCAGATCCTCCTGCCAAAAACAGGAGGATTTTTTTAAACTTTCAAACTAAATATACCGGTCGGTCGTTGATATTAAGACCAACTTGTTTTACCATTGATCGCCGATGAGGATTTAAGCAAATACTATTTAATATTAACAGGCAGTTGATGGAATTCAGCCTGTCATCGTTTAATTTTGTAAAGAATGAAAAAATGTATACCACTTGCTTTACTGAGCCTGTTGTTTTTTTCCTGCGAAAAAGATATTGATTTCAATTTGAAAGAAGCTGTACCCGTTTTGGTGGTGGATGCACAAATTGAAAATGGATCGGCACCAACAGTTGTGCTTAATAAAAGCCTCGATTATTTTGGTGCCATCAATCCCCAGGTATTGTACAATTCTTTTGTACACAACGCTGAAGTCATTATGAGCAATGGCGTTACCTCGCATACCTTTAAGGAGTATAGTGTTCCCGTTGGCAATGGTTTTTCTGTTTACTATTATGGTATCGATTCGGCCAGTTTGGGTACGGCTTTTATCGGCGAGTTCAATAAACAATATAGTCTTACTATAAAATCAGAAGGAAAAGTGTATACTGCAGGTACCACCATTCCGGCACTTACCAAAACCATTGACAGCGTCTGGACCAAGCCGGCACCCCCTGATGTTGATACCAGCAGAAGAATTTTTATGGGCAGGGTAACGGACCCGCCGGGACTGGGCAATTATATCAGGTATTTTACGAAAAAGAACGGCGAACGCTTTCTGCCTGGTTTTAATTCGGCGTATAACGATCAGGTAGTTGATGGTACAACCTATCAGGGGCAAATTGACCCGGGGGTTGACCGAAATCTTCCATTCCCGGATGGTGACGACAGGTTTTTTTCAAGAGGCGATACGCTCTCCTTTAAATTATCTAATATTGATAAGGCAACTTATGATTTCTGGAATACCTGGGAATTTAACCAGCAGAGTATCGGCAATCCTTTTTCGCAACCGGGGAAAGTGTTGGGCAATATCAGCGATGGCGCACTTGGTGCATTTTGCGGCTATGCTTCACAGGTAAAAACGATCGTTGCCCGGTAATTAATTCCAAATGATAGTCCATTACATTCGCAACAATAAATAAAGATAAAACTTATGGCAGCAGAGAAAGTACATTGTTTGATAATAGGATCGGGGCCGGCTGGGTATACAGCTGCCATTTACGCATCCAGAGCCGGTTTGAGTCCGGTTCTGTACCAGGGCATACAACCCGGTGGCCAGTTGACGATCACAACTGAAGTAGAGAACTACCCCGGTTATCCTGATGGCATACAGGGCCCCGAAATGATGGTTCATTTCGAAAACCAGGCAAAACGTATGGGTACCGATATCCGTTATGGACTGGCCACAAAAGTTGATTTTTCAACCCGGCCTTTACGGGTTGAAATTGATGAAGAAAAATGGATCGAAACTGATGCCTTGATCATCTCAACAGGGGCTTCGGCCAAGTGGTTGGGACTGGAAAGTGAACAACGCCTTAATGGCTATGGCGTGAGTGCCTGTGCCGTTTGCGACGGGTTTTTCTTTAAAGGCAAAGAAGTTGCCATTGTGGGTGCAGGTGATACCGCAGCAGAAGAGGCACTTTATTTGTCTAAAATATGTTCGCAGGTACACATGATCGTGCGGCGTGATGAAATGCGTGCCAGTAAAGTGATGATCGACAGGGTACTTAAAACAGAAAATATAAAAATTTACTGGAACAGTGAAACCGATGAGGTGTTGGGCGACAAAAAAGTAGAATCCGTTCGCATTAAAAATAATCAAACAGGGGAGAAGCAGGAGATTCCGGTCAGTGCGTTTTTTGTAGCCATCGGGCACAAACCCAACTCTGATATTTTTAAAGGCTTACTCGATATGGATGATGCGGGCTATATAAAAACCATTCCAGGCACATCTAAAACAAATGTGGAAGGCGTTTTTGCGTCGGGCGATGTACAGGATAAAATATACAGGCAGGCTGTTACTGCCGCAGGTACGGGTTGTATGGCTGCACTGGACGCGGAGCGGTATTTAGGGGAGAATGGGTTACATTAAAGGACAATGGTTAATGGATAATTAATAATTTCTTAGTAATAAAGAAGTTTACAGAAACACAAACCTTATGCGTTAAAAACATGATCAATTAATCATTAATAAATTTTCAAGTACCTAATAGTCCGTTTATGTTCACCATCAAACTGCAGAAGCTGAAATTTTTCGCTTTTCATGGCTTTCATGAAGAGGAGCGCATATTGGGCAATTGCTATGAAGTAAATGTTGCCTTATCGTGCGAATTAGCAGAGCGCGTTAGTCTATTGGAGCACACGATTGATTACGGAACCGTATACCAGATCATAAAAAAAAGAATGAGTATGCCCACGCCATTACTGGAAACACTGGCACAGGATTTGGCGAAAGAGATACACGGGATCGACAAACGGATAAAAACGATCTCTCTTTCGATTGAGAAAGCAAATCCGCCCATTGCCGGTATCGAAGGAAGCGTGTGCGTTAATTATAAAAAAGATTTTATTTGAAGTTAATATTCTCCATATTATTTTTTACCGTTTCGGGCATATTCAGTTATGCGCAGGATCTTAATGCGTTATTGAAAGAAGCGAACCGACTGGAAGCGATACCCGATGAGAAAGCGGCTTTTCATAAATATAAGGAAGTATTAAAACTAAAAGCTACCCATATTGAAGCACTGAATAAATGCAGTGAATTGTGCAGCCGTATTGGTCAGCGGGAAACCAAAAATACAAAACTCCGGGATGAGTATTACCAGGCGGCCAGAATATATGCCGCAACATCATTAAAAATTAATCCCTATAATTCAGAAGGCAATTGTGTAATGGCGATTGCGCTTGGCCGATCCTCGATGAGCAAATCGGGCAAGGAAAAAATATTAAATGCCAGAGAAATTAAAAAATACGTAGATGCTGCCATAAACAATGATCCCCAAAATTTCAAAGCCTGGCATGTACTGGGCCGCTGGCAATACGAAATCAGTAATTTAAATGCCCTGGAGCGGTCGTTGGTAAAATTGTTATACGGCGGATTACCCCCGGCTACTATTAAACAATCCATTACCGCTTTTGAAAAAGCCAGGACGTTACGACCCGAATTTTTGCTTAATTACCTGGAAATGGCTAAGGCTTATAAAGACAATAATGGTAAGTCCAAAGCTATTGCCTACCTGCAATTGTTGTTGGCTCTACCCAACCAAACTGAAGACGATCCCGCTATTAAGGAAAAGGCCAGGGCCATGATAAAGGATTGGGATTAAACAACCGCCTTATTCACCAAATTATTGCTTCCCGAATTTGCTTAACTTCGGACACTAAATTTAAATTATGGGTAAAGTATTTTCCACATTAATGATAATGGTTTTTTCTTTTGCCGCTGTACAGGCGCAGGAAGATAAAGACATCAGTTCGAGGTATGATCCCTATGCCTTGTTTGCACCCAATTTTTATCCCGGGGGAGAAAGCCTCACCAGGGCGGCAACCGGTGAACCCAATATCGGTTATTGGCAAAACAAAGTGGATTACAAAATCGATGTACAGTTAAACGATATAACCAATATCATCTCAGGTTCGGTTATAATAACTTATAAAAATAACAGCCCGCATGCACTGCCTTTTTTATGGCTGATTCTCGATCAAAATTTATTTAACAAAGACAGTCGCGGACAGGCCAGGATGCCTTTGAACAGCCGCAGCCGCTATGGTGACAGTAAAAGTGATTTTAATGGCGGCTACAAAATCAGCTCGGTAAAATCGTTAGACGAAAATAATAAAGCTGATTTTATTATTACTGATACCCGCATGCAGATTCGCTTAAAGAATGCCGTAAAACCGGGCGGTGATGTCATTAGTATTAAAATTGATTACTCGTTTGAATTACCAAAATACGGAGCCGATCGTTGCGGAATCCTCGAGACAAAGAATGGTGATATTTTCGCTGTGGCCCAGTGGTATCCGCGCATGTGCGTTTTTGATGACGTGGAAGGATGGAATACTGCGCCTTATCTGGGACCAAGCGAATTTTATTTAGAATACGGCGACTTTGATGTACGCATCACGGCACCAGCCAGCCATATTGTGGTATGCAGTGGAGAATTATTGAATGAAACCGAAGTACTGACACCAGTGCAGCAAAGCCGCCTGGCGCAGGCAAAAAAATCTGATAAAACGGTAATGTTGCGTAGCGAAGCTGAAATTAAAGATGCGTCTTCGAGATCTGCCGGCAATTCCCTTACCTGGCATTACGTAATATCCAATTCAAGAGATGTGGCCTGGGCGAGCAGCAAAAGTTTTATCTGGGATGCGGCCCGGATTAATTTACCCAGTGGTAAAACATCCCTGGCTATGAGTGCTTATCCGGCTGAAAGCAGCGGGCAAAAGGGGTGGGGCCGGGCAACAGAATATACCAAGGCCAGTATTGAAAATTACAGCAGGCGATGGTTCGAGTATCCTTACCCGGCGGCTGTAAATGTGGCCAGCAATGTTGCTGGCATTGAATACCCCGGTATCGTTTTTTGTGGCTCCTCGGCAACCAAAGAAGACCTATGGGGCGTAACCGATCACGAATTCGGGCATACCTGGTTTCCGATGATCGTAGGCAGCAATGAACGCAAGTATGGATGGATGGATGAAGGCTTTAATACTTTCATTAATTCACTGGCCGAAGACGATTTTAACAACGGGGAATATAAATCCAAACCGATGAGTATGGAGTTTGCCACGGTTTATATGTTTGGCGAAAACACCGAACCCATATTCAGCACGCCCGATGCCTTGAGAGAAGCCAACATAGGCAATGCCCTGTACCGAAAACCGGGCTATGGGTTAACCCTGTTGCGAAATGAAATTTTAGGTCCCGACCGGTTCGATTATGCGTTCAAAGAATACATCAGAAGATGGGCCTATAAACACCCCACGCCCTGGGATTTTTTCAGAACCATGGACAATGCGGCAGGCGAAAACCTGGCCTGGTTCTGGAAAGCCTGGTTTTTAGAAAATTATATGTTTAACCAGGCGATTATTTCGGTCGACTATGAAAACAACAAACCCGAGGAAGGCGCCATTGTTACCATCGCCAATTTAGAACAGATGGCATTGCCCGTGCACATTTCCTACGAAACAAAAAGCGGGAAAAAAGGAACGCTGAAATTACCGGTAGAGATCTGGAACAATACCATTACCTGGAAAGTAAAACTTCCGGTAACTGAAGAACTTAAGAAAGTTGAACTGGATGCTGCGAAGGTTTTTCCGGACATCGATTTTTCGAACAATACCTGGAAAAGCCGGTAGCCAAAGGTTGACATGAATTATAACGATAAAATATTCCGCCCTGTTTTGAATTCCGCGAATGCAGAAACCAACGAAGACACCCTTTTTCATTACAGGCAGGAAGGCAATATGTTGACCTGTGAATATGCAGGAGGTAAAATAAAACATGGACAGTTGCTTGGTATCGTGGATGATGTCGGACAAATCAAGATGTGCTATCAGCAGATAAACGATCTGGGCGAACTCAAAACCGGCATTTGTACCTCAACACCGGAACTGTTACCAAACGGAAAGATCAGGCTGCATGAAGACTGGCAATGGACCTGTGGAGACCGGTCTTCAGGCAAATCGATCATCGAAGAATTATAAAATCATACGTTGAACCTTTATAACCTGTTAGCGATTGACAACTCTTATCCTGCAGTCTTTGGTGCTGCCGGTATAAGCGGGCCAAAAAAGGGGCATTTGAGATAAAAACAAGCTTGAACACCCGTAGGTAAGGTCAAATCGGTGGTATCGAATAATAAGCAAGAGGAGATTTGCTATTTTATTTTCCACTTCCCACTCCGCATATAAAAATAAGCCATGCCAAAAATAACAGACCAATAGACGAATTCATTGGTCCAGGCAAAGGCAAGGGAGATAAAATGCATTTTCACAAACACCCAGGTGTACAGCATATAGAGTGTAATAGCCACCAGTTCTATCATTAAATTCATTTTCGTTTTACCGGTACCGGTTACACCATTCAGCCAGATATTGGCCAGGCACATCAGCAACAGGTCTACCGAAACCACCCGTAGCACCGGAATGCCCTGCTGTACAAAGTCCTCGCCCTGGCTGAACATACCAAAAAACACGCCGGGGAGGAGGTTCACCAGCAAACAAATAAAAATGCACAAAACCATACAAAGTTTTACAATCTTATTGATGGCCGTTAAAACCAGGTCTTCACGCTTTTGTCCCAATAAATTACTCACCATCACATTACTGGTACTGGCAAATGCCCAAACAAATATGCCCGCCAAACCAAAAACATTTCGCATGATATTGCTGATAGCCTTGTAGGCATCGTTGTGCAAACTTTCGATCAGCATAAAAAATATGAGCCAGGTGGTTACGCTTATTACATATTGCAGCATCAGCGGTACCGATACTTTGAATATCGATTTTGAAATGACCTTATCGTATGCAAACGACTTTAACAGGCCATATTGTTTTTGCAAACCGGTACGGTAAATCACCAGCAGTACCACAATACAACCCACAATCTCGGCGATCACTGATGCCACAGCCGCACCATTGAATCCCATGGCAGGAAAACCATAACGCCCCTTGATCAATAAAAAATCGAGTGCAATATTTACCAACGCTTCAAAAACGAAGGCGATCATTAAATAGCGGCTGTTTAAACTGGAAACTAAAAATGCATTGCCCATCTGAAATAAAAATAAAAAGGGCAGACCAAATATCCGGATCTTCAAAAAATTGATCTGTTGGGTATAGGAATGCGTATCGGCAACCGGTTCCAGGATCAGCGGTGCAATAAACCAGGTGATTAAAATGCCCGCTACAGCATATTGTAAGCAAATACGGATACCCTGTGCCAATATGATTTTGAACGCGTCGTGGTTATCGCTGCCGGCATAACGCGAAAAAATAGTTTGCACGGCATTGTTAAGTCCATTTCCCGCCACGGCAAAGATCAGATAAAATACCCCGGTTATACCGGCATTGCCCAATGCCTCAATACTCAGATCGCCCAGGAAGATACTGTTGGTAAGCATATTGATCTGGGGAATAAGAATAGCCAACGTGATCGGCAACGCAATACTCAGAATCTGCTTATTGGTAACCTTTACTTTTAAATCTTTTATTGCAGCCGTACTTTCCATAAAGTCAGCAAAATTATCTTATTTTGCCACCGAAATGCAACAAGTGAATCCATCTTTTAATATACAGGCCCCCGGAATACATTTTGAAACCTCACAATTATTTGCCGAAGCAGGCCCAATGGGCGTTTCGCTGGCCATACTCGATAACAGTAATTGTTTCGTGGCCGTAGTTTCCTACGCGTTCTCCGCCAATTTGAACCAACAGGAACTTTCGGACGCACTGAAAGAACTATTCACCAGGGAACATTTACTACAGCAGCGGTACAATAAAACACATGTGTTTTGGGCATTCCCCGACAGCATACTTGTTCCGGCCGAATTGATGAACGCCGACCGCAACCTCAACATGCTGAACCTGGTTTTTGGTGATGTAAATCAGGGGTTGATCCGCTCGGATTTTCTATATAAACACAACCTGCACAATGTTTATCGGCTTCCACAACCGGTGATCGAGCTATTCTCAACGTATTTGCCGGTTGCTACCCAAACTCATTTATTTTCAACGATCGTGAATACCAGCTTTCCCGAAGGCAATCTGCTGAAAGCTATTTTTTACAGTAATAGCATTACCCTTATGCTTAGCAGGGAAAGCAGGTTACAGGTCATACAAAATTTCTTGTATACCGAAGCTGATGATTGCGTTTTTCATTTGTTGAATGTTTGTAAGGGGTTTGATGTTCATCCCGATTCGGTAACGCTGCAGATAAATGGCATGATAGATGCGGCGTCGGGTTTGTATGCCGCTATCTACAAATACTTTTTACACATTGAATTTGATACTGTTCCTGAAGAATATAGTTATATTGAAGACATCAAAAAACTGCCCGATCATTTTTTCAGCCATTTATTTGAATTACCTGCATGCGTATAATCAGCGGCATACATGGAGGCCGAAGGATTAGCCCGCCTGCAAAAATGCCCTATACCCGGCCAACAACCGATATTGCCAAAGAAGGCCTTTTTAATATTTTACAAAATAACCTGGACTTTGATCAGTTAAAAGTATTGGATCTGTTTGGCGGTACAGGATGCATCAGTTACGAATTAGCCAGCAGGGGAGCACCCGATATCAGTATCGTTGAGAAAGACAATAAGATGTATGATTTCATTAAGAAAACTTCGGCGGAATTAGGATTTGAGAATTTCAATGTAATAAAATCCGATGTTTTTCGATTTATTGAAAACTGCAACCAGCCCGCAGGGCCCGATGGGCAATTCGATCTTATTTTTGCAGGACCTCCCTATGCGCTGGCAACTATTGATGACCTGCCGATAAAAATTTTCGAAAACCGATTACTGAAGCAGGATGGTTGGTTTGTTTTGGAACATACGCCACGAAACAATTACAAAAGCTTTGCCCATTATAAAACAGAACGCAATTACGGCACCACTATATTTTCTATCTTTATTAATAATTAATGGTTTGGCAACCAGTATCCAGAATCCAGAATCCAGAATCTAGTATCCAGTATCAGAAATAAATTTTACATAACAAACTAATAAACCAATTTGTTAAAAAGCTTCAGATACCTTCTATTACCCGTTAGCTGGATATATGGCAGCATCATTTGGCTGCGAAACAAATTATACGACCGAAACATACTGAGGTCATCTTCCTTTAATTTCCCGGTCATCTGTGTTGGCAACCTGGCTGTAGGTGGAACAGGTAAAACACCGATGACAGAATATTTGATTCGCTTATTAAAAGATCGCTTTAAAACAGCCACGTTGAGCCGCGGATATAAAAGAAAAACTACCGGCTTTGCCATTGCTGATGATGATACAACTGCGTTGGAAATCGGGGATGAGCCGATGCAGTTTCACCAAAAATTCAAAGATATTACGGTTGCTGTTGGTGAAGAAAGAATGGTGGCTATTCCCCAATTATTACACCAAAAGCCCGAAACCGAAGTCATCATTTTAGACGATGCCTTTCAGCACCGCCCGGTAAAAGCAGGACTCAATATCATCCTTACCGAACATAAAAATTTATATACCCGGGATTTTATTTTGCCGGCCGGTGATCTGCGTGATGTAAGAAGCAGTAATAAGAGAGCAGATATTATCGTAGTTACGAAGTGCGATCCCGGACTGTCGCTGTCTCAAAAAAATGCCGTTATCGCGGAAATAGACCCGACAGAAGGGCAATCCATCTATTTTACATCCATCAAATATGGCACCTGTTTTCATCTTTTTTCGAAAGAAACCATTGAAATTAGTGCCGATTGCGGAATCCTGCTTGTTTGTGGCATAGCTAACCCTGCTCCACTGAAAAAATTCCTGACCGAACATGCCGATAGTTATGATATGCTGCGTTATGCCGATCACCATATCTTCCACAGCAATGACCTTAAAGAAATCAGGCAACAGTTCGAAAAAATAAATACAGAAAAAAAACTTGTTCTTACTACAGAAAAAGACGCGGTAAGACTGGAGAAATTCAGAGCCGATTTAGTTGATTTCCCGATCTATGTGATCCCCATCGAACATGAATTTATGTTCAGCGAAGCCGAAAACTTTAACCATTCTGTTTTGACCTTTATCAATGGGTTTAAAAAATAAAATGTATCTGCCGAAGGAATTTTTATTTAAATGCGTACAATATAACAGGCACCGTGATGTTAAAGACAGAGAGATTAAACTTTGTCAATATATTGCAGTCTGACAGTAAACCCTAACATTAACAAAACCGTTTTATGACCAAAGTTCAGTACTTATTTGGCCTGATTATCAGTTTGGTGATTATAATTGCCAGTTGTTCAAAAAATGACAGCACCACCACACCCGTATTAACCGATCCCTATGCGGCGATAAAAGCGGCATTTCGAACTAACATAGATCCAGCCAACCTGGCCAACTATGCCAACCAGGTAAAACCGGTATATATCAACAAAGACAATACCGGCCCTAATAATATAACCGATGCCAAAGCCACATTGGGCAGGGTTTTATTTTACGATAAAAACTTAAGCTTTGATAATACAATTGCCTGCGGTAGTTGCCATAAACAGCAGTTTGCTTTCAGCGATACGGCCATATCCAGCGGGGGCGTAGCAGGCGGACTAACAGCCAGGCATTCTATGCGACTGATCAACGGCCGTTTTGCCGTAGAAAGAAAATTCTTTTGGGACGAACGGGCCGCTACGCTGGAACAACAGACCACCACACCGGTAAAGGACCATGCAGAAATGGGTTTTAGCGGACAAAGCGGAAGGCCCGATATTAATAACCTGCTGGCCAAACTACAGGCCATTGGCTATTATAACGAACTTTTTAAATTTGTTTATGGAGATATTACTGTAACTGAAGCCAGGTTACAGGAATGCATGGCTCAATTTGTCAGGAGTATTCAGTCTTTCGACTCTAAATATGATGCAGGTCGCTCAGTGGTACCTAACGATATGCAAAATTTTCCAAATTTCACAGCACAGGAGAACCTGGGTAAGCAGCTTTTTTTAACGCCGCCGGTATTTGATCCGGGTGGAAACCGAATTGGTGGTGGTGCCGGATGCAATGGATGCCATAACGCACCGGAATTTGACATTGATCCCAATACCGGTAACAATGGAATTATTGGCCGTATATTTCCCGGAGTTGGTATTGATATTACGGTTACCAGGGCCCCCAGTTTAAGAGATGTTGTGAACACTGCCGGTATCGAAAACGGCCCGCTGATGCATACCGCCAATTTAGCTACATTGCAGGTTGCAGTAGGTCATTATAATACGATTAACCTGGCACCGGGAAATACAAACCTCGATCCAAGACTCAGGCCCAACGGACAGGGTCAAAAACTCAATTTAACCGGAGCCGAACAATCGGCATTGGTAGCTTTCTTACAAACCCTGTCGGGTACAAATGTATATGCTGATAGAAAATGGGGAAGTCCGTTTTAGTGAAATCACCGGGCTATTTCAATCTTAACATTTTTGTTCTTGATCTTTTCATTTTTGATCAATTCCAAAACATGCCCAACCTTTACTTTTCGAACGGCCACAAAACTAAAAAAGTCCTTAACCTCAATTAAGCCAATATCTTCTTTCTTGAGCTGGCCTTTTTTAGACAGAAAACCAACGATATCAATTTTGTTCACTTTATCTTTTTTCCCTGCCGCAATGAATAACGTACTCCATTTCGGTTTATCAGGTACCGGATGCTCCCGGGTAATTTCAATGTTGTTTACTTCGCCAACATAACCGGGGAGTTTTTCCTCCGCCGATAAGATGATAATGGCGGTTCCTGTGGCATCCATACGTGCTGTACGGCCATTACGGTGAGTGAATGCATCTTCGGTATCGGGTAGATGATAATGTACAATGTAGCGGATATTAGGTATGTCCAGGCCACGGGACGCCAGGTCGGTTGTTACCAAAATATCACTGGTTCCGTTTCTGAATTTACATAGAGCACTATCCCTTTCCTGCTGTTCCATACCGCCGTGGTAGAATACATTTAATATCCCTTTTTCCGATAACAGGTTACTGGTACGCTCAACCGAAACCCGGTGATTGCAGAAAATTACTGTAGACCTGTTGCCCAGGTAACAGATCAGTTTAAAAAGTGTATCGATCTTGTCTTTATCCGGACTAAAAATTGTTTTAATCTCCAGCGTATTTTCAGCGGCAGCGGTTTCGGGTAAAAAATCAAGACGAATAGGATCTTTAAGGCCGATAAAATCCGGCACCGGCACGGCATAGGTTGCCGAAGTGAGCATTCTCTTTTTTACATTTTTTAATGACCCGATAATAAATGACATTTCCTCTGTGAAACCCAACTCCAGCGATTTGTCAAATTCATCCAGCACCAGTGTGGTTATATTATCCAGGGCAAAATTATTGCGGCGGATGTGATCAGCCAAACGCCCGGCAGTTCCGATAATAAGGGCAGGGGCTTCAACTAAATTATTTTCTTCGGTTTCCCTTTTATGTCCTCCGTAACAGAGTGTTACCTTAAAACCAGTTTGCATTTTACGAAATACATCATCTATTTGTATTGCCAATTCACGGCTGGGCACAATGATCAGGGCCTGCACCTTGTCTATTTCAGGATTTAAAGTTTCTAAAAGCGGCAATAAAAAAGCCAGGGTCTTGCCCGAGCCAGTAGCCGACAAAAGGACTATATTATCGTTTTTGGCATTGGCTTCCAGGGAAGACTGCTGAATTTCATTCAGCTTTTCAAAACCAAGGCTGTTTAAAATAAGCGGTATATTAATTTGTTGCATAGCTGCAAAAATACGCTTAGTTAGGGGGAATATCCTGTATTAAAAGATAGGAGTGCATTCAAATGCGCTTCATTGGGGAAATGATATAAATGGTGAATCCCGTTGTTTGCCGGGTAAAGGTTCCTTTGGCACCCATGCTCGTGGCTCAACCAATGTTTTTTTTTGTTTGGTTGATTGAATATAGGGAGATCCTTTTTTTAATGCTGTGGTGGTGGCGGACCATTTTTACCGGCGCCAAAAAAACTTGCCAGTTCACTGGTTAAATCATTGTACCTGTTCAGTTGATCAGGTCTGCAAATCTTTTTTAGATCAGTAAAATGCTGGTAATGCAGCAACTCCATCTGCTTTTGTAAAGCGCCCAGCAGATTAACCAGCGAATCTTTGCCGGCAAAGGTTTCACTTTGCAATGTCAGAAAGAGATTATTTTTCGCAATTTTGATACTATCACCCAGGGCTTTTACCGAAGTTTGATGCGCTTCAACCAGTTTCTCAAATGCTGCCACCTGTTCTTTATCAAAATCCAGTCGTTCGGCAATTATTTTTTTGGGGCCAGCTTCGGGCATTGGTGGGCGTCCCCCGGGCGGCATGGGTGGTTTTTTGATCAACAAAAAGCCAACGATACCAATATTGATAACCATCAGCCCGATTACGGCTATGCTTAATAATTTTGTTTTACTCATAGTAAAAGTTACTGCTAGTTGATAGATTCATTGAGCTAACAACTGTTTCAATGGAAGTTTTACCGTCAGTAGCAGGTTTTTCGTCATTATTTCCGGCCGACTTAAATAAAATGGCGATATTTAAAGCCAATAAGACAACGGAGGTAAATGCAAAAGCCAGTTTCCATTTAACGGGCGCCTTTACCAGTTCCTGGTTTTGTATCCGCTGCCTGATACGGGTTAACAGAAAGGGTGGGGCATCCACCGCTTCGATGAGCTTCAGCGCATCCAGTTTATTATCTATATTATTATCCTCCATCTTTATTTTATACGACTGTTTTTTTATAACCCTTCGGTATTTGTTAAATTTTTATGAATGGTTTGTTTGGCCCGTTGCAGCAACGATTCAACTGCTTTTACACTGGTATTCATGATCTCCGCGACTTCCTTTTGCGGCCGATCTTCTATTTTACTTAAAATGATCGCTGTTTTTTGATTTTCAGGAAGCGCATAAATGATTTGGAGAAGTTTGGTTAAGGCTTCTTTATGTTCGGCCTCCACACCCGGGTGATTTATTTCTAGGGCATCGATTACCTGTTCATCACTATCCTGGTGAAATAACGAACTGATAAACCCAAACCGCTTTTTTGTTTTTTTTGATTTGATAAAATCGAGGCAATGGTTGATAGCTATCCGGCAGATCCAGGTTTTTTCGGATGCCGCTTTCGGGTCGTATTGACTATATCGCTGGTGTACTTTTACAAAAACTTCCTGCGTGATATCCTGCGCATCTTCGGCATTGAGCACATAATGCAGGCACATATTGTAAACGAGTTTTTTATACCCGTTGTACAGGTTTTCGAAATGCAACTCATCAATCATTGCTCGTGGGGCCTGTTTTCGCCGCAATATACAACAAGATTTTACTGAAGTGATTGACCAACTTATTTGTACTCTATTTAGCCGTTTTTCATTCGTAAAAATGACCAATACCTGTATACTGATCAGGCTGCCCTTATTTTTCTTATTTAAATTGAGCTCTTCGAATAATAAATAAAATATATTTTATAAAATAAAAGCCTCGAAATATTCGTTATATGTTGATAATACCCTCTAAAACCCAACCTATGAAACGTTTATTCCCCATTTTGGTGGCAATATGTTGCCCGATTTTTGTATTCAGCCAGGATGTAACAGGGCTCTGGAAAGGAAGCCTGATTAATGAAACAGCCAATCAAACTCTTGATTATGAAATCTTTATAAACCAGACTGGGGGAAAGCTGTCAGCGTTCTCACACACCTGGTTTATCATTGATAACCAACGCTATTACGGAATCAAGAAACTGCATGTAAGGATCGCGAAAGATGGCAAAATAGTCATGCAGGACGCATTGCTCGTTGAGAATAATTATCCGATAGCAGCCAACAAAAATGTAATTCAGTTAAATGTACTCGACCTGGTAGATTGTAATAATGAAATGACCTTGAGCGGACTTTTTGTAACCAACAGTTCAAGAAACTTTAAAGCCCTTAACGGACGAATTAAAGTTACCCGGGTAAATCCATTGCTGGTACAAAGTGACCTGATGAATTATATAGAAAAAGAAAACGGTGAGGGCAGTCTTACCGTAGTAAAATAGATTCAACAGTTTGGTGCCGATCATCAGTTGCAATTTCGTAGCTGAAACATTTCGGATTTGTTACGGCATCCCTGGTCATTATCTGGCAGCTTTCCAAAATAAATGTGCCCTCGCAGTGATTGAAGTTCCAGGTGCGTCTTGCATCAAAATATTGTATTTCTTGGTCTGCTTATCCAGTTTTTCTAAAAAAAAACCATTTCATTTTGTTTCAGAAGAAGTAGAGAATACTCAGGATTCAACTATAATTCGATTTAACTTGTCCATCGTAACTAGTTAACAATCTTTTGCTTACGTTATTTTATTACCTATAATTAATATTATGTTAAATAGATAATTTTGCAAAATTGGCACGTTTCCACCACTCCCGTTTTTTAATTAACCTATCTGCTCAGCATTCCGCTTAGCTTAATATCCCGGGAAGATGCGCCTACCAGAATTCCATACTTACCCGGATCCATAACCCAGGTATTTTTGAGATCGTCGAAATAAGAAAAGTCGTCGTTAGTTAATTGCAGGGTCACCGTTTTAAATGCACCCGGTTCCAGATATACCTTGTCAAACTCCTTCAGTTCTTTCTCGGGCCTGGGTAAAACGGATTGATAGGGCTTCACATAAACCTGTGCTATCTCCGCTCCGGCTAATTTACCTGTATTTTTTATCGTAAAGCTGATCGTGACTTTTGCGTTTTCGTTTAATATATTGAGGTTGCTGTATTCAAAATTGGTATAAGACAACCCGTGACCAAAAGCAAATTCAGGCACCACCTTCCAGGTATCGTAATACCTGTATCCCACGTATATATCGTCGTAATAATGTACGGCTAAGCCGCTGGTGTCATATGGAAATTCGCCCATCGCCTGAGATGGGTGATCTTCCAGCTTTTTAGGAAATGTCATAGGCAATTTTCCTGAGGGATTTACATCTCCAAAAATGATCCTGGCCAGCGCATGACCGCCTTCCATACCGGCGTACCAACTTTGAATAATGGCAGGTGTTTCGTTGATCCAAAGCCGCATATCCATTGCACCCCCGCCAACCATAACCACTACCATTTTTGGATTTACCGCTAATATTGCCTTAATAAGTTCATCCTGCCCAAAAGGCAACATCATATCCGGTTTGTCGGTATCTTCTGCATCATAGGCGTTGTCGCTCCAGTTATCATGCGTATACCCGTGAAAGCTGCCTCCAACATAAATCACCATGTCTGCTTTGGACGCTATGGCCACTGCTCTATTCATTAGTTCGGTATTTGCCCCGCCGTTACGCTTTACTTCGTAACCGGGTTCGTAGTTGATCGTAACATTTTTTCCAACAATATTTTGCAGACCGGCCAAGGGTGTAATTTCATAAAAAGCCCGTACCTGGGAACTTCCGCCTCCCAAAGATTGTTTACGATCAGCATTGAATCCGATCACAGCGATGGTTCTTTTTTGTTTTTTATTGAGTGGTAAAAAATTGTTTTCATTTTTCAACAACACTATTCCCTCTTCAGAGATCTGCAAGGCAGTTTGGCGATGGGCTGTTGTATTATATTCTCCCTGTATGCGTTTGAGGTCACCCAGCATGTTTGTTTTGTACATGACACGAAGCAAACGGCGAACTTTATCATCAATTAAATATTCGGGTATTTTACCTTCATTTACCAGCTTGATCGCCGGGTCGGCCATATAAAATTTATTGTATTGCCTGTTCTGCATCATACTCAGATCGGTACCCATTTCCAGGTCAAGTCCATTCCAGAGTGGCTCCGGAGTTGCGTGTACAGCATTCCAGTCACTGATTACAACACCTTTAAAGACCCATTCTTTTTTCAAAATACTATTCAACAAATAATGGCTATGCGATGCCCACTGGCCCCTGAATTTGTTGTACGCACTCATCACCGTATTAGCACCGCCCAACTGCACCGCTGCTTTAAAACCGGGAAGATAGATCTCCCGCAGGGCTCTTTCACTCATTTGCACATCAATGGTATTCCGTCTGGTTTCCTGGTTATTAGCAACAAAATGTTTTACACAACAGGAAATACCTTGATCCTGGATTCCCTTAATTGAGCCTACCGCCATTTTTGAAACAAGTATAGGATCTTCACTCAGGTATTCGAAGTTGCGCCCGTTAAGTGGCGAACGTATAATATTTATCCCTGGCCCCAGTATAATATCTTTTCCGCGATAATTGGCTTCACTACCCAATACACGGCCAAATTCATATCCCAGTTCTTTGTTCCAGGTGGCCGCCAGGCAAACACCCACCGGCAGGTAGGTACCGCTATCCGGTATATTATTATCGAGTTCCCAATCGCGGCCATGCTCGGCCCTTACACCGTGCGGCCCGTCGCTGGTAATAAATTCGGGTATGCCCAGGCGTGCTACTCCCCCTGAAGTAAAAGGCGAAGATGCGTGAATCATATTCACTTTTTCGGCCAAACTCATTTGCCGGATCAGTTCATTTATCTTTATTTCCGTTTCGGCTTTAAACAGATCATTTTGGGCCACACTCAACATCGGTACGGCCATCAACAACACAAGTAATCGGGCCGTCAATTTCAGAAAATAGTTATTTTTCATTCTACAGATTTTAAAGTAAAAAAAAACGGAAGTAATTATCTGGAAAAATAGTTACGATCCGCTTTTAACGATTGCTTATAAATAAAAACTAACACATTAACCTAATTATTTTAATCTCGGGTTTAAATAAACATCAACCTGTTTTATTAAACCGGTTTTATTAAATATATCCGCACTAAATTCTTTTTCAATCATAAGTCCTTCCATTTCAAATTTTTCGCCCTCTGTGATCGTTATCACAGTCTTTGCCTCTTGCGAGAGGTGATATACAACCAGCACCTGGCAAAGCGTAAAGGCCAGTGTTTGTGATTCCAGGATCACGCTGTCCATTTTACCATCTGCATTGATATAGTTAAAGTTATCCCCCGCAGTCAGGAATTCAGAACGCCGCAATAAGCCCGGATTAAAACTAATTTGTCCGTCCTCCACGTCGATACCCAATTCACCAAAACGGGAAATGATGTCTTCCTTTACCTGGCCGGTCATGCCCGGTTGTTTTGCGCCACCATTGCCCGGGGTATGTGAGTATGCATCGGTAGGAAAAGCGCCGAATAGTTCCGGTGATTTATTGAGACCTATACCTGCCCTAACATCATAATAATGCGTTACGATCGTTGCGAGCTGGGATTCATCAATCTCTTTATGCAGGGCATTAAAATAGTTCTCATTGATGGCGAGCAACAGCTTTGAAACCATATGCCAGTAAATACAACCCAAACCCTCAAATCCGTAAAAAGTACCGGAGCGGCCGGTAAACGACTGGTGATCGAATACTTTTTCAAAAATATCCAGGATCAATTGCTTTTCCTCTTTAACGAGGTTAGTGTACCCGTTCAGACCATCCAGGGCATGCGACAAGTCACTGGCATTGCGAAGTTTGCCATTAAAATGAAAGACCCCATTTACATCCTGGTACACAATATCTTTATTATGATCGGCTATCAGTTTTTTACACAACTCCGAACGATCAATAAGTTCGGCTGCGATACAGTTCTTTTCCATAAACCGGGGCAACTGCCTGTCGGGGTAAAGCATATAACTGTACTGATCACTTCTAAATAACGCACTTGATTTTAAAGCATCCAGTACATCAATCACCTCACCGGCATGTAATAATCCCGAACTCAGCACGGCAACCTGCCCTTCCAGCATTTCGTACAAATGACGGATAGAGACCGTATCTTTTCCGAAACTAACGAGGTTGTAGGCATGATATAAATTATCCGAACGCTTATTTTTTCGGATAGAATGATCGATGAATTTAATGGTCAGGCTAAAAAAATCTTCCAGTTGCGGTTGTTGAAGCACTTTTTTATCGGATGAAAAACCAACGCTATATAAATGATCTCGATAGGCTGCTCCTGCCCTCCCCAGTTCATCAGTCATTTGACGCCGCTGCTGCCCGGTAAAATCGCCGGGCAAAACCTTTTCAAAATTTTTGAAGCAGGCGCTGATAGACAGGAAGAAATCTGCTATCTCGGCAGAGACTTCATACCCTGTAGCCGGATTTTCTGAAAATATGGCTAAACAAAAATGTTGAAAACGACGCAGGTAATACAGGGTTACCATTGAAACACCGTTACCAACCAGTGCATTGTTGGCATCATTCCATTCGGGACGCTGGGTATTTAACCATATGCCTGCCTCGGGAATAAAATTCGAAAGTTTCGCTAAAACCGATGCCAGCAATTTTTCAGTCAGGTTTACCAGCAGAACATTGTTGTTTTCATCCCACAATAACTTTCCGTCGCTGCCTATCCTACCGGTTCTTTCTGCTGTTAAAGCTTCTGTTTCATCACTGAATGCTATGGTATCAAATGGGTCTTTGATCAACTGGTCGTAGGTTTTGATACGATAGGGAACATTGGCGTAAGCAAAAATATTCTGAGAAAGCATTTGATGTAAACGGCCCGGGTTGTACTTTTTTGAAATCTCTAAAAACTTCAGCAGGTAAATGATCTGATGATCGCCCCAATAACCAATATTGGCCCAGGGATCGTGCGGATCCGGTTTTTCCCAATCGATGCCATCCCTGGTGATCCGGTATGGGTTGTAACCGTCGGCAGTAGACGCATTTACAAATTTACTGAGCATACCTTCTACATAGGCCGGATAGGAAAAACTCAAAGCTTCCCAGTTTTGAAAAATATCACGCCAGTTACCCTGGTAGGATAAATTCTTTGAGCCGTCTTCTTTTTGTAATTCTATGGAGAACAAATTCCAGGGCCTTGATGGATCTCCATGTCGCCGGCTGAATGTAAACGGCAAATATTCATACAGCAGGCGTAAAAGCGACAGGTGGTTGTAAATTGAAAATTTGGCAAGTAAATTCTGATACACTTCTGTTTCATCCAACGCTTCCAAAAAATGTAAATGGCTGCTATAAATAACTTTATTGCAGCCCTTAATAAAAGCCAGCAGGTCTGTTTTTGAGATCAGGTAATTATTGTCAGGTATTCCACCCCGCATTACATTAAATAAAACATTGGAGAGATGCCTGTTGATACTCAGTTTATCATTGGTCAATTGGAGGCCGTCGGCCAACGCCAATATTTTAAGAAGTTGCTCAGAGCCCTTCCAGATATCTGCAGCAAGTTCGCCCGGAATATCGGTAACGTTCTTTATAAATTTTTCGAGGTGAGCAATATCGCCGGCGTCTTTATCAACATCGGCAATAATAAACCAACTCCGCTCCGCTGATGCATTCAGTTGAAACTTTGAATGCACAAAATAGGCTCCAGGGGTTGCCCTGATGTCTGTTTCCTGCGTAACCACCCTCCCCTTCCTGAAATTGTCGATTTGCCCGTTGCACAATAAATAGGTACAGTCGTTTAAACCGGTTGACCATACCAACGTTGTTTTCAATGCTTCACTCGGTTCGGCCTTATCAACAATCACGGAGCTAAGCATAAATAGCCCAATACCGGTTTCGGGTAAAAGTTCATTTTTTTTATAGGCATTCACCAGGTTACTATAGGCCTGTTGTAAGAGCCTGTCGATACCAGCCGGTAAAATATTCTGCAACCCATCCAGCAGTTCAATTTCAATTGATGACTGGCTGAGATTAGTAAGTGTTGATCTTTTGATGAACCCAAACCGGTTGCTGTTCATCCATTGATAACTGAAGGAAACCTGCAGGTCATCATTGACCTCTTCAAAAATTATCTTATTCCCACTAACGCTTTTGTAAATATTCCTGCGAATCTTGTAAATATCTTTATACTGGTCGCTGAACGGTTCCCATAAATAAACAGTTGACTCCTTAAGTAAACGGTAAACGGTTTTGGAACCTGTTGTTTCATCCCCCTGCGTGATCTGATCAACTGTATAATAAGGAAAAAGGGCGTTGTCGGGATTTACCCTGCCCGCAGTTACTCCACCGTTTCTGGACACAAACATCCAATGATCTGTATTACTCACGACGGAAATAAAAAAAGGTTCCATCAGGTCGTAATTGGAGATCTTATAATAAGATTCACCATGGAACAACACAAAATCGCCCGCTACATTTCTTTCGGCCGGTTCAATTTGGTTCTTTCCGATTTGCATGGCATTGTTAATATCTGTTAAAACTTAAAAATTTTCAACTGCAGATTTCGTCAGTGTTATTTTTTTTCATATACCCGCACATAATCGATGATATATTTTTGAGACGTTAGCGTTTGATCTACTCCCTTTGCCCCGCCCCAGCCACCACCCATGGCCAGGTTTATGATAATATTCTGTGCCTTATTATAAGGCCAGGCCAGCGCACTGGAATGATCATTATACTCGAAATATTTGACACCGTCAACCAGTATATCAATTTTCTCAGGCGTCCATTCTGCAGTGTACGTATGAAATTCGCCATTCATGTTTTTTACATCTTTAATGCTGGTTGGCTGATTATTCAATTTAAAATAATAAGCGCCACAATGAATGGAAGCGTGGGTTTTACCATCACCATTTATTGAATCCATTTCATATCCCACATTCTCCAGTATATCCACTTCACCGCAGTAGGGCCATGATAATTCATCCACATATTCGTCGCCCAACAACCAGCCTGCACTCCAGGTACCCCTGCCTGTTGGCACTTTTGCCCTGAACTCTATCTTTCCGTATAAAAAAGTTTGTTTCCCTCTGGTGGTCAGTCGGGTGGAGGACCATTTCATGCCGTTATCATTTTTACGGGCTTCGATGATCAGGTTTCCATCTTCCTGACGGGCATTCTCAACACGGCTTTCGGTATAATATTGTAATTCATTATTGCCCCATCCCCAGTTGCCAACGTCGTAAGACCATTTGGTTGAATCGGGTAATCCCGAACCATTGAACTCGTCGCTCCACACCAGGTTCCATTGTGTTCCCGAAGTTGCCTGGGTTAACGTAACGGGAGTTGGCGTATGGACTTTAAACAGGAAGAATTTGATATTTTTTACGGTTAAACTACCTTCGCCGGCATGTAATTTTATTTTGTGTACGCCTTTATTTAAAGGTGACCCGTCTATGAGGGATGTACCCGTTTTGGAGGCCAGGATTTCTCCGGTAATATTAAAACTGCGGCCATCCTTGTTATCGATATAATCCTCTATCCAGCAAGCCACAGGCGCCGCGCCTGTGGCCTCGGCATCTAAAGAAACCCGGTATCTTCCGGGAGCAGGTACTTCAATATCAAAAGTTAACCAGCCTGGCTCTGCCGTTTTCAGCAGGCTATTGCCATCTTCACTAACTGTAAAATTTCCGCTGTTGGTTATCGATTTAGAGGCCGATACGGTAAAACTCAGCTCACCAGTCTCCGTTGTTTTATCAATCGCCCCCGACTTACAACCTTCCGACATCATGGCAACTGGCAATAAAACCGGCAAGATCAAATTCCAAATACTCTTTCTATACATGCTCTTATAATTTTACCGGCTGTTCACCGGGTTAAATCAGTCAATTATTTTACTAAAATCGCTTCCAATTCTTCCAAAGATTTGCCTTTGGTTTCAGGCAGTTTGCGAATGATGAATAGCAAGCCGAGAACCGCAAATATTCCGTAAAGCAGAAATGTGCCAGCACTACCCAGGGTATTTAATTCCCAAGGGAATAAAAGTTGAACCAGGAAACTTACTGCTGAATTGATAAAGCCAACAAATGAAATGGCCAGTCCGCGAATACTGTTTGGAAACAACTCTGAAAACAGCACCCACATTACGGGTCCGAGGGAAACGGCGAAGGAGGCCACAAATCCCAGTATGCCGATCAGGATCAGCGTTGGATTCATTTTGATACCTGCCGTGATCAGATCAGATTCGTATATTTTTGCTGATTCATTTCCCAATGCTCCGGCGATGGCTTTCTTAAACTCCGTATCGCTTTTATAGGTTATTCCTTTAATGGGAACCAATTGTTCAGCTTTGATCGTGGCCGGTAATTTAGCCATTGATTCTTCGGTTAGTGTATAGGTTGCCGAATTAAAACTGAAGGCCAGTAAAAACATACTGAGCGCTACACCGGTTACGCCAATCACAAGTAAAAATTTTCTACCCAGCCTGTCAATGAAGATCATCGCTATCACGGTAAAAACGAGGTTAATAATACCCACCAGGATCGCTTGTACAAAACTCGCATCCGTGCCTATTCCTGATTGCTCAAATATCATAGGTGCATAAAAGAATACCGAATTGATACCGGTAATTTGTTGTAAAACCGCCACTACGATACCTATGGTTAACACCAACCGCATCGATGGTACAAATAATTTTTTAAAAGATGTTTTTTCTTTTGGCGCTTTTTGCCTGTTGATACTTTCCTTTATATCTTCAATTTCTTTTTCGGCATTTACCGGATCACCATATTTCTTCATGATCTCCAGAGCACGGTCAAACTTCCCCTTCATGATAAGCCACCTTGGACTTTGGGGTACGAACATTAAACCAAAGAAATATAAAACGGCCGGAATAAATTCTATACCAAGCATCCACCGCCAGTTGTATTCTTTCAGTTTAAAACTTTTTACCCAGGCTGCATCAGAATTGGCAAAACTTAAGATCAGGTAATTGGTAAAAAAGGCAACTGAAATTCCCAGCACAATATTGAGCTGGTTAAACGAAACCATACGCCCCCTTACTTTGGCCGGAGAAATTTCGGCTATATACATGGGCGCCAGGATAAGGGAAATACCAACACCAATACCACCGATCATCCGGGCAATCACCAACATGATAAATGAAGGAGCGATGGCCGACAGCAATGCCGAAATAGCATATAAAACAGCGGCATATTTCAACACTACCCGTCTGCCGTATTTGTCGCTAATGTGCCCCGCAAACATCATCGCCAACGTAGCCGTTAATGAAAGAGAAGCAACAGACCAGCCCAGTTCGAGCTTGCTTAGTTGAAATTCGGGTTCTATAAATTTAATAACGCCGGAAATTACCGAGGCATCGAAACCCATTAAAAACCCACCGAGTGCAACTACCAATGCGATACTAACAACAGATTTTTTTTGTTGTGACATAATGTTTTGGTTAAAGGGTTAAAAGTATTAGACAGTAATGTTCTGAGAGCGTTGCAAGCGAATCGGAAATACTGAATATTTGTTTTTTTTAAAAAAGCGGAGGTATCTACCTGGATAAATGGATACGATCCGCTAGTAATTGCTTATAGAAAAACTAATGCATGAGAAAACTCCTTTATTATCCTATTGATATACCCGTACATAGTCAATTTCAAAAGTTGCACTGGTAAAGGCCGGATCAACCGCACCGCCAAAATTGCCACCCATGGCCATATTTAACAGGATGAAAAATTTTGATTAAATGGTATGGCTGCTGAATTTGCAACGGTATGATACAACTGCGAATCAACATAAATTTTAATTTCAGAGGCCGACCAATCAACAATATAAGTATGAAAAGCCGATGTGGCATCTGGTATTACGATGGTATTTCCATTGGCGCTGCCGCCCGAATGGCCGGGGTAATGCAACGTACCATAGATCTTATTCAGGTCCCTGCCCAGGTGTTCCACAATATCAATCTCTCCGCAGGCAGGCCAGCCGGCTGTGTTAATATTATCACCGAGCATCCAGGCTGCGGGCCAGGTTCCAACACCGGTTGGAAATTTAGCACGTACTTCAATCCTGCCGTAGGTAAATGAATATTTCCCTTTGGATAATAAACGGGCCGATGTATAGGCACTGCCCATGTATGTTTCTTTTTTGGCAATTATTTTCAACAATCCGCCATTCACTATAACATTATCGGGCCGGCTGGTATAGTACTGCAATTCGTTATTACCCCAACCACCGCTGCCGGTGCCAATATCATATCCCCATTTGGCCGGATTAGGTGTACCATCCACATCAAATTCATCGCTCCATACCAATACCGGTGCAGTAGGAACCACATTAACCGTTACCGGTATCGATCTGCTGATCGACAAATTAGAACTGCTGGTAGCCGTTACCTTTACCGTATAGGTGTTGGTTCCTGTCAGCGTATATCGGTAAACGGTATTACCAGAGGGAACCGTTAGAATAACCCCATTCCCAAATTCATACACATATGAAATGGCATTAGTGGCCGAAGCTGTAAATGACACATTACCACTGCCATCAACGCTAACTGAGGCATTGACAACCAAATTGGAGGGAGCCGTTTGTGTATTAGCGGCCTGGTTTGAATCGCCCTTGGTACAACTGGCCAAAATAAAAAACAACCCCGTCAAAATAATGGTATGCTTGAATGACTTCATAATTAATTATTTTTTTATCAGTTTTTGATACCAGGAATTTCCGTCAGCGCCAATATTGCGTAAATGAACCTGCGTATCAGATATCGATAATATCTCGTAGGTTGTTCCTCCAGTTCCAAAATTGATGATGCCATTACCCGGTACGGTAAATTGTATCCGCGTTGACTCTGCAGGCGTTGAAGCAGACGTCGCATCCATAAAGATCAGTTTTTTATTTCCACCGGTATTGATCGCATAACAACCATCTCCTCCTGCAAAACCGTAAAATGCGGTGGCTGCGCCAATGGAGAAAGATTCGCCTTTATTGTTTACCGACATAAATACATTGTCGTTGGCATCCTTCGAAAACGTAATATCATCATCGTATGCACAAGCCTCTCTTGAATTTGGACCGGCTGAATAATAATTGGGAAAGAAAGCCCAATCAGCTCCAACGCCAAAATGACCGCCGGCATCATGATCGGTTTGCCAAATTTTTGATGTTCCGCCGGTTAGTCCCTGCAAAATGTTTGCCGGTATAACAAAGTTCACAAACACTTTTACCGTTTTGCTGATGGTTGACAAGGAGCCCGCGGTACCAATCGCGTTGACGCTTATCGTAAATTCGGTTATCCCAGGAGTACCGTACCGGTAGGTGATTTCGCCGGTTGGCAACAATTGGGGAGCGGTTCCGTCGCCAAAATCAATTCTATAATTAAGTGCATTATCGGCGTTTACTGTAATGGCAACCCGACCGGTACCATTTCCAAATGGATTGGCAGCATCAACTCCCTGAACGGTTGCTGTCATCGTGAGGTTGGTTGGCGTTTTAATATCACCGAGCGAATACTCTGCCTTTTTGCAGGCACTGAAACCGATAACGGTGATCAGCAAAATGTAGAACAGTGATTTTTTATTAGTCATCATAATTTTATTTTTTAAAATTAATTAAGTGTGATATCGTCAAAGTAAAAAGTAAAGTTTGGTGAACCATCTCCCGGAGTTCCCAGATCAAATATGAACACTACTTTAGAAAAAGAAAGTCCCGGATCAATCATCGAATAATCAAACGTCAATTCTTCCCAGGCATTGGCCGTTGTACAGGTTGCCTCTCTTTCGAAACTGATACCACCGTTGGTAGCATTTTCCACTTTCAGCAACAACTTGGCTCCTACCCTTGGTGAATACACTTTCACTTTAAAAGTTCTTAATACCGAAAAATTAATTGGATTAACCAGTTCCAGGAACGTGCCTGCCCAAACTTCGGGAGCACCTTTTACCATTTTACCAACCTTTGTACTGGTGTTAATACCTGATGGATTTGGATTATTTACTACCGTGCCAACACCACCACCGAAATTTACAAAATTATAAGGATAGGTTGTTGACTGAAAAGTTATCGGAAGTGCCAGATAATTCGGCGTGGTATTGACAGCTAAAAAACTTACATCATCCCAATAAAATACCTTGCCGTTACCTGCATTTCCAAAATCAAAGAAGATGGAACCCATGTTATAAGTATAGGCTAAATTCAAGGCTGCTGTTCCCGACGATTGATTGGCAAAATCGAAGATCAACGTCTCCCAGGTATTGGCAGCCTGTGTCATCGCTTCGGTTTCAACAGATCTGGTATTATTCGTACGGTCTTCTACTTTTAATCTTACCCGTATGCCTGCAGCGGGTGAGTAAACCCGTATACTCATCTGTGTTTTAGTTGCGGTAAAAGGAAGAGCTGTTGTATAGCCTGCTCCCATAGTTGTACCGGCCCAGGTTTCTGCGCCGTTTGGTTTGGTCGTCTTCTTTACATTATTAGCACCATTGGTTGGATCCAGTGACGCTTCAGTTTGGTTGCCGCCAAAATCGGTTACTTCATAATTCACGTTTGGCAAATCAAATGTTATCGGCAAATCCAATAACCCCACTGGCATTTGGTTGGTAAGCCTGATATCATCAAATAACCAGGTAAAATTGGGTGAGCCATCTCCTACAACACCAAGATCACAGATAATTACCACTTTATGATATGAATTAGATGTATTAATTGCCCTAAAATCAAAAGCCATGTCTTCCCAAGCATTGGCTACTGTACTGGTTACTTCTTTTTCAAAAGAGATACCTCCATTAGTCAGGTTCTCCACTTTAAGTAAAACCCTTGCTCCCACCCTCGGAGAAAATACTTTCATTCTGAAAACCTTATTGGTTGAAAAATCAATAGGATCCATTAAGGTCAGGAAACTCCCTCCCCAAACTTCGGGTGCATTCTTTACCATGCGACCAACATTGGCACTGGTATTAATTCCATTCATTTGCGGATTTGCAATTTTGGTGCCAACACCGCCACCGAAATTAGTGAACGCATAATTAACTGTCGGCGATTCGAAAGTTATTGGAATTAAAATAGGATCTACAATATTTACTGTAGTAGTATACGTTGTGGTGGCTGATCCACCGCTATAAGCTATAACCCTGAGTGTATAGCTACCTACAGCTGCATACACGTGACTCACGTTTTGGCCTTCCAAAAAAGGCAGGCCCGGCTCATTAGGTACATCGCCAAAAAACACCTTAAACACAGTTTCGTACAAAGCCGTTGCTGTTAGATTCACCTTAAAATTATTGGCGGCATCTATCGACCAGGTAACAACCAGGTTTTCCGGCGCCCTGAAAGAAACGGTTAATGGCTGGATTAACTCGGTTATTTTACCATTCACCGCATGAGCCACAATTTTTACATTGTATAAGCCTTCGGCATAAACATGCGTGGTGCCTGTTCCGGCTGTTACATTAACGGGTGTAGTGGTTGCATCACCATAATACACGTCATAGTAAACCGCTCCTGTGCCATTAGGCGTAATAGTTACCAGTCCCGAATTGTCCTGTGTTATACTAAACAACACCGAAACATCAGCAGGCGCTGCCAATGCATCAACAAAAGATACATCGTCGGTAGCTATCTTCTTGCAACCGCCCAATATTACCAGCAGAAATAGCGAGCTTAAAAAAAGTTTTATTATTCTCATAAAAATTAATTTTTATTGTTAATGCTTAATAACCGGGGTTTTGTGGCATACCAGATAAATCCACTTCGCCCTATGGAATCGGAAATAATTCATGTTTGCCGGCTACAAATCCCAATGGCGCCAATACCGTCGCCGCTTTACCGGTTCTTACCAGATCAAAAAAGCGTTCACCTTCCATTGCTAACTCCAGTCTTCTTTCGTTTAAGATCGCATCGTACAAGGTGGCACCCGTAGTTAAAATATCATGCGCGTTATTGCCAAAAGCACGGCGACGAACCTGGTTCAAATAATTTTGTGCTTTGATATCATTAGCTGCAGTTGCTTTATTATTGGCTTCAGCGGCCATCAACAATACATCGGCGTAACGTATAGTGCGGAAATTATTTGAATAGTTTAATTCGATCTGGCCCGAAGTTTCCCCTTTACGTGGCAGATACTTTTGATTGTACAGGCCCGTATTTTTATAAGGTGCCACCTGGTAGGTAACATTTAACGCCGGGTTACCGGTTTTATAGGCTTCTATATCCAAAACTGTACCTGCTTTTCTTTGGTCACCTGCTTCATAAGCAGCGGCCAGGTTCTGTGTTGGTAAATTTGTACTCCATCCAGAACTATATGGCATGGCTGCTGAACCATTTAATCCGCGTACACCACACTGCTGCACAGAATAATTGCCCTGCCCCCTGGTTTGGTGTGCCCAGTCGTAGGTTGCCGAACCATTGGAATACTGTATTTCAAAAACAGATTCGGGACCATTTTCGCCACTTGGCAAAAAGATGGAACTGAAATTGGTTACCAGACTGAATTTCCCGATCACATTTTCCAGCATTGAAGCGGCTGCATCATATTTTTTCTGGTAGAGATATACTTTACCCAATAAAGCCTGCGCCGCATATTTAGTTGCCCTGCCCTGCTCAACCTGGGTGACAGGCAGTGCAGCAATAGCATTGGTTAAATCTGTTTCTATTTGACTGTATACGTCTTCTTTTGAAGATCTTGGTATTGAACCTGATTCTGCCAGTGTCAGTCTTTTTTCAACAAACAACGGAACACCACCATACATTTTCACCAGTGTGAAATAGTAATAGGCTCTCAGGAAAGAAAGTTCACCATATAAGGCATCCTTTCCGGGAAAACTGATTGTTTCACCCTGCAGGTTTTTATCCCTATATTGACCAAGGTAGTTTACCCGGTTAATACCTTCATACGACGACTGCCAAAGATCGGACAGCGTAAAATTTATCGGTCCGTGGCTAAAATCATCTATTTGCTGCAGGGAAAACACATCGGATGCACTCTCTCCACCAGATACTGAATTATCGGTTATCATATCGCCAACCGGAACAAGCTGATTCAGCCATTGCAATGGCGCATAAGCGCCAACGGCCATCGCGCGGTAATCTGCTTCGCTGCGCAGATATTCCTGGTCGGTAATTTTAAAATCGTCTTTCGGGTTGTAGTCAACCCATTTATTACAGGATACGAATACCATTGCCAACAGCAGTACGCCCGTTAATTTTATTTGTAATTGCTTCATTGTATTATAATTTAATTAATGAATTAAAATTTAAGATCTAATCCCACAGAATAACTTCTGGCCAACGGATAAGCACCGCGGTCAATGCCTATGTTGTCGAGACCACCCGAAATTTCCGGATCGAAGCCTTCGTATTTGGTAAACGTGAATGCATTTTTCACCTGTCCATAGATCCGCACTGCTTTAAATACTTTCATAACCGGCTTGAATGCCAGGTTGTAGCCCAGAACGATATTTCTTATCTTAATAAATGAGCCGTCATAAACATACCTGTCGGAAACACGGCTGTTATTATTGGCATCTACAAACGAATATCTTGGGCTGCGGGCATCGTTGGTAGTACTTGGTCCGGTCCAACGGCTCAATACACTTCTGAATTTATTGGTGTTATTTGCATTACGCTCCATGGCATTGTACACGTCATTGCCGGATGAGGCATAGGTCAATACTGACAGGTCGAAATTTTTATATTCCAGGTTCAGGTTCCAGCCGATGGTGAACTTGGGAAAGGGATTTCCAATTTGGGTCTGATCCTTCGAGTCGATCACGCCGTCTCCATTCAGGTCAACGAATTTAATATCGCCGGGCTGAGCACCTGTTTGAGTAGCACTGGCAGCAATTTCGGCGGCTGATTGAAACAGGCCATCTGTTCTGTATCCATAATAGTACCAGGGCGACTGGTCTTTTTCGAACACCGAAACCGTTTGCGACTGCCCGTTGAAATATCCTCCACCAACTAACCTGGCTGTGCCTTCGTTGTTGGTAGCAGTTACTGAATTTTTAACGGAAGTGAATGTTACTGAAGTAGAAACCTTGAGATTTTTACCAATTCTATCTTTGTAGCCCAGCGTTATGTCCACACCGCTTGATTTGGTAGAACCAATGTTGGCCGGCGGCGGCGGTATGGTTCCCAGGGTAGCTGAAATAGATGGTACATAGATCAATCCCTTTGTTTTCTTCTGAAAATAATCGGCCGAGATATTGAATTTATTTTTGTAAAAATTCATGTCGAAACCGACGTTCATCTGCGTTTGTGTTTCCCAGCCTAATTCATCATTGCCAAGCGAACCCAGGGTTGAGCCGGAGATGAAAGTACTGCCGAATGTATAGCCAATGCTGTTTCCCGAACCGTACAGTGAAGCCAGGTAATCGGTTTGGATGGTGCGGAATGTGGGACTAACATTGTCGTTACCCAAAGAACCATAGCTACCCCGAATTTTCAGGAAATCTATGAATCTGGATTTAAAGAAGTTTTCTTTGCTGACTACCCAACCCAGCGAGCCTGATGGGAAAAAGGCCCATTTATTATCCTTTCCAAAAGCCGTAGAACCATCCCTGCGCGCGGTTACCGAAACCAGGTATTTGTCGTTATAATCATAATTGATCCTGCCAAATAAAGATGCATTTCTGCTTCGGTATTGATAATAAAATCCGGTATTGGCATTTAAATTGGTTGCTGAATTATTTCCGGTTGCCGAAGTATAATCGGCAAATTCCCAGCTATTGAAGGGCACATCCTGGCGGCTGGCACCTGCAGCATTACCACTGACTTCAGCCAGCGAAAAACCAGCTACTGTTTCAAAATGGTGATTTTTTGCCAGTTTAAAATTGTAAGTTCCAAACAATTCGTAGGTAAATGTATTATTCGTTGATTTTTGCTGCGCTACACTATTGTGCCTGCCGATAACGGGGTTACCCAATTCATCCAGTGAATTATCTACGTTATTGATACCGTAGAACACCGATGGCGTAAAGGTTTTAGCATTACCATTATATTTAGTATAACCATACCTTGTGGTGAGTTTTAGATTCTTCAACACATCATATTGCAATTCAAATTTTCCGAAAAATTTATTCCCGATATTCTTGTTATAGGTATTTTCGAGCTTGGTCAGTGGATTAAACACTTCCGACAAAAGCCGGCTACTGAAGCCATATTGCCCTACTGTATTTGGAACGTTATTGTATACCGGAACCGTTGGATCAAAGTTCAACGCACTGCCGATAATACTATTAAATGAATTTTCCTGTACGCCTTTTGAACTCAGGTTAACATAATTGGCGTTTAAGATAAACTTCAATTTTGAAGACAGATCAAAAGTAAGGTTTGTACCAAAATTGATCCGGTCGAACCTCGATTTATCAATGCCGCCAACAATACCACCCTGGCTTAAATAACCGCCCGATAAGAAATAAGTTACCTTGTCGGAACCGCCCCTGGCCGTTAAACTATGCGTCTGTATGGGCGCTTTTTTAAACACTTCATCTTGCCAGTTGGTGCCAACACCTAATTTCGACAGATCGTTGAAGATCACATCGCCACCCGATAAGGTGCTACCTTCATTGATAATGGCGCCATATTCCGAGGCATTCAAAACCGGAACGGTTCTAACTACTTCCTGAAACCCATAGGTACTGCTCAGATTAAATTCCGTTTTTTGATTTTTACGACCAGTTTTGGTTGTTACTATCACCACACCATTACCGCTTTTCACTCCATAGATAGCCGCCGTTGCCGCATCTTTTAAAATATTAATACTTTCAATATCGGCCGGGTTTATCGAATTTAGATCTCCTTGAGTTTGCGGCACACCATCAACTACAATCAACGGACTATTACCTCCATACGAAGGAATTCCGCGAATGATAATGGTTGGCGCACCACCGGGTGATCCACTTTGAATGACATTTACCCCCGAGGCGCCCTGGATGGCATCATCAATTCTCACAGGCTTTAGTTTCTGAACGTCGGTTCCTTTAACTGAAGAAATAGCGCCCGATACTTTTGTAACTTTTTGTGTACCGTAGCCAATTACTACTACTTCATCCAGGTTGGTCGTAGCTTCATCCATCATTACCGTTTGGTCGCCCACCTTGTTAAATTGTACAGTAACCGGCGACATACCCACAAATGTGAAGGAAAGCTTGGCTCCTTTAGCAACCGAAATTGAAAAAGTTCCGGAAGCATCCGTGGTAGTTACATTTGATTTACCCTGCTCTTTTACAGTTACGCCTTCTAACGGGTTTCCCGTAGATCGGTTAAGTACCTTTCCGGTAGCGGTTATGTTTTGCCCGAAAGCGGGTTGAAGAAATGCGCCGAGAATTAATCCCAAGCACAGAAGTGTGGCTTTTAAATTCATATAGCTCTGGTTTGTTTGAAAAAATCTGTTAAAATTTAGATAACGTAAAATTAATAAGACCTACTACAGCTTAAAATTTATTTGCCACATCATTACTACATCGTTAAATTTAACTAATTGATTATCAATGGAATTAAAATACGTCATTACTACGTCATATGATTTATTTACCTTCGTATCGTCTTAATTGTTATAAATGAAGAAACTTTTACTATTGCTTTTTTTCCCAATTCATGGTTTTGGCCAAAACACGATTGGATTTCCTGATATTATTAATTATTCTAAACTGGATTATAAGGCAGGACTGCAGAATTGGGATATACAACAAGACAATAATGGAATTGTTTATATAGCAAATAACGAGGGGCTACTAAGTTACGATGGAAAAAACTGGAATTTGTACCCCTTGCCTAACAAAACCATAGTACGCTCCGTAGAAATCGGCAAAAATAATCTTATTTATGTTGGAGGCCAGGACGAATTGGGATACTTTGCCCCCACCAAAAATGGCACACTTACCTATCATTCCCTAGTAGATAAACTAAAACTTCAGGATAGATCATTTGGCGATGTTTGGGATATTGTTAGTTTTGGAACCGATATCTTTTTCCGCTCTTTTAGTAAGATATTCAGGTTGTCTAACCTGGGCACACTGGCAAGTTTCAACGCTATATCGGAATGGAATTATCTTTCGGTGAGTAATAATAAGCTTTACGCACATGATAATACCGCCGGGATCCTTAAGTTTGAGCAGGATGTCTGGACCCCTTTGTCCGGAACCAACACGCTCCCTTTAAATGCACCGGTAACCTCTATTCTGCCCTATGGTACCGATAGTTCAATTGTAACTACCCTAAAAAATGGAATATTTATCATTTCGGGTTCAGGTGTCTCCAAATTTCCATTTAACAATGAGCAGACATTAATTAATGACCGGATCTACGCTGCCACCAGGATAAACAAGGATTGGTACGTGTTTGCGACCAGTAACCGGGGCCTGTATATTACGAACAGAACTGGCCATATTATCCAGCGTTTTTCAAGAACGGAAGGACTTCAAAACGATAATGTGCTTAGCATTTTTAAGGATCGCCAGGATAATTTATGGCTGGGGCTTGATAACGGAATTGATTTTATCGCCTATGATAGTCCGATAAAAAAGATAAAGCCCATGTTACAGGAAGGCTCCGGCTATACGGCGATCATCAAAAACGGGCGCCTTTATCTTGGTACCTCAAACGCTTTATTCAGTGTTTCATTGCAAAACATTAAAGACCTTAGCTTCAGCAAAGGTGATTTCAGCGAGGTAAATAACAGCAAGGGACAAACCTGGAGTTTGGCCAACATCAATGATCAACTGCTCCTTGGTCATCACGAGGGTGCCTTTGTTATTAAAGATAATACTGCACAACGGATCTCCGATATTACGGGTGTGTGGAATTTCAAACCAATATCTACTACCTACCCGGCCTCCCGGATCATTGCCGGCGATTATAAAGGGCTGGCCATTTTCAATTATATCAACGGCCAATTCAAATTGGAAGAAATAGTGCCGGGCTTCAACGAGTCATCCCGATTTTTATCTATCGACGAAGATCAGCAGATCTGGGTATCACACCCGTATCACGGTGTTTTTAAAATCACCAGGTCGGCAGATAGTAGTTATCGATACCAGTTGTATGCAGAAACCAAGGGACTCCCCTCACTGCTTAACAACCACGTTTTTATAATTAAAAACGAATTACTGGCAGCTACAGATCACGGCATATTCGTGTACGACAGGAAAAAAGATCTGTTTGCAGCGTCGCCCTATTACAAAGGCATACTGGGCCCGCAAAGCATCCGATACCTGAAAGAGGATATGGACGGTAATATCTGGTTTATCCATGATAAAATGCTGGGCGTAATAGATTATTCAAAAAAGAACCGGAATTGATGTACCTCCCCGAACTGAACAGCAAAATGCTGAGTGGCTTCGAATACATTTACCCGGTAGATAAAAATAATATTTTCCTCGGTGGAGAAAAAGGCTTCTTCCATATCAATTTTGAAAAATACAAACAGAAAAAGATCGAATTAAAAGTACAGATCAGAACCCTTCGCATAATTGGTGACAAAGACAGCCTGATATTTGGTGGCTATTTTAATTCAACCGGTGAAAATCAATCAACTGATAATATCCCGTCGATCAAATACGGCTGGAAATCCATACGCATCGAATTCGCATCTGCCGTTTTTGGATATCAATCCAATTTGGAATATAGTTTTCGCCTCAAAGGATATGACGAAAACTGGAGTGAGTGGACAAAAAGAACTGAAAAAGAATATACCAGCCTGCCTCCGGGTAAATTTACGTTTGAAATAAAAGTGCGGAATAATTTCGGCAATGAATCGGCCGCTTCCGGATACAGTTTTAGGATATTACCACCCTGGTACAAGTCCAACTGGGCAAAGGTTATGTACATTTTACTGCTGATCGGGGGACTATTTTTATTGTACCGTTGGCAGCAGAGAAAGTTCAAGGCTCAGCAGTATACGTTTGAAGAGGAGCAGAAAAAATTATCGTATATACATGAACTGGAAATGACCAAAACAGAAAGCGAACTGATGACGCTTCGAAACGAAAAACTGGAATCTGAAATACATTTCAAAAATTCGGAACTGGCTTCTTCGGCGATGCACCTGGTGCATAAAAGCGAACTGGTATCTAAGATCAAGGGAGAGCTCACTCAAATGATGAACCGGATCGAAGATCCGTTGGCGGCCAAAGAACTAAAAAAGATGATAAAAAAGATCAGTGAAGATGATAATACCGATAATGACTGGGAAAAATTTGCGCAACATTTTGATAAAGTACACAGCGATTTCATTGTTGTTCTTAAAGAAAGACATCCGGATGTTTCGAATAACGAATTGAAACTATGTGCTTACCTGCGAATGAATTTGTCAACCAAAGAAATTTCGAATTTAATGAACATCTCGGTACGAGGTGTTGAAGTAAGCCGGTACCGTTTAAGAAAAAAACTGGGTCTGGCCACGGAAACAAATTTATTTGATTATCTGATCAATATCCAAAACACCACATAATACAAAGAACCCGATAGGGCTACCGGGTTCTATTGTTTACTAATTAAATTAAAAGTTGTCCTTAGCTTTCCACCGGCGCTTCAGGTTCTGAAGGCTCAACAGTATCATCTTCCTCAGGTGCTGATTCACTGGTGTTGGTTACGGCTACAATTTCATTTCCTTCTTCATCCAATAATATCTCTTCCTCTTTCTCATCCAGTTTGGTAATGGCTGCAATTTCATCGCCATCATCAACCCGAATCAGCTTAACACCTTGTGTTGCCCTTCCCTGCTCACTGATCTGGTTTACCGGCATACGTATGGTTACACCGCTTACACAGGTGATCATCAGGTCATCTGCTTCGGTTACGGCCAATAAACCAACCAGGGACCCGGTTTTTTCGGTAACATTGATCGTTTTAACACCTTTACCACCGCGGTTGGTGATACGGTAATTATTTTCTCCGGTTTCGGGGTCATCCAGAAAAGTACGTTTGCCATATCCTTTCTCACTAACCACCAACACGGTGCTTTGTTTGTCATCTTTACCTACGCAGATCATACCCACCACTTCGTCGTTTTCATTATCTACCGTAATACCCCGTACACCAATACCTCCCCTACCGGTTGGCCTTACTTTATCCTCAGGAAAACGAATGGCTCTGCCACTCTTAATAGCCATCATGATCTCACAATTACCATCGGTTAGTTTAGCTTCGATCAACTGGTCGCCTTCGTTGATGTTAATGGCATTTATACCATTTTGCCGGGGCCGGCTGAAATCCTTCAATCTCGATTTATTGATAATACCCTGTTTGGTACACAGTAATATATAATGGTTCTTAAGAAATTCCTCATCATCTAAACTTTTCACACTGATTATCGCCCTTACCTTATCCTCCGGCGGAATCTGGATCATGTTCTGTAATGCCCTGCCCTTACTGGTTTTATCGCCCTCCGGAATTTCGTACACTTTCAGCCAAAAGCATCTACCCATCTCCGTGAAGAACAGCAGATTATGGTGCGTGGAAGCTACGAACAGGTGCTCGATATAATCTTCCTGGCGGGTGCTGCTACCTTTTGCACCACGGCCACCACGACGCTGCTGCCGGTAATCATCGGCTGTTGTGCGTTTAATATAACCCAAGTGCGAAATGGTAACCACTACATCTTCGTCTTCTATCAGATCCAGCATATTTATTTCGTCGCCGGCAAAAACAATCTCCGATTTACGCTCGTCACCAAATTTTTCTTTTACTTCTATCAGTTCTTTTTTGATGATATCGTAGCGCATATCTTCATTGGCCAATATCTCTTTCAGGTGTTCGATCAGTTTCATGATCTCGGCATGTTCGGCCCGGATCTTATCAATTTCCATACCGGTAAGGCGCTGCAAACGCATTTCCAACACGGCTTTGGCCTGTATCTCACTCATGCCGAATTGGCTCATCAATCCTTCCTGGGCAATGTTTGGTGTGGAAGATTCCCGGATCAGTTTGATCACCGCATCGAGGTTATCCAGCGCAATGATATAACCTTCCAGAATATGGGCACGTTCTTCGGCCTTACGCAATTCAAACTGCGTGCGGCGAACCACCACTTCATGACGGAACAAAACAAATTCGCTGATCAGGTCTTTCAAATTCAGGATCCTGGGCCTTCCCCTTACCAACGCTACGTTATTAACACCATAGGAAGTTTGTAACTCGGTTTGTTTGTACAGGTGATTGATCACCACCTGCGCTACTGCATCTTTCTTTAAGTCGATTACGATACGGGTACCTTCTTTATTATTACTTTCATTATTTACATCCGAAACACCTTCAATATGTTTTTCATTAATGAGGTCACCGATCTTGGCCGTTAAGGTATCCCGGTTAACCTGGTAGGGTACCTGGGTAATAATGATCTTTTCTCTGCCGGTTTTGGTAACCTCAATATCAACCTTTCCACGAAGCACTACCCTTCCCCGGCCGGTTAATAACCCTTCTTTCACGCCTTCGAAACCATAAATAACACCACCCGTAGGAAAATCGGGTCCTTTTACATACTGGATCAGTTCTTCACAGGTAATTTCTTTATTGTCGATGAAGGCAATACAGCCATCGATAACCTCGCTTAAATTATGCGGCATCATGTTGGTGGCCATACCAACGGCAATGCCGCTGCTGCCATTAACCAATAATTGCGGAATACGGGTAGGCAATACAGTTGGTTCCTGCAGGGAATCGTCGAAATTATATTGAAAATCCACTGTCTCCTTCTCAATATCTTCCAACATGGCCTCGGCAAATTTTTGCATGCGAACTTCGGTATAACGCATGGCAGCCGGCGGATCCCCGTCTTCACTGCCAAAATTACCCTGACCATCGATCATCTTGTAACGCATCGCCCAGTCCTGCGCCATACGCACCATGGTATCGTAAATGGCTTTGTCACCATGCGGGTGATATTTACCCATTACTTCACCTACTATACGGGCTGATTTTTTGTAGGGTTTGTTGCTGTTATTACTCAGCTCGTTCATACCAAATAAAACACGGCGGTGAACAGGCTTTAAGCCGTCACGAACATCGGGTAAGGCCCTCCCTACAATCACGCTCATCGAGTAATCGATATAGGAGGATTTCATCTGCTCTTCGATATTTACCGGTATGATACGGCCCCGGTTATTCAGGTCCCCGCCATTGTCCAATGGCAGGTTTTCTTCGTTTACATTGTCGTTATTTTCCATAATTTTTTATCGTGTGCGAAAGTACCGATTTTAAGCCGTTATTCCGCATAAAAAGGCTGTTTTTGAGGGTTATTTTTACACATGTTTTTGGGGTTTGTGGATATACGAAAGATAGCACACGGATAACAACGATTGGATGGATATACACTGATTTTTATCCCTTTTTATCCGTTCAAACCATGTAATCCGTGTTCCATTGTTTAACTTGCCAAAAATTATATTATTTGAAAACGATTGTATTGATTGGTGCCGGTAAATCGGCTACGGTTTTGATCGATTATCTGATCGCCGAAACGGAGGCTAATAACTGGAAATTTATTATTGCCGACAGTAACCGGGAGCAAATTTTATTGAAAACAAAAAACTCCGGATTTGCTGAGGCCATTCAACTTGATATCACTAATGAAGAACAACGGGGCCAATTGATCCAAAGAGCTCATGTGGTTATTTCGATGATGCCCCCTGCCCTGCATTTTTTAGTAGCTAAGGATTGTGTAGAATACCGCAAGCATTTGCTTACAGCTTCGTATCTGGATGATAAAATAAAAAGCCTGAAAGATGAGATCAGCAACCGGAAATTACTGTTCATTTGCGAAATGGGCCTAGATCCCGGCATTGATCATATGAGTGCGATGAAGATCATTAATGAAATAAAGGCCGCAGGCGGCCAAATACGTTCGTTTAAAAGCCATTGCGGCGGTTTGGTTGCCCCGGAGAGTGATAACAACCCCTGGCATTATAAAATAAGCTGGAATCCCCGGAATATTGTAATGGCAGGCCAATCGGGCGCTGTTTATAAAGAAGATAACGTAACTAAAACCATCAGTTACCAAAACCTGTTTGATTGCAGTAACGAAATTGTTTATGATGGCCTGAAACACCTGGCTTTTTATCCTAACCGGGATTCGCTGGGCTATATCCCCACTTATAAATTGCCCGATACGGCAACTTTTTTGCGAACTACGTTAAGGCATGTTGATTTTTTTAAAGGATGGAATGCCATTGTACACGCAGGCCTAACCAACGATGTTGATGAAATCGACGTAAACGGATTAACTTTTTCGGCCTGGTCGAAACCTGTTTTGCCGTTTGTACAGGAAGAAAATAGATCGATGTTGGAATTTCTTGGATTATTTAGTGAAAGCCCGGTTCCGGCATCGGCCAAAACATCAGCAGATATTTTACAATACCTGCTGGAAATTAAATTGAAAATGGAACCTGCCGATAAAGACATGATTGTTATGCTCCATGAATTTGAATATGAGCTTGGCGGGCAATCGAAAACGTTACAAAGCTGTCTGGTTGTAAGGGGTGAAGACAGCCTGCGAACAGCTATGGCAAAAACCGTTGGGCTGCCGCTTGGTATTGCTGCGAAGCTTATTTTAAATGGCAAGATCACGCTCCGGGGGCTTCATATACCTACTGTGAAAGAGATCTATTTACCCGTGCTGGAAGAGTTGGAAAAATCCGGAATTGTTTTTGTAGAAAATTAAATGGCAGATAAAATGCCAATCAGATCCTGAACACCTTCTGTTGCCGGCTTTTCAATATACCGCATATTCTCCTGCTTTTCTGTTTGCGGTATCTTTTTATCAATAATGAATGTAGGAAGGTATGGCGGGGCATAATACAACAAAGACGCCGCCGGGTAAACCTGCAGGGAAGTGCCCACCACAACAAAATAATCACAATCATGCAACAAAGCCGCTGCCTGTTCCATCATAGGTACCGCCTCGCCAAACCAAACGATATGGGGGCGAAGCTGTGATCCATCTTCCGCCAGGTCGCCCACACGTATATCGCCCCGGATCTCATAAATTTTTTCTTCATTTGCTATACCGCGCATTTTAAATATCTCACCATGCAGGTGCAGCACTTTTGTTGAACCGGCCCGTTCATGTAAATCATCAATATTTTGGGTAACGATCGTTACATCAAAATCCTGTTCCAGTTGGGCTAAACCAATATGGGCAGCATTGGGTAATGCGGAAGCAACGTCCTGGCGACGGGCATTATAAAAATCCAAGACCAGTTGGGGATTTTTTTGAAACCCTTCGGGGGTTGCCACTTCATATACGTTATAGCCATTCCATAAACCATCACCGTCGCGAAAAGTTTTTAAACCGCTTTCTGCACTTATACCTGCGCCAGACAGGACAACCAGGTGTTTCTTATTTTTCATTGAAATTTTTCCTGCCTGCCGTTAATTTTTCGATCGTGGTTTCCAGCCGTTTTTGCCTGGTCTCGGCTTTTTTGGCTCCCAGTATCCATTCCACATATTCACGGCGGTGGCTGAAGGCCAGGGATTCAAAAAAAACAGCGGCTTTTTTATTTTTGTTAAACAATAACTGCAGTTCGGAAGGTACCTTTATTGTTCGTTTTTTATCATCAACTCCGGGTGCCGGGTTGGTACCGGAGATATCATCTTTTTTCTCTTCTGGCTGAGGTTTTTTAAACCGACCGGCACGCCAAACATTGTCCAGTGCAATCATCCGAACTGCTTCATAACCGTAATCTGAAACAAAGTCCCAATTTTTATCTCTTGACAAATCGCTAGAGATCTTTGATGTGAGCTTGGGATAAGCGATCCATAATTTGGCATCATCCTGTAAAGCCGGAACCACATCCTTTAAAATACCCACCAATTGGCGTTGGTTTACGGCAAAGACCAATGCAAAATCTATTTTCCGTTTTTTTAATAACGGCGTTACTCCTTTTGAAAAAGTTAGTTTAATAAATTGTTTTTCAATGGAAGAAGGCAGTCCCTGAATTAAGAGATTCTTCCCTTCGTTCAATTGCAATTTTTCCAGCAATGTTTGTTCAGGCATAATGAGCATTAATGGTTAAAAAAGGATCATGCAATACTTTTTAAACATTGGCCTTAACAGGAAGGCTTTTTCGTTTAGCAGATAAAATGGGTTTTGGCAAGGTTTTGTAACAGTATAGCAACTGTTTTACCACATAAATTTAAACAAATTGTTTGGCAGTTAAAAATTTTGCAAATAAAAAACTCCATATAATATGGAGTTTTTTTTATAAAAATCTGATGTTATTTAGTTCCTACCGGCTTATAGTAACTCAACGCCTCTGCCATAAAGCCTTCCAGTTTTGCAATCCGATTTTCATCAGAAGGGTGCGTTGATAAAAACTCCGGTGGCTTTTGTCCGTCCGAAGCAGCAGCCATGCGCTGCCAGAATGGAATAGCTTCTCTCGGATTATAACCGGCCATAGCGGAAAAATTCAACCCGAAATGATCGGCTTCCAATTCCTGGTTACGCGAATTGGGTAACAAATAAGCTATCTGCGCACCGGGGGCAAAAACGCTGTTGAACAAATTATTGTATTTGGGATTGTTGGCCGTGGCAATATTACCAACAATTTCGAGGCCCTGAGCCAAAGCTCCCTGGCTCATTCTTTCGTTACCATGGTGCGCTACAGCATGGGTGATTTCGTGCCCCATAACCACGGCCAATGCTGCTTCGTTTTGGGTGATCGCCAGTAAGCCGGTGTAAACGACCACTTTTCCTCCCGGCATGCACCAGGCATTCACTTCTTTGGAATCTACCAGGTTGAACTCCCATTTGTATCCGTTCAATTCGTCAGCCTGGCCCCTCGACGTATAGTATTCTGTTATTGCTTTTGAAATACGGGTACCAACCCTGGTAACCATTTCCGCATCTTTATTAGCCGTACTTTTAACCACCTTATTCTCCGAAAGAAAAGACTGGTATTGAGTTAAAGCCTCCTGTTGCAGGGTTGCCTCAGAAAACAATGCCAGTTGCTTACGCCCGGTTATTGAGTTGGTGCTGCAGGCAACAAAAAAAGTGACCGCTGCAATAAAGAAAATAATTTTTTTCATTTCTTTTGAGTTTTATATAATGATGTAAGCAATTGGCGTACCAATGTATTAAAATCGTAAATAAGATACGAAAATAATTTGGTTATACTAGAGATGAGGAGGCAGTAAATTTAGCAATTAATCCTGGTGACGCTGGGATTTTTTTTGTCGCGGTGTTTTAAAATCGGTATCCTGCTTTCTACACCACGTAATATCCGGCCAATATTTTTTTGGTGTGTAACCACCACAAGCAAGGCAACGATCAGGGCAAAAACACGATAGAGAACCTCATTTTCGTTCCATATCCACAATACACACACCGGCAAAGCAATGGCAGCCAATATTGAACTCAACGATACATATCTTGTTAAAAAAAGCACCAATGCAAAAATACCGATACAGCTTACGGCAATGACTGGCTGAATGGCCAGCACCATACCGAGCAAGGTAGCAACGCCTTTACCGCCTCTGAAACCGGCGAATACCGGGAAAATATGACCCGCAACTGCCGCTAAACCAAGTCCAAGCATCAAATTGGTGCGGTCTAATTCATGACTTAAATAGTAAGGAAGAAAATTATAAAGCATTACGGCGGCCATTCCTTTCAGAATATCAAAAACCATCACCATGGTACCGTACCTTGAGCCTAAAACCCGGAATGTGTTGGTAGCACCCATATTGCCGCTGCCATAATCGCGAATATCGATACCAAAAAAACGTTTGCTTACCAATAAAGCTGTTGGAATAGAGCCAATTAAATAGGATATAATAATGAGAACAAGTTCTTTCATTTGTTTCCTTTGCTTGAGTTGAAGAGGGCAAAAATAACACAATTTGGCCGCTTATTGTGTAGAATTTAATCTACTCCTTAAACTTTGTGAATAAATAATTTACCAGATTGATGATAAACACTTTATATAATAACATTATTAATCAATTAAATTGAGCCAGGATGCAGATCCAGTCGAGTTTTTGCCTGGTTTTTATCGGGTGTATGCCGTTTTCAATCAATACCTGTTGCATCTGCCATTCATCGGATTTCAAAAAACCGCTTAGTAAAATGAAACCCTGCTTTTTACCGGCGGCTTTAATGGCCGTAATATTATCGTTGATAACATTTAAATTGATATTGGCCAGCAGGATATCATACACGTTGCCGGTTGCAATAGTTTCGTCCTTGATCAGCGTAATGGCTGAACAGTTATTGGCGGCCAGATTTTCCTGTGCGTTATTGATGCTCCATTGGTCGTAATCTATTGCGTCAATAGTGACCGCTCCCATTTTTTCAGCAAGTATGGCCAGCACGGCCGTGCCCGTACCAAAATCCAATACCGTTTTGCCTTTAACATCGAGCTGTTGCATCTGTTCAATCATCAGGTACGTGGTTGCATGGTGGCCGGTTCCAAAACTCATCTTAGGGGTGATGATTATTTCGTGCAACACATGCGGAACCGGTTGATGAAAATCGGCCCTGATGGCTACCCATGGAGATTCCCGACCAGCATCCATAACCAAAATGGGTTCGAAACTGCGCTCCCATTGAGCATTCCAGTTTTGCTCAGCAACCACAGTTATGGTATAATTCACCGGAACGATTCTCAAAGCCTCATTCAAAGAATCTTCCATAAACCCATCTTCTTTTACATATGCCAATAATGTATTTTCTTTTTCTTCGAAATCCCCGAATCCCGCTTCGGATAGCAAAGCAATCAGCATGTCTGATTCATCAGCTTTTAAGGTTTCAAATTCAATCTGCAGGTAATTCATGACCAGTTAATTAAAAAACCGTCCCACCTGAGGCGGGACGGCAGTATTAAAAAGAATTATTTATCAATTTATAAGATACAAATTATGGTTTTGGCTGTGCTTCGGGCTTTGGAATTAACGCTTTGCGGCTTAATTTAAATTTACCCGTTTTCTGATCTACATCAAGTAGTTTAACCTTTACCTTATCGCCTTCTTTAAAAATTCCATCCATACTTTCCAGGCGCTTCCAGCTTATTTCACTGATATGCAATAAACCTTCTTTTTTAGGTAAGAATTCAACGAACGCACCAAATTCTTTAATGCTTTTTACAGTTCCTTCGTAGGTATCACCTACAACCGGAACGGCAACCAGTCCGTTGATCCAGGCCAATGCCCTTTCCAAACTTGCTTTCTCTTTTGAGAAAATGCTTACTTCACCCCTGTTGTCAACTTCTTCAATATTAATGGTTGCACCGGTTTCACGCTGTATTTCCTGGATCACTTTGCCACCTGGCCCGATCACCGCGCCAATATATTCTTTGTCGATGCTGATTTTAACCATACGTGGTGCATGTGGCTTCACATCTTCCCTGGCGTTTGGTGTGCAGGCATACATGGCTTCCAGGATATGCATACGTCCTTTTTTAGCCTGGGCCAAAGCCTGGCGCATCACGTCCATCGGTAAGCCATCTACTTTAATATCCATCTGTACACCGCAAATACCATCGCGGGTACCGGTAACTTTAAAGTCCATATCGCCCAAATGATCTTCATCACCCAGAATATCCGTTAAAATGGCAAAATCATCGCCTTTTTTAATTAATCCCATAGCAACACCGCTAACGTGCTTTTGTAAAGGCACACCGGCATCCATCAATGCCAAAGAACCGGCACAAACTGTAGCCATCGATGAGGAACCGTTACTTTCCAAAATATCGCTTACCACCCTAACCGTATATGGATAATCCTTACCCGGCATCATTTTCTTTAATGAACGCATGGCCAGGTTACCGTGCCCAACTTCCCTACGGCCAACACCCCTCATCATTTTAACCTCACCGGTTGAAAATGGCGGGAAATTATAATGGAGGAAGAAGTTTGTATATTCTGATTTATTAGCACTTTCTACCAATAATTCATCTAATGGAGTTCCTAAGGTAACTGTTGTAAGTGATTGAGTTTCACCACGAGTAAATAATGCACATCCGTGTGGAGTTGGTAAAATATCTATTTCCATTTCCAACTGGCGGATGTCTTCAGTACCGCGGCCATCTAAACGTTTTCTGCTTTGAAGCACCATATCACGAACAACATCATATTGCAGATCGCCAAAATAAAGGCCGATCAAAGCTTTGTCCTCGTCGGGTAATTCCTCACCCAGGTAAGTCACAACTTCTTCCTTTAGGACAGCGTAGGCATCGCTTCTTTCGTGCTTCGCAGAGGCAGACGAAGAAATGGCATGTACTTTATCTTTAGCAAATGCAGCTATCTTTTCGTTCAATTCTTCGTTACGATATGGCTTAGTGTAATCTCTTTTAGTATTACTTCCCACTAAATCTCTTAATTGCTCCTGTGCCTTAACCTGCAATTTGATTGCTTCGTGCCCCAGTTCAATGGCCTTAATCAGGTCTTCTTCCTGGCACTCATTACTTTCACCTTCTACCATCATAATATTCTTATCGGTAGCGGCGATGATGAATTCAAAATCTGAAGCTGCCATCTGGCTACGGGTAGGATTAACGATCATTTCGCCGTTTACGCGGCCAATGCGTACTTCGGAGATGATCTCCTGAATAGGAATATCAGAAACAGCCAATGCAGCCGATGCAGCCAAACAAGCCAATGAATCGGGCATCACTTCATCATCAGACGAAATAAGTGAAACCAGAACCTGTACTTCACACAGGTAATCTTCCGGAAATAAAGGCCTTAAAGCCCTGTCTATTAACCTGGAAGTAAGAATTTCGTAATCGTTTAAACGGGCTTCTCTTTTAAAGAATGAACCCGGGATACGTCCGGCAGAGCCAAATTTCTCCTGGTAATCAACCGATAAAGGAAAAAATCCCTGCCCGGGCTTTGGTTCTTTGTTGGCAACAACAGTTGCCAGTAAAATACAATTGCCCTGGCGAACGGTAACAGAACCGTCGGCCTGGCGGGCCATTTTACCAGTTTCGATGGTTACCTCGCGGCCCCCACCTATATCAAATTTTATTGATTTTGGGTTTAATAAAGACATATGTCGATTTATGATTTTTCCCGATAGCTATCGGGAGATGATTAAATACTGTAAAACGAATAATTCCCAACCTGAAAATGTAGTTGGGAATTAAAATATTTACATTGTTGCAATAGTTTATTTACGTAAACCTAGTTTCTCAATGAGTGCTCTGTAACCGGAAAGGTCGTGCTTGCTTAAGTAAGTCAGTAAACGCTTGCGCTGTCCTACCATCATCATTAAGCCTCTTTGCGAAGAGAAATCTTTTTTGTTGGTCTTCAGATGATTTGAAATGTGGTTGATACGCTCCGTCAATAAAGCGATCTGGCCTTCAATTGACCCGGTGTTGGTAGCTTTTGCTCCAAAAGTGGTGAAAATGTCTGCTTTTTTTTCGATTGTTAAATACGGCATCTTTGTTTTTTTAATAACGTCTTTGTTATGTTTCTTTTTAAATTGGTTGCAAAAGTACATAGAAATATTGATTTTTAGGCGGCAGATTAAGTATTTTTTTTGAATATTGCCAATATATGAAGCCATCATTTGCCATTATTGGTTGCGGCCGGATTGCCAGGCGGCATGCTGAGCAAATTGCAAAGCACGGAAAGCTGGTGGCGGTATGTGATATTGTGCCCGAAAAAGCAACCGCGTTTGCGTCCGAATTCGATGCAAAAGCGTATTATTCAATTGATGAATTGTTGCAACAGGAAACGGGTATTCAACTAATCAGCATTTGTACGCCCAATGGGCTGCATGCTACCCATTCCATAAAAGCGATGGAAGCCGGCTGCGATGTGTTGTGCGAAAAACCTTTATGTATTGATGTGGCAGATGGAAACCGGATGATTGAAATGGCTGCAAAAACCGGTAAGAAACTGTTTGTGGTGAAACAAAACCGGTATAACCCGCCCGTACGTTTTTTAAAAAATCTGATAGATAGCAATGCTTTAGGGCAGGTATATAGTTTTCAGATAAACTGCTTTTGGAACCGTCCGGAAGCTTATTATACCGAATGGAAAGGCAGCCAGGTACTCGACGGAGGTACCCTGTTTACACAGTTCAGCCATTTTATCGACCTGCTGTATTGGCTTTTGGGAGATGTAGCCTCCGTTAAAGCCACCGGAAAGAATTTCGCTCATCCTGCCATTGAATTTGAAGACACGGGTGCGGTAATCTTCGGGATGCAAAACGGAGCAATGGGTACATTGCTGTATACGGTTAATAGCTTTGAAAAAAACATGGAAGGCTCCTTCACCGTTTTTGGGGAGAAGGGCACGGTAAAAATTGGCGGACAATATCTTAATGAACTGGAATATTGCGAGGTTGACGGTATTGAACATCCGGACTTGCCCGTTGGAAATCCTGCCAATGGATATGGGTTCTACCAGGGCAGTATGAGTAACCACGATAAAGTGTATGAAAACCTGGTGCTGGCCCTGGCGGATGAAAAACACGAATTTGCCGGTGCAAAAGAAGGATTGAAAACGGTGGAGATCATACAGAAAATTTATAATAACTTCTGAATAAGTTCACACTTTGAGCAAAACCATCATCTTTACCGTAACCAACGATCTAAACTACGACCAGCGTATGATTCGCATATGCTCGTCATTGGCTACTGCAGGATATGATGTGTTATTGGTGGGCCGTAAATTGAAATCATCGATTACCTTATCTGCACAGCCGTTCAAACAAAAAAGAATATCCTGTTTTTTTGAAAAAGGAAAATTGTTTTATGCCGAATATAATATCCGGCTGTTTGTTTACCTGCTGTTTAAAAAAATGGATTGCATTTGCGCCATCGATCTGGATACGATACTCCCGGCTTATTTTATATCCCGGATAAAAAAAACAAAAAGGGTTTATGATGCCCATGAACTGTTTTGCGAAATGAAAGAAATTGTTACCCGGCCGGGTATCTACAAATTCTGGAAAAATATCGAACGCTTTGCCGTACCCAAATTCGCTCATGGTTACACGGTTAACCAACCCATTGCCGAAGAATTTAAAAAAATGTATGGAGTGGATTACTCCATTGTCAGAAACATAGCGCCGTTACGTGACCTGGAGCCGGTTGAAAAAACCGGGAAATTTATTTTGTACCAGGGTGCTGTAAATGAAGGCAGGAGTTTTGAAACCTTGATTCCCGCATTCAAAAGCATCAACAGCAAGCTCATCATTTGCGGCGATGGTAATTTTATGGAGCAGGCAAAAAAAATGGTTGCTGAAAATCACCTGGAAGAAAAAATCACCTTCAAAGGTCGTGTTACACCTGATGAACTGCTGATCATTGCACGCCAGGCTTATATTGGTATTACCCTTTTTGAAAACAAAGGATTAAGCAACTACTATTCGCTGGGTAACCGTTTCTTCGATTACCTGCATGCCGGTATTCCGCAACTCTGCGTAAACTACCCGGTATACCGTGAAATCAATGAACCATGGCCGGTGGCTGTGTTAATTGACGACCTTGCTTCCGGAAATTTAGCCACCCAACTGAACAATTTACTTGAAAATGAGGTTTTGTATAACGAACTTCAAAAAAACTGTCTTGAATTAAGGCATGTCTTTAATTGGCAACTGGAAGAAAAAACATTAATTCAATTTTATAAAGATCTGCTTGGATAAACAGCTGCATATCGTATCACATGACGTTCCGTGGCCCGCCGATTACGGAGGCGTTATCGATATCTTTTATACCCTCAAAGCCTTACAGGCACAGGGAGTACAGATTCACCTGCATTGTTTTACCAGTGGTAAACGGCCACAGGATGAATTGAATGCCTATTGCAGCTCAGTAAATTACTATGAACGTAAAAAGAATATCAGCGCTTTTTCCAATCGTTTGCCTTTAATTGTATACAGTCGTTCAAATGATCAGTTAATTCGAAATCTGCAAAAAGACGATCACCCCATTTTACTGGAAGGTATACACTGCAGTTATTATCTGCAGCAGGAAATGCTCAAAAACAGAAAAGTAGCTGTTCGGCTATTCAATACCGAATTCGAATACTATACCCAACTGGCACAAAATGAAAATAACCTGTTTAAAAAATGGTATTACCGGCATGAAGCCCGGCTTTTGAAAAATTACGAAAAGGCATTGGCTCCCAAAGCCAGCTTCTTCGCATTGAGCCAACAGGATGTAGATACCTACCGGAAAACATTTAACGCCACTGATATTCATTTTGTACCACCGTTGTTGCCATTTACAAATGTCACCTCTGCCGAAGGAAATGGCAGCTACTGTTTATATCATGGAAATCTGGCGATCAATGAAAACGAAAATGCCGTATGCTGGTTATTGGAGCATGTTTTCAATAAAATAGAGATCCCGTTTGTGATTGCCGGCAAAAATCCGGGGTCAAGATTACAAAAACTGGCCCACAAACATAAACATACCTGCCTGGTTGCAAACCCATCCGACAAAGAAATGCAGGACATGATCGCAAAAGCACATGTGCATGTATTGCCCTCTTTTAATAAAACCGGTATTAAATTGAAATTATTGAATGCCTTTTTTTCCGGCAGGCATTGCCTGGTAAATATGGCCGGAGTGTTGGGCTCGGGCCTCGAAAACTATTGTCATATAGCCGATACCGGAGACTCATTCAAACAAAAAATTGCCGCATTGTACAGCCTCCCGTTCACAAAAGAAGAAATAGAACAGCGGCAGCAGCTTCTGCAAACCGTATTTAACAACGAAATAAATGCCCGGGAACTTATGAAGTTTCTATGGTAGCGTTATCCCAAACCTTTCCCATTTCTGTTTTAATGGTACGTGCAGGGAATTTCTTGATCACCATATAATCGTGGGTGGCCATGATGATGGTAGTGTTATAATCTCTGCAGATATGAAACAGCAACTGCATGATCTCATCACTGGTTTCGGGATCGAGGTTACCGGTTGGCTCATCGGCCAATATTAATTTAGGAGAATTCAACAAAGCACGGGCTACGTCCATACGCTGTTGCTCGCCACCACTTAGCTCAAATGGCATTTTAAAACCCTTGGTCTTTAAACCTACTTTATCCAATACATCCGCAATTTTTTCATCCATTAATTTTTCGTCTTTCCAGCCGGTGGCTTTCAAAACAAATTTCATGTTTTCGTTCACGTTCCGGTCGGTGAGTAATTGAAAATCATGGAATACGACACCCAGGTTGCGGCGCAAAAAAGGCACGGTTTTCCAGGTTAACCCTTTCAGCTCATGGCCGGCAACCCAGCCCTCTCCTTCTTTCAGCAACAGATCGCCATACATCGTTTTTAACAAAGAACTCTTGCCCGTACCGGTTTTTCCAACCAGGTAAACAAATTCGCCTTTATCAACCGATATATTAACATCACTTAAGATGAGGCTATCACCCTGGTAAATATTTACATTCCTTAATTCAACTATCGATTGAGACATGATCAGCTAGGGTTTTGTGTTTATTGTTTTCTATGCTTTGCAGCCGTTATGGTAATGGCTGCAAATTTAGCTTTTACAAGCTCAGCAATGAAAATTAATTTCTTCACTAATTGTTAAAATATACGTGAATCTGCCTTCCGGCAGGCAGGTAACCAAAATTGTAGCTGCAAAATTATACTTTTAGTTTTACGTTTAAGTTATCAACAAAATCGATACTAAAAATAAAAATCCTATAAAAAAAGATGTCATCTTTTTTTAACCATACAATATTTCCTCATCCTTCAGCTTAATCACCAACTCCTTCTTTTCCCCTGCTTCTACCCTGCCAATAACCTGTGCTGCAATTCCAAATTCATTGGCTGCAGCGATCATGGTATCAGCATCTTCTGCATCACAATAGATCTCCAGCCGGCATCCCATGTTAAACACTTCATACATTTCTCTATTATTGCTGCCACTGTTTTCTTTAATGATTCGGAAAATCTCCGGTGGGGCAAATAAATTGTCTTTTATTATTTTCAAATATCGTGGCTTGGTAACGCCGTCAGACGGGACGTCAGACGGTGGCAGATACTTCATGCACTTTGTTTGTCCGCCGCCGCTGCAATGGATAAGGCCGTGTATTTTATCAAAATGATCTTCAAGCAGTTCTTTCAATACCGGTGCGTAAGTTCTGGTGGGGCTGAGAAGGAGTTTGCCGATGCTGGATGCTGGATACTGGATGCTGGATACGGGATCGGTTAAACGATGCTTTCCAATATAAACTACTTCATCGGGCAAATTGTTATCAAAACTTTCTTTAAAATGCTCCGCATAAAATTTACTCAACACATCATGCCGGGCACTGGTTAGCCCGTTGCTGCCCAGGCCGCTGTTATATTCGGTTTCGTAAGTTGATTGGCCAAAACTGGCAAAACCAACGATCACATCACCGGCCTTTATTTTCTCATTACTGATGATCTTATTCTTTGGCCAACGACTGGCCATGGTACCGTTAACGGCAATGGTACGCACCACATCGCCCACATCGGCTGTTTCGCCACCCAGGTAATGAATGTTTACACCAAAAGTCTTCAACTGGTCGAATAGTTCCTGCGAGCCCTGGATAACCTGCTCCAGCACTTCGCCGGGTATGAGGTGTTTATTGCGATCGATGGTGCTGTTGAAAACGATATTATCATAAATGCCTACACAAAGGAGATCGTCCAGATTCATCACAATCGCATCCTGTGCAATGCCCTTCCAAACCGAAATATCACCGGTTTCTTTCCAATATAAATAAGCCAGGATACTTTTTGTTCCGGCACCGTCGGCGTGCATGATGTTCACGAATGCATCATCTCCACCCAAAAAATCGGGGTAAACCTTGCAAAATGCATGCGGAAACAGACCCTGGTCGAGGTTTTTAACCGCGGCATGCACTTCTTCTTTTTGGGCCGAAACGCCTCTTTTGGAATATAAAGACATCAAAAATTAAGAATTAAAAATGAACTGCAAATTACAAAGCAATTATCCAATATCCATTATTAAATTATCAATTAGATTTGCACCCTGTCTGCCGTCAGGTAGATTCTTAATTATGCAAATACATCGTGATATAACCAATCTGCCGGCATTCAGGAATGCCGTGATCACCATCGGCACTTTCGACGGGGTTCACCTGGGCCATCGGCAGATTATAGGAAATTTAATGAACGAAGCAAAAAAAGCGGGTGGCGAATCGATTATCATCACTTTTCATCCGCATCCACGCAAAGTGGTTTCTTCGGTCATTACCGGCGTAAGATTGATCAACACCCTGGATGAACGTATTGAATTGCTTGAAAAAACAGGCATCGATCATCTGGTGATCGTACCGTTCACCGATTATTTTGCCAATCAAACGGCCGAAGAATATATCCGCGATTTTTTGGTGGCCAATTTTAAGCCCCATACCATCATCATCGGTTATGATCATCGGTTTGGCCGTGACTGGGCTGGTGATTATAAGTTAATGGAAGAAAAAGCAGCGGAATATCTGTACCAACTGAAGGAAATTCCCGAACATATTCTCAATACCGTTAAAGTAAGCAGCACCAATATCCGAAATGCCATCCTGCAAAGTCATATTGAAGAAGCCAATAAGTTTTTAGGTTACGAATTTTTCTTCGAAGGCGAAGTTTTTCATGGTGATAAGATCGGCCGGGAAATTGGTTATCCTACGGCCAATTTAAAAAGCACAGATGACGAAAAAATAGCCCTCGGCGACGGCATCTATGCCGTGTATGCCGAAGTGGCGCAAAAGCGCTTCAAAGGCATGATGAGTATTGGTTTCAGGCCAACGGTCAATGGCAAAATACGGGTAACTGAAGTAAATATCTTTGATTTTTCGAAAGATATCTACGGGCAAACGATCCGGATCTTTGTAAAAAAATACCTTCGTGCCGAAGAGCGATTTAAAAATATGGAAGAGCTAACCCAACAATTGCATAAGGATAAGGAAAACAGTTTGGCTTGCCTGTGATGCATTGGTCATTTTGCCGGAAAAAATTACAGCATTCAATTATAATTCAGGCTGCCTGAAGCGCCCCACCTCATTTAGCGGCAATCATCTTCACCACCATTTCCTTCATCAGCGACGCATCAGAAGTACCGGTATCGCCAACGCCTACTCCCTTTAAATTATAGTGATGCAGCAATAATAAAATTCTTTCTATTCCGTCGTATCCATAATTATTGATGGCTTCCATAGCACTTCGTGTAGCAAATTGATTAAAATAGAAATGAGGTTTCAACGCAGCTTCCGTTCTTTCTTTCATACCAAACACCGTATAAATTTTGTTAAAACTGGCATATAAAGCCGGCAATACCATTTGTATTGGTCCTGCCTTGGGGTTTCCTTCATAATACTGAAGGATACGCAAGGCTTTGGCCAGGTCTTTTTTGGCAATCGCCGCCTGTAATTCAAAAACATTGTACTCTTTACTGATACCGATATATTTCTCTATATCATCCTCCGTTATTTCCTGCCTACCGGCAGGCAGGCCTTCTTTCCCTTTTAAATTTAATGCCAGTTTTTCTATCTCGTTCGCTATCCGGTTTAGATCGTTACCCAGGTGTTCGTCTAACAGGCTGATGGCTTTTGTGCTTATTTTATATCCCTGGCTCCGCACATATTCGCCGATCCACTCCTGTAGTTTGTAGTCTTTCACTTTATCGGACGTAAATATTTCGGCCGATTTTTTCAATAGTTTATACAGTCTTCCCCTTTTATCAAGTGTTTTCGTTTTGTGGCCAACCACAAAGATGGTAGCGCTTAACGGGTTTTCTACATAGGATTCGAGCTTTTCCAAATCCTTCATTTGTTGCGCTTCTTTCAGCAACACAACCTGCCGTTCGGCAAACATGGGATATCGTTTACAGGCATTTACTACGGCCGCCCAGTCGGCGTCTTTACCATAAAATACAGTCAAATTAAACCCGGCTTCAGCCTCGCTCAGGATCTTGTGCTCTGCATAATCCATGATCATGTCAATATAATAATCCTCCTCCCCTTCGAGCCAGTATATGTTTTTAAAACTGTTCTTTTTCCAGTCGTTGATGATTTTTTCCGCACTCATAACCCAAAGATAGTATTTAGCATTTTACGGTAGAGGTACAGCGGAAATTTCGTCACAACGCTTATATTATCTGTCAATTGGGGCTGAACATCCATACTTTAAAATGCGTAAATCTTTTTAACACAGCAATAACGGGCCGCTTTTTTACGTTCCCCAGCGCTATGATTACCTTTGGCATAATATTGGCGACTAATTAGCACATTATCAGAAGAATCTATTTTTAACAACGGGGTTGCCTGAGATTGAAAAATTGTAAAAAATGAGTTTCGAAAACTATCCCAGCGCAGAAAATACAGCAAAGCCGGATAACTCCTGGCAAACCAAAAAACGTGACTACCTGATCGCTTTGTTGGTTATTGCACTTTTAGGCACCTGGGCTTATATTATCTGGGACAAGAGTCAGACCAGGGAAACCATTCAGCAAAAAGACCTCGTGATCACCAATACCTCATCCGAAAGGGATCAACTGAAGAAAGAACTTGAAGAGGCAACCATGATGTATGATCAAATTAAAACCCATAGTGCCAATATGGTTCAAAGCAAGGACAGCACTATATTCAGAAGAGACCGTGAAATCAGGGAAAAGCAAAATAAAATTCAACAGCTATTATCGAAGGTTGGCGCTACCCGCGAAGAACTGGCCCAGGCTAAAGTTTTGATAACTTCCCTGCAGGAGGATATCCAGGGATACCGAACAAAGGTAGAAACCCTGCAAGCTGAGAAAAGAGTGTTAACGGAGGAAAAAAGATCAGTTACTCAGCAACGCGATAATTTTCAGAGAAATTTTGATTCGGCAAACAATGTTATAATGGAAAAAGAGGGTGTAATTGATATTGCATCAACATTACACGCTTCAAATTTTTCGATTTTAGGTATCAATGAAAAAAACGGCGGCAAAGAACAGGTAACCACCGTTGCCAAAAGGGTTGATAAACTTCGTATTTCATTCGACATTGATGAAAACCGGGTTGCCCAATCGGGCGAAAAAAAATTGTACATATGTATTACCGATCCGGATGGTAAACCACTGGCCGTGGAAGCCCTGGGTTCGGGAAAATTCAGTACCCGTGACGGAGCTCAAAAATATTTCACCCATAAGATCGACATTAATTATACGCAGGGACAGCGACAAACCTTAAGTTTAGACTGGAAGCAAAATTCAAGTTTCGCGACAGGCGAATATAAAATTGAAGTGTATAATAATGGCTTTAAAATTGGTGAAGGAATCAGGATATTAAAAAAGGGCGGACTATTCAGTTAGCATGAATGGTGGCTGTAAGATTCAGGTCGCCCGGAGCGTTCCTACTCTTAAAATATCGCCCTGATAGACGCCCTGCCGATATGAATGGTTCTTGTATTTTCCGGTTTTCGGCCTTCGTACTGCACACTGATCTCTATATTCCCGGCCAATCGTTTTGTAAATTCCAGATTCCACAAATAATTTTTACCCGGTAACAACCCATCCAGCAAGATATAACCCACCGTTGTATTGGCCGATCCGGGATACCCTGCGTAGCTGATCTGGTTTAATGAGAACCGGGCATTCAAGGAAATGCTGGACAATATATTGAGCCGTACATCACCAGTTAAAACATGATTGGTAGCGGTTTCCATCGAATCAATCGTATTTCTTTTATTACCATAGGCATACGATAAACTGGCTCTTAATGTAGACTGATACACGTAGGAAATGGTGGGTTCTATTATATTCTGCAATACCAGGTAGTTTCTGTTGTCGAATTTTGGCCCCTTGGTATTTAAAACATTTTTCACCTGCTTATAACTCAGTGTCGTGGTAAAACTGCGATTGATGTTCCACCGCAGTTTAGTAACCAGGTTGCGTAGCCGCCGGCTTTCGAATCCATAACTCAGCAGTGATTTTCCATTATTTATGCTGTGGGTGATATCAAATCCCCACTTAATATTGCTTCTGTTAAAAAATAATGTATTCGATAAATATGAATTTAAACTGATCAACGTGGTATCCACCAGTTTGTCGGTAAACGGATTGAACTGGAATGAACCGCTGCTGATATCTTTTTTATTGATCTGCAGGGCAGAACTGGTGCTTGACCTCGACAATATCCGCATAAAACCCGAGGCACCAGGTTTTATAATAGCCTTTGGGTTGAGCGTAAAACTATAATTGAACTGTACATAATTGGCTTTTACATACTGATTGCTGGGTGTAAAAACACGGATATATTTTTTTTGATCCTGAAAAACCGCAATTTCAAATTCATTTAATTCAGGAATGGCATTGTTGTTATAGTCGATCCAGGTATACTCGCCCTGCCCGGCCGGAACCTCTACATAGGTATACTCACGCTTCTGCTCCTGGCCCGAACCCAACTCATATAACACGTTGCCTACGATAAAGCCTTTTAACTCATTAACATAGTATTCGGCCCGCCCCAACAAACTTTCATCGGCTTTTTGCCGGCTGATGGCAGCATCAAATATCTGCAATTTTCGATACGTAATATTCAGCTTAACCTGGTGTTTTTCGCTTTTCATCAACTCGGTGAAAAAATTATAGTTATCGCTTCTGTCGGCCCTTTGCAGTGTATACCCAACCGGCAACTGGTCATTTCGGGTAAAATAGGAAACACCCCATTTATTCGCGTTGGCAGGATTGGACCGCAGGTAGAGTTCCCATACATTAAATGCATAGCTAAATGCCGACAATGAATAGCTGTTTTTATACCGCAGGTTATTGATTTCACTGTTGTATTTGATACCCACCTGCATCTTTCTTAAACGTGCCAGATCTTTGCTTAGATTAACAGATGGACGCAAAAACGATCCCGTTTGATCCGCATTATTGATGGATGTAAGGCTGAATTGATTGGTAAGCTGCCAGCCATTATAGTCATTATAGCTGTTTAACGTATGTCGCAACCCGCTATATTTATCGCCCCGGTTGTAACTGGTTAGCTCGTACTCTAAAAAATTACCGGTTGTGTCGCCAACTTTTATGGCTGCGTTTACAATATGTTCTTCTGCTGGGCCGATCTCAAAAGGTAAGGTCCAATCGCGTAAAAACTCAATATTTCTTAAACGCTCAACTGGCCTGAATCTTTCCTGCACGTACTCGTAGCCCAGCCTGGTTTGCAATAACAGCGGGGTTTGGAATAATTTTATTTTAGTGGCCTCTTTAATGAATTGAACTTTGGTTGCAAAGGCCCGGTCATTGTTTTTATCTTTTTTTGAAAACAGGTTTACGTCGTAATTACTCATGGCCACTTCGGCTTTGAGTCTGGTTTTGCTGTTGAAAACGTACTCGCCGCCAATGGTGATCAACTGCTGCTTCTTTGGTGAGATCAGTAAAATCACCGGCGCATAATCACCTTGCTTATTGTTTGCGGCATCGGGCTGTACCCAGGTAAAAACTTTTCCATTGGCAGCACTTGAAAGCGGCGTATAATCTCCTTTTCCGGTTCCGAGGTAGGTGAATCCCAGGCTATATAATTCGTCATTGGGGTTAACCGAATAAACATAAATGGAATCGTGTAAGCCTCCGTTGTATAAAGTGTCGATTTTTTTATATAGTATTTTACCCGCTGTGAGGGTGTCGCGTACGGCATTTTCATAATAGGCCTGGTCAACGGCATCGCCGATATCTGCCAAAAATTGTTTCTGCCGGGTATCTAAAACCTGGTTAATAGAAGAATTTTTCGCATCAGCATTATTGTAAAAACCAACATTCAGAAAAAATTTGTTTTTAAAATTTACTTCATCACTTACATAGATCTGCGAATTCAAAAAATTCCGGTCGGCATATTCAAATTCAACCTGTATCCGCTTGTCTTTGGTAACCAGTCTTTTTTGGGTAAAGGTCAATTCTGCCGTATTGTAATTGATTACATAGTCCTGATCTTCGCCCCGTTGCAATAGCTCCCCATCCATATACACCCGTTCGGTGCCGGCGAGTATAACAAAAAATAATTCTAAAGTAGGACTGGTAAGGCGATATGGCCCCTGGTTCCCTTCAAAGGGTGTTAACTGATTCCTTGTAAACTTTCCTTTGGCAATGGCTCCGCTCAGCAACAAAGAATTGGAGATATTTTTTGTGATCTTATTGTCGGTGATAAATGAAACGCCTTGTAATCTTTTATAAAAATTCAGAAAATAATTTTTGCTTTGGCGAATATCGATGTCACCAAAATTTGCCTGCCAGCTCTTTTTTCTTACCTGAAGATAGATACGGTCAAAATCGCGCAGGTCCTGTGTATTCCCGTCGGGTTGAACCGGAATATTATTGTCTGTTATGGCAGCCGTTAATTCCAGGCTATCGCCAATAAAACCATTTAATTGTAAATTAAGGCTGGAACTAACCACCGCGTCCTGGCTGTTGCCAAATGAAATACCACGGCCAAAACTTCCTTCCGATTTTATATTGCCAAAATCGGTTAACGGATTGGTTTGTTTAGCACCGGTTGTAATGGTAAATGGTTTACTGCTCAGAAAATTGTACCGGATGCTGTCGTAGTTCAAATGGCTGATCACCGCGTTCAATTTATAAGGAAACACACGAAAACTTATTTCCGCCCTTGCAACCGGTGGTTTTTCCAGCCAGGTGATCGTGGCATTAACGTCATCAACTTTATAATAAAATGGCGATACATCTTTGATGATCACAGAACCGGGTACCAAACTAAGTGAATCGAGTTTCACGGTTTTTTCGGTGGTACTGATCATCATTTTACGAAGGTTGGAACGAGACGGTGGATTTGTTTGTGCATGGAGTACATGCACATGAAAAATAAACAGCAGGAGTAAATATATCCTTATAAGCTTCAATAGTTCCTGGGGATTAGTAGTGTTAAAATTAGTAATAATATGGCTAAGATGATTAATTCCCCGCGGGAATAAAATAATCTTATACAAATCCTTCAATTATACAATGCAATTAAATCCGGTTATTTTTTGGAACATTATTTGATAGGTATTTATATCCCTGGTAAAATGCCCAAATTACCATTATACAAATAAGCCGCCAGCAATTTTTTATACATATGAAAATACTATCTCTCAAGGTGGCTAAAGTAAACCTGCGGCATTTACAACAAATAATTGCCCAAAACATTCCTGAGTCGTTGATCATTGAAAGCCATGTATTCAATGATTATCTGGAATCGCAAATAACGGAACCTCCAACTTATAAAACCCGTTTTCTAATAAAGCTAGGCGACACCATAAAATCCCTTGATATTTCAAATATCGCTTATTTCTATGCTGAGCATAAAACCAATTTTGTGTGTTCAATTGATGGAAAACACCTGCCTATTGATCATACACTTGACCAATTGGAAAAAAGGTTGCACCCAAAAAAATTTTTTCGAATTAACCGGCAATTTATAATTGGCCATCATGCCATTGATGAAATGAAAGCGCATACCCGATCCAGAATAATCGTAAAACTCTCCCCTACCGGTAAAACACCTGCAATTGTTGCCATAGACAGAGCCAATGACTTTAAAAAATGGCTTTCGGAATAGACACTTTATTGACGGATACTTTCTTAAACAGATTCAGCGCTCATTTTTACAGATTCAGCAATGTTTTACTGATTGATTACAATACCTGGCCCAATTTTTAGTTCTGCAATAATAATTCTACATAAACCCTCCATTAGCAAATAAGTTAAAAAGTATCAACCATGCTTTTATCAACCTATTTATTAATTAATTAACTACAAGGTTTATGAAGAAGAGAATTAGTTTTAAAATAGCAGCCTTGCTGGCATTTGCTATCGTAATTTTACAATTTGCCTGTAAACATGAGATACAGGTGCCCGAATGCGACGGAAGTTTTAGCATAACTGCCATCCAAACGCCCGCTACGCTGAATCAAAATAACGGAACGATATCTGCCACCGCCAGTGGTGGTACCGGTTTTAGTTTCAGCTTAAATGGCGGTCCATTCCAGGATACGGGTTATTTTTCGGGGCTTGAGCCTTTCAGGACTTACAATCTCGTTGGCAAAAATTCATATGGTTGTACCGATACGCTGGTTATTCAAATTGATTCGTATGATCCCTGCCAGGGCATAACCATTACTGTATCCCTTACGAAGACCGACGCCTCCCCCGGTCAATCGAATGGATCCATCACAGCCACGGCTACCGGCGGTACAGGATTTACCTTTAGCCTGAATAATGGGCCATTTCAAAATACCAATACCTTTTCAAATTTAGCGGCAGGAAGCTATGTTGTAGCTGCAAAGAGTTTAACAGGCTGTATCGGTTTAAATCAAATTACAATTGGAACAAATAACCCCTGCGCCGGTATTACCGTGGTGGTTACCACTACCGTTATTCAACCAACAACCGGCCAAACTAACGGTTCAATAACAGCATCAGCAACGGGAGGCAGCGGATTTACCTATAGCATAAACAATGGCGCTTTCCAGGCAAGCGGGGTTTTCAACAATCTGGCTGCGGGCAACTATACCATTACCGCAAAAAACTCAAATGGCTGCACGGGTATTACAACAGTAGCCCTGGGTTCGGCTAATCCATGTGCCGGTGTTACCGTTGTTGTGTCAACTACGCAGGTAGATCCAACATCGGGTCAGAGTAATGGATCAATAACGGCAACTGCTGCAGGGGGCACAGGATTTACCTATAGTTTAAACAGCGGCATATTTCAAGCCAGCGGTACCTTTTCGAATCTTGCTGCAGGTACATATACCATTACCGCAAAAAATTCGAATGGGTGCCTGGGTAGCAAGCAGGTAATACTTACCGCAACAAATCCATGCAATACTGTAAATATTTCAATTACCGCAGCTGTAGTTAAAACAACGCCCTGCGTAACACCCGCAAATAATGGAAGTATAACCATCACCGCAACAGGTTCTACAGGGTTTACCTATAATATTAACGGCGGTGCCTATCAAACCAGTAATGCCTTTTTGAACCTTAATGCAGGAAATTATTTAATGGGTGTGAAAGATGTGAACGGATGTACTAAAACGCAATCGGTAACGGTTGGTGTAACTCCGGGCGGCCCGCTATTCCTTCAGGTTCGGAATCTGGTATCCTCAAGATGCAATGGCAGCAGCTGTCATATTGGTTCCGGTCAAAATGCGGCGGGTTATAATTTCGATTCTGATTGCAATATCGTATCCAAATGGAACCAGATCAATCAAACCAGTGTCCTATATGGCAACGGTTGGGTAAGAATGCCAAAAAATCCGCAGCCATTACTGACTGCAGCCGAAAAGGCAATTATAACAAATTGGGTTAATGCCGGTCACAAAATCACTGACTAAATTAAATGAACAGCCCGGTAACAAATTTTAAAAATAACCGGCTGGCCGGCATACAATATCAAGAATACAGGTTCAGCAGGATTAACTGCAGATTGAGCAGGTAATTTTTAATAAAAAATAAGTTTGGCTTCATATTTAGTTTGTTTAATAAAATATTATTTTATGAAAAGTAGTAGAAAAAAAATAGTCTCCCGGGTTCTTCTGTCTCTGTTGCTGATAACCGTTTCAATTGGTTTTGTGGGCTATAAACTGTACACAAAACCCCACCGGAATATTGAAGAAACAAAAGCAATCCCGGTGTCGGCAAGAGAACTGGCAAGAGCTTACGAAAATGATGAAACCGAAGCAAACGCGAAATACCTCGACAAGGTTCTTGAGATACAGGGAGAAATAAATGATGTTTCAACAAATCAAAAAGGAGAACCGGTAATCACTATGAAAGGCACCGACCTAAGTGGATTAATATGCACCCTTGAAGGTAAAAGCGTGCGGGAGATCAAACCCAACAAGTCGGTTTCTATAAAAGGAATCTGTACAGGTTTTCTTACCGATGTTGTGCTGGTCAGGTGTATTCTTCAGGGCGACTAAATTATTAATATATTTTTTAAACCAAAATCGATCGCCGCCGGATCGCAGAACAATTAAATATTACTCAGCACTAAAATATTATTATGAAGACCGGATCATTGTTTTTTGTATTGGTTTCTGTTATATCAGTTTTGTCTGTTGAAAGTTGTTATTACGATAAAGCGGATCTGTTGTACCCGGGAAGCAATCTCCCCTGCGACACGTCAATAGTTGCAAAATATTCCAGCGACGTATTACCGGTAATGAATACCAGCTGCAACGTCGGCGGATGCCATAATTCAAATGATGCCGCCAGTGGTATTATACTGGATACCTATAGTGGTATAGCAACCCAGGCCAACAATGGCAAACTTATGGGATCGATGAATCATGATGCAGGGTACGCTGCCATGCCCAAGAATTCAGCCAAGTTGCCCTCCTGTACTTTGATAAAAATTCAACAATGGATCAGCTCCGGCACTTTAAACAATTAAAATACCAACATGAAAAAAATAATATTTGCATTATTATCAATACTGCCTGTAATAGCAGCGGATGCTCAATCAATTTATATAACAAAAACGGGCAGTGTAACCTTTCATTCCCGCTCAACAGTTGAAAAAGTGGAGGCTGAAAATAATGAAGTATCCAGTGTGCTTAATACACAGAACGGCGAAATGGTATTCGCCATTTTATTAAAAAGTTTTCATTTCGACCGGGCCCTGATGGAGGAACATTTTAACGAGAATTATGTTGAAAGTAACAAATTCCCAAAATCAACCTTTAAAGGAAAGATCACGAACCTGGCTGATATCAACCTTACCAGAGATGGGACCTATACAACTTCAGTAGAGGGCGATATGAATTTGCACGGCATTACGAAACGGATCAAAACCATGGGTTCCCTAACGATTAAATCCGGTAAAGTGCAGGTGAATGCGACATTCACCATAAAACTTGCAGATTTTAACATCACTATTCCTGCGCTGGTTGAAGACAAGATCTCTGAACAAATTGATATTACTGTTGACTGCCGGTATGATAAAAAAAATTAAACCCACCAATTCATGAAAACCAATATGCTGTTGTTTCTTCTGTTAAGTCTGTCGTTCTCCAAATTATATGCACAGGACGATCTTATGAATTTGCTTGAGGAAGAAAAAGATAAATTTTCGAAGAAAAAAAACTTCGCTACTGCAACTTTCAAAACCACCAGGTTGATGAATGGCCACACCGTTGAAAATGTAGCGGCTGGTGTGCTCGATGTCAAAATATCGCACCGGTTTGGGATGTTGAACAGGGGCGGCTACGAACTATTTGGATTGGATCAGGCCAGCATGCGCATGGGACTCGATTATGGCATTTCAAAAAGGCTGATGATCGGTATTGGCCGAAGCACCTATCAAAAACAATATGACGCCTTTGGCAAGTTCAAAATTATTAGACAATCAAGCGGAGGAAGCTGGCCTTCCCCGGTATCTGTAAGCGCTGTAACAACGGTAATGCTTAAAACTTTAAAATGGGAAGACCCAAAGCGCCAGAATTTTTATACGTCACGTTTATCATTTGCGCACCAGTTGATCATTGCCCGAAAATTCAGTGAAGGATTGTCTTTGCAACTTATGCCTTCATTTGTGCATGATAACCTGGCCAATACGGTATCGGAGCCAAATGATATTTTTGCCCTGGGAATCGGAGGAAGAATAAAATTATCAAAACGATTGAGCTTTAATGCAGAATATTATCATGTACTGCCAATATCATTTGTTGAAGGAGAAAACTACCGAATCAACGGTACAAAAAATTCGCTGGCGGTGGGTTTTGATATTGAAACCGGGGGGCACGTTTTTCAATTACATTTTACGAATTCTACGGGGATGACAGAAAAAACGTTTATCACCGAAACAACGGGCGATTTCTTTAAAGGCGATATTCATTTTGGATTTAACATTTCCAGGGTATTTACCATTAAAAAAAGAAAAAAGAACAAATAATCGATTCTTATTTCTTTATTCAATCTCCCATACCAGTCACTATTGCTCGGTTGTAAACCCGGCTATCAAATATTCCCTGTTCAACCTGGCAATATTGGCGACAGAAATTCCCTTGGGGCATTCTGCTTCACAAGCATAAGTATTCGTGCAATTTCCAAATCCTTCCTTATCCATTTGAGCCACCATATTCAGTACCCTGGATTCTCTTTCCGGCTGGCCCTGAGGTAACAATGCCAGTTGGGACACCTTTGCACTAACAAATAACATAGCACTGCTGTTTTTGCAGGCTGCCACACAGGCACCACATCCTATACAGGAAGCCGCATCTAACGCAGCATCAGCATCTTTTTTATCTATCGGCAATGAATTGGCATCAACTGCATTACCGGTGTTAACAGAAATAAAGCCACCTGCCTGCATGATCCTGTCGAAAGAATCACGGTTAACCATCAAATCTTTAATAACGGGGAAAGCAGCCGAACGCCAGGGTTCAACCACGATGGTATCACCGTCCTTAAAGGCACGCATATGTAATTGACAAACTGTATTTCTTGTCCACGGACCATGAGCCCTGCCATCAATATACATACTACACATTCCACAAATACCTTCGCGGCAGTCATGATCAAAAGCGATCGGATCTTTTCCTTCGGTAATTAACTTTTCGTTCAACACATCAAACATTTCCAGGAACGACATTTCAGAAGAAATATCTTTAACCTGGTAGGTTTCAAAACTACCTTTGGTTTTGCTGTTTTTTTGTTTCCACACTTTCAGGGTGAGGTTCATGTTGTAGTGTTCCATATAATAAATTGCTTAATTTGTCGAATTGTTTAATTGTTTCGTATCAGCTTTTCAGTTTTTGATTTGTAAACAGTATCAAAGAATTAAATCCTCTTAAAATTCCGGTATTCAAACGGCCGCCATCCAAATTTTCGCCACAAAAAATATAAGATTCTATGCTTCATGTTCTTAAAATTCTTCTTTTTTACGTCCATCTCCAATGTCCAGTCTTCCTTACTCATCAGGTCTTTCATTACCTGCGGATGGGTTCCGTTAAAAACGGTTACCGAATCAATCTTTGAGTAGTCAAATTCAATGTGCTTTGATTCACGCGCCATCCTTGCTGCTTCCGTTTCACCCTGTCCGTCCCACATTTTGCCAAATCTTTCCCTTTTCCGGTACATCGTTACCGGGTTTCGTACCCAACCGTAATGATATATAAACGCATCAATCAATTTCACCTGCAGCTTATCATCATTTTTCCACCTGAAGCCCTGCGCATCCCTGTAACTCCGGATACCTTTATCATTGCGGATAACCCTGATCTCCTTACTATACCACTCTCTTCCATCACCAATGTACCTGTAGCTTCCATAAAAATGATGGTAGTTAAACAATAAACCTGCTACCCTTTTATCATCCTTATATTTTTCCATGGCACTCCATATCACCGGATGATATTGTTCATGTAACACTTCATCAGCCTGTATATAAAAGAGCCAGTCGCTATCCGTTGCCGTGGCATCCATCGCCTTATCGGTTTCCACTGCCAGCACTTTCCCTCCTTCCAATAAAGTTTTATCCCAAACAGAGTGAATAATTTTTATTTTATCAGAACCAATCGATGCGATCAATGCATTCGTTTCGTCTTCCGAATCTCCGAGGCTAACAATCATTTCATCCACAAGTGGCAAAATCGATCTTATTGATTCAACCACGGGGTATCCATATTTCACTGCATTTTTTACAAATGTGAAACCGCTTACTTTCATACCCCTGTGCCCCAAAAGGGGTGCTTTGATTTAATGATTATTAATTATTTCAATCAACTTTTGTTATGTCGCATTATTAATTCAACACCATTTTAAGATCCGCCAGGCGGGGTTTCGTGGTATTTTATTTATAAGAGCGTTGTGTTGGTTTTACAATGTCGAAGGTCAATGGTTCTTTATTCAACTGCCAGTTACTTTCTCCTTTATACTCCCAGGCCGACACATAACTGAAATTGTCGTCATCGCGTTTTGCTTCGCCTTCATCGGTTTGCGATTCTTCCCTGAAGTGACCTCCGCAACTTTCATTTCTGTCCAAAGCATCCTTACACATCAATTCGCCCAATTCAATAAAATCGGCTACCCTGCCCGCTTTATCCAGCTCGGGATTCATTTCATTTATTTCACCGGGTATCTTTACATCGCTCCAGAATTCTTTTTTTAATGTCTGAATTTCCACAATAGCTTCCTCTAATCCTTTTGCATTGCGGGCCATGCCGCATTTATCCCACATGATCTTGCCCAAACGCTTATGAAAACTTTCCACTGTTTGTTTTCCTTTGATGTTCATCAATTGATTGATCCTGTCGCCCACTGTTTTTTCTGTTTCTTCAAAAGCCGGGTGATCGGTTGGAATGGATGCCGTGCGTATTTCATCGGCCAGGTAATTTCCAAGCGTATACGGAATTACAAAATAACCATCGGCCAGGCCCTGCATCAAGGCACTCGCCCCCAGGCGGTTTGCACCATGATCACTGAAATTTGCCTCGCCCAGTGCATATAAACCATCTACGGTAGTTTTTAATTCATAATCAACCCAAAGCCCGCCCATGGTATAATGCACGGCCGGGTAGATGCGCATCGGCATTTCGTAGGGGTTTTCGCCGGTAATTTTCTCATACATTTCAAACAGGTTACCATATTTTTCTTCAACAACACCCTTACCCATTTTAATAATGGTTGCTTCGTCAACATGATCCAGCCCCTGTTTACCGGCTTCAATTTTGCCATAACGTTTTATGGCATCGGCAAAATCCAGGAATACAGCCATCCTGGTTGTTCCAACACCGTATCCTTCATCACATCTTTCTTTGGCTGCCCTGGAAGCCACATCGCGGGGCACCAGGTTTCCAAAAGCCGGATATCTGCGCTCTAAATAATAATCACGCTCATCCTCAGGTATATCAACGCCCTTGCGGGTATCATTTTTTTTCTTGGGCACCCAAATCCTTCCGTCATTACGTAAACTCTCACTCATCAGCGTTAGTTTACTCTGGTGATCGCCACTTACCGGTATACAGGTTGGATGAATTTGTGTAAAACAGGGATTTCCAAAAAATGCCCCTTGTTTATGCGCTTTCCAGGCTGCTGTTACATTGCTGCCCATGGCATTGGTACTCAAATAAAATACATTGCCGTATCCGCCGGTGCATAACAGCACGGCATGGCCGAAATGCCTTTCCAAAGTTCCGTTTACCAGGTTCCGGGCAATAATACCTCTTGCCTTACCATCAATTTTCACGATATCCAGCATTTCGTGGCGGTTATACATCGTCACATTGCCCAGGGCAACCTGCCGCTCCAGGGCACTATAAGCTCCTAACAGTAATTGTTGGCCGGTTTGCCCGGCAGCATAAAACGTACGTTGTACCTGGGTACCACCGAAACTGCGGTTACTTAATAAGCCGCCATATTCCCGGGCAAAAGGAACCCCTTGCGCCACACATTGGTCAATAATGGCCGAACTTACCTCCGCCAAACGGTGAACATTGGCCTCTCTGGCTCTGTAATCACCACCTTTAACCGTGTCGTAAAATAATCGAAAAACAGAATCACCGTCATTCTGATAATTTTTTGCCGCATTGATGCCGCCCTGGGCCGCAATACTATGTGCCCGCCGCGGACTATCCTGAAAACAAAATGCTTTAACCTGGTATCCCATTTCGCCCAAAGATGCAGCAGCAGAAGCCCCGGCCAAACCGGTTCCAACCACAATCACTTCGAGTTTTCTTTTGTTGGTGGGATTAACAAGTTTTACATGGCCTTTGTAATCGGTCCATTTTTTATCCATGTCGCCCTGCGGAATTTTTGAATCTAAAGACATTTGTATATAATTAATTAGTTAATCCGAATTTAATTTATCCAACCCAGGTAAAACGAAATGGGCATTAATGCAAATAAGATACAAACAATGATCGTGTACCCAATACCGATCGCTTTAATAACAGGTGTATATTTTTTGTGATTGATTCCAAGCGTTTGAAAGGCACTTTGAAAACCGTGCAATAAATGCCAGAACAGCGATATAACGCCCAGCAGGTAGATCAACACGATCCACCATTTCTGAAATTCTTCTTTCATTTCCAGGTATAAATTATGGCTGGCATCATTGATACCGCCTTCTCCATACAAGGCAATTTTAGTGTCGACAAAAAATTTGGAAACATGAATAACCAGAAAAAACAATAACAAGGTTCCCAGTAAACCCATGGAACGGCTATACCATTTGCTGTTTTGGTTTGCGGCACTTACCGAATAATTTACCGGCCTGGCGCTGTTGTTTTGTTTCCAGAGAATCAAACCCTGTACGATATGGATCATCAACCCGGCAAATAATCCGATCTCCATGATACGCAGTATCCAGTTATGACTCATGAAATGCGCCGCTGTGTTAAAGGTGTCGCCGCCGTCATTTACGAAGATGCAGGAATTAACACCTACATGTACAATCAGAAAACTGATTAAAAAAAGACCCGTAAGGCCCATTGTTAATTTTTTTCCGATTGAAGAAGTGAATAAATTTTTCCAGGTCATTGTGAAAGAGTTAGAGTTTGATTTGTTCCATTCGCTGCTGGCAGCAAAAATACGACAGGTTAAGCCAAAAACAGTAAATAAACAAAAGTTTTATGGCTTTTGTTGCAACTTGAATACTTTATTCGTTGATTCTTTTAATTATCAAATTGTCGATTTGTTCAAAAACGATTTCGGGCTTTAGCGTGCGCCATTGTGGAAAATCAATCAGGGCTACATATTGATTCAACCTGGCCCGTACAAAATCGTACTGACTTTGCGCCGGCATGTCAAGAATAACTATCCAGCCTCCGGCGTCCTCCAGTTGTTCATACCAATCGGCATAATAGCTATCATCGCTGCTGTGAAAATTCAACACATTTTCTGCGATCAGAATATACTTGCTAATACCCTGCAGAAACATGATATCCGTAATGTCGCGGCGCAAAGTCATGATGTCATTTTCAATGGCATCATTCCATTCACCCAACAATTCAATGATCGCAAAATTCTGTTCATATTCAACAAATAAGATCTTCATGTACAATGTTCGGGAACCGAAGTCATCCCCCTGCGGGTGTATATAAAAATTGTAGACGGTGTTCGAGAATTCAAACTCACTGTATTCGCGGCCGTAAAATGGCGATTGTTTGTCTTCTTCGGCTGCATAAAGATGCCGCCAGTTATAATATGGTTCTATATCCTGCAAATCTGCCTTTTTTATTGATTACCGAAATAAGTCATAGCCACAAATTTCCGACAATTCAGTCGAAACAAATCAATCTTTTTATTACTGAATAAAAAAAGGGTTGTCAAAACTGACAACCCTCATACTTAATAACCGTACTATCTTAATTCACCACAATTCTTTCTGTGAAAATAAATTTGTTGTTGGCATCAGTAACTTTAACCATATACATCCCTTTGGCAAAACTTCTGCTCATGGGCACGGTCTCGATCTGTGTTTTTGCATTAACCGTTACAATTCTGTTCATCAGCGGCTTTCCAGACAAGTCAGTAATGGTAACATTATATTTTCCGGCGGCCTGTCCTTCAAAATAAATATTGAATTCGCTGTTGGTAACCGGGTTGGGGAAAATATGGGCCTCATTGGTTAACACCGGAACAACGGGTTTAAAATCGGCAAAGGTTCTGGCTGCGTCTACTTCTTTTTGATACAACAAGTTACCATTAGCGAGGTCGGAGGCATTATAAACCATATCCGATCCTTCAATAAAACTGGCCACAAAATCCTTCATGGAAAACTTATAATATCCGGCAAATGCATTGGCGCTGGCTACTACAACATTGCCGTCATTATCAACTGCCGCGCCATTGGTACTGTAAGTGGCCGGCAAACCGGTAATATAGCCGATCTGTTTTGCTTTCCTGCTATCTATATCCAGGGAAAACACATAGTGATTGGCCGAAATAATATACAATTTATTATACGCATCGGCAATCATATCACCACCCCAACTGGTACATTTGTTCTTAATAGAAACCGTTTTGTTTGATTCATCATCCACAACAGGCCCCAGATCGGTGATCGTTACTTTTTTACCCGTAGTAAATTTTACCAACCGGCTTCCGTCGTTGGTTAACGCATACCCATTACCATCGGCGGCAATCACCATCCGGGTAAAATGATTGGCTTCATCAGTAAGCGCCACCTTGGTATTTAGCAGTGAGGAAGTAACCGTATAGTATTTTTGGGTATTGCCCCCGGCACTTAAATCAAGCCAACGCAGTTCACCCACACGCATGGGTGTAAAGAACAGTTTGTTTTGATTTTTGTCGTAGGCCGCTGCTGCCACCATAGTTTCGGTGGGCCGTTGTGCCGCCATCGAATTTGCTTTGGAATCGGCATCCATCATCACAAAGGCTGTTTTTTCTCTTTGGTAAACATCCTGAACAATTTTACCGGTATTAATGTCTACCTGGCGGATGTTCATCCACATAAAATCATGATTACCATCGCCGGTTATAGCGAAGGTTTTACCGGCATCCTGGGCCGAAGCGGCAAGACCCGCCGCAATAAAAGATGTTGAAAGTAAAAGTTTAATGTTCATAAGAGGAGTTTTTAATATTTATATAGATACGTAAATTAGTCAATTTACACAAACCAAACAATATTTTTTTTATGAACGGTGGTTTTCAATCGCCAATTTTACACTGCCGGTTTTTGCCAACAGTTTCCGGGCCTCTTCATAAACGGTTATTCCGGTTTCTTCCATCAGTATTTTTATCCCCCGATCCAGTAGTTTTTCGTTGGTCAACTGCATATTCACCAGCTTATTATCGGCTACCCTGCCCAGCTGAATCATAACAGCAGTAGAAACCATATTCAGGATGATTTTTTGGGCCGTTCCACTTTTCATACGGGTACTGCCGGATATAAATTCGGGGCCCACTACAACCACAACAGGGAAATCGGCAACAGCACTTATCGGTGCATCGGGATTTGAGCAGATACTCCCCGTAGTGATTTGATGTGCCTTGCATTTTTGTAAAGCCGAAACGGTATATGGTGTTGTGCCGCTGGCCGCAAGGCCAACTACAAAATCTTTTGGCGTGATGGCATGGGCCTGCAAATCAAGCCAACCTTGTTCTGTATCATCTTCTGCCCGCTCAACGGCACCAGTTATGGCCCTTTGACCGCCTGCAATAACACCCGTTACCAAACCGGCAGGAACGCCAAAACTGGGCGGACATTCACTGGCATCTACGATCCCAAGCCGGCCGCTGGTGCCGGCCCCAATATAAAACAAGCGGCCACCGGTTAACATTTTATCTGTAATGGCCTGCACCAACTGTTCGATTTGAGGAAGCGATTGCTGTATCATCAGCGGAACCGTAATGTCTTCCCTGTTGATATTTTGCAGTAATTGCATGACCGTCATTTTTTCCAAATGCCGGTAATTCGATTCAGACTCCGTGATATTATTAAACGCCATTGATCAACGATGAAATTTTACCAGTCCATCCATTGGTTTTTTAAACACCTTACCCAGCTTTAGTTCATAACTGTTGCACATATCCTGTAAAACATCCTTAAACACATGGGCAACACTGCCCACAAAATTTACCGGCATGGTCCAACATTCCTTGTACTTATAAATATGATTAAAAAAGAAGTCATTGAAACTGTCTTCAATGATATTTTCAATCATATAATGCCCCCTGTTTTCGGTTAAAAACACCGTAAAAGCAGCCAGGTAGCGGTTAGGAAGTGGTTTTTTGTAAACAGCCGTTAAAATTTCATCGCGGTTCGTTTTATATTTTGCCTGAAACCGATCCATCAGATCCTCATCAAAAGTGCCATACAAATAATGCTGAATTACTTTACGCCCCAGGTGGGTACCACTGCCCTCATCGCCCAAAACATAACCCAGGCCGGGTATATTTTTTACAATCTTTTTTCCATTGTAAAAACAGGAGTTAGAGCCGGTTCCCAGGATGCAGGCGATACCTTTTTCACGTCCGCATAGTGCTTTGGCCGCCCCCATCAAATCGTGATCTACAGTAACTTCGGCGTTAACAAACTGTTTTTGAATGGCTTTTTTTACCGATCTCACATTTTCTGCATTACTGCAACCTGTGCCGTAAAAGTAAATTTCATCAGGTTCTACCTTATTCATTTTCACTTTTAGTTCATCGCGTATAATATCAGTGATCTGTTCTGTTGTAAGGAAATACGGGCTCAGGCCCTGGGTATATATGGTTTTGTTTTTTTTACCATTCATCAGGCACCATTCGGTTTTGGTAGAGCCGCTATCGGCCAGTAATATGATCGCCATGGTTTTATTATATTATTGATTGAAGGTAATCCATTAACCTGATAACATTTTAATTTGCGGGTGGTTCGGTTCAAAAAATTAACTTCGCAAAATGACTAGAAAAAAAATACAGGTATGGTTGCCGCTGCTTTTCAGCATTACGATGATCGCGGGTATGTATCTGGGATATAAAATGCGGGATAATATGCCGGGTAAGCCTTTCTTTTTTACAGAGAAGCGCAGGCCGGTGCAGGAAATAATGGATCTGATAAATAACCGCTATGTTGATGAAGTGCAAATAGGCGCATTGGCAGACACAGCCATTCAGGCCATGTTAAGTAAACTTGATCCCCATTCTGTATTTATTCCCGCCGAGGAACTGCAGCAGGTTAATGAAGATCTGGCCGGTAAATTTTTTGGCATCGGGATTGAATTCAATATTTATGACGATACCTTACATGTGACCAATGTTTTGACCGATGGTCCTGGCTTTAAAGCCGGTTTATTAACAGGAGATAAATTCATTGCGATCGACGACAGTGCAGTAGCCGGAAATAAAACAACGGCCGATGTGTTCCGAAAAATGCTTCGTGGCGACCGCGGCGTCAAAGTGATGATAACCTATTTGCGTGATAATCAAAAGAAACAGGTTAGCATTACCAGGGATGCCATTCCGCTCAGCAGTGTAGACGCCAGTTATATGATGACCAAAGAGATCGGTTTTATCAAACTCAATAAATTCTCGTCGGTTACTTACCGCGAATTTATGGAAGCGCTCGAGAAACTTAAAAAAGCCGGTTTGCAAAAACTGGTACTGGATCTGCGGGGAAACGGTGGCGGCATCTTACAGGAGGCTGTGGATATTGCCGATGAATTTTTAGATGGGGATAAGCTGATCACCTATACCGAAGGCAAGCATGTTGATAAAACGGAGTATCGCTGCCGCCGGGTTGGCCAGTTCGAAAAAGGCGCATTGGTGGTTTTAACTGATGAAGGCACGGCCAGCGCCAGTGAAGTATTGATTGGCGCATTGCAGGATTGGGACCGCGCCAGCATCGTTGGCCGGCGAACATTTGGGAAAGGATTGGTGCAGGAACAGTTTGACCTGAGTGATAAAAGTGCCCTGCGGCTTACCATTGCGCGGTACTATACCCCGATCGGCAGAAGCATTCAGCGGTCATATGCCAACGGTGACCAGGCCTATTACGATGAGATCAATGATCGTATTCATGGCGAAACGATTCCCGATTCGGTTCAACATAAAAATGATAAAATATATAAAACCCGGGGCGGTAAAATTGTTTATGGTAATGGTGGTATAACGCCCGATTACATGATTGCTTATGATACCGCAGGTTTCAGTAAGAACACAGCCATGATTTACAGCAACGGAACCATCGGCAGTTTTGCCTATCATTATTACCTGCAAAATATAAGTCAGCTAAAATCGTTTAAAACACCAGAAGCTTTTATAACGGGCTTTAACTTTAATGACAACGGCTGGAAACAATTTATTGCAGCAGCAGCGAAGGATTCTGTTGATTTAACAAAAACCGGGGGCAGCGAAAAAACCGGGCTTATCAATCGCATAAAATCTTCCATTGCCCGTCACTTGTGGCGAAATGAAGGCTTTTTTGAAGTAATGAATACAATGGATAATGGCGTCGCCAAAGCGATGGAACTGTTGCAAAAGCAGTAAAAACGGTACGGTTTGTGTGAGGTTAACGGTGGTAACCGGTTCTGTTTTAAATAAGCAATTTCAGTAAATTTGTTTCTTTATACATTCTGTTATTATAAAATTTAGTGTCTAATGAAAATCATCAAACTTGGTATTTTTTTATGCGGATTGATGATTGGTACCCAAAGCTTTTCGCAACAAATTCTGCCAAAAGAAAAACCTGCCAAAAAAAAACTTGTGCTTTTTAAAGATTCGGATGGCGATGGCATTTTTGATTCGCGTGATAAATGTCCCGATATACCGGGTACCAGGGCCTTACAGGGCTGTCCGGATACTGATGGAGACGGTATTGCCGACAAAGACGATAAATGTAAAGATATTCCTGGCCTGGAGAAGTATTTCGGCTGTCCGGTGCCCGATACCGATGGAGATGGAATCATTGACGAGGAAGACCAATGTAAAACAATTAAAGGAACGATAGAAAACAAAGGCTGTCCGGCAACGGAGCCGGATGCTGATGGCGATGGTGTTATCGACAAAGAAGACGAATGCCCGGCGGAAAAAGGGACAGCGGCAAATAAGGGTTGCCCGGTTAAGGAAGTTATCGAAAATAAACCAGCGATAGATTCGCCGGATTCTGTTACGTACCGGATTTATTTTGATTACGATGTGGATCAGATCTCAGCAGATGGGTTTAAGGTGCTGAAACATATTGTTGACATTCTAAAGGGCGAAAACGAGTTAAAAGTTAAAATATCCGGTCACGATGACAATATCAGCATTCCTTCTGTGAATTTGAAAAAATCGGCCGATAGAGCCAAATTGGTAAAAGATTATTTTATGAGTTATTATATATCGGAAAGCAGGATAATCAGTAATTTTTATGGCGCTGCTATTCCTATTGACGAAAACCAGCAGTGGCTTAACCGGCGGGTAGAGATCACCTTGTATAAGTAAATAAATAAAGACACCTTAATCAGGGGCTGCTACAAAATAGTGGCCCCTGTTTTATTCAGCTTGTACCGGTATTAAACTTAAAAAATTACCTTTGCCGCAAAATAACGATTCTTTATGTGGTTAAATAATATTCTGGAAACGATTGGCAACACGCCCCTTATCAAATTAAATACAATCACAAAAAATTTACCTTGTACGGTACTGGCGAAAGTTGAATATTTTAACCCTGGCAATTCCATAAAAGACCGGATGGCTTTAAAGATGCTGGAAGTTGCCGAGCAGGAAGGAAAGATAAAGCCCGGTGGAACCATTATTGAAGGAACCAGTGGAAATACGGGTATGGGCCTCGCTTTGGCGGCCTGCATAAAAGGTTACAAATGTATCTTTACTACTACCGACAAGCAATCCAAGGAAAAGGCCGATATTTTGAAAGCTGTAGGTGCCGAAGTGATCGTATGCCCTACTAATGTTGAACCCGAGGATCCCCGCAGTTATTATTCAGTATCAAAACGCCTGGCAACTGAGGTGCCAAACAGCTGGTACGTTAATCAATATGATAACCTCGCTAACCGCCAGGCCCATTATGAGCAAACCGGCCCGGAGATCTGGGAACAAACAGAAGGAAAGGTAACACACCTGGTGGTGGCCACCGGTACAGGCGGAACCATTGTAGGCACCGGGCAATATTTAAAAGAAAAAAATCCCGACATTAAAGTTTGGGCCATAGATAGTTATGGATCTTTGTTAAAAAAATATTTCGATACCGGCGAACTTGATCAAAAAGAAGTTTACCCCTACATTAGTGAGGGTTTTGGCGAAGATTTTGTTCCTGCCAATTACGATATGCGTGTCATCGACGAGTTTACAAAAGTTACCGATAAGGATGGCGCCGTGATGGCCCGCCGCATAGCAAAAGAGGAAGGCATGTTTTGTGGATACAGCGCCGGCAGTTGTTTACAGGGTTTGTTACAGTTAGCTAAGGGCCCCGACGGGAAAGATCTGCTTAAGAAAGACGATGTGGTGGTATTGATCTTTCACGATCATGGAAGTCGTTATGTGGGTAAAGTATATAATGACCAATGGATGCTGGAAAGAGGATTTTTGGATGTAAAAACCTTTAAAGACCTCGTGGGTGGCCGTGGAGCCCAGCGTTTGATCAACTTAAAAAAAGAAGATACGGTAGCCGATGCCATTGAATTAATGAAGAAATATGATATAGAAAATATTCCGGTGATGGAAGCTGAAACCAGCGTTGGTGCTATATCTGCCGGAGGTTTGTTTAATAAAATCTTAAGCAATCCGGATATTAAGCTAAGTACCATTGAATCGGTTATGGAAAATCCTTATCCCGAAGTGGCTTTTGAAACCCCGGTGGAGCGATTGAGCAGTTTTATTACCAAAGAAAACGGCGCGGTTTTAAGCAGGGATGAAAGCGGCAGTTTTCATATTGTTACCAAGTACGATATCATTCAAAGCCTCACCAAATAGATCAATAGTTTTTTTACTATCGGTAATAAATCCTTAGCTACACTGCGTTTTAGCGAATCTGAATCTTACACATTAATTATTTTTACATATAAAACACGTATTTTTACGATACGGTGACACGTAAGTCCCCTACCCTTATTTCTGAATAAATACGACTGACAACGTAATTACTTTCGCCTGAAAATAGGGCAATAACGCGCTGTTATAATTAAGTTAACTATTGCATCTTTGTGTTAGAAGTTGATTGATAGGAGTTAAATATCAATCATTATCCAAAATCCTGATAAAAACCCAAGGAAATAAATCAAATGTTTGTGAAAAACCAACAAACAATCCAATATCAGTCAACTTCTATTTAGTTCTTTTAAATTACCAATAACGCTTTAAGATTCAACCTTAGAAAAACCAACGAATCTAAAAGTAATGATGAGATCCAATTCCTGCCTATGCTGTTAAAAGCGATGATGGCAAAAAACCGAAAAAGACCAATATCCTGCCTATGCCCTAAAAAGCGATGATGGCTGAAAAACCAAAGAAAACCAATATCCTGCCTATGCCCTAAAAAGCGATGATGGCAACAATGAACAACCCTGTGCACTGAAACCAGGACAATTTATTAGTGCCTATCTGCCCTAACTGAGGTAACCCCCTTAAGCAAGCAGAAGACACAGATGAATCCTGCGAAACCGGTCGTGCTTGGCTGGTTAAAAGTTAACTTCCACAGTTTAAAAACTGTGGAAGTTTTTTTACCCAAAAGAGAGCTTATCATTAATTTTACCCATGATCCTTCGCAACACAATTGATCTTGGCTATCGGCCTAAACGTATCGTGTCTTTAGTTCCCTCACAAACAGAATTGCTGCATTACCTGGGACTGGATGCTGAAACTATCGGCATTACCAGGTTTTGTATTCATCCCGGGCATTGGCTCAAATCAAAGACGCATGTTGGAGGAACAAAAACACTGGATCTAAAAAAGATCAGGCAGTTAAACCCTGACCTGGTGATTGCCAATTCCGAGGAAAATGTTAAAGAACAGGTGGAATCGCTGGCTGCGGATTTCCCCGTTTGGGTAACAGATGTGAGCCATTTAGCGGGTGCCCTTACCATGATTGAAGATATTGGCTGTTTAACCGGAAAGAAGTCAATTGCTGCCAGGTTAGTTTCTCAAATAAAGGAAAATTTTAATGGGCTTAATACGTTGCCGACACCAATACCGGTAAGCTACCTGATCTGGCGCGATCCTTATATGGTGGCAGGTGGCGGCACATTTATCAATGACATGCTGTTGTTGTGTGGCTTTGTCAACATTCATGCCGGTAAGGCGAGATACCCGGTCATCGAAATAGCCAGTTTGCCCGTTGCAAATCAGCATAACCCCGCTGGTTGCCAGTTGCTCCTGCTCTCCTCGGAACCTTACCCATTTAAACAAAAGCATATTGACGAACTCCGGCAACATTTGCCGGGAATAAAGATTATATTAGTCGACGGTGACATGTTTAGCTGGTATGGTAGCCGGCTACTTGAGTCCACAACCTATTTCAGGCAATTATTAGATCGGATAAAGGCAGACACCGGGTATTTTATTCGTTTTTAATAATGGGGCTACTTCCTTACTTTTGTAAAAAAACTAACTATGGGAAAATACAGTTCAGGCGTTTTATTTGGAGCCGAATTAGAAGCTTTATATAATGATGCAAAAGACAACCAGTTTGCTTTACCGGCGGTTAATACCATTGGCACCAATACCATAAACGCAACACTGGAAACCGCAGCAAAAGTAAACTCCCCGGTCATTATACAGTTTAGTAACGGTGGTGCACAGTTCATTGCCGGTAAAGGAATGCCTAATGATCAATTACAAGGAAATATTTCGGGTGGTGTTTCTGGTGCGTTGCATATTCACAACGTTGCCAAACAGTATGGCGTACCCGTGGTTTTACATACCGATCACGCGGCAAAAAAATGGTTACCCTGGGTAAGCGGTTTAATTGATGCCGGTGAACAATTTTATAAAGAAAAGGGTCAGCCTTTATTCAGTTCGCATATGCTCGACCTGTCGGAAGAGCCCATTGAAGAAAACATAGCCACTTCGGTTGAATTTTACAAACGCATGTCGCCCCTGGGTATGAGCATTGAAATTGAACTGGGCGTAACGGGCGGAGAAGAGGACGGTGTTGACAACAGCGATATTGATAATGAAAAATTATATACCCAACCGCAGCATGTTGCCTATGCCTATACCGAATTGAGTAAGGTAGGAAAACTGTTTACTGTAGCCGCAGCTTTTGGAAACGTGCATGGTGTTTACAAATCGGGCAATGTGCAGTTAACACCCATCATCTTAAAAAACAGCCAGGATTATATTACCCGGGAATTGAAAACCGGGGAAAAACCTGTTTTCTTTGTATTTCACGGTGGCAGCGGTTCTCCGCAGGATCAGATCAGGGAAGCGATCGGCTATGGCGCTATCAAAATGAATATTGATACCGATTTACAATGGGCTTTTTGGGAAGGTATTTTAGAAAATTACAAGAAGAACGAAGCCTATTTGCAAAACCAGTTAGGCAATCCCGAAGGAGCTGATAAACCCAATAAGAAATATTACGATCCCCGGGCCTGGTTACGTAAAGGTGAAGAAAGTTTCATAAAAAGGCTGGAAATAGCATTCGACGATTTAAATTGCATTAACAGGAATGCCTAAATGCTTTTTTTTCAGTATTAAACATTATTCTGCAGTACGATAAATCTGCCAACCAAAAAAGTAAACAAGAAATAGTAGCCTATGCGACAGGAAGAAGATTTTGATGCCAGTCTGTCCGGCGAAGAAGATTCCGAAGAACAAATGAAGTCGAGCTGGTTTAAACGAATGAAAAAAGGCATCCTCACGTCTACCAAAGACAAAAAAGATGCGCCGGAAGGATTATGGGCAAAATGCCCTTCCTGCAAATACACCTGTACTGTTGCCGAACTTCGAGAAAATAAATTCGTTTGTCCGAAATGCGATTACCACCACCGCATCGGCAGCCAGGAATATTTTAATATTTTGTTCGACCAATCCGGTTATACCGAACTTTTTGCCAATATTAAGTCGAAAGACTACTTATCGTTTGTTGACCTGAAGCCCTATAGCAAACGCCTCGAAGAAACCTATCGCAAAACCGGCATACACGACTCTATGACAGTTGCTCATGGAAAGATCAATGAAAATGACCTGGTTGTTGCCTGCATGGATTTTGAATTTATCGGCGGTAGTTTGGGCAGTGTGATGGGTGAAAAAATAAGCCGGGCCTGCGATTACTGTATCAAGCACCGTATTCCGTTCATGATCATCAACAAAAGCGGCGGCGCCCGTATGATGGAGAGCGCCTTTTCGTTGATGCAACTGGCTAAAACTTCTGGCAAATTATCGCAACTCAGCGACAATATGATACCCTATATATCGCTTTGTACCGACCCCACTTTTGGAGGAACTACGGCTTCCTTCGCCATGTTGGGAGATGTTATCTGTGCCGAACCCGATGCACTGATCGGCTTTGCAGGCCCAAGGGTGATCAAGGAAACGATCAAAAAAGACCTTCCCGAAGGCTTTCAACGCAGTGAATTCCTGTTGGAACATGGTTTTTTGGATTTTATCGTTCACCGAAAAGATTTAAAAGAAAAATTGGGTAACTTGTTAGTTCTTTTCAAAAGCTAACCTGCTGCAGCGGTCATTTTTTTCGGCAATTATTAATCTGCAGTTAAATTTTGAAACTACCATATGCTGCGTACAAAACTTCCGATATTTTCGATCCTTCTTTTTTTGGTATCGGGGAGTGAACTGTTTGGACAATCAGCCTGTACAACGCTTGGACAAAATCCTTCTACCGCTTTCCCCGTTTGTGGTACTGCTGTTTTTCAACAGGATAGTGTTCCTATTTGCAGTTCCGTTGACCTTTATGTACCTGGCTGTTCCATTTATGGCGACACGTTAACCCAGTATCAAAACAAAAATCCATTCTGGTATAAATTTACCTGTTTTGAAAGCGGTACGCTGAGTTTTGTGATCATACCCAATGAACCAGATGAAGATTACGATTGGCAGTTGTACGATATAACCGGTCATAATCCCGATGATGTATATACGGATACAACAACGATCGTTACCGGTAACTGGGCGGGTACATTTGACTCAACGGGAGCTAATGCAACAGGTGTAAATTATATTCAATGTGCTTCCGACCCTTCGGCCGGTGCGCCCACATTTGCCCTTAGCCCAAACCTGGTGCAGGGACATAATTATCTTTTACTGGTTAGCCATTTCAGTGACACCCAACGGGGCTACTCGCTGTCATTTGGTGGCGGTACGGCGGTGATAACCGATACCTTGCCTCCCCATATGAATGCGGTTACACGGGCCACCTGCGACGGTACAAAAATGCTGTTAAAACTCAATAAGCGCATGCGATGCAACAGCCTGGCTCCCAACGGGTCGGATTTTGTACTTAACCCACCGATAGCCACTATATTAAGTGCTACCGGCTTTGGATGTACCAATGGATTTGATATGGACTCCGTATTGCTAACCTTTTCTGCCCCGTTACCGGTTGGCAATTACGATTTAATTGCGCGAAACGGATCCGATGCAAATACCGTTGTAGATCTTTGTGGCAACGGCATTCCGGTAGGTGAAACCATCCCTTTTCAGGTACTCAACCCGTTGCCGGTTCCATTCGACAGTCTGAACAATAATAAGTGCAGCACCGATTCATTGGTTCTTGTTTTTTCCGACCTGATAAAATGCAGCTCAGTAGCACCCGATGGCAGTGATTTTTATGTAACCGGTACCTACCCTGTAGCCATTGTCAATGCTGAACCTGTGATTTGTTCCAGCGGACTATCGCGGCAGATCATCGTACGGTTTAATACTACGTTAATACAGCCCGGCAATTTTCAGATCATTTTGAGGGTGGGAAGCGATGGAAATACCATTTTAAGCGAATGCGACACCCCTTCAGTTGCCGGTTCGGCTATTCCTTTCCGAATCCTCGCCAAACCCGTAGCCGATTTTGGATTTCCGCCTTCTGTTTGTCTGCCAAATGCCGCGGTTACCTTTGCTAACCGGTCGGATATTTCGGACGGCACAGGAAATACGCTGCAATATCTGTGGAATTTTGATGACCCGGCAAGTGGCCGATTTAATTTTTCTGCTCAAAAAACACCAACACATGTGTACAACAATACCGGGCCATTCAATGTTCGGTTACGCGTAACCAGTAGTGGCGGTTGTGTGGACAGCACTACCATCCTGCTTAATACCATTCACCCGCAACCCATCGTCAATTTTGGGATCAGCAAGGACGAGATCTGTTTGGGTGATGCAGTATTTTTAACCGACTCAACCAACAGTTTAGACGGTATAACTACCGAATGGTACTGGGACCTGGGCGACGGTTCAACCAGAGATACCAGAAATGTTCTGTACATATATGCAGCCGACCAAAGCTATGATATCAGCCTCTACACGGTAAACAGCCATGGTTGTAAAAGCGAGTTGCTAAAAAAGACAGTAACGGTGTATCCCTATCCTACCGCGGATGCCGGCCCTGATAGGGTAATGCTCGAAGGTGCCGTAACCACCATCCAGGCAGCCGCCACCGGTCTTAATTTGCAGTATGCCTGGACACCCTGGGACTACCTTTACGACGCCAGTTTGCTCAAACCGAAAGTGATCAATCCAAAATTTGATATTTTATATACACTTACCGTTACTGGCCCGGGCCGATGTATTGCAACGGACGAGATGTTTATTGATGTTTTAAAAATACCCTTAATTCCAAATACTTTTTCGCCTAACAGTGATGGTATTAATGACCTCTGGAAGATTCAATACCTCGATGAATATAAAAATAGCCTCGTGCAGGTTTTTACCCGCGCCGGTCAAAAGGTTTTTGAATGCCGCGGCAGTTATAAGGCCTGGGATGGCAGCTACAAAGGAAAAGAGCTACCTATGGACACGTATTATTATATTATTGAACCGGGTAATGGAAGAGATCCGGTAACCGGTTATGTAACCCTCATCAAATAAACGTTGTAAACACAATATCTTTGTAAAAAACAGAGGCATTGGAACTTACTAACCGCAAAGCACATTACGAATACTTTTTTGAAGCTACCTACATTGCGGGCATGGTACTCAGCGGCACCGAAATAAAATCCCTGAGAGCCGGTAAAGCCAGTTTTAACGATAGCTATTGCCTTTTTTACAAAGGCGAATTGTATGTAAAGAGCCTGCATATTTCTGAATATTCCTTTGGTACACATAGTAACCATGAGCCCATGCAGGAAAGAAAACTGCTGCTGAACAAGCGGGAATTGCGAAAGTTGGAGGGTAAAATAAAAGAGAAAGGATATTCTATCATTCCGCTAAGGTTGTTCCTCGCCGAATCGGGTTATTTTAAAATGGAAATAGGTTTGGGCAAGGGAAAAAAATCGTACGACAAAAGGAACACGATCAAAGAAAGAGAATCGGACAGGGATATTAAAAGGAAGTATGGGGTATGAGCGATAAACCAGGCAAGATGTACGTCAGCATTCAATTTGGGGCGTATATTGTACCACTAACTTCGTATATTCGACTAGCATTCAGAAAGACTTAACGGCACGTTCACCGCTAATCCGCCGTCGGCCGTTTCCTTATATTTATGGCTCATATCCAGGGCTGTTTCCCACATGGTTTTGATAACGCCATCTAAACTTACTTTAGCGTAATCGGGCGAACTCTGCATCGCCAGTTGGCTTGCCGTAATGGCCTTGATGGCCCCCATGGTATTTCTCTCAATACAGGGCACCTGAACCAGTCCGCCAATAGGGTCGCAGGTCATACCCAGGTGATGTTCCATTGCGATTTCAGCCGCCATTAAAGCCTGGCGTTGGGTTCCGCCCAAACATTCAGTAAGCGCGGCAGCCGCCATGGCACTGCTTACGCCAATTTCGGCCTGGCAACCGCCCATCGCTGCAGAAATGGTGGCGCCTTTTTTAAAAATACTGCCCACTTCTGAAGCAGTTAACAGAAACTGTACGATCTTTTCGTCGTCATCACCATCACAGAAAGCAATAAAATACAGTAAAACAGCCGGAATTACACCGGCAGCACCATTGGTTGGCGCTGTAACAACTCGGCCAAAACTGGCATTCTCTTCATTCACAGTAAGGGCAAAACAACTTACCCAATCCAGTATATAATTGAAACTATTGCCCCCTTCCTTCACCAGATGCAACCAGCTGTTGAAATCGGTATAGGGCCTACCCTTGATCAACTTTTTATTTAATCCGGCCCCGCGGCGTTTAACCTGCAGTCCGCCGGGTAAAATCCCTTCAACATGACAACCCCGGTAAATGCATTCTTTCATTACCTGCCAAATTTTTAATACCCCGGCCCTGGTGTGTTGCTCTGTTCGCCAGGCCGTTTCGTTTTCCAATACAATATCGCTGATGTTCATGCCTGTTTTCATACACCAGTGAAGCAACTCGTTGGCCGTGTTAACCGGAAATGGCAGGTGTACATCAAAACTTCCCATTTCTGATTCGCCTTCTTTGCTTACAAAACCGCCACCAACCGAATAAAATGTTTCTGCTATATTTTCGCCACCGGTTAGGGTTACCAAAAAACTCAATGCATTGGGATGAAAAGGCAGTGATTCGCCCATTAAAAATTCAATATCCTCCGCCGGATCAAAATCAATTTCGTGCTTTCCCTGGAGAATGATCTTTTTCATGACCTTGATATCCGCGATCTTGGCGTCGATATTATTTACATCAAAAGTTACAGGATCATCACCGCTCAGGCCCAACTGTACGGCAATATCGGTACCGTGTCCTACTCCTGTTTTGGCCAGGGATCCGTACAATAAAACCCGTAATGCCTGTACATCATGCAATAGGTTTTTATCCGCCAGAGATTTCGTAAAACGCTGAGCCGCACGCCAGGGCCCCAGTGTGTGGCTGCTCGAAGGGCCTACACCAATTTTAAACATATCAAAAACCGATATGGCTTCATGTTTCAAAGGAATACAATTTTACTGGTAAAAAACCAAGTTATGGCGGATCATTATAGTACGCCCACCAGGTCAATGGTGAATATTGTTATGGCATTGCCTGGAATGGTATTTGTACCGCTGGCTCCATAACCTAATGACGGGGGTAAATACAAATTTATGCTACCACCCGCCTTGATCAGGGGTAGCCCCCTTTGCCAACCCACTATCAGGCCACCAAGAGCAAACTGCACAGGCAAAACGGCCTCGTCGAATTTAAATCCATTGGTTAAATAACCCGCATACTTAACGGTTACTGCTGTACAAACCGAAGGTGTAACGGTTCCGGTACCGCCGGCTATCACTTCATAATAAAATCCACCGGGATCAAGAATTGCAGCAGGCCGGCTAGCCGCTACATAGGCCTGTAAAACCGACATTTCGGATGCGGGAACAACCACGGCTGAGATGCTGTAAGAACAACTGCTGCCACTGTCGGATTTGGCACAGCCAGCCATCAAAAAACAAAGAGAAAAAAGAAACACTAATCTGTTAATCATGATTGTATATTTATTTGCGAATTTAGTTCGTATTTGTTATTGAATCGGCCCTGCCTTCTTTATTTTTTAACTCCCGGTAATATTGTTCATTTGATTCCCATTTGAATTGCATCCGGAAATAAGAAATAAACAGCACACAAATGACAAGCGCCATCACGATAGCCCACATGGAGCCGCCGATATTACTCGAAACTTTTGTATACCACTCGGGTAAAAAAAGATAAACAGCTGTTATAAATAATAAAATGGGTGCACAAAATAAAACAGCCATGGGCAAGCCTGCAATCAACCGGGCCCGTACGCTGCTTTGTTTTTCTCTTTCTTTCTCCCAATAATTGATAAATTCCTTTTCTTTTTCCGAAAGCATCATACAAAACTAAGGCAATTTTTCAGTACTTTGTTATGTACCGAATATCTTGTAGGTTTGTTAACCTTAACGTGTCTATATGAAAATAGAACAACTGCTGGTTCAGCATTTTTATAATTGCCGGGAAATCACCTTACAGGGTATGGGCACTTTTACGCTCTCGCCTGATTTTGTGATGCCAAAAGACAGCGAGAGAGAATTTGAAATACCCGACAATGCTATTTCATTTAAATACAATTCCAGAGCAACTGCAGATGATGCCCTGATCGATTTTATTGTTCAGCAAACCCGTAAAATGAAGGCCCTGGCGGCGGCCGACCTGGACTCGTACCTCGTCTTGGGTAAACAATTTCTGAATATTGGCAAACCCTTTAAAATTGAGGGTATTGGTATGCTGGTTAATAATCAAAAAGGCGAATTGGAATTTAAGATCGGGCATTCATTTCATGCCAGGCCAGAATCCATTCCGGCTGATCTGAAGGAAAAAAATCCGAATCCGGATATTTCTTTTGCATCTGATCCAAAACCGGGCGGCGGAAATAGAAAATTATTGTTAATCACGGCGCTTTTTGTTGGCCTTGGTTTATTATCTACCACTATTTGGTACTTCTTCATAAAAAAGAACAACTCAGAACCAGTTGTTACTGTTACTCCGGTTGTTAAAATCGACTCTGCAAAAACGACGCAGTTGCCAGCCGATACTTCAGCGTTGGTAACGGTTAAGCCCAAACCTGCAGCAGATCGTTACAGCTTTAAAGTTGTGTTTTTAGTTACCAAAGACTCCGCAGCTGCCGTAGCCCGAATGAATGTATTGACAAACAGGAAGCACCAGGTGATCATGTACAAATATGATTCCGCCACTTTCAGATTGGCGGAACCCTTTACCCGACCGCTTTCGGATACTACACTGGTTAAAGACTCTTTAAACAGTTTTTATTATTCCGGGCGGGGATTTATCGAATTGGAATAAAAACCCGGTTTAAAAACTAAATTTTCGCATGCGGCAACCGATTCAAAAAATAACTTCCATTTGCTTCTGGTTGCTTGCTACTCTCGATATCATTGGAATTGCGGCAAATGTTGACTGGCTGCACTTTACCGTTAAGCCTCTGCTGTTACCCGCTTTGTTTACAATGCTGTATTTTTCTAAATCAACTTATCCCGTAAAAAAATGGTTACTGGCCGGACTTTTTTCCTCCTGGCTGGGAGATGTATTTTTACTCTTCGAATATAGAAATGCCTTATTTTTTATTTTTGGATTAGCCAGCTTTTTAACCACGCATATTTTTTATATCATTTATTTTCTGAGAATCCGGGCAACAAATTCATCCCTGCTTGTTAAGCAGCCGGTTTTAACAATACTGGTTTTGGCCTATGGCATCAGCCTGGTTTGGCAACTTTATCCGTTGTTGGGAGATCTGAAATTGCCGGTTATGCTGTACGCGGCTGTTATTTGCAGCATGTTACTGTGCAGCCTGCACATATTTTTAGGGGTGAATAAAAAGTCGGCCGTTTTTTATTTGTCGGGAGCTGCCGCATTTGTAGTTTCCGATTCCTTACTTGCCATCAATAAATTTTATCACCCCTTCGCTTTTGCCGGCGTTTTCATCATGATTACTTATTGTGTGGCGCAATATGCAATTGTTCGGGGCTATATTGAACTAAGTAAAACATGACCAAAGAAGAACTCTTACATGAACTCGTTGACGACATCTGGGTTATGATAAAACCCTCTCCCATTGAAGGTATTGGTGTTTTTGCTTTGCGGGATATTCCCAAAGGTTGCCGCTCGATGTTCAGCAAAGCAAGTGAACAGGAAAAATGGATCCCTGTTTCTAAAACAGAAGTTGAAACCCTTCCCCCGCATGCCAAAGCGTTAATTGAAAACTATTGTCTTTACGATGCTGAAAACTATTTTGTACCCGATTACGGTTTTAAAAGATGGACCTGGTCAATTTTTTAAACCATTCCGATACGCCTAATATCGTCTCCATAAACGATGGTGAATTTTTTGAAGCCATCCGGGATATCAATTCAGGAGAGGAACTGGTTATCGATTATGGAGAAATCGTGGATGGTGAGTAAACTGGTTCTTTTCATTAATTTTTAGTTAACAGCTTATAAAGCTTTGAAATGCTGCATTTTCAAATTACATTTATTGTTTGATTCCTGCCTGGTTTAGTTCCACACTTTTTTGCCATTATTTATTTAACATTTAAATTTTCAAAAAATGAAACATCTCAAGTTTTTAGCAGTTATCTGTTTGGCTGCAGGTACATCTTTCGCCGTTTCGTCGTGTAACTCAGCAGAAGAAAAGAAAGCTGATGAAAAGCCAGCCGATTCAAGTTTAGTAAAAGCGCCAGACCCCATGGCGGCAAAACCCGTTTATCTGAGTGTTATGATGCACAAAGTGTCAAATTTTTCCAAATGGCTGAAGGGCTATGAAGCCGGTGATTCCCTGCGGTTGTCCCATGGTGTACACAATTTTGTTTTGGCGAGGGGTGTACAGGATACCAATATGGTAATGGTTGCAGTAAAAGTTGATGACACAGCCAGGGCAAGTCAATTTATGGCACTTCCTGATCTGAAAGCTGCTATGCAGAAAGCAGGTGTTATCGGTGCTCCAACCATCAGTATGCTGGATGTACAAATGCAGGATACTACAACGAATACGTCGAGCATCCGCCTGATGGTAACTCATAAAGTGAAAGACTGGGCTGCCTGGAAAGGCGTTTTTGATGGTAACCAAGCCGAGCGTACGAATGCAGGGCTTTCCGACAGGCTTCTTGCCTATCATGTGGGTGATAATCATGCGGTAACCATTGTTTTTCTGGTTTCGGATATGAAAAAAGCAGAAGATTTCACAAAATCGCCCGGACTTAAAGCCAGGATGGAAGCAGGTGGTGTGGATGGCCCTCCCGGCTTGTTCTATTACACCATCGCAAAGAAGTATTGACAGATAAGGTAAATCTAATAAAAATCTGATCAGACGAAGGCGTCAGACCAAAAAAAAGTCCCTCCTGTACTGCTGCAAGAGGGACTGTATTTTTTGTAGTTTGCTGACTGCAAACTGCCAACTTGTTCTTAGTATCCGCCCATTCCGCCCATATCCGGTGCACCATGGCTATGCGCTTCCTCTTTCTTAGGTTTGTCTGCTATCACACACTCTGTAGTTAACATCATACCTGCAATAGAAGCGGCATTTTCCAATGCCACACGGCTAACTTTAGTAGGGTCAATAACACCGGCTTTAAAAAGATTCTCATACTTTTCGGTATGTGCGTTAAACCCATAATCTGCCTTACCCTCCTTGATTTTATTTACCACAACACTTCCTTCAAAACCTGCGTTTTCAACGATGGTGCGTAATGGCTCTTCAACAGCACGGCGTACAATGGCAATCCCGGTTGTTTCATCTTCATTTGCACCGGTCATTTTTGCCAACACATCGCTTGCACGCACATAAGCAACACCACCGCCGGGTACGATACCTTCTTCAACAGCAGCTCTCGTTGCATGCAAAGCATCATCAACACGGTCTTTTTTCTCTTTCATTTCAATTTCGGTAGCTGCACCAATGTACAATACCGCAACACCACCGGCCAGTTTCGCCAAACGCTCCTGTAATTTTTCTTTGTCGTAGTCAGAAGTGGTTGTTTCAACCTGGGCTTTTATTTGGTTAACACGGGCCAGAATATCTTTCTTAGCTCCTTTACCACCAACGATGGTTGTGTTGTCTTTATCAATCGTAATGCTTTCTGCAGAACCTAAATACTCAAGATCAGCATTCTCTAATTTGTAACCCTGCTCTTCACTAACAACCGTACCGGCGGTTAACACTGCAATATCCTGCAACATTTCCTTTCTTCTATCGCCAAAGCCCGGTGCTTTTACCGCAGCTACTTTAATAGTGCCACGTAATTTGTTTACAACCAAAGTTGCCAACGCTTCTCCATCCAGATCTTCTGCAATGATCACCAGTGGACGGCCGCTTTGAGCAACTTTCTCCAGGATATGCAGGATATCTTTCATGGTAGATATCTTCTTATCATAAATTAAAATGTACGGATTGCTTAATTCAACCTGCATTTTTTCGCTGTTGGTTACAAAATAGGGCGAAATATAACCACGATCGAACTGCATACCTTCAACCACATCAACTGTAGTATCGGTACCTTTTGCTTCTTCCACGGTAATAACACCTTCTTTTCCAACCTTGGCCATGGCCTGGGCGATTAAAGCACCAATGGCTTTATCGTTATTGGCAGAGATCGAGGCAACCTGTTCGATCTTCTTGCTGTCGCTTCCAATTTTTTCGGATTGTTTTTTCAGGTTTTCAACAATAGCAATAACAGCTTTGTCGATTCCACGCTTTAGATCCATCGGGTTTGCACCGGCAGCAACGTTCTTTAAACCTTCGCTAATGATGGCCTGAGCTAAAACAGTTGCTGTAGTAGTTCCGTCACCCGCAATATCTGCAGTTTTAGAAGCTACTTCTTTCACCATCTGTGCGCCCATATTTTCAATAGGATCTTCCAGTTCAATTTCTTTGGCAACGGTTACACCATCTTTTGTTACGGTTGGTGCACCAAATTTGCGCTCAATGACCACATTACGGCCTTTTGGTCCAAGGGTAACTTTAACAGCGTCTGATAAGGTATCAACGCCTTTTTTCATTTTATTTCTTGCTTCAATATCGAAGAATATCATTTTAGACATAATAAGTAATTTGTTAAGTTTAAGATTTATTTAAGCTTTTAGTATTTAGCTATTAGCTGTTAGTTAAAAAGGCTTCTGCTAAAAGCTAAGGGCTAATAGCTAATGGCTGGTTACACAATCGCCAGTATATCACTCTCCCTCATGATCAGGTAATCCTTTCCTTCTATACTGATTTCGGTTCCGGCATATTTGCCATATAAAACCTTATCCCCTGCTTTTACCATTACGGGTTCATCTTTTTTACCGGGACCGGCAGCCAGTACGGTACCTCTTTGAGGTTTTTCCTGTGCGGTATCCGGAATAATGATCCCTCCGGCAGTTTTTTCTTCAGCAGCAGCAGGTTGTACAATAACCCTGTCGTGCAAAGGTGTAATGCTTAACTTTTTTGAAGCATTCGTTGCTTTAGCCATAGTTGTATTAATTTTTGATTTTTTGAGAAATGTTTACACCCGTTTTTTGACGGTTGGCAAAGGTACAGCCATTTTTATACCAATTGGAATAAATACATAAGATGTCATGATTTAGCTGAAAATCTTACCGCTATTGACTGATTTGAGAAAAATAGACAGGATTTTTTGTCAGGGTACCCGCCCGATAATCAGTAAGACGTATTGCCGCCTCCAGTCATTTCAACGCTGATTTACTGCCGAAAGCCTGCTTCTGAGCCGAAAGTTCTATTCGTTCTGCCTAAACCCAAAACTTCTTCATACATTTGCAGCCTCAATAAAAAAAGTTCTTTAAGCGATGATCAGCAGAAGAAATATCCGGGTTAAAGTGATGCAGACTTTGTACAGCATCGACAGCATGAGTGGCGATGTAAAACCGGGCGAAGCAATAGGTATTCTCACCAAAAAAATTGAACAAAGCCGTCAAATTTTTACTTACCTGGTTTATTTTTTAACCGAAGTAGCCCGGTATTCCGAAACAGACGCCCGGCAAAAAGCCTCCAAACATTTACCAACAACCGCCGACCTGAATATCAATACCAAAATTGCCGGTAATGAACTGTTGTGGAAGATCCTGGAAAACCCGGGATTCCGTGATGCTGTTGCCGAATTAAAACCACAACTTTCGCTCGATACCGAGTTGTTGAGAAAAATATACGGGCAGTTGGTATCGTCAACAGATTATGCCGAATACATTGAAGCGCAAAGCAGAACGCCGAAACTGGAAAAGGAAATGCTTGAATTCATTTTCTGCAGCCTGATGTTACCTGATGAAAATTTTATTTCACATGTTGAAGAATTGTTTATTCATTGGGATGATGATGCCGAAATGATGAATCAACTGGTGCTTAATTTTTTGAACAAGCCGGCACAGGCAAATTTTAAAGAAATACTGAGTAAGGATAAATGGGAATTTGCCAGGGGATTATTACAAACGGTGCTGGATAAGGACGATCTTTGCATGGAACTGATAAAGCCAAAACTTAATAACTGGGATGCCGACCGGATCGCCGCGCTGGACCTGATCATACTGCGAATGGGTGTTTGTGAATTTTTATTTTTCGAAACCATTCCAACCAAGGTTACCATCAACGAATACATCGACCTGGCAAAAGGTTACAGTACCGTGCAAAGTGGCCAGTTTGTAAATGGCTTGTTGGATAATATTCACAAAGAGTTATCAGCCGAAAATAAAATAGCCAAGAAGAGTTTCAAAAACAGTACGATATAAATAACTTTGTAAAAATGTCAGTCGTGAAAAAATATATGTTGCTTTTATTGGCACCGGTCCTGATCGTATCCTGTGATAACAGCCGCAAGGATAAGACCAATAAGGATAAAGAAAACCAGGCTGTGCTGGCCGCAAAAGATTCAACTACCGTACAGATCATTGATTCGGCATACGATTACGGCAAAGTAACCGATGGCGAAAAAGTGGCTTATAATTACCGGTTTAAAAACAGCGGCAACAAGCCGTTGGTTATTATAAGCGCCAGTTCTACCTGCGGATGCACCATACCCGAAAAACCGGAGAAACCAGTTATGCCCGGCGAAATCGGTTTTATTAAAGTGGTCTTTAACAGTAAAGGCAAAGTTGGGAGTACGCATAAATTAATTACCGTAGAATCCAATGCCAATCCACCGTTTCCGGAATTACTGCTAACCGGAACCGTTGAAGAGGAAAAAAAATAACGCATTCAATCAACTTTTTAAACAAATAAAAAAACATGCAACTATTAAGTATTTTTTTGATGATGGATCCACAGGGAAAAGGCGGAAGCACCAGCACGTTAATTATGATGGGATTGATGATCCTGGTATTCTGGTTATTCATGATCAGGCCGCAGGCAAAAAAAGCAAAAAAACAAAAGGAGTTCATCAATAACCTGCAAAAAGGCGATAAAATTGTTACCATTGCCGGTATCCATGGTAAGGTGAATAAAGTAAGCGACGACAATACACTTGAACTTGAAGTGAGCCCGGGCAGTTATTTAAAGATTGAACGCAGTGCCATCAGTATGGAATGGACGGCCAATATCAACAAACCGTTGGCTGAAGTAAAGAAATAAGTATTGATTTTAGATTTGCGATTTGCGATTTTAGATTTGTTGCAGGTTACGGAGTTTTTAGATCCGAAACCGGCAATCTAAAATCGCAAATTTAATGTAAGGCTTATGATAAAAGTAGGTTTAACTGGCGGTATTGGCAGCGGCAAAACCACGGTGGCTAAAGCTTTTGAAGTTTTGGGCATCCCGGTTTACTATGCCGATGAAGCCGCCAAAAGGTTAATGAATGATCATGATACCCTGAAGCAAAAAATAAAAACAACATTTGGCGACAATGCTTACCGGGAAGGTAAACTCGACAGAAAATATTTGTCGGCCGTTGTTTTTAATAACCCCGAAAAACTGGCTTTGCTGAATAGTCTTGTTCACCCGGCCACCCTGCAGGATGCAGAACGCTGGATGAAGCTGCAATCGGCTCCTTATGCCATAAAAGAAGCAGCATTGATTTTTGAAAGCGGCGCACAGGAGCACCTTGATTATGTAATTGGCGTTACCGCCCCCGCCCCACTCCGCATACTGCGTACCATGCAGCGTGATGGCATTACCCGGGAAGAAGTGATTGCCCGTATGGATAAACAAATGGACGATAACATTAAAATGAAGCTCTGCGATTTTGTAATTAAAAATGATGAGCAGGAAATGCTGCTCCCGCAGGTACATGCTTTGCACGAAAAATTATTAAAGCTTGCGGAAAATAATTAAGATGGAAAAAGTAACTCTTGCTGAAAAATTTAACCTGTTCAATGATTACTGCAATCCCCGCATTATTGGCGAACTGAATGGCCAGCATGTGAAAGCGGCAAAACTAAAAGGTGAATTTGTTTGGCATAGCCACGAGCTTGAGGATGAATTGTTTCTTGTTGTGAAAGGCCGATTCAATATGGAACTGAGAGACAAAACAGTAACTATTAATGAGGGTGAATTTTTTATTGTACCTCGAAAAGTTGAGCACAAGCCTGTAGCCGAAGAAGAAGTACACATACTTTTATTTGAACCGGCAACAACTTTAAATACCGGAGATATACAGAATGAATTGACCAGGGTAACGCTGGAAAAAATATAAGTTATATTATCTGCTTTAATTCTTTCGTAACTTTCCTGTATGAAAATCTTTTCTGCAGCACAAATAAAGCAATGGGATGCTTATACCATCGCCCATGAACCCATTGCCTCCATCAACCTCATGGAACGTGCTGCCACAGCCTGCTGTAACTGGCTGATCGGTAAAAATTTCAGCACTTTCCATTTCCGCATCTTTTGCGGCAAAGGCAATAACGGCGGCGACGGGCTGGCCATAGCCCGCATGCTGATTGAACACAAATGCCTGGTAACTGTTTACATACTTGAGTTTGGAAACATGGGAACCGATGATTTTCAGACCAACCTGGAGAGATTGCATTCCCTAACCACCGATATACACTTCATCCAGTCGGCCGAATTTTTTCCTTCAATCAACGAAACAGACATTATCATTGATGCCCTTTTTGGCATCGGGCTCAATAAACCAATGGAAGGCATCAGCAAAGCATTGGTGGAATATATCAATCAATTAAACTGTACCGTAGTTTCCATCGATCTGCCCTCCGGTTTATATGCCGATCCGCAGGATGCAGTGCATAAAAACTCAAAAGGCAATACGGTGATCCATGCATCGCTCACGCTCTCCTTTCAAAATAATAAACTGGCTTTTCTGCTACCCGAAAATGAAGACTTGTGTGGCGACGTTCATTTGCTGCATATTGGCCTGCATCCTGCATTTGAAGAAATTGAAGCTACAGTTTTTGAATGGATAGATGAATCCATGATCAAAAGCATTTATAAAAAACGGAAAAAATTTGCAAACAAAGGAACTTACGGTCATGCTGCACTGCTTTGTGGCTCAAAAGGCATGATGGGCGCCGCTGTGCTTTCTTCCCTGGCCTGTTTACGAAGCGGCGTTGGCAAACTGACTACCTGCATTCCAGGATGCGGTTATACAATTTTACAAACCACTGTGCCTGAAGCGATGTGTGTTGTTGCAGGGGAAGATCATCTTTTGTCTGGTACAGGATTAGAACATGTCAATGCAGTTGGAATCGGCCCCGGCATTGGAATTTACGATTCACACAAAAAATTATTGGCCGATATTTTTGAAAAAGTAAATGCCCCCATGGTCATTGATGCCGATGCATTAAACATGATGGCAGAAAACGAGGCATTGCTAAGTTTGGTTCCTAAGCTTTCTATTTTAACACCACATCCAAAAGAATTTGAAAAACTGTTTGGAAAAACCGATAATGATTTTGAAAGACTGGAGTTGGCAAAACGAAAGTCGATTGAATATCAGATCTATATCATCTTAAAAGGACATTACAGTTTCATCAGTACACCCGAAAGCAAAGGATATTTTAACAGTACGGGTAATGCCGGTATGGCCACTGCCGGTAGTGGTGATGTTTTAACGGGCATACTCACGGGTTTACTGGCCCAGGGGTATTCGCCGCTTAACAGCTGTATGCTGGGTGTTTACCTGCACGGCCTGGCTGGGGATCTTGCGGCAAAAAAACATACAGAGGAAGCCATGGTGGCCGGCGATATTATTGAAAGCTTGGGAGAAGGATTCAAATGTATTCGAACTTTTAGCTAAAAAAAAGTCCCGGCTTAGCCGGGACTCCAGTGATCAACTTTATTATTTAATTTACCAATGCCTTTCGTTGTGTAGCATACATGATTATAAATACAACGGCAATCAGCGTTGTGAATATCATCGCAACGCCACCAAATAAACCGCCAAATCCAATGAAAACCGCAAAAGAAATGATCGGTAAGATCTCCCCGACAACATAGATCAAAAAACCCTGTTTTTTCAGATTTCGCATTTGCATAGCGCCATAAAAGCACAACGCAATTCCAACCAGGGCCAGGATCATGATCATCATTCTGTTTTCATATGCCTTACGAACCATGTCTGTAGCACCAGACAACATGGAATCGAGTGCCTTATTCTCCGTTTTCAGATTGTCCATAGCACCCAACGCTTCATATGCTTTGTATGCTGTGGATGCCGACATATAATTCCAAATGGCGGAGATGGCTCCCAAAGCACAACCAATATAGGTGAGAATGGTAAGTACATTCAGCATTTGGGGTAATTTTTTCATGTCTTTTTGTTCCAGGTTTAACACGTCTTTTGCCTGTTCAACCTTTTCATTTAAATCTGTCATAAGTTAAAGTTTTTGGTTTAGACCTACAAAATAGTAATTTGTTTTATTTATGCAAGGGTTTACGTCGGGTAATTTTAGATTATTCTGACAAACTCTCCCGATCAGTTCAATAAAGCGGCACATTATGTAGGATTTTGATCCATTTACCCTATTTTTGCCGTCCAAAATTCAGAACAAAAATTACTTATGAATAATTTGATTTACGTTATCCCCGCGATGGGCCTTGTAGCTTTATTGTACACGTTTATAAAGTTTGCCTGGGTTGCCAAACAAGATGCCGGCAACGACAGAATGAAAGAGATCAGCACTTATATTGCTGAAGGTGCCATGGCATTCTTAAAAGCCGAGTATAAAATTCTGGCTTATTTTGTGATCATCGGTGCTTTATTATTAGGCGTAATGGGTTACAGTAATCCAAACAGTCACTGGAGTATTGCCGTAGCCTTTGTTATTGGTGCCTTTTTTAGCGCCCTGGCCGGCTTTATCGGTATGAAAGTGGCTACTAAGGCCAATGTACGTACTGCTCAGGCTGCCCGTACCAGTTTGTCTAAAGCCCTTAAAGTTTCCTTCACCGGCGGTAGTGTAATGGGTTTAGGCGTTGCCGGTTTAGCCGTATTAGGACTCGGCGGTTTATTTATTATCTTAAAAATGATCTTTGCTCCCGAAGCGGCTGTAGACAGCCATGAAATGGAGAAAACCATAGAAATTTTAACCGGCTTCAGTTTAGGCGCCGAGTCGATCGCGTTGTTTGCCCGTGTGGGTGGCGGTATTTATACCAAAGCTGCTGATGTGGGTGCCGATCTGGTAGGTAAGGTGGAAGCAGGAATTCCGGAAGATGATCCGCGTAACCCGGCAACCATTGCCGATAACGTAGGTGATAATGTGGGCGATGTGGCTGGTATGGGTGCCGATCTGTTCGGTTCTTATGTGGCAACGGTGCTGGCTACCATGGTTTTGGGTAGAGAAACCAATGCGTTGACTGATAATTTTGCCGGCATGTCTCCTATCTTATTACCTATGCTGATCGCTGCTATGGGAATACTGTTCTCTATCATTGGTACCTGGTTTGTACGCATCAGCGACAGTGCCGGTTTAAGTACGCAAAAAGTACAGAACGCATTGAATATGGGTAACTGGGGATCGATCGTATTGACCGCCATTTTTTCTTATTTCCTGGTGAGTTATTTAATGCCGGAAACAATGACCTTACGTGGCCACGAATTTACCAAAAATGGTGTTTTTGGTGCCATCATGGTGGGTTTGATCGTTGGTACCTTGATGAGCATGATCACCGAATACTATACCACCATGGGTAAGCGCCCGGTGAATACCATCATCAGGCAGTCGGGTACCGGTCACGCTACCAATATCATTGGTGGTTTGGCGATGGGTATGGAAAGTACTTTCTTACCCATCCTGGTTTTAGCTTCCGGTATTTATATGAGTTTCTGGTGTGCAGGTTTATACGGCGTGGCCATCGCTGCCGCGGGTATGATGGCTACAACAGCCATGCAGCTTGCCATTGATGCATTTGGACCAATTGCTGATAATGCCGGTGGTATTGCCGAAATGAGTGAATTACCAAAAGAAGTTCGTGAAAAAACAGATATTTTAGATGCCGTGGGTAATACTACAGCTGCTACCGGTAAAGGTTTCGCCATTGCTTCTGCTGCATTGACTGCATTGGCTTTGTTTGCAGCATTTGTTGGTATCAGTGGTATCGAAGGTATTGATATTTACAAAGCGCCGGTTTTGGCCGGTTTGTTTGTAGGCGGTATGATCCCGTTCATTTTCTCTTCACTGGCCATTCGTGCCGTGGGAGAAGCGGCCATGGCAATGGTGGAAGAGGTTCGCCGCCAGTTCCGTACCATTCCGGGTATTATGGAAGGTACAGGCAAGCCCGAGTATGATAAATGTGTGGCTATCTCTACCGAAGCATCGCTTAAGAAAATGATGTTACCTGGCGCTATCGCTTTATGTTCGCCGTTAATTATTGGTTTTGCTTTTGGTCCAGAGGTATTGGGCGGATTTTTAGCCGGTGCAACGGTTAGTGGTGTGTTAATGGGTATGTTCCAGAACAACGCAGGTGGTGCATGGGACAATGCTAAAAAATCATTTGAAACCGGTGTGGAGATCAATGGCGAAATGTTCTACAAAAAATCAGAACCGCACAAGGCGTCAGTAACTGGTGATACAGTGGGTGATCCTTTTAAAGATACATCTGGCCCTTCAATGAACATCCTGATCAAATTAATGAGTATCGTTTCTTTGGTTATTGCTCCTACCCTGGCCACCATGAACTGGGGCGCAACGCCAAAGCATGTGATGCAGGAAATGAAAAAGGAAATCTCGATCGTTAAAACCGATAGCGGCGACCAGGTTAACTTAACCGTTACCGCCGATGCCGATGCGCTGAAAGCGCCAACAGATGCACTTATTAACGCATTGGTTGCTGATAAATTAATAGAAAAGGATAATTTTTCGCTGGCTTTATCAAAGGGGAAGCTCAGTCTGAATGATAAAGAACAAACCGGGGAGGTTTCTGCTAAATATAAAGTGCTTATTGATGCTTTGGGTGGTGCAGATCTGAAAATAGAAAATAAGAAAAAGTAGATTACAATAGCTTTTAAGAGCTCCGCCTAATCAGGCGGAGCTCTTTTTATTCCGTTTACTACCCTCTATTCGGTCAGACTCAGGTGCGTTTCGATATTAAAAGTGCTCCATTGGGTGATTCATCCAAAATTTGTTAAGAAATTCAAAAATGAAATGAACGGATTTGTTAATTACAAATATTTTCGTACTTTGCCTTACGAAAATACTCGTACTATGACATTGATCAAGAGCAATAAGCCTACCGAAAGCGAACTGGAGATATTACAGGTGCTTTGGAATGAGAAAGCCGCAACCGTGCGTACTGTTCACGAAGAATTATTGAAAACCAAGGATGCCGGTTATACCACTACCCTCAAACTGATGCAGATCATGTTTGAAAAAGGTCTGGTTACCCGTGATTCGAGTAACAAAACGCATATTTATCAACCGGCTATTACCAGGGAAAACACCCAAAAACAATTTTTAAACAGAATGATCGATTCGCTGTTTGCCGGCTCCTCCTCCGACCTGGTGTTACAGGCCCTCGGTGGCCATAACGCCAGTGATGAAGAACTTAATAAGATCCAACAACTGATCGATCAGCTAAAAAAAGATAAATAAATTGTAACGACAAACGGTTAAACGCTTATGATATCCTTCACGTACAGTTTTTGCATGGCGATGTTGCACAGCTTTTGGCAGGCTGCTTTGTTGCTGATGCTTTATGTTGTTGTGGATAAGATTGTGCATCGCCACAACGCACCGTTGGCTAAAAGAAATTTTTTATACGCCGCTGTCGCTACTCAATTGCTGCTTTTTGTATTAACTTTTTTACTTTACTTTTTTGATGCTAATGCTACCGGGTATCTGGCCGTCATTTCACAAAATATTTCCGAATTGCTCGGCAATGAAAACGGGCAGGCTGTTACCTCCTGGATTTTCGGTGCTTACCTGTTCATCATCGGCTATAAACTCCTGAGCGCCATGTATAGCTGGTTTCATTTTAAAAACCGGTACAAATCAGGTTTGCAAAAACCATCCATCCACCTCAGGCTCTTTATGGAATCAAAGGCCAACCAGTTTGGTATTAAACGAAAAATAAAGCTTTGGTTGAGCCATGCGATTCAAACCCCGGTAACATTTGGATTTTTTAAACCGGTCATTATATTGCCGGTTGCCTTATTGAATAATATCAGTACCCTGCAGGCCGAAACCCTTATCCTGCACGAGTTAACGCATATCCGTACAAACGACTACCTGCTCAACTGGTTTTTATTGGCAGCCGAAACGATATTCTTTTTCAATCCGTTTGTTATCAATCTGTGCAAACAGATCAGGCTCGAAAGAGAGAAGCATTGCGATATCAATGTGATATCCTTTGCCTATTCGCCGGCATTATATGCCGAAACGCTGTTACAGGCCGAACGCATAAAAAAAATGGTACCCGCTTTTCAGCTGGCAGCCATCGACAGAAAAAAACAATTGCTGAAGCGCATACAATTTTTTACAAACGAAAAAATCATAAATAAAACACTCCGTTTTAATATCGTTGTGCCTGTGATTGGTTTGTTGTTGTTGTTTTTATTGTCGGCTGCTGTATTATTTCAGTCAGGAAATTCTTATTACCTGGCTGAACCCGGTGCTGATATTCATGTGCTGCCTTTTAACCATTATATCGTGTCGGACCTGGCGGCAGCTGAGCAACCTGCTCCTGTTATAACTAAAACTATCGCTCCGGAGCTGATTCCGGCCGAAATAAAAATGCAATCACCAGTAATCCAAAACAATAAAAATGACCTTGCAGATAGAGATAATAGCACTGCACCCCCGCTTTTAGAAGAATCGGTGAATCGGGCTGATGATTTTATGGCTCTACACGTTGCTGGAAAGGAAAATGATGCCGCCCGGCAAATCATTGTAAAAGAAGAAGGTTCGGGTTCAGCATCGGTAAAAGTATATTATCTGAGTTTCGAAGATGGTCAATGGATACTTACACCCGAATGGAAATTAACTGCCGAAAAAATAATGGTAGACTCGCTTGTCAAAAAAGTTGACTCCCTGAAAGCCAACCTGAATAAAATTTATCCCAGCCAGCAATAATGCTGAATAATATTCCTAAGGCTAAGCAACTAAGCTTTTAGATAAAAGCTAATGACTAACAGCTAATTGCTAATCCCTATTTTATCCTTACCAAATATTCCGCGGACAACTGCTTCCATATTTGTTCCCTATCAAAAAACCGACCAGCACTTCGTGTGTACCCTTGGTATAGGCCTGCAGGCGTGAACTGGATGCATGCTCATAGGCATAACTTACGTTGAACGTATTAGAAACATTTACACCGATCATCCCCGAATAACCGCCAACCAGGTCTGCAAATCGATAACTGCCCCCTATCCATAAAAAATCCTGGTACTGTAATTTTACATTTGCGTGAATAGAGGTTAATTGAGGTTGCCAGTATTGAACCATCGCCGATGGCAGCAAGGATATATCGGGTGATAACGCAAAGCGGTAACCTGCGCTGGCAAAATAATTGGGTGTAAAAGTTTCGCCATAGTTGGCGTCTTTAACAAACTTGGCTTTGCCGGGAATAATATTGAGTACCGAAATACCTAAAAAATACCGGGCCGAGTATAACCAGATACCGGCGCCCAATTCGGGTTTTATCTTGCTGATGGATCCGTTATTGTAACCAATCGCCGGGTCGTTGGGATCAAGACTCCCCCATTCTATTTTCGACCGGTCTAAACTTACGCTGGATAGGCCAACATTTAAACCCGCTGCCAGGCTGGTTTTGGTGGTCAAAGGTTGATGATACGCATACGACACAGCTGCCGACCATCGGCTTATATATCCGGCCCGGTCGTTTATCACCTGTAACCCTATACCGTGATGGGCAGGTGAAACAGCGTATTCATCCCAGGCTTTTGGCCCGCCGGGATGTTCACCCGGCACCTGGAAAGAAGTGGCACTGGTACGCAGGTCTTTTTTACCCAACGGACCGTGAACGCTTAAATAAGTGGTTACCGGCGATCCCGAAATACCCGCCCATTGATTGCGGTAACTCAGTTTTATATCCGTGTAATTTTCAATACCGGTAATCCCGGGATTGAGGATATAATTGTTCAGTACGTACTGCGTATAAAACGGTTTAGCCTGGGCATAAGCGCTAAACTGTATCAAACAAATGGAAACCGGTATTAAAAAGAATCTTTTCATGCTATCAACTTTTTTCGCTTGGCTATGCAATTTTCCGTTTTATAAAATTCAGTCAAAATGGTTAGATAAAATGTTAACCCGTCAAAAAATTTACAGCGATGAAAAAAATAGTCATCGCTGTAAACCCGTTTTTTATTTCAGGATTGTTACGTAACCGGTGATGGGGTCGCGCCCGCTACCAGGTTCAATGATATAATAATAGGTATCAAAGGGCAAAGGTTTACCTTTTAACTTTCCATCCCAGGGCGTGTTATAACCCAGCGACTCAAATACAAGCTTGCCCGTTCTGGTAAATATCTGCACCCTGTTATCGGGATAGGTATTTAAGAAATCGATCTTCCAAAGATCATTTATGCCGTCATTATTTGGCGTAAACGTATTCGGAATAACCGGAAACTTACGTAACTGAACAAAAACATCATCACTCAACTGGCATCCACCCTTACCCGTTACTGTTAACCGGTAGGTCATATCCGTTTTTGGTTTGATCACCCATGGCCTTGGTATTCCCGGATCAGTTAAATAAGTCCCCGGCGTCCAGGTATAACTTGGATTAACCGCATAAGTAACCGTTTCCAGCTGAATCTGTCCGCCTTCCAGCACAAACCTGTCGGGGCCGGCATTTACTTTTGGATAAGGGTAAACAGTAAATTGTTTGGTAATGGTATCACTATTGCAACCATACGTATTGATGGTATATAAAGTAATATCATAGCTAATGGTGTCGGTATAGGTAACCGTAACCGGGTTTATAACACTTTTGCTGCCATCACCCAGATCCCAGAACCATTGGTTCACCAGTCCATCTTTTCCATCAGTAGCATCCGTAATGACTACGTTATCACCAATACAAACACTTGGTTTATTGAATACAAAATCAACCTTTGGTTGCGGATGAATGGTTGTTAACGGAATAATGATCGTTTTAACACAACCGATAATACCTCCATTGAGAACTGCGGTGCTGGTTGCAGTCAATGTAACATCAAAAGGACCCTGGCTCGAATACCAATGAGTTGGACTAACCGCTGTACTCGTATTGGTGCTGCTCAACGTTTCGCCAAAATTCCAGTTATAGGTCATGCCGCTTAAATCGGGCATGGTTGAACTGTTATTGAACTTCACAACAGCATTAGGAATACAATAACCTGATTGATCAGGTGTAAAAAACGGTACCGGATATGGATTCACCAAAATCTCGCCGTCAGCATTTGCTTTAACGCAACTGTTACCGGTAGTTGTTATCACATAAGGATAAGAAGGGCCACCCGTTGCCGTTGGTGTACCGCTGATGGTCAGGGTATTTCCGGCAACCGCATAGGTAACGCCCGCGGGTAAACCGGCAATAGTAACGCCCGAAGCGCCACCACCCAAAGTATACACAATAGGATCGATCGGCGTATTTACGCAAACGGATTGCATAGTATCACCCGATGAGAACGCAATGGTATGGTCGGGTTCTACTGTTATGACACCCGAAGCCGTTGCCACAACGCAGGTATTACCCGTTGTTGTGATTGAATACGGGAAAGCAGGACCACCGGCCAGCGGGCTTGGCGTTCCGGAAATGGTTAATATGTTCGCGGCAACTGAGGCGTTTACACCTGCCGGTAAACCGGTAACCGTAGCATCGGTGGCACCACCACTCAATGTATATTGTATGGGTACAATGGCGTTGTTGATACAAACGGTTTGGTTATTATTGGCCGTATTTAAAGTTATAATATGGTTGGCATCAATCGTTACATTCTGTGTGGTAACCGTACTGTTACAACCATCTGTTGACACATTGTACATCGTAACCGTGTAAGTTCCCGGGAGCGCAAACACATGCCCGAATGTAGCGCCCGGTGCATGGTTTTCAACAGGTGTACCATCACCAAAATCCCAAACAGTATTAGCCAGAACAACCGTAGCTGGTGCTACCGACAAATCTGTAAAGGAGGTTGGTACCTGCTCACAACTTGGTGTAACGTGCGAGAACAGGGCTTGCGCCGTATCCAAAACAGTAATGGTATTACTCATGGTATCCACGCAACCTGCAGCAGTTGAAGTAAAAGTATATAATATAGTATGTGTACCTATTCCGGCAACCTGCGGAGTAAATAAACCTGTAGGCGAAACGCCCGGTCCGCTGTATGTACCGGTACCCGGTACACCACCAATTTCGCTGGCCTGTGTTATTTGGAATGGAGGTACCAGCAAACAACTGTTTGGCATATTATTAAACTGAACCAATGGCGCTGCATTTACAACAATATCAGCCAGTTTATCATTTACACAAACGCCTCCCGAATAAGCCCGGTACCGGATTGTGAACGTACGGGTTAAAGGTGCCTGGAAATTGGGATATAAATGCCTGTACACTTTTCCCGTGAATGGCGAATTATCTATGTCGAAAACGGCTGGGAAGTTTACATTATCCCAGTAAATTTCAATTTTAGTAATCGTACCGGGGAACACCGTTGAAGCCTCAACGATACCAACCGAATCGTTGGCACAAAGTGTGGCAGGGTTGTTTACATTAAAGTTAGCTACAGGGAAACTTCCGTTTACAAATAAAGCTTGAACAATGGTATCCTTACAGCCATTATTGGTGGTAACAACAAGTGTTACTGTATAAGGACCAACAGCTGTATAACTATGTGTTGGATTCTGTAAGGTAGATGTATTGGGATTAGGTATCGTAGCAAAAGGATCGCCAAAATCCCACAGCCAGCCTGTTATGGTACCAACAGCCACTTTGCTGGTATCCAGGAATTGTGCGTAGGTATCGCTTAAACACCCTTCGGGGGTGCTAAAGCCAGCCAATGGCCGATCGCTGATGGTGACCGGAATGCTGGCAATTGGATTACTTACACATCCTTTGTCTGTGGTTACAGTTAAGGTTACATTGTATATACCAGCCGCTGCATAAACATGACTCGGATTTTGTAACGGGCTTGTTGGAGGACCGTCACCGAAATCCCAGGTCCAGTTCGTTAAAACACCCACATTGGGTACAGAAGCATCTGTAAAATCGATGACCCTGGTTTCGCAACTGGGTGCTGTATAGGTAAAATTGGCAGTAGGCAATTGATTTACTAAAATGCTGCCACCCAGGCTATTTTGCACACAGGTACCCGTTGTTGTTACTGTATAGTTGAATAAACCTGCTACGGTTGGCGAACCACTGATAGTTACCACACCGGCTGCATAAACCCCGGTAACCCCAGCCGGTAAGCCGGCAAATGTAGCGCCGGTTCCGCCACCTGAAATGGCGTAGGTTATATTCGTTATGGTTGAATTTCTGCAAAGCTCCTGTGAAGTGGTAGGTGCCGCAGAGGTTAACACGATCGACGCATCCGGATTAACAGTTATGGTACCCGTTGTCGTTGGTATAACGCAAGGTCCGGTTGTTGTTACCGTATAGATATAAGGACTGCCTGCCGTACTGGTTGGCGTACCCGAAATGGTAATAACACCACCCGCAAAAACACCGGTTACACCCGGAGGCAAACCGCTTACGCTGCCACCGGTTCCGGTGCCGCCCACGGCATAGGTAATATTGGTGATGGGTACATTTATACAAAGCGACTGGTTATCAGTACCCGCAGCAGATGTTAATGTTAGGGTTCCATCTCCGGTTACGGTAATTGTTCCTGAAGCTGAAGGTATTACACAGGGGCCCGTAGTATTAACCGTGTAAGGGAAAACACCAGCTACAGATGGTGTACCCGAAATGGTAACCACACCTCCTGCATAAACTCCATTAACACCGGCTGGCAAACCGGTAAATGTAACGCCGGTTCCACTGCCACCAACGGCATAAGTAATGTTAACCAGCAATGGCGTATTAATACATAACGTTTGATTATCTGAACCTGCAGCTGATGTTAAGGCAATAGTTGCATCGGCGGTCACGGTAATGGTTCCGTTGGCTGTTGCCGGCAGGCAAGGGCCCGTTGCCGTTACCGTATACGGATATACACCGCTCACCGTTGGTGTGCCGGTAATGGTTATTACGCCACCTGCAAAGGTACCGGTAACACCCGTTGGCAAACCGGTAACGGAACCGGCGTTGCCACTGCCACCAACAGCATATGTAATATTGGTGATCGGCGTATTTATACAAACCGTTTGGTTACCGGTAGGTGGTAGCGATGATAGCGTTACAGTTGCATCAGGCGTTATTGTAATTGTTACCGATTGTCCGGTAATTGGCCTCACACATGGGGTACCCACCGGAACCGCATTCCTGACAGAAACAAGATTATAGATAAATGTACCGGCCACGTTTGTGGGTGCAAGAATCGTAGCTACTCCGGCTACACTCGGAACTGTATTTAAAACAGGGCCTCCATTGATGGTGTAACTGAAAATATATTCTGCCGTACCAAGGGAACCTGTAAAAGTAACCGTTGGCTGGGCTGTATTTATACAAACAGTTGTATTGCCTGCAATGGTTGCATCCGGTATATCCGGCAAATTAACCGTTTGCACAATGGTATCACTTAAACAACCGGGCGTGGTAATACTAGCATGTCTTATCTGTTTGATTCCCGGCGTAGTAAAGGTATGGGTTGCAACCCTTAACCCATTGCCTGTATATACAGTTGTAGTAGTGGTTACGGGGTCATAAAACTCCCACCACTGTTTGTAAGTTGGTTTTGGCAATTGAGGCGTAGTTTCCGTTGCCACAACCTGTTCCAAATAACACCCGGGAGCCGGTGCAGTAAAACTGGCTGTAGGTGGATCGGAGATCACGATGGGAAATTCATAGTCAATGGTGGTACCACATCCTTCATTAGTACTTCGGTAACCAGTTATCAAAAGTGTATCATTTCCGGCTGCATTAAAATAGTAGGTTGTTGGTAGCGAATACCAGGCAACCTGCCTGCCGCCCCTTACGTTTACTGAATCAATAGGTACATAAGGCGGCACGCCGGAACCAGGAACAAGTATCGGGAAATTATTAGGCACAATGGTTGCCCCACTGGCCAACCTCCAATTCAATGAGTCGAATCGAATAGCCACAGGCACTGCACTTAATGTAGAATCTGGAAAATAAACTTTAAATTTAAAAGGCGCATTGGTACAAACTGATGGAGAAGTTTCTATTCCATAAGTTGTTTCTAATTCCAATGCCTGCGATAAATCTTTAACATTGGTTCCTGCGTTATAACCATATGATTCGGCGCTGCCAAAACCGTAGGCAATGGCATTGAAGCCCGAATCTGACAAAGCAATATGCGGCCCGGCGCCAACCGGCATCTGCAAATAAGAATAAGCGGCATCCTGCGGATGTGTAACGAATAACGCAGGGGGCACCGGACCACCATCCAGCCGGAATGAACTAATAGCCGTGCCTCCATTAGGAATTACCACATTCAAATAGTGCCCCAGAATCAAAAAATTAGGCGTGGCATTCCATAATATTTTGTCAATATTTTGTTCTACTGAACTGAGGTAGATAACTTCCGGATCGCCGGGATTACCGTTACCACACTGGCTCTGAGAAGTAAAATACTGAGCCACCGTGATTGATTTATCAGCTTCGATCAACTGTGGTTGATTGGTCTGCGGAATCTGGTAATAAAATCCATCAATCAATGGCAGGCCGGTTACAACACCGTTTATTTTCACTACGGTGGTTGGATCAGATACACAAACACGGAAAATATTGAAACTTTGACCACCTGATGCAGGAACAGTCAAATATTTTTTTCCCCAGGCCGTTTGTGGAAGCGATTGAACCATATAATTATCCGACGAAGTACCTGCACCTGCGTTACATCTTATACCAATTCGGCCGCTTCCCGAAAAAACGGCTATTTTTTTGCAGCCCCCACTACCTGATGCAATACTTTTGACTTTTGAACCGGTTAGGTCCACTCCGGTAAAAGGAGCGCCCGGACCGCCACCTCCGGTTAAAACACCCATCACATTATAGATCTGACCCTGGGTAAGATTAACGGTATAGGTTGTTCCATTTACCCATCCACCGGTTGTGATAACGCCTGGCTGGGTGGAAGATCTTGGTGTGATTTCTATGGTAGTAGTGCCTGTATCCGTAGCCACCACATAAAACCAGCAATTTGCATTAGCAGTATTAGAATTATTTGTATAATTTATCGAATAGTATTCCTTTCCCAAGGTGTTTTTGGGGAACAAAATAGTTGCACCGGAAACATTGCTATTGTAAATATGCGCATAAGCAACCATCGGTTGGTCACTTGTAATATGAACTCCATTATCCGAAATACCCTCTGTCGTTAGCCTTGCGTCAGGTCCCGATTTCGGAATTGCAGCAGAAGTCAACACATTATTACCGGCAGGGCTGGTGAGGTTTTGGGTATATCCCAAAGCGGGTATACTGACAGTAATATTGGTAACCCTGTCGGTAGCAAAATATAGCACCATATCCTGACTGCCTCCGGCGGGTGTCGCGGCATTCATACGTTCATGGTATCCATACCCCACCCAAAAGTCCTTTCCTTTGTTGCTAAAGTCCTGCGCAGATACTACAGTAACCGCAAAAACGGTTATGGCGAGAAGTAAAAATTTTCTCATGTTAATATTTAATAAAGTTGAATTATTAATGGTAATCTTTGATGTCGTTAACGGGATACAGTTTCAGCAAGTTATGTTGCCTGTAACCGACAAAAGAAATACACAGTTTTTAAACAGGAATTGGAGACACCAAATATAGAGATTAATAATTGAATTAATCATCTTTGGAAGCGGGTATTTTTGCAGATTACGATACTGAAAAAGCCAATATCAAAAAAGGTTTTAACTTGTTAATGACCCGCAAAAGAAAAAGTTATGCATTCGTTTATTTTATATGAACCCTGGTTGGTTTCAAATTCCCGGTAACTGCATTAAAAAACTCCTGATGCAGCCATCTTGCTGGACCAATTTGGGAATCCGTTCCAGATTGCATCCAATCCCGCAAATCCGGTTCATTTTCTTCAATAAAAAAGCCGCATAGAAATGCAGCTTTTGTTAAGAATCTTTCGATTCTGTAACCCCCAAAGAAAACATCGTAAACCTAGCACTTACGTTCAGTTACCCGGGGTCGGGTATTAAACGTGATTAAAGACCTATTATTTTGCCGGTTGTTAATTCTATTTAAATATTTTTATATACGGTTCTGATCCAATTCCATCAACCCTTGCTACTCCGCTATCGAAACCAAACCCGATCCCTGCCTCCTTCACTCCTGCGCTGTTAACCGGTTCCTGAACCCATTCTTTTTTTCCCTTGTTTACCTTATTTTCTCATGCCAGAACCGGAAGTACTAATGCCCGGATTCAGATCAAAGCAACAGCGGCAATGTATACATTTTTGCTTTTATGGTTTTTGAGGAATGCTGGACTTATCGATTGCTGAAAAAAAGAAGCCATTTTTGTAGTTCAAAAACTGCTGCCGTCATGCTTAGGCAAATACCAGTTTTGGAAAGTTTAATTCATTCTCAGTCATTAAAACCGGGCTATCCGATATACCAGCAGAAAGTCGTAATGACCCGCCTGCCGATATATCGTTATTTCCCTTCTTACTTGTAGATTGTTTGGATAACAATTTGTTTTGGGTTGTATTAGGTTTAGTTGAACTATTATTTAACAGATCCTGGTCGGGAACAATCGTAACCGTGGTATTCATCTGAACAGCCATTACTTTACTGTAATGAACTTTATTGTCTGTATCTACCTGCTTTAACCGATAATAAACTGTCTTCCCCTTCCTCACGTCACCCGCATCTTCCTTAAACTTATAGGCTTTACCGGTTCCGGCGGCGGCAAAGCCGTCTAAAACCAGGGCAACGGTTTTGAAATCTTTTTGATCAGTAGATCTTTCCACTTCAAAATGGCTGTTATTACGCTCCGAAGCTGTAACCCAGTTGATCAATACAGCTTTATTGTTAGCCGTGGCAGCCAAAGATGCAAATTCTATATCGTTTGAGAGGTCAGCAGACGAAGAAACTGCCACATCTGAAGCCATTTCAGTTTGGTCACTCGCCCAAGCAGAGACTGAAAACAATAATATACCAAATGTGAAAAGAGAATGTAAAAGTCGGCGAACAAATAATACAGCAGTAAAAGTTTTCATTTTCTAGTGGTTTGTGGTTTCGAAATAAACACAATCACGGAATGGAGATTAAAAACACCAGACCAAAATTGGTTGGTTTTTTAGAGGAGGGATTGGAGATTAAGCTTTGAAGTTTGGAATAACCGAGGTAACAATCATTTCCAATTTCAACACAAACATAAAGAGTTTTTCGGAAAACGCAAATTTATTGTACCGTAATTTTACTGCAAATGAAGTGTTAGTACCCAATTTTGAACATTTTTTAGACAAATTCCATCATTTGTCTCAATTAGTAGCAAAATCATCTAACACAATAGGCAAAAATATAGAAATATTTTTTGTTAAATTAAAATTGGAGCCAACAGGACGGCAATAATAATTACGGTAAACTCAAAACCTGAAAATTATGATCGACCCAAAAAATCTGGTCCCTGATCATTCATCAATATCTGTTTTCCTGGTCAACAATTAAATTCTGCAATTACATATAACCATTATCTAACAATCAAATAAATACGCCAATTTGGCCGTTTATGTAAAATTTTAAAAATGGGAAACCTGGCTTTCTTGAATCCGCAGGGCGTTCACTAATTTTTAAATTAGCCAATTTTAGATAAAATTGATCCGGGTGTTAATTTTCCGACAGTATAACTTAGTTTATTTAACAATATCAATTATTATATTTAATTATTTAACACCAAAATATCATAAGTCATTCATTATCACTTAATTAAAATAATTTATTATAAAATTTAAGTGCTTTGTCTAAAAAAATCGTCTTAAGAGAAAAAAAATTAGATAAGTTTTATATTTATACACCTAAAAATATTAATTAACACTTTCAAATCTATGATTATCAAATTTTTATATCATAATCATATAAGCGATAGTATTTAGTATGGATAATTCCCTTCTTCCTGCCATTAATTCATGTTCAATTCTAAATAGCTTAGTACCCCAAAAAGCCGGCATTTAGGCTGCTATATCTCACTTCCCACAAACCGATTCTCAAGCCTTTAGTTCATATTAAGTAAACTAAGCAATCGTTTTGCCCCTGCTCCCACCCTGTCATGTTGACGTGGCTAAATGATTTAGGGTTACATTTTTTATCTAACTGTATTAAAAGGTTCACCAAAATGAATAGCACATTATTAGAATTTAAAAACTTAAAAGACCTTTTTCAGCAACTATCCAATGAAGATGTTTGCAGAAAATACGTAGAACAAATGCGTTGGGGAGGCGAACCATTTTGCCCCCATTGCGGAGGAACTAAGCCCTACAAATTAAAAGACGGGAAAACTTACAGATGTAAAGACAAGACCTGTAAAAAGGATTTTACGGTTACTGTTGGGACAATTTTGAAAACTCAAAGATTAAATTGTCAACTTGGATGGCTGCAATGTACATCCTGACCGGACACAAAAAGGGCATTTCGAGCCTCCAATTAGCCAGAGATTTAGGGGTAACGCAAAAAACTGCTTGGTTTATGAACCACCGTATAAGGCTCATAATGGGCGAACCGGCTCCTCCTCCACTAGATAATACTGTAGAAGTTGACGAAACTTATGTAGGAGGAAAGCTGCCCCTTATGAACAGGGGAAGGCGTAAAAAGATACAGGAATCGGGCAAAGATAATAAGGTGGCTGTAATGGGATTGTTAGAAAGAGATGGTAAAGCCCGTTTGACTGTAATTGGTGGCAACACTTTTAAAGATGTAGTAAGAGATAATGTAAAGACAACTGCCGTAGTTGTTACCGATACTCACCTATCTTATGTAGGATTAGCCAAAGAATATGCCGCTCACCTGTCCGTTAATCACTCCCGAAGTGAATATAGAAACGGTATAGCTTACACAAACAGCGTTGAGGGCTTCTTTTCATGCCTTAAAAGGTCTATCTACGGCATATATCACAGCGTTTCCCCTAAACATTTACACAGATACTGCGAAGAAACCAGCTTCAGATTCAATACCCGTCAAATAAAAGATGCCGATAGATTTATATATACACTTCAAAAAGTTGAAGGAAGACTGACTTATAAAAGCCTCACTCAAAAAACTTAAACCATGATACACTCTCATAAAGTACAAAGCAATATATTTGAACAACTTTTGACAAATCAAATTATGGAATCCATATTAAGTGTAAAAAACTTTGGCCCAATTAAAGAGGTAAAATTGAACCTTAAAAACGTAAATGTTTTCATAGGACCGCAAGCGACAGGAAAAAGCGCACTTGCAAAGGTATTTACAATATTCAAAGCCCCCCGAAAGTTTTTCTACAAAAAAGAGGCTGAAAATCAAGAGGTAGTTGTTGATAGCAATAAAAAAATATCGGAAGATGTTGTTGATGTTTTTAAAGAATATAACATTTATTCTTTTATAAATAAAAAAACGGAAATAGAGTTTGAATCAGAGTTACACAAAATAACTTACAAAAATGGCAACTTAAACTATGAAGCTAAACTTTTAAAGCAGATAAATGATTTGGAAATATTAGCTGCAGAATTTGATTTTAACCGTAAAGAAATAGTTTCAAAATTTAGTATGTTAGCCAGCAAATTTGTGTTATTTGATATAAGAGCAGAGCGTGTTTTGTATAGCAGAAAGCAAGCGGAAAGTGTTTTGTACAATAACTGGGAGAAAGATTTAACTGAGGACAAATGCAAAGATTTATTTGAAATACTAAAACCAATCGAAGATGATTTAAGTACCAGCACAGCAGTTTATATACCAGCGGAGAGAAACTTTGTAAACATTATAAAAAAATCGGCATTAAATCTTATACTTAACAAAGTACCAATACCTAAACATATATTATCATTTGGAGCTGAGTTAGAAAAATTAGATTTAAAAGAAATTGATTTAGGGTTTATACAAAAAGATTTAATGTACAAAGTTATTGATGGTGAGGATAGGATTTATGTAAATTCCAAACAAACTATAGCTTTAACAGAAGCTGCATCAGGAATCCAAAGCGTTGTTCCACTCCTTGCTTCTACTTTTGTAGCCCCAGGTGTCGTTCACCGTTCTTTTGTTATTGAAGAACCAGAATTAAATTTATTCCCTCAGGCTCAATACTACTTAATTGAATTTTTAGAATCGAAAAGAACAGACCCACATGGCAGTTGGGAAGATTACGGCACTATTCATACTTACACTACACACAGCCCGTATATTTTATCATCTTTGAATAATTTGCTATATGCTTACAAGGTAAAGAGTATATTAAATTCAAGACTATCTCAAGAGGAAAGGGTTGGTAATGGATATAAAATAAATGAAGAAGTAATTGGTAAAATAGTCAAAGCTACCATAAATCCAAAAACATTCACTGCGTATCAAATATCCAATGGGGTTGCTGAATCAATATTTAATGAGGAAACTGGCTTAATATCTGATAACTTTATTGATATGGCGTCCGATAAAGTTGATGATGATTTTAATGAACTTATGGAACTTTTAAAATGAATGAACAAATATTAGCCCTAAAAAATGCGTTAGGCGATTGTCATCGTACTCGAACTTCGATTTGTTTAGAAAAAACATCTTATGAAGTTACAACTTCCGGGTATTTTTTCATTATGGATGACAGGCATAATGAACCTGATGAACCTGTTAAAATTGTTTCTGATGCTTATGAGTACCAATTAACTGTGATTAATAACCAGGGGCATCCTATCTGCCTGGTTAAAACCGATAAATGTTTATTTACTGATGCTCATAAAAAATGTGATTGTATCTTATTTGGGAATAATAAATTTTTTTTAGTAGAAATAAGTGAAACTGGAAAAAAAAATGCAAAAAGAAAAGATGCTGTTGAACAATTAACTACCACGATAGACATATTGCTAAATCACAATATTGATTTATCTGGGTACGAGAAAAAAGCTATAATATGCTTTAAAAATACAAATACAAATCCAACCAGACCTTCAAGTAATTCCATGAGAGAGGTCTTTCGTGAAAAATATAATATTAGCTTAGAAGAAGGTGAAGAGATAGAATTTTAATTTTCTAAAATAATGACTAATAACAAGAAAATAAAAGTAAAAATTAAGTCTGAAATAATAAAGTTAGATATGACTTTTGAGGAAGCTATGAAAAAGGCTTTAAACACCCCTTTGCCTAAAAAGAAGGCCGCAAAGAAAAAAGCGAAGTAATGGAAAGCACAACCCCCGATATTTACCTTTTAATCTATGGGGCTAAAAACGCATAAATAAGCTCTTTGAAATATTATAGGATTACTTGGTTGTCTTTTGGAACTAGCGTCTTAGGGTCAACTAATGGCAAAACAGCATTAGAGTAGGGTGTAGCAGCGAGAGCCATTGCATACATACCCCTCGCACTTCCCAATGCAATTGTATTAATGGTTTGAATTAACGCATTTGGAGTTAACATCCTATTATTGGAATCTATCTTTATTACTTCATCAAAATTAATTATTTTAAACAAGCAAGATAGATTTAATGAACTTAATTCGATAGTCAACTGTTCTTCTTTTACTAATAAATTTGAATTAAAAAGAAGTTTTATTTGCCTTTCTTTTGCGTTGACTTGCATGTTAAATTCAAAAGTAAATTCATACTTATCAAATCCGATTGATTTTGTGTTATTCTTAGCATACTCACTTAGTTCAAATGAAATGAAAGTATGTTCAACTAAGCCTATTGAAAAATTTAAAGGCTTCTTTAAGGTTTCTGACATTATAACAACAATTAATTATAGTCTACTATATTTCTTTCTAATACTTGTATGTCCGAAGATGTAACCAGCGAAAAAACTGAAACATCTCGGACAGTTGAATAGTCTCCCTTTTTTATAAATATATTTACCGCCATTCCTGAAGAAACCGCCGCCCTTAAGGTTATTTCCTTGTCGGTTTGTTCGCAATTAAATATTTTTACTCCCAATACTTCTTCTATATCACTCAGGGTATCGGATGTAAAATTATGAGTACCACTTAACCATTTTGATATGGCTGAAGGAGTTTTACCCATATTGGCGGCAAACTCAAGTTTGCTCCACTTTTTAACCCGTATAGCTTTAATGATAATAGAAGCTAAAAGAAGACTGGTACGGGCTCTCTTACGCTCTAATGGCTCTTCCTCCCGAAATTTTTTTAATAAATCACTATTCCTTTTTAAAGGGCTATTCATAATCTTCACTATTGTAGGTAAAATCTGTTGTTGAGTTTAAGGTTCCATCGGGGTTTATACTAAAATGTCCGGCTTGTTGAGCTTTTTGAAGGGTAAGTGAGATTTCTCCCAGTTGCCTGTTTTTCTCATATAATTCAGGTTTGTCTTGAGTAGCTCTAAATTTTGTTTCTTTAGAACCCCCGCTACCTAATATTATAGCGGCTGATCCGTATTCAATAAAAAAGAGCCTTAGTTTAGTATTAGGTTTATCTTTAAATGTGCATAGGTTTTCATTGAATTTACCCGCTTTTGTATCAAAAAATTCCTCAAACAGCCCACAATCGTGACCGATTGCCCAAATTCTTTCATCTATATTAACAACTTCCCTTTTAAATTTTTTTCATTTTTCGCTATAAATTGTTCGTATAATGTTGAATCTTCCCCCTCTATCATGGGAGAGTAAATCTTGGTTTTTTCACCTGATTGATCCAATACATACAAAGTGAATTTCACTAAGCGTAGATTAAAGTTAGTAAATATTGTTTACATTTCACTTATAAGTGAAATTATTTTCAAAACATTAATATTTTATACAACTCACATTGAGTAATAAAAAATAATAATTCGACATGTTAATTTGTGGAAAAATGAGGGAGAAAATAGGTAGTAAAATCTATAAAATATATATAACTTAGCCTTGTAAAAATATTATTACCTCAATTCTTTAAAGGCAACAGTTACCCAAACTGAGGCCTTTTTCATTAATAGTCCAAACTAACCGCTGCGAATTTATTTTTTTGTTTTGATATTTCACAAAATAAAATATTAACACGATGTTGAAATGTATTATTTTGATTTTAAAACACCACCACAGTATGTGATTTTAAAGGCTACCTAATTTTTTACTTTAAGTAAGTGTGAAAAAAAATATTACAGTGCTGTCAAAAATACAGCCTAGCAAAATATCTGATATTTCATTTCTGAAAACTTTGATATGAGTGATTTTATGGTTTGTACTAACCGATTGATTAACTAAAAGTTAAAGTAATTTTGTGGGAAGTAATATGTAGTCGCCGGCATTTATAAAAAATGGGAAATTAAAATTCTTCCTTAAATTACATGCAGAAATAAATCAGCATGAATTTCAAGTTCCTCTTCTACCCCATGGCTTTTTTTATGATAGCTATTTTGGCGACATCCTGTCAGGCTCCAAAAGATTTAGTCTACCGCGACTTTAAAAATCTGAAAGTTGAAAAAATGGGATTTGCCGCTTCAACCCTTAATGTTGACCTGGTATATTACAACCCGAATAACTTTGGACTGCAGTTAAAATATACTGATCTGGATGTATATGTGAATAATAACTATTTGGGGCATAGCTCCCAGGAACATCAGATCAATATCCCAAAGCTGGCCGAATTTACCATGCCACTGTCCATTGAAATTGACATGAAAAATTTATTGAAAAATGCAATTCCTACCCTTTTGGGCAAAGATGTGCTGGTGAAAGTGACCGGAACGGTAAAGCTCGGCAAGGCAAATGTGTACAAAACCTTCCCGGTAAATTACGAAGGCATGCAGCGTTTTTCGGCATTTTAGCCGTTTCAGCGAGGAATTCTCACAGTAAAAAAATAAAAATCCGGAATTATTGACCTGGCGCGGGCACCGTCTTGGCCTTTTCGGCAGCAATTTCGGCTTTACAGGTTTTCGGAAGCCGTTTATAGGCATACTCTTCGGCCTCAATATCATCAGCATCATAGCCAAGATTGGCAATAGCTACTTTAATATTCTCCAGGGTAGTACGGTCGGTTAGCCAGGTAACCGTGGTTGTTTTTTTGCGGATATTAACTTTTGTTGAAGTTACTCCTCCGTATGGCTAATGAAAAATTCAACCTTTCCTGACATTTTTCACATAAAATTGTTGGTGTTTTGATCACCGCTTTGCCCGTAACCTTCTGCTGGGTTTGGTATTGGCCAAAACCTACGGTTCCCAAAGAAAATACGGCTACTACCAGGAGTGAAAATGCCTTCATATGATCTGATTTTGATGTTTATAGCTATAAAGTTATTATTTTCCGGTCCAATTAGCCGGATCGTTTCGCCAATTTAACAAGGTATTTTGTTCTTCTGCAGCTATCATACCTTTATCGAGGGCCAGGCTTATTAATGTTTGATAATTAGTAAGCGATTGATAAGGAATATTGGCGGTTTTAAAAGCTTCATCAGCAATTTCGAAGCCATAGGTAAAGATTGAGACCATACCCACTACCTCGGCACCGGCTGCTTTTAAAACCTCACAAACCTGTAAACTGCTTTTTCCGGTCGATATTAAGTCTTCAATAACCAGTACTTTCTGTCCGGGCTCAAATGCACCCTCAATCTGGTTACTTAAACCATGCTCCTTCGGCTTTGGACGCACATAGATATAGGGCAGTTTTAGCTGGTCGGCAGCCATAGCTCCCCAGGCAATACCGGCTGTTGCCACGCCGGCCAACACCCCGGCATCCGGAAATTTTTCAAATATTACACTGCACATCTCACTTTTAATGAAGTCGCGGATATAAGGAAAAGACAAAATCTTGCGATTATCGCAATAAATAGGACTTTTCCAGCCACTTGCCCAGGTAAAGGGCACTTGCGGACTCAATTTTATTGCATTAATTTGTAAAAGCTTTTCAGCTACTGCTTTTTCGTTGGTCATGATGCAAATTAACTAAAAAGCTGTTAGTTATCCTCGGTCGTTAAAGCTATTGAGGATAAATAAGCCCCTGGCTGTTAGTAACAGCTAAACAAATTTTGTTTCTTTTCACTTTGTCTTAGCTTTAAGCTAATGGCTAAAGGCTAAAAGCTAACTATATGCATATCAATATTTATTTTGGTAACGAACCCGTGATCCTTTGTGATGAAATTGACAAGGAGATAAACGAAATATTGCACCACCCGGATGCCATGTTCATCGACGAGATATCGCCAAAGGCCATTAAGTCTATGTTGCATGAGATCAAAAAAGAAGAGTTTCATGCGGGTGTTATTTGGCACAGCGACCTGGAAAAATTAAAGGAAACTTTTTTTAAGAATTTTAAAGTGATCGAGGCGGCTGGTGGTATTGTTCAAAATGACAAAAAAGAGGTCTTGTTCATTCTCCGTTTGGGTAAATGGGATCTGCCAAAGGGAAAAATAGAAAAAAATGAAAAAGAAGCCGAAGCTGCCGTGAGGGAAGTAATGGAAGAAACGGGCTTATCGGGGCTGCAGCTCAAGAAAAAAATCGGAGAAACCTACCATGTTTATGATGAATTTGGTAAACATTTTTTAAAAATATCGCATTGGTATCACATGAACTGTTCTTCAAAACAGGTATTGGTGCCTCAAACCGAGGAACATATAACCGAAATAAAATGGGTAAAAACAAGAGACATCAGTGAGCCCGTAGCCAATACTTATCCTTCCATAAAAAACATACTCAGTACTTTTTTTGATACACCCTGATTAATTATCCCGCTTTAGGTTACCCGTAAAATCGCCTGCATTGGCCGTACCCTGATCCATTGATCAATATCATTGTTTTAACAGCTTACCATCATCGTTAGGTGGTTCATTCCTGTATAATTTTGAATTGAAGCATAAAAGATATTCTTCTCACTTGGTTCTTTAAAGTGTGATATCTCCAACCCTGCGAAAAGTAAAACCGAAAATCCAATTCCTTTTTTTATCAGCTTTGGGCTGCCAGTAAATCCTTAACCTAAAAATTTATTTTATGAAAAAAGTTATTACTCCTCCTCGCGATACTTGGCTTGATTGATGTACAGAATGCCAAATCACAATGCACTATTTCTGACCTGAAAGTCAGGCTGATTGAAGTTAATACAAGCAATTGTGAGTTAACGCTCGACCTGTCCTGGACACAGGAAATCAATAATGGAAATAAGTATGCCTATCTCCATCTCTGGACGCAATCAGGCTATCATACGCCAGCAGTAAATTGGGTGAATATGTACTCGAATCCAAACGCTTTCCCAAAGGCAGCTGATCTTGTGAATGCAATTGCAACAATCGTTATTAATAACAACAGTGCAGACAATCCTTTGGTAGGTAGTGTTTATCACCCTGATCCTTTGTATATATTGCCTCAACTCACCGGGTTAACCGCGGTAAAAGTTCACCTCAATCCCACATTAGAGCGGATGACCATTAAAAATATTAAATTGACATTGCCTTCGTGTACAGGCGCTCAAACCATTTTGTTTGATGCATGGGCAAGTCAGGCGGCGAATGGCAAAAATGTACATTGTGCCACACAAGGCGCCAATCTGATCATCAATGAAGTGAAACCGGGCGGATTACTCAGTTGTCTTTTACCCAGGCAATTCCAGGTTATTCTTCAAAACACCGGACCTGTTTTGGATAATATTTGGTACGATGTGCATTTGGACTATCCGCCTATAGGTATCATTAACACCGACGATACGGTTGTTTACACCAGTGGACTAATTTCGTTATCGGCTAATGGAAATTATATATCGCCGGTAACCGATTATTTGCCGTACAGTAACAGAATACCTTCGGCCAACCTCCCACTTATCGTTGAATTAACCATACCGAACAGGCCAAATACTACCACGGCACTAATCGAAAACGGATGTGGCCCGTTACCTGTTAATCTGGTATTATTTACTGCAACAGCGGGGAAAAATAAAATCATGCTTCGCTGGCAAACCTCAACCGAACATAATAACCGGGGATTTGAAATAGAGCGGCAATATCTGGATGGCGATTTTAAAACAATAGCTTTTGTTCCGTCGAAATCCATTTCAGGAAACAGCGGGCAGTATCTGGACTATTTATATGATGATTACGAATACCTGTCGGGCAAAGGCAATCTGTTTTACAGGATCAAGCAGATCGATTTGGATGGAAATTATACCTATAGCGAAACAAGACTTGTTAGATCTGAAACAGCAATGTCAGGCGTATTGGTTTACCCAAATCCGTCCACCGGATCAACCAGGATAATTTTGCCCGAAGGCACAGGCCTGGTAGATATTATATTATCAGATCTTTCAGGCAAGGAAATTTTCCGGCGGAATAATGTAACAGATCTTCTTCAACTTGATAAATTAGTTTCCGGAATGTATCTTATCAGGGTTTTTGTAAAAACAACCGGTGAGGTACAGGTTAAGAAATTAATAGTGCTTTAAGAATGGATTTGACAGCATGACCAGTAAAGACGCGTGTTAACTGCCGGGCTTCTTTAAAATAGCAACCGTAAGCCGGCTGATGCAAACCAGTTTTTTTCTTTCGTCGTGGATCTTAATATCCCATACATGGGTGGTTCTGCCAATATGCAACGGTGTGCAGGTTGCCGTTACATAGCCTTGGGTGGCGCTACGCACATGATTGGCGTTGATCTCCAGTCCAACACAAATAAATTTATCCTGATCAATTACATAAGACGAAGCCAGGCTGCCTGCGGTTTCAGCCAAAGCACAACTGGCCCCACCGTGTAACAGGCCATAGGGTTGTTTAGTTCGTTCATTAACGGGCATACGTATACTAAGAAAATCCTCTCCCAGTTCAACCCATTCCATGCCCAAAAATTGTCCCATTGTTTCCGGTCCGAGTGGATTTGTACCGGGTTGTGCTAAAGACTTATTAAACCAGATTGCCATGAATTAATTTTAAAGACAGAAAGAAATTATTTCTTTTTTTTGATCGAACGTTTAACCACATCGGGTAAAAACTGGGATACATCACCCCCATTACGTAATACGTCTCTCACCAGGGTAGAAGCAACCGATGTAAATTTAGGAAGACAGGTAAGGAAAATGGTTTCAATATTATGATCAATACTGCGATTCATATCGGCGATTGCTTTTTCATATTCGAAGTCGTTGACGTACCGGATTCCCCGAAGTATAAAACCGGCACCCACTTTTTTACAACAATCAACGGTTAGTCCATCATAGGCCAACACTTCCACTTTTGGATTGTTCTTATACATTTCACGCAACCAGGCTAAACGCTGCCTTTCACTGAACATCGGTTTTTTATTGGCATTGCGACCGATACCGATCACCAGTTTTTCGAACAAAGGAAGGGCACGGTCGATAATGTCCTTATGCCCCAGGGTAACAGGGTCGAAAGTACCGGGGAATAAACAGATTCTTTTCATTAGTGGATAATTGATAGTGGATAATTAATAATTATTAATTAATAATGGATAATGGATAATTTTTTAGAATAGTATCTTTTTGTCTTTGGTCTTACAATATATAAATGGAACAGATAATTTAGCTAATCCTGTTCAATGGCATTATCAACTATCCTTTACTAAATTATCCATTTTTAATTATTGCCTGCCAGCAAATATAACGCCGCCATCCTTACCGCTACCCCATTTTCTACCTGCTGTAAAATTATTGATTGATCGCTGTCGGCCACATCACTATCGATCTCTACGCCGCGGTTAATAGGCCCCGGGTGCATAATTACAATTTCTTTTTTTAAGCCATCCAGTAATTTCCGGCTCACCCCGTAAGCCAGGTTATATTCCCGCAGCGAAGAGAAGAGCACCTGGTTCTGCCGTTCAAGCTGAATGCGCAGCACATTGGCTACATCGCACCATTCAAGCGCTTTTTTTATATCATATTCAACCCGCACATGCAATGCCTCCTTAATATGCCTGGGTATCAGTGTTGGCGGACCGGCTACCATTACCTCGGCCCCCATTTTATTTAACAGATAAATATTACTGAGCGCCACCCTGGAATGCATGATATCTCCAACCAACAGCACTTTTTTCCCCTCCAGTGTGCCCAGTTTTTCCTGGATAGATAAAGCATCCAACAAAGCCTGTGTGGGATGTTCATTGATGCCATCCCCGGCATTGATGATCGCCGCGGGAATATGCTTTGCCAAAAAATGGGGAGCACCGCTGGCGCTATGGCGCATCACCACCATATCCACTTTCATGCTGAGGATATTATTAACCGTGTCTAACAGGGTTTCACCTTTCGAAACTGACGAAGACGAGGCAGCAAAATTTATGGTATCGGCGCCTAATCTTTTTTCGGCCAGCTCAAAAGATATCCGGGTACGCGTAGAGTTTTCGTAAAACAGGTTCACAATCGTTACATCACGCAATGACGGGACTTTCTTAACCGATCGCTGTAAAACTTCTTTAAATTGGGTTGCTGTTGATAAAATAAGGGAAATATCTTCCCGGGAGAGATCTTTAATGCCCAATAGATGTTTGGTAGATAGTTGCATTAAGAAGCGAAGTTAGTGTTTTGCCACAGAACACACAAATATTGTATAATAGATAATTTAATAACCGATAATGGATAACTTTTTCAAATCCTAGCTACTTTGCTTTCAACAGAAACTCCGTGAATTAAACCATTATCAATTATCCATTAATATTAATAAAGTACCACCGCTTCCTTATCCCATTCCACTTTCACTTTCTGCGAAACCACGGTATCGATCGCCTTGCCGCAATAGTCGGGCTGAATGGGAAGTTCACGGTTGAATCTTCTGTCGACCAGCACACATAATTCTACTTTTTTCGCTCTGCCAAAATCCTGCAATGCATCCAGCGCTGCCCGAATGGTTCGGCCGGTATACAATACATCATCAATCAAAACTACCTTCTTCCCTTCAATCGAAAATGGAATATCCGTTGTATTGGCCACATGCAGTTCATCCCGCACATCATCGCGGTAAAAAGTGATATCCAAAATGCCGTATTGCAGTTTTTCATCCGGAAAAAGTTGCCGGATACATTCCATTATTTTTACACCAACTTCTACTCCCCTTGGCTGAATACCAATAAAAACCACATCTTTTAAACTCAGGTTATTTTCCAAAAGCTGGTGCGCCAGCCTCAATATGGTAAGTTGTAATTGTTGCTTATCTAAAATCGTCTTCAATGTAAATATTTGTACAGCGAATTTATCTGTTATTGGCCGATAAAAAAAGTACCCTTTAAAACGGGGACTTTTCAGGTGACATTTTGTGAACCTATTTTCCTCCTTTGAGATGTTTCTTTAATAATTCCAGGTCTTCAAATTTACCTTCAGCAGCAAGCTTAGCCTGCTTGGGCCAGCTACCCGGATTGTGCATCGCGTATTTATTGCCGGCAGCTTCCAGTATCGCTTTCAACGTGGTTATCGTTGTTTTTGACAGCTGTCTGAAATTGTAGATCTTGTTTTTATACAAAAGCGCCTCAATTTTACGGCCAATACCCTCCACCCTGGTCAGGTCTTCTTTTATTGGCACTATGGGTTTCGACTTTACCGCTGATTTTGCTTTTGTTATCCTTGATTTTGAAGCTGCAGGTTTTGCGAGGTCGGCCTTTTTTTCAGTAGCTTTCTTTTCAACGGCCGCTACCCGTACCATACAATTCACTACCGGGTATCCCGACATTTCGGAACTGATCTTCTCGGCATCATCATTAACCCAACGGCCATTGCTGAGCAGGTAACGGTATTGATAATCTTGTCAACATTCAAGTTCCACTTCAGCGGTCATTGAACCATCTGCCTGCTTCTGCAGGTAAATGCCTGCTTCTAAATTCCAGTTATTAAATTCTCCCAATAATACACATCCGTCTGCACCGATAATATTGGCAGCCGGTAATGTGAATGTAACTTTTGTTGTCATTTTATGTTTAGCTATTTGATTGATTAATTGTTATTTATTTTTCCTGTAAAAACGGATACCGGTAATCAGTTGCCGGACTAAACGTTTCTTTAATAGTGCGGGCACTTAACCAGCGGTACAAATTCAGGCTGGATCCGGCCTTATCATTGGTGCCACTGCCCCTGGCGCCGCCAAAGGGTTGTTGCCCCACAACAGCTCCAGTTGGCTTATCGTTAATATAAAAATTACCGGCACTGTTGCGCAACTTATTAGTTGCCAATTCAACAGCAGATCTGTCATTCGCAATCACCGCCCCGGTGAGTGCATAGGGCGATGTTTCGTCCACAAGTTTTAACGTTGCTTCGAATTTATTTTCGTCGTAGATATAAACCGTAAGCACCGGACCAAACAATTCTTCGCACATGGTTACATAGTTTGGATCAGCTGCTTCAATAACTGTTGGTTCGATAAAAAATCCATCAGTTTTATCGCATTTCCCGCCTACCCAAACTTTTGCGCCGCTATCCCGTTTGCGGGCATTTTTAATATACCCTTCCAGTTTATTAAAACTCTTTTCATCAATTACGGCATTTACAAAATTCGTAAAATCTTCCACCGTACCCATTTTCATCGATTTTATCTCTTCCACCAGTTTCTTTTTAACTTCTGCAGCTATGTTGGATGGAATATAGGCTCTGGACGCAGCCGAACATTTTTGTCCCTGGTATTCAAATGCACCCCGGGCCAACGCCGCTACCACTACGTCAGGGTGGGCACTCTTATGGGCGATCACAAAATCCTTTCCACCGGTTTCCCCAACTATCCGTGGATAGGAGCGGTAATTGCTCATATTTTTACCTATGGTTTCCCACATCATGTTAAAAACACCGGTGCTGCCGGTAAAATGTATACCTGCAAAATCGCGGTGATTAAACACCACTTCGCCGATGGTGGGTCCGTCAATAAAAACCAGGTTGATCACGCCGTCTGGTAATCCGGCTTCCTTTAAAATACGCATGAACATCTGTGCACTGTACACCTGGGTATTGGCACATTTCCAGATCACCACATTACCGCACATGGCCGCGGATGTAGGGAGGTTACCACCTATGGCAGTAAAGTTGAAAGGCGTTAACGCAAAAACAAAACCTTCCAGGGGACGGTATTCCATCCGGTTATTCATGCCCGGCCCGCTCACGGGCTGCTGCCGATATATATCACTTAAGAAATGGACATTAAAACGCAGAAAATCGATCAGTTCGCAAGCGGCATCTATTTCGGCCTGGAAAACATTTTTACTCTGGCCAAGCATGGTGGTACCGTTAATGTATGGACGATATTTGCCAGCCAGCAGATCAGCTGCTTTTAAAAAGATATTTGCCCTGTTCTCCCAACTCATGTTGGCCCATTTGTCTTTTACTTTCAAAGCCGCATTAATTGCTTTAGTAACATGTTTTGCTTCACCCACATGAAATTGCCCGAGCAGGTGTTTGCGCTCATGTGGTGGCCGTATTTCCATAGTATTGCCTGTTCTTACTTCTTCTCCACCTATATACATCGGTACATCAATCTTTGAACTTTTCAGTTCTTTCAGCGCCGCTTTCAACGCTACCTTTTCTTTTGAACCGGGCGTATAATTAAGTACAGGTTCGTTAGCCGGCATGGGATAATAAAAATCTCCGTATTGCATATGTCTGTTTTTTATTTTGAGTAATAAAGTTCAACTTGTTTATTAATAATCTACCAAAAGCTTGTCCCGCTCTATTGGGCTGTTTCCTTCTCACTCATCAAAAATGCCTTGATAAATCCATCCAGTTCACCATCCATCACCGGGCCAACGTTTCCTACTTCATAATCGGTGCGATGATCCTTGATCATTTTATAGGGATGAAAAACATAGGACCGTATCTGGCTGCCCCACTCTATCTTTTTCTTTTTACTGTTGCTGGCGTCTTTTAACGCATTCCGTTTTTGTAATTCAATTTCGTACAGGCGGCTTTTTAACATTTGCATGGCCATTTCGCGGTTTCCAAGCTGGCTCCTGTCTTGTTGGCAAACCACTACGATACCGGTAGGAATATGGGTTAACTGAACCTTGGTTTCCACTTTATTTACATTTTGCCCGCCTGCGCCTCCACTTCGTGATGTTTCCATTTTTACGTCAGCCGGGTTAATGTCGATCTTAATGGTATCATCAACGAGGGGATACACATTTACCGAGGCAAAAGAGGTATGTCGGCGGGCATTACTGTCAAAAGGTGAAATGCGTACGAGCCGATGCACCCCATTCTCCGATTTCAAAAATCCGTAAGCGAAGTCGCCTTCAAATTCGTATGTACAGGTTTTAATCCCTGCGCCATCGCCCCATTGCCAATCGATCTCGGTTACCTTCCAGCCCTGTTTTTCGGCATACATACGGTACATCCGGGCAATCATTTCGGCCCAGTCCTGACTTTCGGTACCACCGGCGCCACTGTTTATTTGTAATACTGCCGGCAGTTGATCTTCGGGTTCGTTCAGGGTGCTTTTAAATTCGGCTTCTTCAATTTTTTCAATAGCCCCGTCAAAAGCCTCTTTCACTTCTTCTTCGGTTGCTTCGCCGGCCTTCCAAAATTCAAATAAAACGGCAAAATCTTCCACGGCTGTTTCCACGGCCAGGAAGAGGTTTATCCAGTATTCATTTACTTTAATTTCTTTCAGGATAGCCGTAGCACGGGCATTATCATCCCAGAACCCGGGCGAAAGCGAAAGTTGTTTATCGTTTGCGGTTTTTGCTTCTCTGTTAGCGACGTCAAAGAAACCTCCCCAGGACCAAGACACGGTCTCTCATAGATTTTAAATGCTCAATTGTCATATTGCAAAGATAATTGATTAAGAAACAGGTAACAAATGAATGCTTAAAATAAGGACAACCCTTCCTTAATATTTTCCGTATTTGATAATAAATGTAGTAATCAGGCCGAAGGGGAAGCAACAATTCAGCATTAACGGCTGTCTTTCAAGTTGACAGAAGCAGAAATTAACTGTAACTTTAGTAGCCTCCAACAAGTTGAAACAATTTTATAATTCTGTTGTTAAAAATGTTGATGTTGAAAAAAAAACATATATCACTATTACTGTTAACAGGAATATTGGTATGCGTTACCAGCTTGAACACTGTTGCACAGGACTGCCCCCCGAATATTGATTTCGAAAACGGTAATTTCAGTCGGTGGCAATGCTATACCGGAACTGTCTTTTCTGATAATAATAACAACGTCATCAGATTTGATTATACGGGTTCGCCTATTCCGAACCGGCATACAATGCTCAATTCGTTCCCGGGAGGCGGATATGACGCGTATGGCGGTTTTCCGGTCAATTGTCCTAATGGAAGCGGGCATTCGATCAGGTTGGGAAATAATTCTGCGGGGAGAGAGGCTGAAGGCGTTTCCTATGACTTTACTATTCCGGCCGGTGCTAACACCTACAACTTAATTTATAACTATGCCGTGGTTTTCCAGGATCCGGGGCATTTGCCTTCTCAGCAACCCCGCCTTGAACTTGAAATTCGGAACCTGACGGATAACAAAATCATAGACTGCTCTTCCTTTTCGTTTTTTGCCAATGGCTCACCGCTTCCGGGTTTTGAGGAATCGCCCAACCCCGGAACGACCACACCGGTATGGTTTAAACGATGGACGCCCGTCTCGATCAATCTGGATAACAATGCCGGGAAATCGATCCGGTTGTTTTTTAAAACAGCCGACTGTACATTCAGAATACATTTTGGCTATGCCTATATCGACGTGAACACAGAATGCAGTGATAAATTTGAAGGCGCTGCTTTTTGTCCGGATGACAGTATTGTACGTGTAAATGCACCATACGGCTTCCAAACCTATACCTGGTACAACAGTAATTTTTCGCAGGTTTTAGGCAATTTGCAAACACTTACGCTTACGCCCCCGCCGCCTGCGGGCATGCAGGTGGCCGTAGTAGTGGTACCCTATAGCGGCTATGGATGCATTGATACCTTGTTTACCACCCTGTACGACACGTTGCATTACCAGGCGAATGCCGGACCTGATAAAGTATCATGCAACGGAAATTATGTGCAGATCGGTTCACCGCCGAAAATCGGCTGGAATTACGAATGGAGCCCGATTGACAACTTAAGCAATCCGATGATGGCCAATCCGCTGGCATCGCCGGAATACACGACAGACTATATACTAACGGTAAGGCACAATGGAGGTGGTTGTCTCAGTACTGATTCAGTTACCGTGAAGGCCGGCAAACTGAGCGACAGCCTGCAGGTTCTGGGTAAAACGGAGTGGTGCATTGGCAGTGGCGACAGCACGGTTTTGAGAATACTGCTGGCCGACAGTGCGCAGTGGTACAAAGACGGCATAGCCATACCAGGCGCTAACCAGTTAACCTATGCTGTAACACAAACCGGCCGTTATTATGCCCAGGTATTCAATTACCTGGGCTGCAGCCTGTTTACCGGACCGAAGGACGTAAATATTTCTTCGATACCGGTACCCGGATTTACCGTTGACAAACCAACCCAATGTTTGATCAACAATAAGTTTACATTTACCAGTACCAGTACCAATGCCGTTGGCACCATGAATTACAAATGGTTAATGGGCGATGGATTCTCGAGTACCGCAAAAGATATCAAATACAGTTACAAAAAGGAAGGAACCTACGAGGTTGTGTTAATAGTGAGTAGTAATTCGATCTGTGCCGACAGCACCAAAACGACCGTTATTGTGTATCCCAATGCCCGTGCCGAATTTGCGGTTGAACCGATTTGCGTTGGTAAACCATTGCAGGCGGTCAATAATACCATTGAACCCCCCAATACCATGGTAACCTATTTATGGGATTTTGGCAACGGCCAAACATCCGCGTTACGTAACCCTCCTGTGCAGGTTTATCCCGTTGCCGGTGATTATGTAATGAGTTTATCGGTGAGTACCAGCCAGTGTCCGTTTCCGATAAACATTCAACGGCGTTTTGCGAGGATCGGTGCACCGGTACCCGGCATCAATAATCCTGTTGCCTACGCCGTGGTGAATTTACCATTAACCATTGAAGCCCGGCCTATCGGCGACAATGTACTATGGACACCGGCAACCAACCTGGATAACCCGGCCAGTTACCGGCCTGTTTTTACCGGAAACACGGAACAGAAGTACAGCATCGAATTGAGATCGAACAATGGTTGTATCACGGTGGATACCCAGGTTGTAAAGATCAACAAGGATATCGTGATCTATGTGCCCAATGCATTTACGCCAAACCAGGATAATATTAACGACTATCTTAAACCCTTTATGATTGGTATCAAAGAATTAAAATATTTCAAAATTTTCAACCGTTGGGGAGAACTCGTTTTTGAAACGCAGAACCCAAAAAACGGCTGGGATGGACGCCACAAGGGAATTCGGGTGCAAACTCATACTTTGGTTTGGATGCTGGAAGGTATAGGCGTTGATAATAAAACCTATCATGCGAAGGGAACTACCGTGTTGATTCATTAGTTGGGCGTTTGGAGCGGGGCGTGAAGACCGGGAATTCTTATCTTGCATCGATGGATCGCAGCCGTTATTTTATTATTAACAAACCATTCAATATGGTTTCGCAGTTTGTAAGCACACATAACGTCAGGCTGCTGGGCGAATTGAATTTTGAGTTTCCTGAGGGTACGCATGCCATTGGGCGGTTGGATAATCATTCTGAAGGTTTGCTTGTTTTAACTACAAACAAAAAAATGACCCGGCTTTTATTCTCCAGCCAAACACCCCATAAAAGAACCTACCTGGTTCAGGTAAATAACATCATTTCTGATGAAAATTTAGTAAGGCTCCAAACCGGGGTCAATATCCGCATAAAAACGGGATCGATATACACTACGCCAGCCTGTGACGTGCTGGTAATTACCGAACCGGAGAAAATATACTCCCTTGGCGGCAGATTAACCGCCTATGAGCCTTTTACCTGGTTGCTGCTTACGATCACCGAAGGAAAGTACCACCAGGTTCGTAAAATGATCGCTGCCATCAGGCATAAATGCAAAAGGCTGATACGGGTTAGTATTGAGGAACTCGAACTGGATGGGTTGCAGCCGGGTGGCGTAAGGGAAATCGATGAAATGGAAATTTTTGAGAAGTTGAAAATTGTAAATTAATAAACCTGGTAAGCAAATAAATTGAAGTTTGATACTTTCGTTATAAACCTTGATACGCAACTGATATTTGGTTATTGCATTTTCTGCAGCAGGAATGGCACCCCAGGCCGACTTATCAAAACTGATTACCCGGAGGCCTGAAAATACCCCGTTTGCCCGGGTGCTTTATATAAAATATAACCCTAAACAATTGGTTTGTAATTAACGATTTACGAAAAATTTACAGCTTGTTAACGAACTACTTCGGTTCTTTTGCACTTAAATCCTTAAGTTTGCTACAAACCCACCCCTAATGGAATTAAAGTATGTAAAAAACATACAGTTTACGAGACTGATAAAATGTGATGGCCAGCTAAAGGAATTCAATTTTAGAAAACCGAATGGCAAACAGGAAGGCCTTTTTACGGTAGATGTTATAGATGCCAGTGCAAAACGGATCATTTTCAATATGGAAATGAACGACCTTGTTTGGACGATAATAGATAAAGAATCGCTGCCCATATGGATTACCGAAAGCGAATTGGCTTTTCATGAAATTATCGACGAAGAATTTAAGTCGGTGTAATTAATTACCTGATTGCCCGAATGCAAAAAGCTTTTGTTCCGTGAAGAACAAAAGCTTTTTTATATCATGTCTGTTTTAATTAAAACCCGGCACTCACTGTAATGGTTGGCTCTTTAGAAACTTTGCCAGCCCCAATTGCGGCACCATCTACGCCATAATCAGCCAGTTTAATACCAAATACCGAAGCTGCTTTTATCGAAGTTCCGTCAACGGTAATGGTTGCGGGTGCTTCAATCGTTTTTGTAACACCATGCAGGGTCAGGTCGCCTTTAACGGTTACCATATACACACCGTTCTTAGCGAACTTCACGGCAGATAAATCGGAGATGGTACCTGCGAAACCTGCCGTTGGAAAATTATCGCTGTCCATCCAGCCTTTGTTGTTAAAATGCTCCTGTATCCGTGGATTTGAAAAAGCAAAGTTTTTAATGGTGGCCTCAAAGGCCAGTTTGCCGGTCTTGGTATCAAGCGAAGCAATCACGGTTTTATTTTCAGCTTTTGGTAAAGCATCCAATGCCGTTGTTGCATCAAAGCTTATAACAGCCGATGTGGTCGTTTTCTTTTGAGCAAACAGCAAACCTGTTGCCAATACCAGGGCCAGAGAGAGTATTGTTTTTTTCATTTGTTTAATTTTTATTTTTAGGTTTAAAATTATTTGTTTACCGCACAACGTTTAAAAGTAATGTACTCCGTTTCCAATATATTACTGAATGCGCCATTGCTGCAGCTGCCTTTTATTGATACCTGATCGCCGGCTTTCATAGCTTTTGCTTCGGACAGGTGTTGTTTTTGAAAAGCAAAAATAACATAAGCCCCGCTTGCGGTATCAACCATTTTTATATTCGCCGTGGTATCTACCGCCTCTACCTCCGAAACTATTCCGTTTACGACGATGATTTTTTCTGAATACCTGGCATTGGCCGCCTTCATATCCTGTCTGAACTCTTTAATAAAATCCGCAGCATTTACGGTAAACGCAGCCTTCACTTCAGCTGTGTCGGTAAACTTTTCGGTAAAAACATACCAAACGGTTGCACCCGCTGCCAACAAAAGCACAAACGCCGCCAACATCCACTTTTTATACCGTTTATTGATCTTTGTTGTTATCATGCCGTCAATTTAAGTTATCTCCAATCAATGCCGGGCAAATATACAGTGTTTAACCATTGAATATTTAAAAATATGGTCATTTTCGTTAAAGAACAGCCAATTCTGATTGTCTGGCACGTTTATCGTGTGAAAAACCCCATCTGGTTCAAAAACAGATCAAAATTAACCGATCAAAACTTTTTGATTGATTAAATTTGTATAATCAAATGAAAACCAAGTTTTGTATAGCACCTTTACTGAGGAATGTTGTTGCTTTAAAAACCGGAATTGTTTTGCTGCTGGCATTTTTTTCTATCGCAGTAAAGGGTTTGCCAGCAGCCGGTAAAAAACATACCTCTACCCAGGAAGAAGCCATTGCCTATTTATCTAAAATAAACCGACTGGATTCGAGTACAATCTGGACCGGTATAAATCCGACCCGGTTTTTTAAAAATCTAAGAAAAAATATTGAGCACCCAATAACGGTTTACCCCGGGGAAGGCACCTATTTTTGCGCTTACTCGGCCCTAACTTATTTAATGCTGCAGGATGATCCGTTGGGTTACGCCAGGTTTGTAGTTGAACTATATAGAAATGGTGAAGCCATGTACCGTGAAACTTATTTCAAACCATCACTGGAAGTAAAAAAAGAAGCCGGCCTTTTGAACTACAAAGGCGTTATGGATATTAACCCTGCCGATCAAATGTGGTATTTAACTATGGCCGATCATTTTAAAGGTTATTTAAACACGTTCAACAGGATTTACGACCCTGGAGATGAAAATAATTTCTGGGCTTCAGTTAACTATGCCAAATTTAACCGAATGGCTAAAAGATTATTATTTGGTTCGGTAACGTCGAAGGGGTCGGACCTGATCAGGCCAAAGATAAAAGACCTGTATGGCTACCTGTACAATAAGTTACATGACGGCAATGTGGTATTGTATATCAACAACCGTATCGTACACAAGAAAAATCATGTTAGTATTAAGTTGGCAGTACCTACTCATTTTATAGTTGTAGAAAAAATAACCAGGATTGATGATTTGGTTACCCTTGTGTACTGGGATAATGGGGCAAAAACGCTGATACAGCTTTCTCCGGCATTTTAAAACGAATCGTTTATGGTGTGACAATTGTAACCGGCATCAATAATGAATAAATTTAGCCACACCATATTATTTTTATTGATTGCCGGATTTTTTGTATCCTGTTCGCCCAAAAATATTTCGTCACGATATTATTTTCAAAATGAAAAAGATCTGGATCAGATCGAAAAATCCTTCAGAAATTCGTACCGGGTACACCCTTTCAGTATTGGTTTTACCAGTAGTGATTTCAGAAAAGTTTCGGTAACTATCATGACAGACACCCTGAACTATATTTATGATTTTACGGTTGGGGAAGAACGGCTGGCAGACAGCCTTACCCGCTACCGGCTGCCTGCAAAGGACATCCTTTCACTGATTGGCAACATGCAGGCGATTCGTTGCACCTGGATAAGCAATTATGATTTTTATGACGATGAGAAAAAAAGATCCCTAACCTTTATGTCGATCAAATCGGTTGCGCTTAAACGCCCTTTTAAGAAAGCAAAATATTATGTACTCACCTATTTTCAGCAACCGCAGTATTTCGACAGCGAAGGCCGGTTGCTCGACAGAAAAAAGTTGCGCCGCCTGCGGAAGATAAATGGCGAGATCTTCATGCGAATAAACGACAAGGTTTGCTATACGGTTTCCGAAAGATTCAGGTGACCTTATTCTGCACCGGCATCCGGCTGTTGCCAATTAAACTTAGTAAAATAAGTTCTATATTGAGGAACAATAATGTTTCGAAAATAATATCCCAACAATGCATAACGTACTGGCCAATATTATAAGACAGGCTATACTGCGTAATAAGAAAATATTGCCAGGCGAAAAACGGGAATACTCGTCATTTGAATTGGCCAGGGGATTTCGGGATTTGAAAATCACGGTTATCAGCGGCTTTAAAAGTATGTTGTGGGTGTCGGCAGGTATTACTTCTGCGGCTTTTGGTTTAAAGGGTTTTTTACTGCCCAGCAATTTTATCGATGGTGGAACAACCGGTATATCGCTGCTGGTTTCGGAAACAACAGGTGTGCCGCTTTACATCCTGCTCATTTTGATAAATATTCCTTTTATTTTTCTGGGTTACAGACTTATCGATAAACAATTCGCCATAAAGACAGCACTGGCCATAATGGGACTCGCACTTTGTGTGGCAACGATAAACTTTCCGCTGGTTACCCAGGATAAATTACTGGTGGCTGCTTTCGGTGGTTTTTTTCTGGGCGCGGGCATAGGGCTTTCTGTACGGGGTGGTGCTGTAATTGATGGCACCGAAGTACTGGCAATTTTCTTAAGCCGGAAGCTGGGCACTACCATTGGTGACATCATCATCATCATCAATTTACTCATTTTTTCAACGGCAGCTTATTTTTTATCCGTTGAAACAGCCCTGTATGCCATTATCACCTACCTGGCAGCGTCCAAAACGTTGGATTTTATTATTGAGGGTATCGAGGAATATACATCCGTAACGATCATTTCGTCGCACAGCGCCGAAATCAGGGAAATGATCATCGAAAAAATGGGAAGAGGCGTAACGCTGTACAAAGGGCAAAAGGGTTTTGGCAAAACAGGCGAAACAAAAGATGTAAATATTGTAATCACCGTAATTACCCGACTCGAAATAAGCAGGCTGAATGTAGAACTTACCAAAATCGACCCCCACGCATTTATCTATATGAGCAGCGTGAAAAACGCCAAGGGTGGTTTGGTGAAAAAACGTCCATTGAAACACTAAACTTATATTTTTTTAATATACAGCATCTGCAGGGCAAATAAGATAATTAATAAACTCATCGTATACCGTACCCAACGCTGATATTTTTCGTTATTAAAAAATGATTGGGTAAGATATCCTGCAAAAAAAACAATACTGCAGTTGGTTAAAAAACTAAATATCATCTGTAACCCGCCAAGCACCAGATTCTGCGCCAGGAAATGCCCCCTTTCGGGATGAATAAACTGGGGTATCAATGAAAAATATAGAAATAAGGATCCCGGGTTGAGTATATTACTGATCAGTCCTTTATAAAAAAACTGCTTCAGTTCATATTTTTCTGAAAGATCCTCCGTGTTTTTCCATTCTGTCTTTTTCAGGTTTCGTATGGCCAGGAAAAAAAGATACCCAATGCCCGCAAATCGCAAAATTTCCAATGCATGTGGCATAGCCACCAGGATGGTACTTAACCCCAAAACAACCGCCGTAATATGTACCACAAATGCGCACACAATGCCTGTCGCAGTGGCCCAGCCGGCCTTTCGCCCATACTCAAACGTGTAGGTTAAAAACAGCATCATGTTGGGGCCCGGCGTTAGGGCAAACCCGATCACGAAAACAATATAAATGATCAACTCACTAAATGGCATGCAGGTTATTTATATTCAAAATAGATTTCGGTAGCACCGTAGCCATATTGGGCGCTATATTGATTTACGAATGATTTTACTTCTTTCTTCAATTTAAGCAGATCATGTATCTCATCCCTAAGTTTACCTGCTCCCACCCCGTGTATTACCGTTAAAGAAGGTTGGTAATGGGCGATAGCCAGTTCGTAATATTTTTCGAACGCTTTCAACTGGATACTCAAAATCTCAAAATTGCTGAGGTGTTTCCAAGTATCCGTGAGTTTTTCGATATGCAGGTCAACCACCGAACGGGCGGGATCCAGGTTCTGTTTTATCCTGCCCGCATCATAAATCCGGAAGCCGGCATTACCCAACCTGTCCAGGTCAACCCGCTCCTCTTCTACCTTATTCGGGTAATCATCCAACAGTAAATACGAAAAACCGGGTTCATTTTTTAGTTGAATCTCTTCAATCTTTTTAAATAGTTGCTTTGCCTTCAGTTTCAAAGATGTTTCATAATATGGCGCTTTCTTCTTATCCGGTTCCTTTAAAGCAAATTCAAATTCAAACCGCGGACTGTCGCTCAGGTCTTCAAATTTTACATCATGCAGATAAAAATCGCTAAGTGCCTCTATGCTGTTTTTCAATTGAAAATCACTTACACCGCCAATCATCAAATTATAATTGAAAGCGTAAGCGTCTTCATTTTGATTAACCAGGTATAACTTGAATTTTTCTACAATATCGTCGTCAAAAATGTCTTTATCAAAAACAGGGATAAATGAAAGCATTACCCCGTTTCCTTCTTTGGTTTTAGGGGTTGCTTTTTCCTTCTGCACCTGGTCAATAAAAACTTTCTTTTTTTCAATTTTACGTTGTTCGGTAAACATTTTAAAATACGGGAAGTCGATTTGATCGGTATAGGCAGGGAATTTCACTCCGTTAACTTCTATCAGTACCATTTTCTCACTCATGATCTCGAGTACTATCCCTTCTTCATTAGTTAGTAATACAATTATTTTATCGCCTGGTTGGTACTTCATTGTTGTGTATATGAAAACGGCACTAAGTTAAATAACCTGTGCCGTTTAAAAGGATTTTGTTTACACTACTGTTTTTTGGGCGACAATTTACTATGCGTATAACTGTATAGAAAATAAACCATAAGACCAAGTAAAAGCCAGGCTAAAAACCTGATCCATACCAAATAAGTCTCCTGTGCCATCAGATAAAAACAGCTGATTAACCCAAGAACCGGTATAATTGAAAAATTACGTATGAATGTAAATATAGTTACAATAATAGCCACGAGCCAAAACAGTAACATCGGGAATCCGTCTTTTGTGAAAATATTTTTAAAATGTTCCGGCGCATAGGTTAAAATAATTGCTATAGCCGCCAGCAACATGACCGGAATGATATATTTCCCGTTAAGATATGGTACCCTGAATTTTGATTCGGGTCTTTCAGGCAAACTATGCAACACCAAAATGCCGCCGCAAACCAACACAAAGGCAAACAAGGTACCAATACTGGTTAAGGAAAGCACTGTACTCAAATTTAAAAACAGTGCAGGCACGGCCACCAGAATACCGGTTAATATGGTAGAAAAAGACGGTGTTTTGAATTTGGGGTGAAGTTTAGAAAAAATCTTGGGTAATAATCCGTCTCTACTCATGCTCATCCATATACGTGGTTGCCCCATCTGGAAGACAAGTAATACACTTGCTGTGGCTATGATGGCGCTGAATGCCACAATTCCGGCGATCCAATGCAAACCTCTTTGTTCAAAAACAAGGGCCAGCGGATCACCTACATTCAGCTGTTTATAAGAAACCATACCGGTAAGCACCAACGCCAGCAAAACATATAAGATCGTACAAATGATGAGTGAATAGATCATACCCCGGGGCAAATCACGCTGCGGATCCTTACACTCTTCAGCAGTTGTAGAGATGGCATCAAAACCTATATAGGCGAAAAATACAGCCGACACCCCTTTTAAAATTCCACTAAATCCATTGGGTGTAAAAGGTGTCCAGTTTTCGGGGTTAACATAATAGGCTCCCAAAACAATCACTAAAAATATTACACAAAGCTTCACAATAACCATAATATTACTCAGCGACCGGCTTTCTTTTATACCTACAAAAACCACTGCCGTAATTAAGGCTACTATGCAAAATGCCGGCAAATCCATAATAAAATGTAAACCCCCAAGTACCGGGGCATTGGTCCAGGCGTCGTAGGATGCCAGCATATTGGCATTATCAGGGTTTAGTCCTAATGTTTGCAAGGTTTCACCCTTTGCCAGCATAGCACTTATTTCGTTAAAACCACTATGAGCAGTTACATAATCCATGCTGAGCCAGTTTGAAATATGTAACCCGGCTTTACTCATCAGGTTTGTAAAATAGTCACTCCAGCTAATGGCAACGGCGATATTACCAATCGCATATTCCATCAACAGGTCCCATCCAATTATCCAGGCAAATATTTCACCGAATGCAACATAGGAATAAGTGTATGCACTGCCCGAAACGGGAACCGTGCTGGCAAATTCGGCGTAACATAAGGCAGCAAAACCGCAGGCGAAAGCCGTAAAAATATAAAGATAGATAACCCCGGGGCCACCATCATAACTGGCTTTTCCAATGCTGCTAAAAACGCCGGCACCAATTACAGCAGCAACTCCAAAGAGGGTAAGGTCTTTTACACCTAACACTCTTTTCAGGGAAACATGATCTCCCGAACCAGCAGCAGCATCTTTTAAAATAGTGGAAATAGATTTCTTTCTAAATAAAGAAGTGGACATGGCAGTTGTTTTTGATTATTAGAAATAGTAAATTAAGAAAATTAATTTACTTTCAAAATAAGAAAAATGATTTCCGTATACTAAACAGATTGCAACAATCTTTTTTGTGAATATATTGACCGTTTGCGTATTCCCAGCCTTGTTCATCCTTGTGGAGAACTTTCATAACATTCATCTTAACTTTCTCTCTTCATTAAATACTCGGCGAGTTCGCGCAGTGGCTTTTTGCGCACAGATAAAACAGCCGTGTCTTCCAGGTGTTTTAGCGCGGTTTGCAGGTATTTATTTTTCAACTGTTGGGCCCAATCGTCAACTTTACATTCTTTAAATATCTGCACTACTTTTTCCACTTTGTTGGCAGGGCTATTCTTTATCAGCAGTTTCAATTCGCCGAGCTGCCCCGGCTTTGCTGTTTCGAAAGCATGAATCATTAAAAAAGTTTTTTTATTGGCAATAATATCGCCGCCAGGTTTCTTACCAAATTTCCCGGGATCACCAAAGGCATCCAGGTAATCATCCTGTACCTGGAAAGCAATGCCCAGGTTCTTTCCAAACTCGTACAGATGTTGCTGATTTCCTTCTCCTGCACCGCCCAAAATGGCGCCCAGCCGAAGGCTGGCAGCCAGCAATACCGAGGTTTTCAGCGTAATCATGTGCTCGTATTCATCCATACTTACGATCTCTCTTTTTTCGAAATCCATATCCAGCTGTTGGCCTTCGCAAACCGCACTGGCGGTATTGTTGAACAGGTAAAGTACTTTTTGCAGCTGGGCAGGTTTTATCTTATTAAGGTATTCGTAGGACTTTACTAACATGGCGTCGCCGGCCAGCAATGCAGTGGACTCACCATATTTGGTGTGCACTGTTTCCATACCACGACGCATAGGGGCTTTATCCATGATATCGTCATGAATCAGGCTGAAATTATGGAAGAGTTCAATAGCGGCAGCGGCATGATAAGCGTCGGGATCAATTTCATCGAAAAGCTGATTGCCCATCAAAACACAAACAGGTCTAATTCGTTTACCTCCAATTCCCAAAATATATTGCGCCGGATCGTATAAAGTTTCCGGTTGCAAGGGAAAATGCCGGATATTGAATTGCTCTTCGAATAATTTGGAAAGTTCTATAAATGAATGCATAAAAGTTTCGATGATATACAAAGTTAGTAAAACCGACTAGTTCAGGTATGGGTTATTTTATCGATGTATAGCAGTTATATAGATTATTTTCTTTTTTTGGAGCCCGCCCCGAAACGGGTTTCGATTTTGCTATTTCTTTGGATCTGGCCCTTGTTTTTTGGTTATTTCCTTTAACCGCAGTAGTAACCCACTCGTAATCGAGTTGCCTTTTGCTTAGGTTGGCAGCCACCACTTTTATTCTAACCATATCTCCCATCCTGAATTTTTGTTTGGTATTAAGGCCTACCAATGCATAGTCGGCCTCATCTAACCTGAAGTCGTCATATTCACTCAAGTCTCTTACCGTAACCATTCCTTCACATTTATGTGTCACCGTTTCAACAAAAAAACCAAACGAAGCCACCCCACTGATGATCCCATCAAACTCCTCGCCCAGGTAATTCTTCATAAACTCCACCTGTTTGTATTTGTTTCCGGCGCGTTCTGCTTCCATGGCTTTTCGCTCCCTGTCGCTGCAATGTTTGCAGCGTTCGTCCATTTTTTTATCCAGCTTCAGGTCCTTTTCGAGGCATTGTTGTAAAATGCGATGTACCATTACATCCGGATATCGCCTGATCGGTGACGTAAAATGGCAGTAATACTCAAACCCCAGTCCATAATGACCGATATTGGATGACGTATAAATGGCTTTCGACATGGTTCTGATTCCCAGTTGCTCTAAAACGTGCTGTTCGGGCTTACCCTGAACATCTTTCAACATTTTGTTAAACGACGAGGCTACCGCTGCCTCGTCATGCAGGTCGAATGTGTACCCGAATTTTTTAGCAAACGCAGCAAATGGTTTCAGTTTTTCATCATCGGGTGTATCGTGTATGCGATACGGGAATGGTATCGGTTCTTTATTCACTTTTATTTTGGATACATAGGTGGCCACCGTGCGGTTGGCCAGCAACATAAATTCTTCAATCAGCTTATGTGCATCTTTACTCTCCTTCACAACAATGCCGATCGGTTTTCCCTTTTCATCGAGTTGAAACTTTACTTCCTGCGAAGAAAAATTAATAGCGCCGTTCTTAAAACGTTCGGCTCGGAATTTCTTTGCCAGGTCGTTCAATAAAAGCAGTGGTTTTACATGCAACCCTTCTTTCTTTTCAATAATATCCTGCACCTCGTCGTATGTGAAGCGGTGATTACTGTGGATAATGGTTCGCCCCAGCCAGCTATGCTTTACCTCGGCCCGGTTGGTGATCTGAAAAATAGCAGAGAATGTATATTTATCCTCGTGTGGCCTTAACGAGCACAATTCATTTGATATTTTTTCGGGCAGCATCGGATTAACCCGATCAGGCAAATACACACTGGTAGCGCGTTCATAGGCAATTTTATCCAGTAAAGTGCCGGGTTTCACAAAATGGCTCACGTCGGCAATATGAATGCCAATTTCGTAATTACCGTTGTCCAGATTCCTGATAGATAAGGCATCATCAAAATCTTTCGCGTCAACGGGATCAATGGTAAACGTTAAAATATCCCGGTAATCCTTACGCTTATTAATTTCCTCCCGGGAAATATGCTTCTGCAACTTTTTTACCTCGGCGAGCACGTCATTATCAAATGAAAGGGGAAAACCGGCTTCGATCAGGATTTCCTTCATCGCCATATCATTTTCATCTTCCGCTTTTAATATACTAACTACTTCGCCAAGAGGTTTCTTCTCCGCCTTATCCCAGCTCAGCAGCTTCGCCACTACCCGCTCATTGTCGCCGGCGCCATTTAACTTGTCGGCCGCAATATAAAAATCAGGGATCGGTTTTTCTGAAGCCGGAATAAAAAAAGCGAAATTTTTACTCATTTGTATATTACCAATGAATTCAGTTTGCCGACGTTCGGCTACCTCAATGATCTTCCCTTCCTGTCGTTTATCCTTTGATAAGCCCTTGTTTACCTGCACCCTTACCATATCACCATGAAAAGCACGGTTAAAATCATTGGGACGAACCATAATATCTTTATCATTTCCCTCAACAATCACATAGCCCATCCCGTTTTTCGAAATATCAAGCTTGCCCTGAACGATATCTGTTTGCGATGACTTTTTTCCCGCTTTATTCTTTTTTTGCATATTTCGTTTTTATGTTACTTACGGTAAGCAAACTGCCATTTCTAAGATATTGGTTCTGACCGCCGCAACAAATTATTTTTTTTATGTCTGCAATGTACCAACAAATTGCTACATTCGGAAAAATGAAGGCTTGTGCAGGCACTCACAAATTCTCCACAAAAAATAATTACAAAAACGATATGGATACTGTCGTTGGTAAGTTTATTCACCGACCTGGCCAGTGAAATGCTGTATCCGGTAATGCCCCTTTTCCTGAAGCATATTGGTTATGGCGCCCTGTTTATAGGGGTTCTGGAAGGCATTGCGGAGGCCGTTGCCGGACTCAGCAAGAGTTATTTCGGAAAATTGAGCGACAAAAGCGGGAAGCGTTTACCTTTTGTTCAGTTTGGTTATACATTGAGTGCGATCAGCAAACCCATGCTGGCCATTTTTATCTATCCCTGGTGGATATTTTTATCGAGAACGATTGACCGTTTGGGTAAGGGTGTTCGAACCGGGGCCAGAGATGCCATGTTGAGCGACGAAAGCCATTCAAAAAACAAGGGCCGGGTTTTTGGTTTCCACCGCAGCATGGATACGTTGGGTGCTGTTTTTGGGCCCGCGATCGCCCTAACTTACCTGTATTTTTATCCCAACCATTACAAAACCCTTTTTCTGATCGCGTTTTTACCCGGATTACTGGCTATTGTGTCAACCTTACTGATCAAGGAAAAAAAGAAGCCCGGCGCTACACCCGGCAGCACAAAACCCAACAAGGTCAGTATTTTCGCCTTTGTTGGCTATTGGAAAACCGGTTCAACTGCATATAAAAAACTGGTGACCGGGCTATTGCTGTTTGCGCTTTTTAACAGCTCGGATGTTTTCCTTTTATTGAAGATGAAGGAAAGTGGATTAAACGACACGGCTATTATCGGTGTTTATATTTTTTATAACCTGGTTTTTGCTTTATTGGCCTATCCTATCGGCATACTTGCAGACCGCCTGGGTTTAAAAAAAATATTCATAGCCGGGCTGGTTATTTTCAGTCTGGTTTATGTGGGATTTGCATTCAATAATAACCTCATCATCTATTTATTATTGTTTTTCTTCTATGGTGTTTATGCAGCTGCTACTGAAGGTATTTCAAAAGCCTGGATCAGTAATATTGTGCATAAAAGTGAGACTGCCACTGCCATTGGCACGTATTCGGGTTTTCAAAGTATCTGTGCTTTTATTGCCAGCAGTTTATGTGGATTATTATGGTATCATTTTGGAGCACCCTTCACATTTATTTTAACAGCCGGCGTCACTGTTTTGGTAATTATTTATTTGGGTTTTATTAAGAGAACTGCGGTAAGCATTTCGTAACTTTACCCGTACTTCATTATACTGGTTAATCTTTAATCAACATTAAAATTATGGCTTCATACGACACCGTTGTGGATGCATTAAACGGGCTACGGGAAAGGGGCTATTCGATCAATTTTAATATTGCCTTTGATAAAATCATATGTTCTGATAACAAAAACTGCCTGAACCCTAACGAATTCGAAATTGCAGAGGTATATCGTTTTGAGGGTAACAGCAATCCGGCCGATGAAGATGTGGTTTATGCAATTGAATCAATTACCGGAAATACCAAAGGTGTACTAACAAGTGCATTTGGTTTGTACGCTGATTCAGCATCGACCGCCATGATCACCAAACTTTCCATGAATCGCTAAAAAATCATTATCGTATTTATGAACAGAAGAAAATTTATACAGCTGGGCGCCCTTACTGCGCCGTTATTGTCGGCCAGGAAAAGCTTTGCAGATAGTTTTGACCAATCAACAAAACCCATTGTTATTTCAACCTGGGATAGCGGCATGCCGGTTAATGCCGAAGCCTGGAAAATACTGTCGGCAAATGGAACTGCACTCGATGCAGTGGAAGCCGGTGCCAGGCATATTGAAAATGAGATCAATTGCTGTGTAGGCTTGGGTGGTTATCCCGACCGGGATGGCATCGTGACCCTCGATAGCTGCATTATGGATCACCAGGCCAATTGCGGTGCTGTAGCCGGGATAGAAAGAATAAAACATCCGGTGTCGGTTGCCCGAAAAGTAATGGAAAACACCCCGCATGTGATCCTGGTTGGCGCAGGCGCCCAACAGTTTGCGGTGGAAAATGGTTTTGTTCTGGAACCGGAAGCATTGTCCGAATCGGCAAAAAAAGCATATGCCGATTGGTTGAAGAAAAGTGAATACAAACCGGTTATCAATATAGAGAATATGCCTGTTGATAACCGGATCAAAAAACAAAATGGCCCTTTTGCCCCCCATTTTTTTGAAGATGGAACGGCTAATCACGATACGATGGGTTTGGTTGCGATGGATGTCACCGGAAATTTATCCGGTGCCGTAACGACCAGCGGGATGGCTTTTAAATTACATGGGCGGGTAGGCGACTCTCCCATCATCGGTGCCGGATTATTTGTAGATAATGAAATTGGTGCAGCCACCAGCAGCGGCACCGGCGAAGAAGTGATTCGGATATGCGGCACCCACCTGGTTGTTGAATTCATGCGGCAGGGATATTCACCTGAAAAGGCCTGCAGGAAAGCGGTTGAACGAATTGTAAACAGAGACAAGGAAAAAGCTAAAACCTTACAGGTTGGATTTTTAGCGATGAATAAGAAAGGGGAATACGGGGCCTATGCCATACAAAAAGGGTTTGTTTATTCTGTAAAAAGTGATAACGAGAATATGATTCATACGTCAAAATATCTTATTTAACTATTCAACGCTTAATGTTCAATAGGAGCCTGTTGAATATTGAACATTGAACATTGCTTATTGAGCATTACCATGAATGTTAAACTTGAAGTAATCGGCTTTACTATTGAAAGCTGCATCCTTGCCCAGGCCGCAGGCGCACACCGCATTGAACTCTGCGACAACCCGGGCGAAGGTGGCACCACCCCGAGCTACGGATTTATTGAAGCTGCGAGAGAAAAACTGCAAATAGCATTGTACCCCATCATTCGCCCAAGAGGCGGCGATTTTTTATATACCAACGTAGAGTTTGACCTGATGAAAACGGATATAAAAATCTGCAAAGAACTTGGGTGTAACGGGGTGGTGATTGGTGTGTTGAAAACTGATGGAACAGTAGATAAAGAAAGATGCAGACAGTTGGTCGATCTCGCTAATCCGCTTGGTGTAACTTTTCACCGGGCATTCGACCGGGTTGCAGATGCCGCGCAGGCTTTGGAAGATATTATTGAGGTTGGTTGTGAAAGAATACTTACTTCGGGTTTGCATCCAACTGCCATAGCAGGCGTTGACACCATTGCGAAATTGATAAAACAGGCCGATGACAGAATTATCATCATGCCGGGCAGTGGTGTACGTTCGGATAATATTATAGAACTGGCGGAAAAGACGGGCGCATTTGAGTTTCATACATCGGCAAGGGTTAATGTTGATAGTAAAATGAATTACATAAATGACGCAATGAAGGAAACCCTGAAATCAGTTACGGTGGATGAACAGGAAATAAAAAACATCATGGCTAACCTAAAAAGATCGTAGAATGAAAACCTGGAAAATCTTCTTGTTCCTAATAATCCCTTTTCATACAATCTTTGCCCAAAAACTGTCATATGAATTAAACCAAAACTGGCAATTCAAAAATCAAAAAGAAAAAAAATGGTATAAGGCCACAATACCTGGTACGGTGCACACCGATTTGCTGGCAAACAACCTGATACCGGATCCTTTTTATCGCGATAATGAAACCAGGCTGCAATGGATCGACAAAGCCGACTGGGAATACAAAACTGTTTTTAATATTGATAGCGATCTCTATTCCAGGGAGAAGGTGAATATGGTTTTTGATGGACTGGATACCTACGCTGATGTTTACCTGAATGGCAAATTGATTCTGCAGGCAGATAATATGTTTAGAGGTTGGACAGTTGATATAAAACCTTTTATTAAGCAGTCAGGGAATGAACTGCTCATCAAATTCTATTCCGCACAAAATAAAGTTGATCGTATTGCCATGTCGAAATTGCCATTGATTTTACCCGATAATAACCGGGTGTACGTTCGTAAAGCACAGTTTCAGTTTGGCTGGGACTGGGGCCCCAGGTTTGTTGGGTGTGGCATATGGAAAGGAATAAGAGTAGAGGGCTGGAACGGAACCAGAAACCTGCCAACCCATGCAGCCAGGATGGGTACTGTAAAACTCATCCAGCAAAAAGATGCCATTGGCACTTCCTTCTATTTTGAAAAAGACGGTAAACCCATTTACGCCAAAGGTGCCAACTGGATCCCCGCTGATGTATTTTTGCCCAGGGTTAAAAAAGAAGATTACCGAAAAATTTTGCAAAGCGCCAAAGATGCCAATATGAATATGTTACGGGTTTGGGGCGGTGGCGTGTATGAAGCTGACGCGTTTTATGATCTCTGCGATTCGCTTGATATTATGGTTTGGCAGGATTTTATGTTTGCCGGCGGCATGTACCCCGGTGATGATGCTTTTATGAATAATGTTCGGGAAGAAGTAAAATATCAAATTGAAAGACTACAGCATCATCCCTGTATTGTTCTTTGGTGCGGCAACAACGAAGTAGATGAGGCCTGGAAAAACTGGGGCTGGCAAACCCAGTTCAATCTGCATGGAGCAGATTCCATCAACGTATGGAACAACTACAAAAGGTTGTTTCAAGACAGTTTAAAAAAATGGGTTGATCAGTTTGACGGCACCCGGCCCTATATCGCCACGTCGCCAAAAAACGGCTGGGGGCACCAGGAAAGTTTTACTGAAGGTGATAGTCATTACTGGGGCCTTTGGTGGGGGCTCGAAGACTGGGAAATTTTTAACAGCAAAACCGGGCGGTTCGTCAGTGAATATGGTATGCAGGCAATGCCCAACTGGAATACCATTATATCTTATACGGATAGCGGAGACCGGTATCTGTATTCGCCGGTTATCCAGTCGCACCAAAAAGCAAGCGATGGTTTTAAAAAACTCAACCATTACTTAACCCGCTATTTTATAGATTCAGCGAGGCTCGGCAAACTTTCCCTGAAAGATTACACCTATTTAACACAATGCCTGCAGTATTATATTTTGAGAAACAGCATTGCCACCCACCTCGCCAAATCTCCAACAAATATGGGCACTTTGCTTTGGCAACTTAATGATTGCTGGCCGGTTACCAGCTGGAGTATCACTGATTACAGCCGCAAACATAAAGCGGCCTGGTATGCCGTAAAGGAAGTTTACCGACCGGATGTAACCCCTGCCCAGGAAGGAGGATATCCAAAAGACCCAACATTAAAAAAACCTGCCTATACTGTTTCTGTTTCGGGCAATATCCTCTCGGTCAGCAGCAATGTTTTTGCAAAATATGTATGCGTATCGGTTGACGATAGTGAGGTAGAATTTTCTAATAATTATTTTAATCTTTACGACGGTTCTGTTGAAACGATCACACTGAGTAAGCCGGTTGATGTAAAACAGGTAAAGGTGATATCCTTATATGATGTGCTTCACCGTTAGTGATGCAGCAGGTAAGATCGTGTTGACACAATTAATTTTGAACAGCTTCAAAAATGTGTACTATTTGTGAATTCAAAATTTTATAATAAAATGAAAACCATATTATTGGCCTTTTTGTTACTGAAAACAGGATTTGTATTTTCTCAATCAGCCGAAAATATCATCATTATTACCTCTGATGGACTGCGCTGGCAGGAAGTTTTTACCGGCATGGACAGTGCTATCGCCAACAACCCGAAATATAACCAGGACGACAGCTCCCTTATCTATAAAAAATATTGGGCGGAAGACCCGATAGAAAGAAGAAAAAAATTAATGCCCTTTTTATGGAGCACTATTGAAAAGAACGGGCAGATCTATGGAAACAGAAACTACGGCAACAAAATTGACAATGCCAATCCCTATTGGTTTTCGTATCCCGGCTATAATGAAATTTTTACCGGTTATGCCGATACGCTGATCAACAGCAATGCCTACCCGCCCAACCCGAATACCAATTTGTTGGAATTCCTGAATCGAATGCCAACATATAAAAACAAAGTGGCGGCCTTTGGCGCCTGGGATGCATTTGACCGGATACTGAACGAAGAGCGCGGCAAATTTCCGGTACATTCGGCGTTTGATCTGCTTGGTGGCGCCAGGCCAACCGAAACGGAAAAAACAATTAACAAGATGGCAAAAGATTCCTACAAACCATTTGGAGAAGCTGAAGAACTTGATGTATTTACCCATTACGGGGCTTTCAACTACCTGCAAACCAAAAAACCCAAAGTCCTTTATATTGCCTATGGCGAAACTGACGAATGGGCCCACAGTGGTTATTATCGTGATTATTTAACGGCTGCAACCATGGTTGATAAATGGATACAGGATATCTGGACCTACATACAAACAAATCCACAATACAAAAACAAGACCGCGATATTTATCACTACCGATCACGGGCGTGGTGATGCCAATAAAAATGAATGGACCAGCCATAACAATAAAATAAAAGATTGTAACCAGATCTGGATGGCCGCCATGGGGCCGGGCATAAATCAACGCGGTGAAGTAAAAATTCCGCAACAATGGTATCAGAAACAATTTGCACAAACAATGGCTGCTTTATTGGGATTAACTTTCAGCAGTGAGCACCCTGTTGGCAAAAAAATTGAACTTAACCGGGATTAAATTCGATCAGTCGTTGTAGTAACGAAATTTGATTTCCGGCTCTTACAAAATTATGTCCTTCGTATTTTGCGCCGTAATAAATATCATCATTCAAATGATCAGTTAAAAAACGGATGGCCTGCATATAGATCATGAATTCACCGGCATATTTAAAAAAACCTTTTTCAGTTTTTGTTAGCTCCGCTCCCATTTCAGACAAATAGCCGCTTACAATGGCGTCGTAAAATTCCCTCCGTATGCCGATCTTCGAAAAATCTTTTTCCTCTTCGCTAACCGGACATAAATACGTACGCATCATATCGCCCACATCGCTGATAAAATAACCGGGCATCAGGGTATCCAGGTCAATTACACAAATACCTTTATCTTCTTCATTGAACAACAGGTTGCTGATCTTGGTATCATGATGGGTACACCTGATTGCCATGTTTGCTTTGCGGTCTTCATATTGCTCAACAATGCCTTTATTTTTTTTAATAAAGGAAATTAACTCCAATGAATCCCGGATCCTTTCCCCGTTGCCGGTTTCCAAAATCCGTTCAAACTGCTGATAACGGAGTGAAAGGTCATGAAAATCGGGCAGCGTGATCTTTAAACGTGTTGCATCAAAACCAACAAGCAGTTTTGTAAACCTGGCAAACTGTTTCGCTGCTTCATAGGCCTGTTGCGGTTTTTCAACAACATCAATGGTATGCGAATTGGATATAAAAGGAAACATTCGGTAAAATTCACCCGCTATGTTAACCAAACCATCTCCTCCAATTGTTTTTCGGGGAGAAACAAACAAATAGTCCGGGAATTGGTCTTTCAGGTATTCATCGATTAACGTGATATTGAAAGCAATGTCTTCCGGATGTTTAAATACCTGCCGGTTGATCTTCTGGAGAATATATTTTTCGCCCCTTTCCCGGTTCTCAATCAACCAGGTGCTATTGATCAGTCCGCTGCCAAACGGGTTTACCGAAAAACTGTCTGCCGGCAATCCAAATTGAGATAAAATTTTCTCCATAATCTGCTAAATTCGTATAATTAGCGTAATCTGCATAATTCGTGAATTTAAGAGAAGAAATATTAAAAGAGCATTCCAAAGTACAATGCACAAAAATTGTGAAATGGGTTGGTAATAACCAACAACGATTTGATGAACTGTTCAGTCATTTTCTAAGCGATGAATACCGGGTAGTGCAAAGGGCTGCCTGGCCTATCAGCTATTGTGTTGATGCACACCCGGAACTTATTAACAGGCATTGGAAAAAACTGATCGATAACTTGAAAAAGCCAAACCTGCACGATGCCGTAAAACGAAACAGTATCCGGTTGATGCAGGAGATTGATCTGCCAAAAAAATATCATGGTGAAATTATGAACCGGTGTTTTAAATACCTCGAATCGCCCACTGAAGCGCTGGCAGTTAAGATTTTTTCCCTGTCAGTTTTAGGGAATCTGGCAACATATTATCCCGAAATCAAGTCGGAGTTGATTTTGATAATTGAAGACCAACTGCCTCACCAATCTGCGGGTTTTAAAAGCAGGGCTAAAAGAGTTTTGAAGTCATTGTAACGTTTTTATACTCTTTTCTCCCGGTAAAATTCCTTAAATATGAGCCGTAAATTCTGATCGTAGGTAAAATAACTATACAACCAGTTGCTGAATACAAAGAACCGGTTCTTTACGCCCAGTATAAGCATCAAATGAAGGCCCATCCAAATAATCCAGGCCAGGAAACCGCCAAAATGTAATTTGGGTCTTGGCATATCAACCACCGCTAAATTACGTCCAACAGTAGCCATACTGCCTTTATCATGATAAACAAATTCTTCAAATAAATCTTTGCTGCTTTTCATTTCCTCTCTTCGTAAGTTATTTACCAACATATCTGCCTGTTGCATGGCAACCGGCGCTACCTGCGGATGGCCGTGTGGCCAGGCAGGTTCTTCCATATAAGCCACATCGCCAATGGCGTACACATTTTCAAAACCATGTACCTGGCAATACCGGTTCACTTTTATCCGGTTTCCTCTGGCAACTAAATCAGGGCCAATACCTTCAGGCACATTTCCTTTGATACCAGCTGCCCAGATAACGGTGGCTGTTTCAATGGTATCGCCATTTCGGAGTAGCACTGTTTTTCCATCATACTTTTCCAGAAATGAATTTGTTAAGACGGTTACCCCTAATTTTTTCAGATAACTTAGAGATTGGGCGCTTGACTTTTCACTCATAGCTGCCAGTGTTTTGCCTGTTCCTTCCAGCAGGTAAATCTTCATTTTAGTAAAATCAAGTTCGGGATAATCCTTCGGCAATACAAACCTTTTCATATCGGCAATGGCACCGCTTAGTTCCACACCTGTTGGCCCTGCTCCAACAATTACAATATTCATCAATCGTTGTATTTCAATTTCAGTTTGGGCATATAATGCATCTTCAAAATTGTGCAATAAACGATGACGCAGTTGCAATGCTTCCACCGTACTTTTCATGGGAAAAGCATTGTCGATCAATTGCCGGTTGCCGAAAAAATTGGTGTCGGCACCGGTTGCAATGACCAATACATCATAATTAAAATCACCAACATCAGTAACCACGCGTTTCTCTGATGTACGTATTTTTTGAACCTCCGCCATCCTGAAGCGCACGTTCTTGCTTTTATGAAAAACCTTGCGTAAGGGAAAAGATATATTACTGGCATCCAGACCGGCTGTAGCCACCTGGTAAAATAAGGGTTGAAACTGGTGATAATTATAACGGTCAATTAACGTGATATCAAAACCGGGTTTATTGCTTAGTTTACGGGCCAGGCGTAATCCTCCAAAACCTCCCCGATTATTAGTAGTTTCATTTCTTTGCTTTTTGATCACAAAGGTATGATATTTTCAATAATTTTTGAAAATTTAGGAAATTAAATTAGAAGTAGGTCTGTTTTGTACTATTAAAAAAATGGAGTCGCCTTTTCAGGCGACTCCATTTTTTTATTAACCGGAAGATATTTTACTGAATAACCACTTTACAAACAGTCAGACGGTTTCCGTTAACATCAGCAACCTCAACAAAGTAAACGCCTTTGCCCTGGTTTCTCATATCAACAACCATTCTGTCGTATGGTCTTCCAATTCTGTATTCCTGCGATAATACCCTATTTCCGATCGTATTATACACATTCAGGTACCTTGGTAAATTCGTGTTGTTGGCAACACTATAATACCTAACCTCAAACTTACCGTCGGTTGGATTCGGATACAGGAAGCACTTGGCACTTACAGAGTCCTTAATGGTAACGCTGTTTGATGTATTGTTACATCCGTTCACATCAGTAACATTTAAGGTGTAAACGCCCATACCATCTACATCAATTTCCAGGTTGGCTGTACCTATACCGCTCAACACACCCTGAGAACCAGCTACCAACGTGACACCATCACGGATCCAGTTGTAGGTAGAAGCCGCATTTGGAGTAACCGTTGCCGACAAGGTTGTTCTCAAACCAGGGAATAAGCTGGTGTAAGGACTGGCCGTTAACGTGATTACCGGTAACGGATTAACCGTTAACCTGACAGCATTTGATGTTGCAGCTGCACAAGGTGCAGCGCCGGTGATAACGACACGGTAGAAATTACCGTTCAACGTAACCGGAGGAGCAGTAATGGTTAGGGTTGCTGTAGTAGCACCACTGTACACACCGCCGTTGGTAACATTGTTCCAAGGAGGGTTATTACCATTAGTGCTAACCTGCCACTGATAACTGAATGGACCAGTACCTGCCGCAACTACAGTGAACGTAGCCACTTTATCAGTACATACGGTTTGGACAACCGGTTGAGTTGCAACCGTAGTTGGTTGATTAACCGTAACTACAACTCGTCTCTTCGGTGAAGTACACTGACCTACCGGTAAACCATAGCTAAAGTATACCCTCGAAATTGCCCCCGCTACCTCTGACCAGATCTGCTGAGGAGCCGTGGTTGTCAACGGGAATTGCATACCCATTCTTCTCAACGTAACCGGGAATCCGTTAATTACTGTTGGAACACCTCCGGTTGCTGAATAAGAATTCGTAGTACCTCTGTAACCCATGATACCGATCACATCTCCGGCATTGATTGGGATATTAACCGGGATAGCACCTGCAGCCGGATTATTCTGGGTCAGGAACAATGTCGTAAAGGCATTGGTTGTACCCGGGAAAGCCGGTGGAGGAGTAGCTCCGGTAAATCTAACTACAGCAATACTCTGGTTGCCCGTAGATGCAGTAGTTGGTACTTCAACTGAAGTCATGATAAACGGACTTGGAGCTGTAAAGAAGTATCCACGTACGCTTCCGGTAAATGTTGAAACCTGTCCAGGCAAAGGAATTGTACCGGATAATGGTAAACTCTGAGCCGTTACATCGTAATTATAAACACCAGCCGGAGTAGGTCTTGTCCACACGGTATCTCTTGCATCACCGGTATAAGGCTGCGTTCTCAATGAATCGTTCCACAAATGTGTGATCGGCGACCAGGTAGCTGCTGTAGCCGGTACACCAACTACGTAGTTGATATCAATACTCCATGATGTAAGTGTACCCAGATCACCAGGTCCACCATCGCACATGGCCAATGTATAGGTACCGTTTGGAACTGAATACAGCGAAGCAAAGCCGGCTGCATTTGATTCCCAACCTACAGGATCCATGATCACATAACCAGGATTGGTTACACCATTCAACGCATCAGCCTTGTATGGACCAGCCGGAGCTGTTTCACCATACCTGAACGGATTTGGTACTGCCAGTGAATGGAACTGCTGCTGCAGAGCTCACTTTCGCATTAAAGAACCCGGCGTTAGGAACTGCTGCCGGTCCGTTATTGGTATTGCTGTTATGTTTAAACAAACTCAATATTGCTCCATTAGGGGCGCTTTCAGGTTAAATACCATATCGGCCGGGTAAGTATGCGGCATATTGAGTGTGACCACCATCGACGTTACGATTGCTCCTGCAGGTATACCACTAACACTTAAGTTCTGCAGTGTTGGGTTTGCTGTTTCATCAGGGATCGGAACACTGATCGTTCCAGACGTTACCGTCTTCGTAAACGGTGTAGACGTTGAAGCTACCAAACGTACTGAAGGATCTCCTAAACACATCGTTACCGGGTTAGGGGTAACTACTGGTGGAGGAGGTGTATAATTGATATCTGACTTAGCTGAATCTATACAACCCGTTGTGGTATTGGTAGCAACAACTGTATACGTTGTGAATACGGTTGGAGCAGCCCAAACAACTGATGTATTGGAACCGGCATAAGGTATGGTTGTTAACGAATCTAAGAATAAACCTGCCAGTGGAGACCATACATAAGTAAGAACCGGACCACCGCCACCACCTGGTACGGTATAGTCGATTTTCACTGTCCATGAAGCCAGGGTTCCTACATCACCAGGACCACCATCACACATGGCCAGGGTCCAGGCACCATTGGTAGACGGACCATTGGTATACAAGTCATTAAAGGTTGCTGCATTGGATACAAAACCTGTTGGGTTTTGAACCGTTGGACCTGGCACTACGCCATTGATCGCATCAGCTCTCCATGGCGTACTGTTGTTATAGATATAAGGAGGAGCATTAACTGTACTCCAGGCAGTTGAACCGTTACGGCTCACTGTTGCACCATACCAACCCCAGGTTGGAACACCCGAAGCAGGACCAGTAAACAGACCAGAACCATATTTGTACAAATTTAAAATCTGGCCGTTTGGTGCTTTCAGATGGAAGATCATATCACCAGGATACGTATGCGACATATTTAAGGTAACCGATACATTGGTGATGGTGGCATTAGCCGGTACACCCGCAACGTTGATCACATTATTTACACCATTGGCTGTGTTATCAGGAACGGCCAGGTTAATAGCACCTGAGGTTGCTGTAACTGCACCCGGTACCGGTGGAGGCGCAGAGCCTACCGATAATTTAACACCGAACATACCCTGAACACCGCCACAAGCTGAAGGAGGTGTTATCGCTACAACTGGTAATGGATTAACCGTTAACACGGCACAATTTGAGATATTCTCTCCTAATATTGGTGAACAATCGCCACTCAATACACAACGGTATCCATAGCCATCCATTGCTCCTGTGGTAGGATTAACCGTAAGCGTTGGTGTATTTACACCTGCGTACGGAGCACCATTGGCCAGGTTGGTCCAGGTACCACCACCGCCACAACCTGCCGTATTAACCTGCCATTGGTAGGCAATGCCTGCACCAATTCCACCCACTGTAAAGGTAGCTGGATGTGTTGCACAAGATACTGCGGCAATTGGTTGCGTTGTAACTTTTGGACGCTCTTTGATCGTAATGGTTATTTGAGCCGAATCTCTACATCCCTGGGCTGTTGTACGCCTTACGGTGTACGTAGTAGTAACCATTGGTGCACAGGCAACCGGGTTCGACGAGGCACGGTAACCGGTGTTGTAAAGGTTGCCGTATATAAGGTGTTAGTCTGTACCGGCAGTGTATAGGTCTGTGTTTTTATCAATGTACGTGTTCCACCAGGGAAAGCTGCCCCTGTTTGGTTGTACAAATTAACGGTAATGGGAACAGATCCTCCTATTATAGCTTCTACACCAAATCTTACTGACGTGATGGTATAGTCACCGGTAACAGTTGGGAAGTTATTAAGATTGTAAGCCCTCCAATAGCTGTTTACCTGACCGGTAGTACCGGCATTACAAGCTACTGAGTTACCTGCAGTTATTGTATTGGAACTTGAATGTGTTATAGAAACGTTTGCTCCGGCACCTGCTGCTGCATCATATACAGTTAACAGGGTAGGATCACCTTTACAAAGCACCGTACCCGGATCTGCAACGATAACTAAGGCTGCATTCGGATTAACCGTGATGGTAAAGGTTTTTGGCGTACCAACACAGGAAACACCAGCTGCTGCGTAAGATATATTGATCTTACCGGCACCTGTACGTACGCCTGATGTAGTAACACCAGCTGTAACGCCTCCTATATAAGAAGAACCACCTGCTCCAGATTGACCATTCCAGTTATTGGCTGAATTGTAATTTCCACTAGCACCGGTTAAACCGCCACCAACACCACCTACTTCGGCTGGTCCTGATGGTGTGCCTGTTGCTGGCAACTTCGTCGCCACCACGGCTCACCAATGCCCTAAAGCACCAGGAATCCGTTATTGTTTGGTGCGCTTGCTGTATGTTGATGTACCACCGGCACCACCGGCTGCCTGCGTACCACCAGTTGGAACTGGTCCTCCCGGAGGAATTCCAGGCCATCCGGCACCACCGCCGCCGCCATAATATCCAGCACCGCCACCGCCACCGGTACCACGTCCACAACCTGCTGTTCTATCTCCTGCTGCACCACCACCACCAGCTGCAACAATTCTACGATTAGCTAAAGTGTTGGCGGTATTCCGCACATCGGATGCTCCACCACCGCCGCCGGCAATTGCTGCTGCGCAACCTGTGTTGTCACCACCGTCGCCACCGCCGTTAAAGCCTCCGGTTCTGCTGGTTGTAGCTCCACCGCCCACATTAAACCATAATGTTTGTCCGGGTGTTACAGCAAGGTCTCCCTCAGCAAATCCACCTAAACCACCAGCTATGTAGCCTGCATTTCTGTTACCCTGGGCACCCCAGGCTTTAACATGTATTGATGTTACACCGGCCGGTACAACCCATGTTTGAACGGCACCGGTGTATAAGAATGAATCCTGTACCATCAATCCACCTGAGCCATAACCCGGCGTAACTGTAATGTTGGCTACAATTGGTGTAGAACCCGGGTTTTGCGCGATGAATGAAGGTATATCACCATTACCGTTGGCGGCAAGGCCAATGGCGGTGTTATCATTAACCCAGCTGAAAATAGAGCCTGGGGTTGTTGTTGTAAATACTACCGCAGCAGTAGGTGAACCCTTACAAACCACCTGGTTAGCCGGTTGATTAACCTGGCCGGTTGGGTTAACGGTAATCGTAAACGTTCTTGGGTTGCCGGTACAAACCTTGCAGTCCATTTATTGTCAAGGTAAAAGAAGACGCTAATCCTGAATGTTGGTGGTTCAAAAACTACGAATGCTATTGTAGCCCCTGCAGCAGCAGTGAAGGACAAATTACAGTGCTGGTCCTTACTAGTGCTGCTACCACAATCTGCAATAAAATTAGTGGCCTGGCTGGCTGGGTTAAAGCTGCCATTATAAGCTGATACATGAACCTGTGTTGTTGTGGTTGATGTAAGGTGATGCAGTTACACAAACCGGTGTTAAACTTGGATTTACATAATTAAATACTTTCATAATGACATGAGTACCTGAACCAAATGGTCCCGGACATGCTTTTGGTACCGGACAGGTTGAAGGAACTCCATCTCTGAATATCCTTGAGGTCATTGTAGGATCTGTTGCATCTAAAGTTGAGGTCACTACAATAGGTTGAAGACAAAGGTAAGTGAAGGCGTCACCGTTACCGTAGCCACTAAAGGCGTAGTACCTGGGTTAGTTGCAGTAAACGGCGCAATATTACCTGTTCCACTGGCTGCCAAACCAATAGCCGGTGTGTTATTTACCCAGCTAAAGGTAGTTCCCGCAGTTGGGCTGGTAAATGCTTTGCCCGGATGCGTTGCTCCATTACAAACGGTGTCGCTGGCAATCGGGTCAACCGATGTACATCCCAGAACTAAGTTATAAGTAACTGTATTATCTGAACTGGTAGACGCTACGTTAGGTGACGTTGTAGCCACGCTGGTACAAACACCAGCCGCTATAGAAGCAATTACTGTTCCGCTTCCTGTCATGCCGGTTACTGCTACATTATAAGTAGTAGGACCGCCTGTTACGGTAGCTAAAGTTGCACCGGCGGTACCGCTTAAGGTAACATCGCCGGTTGCAAAGCCAGTAACCGCTTCGCTGAATACAGCTGTAAAGTTGATTGGCTCTACTGATGTAGGATCGGGTTGTGCTGCAGCCTGGTTTATCGTAACCGATGGGCCGGCAGCCGCACAATTTGGAGCCGATATATCTAATGTACATCCTGTTGGAGGTGTTCCAACATTGGTAACTAAGAAATAATAAGTTGTACCCGCAGTGCCGTTGAAAGAGAAAACGATCGGCGTACCTACGGTAGCACTTGATCCGGGATCCGCAACCCAGTTGGTACATAAATTGGTTAATGTAGGAGGTGCATTGTGTACAGTTACAAAACCAAAGCTCGCCGTAGTTGCTGAATAAGTAACGGTAACACACTGAGCAACCGGATTTGTCCACTGGAATATCTGGTAATTAAATGTACCTGCAAGACCTGGCGTACAAGTAAGTGGTGCAGCACAGGTTTTAGGTAATGCCATTACGGATAGCTCTTAAACTTGTTGGAGGACAGGGCCGTTGTAATATTTGACACAAACGTGGTACAGGTACCCGGAGGTGCCATTAAGAAAGTAACTGAATTATCAGTACTTGTAGAGGCATTGTTAGGATCATTTAACGCAACACCGGTACAAACACCGGCAGCAACGGTAGCCGTTACTGTTCCGGCCATGGTCATACCCGATACCGCTACATTGAATGTAGTTGGACCACCGGTAACAACTTGTGTAGTTGCACCTGCTGTACCGCCCAGGGTAACATCACCGGTTGTAAATCCATTTACTGCCTCGCTGAACACAACGGTAAAGTTGATCGGCGAAGTGGACGTAGGATCAGGTTGTGCAGCTGCCTGGTTAATAGTACAGGTAGGGCCTGCCAATACACAGGAAGGAGGCAATGCAAAAGATGGCGTTTGATCATTAATGCTGGTTACAGATCCCTGTAAAGCACCAAAACCAACACCTCTTCTGGCAAAAGCTCTCCAGATGGCGCAATCATAAGCACCAGCATATAAGGTTTGGCTGGCCAGTAACATATTATCTCTGGCATCAACAAAACCGGGGCTGCAAGGTTGGGTTCTCAAACCTTCCATAACTATGCGGAGAGCCCTTACGTTTCCTTCGGTGCCATTCCATGCATATATATTAGGATTGATGGTATTGGCTTCCTTGATGATCTCCCAGGTTACTTCCCACATCATGCTACACCAAACCCAACCCACACCATGTGGAATTACCTGGCTCGGTAAAGTTGCGTAGGTAGCATTGTTAACCGCAAAATCGGTACAATACCGTTGTGGCCTGATACCAACACCTGTCGTAGGCTGGTTCAACGCATAGGTACCAATACCTCTTGGTGAGTTAAAGCCTGTATTCACATTCGCTGCAGCCCAATCCTGGGTAAGCATTAATCCCATATAATCACTGATTCCTTCTCCTCCCTGCTCTGCATTGCTTAAGCAACCGGTATTGGCCGGTCCGCCGGTAACACGTTTTGCGATACCATGGCCATGCTCATGTATAATAATACCATTGTCCACATCACCATCCCTGTCGGGTGTTGGTGCTGTCCACAGGTACATCTGCATTCTTCCGCTACCACCATCTGCAGGGGTAGAGAAATTGGCATTATTGGTACCACTTCCATCCTGTGCTTCTGCGTTCACATGGTCGTTACCCACACCACCACGGCCCAGGTTATCATCCTGGAAATTACCACCTACTTCTGTAAAACCATAACCATAGAATATATCATGGATCAGGTTATTCCAGTAAAACAGGTTGGTAATATTGAATTGTTGGTTTGGAGGTGTTGTAACTGTTGGCTCCAACGTATAATCAGGTGTAAAATCAAAAGTTAAAGTAGGCAACGGCGTTGTAGAGCTGGCCGACTTGGCGATAGAACCTGTATTATTTGAAGGTGTTCTATCCTGGTAAGCCCACACATTATTACCACGACTATAATCATAATCGGTGGCGGCTGCACCCGTATGCCAGTTTAAGGTAGTGGCATTGGCAACGGTAGCATTTGTCCAGGGATTAGACCTTATCGCATGCCATGTTGTAGATGCACCCGGCATAAAACTTGGTGCCTCAAATGGAATAGGAATTACGCGATAGGTGGCATTACTAACCAATGAAGGATCGTCATTTGTTTTTGCATCCTTACTATTAATATCAAAGAGATCCTTCTGACCCTCACCCAATGTGTTTTTGCCCATGGCAAAATCGGGGTACTTAATACTGGTGTTCTCATTTGGATCTCCCCAATTATCATAATCAGTTAAGTTGGTATTGCCCAAAATGCTGTTATCAGCGGCGTTTACCCTAACCAACCAATAATCAGATGTGGTTTTAGGTATTATATATACCTGCCAGGCCAATTTATATCTTGCTGAAATAACTGACGACGTATTAACGTCGGTTGCCGGACTGGCAATTTTTGTGGCTACCGAAATATCTTCGGTTGGAACCCACATTAATTGGGCAGTAATATTTTGTTGAGAAATCCCCATGTTCCCAAATTCCACAAATCGCCCCTGATCCTTACGGTTCAAAGCGATCGCAAATCCCGAAGCTCTGAAGCCGCGGTCGGACAAAGCAGACTGTACCGCGGATTCCGCAGTAACTGCCGGCGAGCCCGATGGCACATTTACCAATCTTTCAATTTCCGGATCGAAGACGCCGGATTTTGTGGAGAGCTTTCCGTTTTTAAAGGAAAGTACCAGCATCTGGTTAAATACCGGAATACCTTTATAAGCCTGTAGCAGGTAAACATAACGCGTACCTGTAACCTGGTCTTCAAAGGTGCTCGATACTACAAAGCTGCTCCTTACATCGGCCGAAAGCCCAATGCTTGCTTTGTTTGCATCAACCAGTTGTAAAGCTTTATCAGCTTCCGCCGGATTGAGATTCTGCGCCATGGTAAACAGCACACTTAATAGCATCAAAACGATTAAGGGGATAATTTTTCTCATAATTAGTCGCGTTAAATTGTTTGTTAAAACTCCTGAATTTTAATAATAGAGCCTAAAGTTACGTACAATATCCAATTTTTTTCATTAAAATCAAACCCTTTAGGCATTATTTTTTTATATGTATTTAACTTTTAGACTATTTGATATTCTTTTTAACTTAAGGCTTTTGTCTTATTCATTCCGGATTGTTTGAATCGTGGGGGGAAATTCATTGCAGGCTATGAGATACTTCATGGTATATGGTCAGGTAAATTTTCCAATATTTTACTATTCTGTTTTAATTTATTTTAACGGTATTCACCAGCCGTTTACTATAAAAGTTGCTGTTATAAAAATGGAGTCACCTTTTCAGGCAACTCCATTTAACCATTAACCGGGAAAAATCTTTCAGCATTACCTCTTTACAAATCGTCAGTCGGTTTCCGTTAACATCAGCCACTTCAACAATGTAAAAGCCTTTACCCGGGTTTCTTAAATCAACCAATATCCTGAACTGGATAAAATACCAAAATGAGAATCGCCGTCTGGTTAAAGAACAATTTTATGTACAGGAAATGCTGACCCATATCTTCAGCGTACTGAATTCGATGGCTAATCAAAAAAAAATAGAGCTGGCTAACCGGGTTGAACCCGAACTGCAGGTCACCCAGTTTTTTGAACCCCTGAAAATTTTGATCTACAACCTGGTAACCAATGCGATCCATTTTTCAGAAAAAGCTGACATCACAATCCAGGCATCAGAAAACGGGAACAATATTACCATCAGTGTGTCGGACGAAGGAAGCGGCATGACACCCGAACAGATAAAGAACATCATGGCCGACCAGTTCATCGTGTCTTCGGCTAATGTAGATAATAAAAAAGGGAATGGCCTGGGTTACCTTATCATTAAAGACCTTTTAAAAATGATGGGGGCACAAATACAAATCAGCAGTGAAAAAAATATTGGCACTACAGTTTACGTAGAGTTGCCAAAATAAGACCAGCCATCGCAAATGGTTCGGGCCTTTGCAGCATCCCGACCCCGTTAATACAACACCCTTACTTTTATGGTTGACTTCACCTGGCGTAGTAAGTCAAGCGCATGTTTACTCAGGTTTTTATTAACATCCAAAACCACATAACCAATGGCATCGTTTGTTTTAAGGTATTGCCCTAATATATTGATCTTGTGTTTACTGAGTTGGGTATTAATTTCCGACAAAACACCCGGCACATTATGATGTATGTGCAATATGCGATGTGTACCCTCCTGTTCGGGTAACGACAATTCCGGTATGCTGTGAGATCCGGTGCTGACACCCTTTTCGAGATAACTGAGTAATTTGTTGCTTACATCGTCACCGATATTCAGCTGGGCTTCCTGCGTGCTTCCACCTATATGTGGCGTAAGTAAAACATTACGTAAGCCCTGTAACGGCGATGAAAAGCGATCTCCATTTTTTTCGGGTTCAACCGGAAACACGTCTATGGCAGCACCCGACAAATGCCCATCCAGTAACGCTTTTCTTAAGGCTTCCAGATCAACCACTTCGCCCCTTGCATAATTGATTAAAATGCTGCCGGGTTTAAAATGCTTTAACGTGCTTTTATTGATCAGGTTTTTAGTACCCGGTAGTTCGGGCACATGCAGGGTAACGATATCGGCTTTGCTCACCACGTCTTTTAAACTCTTCCTGCTTTCGGCATTGCCCAGTGGCAGCCTGGTTTCTATATCGTGGAATATTACCTTCATGCCAATGCTTTCGGCCAGTACACTCACCTGCTTACCAATATTTCCGTATCCAATAATGCCCAGGGTTTTACCACGCAACTCGTAACTGCCGCTGGCATCCTTCATCCAAAGCCCTTCATGAGCAGCTTTGTTTTTGTCGATTATTTTTCTGATGAGCATCACGGAAGCGCCAATAACGAGTTCGGCTACACTACGAGTATTACTGTACGGGGCGTTGAATACCACAATCCCGTTTTTTGTGGCTGTTTTCAGATCAACCTGGTTTACGCCAATACAAAAACAACCGATAGCCTGCAGTTTAGGTGCTGCATCCAAAATCTTTTTTGTGATCTGTGTTTTGCTTCTGATACCTACCAGGTGAATATCCTTTACGGCCTTGATCAATTCAGCTTCGGTTAAAGCTCCGTTTATTTTTTTTACATTTGCATAACCCGAATCATTAAAATGCTTCACTGCCACGTCGCTTATATTTTCCAACAGGAGAATATTGATCTTTTCTTTGGGATAACTGGTTATTTTTTTTTCGGTCATGATGGTAACGTTGTACTTTGCGCAAATATATTCTATCTATCATTCAAAATTTAATAATGCCTTTAGCTCAAAACGGTTTTTGCAGATTGTTACCGGCCTTTTGCCTGGTAATTGTCGCAGTATGGCTGTTCACTTCCTCCTGCAAGTCGCCGGGTAAGGCTGAAATTAATATCACCGACAGTTTACTCCTGATCCAACTGCCTGAACCAGGGAGCGTTTCACCTGCCGAAATGGAACACATTAAAAAGGTTTGCCAAATATGGTACGATACCGTTTTAAAACCAAAATCATTTAATGGAGGAATGATCGTTGCCAAAGAGGGGAATATCATTTTTGAAAAATATAGTGGCACGGGGCATTTACACGGAAACGATACCATCACCCAAAATACGGCCCTGCATATTGCCTCTGCCAGTAAAACTTTTACGGCCATGGCTATGTTAAAACTGATGCAGGAAGGTAAGGTAAATCTCGACGATGAATTCAGTACCTATTTCCCATCGTTTAACTATCCGGGCGTTACCATCCGCAGCCTGCTGAATCACAGAAGTGGTTTACCAAACTATAATTATTTTATGGATGCATTGGGTTGGGATAAGACCCGTTTTGTAAGCAATGCCGATGTATTGGATTATCTGGTAACCCGAAAGGCAGAATTACCCGATGTTACACGGCCCGATTCGCACTTTTCGTATTGCAATACCAATTATGCTTTGCTGGCACTGTTGATTGAAAAATTATCGGGTACCACGTATGCCGATTATCTGAGCCGAAGTTTTTTTAAACCCCTGCAGATGAACGATACCTATGTTTTTACATTGGCCGATACAGCAACCGCTGTGCCCAGTTATAACTGGCGCGGATCGCCGGAAGCGTTTAATTTTTTAGACCAGGTGTACGGCGATAAAAATATTTATACAACGCCGCGGGATCTGCTGATCTGGGACAGGGCATTAAGCGGCCATACCCTTTTCACAAAAGAAACACTTGACCTGGCTTATGCACCCTATAGCAACGAAAAACCCGGCATTAGAAATTACGGCCTGGGTTGGCGCATGAATATTTTTCCTGACGGGAACAAAATAATTTATCACAACGGCTGGTGGCATGGCAGTAATGCAACCTTTATCAGGCTTATAAAAGAGAAAGCAACGATCATTGTGATCGGCAACCGGTTTACCCGGGCTGTTTACCATGCCAAGGTACTTTGTTCGCTTTTTGGCAATTACTATAACCCTATCGAAGAAGAAGAAACCGGCGTGGTCAAATCCCTTGACGAAATTTTATCCGACAGCATCAAACTCCTGTTAAAAAATGTAGTCCCGGAATCCAAAAAACATGATTCGTTACAGCGGGATCCCAAAATCAAACCGGATATCAACCAAAAAACAAATATGCCAAAACAATAGACGTGATAATGCCCGCCAGGTCGGCCAGCAACATAGTGGCTACTGAATAGCGGGTATTTTTGATGCCTACTGCGCCAAAATAAACCGCGATGATATAAAATGTGGTATCAGCCGAACCCCTGAAAATCGATGCCAGGTTGCCGGCAAAAGAATCGGCGCCATGCGTTTTTAAGGTGTCGATCATCATGGCCCGGGCACCACTGCCGCTCAAGGGTTTAAGCAAAGCCGTTGGCAAGCCATCAACAATACGGGTATCACCGCCCAGTATCACAAAGAGATTTTTAATACCATCCAAAACAAATTCAAAAGCCCCGCTGTTACGCAGCAGGCTGATGGCAACCAATAATCCAACCAGGTAAGGAATAATTTTTACTGCGGTTTCAAAACCTCCTTTTGCGCCTTCGATAAACGCGTCGAATATGTCGATCTTTTTATACAATCCACCCAGTACAATTAAAATAAAGATCAGTAAAATGAGGCCATTACTCAAACTGGTAGAAAACAGGGTTATTCCATCGGCTTCCAGCGTTTTTACATAAAAGATCAAAGCGGCAAAAACAGTTGAAATACCCAGTACCCAAAGTAAAATAACCGATTGAAAAATTTTTATTCGTTGCCGCCAGGCCACCATAAACATCGCTGCCAGCGTAGCCACAAACGTGGCGATCATGCAGGGAATAAAGATCGAAGTTGGATTGGCCGAATTCAGTGCAACCCTGTCGGCAATGATCACCGTAGGTATCAGCGTTAAGCCGGATGCATGTAAACATAAAAACATCACCTGCGCATTGGACGCCGTTTCCTTTGTTGGGTTGATCTCCTGCAGGCTCTCCATGGCTTTGATTCCAAAAGGCGTGGCTGCATTGTCCAATCCCAACAGGTTGGCCGAAAAATTCATCACCATATGCCCCATAGAGGGGTGATTTTTGGGCACATCGGGAAATATTTTTGAAAAAAACGGGCCGATAATCCTGGACAGAAAGGAAATCCCCCCTGCCCTTTCGGCGATAGCCATAAAGCCCATAAATAAAGCCATGATACCGATCAGGCCAATACTCAGGTTAACTGCATCCTTGGTTGTTTCAAAAACACCATTGGCCGATTGCATGCGGTAAGCGGTGTATTGATCATCGGCCGACTTAAAAACTTTTTCCTTCCCCCATGAAGCCTGTGATTGGGATTGCAACTGCGACTGAACGGTAACCGGCAATAAGTTATAATCCACTTTCCTGCTGGATACCGTATCTGAACTTTTACCGGTAACCAGGTTACTGAAGATCTTTTGCTGGCCCGGTTCGAATATAAACCTGCCGGCGGCTGTTAGTAATGCGATGATGATAAATGCCGACCAAATTCTGCTTAATGCCATGCCTAAATTTTAGATTGATGATTTTAGATTGATGATTTCATCACTCCGGAAGTTCACTATTGTATGAAAATAGCAATTTATTGTCAATTTTAAATCTAAACTCAAAGCTGCTTACCTTTGCGGCCAATTTTACAGTTTTTCAAATTTATGGGTAATGTGTCAAACTGATTAAATCATAAATCGTAAATCATAAATAGCAAATAGAACATGGCTTTAAAAGCAGGAATAGTAGGACTACCCAATGTGGGCAAATCAACTTTATTTAACGCCGTGAGTAACAGCGCCAAGGCACAGGCCAGCAACTACCGGTTTTGTACCATCGAACCCAATACCGGCCTGGTAAATGTACCCGACCCCAGGTTGGACAAGCTGGCCGAACTGGTTATCCCTGAGCGTACGGTACCCACCCAGATCGAAATTGTTGATATTGCCGGATTGGTAAGAGGCGCCAGTAAAGGCGAAGGGCTGGGTAATAAGTTTTTGGCCAATATACGCGAGGTGGACGCCATCATACATGTGGTACGCTGTTTTGAAGACGACAATATTTTAAGGGATGAAGGTCCGATCAACCCGGTAAGTGATAAAGAAATCATTGAAACTGAATTGCAGCTGAAAGACCTGGAAAGTGTTGAGAAAAAAATGCAGCGAACCGAAAAACTCGCCAAAACCGATCCCAAAATGAAGATCGAGCTGGAAACACTCACCCGCTGCAAAAAACATTTGGATGAAGGAAAGAACATCATCACACTGGGTTTAAGTAAAGAGGAAAAATCGGCCATTGCAGATCTTTTTTTACTTACAGATAAACATATCCTGTACGTGGCCAATGTGGATGAAGCCAGCATGCATACCGGCAACAGATACAGTGCGGCGCTTACAGAAGCCGTTAAAAATGAAGGTAATGAGGTTATTGTTATGACCAATGCCATTGAAGCACAGATCGCTGAGTTTGAAGACGCCGATGACAAAGCCATGTTCATGCAGGAATATAAAATGACCGAACCGGCTTTGGACAGGCTGATCCACTCTACTTATAAACTATTGAACCTGTCAACCTACTTTACCGCCGGTGTGCAGGAAGTAAGGGCCTGGACCATAGAGAAAGGCTGGAAGGCACCACAGGCAGCCAGTGTGATCCATACTGATTTTGAAAAAGGCTTTATCAAGGCCGAAGTAATTGCTTACGATGACTTTTTAAAATACAAATCCGAAGCAGCCTGTCGCGAAAACGGAAGATTACGGATCGAGGGAAAGGAGTACCTGGTACAGGATGGAGATGTGATGCATTTCCGGTTCAATGTGTAATTGAAAATAAAGTATAAATAAAACGGGCTTCTGAAATCAGAAGCCCGTTTTATTTATTTATCAAGATATTATTGTGGTAATAACACCTGGTTTATTTTATGTATCGTTCCGTTTACAAAAAACTGATCACTTGTACCATTTGGCTCAGGTGTAGGGTTAATTAAAATAGTGGAAGCTGTTGCATTTGCAGCACCTTTCACAGTTGCAGCGCTAACAAACGGGCCGGTAAAAGTGCACGCCAGGCTTACACCCGGATGTGTTGGTATTCCTCCATTCAACAAAGTTGGATATGATGTTGCAGTGGTTGGAAAGTTGTTCAGGAATGCCCTGCTGCCCAACATATGATAAACTACTATGCCTTTAACCAACTGGGTAGAAACATTATTTGTACTTAAAAAAGCAGGGCCAGCTGCCACAGCACCGTTTGCCTGTGCTGTAGCTATAGCTACACTGCCTGTTGCAGCAAAAACCTGTTGGTAAACCAGCCCGAATATTAAATTTTGAAATGCTGCATTGGTTGGTGCAAACACAGTAACATTTGGGCCAAAATTACTTAGCACCCAAACCAAACTTGCTGATGTTGTAGGTGCAACGCCACTGTCTGCACGCTGAAAAGCAGCAGCTAAATAAGTCATATCAGCATCTGCAAAAATTCTCTGTGCTAATACCTTTTGCGGTGGTGCCGGCAACGCTGCCGCGGTATGTATCACGCCATTGGCGGCCGGTAAATTTACAGCCAGTAATGGAATATTATTTATCCAGTTGCCATTACGGGTACTTGGAAAAGTTAATAACCTCACCAATGGGTTAAAACTGGCACCCGAGGTTGGATTTAAATTGGTTGGATAAAAGAAATTAGGAAACGTATTTGGAATACTGGCCGTTGTTATCGTTTGGGCGATTATATTGAAATTTACTATACTGGCAGCCGTAGTTACCGGCACAAACGTGTTAATAAATCCAACATAAACCGCATCGGGTTGTGCGGGAGGAGCCCCCAGAGCCACAAGCGCTTGCCTCATTGCTGCATTATTAGGCACAAACATGGTGAAGCGTAACGACTTGTTATTTATCGTAGCTAACGTAGTTGCTCCAGCCCTCAATATCAATTTATAATACAAACTGTCATCCGCAATTTTTGAAATGGTTACGCCCAAAGCATCACCTGCCGGTGCAACAACCTCAGGCGCCGGAAATTGCTCCAGATCCTTATTACAAGAAGATAAAATCAACATCGCCGCTGTAATCCCCAGCAAAAAATGAATTTTAATTCTTTTGGTTATATATTTCATATGTATCATTTTATTTTTATTTTCTAGATCAGTAATTCAAAGTTGATTAATAAATGTTGTAGCCAAAACTTAGATAATATAAACCACCGATCTGTGAGTTTCCAATGGCATTGTAATAATACTGATTCAACAAATTGGTAGCCCCTAATTTGAGTACTGATTTATTTGCTTTTGGTAATTTAAAACTAACCTGTGCATCCAATGTATGTACTGCCGGCAGGTTATCGGTTGCAAAATCGCCCTGGTACAGGAATTCACCCTGGTAGCGGTAGGCCACATTAAAGCCCAGGCGTTTTCCTGGTCCAAACCCTGAATTACCGATATTGGCATTTGCCTTATATTTTGGCGCATTGAAATAAGCCACAAAACTAGCCGGTACATCTTTAAGTATATCCGAAGATACGTTTGCGCCGATCGTAAAATTCAACGGTAACCTGTAATCCAAACTCAATCCAAAGCCATAGGTTTTAACTTTATCGGTTGAATTAACAGGGATTGACAATCTTCTGCCATTTAAGGTATCGCTCAAGGCAATAGCCGCTCCGCTTTGCTGAACGGTAACTTTTCTACCCAGGAAATCCTGGTAAGTACCAAAATATCCATACACATCCACCAACAATTTACCCTGTAACATTAATCCCTTGTATCCGGCTTCGAAAGAAGATAACGATTCAGGCTTTAAATCTTCAGGCGTAAATAACTGAACGTTACCAGCCCTTAACGCATCAAAATCGTAGGTTGGTTTATTGGCAAAATCATAATAGGTTCTGAAACCGGGGTTACCGCCAATCAGGAATACATTACTTCCTATACCCAGGTTGATAAATTGTTGCTGGTTAGATGGGAAACGATAGGCTGTTTGATAAGAAACCCGGATATTATTATTCTCCTTTACCCTGAATAACATGGTAGCCCTTGGTGTTACCCTTCCCTTAAAGTTTTCATTTTTATCATAGCGGCCCGAAACGGTCAGGTGCACCAGGTTCAAAATTTTACGGCTGGCCTGTAAATAAGCGCCATATTCCGAAATTTTCAGGTTCCCCGTTGAATCGGCAAACAAAGTACCTTCAGAATTCAGTATATATTGTTTGTAACTACCTCCCAGCAACAGATCAACCCATTTTCCGGTAAGGTGGCTCATGTTGAACGTACCTTCCATCTGGTATAGATCAGACTTATCGAGTAATAATGCACCACCTGTTTTCAGTGGCTTCAACCGAATAGAATCGTACGATTTTTTAAACTGATCGCTGGTAGCCAAGGGGCGGCCAATATCACTTTGGGCACGGGCGGCTGTATGCGCATCAGCATCGGTCATTCCGGCTAACCTGGCTCCTAAATACGTTTGTGAATATTGTGAGAACCAGCCGGTAGCACCACCACTAGGTTTCCAGCTTTCGTTGAATAAGCGCGTGGCAACAGTGGTGTTGTAAGATTCCCCCGCATTTTCCTGCGTAGTATACGCTCTGAAAGACCAGTATCTGTTATTTAGTTCCAGCTTGTACTGGCCCATTTTAAAGTCTTTCAGCGAATACCGCTCACTACCGGTGTATACGGTATTACCCGTACCCCAATAAACTGCAAAAACAGCCTCTGTATGCGGCGTTACTTTATAATGTAAAGAACCTCCCAGTTTAAAGTTTACCGTGTTTGGGTTGGTTACCTCTTTTTCGGTGTATCCGGTACGCGATACATTAATTGGCGCACCACCATTTAACGTATCAATAAAGTTTTTAAGAAAAGGCGCAGCAGATGCACCGATTGCATTCAACACGGCACTTCTGATTTCGGCCGTTGTTTCATCACCATATATATTGATACCATCAAAATTTGGATCAGAAGCCCGGTCTCCGGCCTTAACATTACCGCCTGTTGCAGCACGCTGGTAATTACGATAGTCTCTACCCTGCCAGTCTTTGGCCTGAATTACTTCAGCGTTGATCTTAAAGGCAAATTTTTCGGATACTTTTTTACCCCATCTCAGGTTCCAGTTGCTATAAAGGGATGCCTCCCGCTGACTGTTACTGCCAACATGCATAATGCCCTCTTTTACCAGGAAAGAAATTCCCTGATATTTAAACGGATTTTTACTGTTGATCAGTAAAGTACCATTCATACCGCCGGCGCCATATAGCGCAGATGATGCACCCGACAAAAGTTCCATATTGTCCACATCAAGTTCACTTAAACCGATAATGGATGCTACCGAAAAGTTCAAACCCGGGGCCTGATTGTCCATACCATCAACCAACTGGTTGAAACGGGTATTACCACTGGAGTTGAATCCACGGGTAGTAGGTGTTTTAAAAGTTAACGAAGAGGTAGTAACGTCAACCCCCTTCAGCGTGGTCACCACATCGTAGTAGTTGCTTACCGGCGCATTACGGATGGTTGCTGCACTAACCCTTTCGATAGATACGGGCGACTCCAGGATCCTTTGTGGAACCCGGTTTGCGGCTACTACTACTTCCTGTCCCAGGATATTAGTTGGTATAAATTCAACCTGAACAGGTTTGGCAGCATTGTTAACGGTAATTTCCTGTAATTCATATCCAATAGAAGAGATCAACAGGGTAACCGGTAATTTTTTAACAGTAACCTTGAAATTTCCTTTATCGTCTGTAAAAGTACCGATGTCTTCTCCTTTTACTATAACCGAAACAGCACCAGAACCATCCTTTGACACGCTGTTTCTAACATTGCCGTTTACCGTTACATTTTGTGCCCATGCGCCAATGCAGATGACATTAGCCAATAAAAATGTAACCAAATAGCCAGTAACTTTTCTCATATCTCGTTTTTTGGTTTTAAATATAAAGCAAATTAAGCACGTTATTATCTACCTGAAAAATTTATTTTCCAGTGCTGTTAACAACTTGTTTCCAGTTAGTGATCTGTTTTAGTCCTGTTGATGGTAATTTTACAAAATGGAACCCTTAAAATTCAGGCAACAAACAGGCTTTTACAAAGGCAAAGTAAGAGATGTTTATTCAATTTCCAATAAATATCTCGTAATGTTTGCCAGCGACCGTATTTCGGCTTTTGATGTTATTTTACCAAGGCCAATTCCTTTTAAAGGACAGGTACTGAACCAGGTGGCTGCATACATGTTGGAGAAGACCAGGGATATATGCCAAAACTGGCTGATTTCGGTACCGGCGCCTAACGTAAGTATTGGAAAAATATGTATGCCATTTAAAATTGAAATGGTGGTGCGGGGAAACTTAACCGGTCATGCCTGGCGAACTTATACAACGGGCAGCAGGATATTATGCGGCGCCACAATGCCTGAGGGCATGACCGAAAACGATTATTTCCCCGAACCCATTATAACTCCCAGCACCAAGGCCGACGAGGGACATGATGAAGACATCTCCCCTGCCGAAATCATTGAAAGAAAGCTGGCCACCGAAGCCGAGTGGACCGTATTAAGCCAATACGCCCTGCAACTATTTGAAAGAGGTAAAGCCATTGCGGCCAAACAAGGTTTGATCCTGGTAGATACCAAGTACGAATTTGGTAAGATCGGCGATGAGATCTATTTGATGGATGAAATACATACGCCCGATTCATCGCGGTATTTTTATGCCGATGGTTTTGCCGAACGGCAGGCAAGGGGTGAACGCCAGAAACAACTGAGTAAAGAATTTGTGCGGGAATGGCTGATTGAAAATAATTTTATGGGGAAGGAAGGACAAACCGTGCCGCAGATGAGTGATGCATGGATACAAACCATTTCGAACAGGTATATAGAACTATACGAAAAGATCATTGGGCAAAAATTTGAACCGGTTCAATTAAGTGAGGAAGAAACAGAGAAAATGGTAACCGGTGAATTGAATAAACTAATAACCCAAAAATTTTGAAAAAAACGCTGGTCCTCTTTTTTTTAATTTCTCCGGTTTATCTTTTTGCCCAGCAGGTGCACTATCTGTTAACGGGAACTTACACGTCGGGAAAAAGTGAAGGGATCTACGTTTACAAATTTAACTCCGGCACCGGTGATCATGAATTTGTTGGTTTGGTAAAGAGTTCCAACCCCTCTTACCTGGCGGTATCACCAAATAAAAGATTTGTTTATGCGGTGAACGAAAACGCCGACAGCAGTTTACGCCCACCCGGCGGATCAGTTACGGCCTATGCATTTGACAGCATTACCGGTAGTTTAACCACGCTGAATACAATGCCATCGGGAGGCAAACATCCCTGTTATATCGACCTTGATAAATCCGGTAAACATATTGCCGTTGCCAATTACACCAGTGGCAGCATTGCTGTTTTCACGATTAACGAAGATGGCACACTGGAAGAGCCCTTTCAGCTTATTCAACAAACCGGCTCCAGTGTGAATCAGTCCAGGCAGGCATCGCCCCATGTTCACTACACCCATTTTTCAAGTTCGCTCCGTCAATTATTTGCGACCGACCTGGGTACCGATAAAATATTACTGTACGATATAGACCCAATCACAAAAAAATTAACACCCGGTAAGCCGCCTTCAGCTAATTCGGTTCCGGGTTCGGGACCCAGGCATATGGATTTTTCGAAAGGCCATACTTTTGCCTATCTGCTGGAAGAGCTCACGGGCACCGTTGTCGTTTACAAAACAAAAAATAAGAAACTAAAATTCAGGCAGCGCATCAGTTGTTTTCCGGCCGATTTCAAGGGTGTTGCCGGGAGTGCGGATATTCATCTTTCGGCCGACGGCAAATTCCTGTATTGCAGTAATCGCGGAGATGCGAATAATATCAGCATTTTTTCTGTGCATCCAAAAACAGGAAGGCTTAGTTTGCTGAACAATCAATCAACACTGGGCATCAATCCCCGAAATTTTAACTTCGACCCTTCCGGTAATTTTTTATTGGTAGCCAACCAAAACAGCGATGAAATCGTAATTTTTAAAATTGACAGGCAAACCGGGTCACTATCGGATTCCGGAAAAAGGATCCGGGTACCAAACCCGGTTTGTATTAAATGGATACATTAAATCCCATTTATTTCGTCTAACCTGGGTCGCAGTCTTTTTTTACTTTTATTAAATACCATCATGCCTTTGCTGATACCCTTACGTAATTCCTGCTGTTCCTCCAGCGGTAAATTATAAATGGTTTGACATTCGGCAGTACAGCAACCGTTGTACTGTTTGGCACAGCCTTCGCACTGAATAAATAATAAATGACAACCGTCATTTTTGCAATTGGTGTGGGTATCGGCCGGTTTGCCACATTGGTGACATCTTGCAATAATATCGTCGGTTATCCGCTCCCCCAGCCTGTCGTCGAACACAAAGTTCTTACCAATGAATTTAGTCTCCAGTCCGGCTGCCTTTGCCTGGCGGGCATAATTGATCACTCCGCCTTCGAGATGATACACCTGATTAAAACCATGGTGCAGCATATAAGCGCTGGCTTTTTCGCAACGGATGCCGCCGGTACAATACATAATGATGTTCTTGTCTTTTTTATCTTTCATCATCTCAACGGCCATGGGTAGCTGCTCACGAAAAGTATCACTCGGTATCTCGATGGCTTTTACAAAATGGCCCACTTCGTATTCGTAATGGTTACGCATATCTATTACGATCGTGTTTTCATCTTCCAGCAATTCGTTCATCCTGGCGGCATTTACATAACTGCCTTTGTTTTGCATACTGAATCCGGGATCGGTGATGCCATCGGCAACAATTTTTTCACGCACTTTGATTTTCAAAACCCAAAAACTTTTTCCGTCATTATCAACCGCATAGTTCAATCTCACGCCTTCCAGGGCGGAAATAGAATTCAGGTATTTAGACAATTCATCAACGTTACTGTCCGGAACACTGATCTGTGCATTGATACCTTCAGCAGCAACATAAATTCGTCCGAAAACCTGCAAGGCATTCAATGCGGCATACATTTCATCCCTGAACAGTTTTGGATCATCGACCGGAAAATATTGATAAAAGGATATTGTGGTACGGTGTTCGGTTTCAGCGTACAGCAATTTTTTTAGTTCCGCCTGGGAAATGCGATTGTGTAATACAGCCATAGTTGTTTTTATTTGATCCCGTTGGTGACGGGAAATCTATGTCATGGGCAGACGAAGGCGTAAGACCATGAAAAAGATTGGATGCTTGCAGGCAAACCAAAATGAGCCACAAAGATATTGATTACCGGCTAACTACAAAACAATGGATGAGCGGCGGTTTCCGGAACTGTTGATTCGCGTACTTCCGCCTAAAATACCGCCTAATCCCAACCGGAAAGCGGATAAGCCCCTTCGGCCATTAAAAAAAGCCTGAACAAAATCTATTCTTAGCAGTTTCAGCACATTTTCGAGTCCCGCAAACACTTCTACATAGTTGTTATTGGGATTAACATAAAATGCATTGGTACCGGCAACCAGGTTCCAGTTTAATCGCTTAAAAAGCGGGATCTTATTGGTAAGCAAACCGTTAAAATGGTGTTCGATATGGCCAAATACATGGAGGTTATTGGCGGTACTGTTTTCGTAATACCTGGCCAACTGGTAACTGTTCACATACGTGCTGGCACCGAGCGTGCGGTTGCCGTTGAAATGGTGATAATCCTGCACATACACCCGACTGTTGTTAATAAATCCACCCAGTCCGATCTTATATTTTAACAGGCCGGCCAGTTTAAAATTTTTATCATCGCTGATGCTGAAACGCCATTTATCAAAATTCACGTCGCTGCCAAAAATATGTTCAATGCCCTTGGTATAATTTAAACTGAATGTTGGGTAATTTGATCCCAGCGACAGCTTGCGGTTTGGATATTGAATATATTTTTGACCCGGTTTAAAGCTGATATCAATGCTCACCTGGAAAGCCTGGTGTTGCGTAAACTGTTGATTTAATAATTCATCAGGATAATTGGGTGTGATGTTCACCGAATCTCTTTTAAATACAATAAAATCGGTGGTATTATCCAGCGGGATCCTGTCTTCAAACTCGGCCCCGAGGCTGAATCTGAATCCATTTTCGTAGCGTTTGCTAAAACTTACCGACCCAAAGTAATTTTCGTAGGTCTTCATATAATTATCCCCAAAGAAAAATGTATTGATGGTATTATTGAGCGGTTTTATCGGATTGGCGTTATTAAACTGGCTTACCCTTTTACCACCGGATATCACCAGTAGTTGCCTTCGTATCTTACTATCTGTTTCGAAGTCGCGGGTACGAAAAATAAAATCGGCCCAGAGATTCAGGTGGGTATTGCTGAGCCCGTATCGTGCAGTTGGTTCGAAGGAAAAATTGGTCTTTAATTTCTTCAGGTAGGTTCGGTAATAGGGCATTAACTGAATAACCAGGCCTTCGGCCAGGTTATATTCCAGACCCTGTAATAAGGGTTCAATACCCCAGCTCCGGTTACCATCAACCCTGTATTTTGTTCGATGCAATCCTTTCCAGAAAACATCATAGGCCTTAAGTTTTGGCCTGTTTTTATTCATGGAGTCAACTGAGGATCTGCTCAGGGCCGAATCCTTGCTTATCTGGAATAAACTGTCTTTCACCAGGTAATCCCTTCTTTCCTCCACTTCCAGCGGAACCGGTCTGATGGTATCCCAATAGGCAACGGATTTTTTATTGGCAGCCGTGTCATATTTAACGATCACATTATCGAAACGTCCCCTGGCAAAAACCGGGTTAATTTTATAGTTGGAATAAACTGACACGAAATTACCGATAGCGTCAACACCGAACTGTTTGAAATTAAAATAAATATGCTGATTTTTCACCCGCCATACTTCATCGCCAACGGGTACGTGTATCTGCGATATATGCAGGGTATCCACAATTTCCAGTTGCGCCGTTTTGGTGAGTACCAGATCGAAGCTGTGAATCCGCCAGTCTCCATCCGTTATGTTGATGGTACCCGTAAAAACCGGTTCATAGCTCCGCCTGGGAATTACCTGAATACTATTGATCTCTTTACCATCCTCATAAAAACTGCCCAGGTATTTATACCGGTACATGCTCAAAGCGGCATCGGCAATGGGTGAAACAAAACCACGGGGATTCAGCCGGTCGAGAAAAACCGACACATTGTTTTTGTACATGCTGATAAACGTAGGAAAGGTAAATCCAAACCCATCGCTGCCGCTTACCCGGCTGCTCAGTACTTCCATTTTGAATTTATCGGGCTGCTGAATATACACTTTGGCAACCGACTCAGACAGGTAAAAAATTCCTTTACGGGAAGAATCGAGCCCCATATCTTTTACATCTTCTTCTGCAATTTTACGGCCCAGTATTTTTTTGGGCAGTTTACGCAGCTTCATCAGATCCTTGGTGTACAGTCCACATGCAAAACTCTTTACCTGTTCATCGTAATAAGGCCGTTTTTTGATGGCTTGCCTGATGATCTCATAGGCGGGGTCTTCACCACGCTGCACCACTACTTCGGTCATCTCGAGCAATTGCTCTGCAATCACAAAAGTCAGCTCTTCGTCTTCTTTTTTTACCGTTACCACTTTCTCCTGTTTGGTATATCCGATATGCTGGCATACCACCGTATACGTACCCGGAGAAACCGAAAAAGAAAATTTCGCCATATTATTGGCGCTGGCCCCTATGGAGGTACCTTTAATAGTAACCGACGAATAGGGCAACAGATCGCCCTTATCGGTGAAAACGGTACCATAAATTTTTTGGGCTGAAGCTGAACCGGAGATTAGAAGAAAAAAGCAAAAGAAACCTTTGAACATAATCTGTTTTGAGTACAACAAATTTAAATCTGATTTTGTTACCAAAACCCTAATTTAATTAACGTTTTCCTTAGCTTTTGGTTTTACGAAGATAACTGCCGGCCATTGCAGCGAAGCCTGCAACCAGTGCTCCGACCAGCGCTGTAGCCGCTATCAGCAAGATCGGGTTATCCATTTTCAATATGAGTTGAGAAACTTTATGGGCGAGAATATGGTCGTTATGGTAACTGATCCAAAAACTCAAACCTCCCCAAAGCAGCAGCAATGCAAAAAAGGCTGTTGCAAATGCTTTTCCCGGTTTTTGCGGAATTAAAGCAGCAACCATAAACGCGGCTATGGCAATGCTCCACCAGGGCAGAAACAGGCATATGGCAAAACTCAATAAAACAGTAAGTATCAAAGAGATGAAAAATTTCATTTTTTAGATTTAGGTAGTCAATATTAGCGGTTTAATTTTTTGTACTTTATTTATTAAAATGCATCTTCGCGATCACCCGTTTGTCGCCGGCTTCTTCGGGCGTCATCATCCAAAGCGAATAATATTTTCCCGCAGCCCATTGATCAACAAAACTGTCGTAGTATTTACTGCCCGGGTTGCCGCTTTGTCCGCCCGGGTATACCCCATAAGCTTCTGTTTTAGCCGTCAGGCTGATTACCATACGCCAGCTTGGACCATGCTCGGCCTTGGCGGCATTCACGTTTCGAACACCGCCGCCAATGGGTAAGTTAAGCCGGCTGAGTGGCGCCAGTTTTGCCAGGTGATTGATTCGGGTTGCTTTATGTTTGTCCCAGTTTAAATTACCCGCGGCATCGATCTTTTGCAATTCAATGGCGGCTTTTTTAAACGCGGCTGTTACATCATCGGCCAGGGTTTCGGTTACTGTTGTTGAAATATCATCCAGAAATGTATAAGCTGAATCTTTCAAAATGGCTTCCAGCAGCGTACTGAATTCAGGGCGGGCAATAACTTTTGGGGCCTGCGCATATTCATCATCGTATACAACCCCTTCAAAACTCTTCCAGAACCGTTCAAAAACAGTGGCACCGGTGGTACCCACATCATTTCGGCAGTCCCAGTTTTTCAGTATATCAACATACTTTTTTTCAGCACTGCTTAGATCATTCTCTTTCAAATTGGCCAGAATAAAAGGTTTCGCCATCGCTGCACCGGCATCAAAATTGTCGGTTTGTAAAGCCATCATATCCTGGGGGGTGATATCCAACATGGCCCCTAATCGTTTATTGATAGTATATCCGCGATAAGGCGGATAATTTCTGCCTAAATAGTAAGGATACACGTTATCATCCTCAGGTTTTTGATTGGCACTGCTTACAAAACCCCTTTCCGGATTGTATTGAAAGGGCACTTCATCCTGCGGGATCATACCCTGCCATAAAAAACTGCTGTCGAAACCGGGCATTACAAAATCGCCCTGCCCCTTCCACTTGGCCGGCCATTCACCCTGTGTGCGGATTGCAATATCACCATTTTTACAGGCGAAAACACAATTTTGTCCGGGCGTGTGCAGGTTGGTAACGGCAGCCGAATAATCGGCATAATTTTTTGCGTGGTTAAGCATATTGAAGATCTTCAACTCATTACTGGCATCATGGGCTTTCCAGCGAACGGCATAATATTTATCTCCCTTGCTGCGGTTGCCGGTAAAGGATTTATCGTACATCACCGGGCACCAGTCGTTACCTAATTGTACATAAGCCACCGAATCTATAAAATCAGGTTTCCCTTTTATTTTTATGGTATCAACCCTGAATCGGCTCTGCAGCCATTGCCCGTTGAAAAAATATTCCTGCCTGCTGTCGTCTTTAAACCTCACTTCAAAATAATCCCTTACATCGCGACCGCCGTTTGTAAACCCAAATGCACAGCTATCGTTATAACCAATAATGACGCCCGGTGCGCCCGGAAAACTAACGCCATAGGCATTAAAACCCGGTACCGATATCTGTAATTCGTACCAAAGCGATGGCAGGTTTAATCCCAGGTGAGGATCATTGGCAAGTATCGGCGCGCCGCTTTTTGTTTTACTGCCGCTTACCGCCCAATTGTTACTGCCATTGTCGCGGTCGGGTTTCGAAGTTTCCGAAACCACCAGCTCGTGATTATTTAAATAAACGGAATCGGTATAAACCGGCGCCTGGGGTAAAAAATTGGGTGTGGTGATCGGGGTACCCTTAGGTATTATCGGATCCAACGAATCCTGGATTGCCGGAAAAAGTTTTGAAAAATCATCGTTGCTGAAATAGGATTTTGCATTGGTCATTTCAAAATCGTCATCATGGCCAGCCAGGTCATAGCTCATATATTTAAGGAAGAGCGAAGTTTTAAGATTGGTCCATGGCTCAGGTTTATAACCGATTAATTTATATTCGAGAGGCAATGTACTTTCAGTGAGTGTAGCGATATAGGAATTCACGCCTTCGGTGTAGGCATCACACTGCGATTTGATAATGGGATCTTTGTTTACTTCCTGTAACGCGATCTCAGCAGCGTAAACCATCCCCAGTCTTCTGAACTCCCGATCATGCATCAATCCTTTTTCACCCAATACTTCACTAACCCTGCCACCGGCTGCAAAAGTTTGCAACTCCATTTGCCAAAGCCTGAATTTGGCGTGCAGGAATCCCTGAACGAAATAGGCATCGTTTTCCTGTTCGGCAAAAATATGCGGAACCAGGCGATCATCGAAATACACCTCCGCTTTTCCTTTCAGTTCGGAAAAATTCAGATCCTCATTAAAATTTTGGGAATCCGGTTCTGCATTTTGCCAAATACCATGTTGCGGGCTTAAAAGCTTACCTAAAGGTGCGGGTAACACCAGCGTTGTATTTAAAAGGGTAATCAACCCGGTTGTGATTACGGCAGAGGCAATAAAAGGCGCAATTCTCATATAAGCATGTTATTTGCTGTAAAATACTAAAATATGCCGTAAGACAATGTATTAAAGTCAAAATACTGGCTCCCCCATTTGCATTCCCTGATTGTGAAAAAATAAATACAAAAAAAAATTAGCAGTTCAAACTTACAAAATACCCACATTATGCCGCTATGGTATGAAGTTTGTTTGTTATTACCCTGAAGAATAAATTATATCGTAAACTAAAATGTTAATTATGAAAAAGTATCTTATTGTACTGGTGGCAGGTTTTGCATTGATCTTATTTTTAAACGCATGTGCTAAAGAAGATACACAAACCACAAATCAGGCAACCGTAGTGGGTACCTGGTCGGGAACCGGTCAATATGGAACCATACCTGGTGGATCGCCAACCTATGCTTTTACCTTGACATTTAAGGTAGATGGGACAGTTAACATCATTGGCGATAATAATACCGGGCCTGATACAGGAACAGGTACCTGGGTAATGGTGCAAGACAGTGTGCAGGCTATTTACACCTACACAGCAGGCTCCGCTTTATACAAATTGTCGGGTAAATTTTCAACAGGTTCAAACACGATGGCAGGTACGATTGGCCTGACCAGTGCTACTACCGGTGTTGGCATTTTTACAGTAACCAGGCAATAATTAATGATGAAAAAGCAAAGATCAATTCTGGAACCGGCAATAATCTTTTCATTTTTTTTTAGCCGCATGCAGTAAAAGCAGAAATGACCCCGAACCTTATTATAACCCCGAAGGCAAATGGACAGGCAGCGCACATAACAATATCGGCGGACCGGTTTCCCATTTTTCCGTGATCTTTCAAACGGGTAATGTTTTAACCGTTGAGGCAAACAATGCTACCACACCGGATAATGCCACGGCACATGGAGCCTGGTGGTAGACCGCATCAAAGCTAATTATACACTTGCCGCAACAGTGGCCAGTTACTCTTTAGCAGGAAAATACAGCAGTCGTTCAAATTTCATGATTGGCACTATTGGCCTTGGCAGCATCAGCGGTGTTTATGGAGAATTTAGTGTAACAAAAAACTAATACCGTGTTGGATATGATAAAACAGTTTAGCTATTATAGCCAGCCTGTTTTATTTTTGCATTCATGGAAGATTTATCCCCCGACATTAAGAACATTTTAGGATTGCAGCTTCCCAGCGACCCCCGTTGGGTTAATTTGGCTGAACTACAACTGGATGAAATTTTAACAGATCATGCTTATTGTGAGCAAAAAGCAGCAACCACCTGCATTTCCCTGATCACCAAAAACCCTGACAAAGAATTACTGGTTGATGAACTCAGTCCCATCGTTACCGAGGAATGGGGGCATTTCAGGATGGTGATCGCCGAACTGAAAAAACGTAACCTGAAACTCGGCCGGCAGCGGAAAGATGTTTATGTAAACAGCCTGTTACAATTTCAGAAAAAAGATGGCAGTCCGCAGGACCGGTTCCTTGACCAGATGCTTACCATGGCCTTAATTGAGGCCCGCAGCTGCGAGCGTTTCAAAAGGTTAAGTGAGGGCCTCGACGACGCCTATATGCGAAATTTCTACCGAAAATTTATGGAGAGCGAAGCCGGGCATTACACGTTATTCATAACCCTGGCCGAGCATTATGTTGATAAAAAAACAGTTCGTAAGCGCTGGGCCGAATGGTTACGATATGAAAAGGAGTTGATGACAGAGATGGAGATCAGGGGAGACAGGATACACTAAGGTTTTAGATTTTAGATTTTAGATTTTAGACAGCAGATTTTATGGTGAAAAGTATGATGCTTCTTCATTAAAATCTATATATGGAAATTGCTGTTGCAGTTTATTTACTTTATCCAGATTAGTTTGCAGAAATTTTTTATGTAGTTCAGAACTTGGATTAAATGCCTTGTGATTTTTTGCTGATACAATTACCGCAATCTCTTTCATTAATTGCTGTGACGGCTCGTCTATGCAGGCAGCAGTAAATTTTTCCCAAACATAGTTGGTGACGGCGTAATTGGGATGCACCATATCTTCGGCAAAGAAGCGATAATCGCGCAGGTCGTCAATCACGAGTTCGTAGGCCGGAAAGTAAAAGCAGTTATTGTTTTTGTCAGCCAGTTGATGAACCGCCTGTATCAATGCCGCTTTGCTGCGGTTGTTCTCCACAAAGCCATCACGCAAATGCCTGACCGGGCTGATAGTGAAGATGATCTTTAAACCAGGGTTAACTGCCAGGGCAGCTTCATTCATCATTTGCAGGGCAGCATAAATTTCTTCCACTGCCAGCAATCGCTTAGTAAATTTATCTGTGGGTACTTTATGGCAATTGGCCACTACCTGCTGATCTTCCAACTCATACACAAATGCCGAACCCAGCGTGATCAATAACCAATCGGCATGTTTTAAAAATTCGTGAGCCTTCGTCTGCGATTCATTAATACAAGCCAGGCAAACAGCTTTATCTGGATGAGAAAAACGGCTGTGGTGCTCCCAACTGTTCCAGCTTTCGTTTTGATAAAACAGGTCGGTTTCGCGGTATTGTTTGTTGTTGATATACGATGAAACAGACCGGGTGATACTTACCGGGTTAAATAAAATACCGTTGGGGTTGTCGAGCACCGAAAATTTATGGTTTGAAAGTTTTGTCCCGATCTGTTCGGTAAAGCAGGAGCCAATCAGCAATAGTTTTTGCCGGTGATTGATCTTTACATCAAATGGTTTGGGAGTAAATGCTAAACGGAAGTCCATAAACACTGATTAATCGAATTACACGAATTACGCGAATATTTCCGACGCCAACAAACTACAATTGGTTAACGCATCTATATTTAAATTACTCAACAAATTTTGTTCCTGAAAATAGGGAATCATCAGCTCTGTATCCATATTACCAACCAGTTCGTCATCGGCCATGGGGCAACCGCCAATACCTTTTAATGCACCGTCAAATCGTTTACACCCGGCCTCCAAAGCGGCATCCACTTTTTCTTTCCAGTTTGTTGGGGTTGAGTGCAGGTGAACACCAATCTCCGTTTCGGGTAAAGAATCAACCAGGTATTTCGTCATTTGATAAACCTGTTCTCTGGTTGCCAGTCCAACTGTATCTGCCAGGGAAATTGTTTTTATATCCATACCTACCAGTTTGTTCACCCAGTCAAAAACGATCTCTTCGTTATATACGTCGCCATAGGGATTCCCAAATCCCATGGAGATGTAAACCACCAACTCCTTCCTGTTCTTTATACAAAGGTTCTGTATCTCTTCTACCCTGCCCAACGATTCGGCTATTGTTGAATTGGTATTGCGTTTTTGAAAGGTTTCGGAAACAGAAAAAGGAAAACCCAGGTAGCTGATTTCATCAAATACTACTGCATCCTGTGCTCCTCTTTCATTTGCAATAATGGCCAGCAGTTTTGAACTGCTTCCTGCCAACTGCCCACCGGATCCTGCGGACAAACTGCTAACTACTTCCCTGGTATCAGCCATCTGCGGTATCGCCCTTGGCGAAACAAAGCTGCCAAAATCAATCGTATCAAATCCCACCTGCAATAAGGCATTGATGTATTCGATCTTTTTTTGAGTAGGAATAAAATGGGGCCATCCCTGCATGGCATCGCGGGGGCATTCTATCAGCTTAACGTTTTTTTCACTCATCATAATCAGAAAAGCAAAGTTACTTATCAATACTGATTAATCATTTCTTTCTGCTGCTGTATCTTTTTCCTGAGACCAGTGAAAAATTTTGCCCTTTCCTTTTCACCGATCAGGCTTATCTGGGTTGATTTTCCGATTGCACTGCGGAATGTATTGAGTGTGTAATTATTAAAATCTTCATCTCTCGTGTACATGAAGCTGATGAGGTTATGACTAATATAGGTTATTCTTTTATCCCCGATCTCAGCCAGCGCACAATTGTCACCGCTGATCAAATCATTGTGATATAACTGGTAAACTGCTGCGTTTTTTCCGGGCGACTGGCCGATATCAAATTTAAGCCCTGCTTCCGCCTGTTTTTCCAGGTGATTCATCAGCACCTCAAGTTTGTCATACAGGCAGGCAATATCATCCTTCGACTCAAATATCTGCATGTCCCGATAAAAAGCAATATGCCGCAATACACTGTTAATCGTATCAATACCCCAGATCTCTGTTGAGGCGATCTGGTTAAACTTTTGCTGTACTTTTGACCCCAGCTTTGCTTGTTCATCATTGATCTGCCCCACAGAAAATTTCGTGTTATTCATTTCCTCAAAATGCAGGAGGCTTTTCTTGTAATAAAAAAACGTAAAAGCAGCCAGTTCCGGAATCTGAAAATACACAAACGGCGGAATATCATTTGGAAGAAAATAAATATGCCTGTGGTCGTGCGAACACATGAATTCAAACTGTTGCAACATGTTATTCAGGTACACCTCTTCAAAATTTTCAGCGGCCTGGCCAAGGTTTCCTGTAAAAACAAACCCGTTGCTTTTGAGATTTAAAAAACGGTCTGCCGAAATATGATAGCGGGAACATAATTTCTGCAATTCATCGAGGCTGATCGGTTTTTCTCCCCGTATACGGCGATAAGCACTGTCGGTGCTGATATCCAGTACAGCTGCAATTTCATCAACAACGGAAAGCTGAGCTGGCACCAACGATTTTATTTGCTGAAAAAGCAGTATCTGCACATTGTTCTGTTCCATCAGGAATTTAGATTTATGTTATACCTGCATTATATTAACCTGGCCTTACAGCGCTGAATCTCGGCCCGGAGGCGGTTGAAGAACCTTACCCTTTCTCTTTCGTTACTGGCGCTGATCAGTGTAGACTTCTGCATGATATTGTTCAGGTTATTGTACATGGCCTTATTAAAAGCCTCGTCGCGGGTGCCAATAAAATGCATGAAGCTATGATTGAGGAAGGTTACTTTCATATCCCCCAGTTCCGCCAGCAACGTGTTATCGCCCATGATGAGTTCGTTATTGAAAAGGCGGTAAACAACAGATGCAGTATTGGGTTTTTCGCCAATTTTAAATTTTACGCCGAGTTCAGCCTGATTCTCCAGATGATTTACCAATTCTTCCAACTTATCGCACAACAGCATAGCCTGGTCATAAGAAACAAGTGAACCTGCTTCATAATAATATAATATTTGCATCAGCGTGGTGTTTAAGCCCTCTGCGTTTAATATTTCTGTAGTGGGAATACGATTGTAAATATCTACGATACTGAGCCCCGTTTTATTATGAATATCAAAGCCGGGATAATTAAAAGAGAATTTTTCGCCTTTCTCAGTTTTAAAATCCAGGAAACACCTCATCCATACAAAGTATTTAAAAGCCGCCAGTTCCGGTATCTGAAAATGCAGGTTGAATGTAAAATCCTTACATAGGAAATAAATATGTTTTTTCTCAAAATGGCCAATAACAGCATATTGTTTATACACTTCCTCCAGCCAGTTGGTGAAGCCAAAATTCACATCATTGTCCAGTTTTCCTGTAAAAATAAAGGCGTCGCTTTGCAGGTTAAGGAACTGGTCGAGCGAAACCTTGTAACGGACGCATAATTTCTGTAATTCCTCAAAACTTATGGGCTTATCGGCCCTGATTCGGCGATAAGCACTGTCATTGCTGATGTTCAGCACTTCCGCAATTTCATCTACAAATGAAATATTGGCCGGCAGGCCGGATTTGATGTGGTGAAAAAAAAGTATCTGTGTGTTCGTGGCGTCCATCTTAAAGATTTGGCAAATAATGCAATTTGGCTGCCCGAATTATCGCATTAATCCCCAATCTACAATAAAGGATTTGCATTTTTTGCAAAAAAAATGAAAAAATACCACAAACAGGTAATAAAAATCTGCAAATACTAATTCCTTGAAGCAGGCCGCATTTATCAATTTGGAATGGGGTAACTACCGGAATACTTTTATATCGCCAATCAATATTCATCATGCTAAATAAAAAAAATGAAAAATATCATATTCAAATTCATCGCGGCATCTGCCCTTTTATTTTCCGCTTGTAAAAAAATAGACTTATCGGGACCGATAGATTTTTCAGGAACTACCCCAATAGGCACCAACAATGTAAGTTTTTATACGTACGCACTTGATTTTATCAAACTTCCTGTTAACCGGTACTTCATTTATAAAGATTCGGCGACGGGTATATTTGACTCCGTTGTAGTAACGCAAAGTATACTTGAAACCAGATTTGAGCCTGCCCATTCCGGATTTCCGGGAACCTATGCTTTAAATTATGAAAACTACAGGCTGACACTTACAAAATACCAGGTTTCGCCTTCAATAAACGAAGTATGGTATAACGCCGTTGCAAACAGCCACTACTCATGGTTTTGGCCAGCTCCATCAACCGGCATTGACTCAAATTTTAATTTTTATAGTACCGGGGTGTCAAATTTTTGGTTTCCACTTAGTTCATCTGGTTCGTCCCAATACAACTATCTGCCTACGTTAACCATCGAAGGAACGGCTTATTCAAACGTGCACCAATTCAGCGCCTCCAACGAACTCCCTGCCAACAATCCAAATTATAATGCATCTGTTTTTTATTGGGTAAAAGGTATAGGGTTTATTAAAAAAGAGATCAGAACATTCAATACTGTAAAAACATCGCTTTTGATACGATTTGGATAATTCTTTACAATTCAGAAAAAATTAAATTGATAACTATATAAAACAAATAATCATGAAAAAGCTACTATTAGTGCTGGTGCTGACAACCAGTTTAGCCGTTCAAACCAAAGCTCAGCAAGAAAGCAAGTTCATTGATGCTTCCGGCTTCACGATATCAACACTTGAATCACTGCAAACGAATTATTCTATTTCTAAAAATGAGCTTTTAACTCCTGTACCTCTTCCTGATAATGATCACGATTTTTACCAGCGCAAAAGCAGGAATATGAGGATTACAGGTTTAACCTTACTGGGGGCTGGCCTTGTTCTTGGCGTATCGGGGGTTCTGGTAAGCAGCAGCACTTCAACTCCCAATAATTATGATACAAGGGACAAAACTATTACCACTTTATTTGTAGCTAGTGCAGTAACTGGTATTGCCAGCATACCATTAATGGTTATGGCCAGCGTATTCAAACACAAGGCCAACGTAATGGTTGATACTAAAAAAACAGGCTTTGGTGTACCGTCAAATGTAAGCAAATATATAACAGGGGTTAGTTTGACCATTCCAATTGGAAAATAACAAACCTAACCAGTTAAAAACATTATCATGAAAGCAATTTTAATGATATTATTCCTCCCGCTTGGCAGCTTAGCCCAATACAAGCCGCAGGAAAAACTGACCTACAAAGCAAAGATTGTTTCTGACTCAGCAACTGTTAAGGGATATTTTGTTACTTATTCCGATTCCACAGTAACGATCGTTTCCGGAAAAATACCCAATGAAAACAGTAACATTATTATAGCAGTGGATCATATCAAAAAACTGGAAGTAAGAAATCAACCGGGTACCACTATCCTGGGAGCTGCAGTGGTTTCGGTGCTTGGTTTTACCGTAGCTGCAGGCCTCACAAAAAATTTAGGAGACGAAAATAATGACGGGAAAACCAGCTTTTGGGAATTAGTATATACAGCCATTGAAGGAACCACATCCAGCAACCGGCGAAGAAGAAATACCGCCCTCATTGCAGGAGCAGCCGGCGGAACTGCCGCCATGGTGATTGGGTTACTGGTAAATAAAAAATTATTCCTAAGCTTTCCGATAAATGGACGGACAAAATTCTATAGAGAGAAAAAATCTGAAATAACCAATTATGTAAGATTTTAATCATTATTCAAAAACAAAAAAATAATTATGAAAAAGTTATTAATCCCGCTGATTAGTGTCATCCTTTTGGCTTCCTGCAGTAATTATTACAAAGCGATCACAGCTACTGAACCTACAAAAGCGGCAAGTTTCAATGATTTTCAGGATAGCAGTAAGTATTACATCCTGCGTAACGGCAATGAAGCTTTTGTTATGAAAAATATTTCTATGAGCAGTGACCGTAAAAATGTTCAATGCACATTAGAAGATCTACCCGTTGAACATAAACTTTATGTCACCGAAGGAACTGCAGGTAACATGAAATACAAAGCAAAAGATTATGCGAATGAAGATGAAACCGGTGTTTTAAACGAAGTGCATATCTATACAATACCTGGTAATAAAATAGAAACCGGAGCATATACACTCGCTTTTGAAAATATTCAAAAAGCGGAAATTATCGAAAAAGATAAAATTAAAACTAAAAGAAGTCATGTAACCGGTACCATAATTGGTTGGACAGTGGCTGGAGTTGGTATAATCGGCATTATTATCGGCATTCTTGCAATAATTGTTTCAAGCACCGGATTTTTATAGTCAAATCTTAATAAACCTATCATTTTTATATACACTAAAAAATGAACATAAATAAGCAATATAAAAAAACCTTTTTGTTTAAGAGAACAAGATCCTGTACTCTTATTTCACTCGCCTCCGCTTCGGTTATACTGCTATCACAAAAAACTTCAGCACAACCATTCCTGGATATTGTAAATCTGAAATATTCAACCAGTCCCGATGCAGGTGTTATAAATCAAAACAACAATCGGGTAACGGTTCAGTATCTCGGTGTAGGAACCAATCTGCCGGTACAGTTTAAAAACAAGAAAGATGCAGTTATCTTCAGTCCCTTTTTCGAAAAATGGTCTGTGCTAATCAGCAACGCAAACAGGCAACACTATTACAGCATTGCTTTGCCCGTGACCCTATCCAAGACAATTCCAAACAGCCATTGGAGCTTTTTGATAACCGGTATTGCGCGCCTGAATGACAGCAGTATCAATAAAAAAACAGAAATGCAGGCTGGTGGGGCCCTGGTTGTAAATTATAAAAGAAATAAAAACCTTACCTGGAAACTGGGCCTTTATGTAAACAATGAATTATTTGGCTTATTTGTGATGCCGCTCGTTGGTATTGACTGGAGAATAAATGAGAAGAATAACCTCTTTGGCCTTTTACCCGGTAACCTGACCTATGAGCACAAAATAAATAAACGTTTTTACTATGGTGCAACCTTCAGGGCTATAACAAATTCGTATGCGAATACGGCTGGTTACTGGCGTATTGATGAAAACCAGTTAGGCCTCTACCTGGATGGGTACGTTACAAAAAACATGGTATTGAACGTGGAAGCCGGGCATTCGCTTTTCAGGAAAATAAGAACGGGGGTAAAACAGGTTTCAAAAACCGACGCTGCAGTAAATGATAACCTGTATTTCAAAATTGGCCTGGCTTACCGGGTACGGTTTAAAAATGAAGGCAGTTAAGAAACGCTCCGCTGCTTCATCACTTCATACAAAATAATACCCGTGGCTACCGATACATTCAGGGAATCAAAATCGCCGGTCATGGGTATTTGAAACTGCCCGTCACATATTTTTAATAAGGCGGGATATATACCTTTCTCCTCTCCTCCCATCACAATGGCGCAGGGTTCGGCAAAATTAGTTTCGTAGGTCTTTTTTTCAGCTTTCATTTCACTGGCATACACTTTTATACCATTGAGGTGAAGGTCATCAACTGTTTTCATGAGGCTGTTCACCCGGCAAACGGCAATTTCTTCCAAAGCGCCGGCTGATGTAAGCAGGGCATCTTCATTTAATGCACCAACGCCTTTGTCCGGTATAATAATCGCGTTCACGCCAAAACAATAAGCGCTTCTGGCAATACCACCGATATTCCTGATGTCGGTTATTCCATCCAAAATTAAAAACAAAGGCGTTTCTCCTTTTTCAACTACAAAAGAGATCACATCCTGCAGATCCTGGTACTGTACTTTGGCGATCAAGGCAACGCAACCTTCATGGTTGCTGACGTTGAAATTGTTGAGTTTTTCAACCGGCACTTTATTAATGGGCGTTTGTGTTTTTTCGGCCAGTTTTTTTATTTCATCAATAGCTTCGCCATGCACCGTACTTTGCAGGTAAATACGTTCCAGTTGTTTACCAGTTTGCATGGCTTCGGTAACCGCTTTGCGGCCAATTACCAAAGTATTTTTTTTGGGGCGATGTTGTTGTTGTCTGAAATTTTTCACAGTGCAAATTTAGGTGAATATTAGCTGACCTGTACTTTTAGTTAGCTGAGTACATTAAGGCAGAAGCTGCTGGTTTCATAATTTATGTAACCCGCTTTTTACTGCATACAATGCAAGCGCCACCCTTGTTTTCACACCGAGTTTTTCAAAAACCGAATCCCTGTAGCTTTCAACGGTACGGGCACTGCAAAACATTTTTTTCGCCAATTTCTTTGTAGGTAAGCTCGGTACAGGTGTATTTAAGAAATTCAGTTTCTCTTTGCGTGAGTTTAATATTTGTTTCAGAAACGGATGCTTCGTTTGCCAATGCATGAAGCACCCTGCTGGTAGCCCAATCTGGATAATAAAATCCTTTATCTGTAATACCGTTAAGTGCTTTTTCCAATTCGGTTGGATGCACATTTTTATTCAGGTAACCCGTTGCCCCTGCTTTGATCATTTTGATAAGTGATTCATCATCTCCCTGCATGGTAAGTGCCATTACCAGTATGGCAGGGCAATTTTGTTTTATCCATACTGCTGTTTCAAATCCGTTCATTACCGGCATAGAAATATCAAGCAAAACAATATCAGGAATATTTTCTTTTACCCTGAACTTTTCAATTAACCTGCTGCCATTTTCAGTTTCATATAATACAATATAGCCTTTAAACTGTTCTATAATTGAAGCAATGGCTTTAGCGATAAGTAGGTGATCATCAACTATAACAATCGTTTTCTTCATTACTCAATCTTTAGCATTGTTTATAGGAATTGTGATAATCAGGCATACGCCTTTGCCTGCACTGCCTGTAAAATTATATTCCCCACCTAACATCTGTATCCTGCGCCTGATACTGTCTAAGCCAATACCTGTATGTTGGGGCTTATCAATATCAAAACCCTTTCCATCATCCTGCAGCAGCAGGGCCAGGTTATCATTTAAGACACTTAATTTTATTTTAATTTCCTTACAGCCCGAATGTTTAATACTGTTTTGAATAAATTCCTGCACGATGCGTAATAAAGAACTTTTTACCCCGATGCTAATGATTGGCAAATCATCAATTTCAAAACTTGCCTTACAAATATTTGTAGCATTTACCGGTCGCATTCCTGTATCTTTTGCAATTTAGTGTCAGTAAGGTTTTTTGAAAGTTCCCTTAACTCAAGCAATGAATCATTGATGATTTTACTAACTCCCGTAAGCTTATCTTTTATTCCGGGCATTTCGTTATCAAATTCCATGCGTTGGGTGTAAATAGATGCTAAAGTTAGCTTCTGGGCAACGCTGTCATGAATTTCCTGCCCAATAAAATGCATGGTTTGCTGCTGGCTTTCCAGTTGGGTATTCAGCAATTCAATATGGTGCTTCTCTTTCATTTGCAGTTTTTCATTTTCATCTATTACCTTTTTACGGTATTGAAATAAAAATATGATAATGCCTGATATAAAAATCAGCACTATAATACTTGTCAGGAAAATAAATATTCTTATTTCGGTTTGCCCCATATAAAAGAAATGATGAAAAATAAATACATTAAATAATTCAACCCAAACTGGGCATACCAGTATATATAAAAGAAGTCTTTGTTATCAACATACAAAGCTTTCCTGAAAGCAAAGAATGGCATAGCACCAACATAAAATACCAGGAGGCCGATACAGACCCAAAACTTCATGCTGGATTTGTACCTTATAATCTCATCGCTTTTAATAAACCGGTTAAAATAGATAAGAATCAATACCAGCAAAAACACACACCCAATGACATAAGAGAAAGATTCAAAATAAAACTGAATTTTACTGATGTAAAGCAAATCAGCTACCAGGCTTATAAAGTAAACAGCCGCCGAAATTAACGGCCATTTGCTTTTATTTGTATTTTTAAATTGCTGGTGAAAGAGCCAATAGAAAAAAAAGAATTGAACAGGAATACCAAAATAACTATATACAGCTATATTTGTTTTGAGGTCAGCCTTTACATGAAGAAAATACTCCCCGGTCATTTCTGTAAGGAAGATGATGCCCAAATAGATCGGGAACCATTTCCAGTGGCTGTCTTTAATTTTTTTCCAGAATAAAAACCCGGTTAATGCCGTTGCTAATTCCAGTATATTAAGTATGATAATAAACCAACTCATAATTAAAATTTTATTTATAGTCACTACCTATTTGCTGGAAAAGTACCAGGTTCGGGTGGAGGACCAATGCCACCGTGGTTATCTCCTGCATCAGGCAATAATGCAAAAGGCATATAAGGTAATCCTGCAGAACTTGTTGGCATTTTCGGGAAACACGTTGTTGTAGCAGACATTCCAAACAAATCATAATCATACCAATCTTTCTCACCAGCGATCTTATACACAGGAACCATCGCCAAAGAATGTTTAAAACTATTTTCCTCCGGAAAATCTGTTAAACCTCTTGGAGCAAATCCAGGACCGAGTTTAGGGTATTTTATATAATAGTACCTGATACCTAATTCAGTTGATGGATCGCACCCACGTAAACAGGCTTTGGTTTCCATTTCGTAAATAAGGGTCTTAATTTTTTCAACATCAAATACAACAGATAATGCATCTCTATCCTTTCTTACACCATTTATATAAGCTTTTCCAATATCATCTTTGTAATCGTTAGATAAAGTAGTTATTAAACCTACATCTAACTTACCTCCCAAATCAGAGATCGAATATTTTTTGCAGAAACGTTTATTACACGAATCACTACAATCAAATTCACTAACCTGCAGTTTGTCTGACTTATTAGGAGCCGAAGGCTTATCCACTGTATTTGAATTGCATGCCTGAAATACAATAATGCCCAATAACAGGATATTTATTGCAAAAGATAATTTTTTCATGATAATTTTTTTAGGTTAAAAATATTTACCCGATAAAAGTATTACGAAAGATAATAAACCATATCCGTTATTTAACGGAAATATTCTCCGCTATTAATTTCTCAAATTCCGCTGTCTACCCAAAGAACCGGCCCTGCAGAGTTTTCATCTTTGTCCTGTTCTTTTACGAGAACCAGGGCAAGCCGAAAACCTGAACCAGAGTAGGCGAAAAATAAATCAAAAAGGTCATGAAAAAGTGATCAATTAAGATTATGACAATCGCTTTTGTGCTCAGCGGCACTGCATTCGTTTCCTGCAAAAAGAAGCAGGCCCCAAAGGAGATCCGGGAACGCCCGGTGTTGATGGCAATGCAAATGTTACCCAGATCAGTTTTGGCAGTAAAACATTCTCTGGTACTGGCAGCGTTTTTAGTTTTACATTACCCGGCATCACAAAATCCATTGCCGAAAAAAGCCTGATACTCAGCTATGCCAAAGCTGCCGGAAGCGTGCTTTGGTATCAATTACCGGGGTACGGTTATACCGCTCTAAGGGAATACAGGACCTATATGGAGCCCAGAAATCCGGCAAGTATTCTCAACATTGAAATGAAAAGCGGCACTACCCCATCCACACCCGAAACCTTTGAAGCTATCAGGATTTTGGTTATACCTGCCAACGTGCTAACGAATGGAAGGAGCGGCACACCGCCTTATGATATCAGTGATTATGAATCAATGAGGGCCTATTTTAATCTGCCATAACTACTAATGAATTAACCAGGGATTGCCGAAAACCTGAAACAGAGTAGGCAAAAAAAATAAAAAACTATCAATTATGCCAAATCGTCAAACATTTACGCAACAGGACATTGAGTCGTTTCACTGGGTAAGATTCCCCGGTATGAATGGTGAAATACTATTTGTTTTGTCTGGAATCATTCGTACGGAAACAAAAGGTAGCTCTCAAAATTGGCTCAACGTGCCGATCACCTGCCAGATTAATATTCCTACACTGCCGCAGGGACAAGGTTTTTTCATTCATTATCATGCCCCGTTTGCCGCACTCAATTCAGTGTTCAACCAAAACCAATCAGTAAACAGCGGTCATTCTGTAAACACCTGCAGGCTAAAAGATGTAAACCCCAATGGTAATTTTGGTTCTAACACCATCACCTTGGAATTGGGGCTTGCTGTGCGTGACAGCGATGCTTATCTGCATCGGGTTGGCTTCAACATTACACTTGCAGGCGTCATTCTCCCCTTGAAACCAGTCGATCCAATTCCATAAGCGTATTTTTAAAAATCAAAAGACCATCCTGTTATCCAGGATGGTCTTTTATTATTTTTTGAAAAATTCGGATTGCTTATTTCAATCCAAACACTTTCTTCACTTCTTTCACCGCATCCAGTTTCTCCCAGGTAAATAACTCTACTTTCTTTTTTATTGATTTGCCATAAGGCGAGGTAAATATTTTTTCTACAATTTCGTTTTTACGCCCCATATGGCCATAGGCTGCCGTTTCGCTGTACATGGGGTTACGCAGTTTTAAACGTTGCTCTATAAAATAAGGGCGCATATCAAAACAAGGCATCTTCATCACTTTCTCCGCAATTTGTCCGTCGGTTAATTTTACTTTTGCAGTACCATAAGTTACCACATTGATACTGGTTGGCTTCGCCACTCCAATGGCGTAAGAAACCTGTACCAGCACTTCGGTACACAAACCTGCTGCCACTAAATTCTTGGCTATATGACGTGTTGCATAGGCAGCGCTGCGATCTACCTTGCTGGGATCCTTGCCGCTGAAAGCGCCACCACCATGGGCACCTTTTCCACCGTAAGTATCCACAATGATCTTACGGCCTGTTAAACCGGTGTCGCCATGCGGCCCACCAATAACAAACTTACCCGTTGGGTTAATGTGGTACTTTATTTTATTATTGAACAGGTGGTCGTATTTTGGATACTTGGCCCTTACCCTGGGTATCACAATATTGATGATGTCTTTCTTGATTTTTGCCAGCATCTTCTCATCGGCTGCAAAATCATCATGCTGAGTAGATACTACAATGGCTTCGATCCTTACCGGATTATTGTTATCATCGTACTCTAAGGTAACCTGGCTTTTTGCATCGGGGCGCAGGTATTTGATCTGCTTATTCTCCCGGCGTACTGCGGCCAACTCAATTAAAATATAATGCGCCAGGTCTAATGCCAATGGCATGTAATTTTCTGTTTCGTTGGTGGCATATCCAAACATCATACCCTGATCGCCGGCACCCTGCTCTTCTTTTTTCTTACGGTCAACGCCCTGGTTAATATCGCCCGATTGTTCATGAATGGCAGACAGAATACCACATGAATTGGCTTCAAACATATACTCACTTTTGGTGTATCCAATTTTTCGGATCACGCCACGGGCAATTTCCTGTACATCGAGATAGGCTTTGCTTTTTACTTCTCCTGCCAAAACCACCTGTCCGGTTGTTACCAGGGTTTCGCAGGCTACTTTACTGGTAGGATCAAAAGCTAAAAAATTATCAATTAAGGCGTCACTGATCTGGTCAGCAACTTTATCGGGATGTCCTTCACTAACCGACTCTGAAGTAAATAAATATGACATACTTTTTTTTTAAGATTGCAAAGATAAGGTTGTATAGGTTAATGAACAAAGTCCCCGAAAAATTCCGGGGACTTTAATTTTTTTTACGTTTGCCTATTTAATTTTTGAATAGATAATTCTGAGCTTAAGGCGGTAGTCTTTATTGGGATGCGAGCCACTACCGATTTTGATCCGGCCATACGCCATATTGTTATTATACGTGGTGTACCCACTCGACATAAACGGGTAATACAGGTTAAACGGTGCATACAGCCGCAGTTGGTAATTACCAATATGCCTGGTAACAATTGATTGTACGTACTTTGAAATATTGATATTATAAAATTTCCTGGGAGTACCCAATGGATCTGTCTTTTGCCTAACGAAACCGCCGAAATAACTAAAATCGATCTGGCTGGGCAAAAACGGATCTAAAAATGACTTGCTATCGGGATTATAGTAAAGCGCCGGGTTCAGATCGGTATAAATGGGCTTCCATCTTGTGGTAGAACCGGTATCCTTCAGGTCAACATATAAAAAACCAGGCGGCGAAAAGGTTTCGTCAAACGCATCCAGCGGTGGCAGCTGCTCAACGATCAGTTCGGCGCGATGTATGATTCTGTTATCTAAACCGGACAGCCCGGGAATATCAAGATTTACAAAAGAACCAGGGGATGTTTGCAAATATTGCTCAGTGGACAGCGGATTTGAAACCGGGTACCCGGCCCGGGCACGAACAATACTATTCGCCGCATTTGAAACCGGTGCATTAGCAGCTACCGGACTCGATGATGCATTCATCACCAGGGAGGCGTAAACCGAATCGATTTTGCCGGCTCTTTTCCGCTTATAGTGCACTTCTATCTTCGATGATGTGTCGGCAATATTAACATAAAGCAATGCATTACCACCACCATTTGCAAAAATGCCGATGCCATTATAAAACCGCCTGTAGATCGAGTCGTTCAGGAATGCATTATTGCCAGGATTAGCGGCCAGGGTATCACGGTTAAATAAATTTTGAACCCAGGTACTCGACATATCCAGTTTGATCCTGATCTGGTTGACAACGGCATCCCGGCCATTGTTAAATTTAAAGGTATCCTTCATCCTCCTGATATCAACGTCTTTAACGCCTAACGTGATCCCGGTGTTTGCTGTATAATTATTGTAATTAATTTTAAAGACTGAATCCCTGAACATATTGTCAACCACTTCCTTCACTTCCAACCGAACCAATTGGTTGCTATCACCCCAGTAGCCACGGTATTTTAAGCAAAGCACAACAGAGTCCAACCCTGCCAGCGTATCTAAAAATTGAGCAAAGGAGTAAGGATAATAAGGCGGCTTAAACTGAACATACACGTGTGCATTGGTTTTACCAAATAACGGGTCGTTATTGATGGCACCCAGTGCCATATCTTCTGATTTGTATATAAAAGTGGAATCGCTAAAAAAACCCTGGCTGGAATTGATAGTCATCAACGTGTCGAATGTATTTACATTGTCTACGGCGGGCAACAGGTCGCTGCCGATATCAGTGGTATCGAGCTTGGTACAACTGAAACCAATAAATATAATTAAGAAAATAGCAACAAGGGCTACCGGTAGAATTCGTTTTTGCACAATAATATTTTTATGAAAGGCTTCTCAATTTTCTATTTCGCAAGATCGGCATACAATTGCAAATAGTCTGTTAAATCACTTTCGGCGTCATACTTTAGAATTTTTTTGCCCTTGATTTTCGAAAACTGGTCTACCAGTTTCTTTTCTACCTTTTCGGCACCAAAAGTAATGGCATCGGCAAAACTTGCACCACCGGCAAATAAGGCCGAGTTATTGATATCTTTAAATGGCTCCAGTTCTTTTTTTGTAACATAGTCATTGATGGTCGCCATTTTTAAAAAATCCTTTTCCAGTTTTTCTTTAAAGGTGTTTTGTCCTATCGTATACACAACCTTACTGTTGCTGAAAACGGGTTCTTTTTTATACGCATTTTTGATGAACATGGGTATCAGGCCGGTCATCCAGCCGCTGCAATGAATAATATCGGGAGGCCAACCGAATTTTTTTACTGTTTCCAGGGCGCCCTTGCAAAATAAAACGGTTCTCAATCCATTATCGTCAAACCACTGATCTTTATCGTCGGTATAGATCGATTTCCGTTTAAAGTAATCGTCATTATCCAAAAAATAAATCTGAAGCCGGGCATTGGGTAAAGAAGCAACTTTAATGATCAGGGGGTAATCGTCGTTATCAATGGTTACATTAATACCTGAAAGCCGAACCACTTCATGCAACCGGTGCCTCCTTTCATTGATCACACCAAACCTGGGCATAATACAACGAACTTCCATCCCGCTGTCATTCGATTTTATGGCAAGCTTGTTCACTATTTCTGCAAAATCGGTAAGTTCCAGATAAGGTGACATTTCATTTGCAATAAATAAAATTCTTTTCTTTGTACTCATTTACATGTTGTTTGTTGCCGTAATATGTTATAAAGGGAGTGCAAAAGTACGATATTTATTCCGGAAAACCGGATTCCAACGGCAATCAGACCGTAATTGAAACGACTATGATATTATATAAGAAGGCCGCGGCGCTGTCGGCTTACCTCGCCAAAATCAGGCAACAGGGCAATCGTATTGGCTTTGTTCCAACCATGGGAGCCCTGCATCAAGGGCATATTTCGCTGGTACAGGCTTCAAAAAAAATAAACGACCTGTCGGTTTGCAGCATTTTTGTTAATCCGGCCCAGTTTAACGATAAACAAGATTTTGAAAAATACCCGTCAACCATTGAACAGGATATTGACCAACTTGAAAAAGCCGGATGCGATATTTTATTTATGCCTTCGGTTGCCGAAATGTACCCGCAGGGAACCATAGATGCAGAACATTATCCATTGGGTTATCTCGAAACGGTGCTCGAAGGGGAATTCAGGCCCGGCCATTTCCAGGGCGTTTGCCTGGTTGTACACCGGTTACTCGACATCGTTCAACCTCATGAATTATTTCTCGGACAAAAAGATTACCAACAATGTATGGTAATCAAAAAACTGATCGAACTAAAGAAATCGAACTGTGCATTGCACATCTGCCCTACCCTTCGGGAAAATGACGGTTTGGCCATGAGCAGCCGAAATGTTCGGCTGTCGGCCAAAGACAGGGCCCGGGCACCGAAAATTTATGAAACCTTAACCGATATAAAAACGAACCTGCAAACCGGCGATCTAAACAAGCTTAAAAAACGGGCAGCTCAAAAATTAACCGATGGCGGATTTACAGTAGACTATATCGAAATTGCCAATGCCGATAACCTGGAGATTTTAGAAAGCTGGAACGGTGAGACAAAATTAACAGCGCTTGCCGCGGCTTTTTTGGGGGACGTGCGGTTAATTGATAATTTGCTGTTAGCAGATTAACCGGCATGACAAATTTTATTTCAAATTCTTTAAACAAAACAAAGTTCCCTTCGTACTTTGTAGGTCATTATGCGCAAACGTGTATCAGCCATATTTAAATACCTGTTGTTTTTAGGTGCCGGTATCTTTTTAGTATGGTGGCAGCTAAAAGATATGTCGGCTGATGAACAGCGCGATTTTGCCAGTGCTTTCAAAAGCGCCAACTACTGGTTGATCGTTCCGATCGTATTTATGTCGCTGTTTAGTCATTTGTTCAGGGCCATTCGCTGGAAATACCTGATGGAACCTCTAGGATATAAACCCTCTTTAAAAAATGTATTTTCAGTAGTTATGGTTGGGTACCTGGCCAATTCGGCCATCCCCCGCCTGGGCGAAATTTTAAAATGTACTTTTTTGGCCCGTTATGAAAAACTGAAAGTTGATAAACTGGTAGGTACCATCATCGTTGAGCGCACGTTCGACCTGCTATGTTTTGTCATTTTCATCGGCTTAACGGTCATCATTCAGATAGACGTTATTGGCATATACATCAAGGATAAAATTATTGCGATCAGCAGCGGTTCGGGACTACCGATATGGGTTTACCTGTTGATATCGGCATCGGCCCTGCTTATTTTGCTTGCAGGCATTAAATTGCTGCTCAGGAAATTTCCCGAAAACAAACTGATTCAACGAATCAAAAACATCATCAAAGGCATTTTTGAAGGATTTAAAACCATTGTTAAACTGAAAAAGAAAAAACTTTTTCTGTTGATGACGTTGTTGATCTGGGCACTTTACCTGTTGCAGATATATATTGGTTTCCGGGCAATGGAAGGCACGGCGCACCTGGATATTAAAGCTGCTTTTTCGGTACTTACACTGGCCACACTGGCCATGATCGCATCGCCCGGAGGCATTGGCTGGTTTCCTTTTTTTGTTATGGAAACCCTCCTGATCTACGGTATTGCCAGTCCGCTCGGAAATGCGCTCGGCTGGCTGATCTGGGGCGTTTCAACCGGTATTGTTATTATTACCGGGGTAGCCTGTTTGCTTTTTTTACCTTACATTAACCGAAAAAAAGATGAAATCCGTCAGCAGCATACCTAATAAGATCTATACCCTGCCCGAGTTAAAACATCAGCTCAACCGCTGGCGTTTACTCAATAAAAAGATCGTTTTTACCAACGGGGTTTTCGATATGCTGCACGAAGGCCACATTGCCTCATTGGGCGAAGCCGCTTTGTATGGGCATATTTTGATCGTGGGCCTCAATGCTGATGCATCGGTAAAAAGGTTGAAGGGTGATAGCAGGCCGGTTTACAGCGAAGGCTCACGAACCCTGATCATGGCTTCACTGGTTATGGTTGATGCCGTCATTTTGTTTGACGAAGACACACCGGCAAAGCTGATCACAGCGATTATGCCTGATGTATTAGTCAAAGGCGGCGATTATACGCTTGACCAGATCGTGGGAGCAAAAGAAGTGATCGCCCATGGCGGTGAAGTAAAAATGGTACCGATTTTGGAAGGATTTTCCACTACCGCTATTATTGAAAAAATGAAAGCGAAGTAAACGGGCCTGAATTTTTCACACAAACTTAATATTATATTTTATTGCGAAATAAATGAACCCCTTATTTTTGCCTCCTTGGTCATTAAAATCCGATTAGTTTGCACAAAAGAAAGATCATATTCCGGGATATCAGTTGGTTGTCGTTTAATGAAAGAGTATTGCAGGAAGCAGCAGATAAAACCGTGCCCCTCCGGGAAAGGATCCGGTTCCTCGGTATTTTTTCGAATAACCTTGATGAATTTTTCAGGGTGCGGGTAGCCACTTTAAAACGGATGATTGAGTTTGGAAAGAAATCGAAAATGCACCTCGAGTTGGCTCCTGCAGCGATTTTGGAAGAGATTCAGGAAATTGTGATAGAGCAGCAAAAGGAATTTGACCGCATCTGGAATGAGATTTTACGGGAACTTAAAAAAGAAAAGATCCACCTGGTCAATGATAAACAGCTGAATAAGGCACAACAGGCGTTTATCCTGGATTATTTTAATGAAGAGATCCGCAGCAATATCATTCCATTGATGATTGAAAGTATCCAGGCTTTCCCGGTTTTAAACGACAAATCTATTTACCTGGCCTGCAAACTGTCGAAAAAAGACAAGAGCATTCCACAGAAATTTGCCCTGGTATCGGTTCCAACAAGACGGTTGCCGCGGTTTATTATCCTGCCCTCCAGAAAGGCAGACCACCATATTATCCTGCTGGAAGATATCATCCGTTTTTGCCTGCCCAACATATTTTCATTTTTCGGTTACGATACGTTCTCCTCGCACATCATCAAAGTAACCCGTGATGCAGAGATTGATATTGATAATGACATTTCAACCTCGTTGATCCAGAAAATTGAAAAAGGATTGAAAAACCGGAAAAAGGAAAACCGGTTCGATTTGTTTTTGATAAATCGATTGACCCGTCGCTGCTGACTTACCTGGTAAGGCGGCTTGGATTACAGCAAAAAGATAACCTGATCCCCGGGGGGCGTATCCATAATTATGTCGATTTTATGAATTTCCCCGACTCGGTATTCCAGAAAAAAGGCCTTCGAAAAAAATCATTCGTTCACCCGGCATTAAAAAATGTAACCAGTGTAACCAAAGTAGTTTTAGAAAAGGATGTGTTGCTGAATTTCCCCTACCATTCATTCGACAGTGTAATTGACCTCCTGCGGGAAGCGGCCATTGACCCTGATGTGGTAAGCATTAAAATAACCTGTTACCGTTTGGCCGACCGCTCTAAAATAATAAATACACTCACCAATGCAGTACGAAATGGCAAACAGGTTACCGTGGTGCTGGAACTGCGTGCCCGTTTTGATGAAGAGGCCAATCTCGAATGGAAAGAAGAACTGGAGGAAGCTGGCGTAAAGGTATTACTGGGCGTGGCCAATATGAAAATACACGCCAAGATATGCCTGATAAAAAAACGGGTAAACAACCGTACCATTCACTACGGATTTGTAAGTACCGGCAACCTCAACGAAAAGACAGCCAGAATTTATGGCGATACCTGCCTGCTGACCTCCGACCGGAATATCATGGCCGACGTAAACCGCATATTCACTTACCTTGAACAGCCCAAGACGAGGATCCATTTTTTAAGGATCTGCAAAACCTTACTGGTAAGTCCGGTTGGCATGCGCAAACAATTAATTCAGTTTATTAACCGCGAAATAAAAAATGCAAAGGCAGGAAAACCGGCGTCCATCATTCTCAAATTAAATTCGCTGAGTGATGAGATACTCATCAATAAACTATACGATGCAGCCAGGGCCGGTGTTGACATAAAAATGGTGGTGCGGGGTATTTTTTGCATGCTTACCGAAAATGACAAATTTAAAAAGCCGGTAAAAGCCGTTAGTATAGTGGATGAGTACCTGGAGCACAGCAGGATCATGATATTCCATAACGGGGGGAAAGAGAAAACCTTTATTTCTTCGGCCGACTGGATGGTACGGAATATTGATCATCGTATAGAAGTGGCCTGTCCGATATTTGAAAAAGGAATACAAAACGAAATAAAAGACATTGTACAGATACAACTGGAAGGCAATGTAAAAGCAAGAATTCTCGACAATGATCTTTCAAACCGGTATGTAAGCTCCGGAAATAATAAAAAAATACGTAGCCAGGTTGAAACCTACAACTACCTGCACCGTAAATCATTATAAACGTCGGTCTCGTTAACCCGTTAATCCGTAATTTCGCATCTCGATGACTAAACAGATTAAACCTTTAACCAGCAAACGAATTTGAGACTCGCCGCCATTGACATAGGAAGTAACGCTGCCCGATTACTGATTTCCGAAGTAACGACGGATAAAAATAATACCCCTTCCTTTAACAAACTAAACCTGTTCAGGGTGCCGCTGCGGCTGGGTTTTGAAGTATTCGAAACCGGGCTGATCTCCAAAGAAAAAACACGCATGCTTTTAGATACCATGAAAGCATTTAAACATTTGACAGATGCCTACCAGGTGAAACAGATCAGGGCCTGCGCCACCAGCGCTATGCGGGAAGCTTCCAACGCCCTTGATATTATCCGGAAAGTGAAACTCGAATCGGGTATTACCATTGAAGTGATCACCGGCGATATGGAAGCCGGACTGATCTTTGAAAACCATATTGCCGAAACCCTCGATAAAGACCATAGTTATATGTACCTCGACGTTGGCGGCGGCAGTACCGAACTGTCGTTTTTCAGTAACGGGGTATTAACCTTTAAGGAATCATTCAATATTGGCACCATCAGGCTCTTACAGGGAGCTGTACTCGAAAAAACATGGGAAGTGATGAAAGAGGTCATCAAAACAGTAACCAAAGGACAAAAGGAAGTGGTGGCCATTGGCAGTGGCGGTAATATCAACAAGGTGTTTACTATGAGCAAAGCAAAAGAAGGAAGGCCTATGAGCCTTGATCTGTTAAAAAGCTATTACCGCGAATTCAATAGTGTTACGGTGGCCGAGCGAATGCAATTGTTTAACCTGAAAGCGGACCGGGCCGACGTTATTGTACCCGCCCTGCTCATTTATACCAATGCTATGCGCTGGGCAGGAGCCGGACAAATTTATGTACCAAAAATAGGACTGGCCGACGGTTTGGTGCAGCATATGTGGGGCGAACTGAAATAAGCTTTCCTTAACATCTTTTAAAATAACTTTAAGGCCTCAACCTGGTTCCTATGCCCAAATACATAGTGTTGGTTTTCATGTTTGCCGGCCAAATGGCGTTTGTACCATCATATGGGCAAAGCACCCGCTTTGATAAATTTATTAAAAAAGGCAGCATTGAATGGGCAGCTTATGCCAGCGACACTTTTAATTTTAGCCATACCGGTTTAAATTTGAATTTGCTGAACAGGCTCAACAATAAAGAAATTAAAGCCAGCTTGCCCATTGAAAGCAGGGAATCTGCTGCTGCTTCAATTACCTACGTGTCACTCGAATCGATAGACGAGAATTTTTACGGTGATAATGTGGATTACGTTATGGATGCAGCGGGAAACGAGATCACCAGAAAAAAACCGATTCCCGTTAAAGACAGCAGCAATTTTAATATAACCGAGGTAACCCAGATATTGTATGTGGAAAAAGGAAAACTAAGATCCTATATTCCTTATGTAACGACTGCCCTCCCCGTATACACTTCCTCGGGCACTTATATCGGTCAACGGTTTTACTTCAGCACCGGGTATAATTTTAAATACCAATGCAAAGCACGTAACATCAAAAAACTCAGGTTACTGGGTCAAACAAAAAAGATCATCCAACTCGAACCCGAACAACCAGACAACAAATTGAAAGAAATGTATGGGCACGGCCTGCTGGAAACGCTTTGGCCACAATTGATGAAAAAATAAAGTTGACATTTTCAGCCTGAAATACAATAACAAGATAGATCCGGAAAATTTGAAGGATGCTTTCAACTCCGGAGACCCGGTGTTGGTGCCGCTATATGATGAAAAAGGCGCTGTTTATAAATACGAGTTGTTTGCCGGCGAAACTGATCCCGGTAAATTTACCGCTATTGAATTAACGCAGGATTGGTATTATGATGCAAAAAGAAATCAACTCACCAATAAAATTACAGAAGCCCGTTTATTTGCAAAAAAAAGGACCGATGCTGTTGAAACCAGCGAAGCCCTTCCGGTATTAAAACTCGTTTTCAAGTAAAATTCTTTATACATTTACAGCTCAATTGCTCCCCGGATTTGTTTTATTCTAACGCAGAGCCAACTCCATCAGCAGCTTAGTTAATTTAAACAACCATCATGTCGGTACAAAAAGAAATTAAAAAAGTTACAACCCATACCCTGCAAAAAATGAAAGCTGGTGGAGAAAAGATTTCCATGATCACCGCCTACGATTTTTCATTTGCCAGCATTTTTGACGCAGCCGGAATTGATATTATTTTGGTGGGTGATAGTGCCAGTAACGTGATGGCAGGGCATGAAACCACATTGCCTATCACACTCGACCAGATGATCTATCATGCACAAAGTGTGGTACGGGGTGTTAACCGTTGCCTGGTTGTAGTTGATATGCCATTCGGTTCCTATCAATCCAATACCCAGATCGCCCTAGCCTCGGCTATAAAAATAATGAAGGAAACAGGTGGCCATTCGGTAAAAATGGAGGGCGGCGAGGAAGCTATAGACGCCGTTCATAAAATTGTAAGCGCCGGTATCCCGGTAATGGGGCACCTGGGTTTAACGCCACAAAGCATTTATAAATTTGGCACTTACACCGTACGGGCCAAAGAAACCGACGAAGCAGCCAAACTAAAAAAAGACGCGTTGCTTTTACAGGAAGCAGGTGCCTTTGCCATCGTACTGGAAAAAATACCGGCTGCCCTGGCAAAAGAGGTGAGTGAAAGTTTGCATATACCCACTATTGGTATTGGCGCCGGTGGCCATTGCGATGGACAGGTACTTGTTATGCACGATATGCTTGGGATAAATGTAGAATTTAAACCCCGTTTTTTAAGAACCTACCTTAACCTGCACGAACAAATAGACACCGCGGTTAAACAATATATCAGCGATGTAAAAAGCAAGGATTTTCCCAACGAGCAGGAGCAGTATTAGGAGAACGGATGGTGGATGGTGGATGCTGGATGCCGGATACTAGATGCCAGACACAGGATGCTTTGTCCATTATCCATTATCAATTATCCATTATCCATTATCCATTATCCATTATCAATTATCCATTATCAATTATCCATTATCCCATTATCCATTATCCATTATCAATTATCCATTATTAATTATCCACTATCCAACATCATTTCCCATTTCCCCGCTATTCGGTAACTTGCACACCTCAAAAACAACAAAAGCTATATGAAATTTTTAAAAACATTAAAGATACAAGCCAGTAATAACGGTGTTTCCACGGGATTATACCCGATAAAAACGAAGGGCGAAAAGATCCATTCGTACAGTCCGGCTGATGGTAAATTAATTGCCGCTGTTAGCAGCACCGACGCCAGTTCGTACGAGGCGGTAATAAAAAAAGCCCAATCTGCTTTTGCTGAATGGCGCAACTGGCCGGCACCTAAACGCGGTGAAATTGTGCGACAGATCGGTGAGGAACTGCGTAAAAACAAAAAAGACCTGGGGCAACTGGTTAGTTACGAAATGGGCAAAAGTTTGCAGGAAGGTTTGGGTGAAGTACAGGAAATGATCGATATCTGCGATTTCGCCGTAGGACTCAGCCGCCAATTGCATGGTTTAACCATGCATAGCGAAAGACCGGGACACCGGATGTACGAACAGTATCATCCGTTGGGATTGGTGGGTATCATCTCGTCTTTTAATTTCCCGGTAGCCGTTTGGAGCTGGAATGCTGCATTGGCATGGGTTTGCGGTGATGTTTGCATCTGGAAACCCAGTGAAAAAACGCCCTTGTGCGCAATCGCCTGTCAGCACATTATTCAGTCTGTTCTCAAAAAAAATAATGTACCCGAAGGTGTTTCCAATATTATCGTGGGCGACCGGCAGGTGGGCGAATGGATGAGTAACGACATCCGTATTCCTTTGTTGTCGGCCACGGGCAGCACCCGCATGGGCAAGGCTGTAGGCGCGGCCGTAGGACAACGTTTGGGCAGAAGTCTGCTGGAACTGGGCGGTAACAATGCCATCATCATCACCGAAAATGCGGATCTCGACATGGCCCTGATCGGCGCTACATTTGGCGCCGTGGGTACGGCAGGTCAAAGGTGCACGTCAACCCGAAGGTTGATCATCCACGAAAAAATATATAATAAGTTTAAGGAGAAGTTAGTGAAAGCCTATGGGCAGATCAGGATCGGTGATCCGCTCAATGAAAAAAATCATGTTGGGCCCGTGATCGATAAAGATGCCGTAAAAATGTACCTCGACGCCATTGAAAAATGTAAGGCTGAAGGCGGAAAATTTGTTGTGGAAGGCGGCGTTGTAAAAGGAAAAGGCTTCGAAAGCGGTTGCTATGTTAAACCCTGTATTGCCGAAGTAAAAAATAGTTTCGACATTGTTCAACACGAAACCTTTGCGCCCATACTATACCTGATGAAATATAAAACCCTGGACGAAGCCATTGCCATGCAAAATGGGGTTCCGCAGGGCTTGTCCTCGGCCATTATGACCAATAATATGCGCCAGGCCGAGCAGTTTTTATCGCAGGTGGGCAGCGATTGCGGTATCGCCAATGTAAACATCGGCACATCCGGGGCCGAGATCGGCGGTGCCTTTGGTGGCGAAAAAGAAACCGGTGGCGGTCGTGAAAGCGGCAGTGATGCCTGGAAAGTATATATGCGGCGTCAAACCAACACGATAAACTACACCGATAAACTGCCCTTAGCGCAGGGTATCAGCTTCAATTTGTAAAATTTTGCAAATAAACAGGAATGGTATGGCTGTTTTAGCTATACCATTTACTTTTACCAAAACAAAATGAAAAACATGATCAAATTTTCCAAAATTATTATTGTACTCCTCTGCGCCGGTTTTTCCACCCTCGCCCAAACCAGTGTGATCCCCAATGGATGGCATATGATGGATAAGGCTACGGATGGATACCAGGGTGTGAGTGTTAACAAAGCTTACCAATTTTTACAAGCGAAGAATTTAAAAAGTACTACCGTTGTTGTGGCGGTAATAGATACCGGAATTGATACCCTGCACGAAGACCTGAAATCAATTCTCTGGACCAATCCCAACGAAATTCCCGGGAACGGTATTGATGATGATGGCAATGGTTATATCGATGATGTACATGGCTGGAATTTTTTAGGCGGTAAGGATGGCAGAAACGTGAAAGTTGATAGTGATGAAAGAGGCCGGGTATATTACGGTTTAAAAGCAAAGTGGGACAATAAGGAAGTGGATAAAGCCTCCCTGTCGAAAGCCGATCTGTACGAGTATGACATGTTCCTGAAAGCCAAAGCCGAATTGAAGGGCAACGATCCTGAGGGAGAAGATGTTAGCAATGTTGACATGGAATCATTACAAGCCATGCTGGAATCGCTTAAAACCAGCGACAGCATTTTAAAGAAAGCACTGAACCGCGATACATTCACCGGCAATGAACTGGATGCTTATGTCACCAAATCCTTTGCCGAAAAAAGAGCAAAATCCGAATTCATCGGGCTGATGAAGTCGAACAGCATGATGGATCAAACCAACAAGGAATTTGTTGATGGCCTCGGCGAGTATATTGAATATATTGCCGGCGAACAAAGAAAAGCCGAATCGAAAAACAAGGCGCCAAAAGCCTATCGTAAGGAAATTGTGGGCGACGACGAAAATAATTTTAACGACCGCGATTACGGCAATAATGATATCATGGCGAATTTTTCTATGCACGGTACGCATTGTGCCGGTATCATTGGTGCGATACGGGGCAATGGGAAAGGTATGGACGGGGTAGCTGACAATGTTCGTATTATGGCTTTACGTGTGGTACCCGACGGCGATGAGCATGACAAAGATATTGCTTTAGCTATCCGTTATGCGGTTGACCATGGTGCAAAAATCATCAGCATGAGTTTTGGTAAAAGTTTTTCGCCGCAAAAGCAATGGGTTGATGAAGCCTTTGCCTATGCTGAATCTAAAAATGTTTTATTGATACATGCAGCCGGTAATGATGCCAAGGATGTTGATGTAAAAGATAATTTTCCCAACCCGGTTTATGTAGCGGGCGGGCGGGCCAATAATGTAATTACTGTAGGAGCCAGTGCCGAGCCTAAATCGGGCAGTTACACAGCATCTTTCAGTAACTATGGAAAAAAGGAAGTGGATGTATTTTCGCCCGGTGTAAAAATATACTCAACCTTACCCGGAGGAAATAATTATGGAAACCTGAGCGGTACCAGTATGGCTTGTCCGCTGGTAGCAGGTATTGCAGCGTTAACGCTGGAGTACTATCCTACCCTTTCGGCCAAACAATTAAAATATGTAATTGAAACGTCGGCACAGAAACCAGGTGAAAAAGTAACAAAACCCGGTACTGATGAAAAAGTACCCTTAAGCGATCTGTCGAGAACAGGCGGCATTGTTAATGCATACGAGGCAGTTAAGTTAGCGTCAACTTTGGTTGGAGAAAACAAAACAGAAACATTGCCCAAGTCGAAAATTATAAAAGGGAAAAAAGGATAATCTTGATCATAAATAATTAAAAAACCTTTCGTTCGCGAAAGGTTTTTTTTGTAACTATTTTATCGGAGTTGGTCGTCACACTGGATACTTACACCCGTACATTTGATACATGGGGAGACAATTGATATACAATTAAAACCCAGCGAAGTGGACATATTGATAGAACCAAACAAACCAATGGTTGTTTAGCTCCGTTGGGCGACATATTAATAAATCAATTCCGAAAACATTTTGCCCCGATGGGGCTCTAACCAAAAAATCGAATTATTGTTACCAATGTTTCGCCCTGATGGGGCCTGGATAAAACAAATGAATTTTTTGGCCGCTGATGTTCGCCTGACCATCAACATGCACTCCACCAGCAATTTTCGAGTTAATACCTCGCAGTCAAAGAATAAAATCAAAACAATAAATAATAAAGATTTGTATTTTTATCGCCTAAACTTATAAGCCATGGCAAAACCATCACCCGATACTTACCCTGCTTTTTTCAAAAAATACGTGGATACGGTACCCGAAGAAGACCTCCCAACCGCATTTGCCAATCAATTACCGGTGATCACCGCATTGCTGAATAACATAACCGAAGAAAAATCAAATTATGCGTATGCCCCCGGCAAATGGACGCTGAAAGAATTGTTACAACATATGATCGATACAGAAAGACTGTTTAATTACCGGGCACTTTGTTTTGCCAGAAAAGAAACCGTTTCTTTACCCGGTTTTGATGAAGATGCCTATGCCGCCAACTCGAATGCCAATGCCCGTAACTGGAATCACATGCTGGAAGAATTTATGGCCGTTCGCCGGTCGACCGAATTATTATTTACAAGTTTCTCTCCCGCTATGCTGGAGCTATCGGGCACATCAAATAACAACAGAGCTACCGTGATCAGTCTTGGTTTTATAACCATTGGGCACGTTTATCACCACAAAAACATAATACAGGAAAGATATCTTTCGTAATTACTTCAACATCAACTCAACATAAAAATGCCGTCTGGTTTCAAACCGAACGGCATTTATTTTATATATCATTTTACGACTAAACTCCTAAACTTCTAACCTCCTGAACCCCCTAATCCCGCTTTGCTGTTGCCGATTGTGCAATCATACTGTTCATCACTTTAACGGTTTCGTCGATATAAATATCATTACTTACTCTTTTCAGCCACTGGCTGTTCTTATCAATCTTTTCTTTTGAAGAATTAATGACAACGGTATCGGCTGCAATATTTTTCACGGTCATTTCTTTGTTTAGTTTATACAGGTTATCGAGCTCTTTTATCTTAGCTTTAAACTGATCTTGCTCCTCTTTGTATTTCCGCAGGTTTAATGAATAAGCCTTGTCGCTATATGTTTCCAGCCAACCAATACTTTCCTTTATCTTGTTAAAGGTTTCATTTTTGGCAATTTTTTCATCACTGTATTTGATCACCACATCATTGCTGATGGTACTGGTCCAGGGTTTGTAACTGGCTTTTTCAATTTCATCCCAGGGTAGTGCGGCTGTGTTGTCTTTTTCGCGGAACTTCAGATATTCCATCCTGTCGGGTATCACGATATCCGGCTGAACACCTTTCAACTGCGTAGCACCGCCGTTAATCCGGTAAAATTTTTGCAGGGTAAGTTTAACCGATCCCAGGTCTTCTACATTACGGTTACTGAACAACGGATTCTCTGCTTCGGGATTCAGCGAAATACTGCGCTGTACCGTACCCTTTCCAAAAGTTGACGTGCTGCCGATGATGATACCACGCTTATAATCCTGTATAGCGGCAGCAAAAATCTCTGATGCACTGGCACTGAGTTCATCAACCAATACGGTTAACGGACCGGTATACAAAACCGATTTATCCTTGTCTTTCCATTGGTAAGGTTTGTCTTCACGGCCTTTTACCACGCAAACCGGACCATCTTCAATAAACAAACCCACCATCTTTACCACTTCGGGCAGCGACCCGCCGCCATTACCGCGCAGGTCCATAATAATACCTTCCACATTTTCGGCCTTTAATTTTTCTATTTCATTGGCCACGTCTTCCGAACATTTGGCACCATTGGGATCTGCAAAGTCAATATAAAACTCGGGTAAATAGATATACCCTACTTTGTGGTCGCCATTGATGATGGCACTTTTCGCAAACGTATCATCCAGTTTTATTTCATCCCTGATGATGGCGATCACATTAACCGAACCATCCATGCGCCTCACCGTTAATCTTACTTCTGTTCCTTTTTTTGCTCCCCTTATGATCTTAACCGCATCTGATACGGCATAGCCCGTTACATCCACCGGTTCTTCATTACCCTGTGCCACTTTAATGATTTCGTCCTCTACTTTAAGTTCGCCACCCTTCCAGGCAGGGCCGCCCGAGATCAGCGAAGAAATTTTGATCTTTCCATCGTCTTCCTTCAACTGGGCGCCGATTCCATAGAAACTTCCTTTCATCCCTTCATCAAAAGTGCGTTTATCCACCGGCGCAAAATAATTGGTATGCGGATCCATGGTACCGGTTATGGAATTAATAAATGTGCTGAAATTATCATCATTATTCTCCCGGGTGATCTTGGTAGAAAAATAACGGTCTATCTGTTTTCTCACGGCATCCCTGGCTTCTCTTTCCAGCGTGGAGTCTGCTTTAAATTTGAAATCTGCCTTGCCTTTATTTTTCTCCCGATCTTCGAGTGCGGTATTATACTTATCCAAAGTGAGGTATTTCAACCGCTTCCTCCAGATATCTTTCCGCTCCGCTTCATTTTTTGGCGGGTTTAATTTTTCCCTGTCGAGCATTACTGTTTCATCAACGGTAAATTCAAAGGGTTTGGCCAGGATATCATTGTACAGGCTGGCGGTTTCCTTTAAACGCTTCATGTATTGATCACTGATGGCGAAGAAAGAAACGAGTTCGGCTCCATGAATTTCATCATCGATCTTGGTTTCGAATTTTTTGAATCCGTCTATATCACTTTTTAAAAATATATTCCTGTCCCCATCAAGGTCTTCGATAAATTTCGCGAGTACCAGCCTGGAAAAACTGTCGTCGATCGTTTTCGGACTGTAGTGACCTTGCTCCAGCAACATGCCCACATTACGGATAATGCGGGTATACTTCGATTTTGGATTATCGCTGTCTGTTCTGCCCTGTGTTTGAAATGCAACAAAAAGGCTGGCTGCGGTAAGCACCAGTACCACCGGTATAAATTTTTTACTCATCATAAATTGTGCAATTTTTTGCATGTTGTAAAAATAATGTAAATCTGCTGCTTACACCGGTACTAAACGCTACATTTTGAATAATGTTATGTTAAAGCAGACTTTCGGAAAAGATACCTGATGAACGGTATGATCATGGGAAAATAAGTTCAATTGGCTGGTTTATTATTGCAGTAAAAAAATCTCCGGTAAAAACCGGAGATTTTTCAGGGTAATCGAGGGGGCTCGAACCCCCGACCCTCAGAATCACAATCTGATGCTCTAACCAACGGAGCTACGACTACCATTTTGAATAAAGTATTCCCGCGAACAAATTCATTCGGGCAGCAAAAATAAAGAAAAACTGTACGCCCTCAAAATTACATTTTGCAAGGCCTGCCATAATCGTTTACTTTTGCAGCCCTAACCCGTTTACCATGGCCTGGATGCAATTTGTTTTACCCGTTTTATTGTCGGCTTTTACCGGCTGGCTGGTGATTTGGGTTGCTGTTAAAATGATCTTCCGGCCGCTAAAACCCATCTCGCTGGCTGGGTTTAGCATTCAGGGTATTTTGCCGGCCAATCAGCAATTGATCGCCGAAAAAATAGGCAGCCTGGTCAGCCGGGAACTATTCTCTTTTGAAACCCTGCAACAAAAAGCTGCCGACCCCGCTATCTTTAGCAAGCTGAAACCCGAAATCGAAACCCATATCGACGAGTTTTTAAGGGTACGATTAAAAGATACATTTCCCATGCTGTCGATGCTGATCGGCGACAAAACTATCAACCAGTTAAAATCGGCCTTTATTGGCGAACTGGAAACCCTGTTCCCCGTAGTGATGAAAAGCTATTTGACCAAACTGGAACAAGACCTGGATATTGAAAACGAGATCACCCAAAAAATTGCGGGTTTTTCTGTCAGCCAGGCCGAAAAACTCATCTGGCAGTCGGGTAAAAAACAGCTGTTCAAGGCTCAATTGGCAGGCGCGTTCATTGGCTTGTTGATGGGTTTTCTGCATATCCTGCTCAATACCCAACTTTTTAGCTGATCCTTTGTTAAAGAACCGGCATTTCTACATCTAAATTATACCGTTCATCTATATATATAGCTGTCAAATGGGTTATTAAGGTGAAATTTGCCAACTTATAATTTTTACATCAATAAAAAAAGGTTTTTCAATGGTTAATTCAATTAGATTTTTACTGGTTTGCTTGTTTTTCTCGGGCTCCCTGGTGAGCGTGGCTCAAATGCCGGGTGCAGGTAACCGGGGAACCGGCGGCCAGAATATGAATATGGGACATTTTTATGGTAAGATCATGGATTCTACCTCCGGTAAACCCATTGAAGCAGCATCGGTATTGCTGGTTCAAAATAAATTTGATACGGCTTCTAAAAAGCGCAAAGATGTTGTTGTTGCCGGTATGCTCACCGATAAGAAAGGTGAATTCAGTCTCGAAAACCTGAGCATCATGGGGCAATACAAACTTAAAATAACCGGTATTGGTTTCCTGTCCATAGAGCGCAAGGTTTCTTTCGACCTGAAGATGGAAGGCGGCAAACCCGGCGATATGAGCAGTATGCTGAATGCGATTGATAAAGACCTTGGAAATTTTATGCTGCAAACCGATCCGAAACTGCTCGAAAATGTAACCGTTACCAGCAACAAAGCCCTGTTTACCATGAATATTGACCGAAAGGTTTTTAACGTGGAGAAGAATTTAACCAGCGTTGGCGGCACGGCCGTAGATGTGATGAAGAATGTACCCTCGGTTAATGTTGATATAGACGGTAACGTTAGTTTACGAAATGCCACACCCCAGATATTTATCGACGGACGGCCCACTACCCTCACGCTCGACCAGATACCGGCTGATGAAATTGCCAGCATTGAGATCATTACCAACCCCTCTGCAAAATTTGATGCCAGTGGCGGTGGCGCCGGCATTTTGAATATTGTGATGAAGAAAAACCGAAAAGCTGGTTACAATGGCAGTGTGAATGCCAGTATCGACTCCCGTGGCAAACCCGGTTTGGGCGGAGATATCAATATTAAGCAGAACAAAATAAACTTCTTTGCCCGGGGCAGGCTGAATACCCGAAAATCAATCAGCACATCCGGAAGCGACCGTACCAATTTTTTAAATAATGATACTTCATCCATCTTCAATCAATACAGCAACCCGGTGAGCAATGGCTATTTTGCTTTCCTAAGGGGCGGCTTTGATTATTTTATCGATAACCGGAATACCATAACACTCGGCGGCACCTATGTAACCGGTACGTTCAAAAATGATGACCTGATCAATATTTTCAGGGATACATTGCATCAAAATAACAAACTGGTTTCTGATATGGGTATTCGGGAAACCAATACATCATTTACTTTCAGAAATGTGGGTGCTAATCTGAGTTATAAACACAATTTTACCAAGCCCGGTAAGGAATGGACGGTGGATGCGAACTACAACCAGAGCAAGAATGATAATGACGGAGACTTTAATACTGTATATTATTATGCCAACGGAATTCCTAAAACAAATGCATTGGTTGAGCGCAGCGGAGGCGGCGGTACAACCAAATACTTTACTGCCCAATCTGATTTTGTAAACCCTATAAACGATAAGCTTAAACTGGAAATGGGTGTAAGGGGCGCCGTTAGGAACTACGAAAGCTCACAATCAAATTTTATCCGGAATGGCAGCGGACAGTATGTCGTTGTTCCGGCACTGAGTAATAATTATAAATTCACCGACCAGGTATATGCCGCCTACACCACGTTCAGCCAGAAAATAAAGAACTTTACCTACCAGCTTGGCTTGCGGGTAGAGAGTTCCAGCTATACCGGTACGCTTATCAGCACAAACGAACAATTCAAAAACGATTATCCGTTCAGTTTGTTCCCGAGTGTATTCTTAACCTATAAGCTGAATGAACAATCCGACCTGCAGGTGAATTATTCACGTAAGATCAACAGGCCAAACTTTTTTCAGCTACTTCCTAATTACGACAATTCAGATCCGAACAACATATCTAAAGGCAATCCCGACCTGATACCGGAATTTACAAATCTCGCTGAGGTTTCTTACCAGAATCAATTCTCGAAGAAAACCAGTTTTCTGGCTACACTATACCTGCGAAATACCAATAATTTAATAACCAATTATCAATTCAAGGATCCTAAATACGATTCGGTGCTGGTAAGTACGTTTGTTAATGCAAATACCAGCTATAACATCGGTATGGAGTTAACCACCAAAACCAAGTTTACCAAATGGTGGGATTTTACCATCAATGTAAACCTGTATAATTCTACCTTAAAGGCCGGAACCATTACCGGTGCTGAAGATAATGACCTGTTCAGCATGTTTGGCAAGATCAATAACTCATTCACCCTGCCTAAAAACTTTTCGATACAATTATCGGCCGATTACCAGGCCAAAACGATCATACCACCAAGCAGCGGCGGTGGCATGGGCAGGATGTTTGGCGGATCGCAGATTGGCGCACAGGGTTATATAAAACCCAATTACGGTGTAGATATAGCCATCAAAAAAGAATTTATGAAGAACAAGGCTGCCTCATTAACCCTGCAGATGAATGATATTTTCCGCACCAAATTAAGCGCCACCCATTCCGAATCGCCATTTTTTGTACAGGACAATGAGCGCCGCAGAGATCCACAGGTGTTGCGCCTGAACTTTAATTACCGCTTTGGTAAAATGGATGTTTCGCTATTTAAAAAGAAAAGCATGCGGGGCGAAATGGACAGCATGCAGAATGCACAACAGGGAATGGGACAATAAGCTTTTAACCTGATTTAATCAAAGCCACTTTAACCGGTGGCTTTTTTATGTTGTTAATTGGTGGATTATCAACACAACAGCCGATTTTTAATTTTTTTAGCATTATTTTGCCGAAGCAAAAACTAATTATGAAGCATATCAATTTCAAGCAGGTATTACCTCACCTGGTAGCCGTTATTATTTTTCTGTTACTGTCGGTAATTTTGAACAAACCGGCTGTACAGGGCAAGGTAGTACAGCAAAGCGACGTTATACAATGGAGGGCCATGGCCCAACAATCGTTCGAGTTTAAAGAAAAACACGGCCACCTGCCCAAATGGACCAACAGCATGATGAGCGGCATGCCGGCTTACCAGTTTGCACTCGGCCCGGTTAATCCGATGTATATTCATTTGGGTTATGTGCAGGATATCCTGTCGCTGGGATTTTCCAAACCCGTATTCTACCTGTTTATCGCAGCATTGTGTTTTTACCTGCTATGCATCGTGATTGGCATTAATCCCTGGATCAGTATCATTGGTGCCGTAGGCTATGCCTATTGCTCCTATAACCCGGTTTTGATCGCGGGTGGGCACGATACCAAACTTTTGTCCATGGCTTATGCGCCGGCGGTTCTGGCCGGATTACAACTTTTATTTAAACAAAAATACTGGCTGGGAACGGCTGTTTTGCTAACATCGGGCGTGCTGTTACTTGGTCAAAATCACCAGCAGATCGTTTATTATACCCTGCTGATAGCCGTATTCATGACTGTGCCTTTCATAATCAGCTGCATCAAAGAGAAAAAATTTAAACACCTGGTTATCTCGGGGCTGATCAGTATTGGCGTTGGTGCCGGTATTTTGGGTTGCATGGCCATCACTTACTGGCCTGCCTATGAATTCACCAAGGAAACCATGCGTGGTGGCCGCAGTGAATTAACGCAGAAAGACAATAAGAACGCCACCAAGGGCGGTCTTGATAAGGACTACGCTTTCCAATGGAGTTATGGCAAGGCCGAAACCATGACCTTGCTGGTTCCTAATGCTTTTGGCGGCAGTTCGGCCGAGGGACTTGGCGAAAATTCAAAGGCGATAGCCGTTTTACAGGAAAATGCACAAACACTTCCGCAGGGATTTGCACAACAGATAGCCCAATCATCACCGATGTACTGGGGCTCATTGCTGAGCACGCAGGGAACGGTTTACCTGGGTGCCATTATTTGCCTGCTCTTTTTATTCGGCGCCTTCCTTTCCAAAAGTGAACACCGCTGGTGGCTGGTTGCCATAACGCTTTTTGGTATTATTTTAGCCTGGGGAAAAAACCTGGAATCAGTAAATTATTTCCTGTTTGATCACCTGCCCTTCTACAAAAAATTCAGGGCGCCGTCGATGGCTTTGGTGATACCGCAACTCTCTGTTGCTTTGCTGGGTGTTATTTTCCTGAATGAGTTTGTGGTAAATACCAGTAAAGAGAAATTGCAATCGCTGCTGAAGAAATGTTTGTATATCACCGGTGGAACGGTGGTGGTGCTGGGCCTGTTTTATTTCATGGCCGATTTTTCGAACGATGCTACGGCCGATATGCGTAAAAACATCAATGAGCAACTACAGGGCAAGGGAGTTGATTTTACACGCTCCTATTTTTCGGCGCTGAAGGCCGACCGCCAGGCGTTCTATTTAAACGATATGTGGCGCACCCTGGCTTTTATATTTGTGCTCATGGCAGCGATGTTCCTCTATGCCAAAAACAAGATCAACGCCGGTGTGTTGTATGGCGTGCTGATACTCTTTTGTATCATCGATCTGTTTGGCGTTAGCAAGCGTTATTTGAAAGAAGATAATTTTGTTGATGCAGAAGAACTGGAAAGCAGCTATGTTGATACCCGTGCCGACCTGCAATTACAAACCGACACCGGTTATTACCGGGTACTGAACCTGGCATTTCCGGGTGGAAACGGTTATAATTTTGATATTGGCAGTTCATTTAATGATGCCATGGCATCCTACAAACACAATACCATTGGTGGTTATAGTCCGGCCAAGCTCGGCTTGTACCAGGATCTGATTGAAAGGCAACTCTACAAAAATATCCAGGCCTGGGGCACCAATCAATTAGCGAAAGACAGTTTCCCGGTATTGAATATGTTGAACATGAAGTATGCGATCGTACCCAGTCAGCAGGACAAAAATCAAAACCAGGCGGTTCAAAATACATTTGCCCTGGGTAATTGCTGGCTGGTTAAGGAAGTGAAATTTGTAAAAAATGCCGATGAAGAAATGGCCGCATTGGATTCCTTTGATCCGGCTGCTGTGGCCTTTGTTGATGAACGGTTTAAAGCGGCGGTTCCGTTTATGCCTGAATATGACTCAACCGCTTTTATCAAATTTATCGAGAATAATAATGATGAGATAAAATACGAGTTTAACGCTGCCACCAACCAGTTTGCGGTGTTCAGCGAAGTATATTATCCGCTTGGATGGGATGCCTACATTGATGGTAAAAAAACGGCCTATTGCAAAACGGATTATGCATTAAGAGGACTGGCAATCCCGGCAGGCAAGCACCAAATTGAATTTATTTTTGATCCAACATCGGTTAGGGTTGGTGAAAGCATATCCAGGTATTCAAATATCATTTCTGTTTTGGTTGTGCTGTTGTGTTTGTTCATGTTTTGGAAAAACAGCCGCAAACCTGGTGAAGCCGTAAACATCGAATCTGAATAAACAATTTGCAGACAGTTAAAAAATACAGGTTTGTTGCCGCGGATGATGAGATGGCTGTTTTAATTAATGACAAGGCAAATACGCTATACCGTAACCTGCTTGAATTGGATATCAGTGATACCGCTATTGACGATTTTGGTAAATATTATTTTACCCATCATCATGCCGGCCCGCGGCTTATTTTTTCGATAGAAAGCAGTGCTGATATTATTTACCGATCGGTAAAACTGAATAATAAACCGATCGGCGAAACCAGTTTTATCGATTATGGCGCCGGCCTGGGCACTCTTTTCCTGCTTGCCGGTATGGTTGGTTTCAAAAAAACATATTTCAATGATTATTTTCCGCAGTGGGCCAATTACGCCAAAATAATCTGCGACAAACTCGGTATCGCGGTTGATGATTTTATATCAGGAGATATTGACGCCCTTATCGCATACGGAAAAAATAATAACCTATCCTTCGATATCGTGGCTTCCCGAAATGTAGTTGAACATATATACGACCTCAGGAATTTTTATACAAAACTGTATCAGTCAGATCTCTCCAACCTTTGTTATGCCACTACCACGGCAAACTTTCATAATATAGCGATGCGGTTGAAACATTATTGGTATCACCGGAAAGTTGAGAAAAGCACTTTTAAAAAACAACGTATCGATTATTTAAAAGAATTGAAGCCCGATATAAAACAGGCTGATCTGGACAAATTGGCCGACCTTACAAGAGGAAGGGCCTTTACTGATTTTACCAATGCTGTAGAACTTTATTTTGAAAATAAACCCATTCCGCCCGTTGAATTTTTAGCCACCAATACCTGCGATTGTAAAACAGGTGTTTGGGCCGAGAACATGATCACCCGAAAAAACTATATCGATGTCATCAGCAGCGCGGGCTTTAAAGCCAGTTATACTGCCGGGTTTTGGGATACGCACTACAAATACGGAATGATAAACGGGTTTGCCCGAATACTGAATCGAATGATAAAGCTGGCAGGTAAAAAAGGATACTGGTTTGCACCATTTGTAAATATAACCGCCAGTAAAAAATAATGGATAAAGCTGTAAAGATATTGAGCCTGGTTCCTTACAAGTTTTTACCACCCGATATGGGCGGGCAAAAGGGTATTGCTTTTTTCAATCGCTACCTGGGAAAACACGTGAACCTGAGCTGTTTAACCATACACGATAATACCGACATTTTACAGGAAGGCTACCCGATCAAAAATAGTTTAAGCAATAGCCCGCTGCGTTACGTAAACCCGTTTTATTTCTTTACCATCAACCGTATCATCAAAGAAGAAAAAATTACCCACCTGATCATAGAGCATCCTTATTATGGCTGGCTGGGTGTTTTATTAAAGTGGTTCGGCGGGGTAAAACTCATTGTTCATTCACATAATATTGAATCGCTGCGCTTTAAAAGCATGGGCAAATGGTGGTGGGGCATTTTATGGCATTACGAAAAATTCACGCACCGCAAGGCCGATCATAGTTTTTTTATCCAGGATAACGACAGGGCTTATGCCATTGAAAATTTCAAGCTCCTCCCCGATTTATGTACAACCATCACCTATGGTTTTGAAAACAGCGCAGCACCTGTTGCCAATGATAAAAATGAAGCCAGAAAAGCAGTCTGTAAAACCCACGGCATTGCCGATAACGCGAAGCTTTTGTTATTCAACGGCACATTGGGTTATAAACCTAACCTCGATGCCCTTAACAGCATTCTCGAAAAAATTAACCCGCTTTTGCTCGCAGCGCCAAACCTTTCCTACAAAATTATTATTTGTGGCAGCAAACTGCCGCCCCAATACAACGGACTATTCGATTATAAAGACAAAAACATCATCTATGCCGGCTTTGTAGAAGATATCAACCTGTATTTTAAAGGCTGCGATATTTTTATTAACCCGGTGATTGAAGGCGGCGGTATAAAAACCAAACTGGTGGAGGCATTGGGTTATAATTTATCGGTGATCACCACCCGCAGCGGCGCCATTGGGATACCGGAGAAAATAACCGGCGAAAAAATGAAGATCATCGAAGATGATGACTGGGCAGCCTTCGCGCAACAGATCATCAGTATGAACGCTGATACAACCATACCTGCCGCATTTTTTGATCATTTTTACTGGAACAATATTGCTTTAAAGGCCACAGCTGTTCTTACTGATTTATGATCTTCGGCATTCGATCTTAACACAAATTGATCTACTTTTAAAAACATATGAAAATACTGATTACAGGATTTACCGGATTTGTGAGCGCACATTTTTTAGAACTGCTCAATCGAAAGGAACCCGGCTCATACGTGTTGGGCATCGACAACCAGGCCCCCGACTTTGAATTTAGTGTTTACCCCAATCTTAATATCAGTTTCCAATCGATCGATCTTTTACATAAAGATGCGGTGAATGCGGCTTTGAATGCCTTTAACCCAAACTATATATTGCACCTGGCATCAGTTAGCAGTGTGGCGAAAAGCTGGCAAACGCCGCTCGACAGTTTTGTGAACAACACCAATATATTCCTGAACCTGGTTGAGCAGGTTCGGGTAAATAATATCAGTTGCCGCATCCTCTCCATTGGTTCCTCGGAAGAATATGGCGAAGTAAGCGATGCCGAATTACCGCTAACAGAAGACAGCCGTTTAAAACCCTTGAGTCCTTATGCCGTTGCCCGGGTTTCGCAGGAGATGTTGTCGAAAATTTATGCAGATGGTTTTGGTTTGGATATTATTATCACCCGGTCGTTCAATCATATCGGGCCCGGACAAAAAGATAATTTTGTGATCTCTTCTTTTGCCAAACAGCTGGTACAACTGGCCAAAAACAAGGCCACCGAAAATAAAATAATCACAGGTAATGTATCTGTCATACGCGATTTCCTGGATGTGCGTGATGTAGTGAATGCCTATTATTGCCTTTTGAAAGACGGCCGTAAGGGGGAGGTTTACAATATCTGTTCGGGACAAGGTAATATGTTAAGCGATATTATTCTTCGTATGAGCGATATGCTTGATTTGTCGATCCGGATGGAAACCGATCCCGACCTGATACGCCCCAATGAAAACAAACAGATCATTGGTTCTTATCAAAAAATAAACAGGGAATTGGGCTGGAAACCCGAAATATCGCTCGATCAAAGCCTGGCAGACATTATCAAATACTGGCAAAACAAACCAGCCTGATTTTTATTTTGACAGCGCCGTTTTTTGAATCGACTCCCAAAGCCATTCGGCCGTACGATCCCAGGAAAATAACTTTGCCTGTTGGAATCCTTTTTCAATAAGTTGTTGTCTTAGATTGGCATCGGCGGCCAATTCCTGCATACCCGCAGCAATACTGTTCACGCTGAAAGGATCAACCAAAATAGCTGCATCGCCGGCCACTTCGGGCATAGAAGTAACATTGGAACAAATTACGGGTACCCCACTCTGCATGGCTTCAACAATAGGCAATCCAAAGCCTTCGAAAATGGGAACAAAACTCAATGCAAAAGCTGATCCCAGCACTTTTTTTAAGTCCGCATCCGACAACCTTCCGGTGAAAATAATATCATTTTTGTAAACACTTTCTTCATACGTTTTTTCAATATCAGAGGTCTTCCATAAAATGGAACCAGCCAGCAGCAACGCCATATCACTGCCCGTATTCTTTTTAAATGCTGTGAACGCTTCGATCAACCGCCTGATATTTTTTCGGGGATGCATGGAGCCTACAAAAAGAAATAGGGTTTGCCATGGCTCCAGGTTAACCGCGTGGCTTCCACTTCGGCCGGTGCAAGCACATCGAAATGACCATTTATACCGCAGGAAACATTGTCAATTTTTTCGGCATCAATTTTATAAAAACCGGCGATATCCTGTTTGCTGTATTCCGATATAGTAGCAATGCGTTTGGCTTTTCGGGCAAATTTGTTGAAAAAGAAACGGAAATAAAGCCTGTTCTGCAGTTTGAGGTCTTCGGGTTTGTGCTCAAAATTAATATCGTAAATAATGGGTAATTGTTTACAGCCGGATAACAAACTTAAAAAACCTTCGGCCGATACAAACACATCGGGCTTATGTTTTTTAAGGAAAAGCGGTACCACCAACTCCATGTACAGCACATAAAGTATCGGATGACGCAAAGCCGGAAAAACCCGATGGAGGGTAACATTGTCGAATTTGAAATAATCTTCGGTGAAATTTTTATCACACATGATCAAAAACTCCACTTCGGGATGATTCTTTATCATACGCGAAACTGAGTTCACCGTGAAATAGCCAATGCCATCCAATTGCTTATTCCGCAGCACCCAGCAATTAATTGCAATTTTCATACATTATTTTAGATTATTTTTGCCCGACCCGATAAACAGGGCTACAAAAAAAGGAAAAAAAACTGGTAAAAATGAAAACGGCACTAATTACAGGCATTACAGGGCAAGATGGCGCTTACCTGGCGGAACTATTATTAAATAAAGGATATAATGTGCATGGCATTAAACGCCGCAGTTCTTTAATGAATACCGACCGCATCGACCACCTGTTCTTTGATAAAACCATTGCCGATCGTTTTCACCTGCATTATGGCGACCTTACCGATTCTTCCAATTTATTACGTATTATACAGCAAACCCAGCCCGATGAAATTTACAATCTGGGTGCACAAAGCCATGTACAGGTTAGTTTCGAAACACCCGAATACACGGCCAACTCGGATGGTATCGGTGTTTTGAGGATCCTGGAAGCAATCCGTATTCTGGGCCTGCAACAGAAAACCCGGTTTTATCAGGCATCCACATCCGAATTGTATGGACTGGTGCAGGAAGTACCACAGAAAGAAACAACGCCTTTCTATCCCCGATCACCCTACGGTGTAGCGAAATTATATGCCTACTGGATCACGGTAAACTACCGCGAAGCCTATGATATTTTTGCTGTAAACGGAATTTTGTTTAATCACGAGAGCCCGTTAAGAGGCGAAAGTTTTGTAACCCGAAAGATCACCATCACCGTGTCGCAAATTGCCAATGGCAGCGATGATATGCTGTTGCTCGGCAACCTGGATGCCAAACGTGATTGGGGCCATGCAAAGGATTATGTAGAAGGCATGTGGCGCATGTTGCAGCACGATACGCCTGATGATTTTGTGTTGGCAACCGGTGTAACCACGTCGGTGAGGGATTTTGTTACCATGGCTTTCCGGGAAGCAGGCATTGAACTGACGTATACCGGAGAAGGAATTGAGGAAAAAGCATTTGTTGCGGCCTGTAATGATCCCAAATACCAGTTGCCGGTTGGCAAACAGGTTGTGGGTATTCATCCCCGTTATTTCCGGCCTGCAGAAGTAGATCTGTTGATCGGTGATGCAACCAAGGCCCGAACCGTTTTGGGCTGGGAACCAAAATACGACCTACCCATGTTGGTAAAAGAAATGATGCAGGAAGATCTTAAAAATTACGTGAAGCACTAGTCCGACTTTTAGCCCGGTTATTTTCGAAGTATCTTTTTTCTGAAAATATTACCGGCCAGTTTAAAAGGGAAACCGAGTATGGCCAAAGAAAGCTGTTTTAAAAACAAGGGATGCCATCCATAGATGCCCGTAATAATTTTACAATGCCTCATGATGGCACCAAATTGTAAATAACAAAGCATATTATACACGATTACCCGAGTGGTATTGAACTGAACCGGCAGTTGTTGGTTGAATTGTTCTTTCGCCGCTGCAAAATCGCCCGCTGTTATTGTTTTGATACAGTCAAATATTCTTCCTTCTTCAATGCTGGTGATCTCAATTAATTCTTCACTACGAATACCATATCGTGCAAAGTCAACCGAAGGCGCATTAAGGAAAGCGGTATTGGCATTTAACAGTTGAACCATGGGCAATTGTTTGGCAGCATCGCTGATATTTAGCCAGGTGATACCGCTGCTGCATCCGATAAGCAGGGTGCAATAATGCGACAGGGCTGCATTTTCCCTCACTGTTAAAACGCTGGCATCAATAATATTTGCTGTGCCCTGAAAAGAACTGGCCGATGAAAGCAACACACAGGTTGAAGGCAGTTTTACGATTCGTTCGGCCAATTGCCTGATAAAATCGAAATGCAAAACCGTTTGTCCGCTCTGGGGAGCAAATTCCCAGAGGATAACGTTTTTAAAATGTCGCAATTGATGCTGTTCGGCAAATAAAGCAACCTTGTTTTTTTCGGTATCGCTTAAACGAAGAACCGGCTGCAGCGGCACGGTCATTGGTTTTCCATAGGCCCGCAATATCATTCCCCTGATGGTTCCGTCGTAATAACACTGATTGCTGTCCATGTTATGCGTTACAAAAACTTCCTGCCATAAGCCTGCCTTTCTTTCCTTAAAAAACCGTTGCTTTAATTTTCGAAAAGCAACCACATCATTCCGTTGCAGGCCTTTTATTTCCAGCACCTCGTCCACATAAGGATTGCCGGCAATAATAGGTGCGCAAAAATCAGCAATGGCCCAGGTGAGTGTACAACCGGGAAAATCTACCTTTATCTGCCGGGCAACAGCAGTAGCATATAAGCAGTCCCCGTTTGAGTACAATTGAAGCAGTAATATATTTTTTTCAGAAACCATATTTAGTTCATCATCATCCTGGCAAGCTCATCAAAAGAAGTTGCCGGTTTCCAACCCAGGGAAAATATAACCGTTGGAGCCGCTGTGATCGTTCGGATGGCGGATCGGTAAGAATGGTCAATCACAACAAACTCATGCCAGTTGATGCCCGCCATAGCAGCGCACGCGTTTAACCAATCTTCAATGGAATGCCCGATACCGGTCCCGATATTCGCCTCAAATATTTCTTCCTGTTGAACCAGTGTCCATACCGCTCTCATGGCATCACCGGCAAAGGTCCACTCCTTTACCGCGGTTATATCGCCTATCATTAATTTTTCCTTGCTGCCGTTTGCATAACGTTTGCAGGCCTCAGCAATTTTTTTGGCCATATGCCGCTCTGTACGGCGCGGACTGTCGTGATGAAAAAAATAGCCAACATAGGTTTTAATGCCCAATGAACGGAAATAACGGGCAGCATACACAGACTGTATACGGCTTACTGAATACGCATCCCGGGCCTCAAAAGCATCGGATTCTTTAATAGGCAGCTGTTCATTCTTAAATTGTAAAGCCGAGCCTGAGATAAAAACTTTGGTACCGGGCGAGGAATTTTTTACCGACTCCAGGATATTCAGGGTACCGGTGCTGATGGTACTGTGATTTTCGAACTGTGCCTCATGACTGGCCGTTGAATTGGCGGCCAGGTGAAAAATATAAGCAGGTTGATATTTTTTTATCAGCTCGTTCACCTGGATAAAATCAGCGATATCGGTACGGTTAAAGTTGCCCGACCGGGATACCCCAATAACTTCAATTTGTTGTTCTTGCAACAATTCAGTTAAATAGAAACCATCTTGCCCGGCTGCGCCGAAAATTATCGCGGTCATGTTTTATTTATTCTTCTGTACAACAAATGTTGCGAATGTATACTGGTATTTATCCTGGTACCTGAAATCGGGGAATTCACAATCCCATTGTGGTTCATCAACCAAACGGCAGGAAGGCATCAAATTCAAAAGCCGGCTGCGCAGATCATCCTGGGTATAAAACCGTGCATCAACCTCCGGCTTCAGATCGCCGGGTTTCCAGCCATCCTTATAGTCGCAGGTTATTACGGCAACGCCGCCGGGCGCCAATAACCCCTCGATACATTTTATAAACGATTCATCATCGGGATCATGTTCAATTACAGACGTTGAAAAAATAATATCGTACGAATTTTTCTTAACCGAAGGCTTGGTATAATATTCCTGCAAATAATAATTCAGCATCGGATCTATTTCCTCCACAACATACCCCATTTTTGTCAGGCCCATCGAAGCCGTATCTTCATAACTGCCAACACACAATAATTTTGGATCACTGTACTGTGGCATGAACCGCATCACCGTATCAAAAACAAAGGCTTGCTGCACATTGGCTTCTGCGATCTTTTTTGCCATGGTAACCGGTACCAGTTTCACTAATTTTTCGATGGCGGGGCGATACAGTTCCCTGGCTGTATTATCAAGTATCCTGTTTAACACGCTGCCAGCCGGGATTTCCACAGGACTGTACTGTTGTGATCTATCGACCCTCATGTCATCATCATTGGCCTTTGTTGAATTGCGCAACCAGGTAAAACTTTTATCAGGAAACGAAAAAAAACGATTCCATCGGGATTGTAATGTACGTACAATACCCATTTTGTACACCGAAGGTTTTTGATACCGGTTTAAAACAGAGCCAACGATGCGGTCGTACTCCCAAAGCAGGTTAGCTGCGTTCCATTCATCATAGAGATCCTGCAACGGCGCAAACCCATTGTTGATGATCTCCTTTAGTGAATTCCTGTCTACACATACCGATGGCTCAACCGATAATATATGCCTGAACATACTGCTACCGGATACCGCTATGGGCCGTTGCACCGCCATGGCATTATCAACGGTGCTCGATAATCCCCTGCCTGCCGTATCCTCATACAAAAAAACGTTGATCGTATTTTGTGCCAGAAAATCAAGCATGGTTTTTTCGTCCTGAAATTGGTGTGTAATAACCAGGTCGATACCAGGTTTGGTCAACATGGCTTTGCAGCTGTCTTCAATTTCCCTGGCCGCTTTGCCGTCCTTGTCGGCAAAATCCGAGGATGGGATATTGAACCTGATCGTTGCTTCATCAAACTCCTTATGCACCAGTTCAACTATTTTCCCGAAGCCTTTTTTAGGCGTACCAAATCCAAAACTGCCAATTACGGGTTTCTCCGGTGCCGGAAAATGATTGGTGTAGGATGGTATCAGCCGGCCGGTTTTATATACCAGCGGATTTTGCAATAACAGGGTTGGGTCGGGCGCAATATAATAATCGAACAAGGTATTCGACAGGCGGGTGATCTGCCCGGGGAAGTATTTTTTTCCATAACCTGTTGCCGTATCGGAGATCTGTTGTGTGATCTCATGTATGATACCGATCTGGGGGATATTGATCGACGAGATATTATTTTTGTAAAATGATGGTGCCAGTTTGGTTGCCAGCCAGGGTAACACGGATGGATGATAATTGTATATGATCAGCGCCGGTTTATGCGTGTCAATTGCCTGGTGAAGATCGTCCATCGACGCACATTCGGCCCTTATAAAATGATACGCTGTTGAATGCGTCAGCACATCTGTTATTTTTCCACCGTATTCATAGATACCGCATTGCGATCTTTTGTGGGTAACAAACAGGATATTTTTATTTGTGGTATCAATCATTGGGAACGATAAGATAATTTACATGCGAAATAATATTAGTGAATTTATAATTGACCGATCTTACAAATTCCACATAATCATTAAAACAGGTTTTAAATTCATCCTGGAACTGCTCTTCAAACTCAAAAATAATCACCGGCTTATCTCTCAGTATGGTTTCTTTTGCACCCTGCAGGGCAAACAGATCGCTTCCCTGTATATCCACTTTTATAAAACTCACTTTCTCTGTAATGCCAAGGCTGTCGATGGTTAAGGTTTCCACTTCCCTCCCTTTTGTTGCCTGCGGGTCGATCCCGTAAGAACCATAAGAATCGAATCGTTTAAAATCGGGTTCGGGAAAAATAAGTTTAATGCCGCTTTGAAAATGTACAGCACCCATCACTATTTCGATATTGTTGCGATTGTTAATGGCTACATTTTTTTTGAGCACTTCCCCAACAAAGGGCTCGGCCTCAAAAGCATATACTTTACCACCGCCACTGGCTTCCATGTGCTTCGATAACACCACCGACATCTGCCCGTAGTTTGCGCCAACATCGAGCATGGCTGTGCCGGGCCGGATATATTTCTTTGCCAACTCAATGATCTCGTCGTCGTAATGCACACCTCTTAATGGTATTGGCAACCAGGTCTTTTTCAAAAAGAAGGCAGGTAGTATTTACCGGTAGGTGTATCGTACAGGTTCAAATTCTCCTCACCCGATGGCACTTTATATTTTTCGCTTCCCGTCAGGTAAAGTTTTGTGATATCGTACCCAAAGCGATTTAATAAATTCCTGGTTGTTTTTTTTATCATGATGACCTTACCGGTTTATTTTTTATTTGAAGTTACCAGTTGCTGAAAGCTGATGTCGATGGCATCGATACATTTATTACGCTCAAGGTTAAGAACCGCCAGCATTTTTACCAGTTGATCTTTTTCCGACAAAGGAACATTTTCAATATCATAACCTTTTTCCACTTCGTGCCAAAGACGGCAGTTTACATCGGCCAATTGAGAAAATATTTCAGCTATATGGCCGGATACATCCGCCGACTCGTTTCCTTCTTTTTTAAATACTTTGTTAGCAGCAAAGGTCAACCGGTGAGCCGGAATATGGCCATTCACCGCATCCGATACATACTGGTTGATCTCATCCTGCAGTTGCAGGGCCTGCTTGTTCAGACTCTCCAGCCTTGCTTCATCTTCCGTATGATATTGCTTCAGTTTAACAATCGTTAGTTTGTCGCAAAGCATGCCCAATGTTTCTGCCATAAAAATTGCTTATTTGGCTGCGAAATTATTGCATTATATGCTAAAAGCAGCGGGAAAAATGACGATCAGCCTTTTGTCAGCATAGATAAGAACAGGGCCAGCCCTTTTTTCTTTTCCTCATCCAGCCTGAAACTGATGTATTGATCATAATACTGCCCGAGGTCGAAATCATCAAATGGATTCTGTTCTTTAATGATGGGCAGGTTTTTCAATCCCAATGCATTGGCCGCGTTGAAATCAGCAATAAAATCAGCGGTCATTTCTTTATTGGCCACCCAGGCGGCAAAAACAAAGGGTAGTCCGGTCATTTCTTTCCAGGCAAGTCCCAGATCAAATACAAATGTCGATTTACTTCGTTGCGTCAATGCCCGGTCACCAATGATCAATCCGGCCGTTGTGCCGGAAATACCAAGTTCATAATTTTCTTTCCCGGTTATAATTTCAGGCGATATTTTCCAATGATCGTTCAGCAATATCTGTAATAAGGCCACCGAGGTTTTACTTTGATAATCGAGGATGATGGTTTTGATCTCAGGCAGTGGAACCTCACTAAACAGGCATACACTGGCTACCTCACCATCGCAACCAATGCAAAATCCGACATGATATGATATTCCTTAAGTGAAGGGATCACCGCAACCGGCACCAGGCCAATATCGATCCCGTTATTTTGTAATAATCCGGCAATTTTAGCCGGGTAATCAATAACCAGGTCAATGTCAGTTTTCATCATCCCCTGTTCAAAACCATAGATCAGCGGCTTCGTATTCAAATAACTAACCGCCCCTACTCTTAACTTATGTGCCAATTGATGTATTTTTGCGGCAAATCTACAGCAACATCATGGATTTAACTCAACTTACTGCTATTTCTCCGGTTGATGGGCGGTACCGCAAACAATTGGCTCAACTCGCTGATTATTTCAGTGAATATGCGCTGATCAAATACCGGGTGATCGTAGAAGTGGAATATTTTCTGTTTTTGGCCGAAAAGAAATTTTTTAAGGTTGATGCCAATACAAGAAAGCAGTTGCTGAAAATGGTTGATGAATTTTCGCCCGGGGATGCGGCATCGATCAAAAAGACTGAGGCCATCACCAACCACGATGTAAAAGCTGTTGAATACTTTATCAAGGAAGTGCTCGATAAATGCCAGGCCGGGCATTTAAAAGAATGGGTGCATTTTGGATTAACATCGCAGGACATTAACAACACCGCCATTCCCCTGCTTTGGAAAAACAGTGTAGAACTGGAATACCTGCCGGCCGTGATCAATCTGCAACATGCCATTGGCAACATGGCGCTGGCCTGGAAAGACATCCCCATGTTGGCCCGTACACATGGGCAGCCTGCGAGTCCTACGCGTTTGGGAAAAGAGATGATGGTGTTTGTAGAACGACTCGAAAACCAGATCCAGTTATTCAGTTATATCCCCTTTACCGCAAAATTTGGTGGAGCTACGGGTAATTTCAATGCGCATCATGTAGCTTATCCAAAATACAACTGGAAAAAATTTGCCGATGATTTTACCGAAAATAAACTGGGATTGCAGCGCCAGCAATTCACCACGCAGATAGAACATTTTGATACCCTGGCTGCCCATTTCGATGCGATCAAGCGCATCAACAATATTTTGATCGATTTTTGCCGCGATATCTGGGCCTATATCAGCATGGATTATTTTAAACAAAAAACGATCAAAGGCGAAGTTGGCAGCAGTGCCATGCCGCATAAAGTGAATCCCATCGATTTTGAGAATGCAGAAGGCAATCTTGGCCTCGCCAATGCTTTACTGGAGCACTTTTCGGCTAAATTACCGGTATCCCGTTTGCAACGCGACCTCACCGATTCCACGGTTTTGAGGAACATAGGCGTACCGGTTGCACATACGCTGTTGGCGATCCGTTCGGCCGAAAAAGGCATCGCTAAACTGGTTCTTAATGAAGCCAAACTCAAAGCCGATCTCGATAATAACTGGGCCGTGGTGGCCGAAGCCATTCAAACCATTTTACGCCGCGAAAACTACCCCAATCCGTACGAGGCTTTAAAAGAGCTGACCAGGGGCAAAAACACTATTGATAAAAAATCGATTCACCAGTTCATCTCCTCATTAAAAATACCAGCTACCTTAAAAAAAGAGCTAAAACAAATTACCCCGTTTAATTATTTGGGGCTGTAACAGAGAGGTATGTAATTTTATAAAAAATCGCATCCGGTAAATACCATTTATGAAAAAAATACTGCTCCCTCTGTTGCTGCTGGCGAACGTGAGTTTTGCACAGATAGACTTAAATCTGGGTCTTCGGGCTTACTATCCTTTTTCGGGCAATGCCAATGATGTGAGTGGCAATAATAATAACCCGGTTTTCAACAATGCAACATTAACGTTCGACCGGTTGGGCAATCCAAACAGTGCCTATCATTTTGATGGCTCCAGTAATTACATTAAAATTCCCAACAGTGCAACCCTTAATTCTACCAACACCATGTCTATTAGTGCCTGGGTGAGGCCAACGGGTTTTTACCAGGGCCAGTGCCATGGCAATTCCATTATGATGAAGGGTGATGCAGATTTTTTAACCGGAAATTATTTATTAAGATTTGACGACAATGCCTTTACAAATGGTGCTAATTGTTCTAACCCGGTTGTTGATGAACTTCATCAGAATTTTTATGCTGCGGGCGTGCAGTCGCCTTCGCCAGGTTATACACCGTATATAACGGTCAACGAATGGTACAGTGTTGTTGTAACTTACGATGGAACCACCGCAAGACTTTACGTTAATTGCGTATTAAAGAACAGCGTAGCCCAGGGTGGCTTAACTTTTACAAATTCATTCGATTTATTCTTTGGCCGGCTAAATAGTTCGCAATTCCCTTATTGGCTAAATGGTGATCTGGACGAGGTTAGAATATACAACCGGGCTTTAAACCAGGCCGAAGTAAATGCATTGGGTGGTTGCGCCACAACCTTAATCTGTAATAACTGGTTACGCACGCAGGCGGCCGGGCAAAGTGTTAAAGTGGGCGACCTGGATGTAACCGGCAACCAGGTTACAGTGGAGGCCAATTTTAATTGCAGTTCATTTCCCATTTCGAGGCCCGATAAATGGGAGGACATCGTATCCAAACACACCGGCACCAATGATGCCAACTATATTTTGCGAATGGACCTGGCCGGCATAAATACGACTAACGGTCATTATTTAACACCGCCACCCTGCGACAACCTGGTACTCAATAAAACCTATCATGTGGCCATGGTATACGATGGCAGCAGTTTGAAATTGTACCGGGATGGTTATTTGATCAGCCAGATCGCCTGTACTGGCAACCTGGTCACCAACGATTTGTTGACTACCATTGGCGATTATGCCGTAAACAATCCGGTGGGTACCAACTTTCTGGGATACATCAATGAAGTGCGGATCTGGAATGTGGCCCGTACCCAGTCGCAGCTCAGAACCTATATGGATATTTCGCTACCCAACCCCAGCACCCAAACGGGGCTCCTGGGCTACTATACTTTTGATAACCTGCTGAATAAACAGGGAAATGCAGCCTATAACGGCACCCTGACCGGCGGTGCCACGATCAATAATACCAATCCCAATTGCAGTTTTGTGCTCGATTCCTGCACAGTGGCAAATCCGATCAGCAATATCATTAATGATTATACGCCAATTACGGCTTTTGATATTTGCGCGAATAAAATCACGGTTGAGGATGCCACAAAATACAATCCTGGTGATACCGTTTTGATGGTTCAAATGAAAGGAGCCATCATAGACAGTACCAATACGGCCGGTTTTGGTACCATCAACAATTACCGCAACGCAGGAAATTATGAATTCAATTATGTAAAAAGTAAAGCCGGTAACATCATCGAATTAAGAAACACGGTTTTAAGGCAATACGATATTCCTGTCGGTAAAGTACAACTGGTGAGGGTTCCCTACTACACCGATGTAACGGTATCGGGCACCTTAACCTGCCTGCCCTGGGATGGTAAAAAAGGCGGCATATTGGTTTTGAATGCGGCGAATTCGGTTGATTTGAATGCAGACATAGACGTTAACGGGCGGGGATTTATTGGAGGACAGGCATTAACCAATATACCCGGCGCGGGGATGTACAATCAAACCGATTATGCTTACCCTTCCAATTTGGTAGATGGAACACGCAAGGGTGAAGGCATTGCCGAGGTTTCGGAAAATTTGATTTTTTGTCGCGGTCCCCTAGCTTCGGGAGGCGGAGGAGGCAATAGCAGCAATGCCGGGGGTGGCGGTGGTGGAAATGGCGGAATTGGTGGCAGGGGTGGTAACGAATGGGGAGGCTCGCCGATTATTTTAACCAATGGCGGACTCGGGGGTAACAATTATGTCTACAATTCGGCTACCAATAAGATTTTTATGGGTGGTGCAGGTGGCTCTGGTCATGGTAACGATGCAACAGCTACGCCGGGCGGCAATGGTGCCGGCATTGTCATGATCAATACCAATACCATCAGACCAAATACCGGCAAAATACTGGCTAACGGTGCACAGGGACCCGATTGTTTGAATATAAGCACCTGTGCCGATGGCGTTGGCGGCGGTGGTGCCGGTGGTACGATCATAATCAATGCCCAAACGATATCCGGCAACTTTCAGATTCAGGCAAATGGCGGCAAGGGCGCCGATAATAATATTAATGGTCCAAATGCGCATGGGCCCGGTGGCGGTGGTGCGGGTGGCGCCTTATTGGTTAATTCAGCTGCGCTATTAGGAAACATTACTTTAAATAACAACGGCGGTATTGCGGGCCGGGCTATCAACCAGGGTAACAGCAACTGGGGGGCATTGCCAGGAAATAATGGCCTGTTACTTCCAAATTTTAATATCCCTTTCAGCTCAACAGCCTTCAGAAAAAATATCGATTCTGTACGCATCAAAGACAGCCTGATGGTTTGTGCCAGTTTCGATTTTAAAGGATTGGCCTATGTAAATACAAGTGCTGTTGTTACCTGGCAATGGAGTTTTGGAGATGGGGCTAATGCAAGTACGCAAAATACCACCCACACCTATTCCAACGCAGGAACCTATATGGTAAGGTTAGTGGTGACCGATATAAACGGATGTGCAGATACTGTTTCCAAATCAATATTAATTGCACCTTTTACTGTGGATGCAGGAAACGATACGACCATTTGTACTGTGAATCCCGTTTCGGTAACCCTTCGTGCCAGCGCCGGAGCCAGCTATGCCTGGGCACCCGCCGCCTTACTGAATAATCCGGCTATTCAAAATCCCGTGGCAACGATTACCGGCAGTACTACGTTTTATGTAACCATTACCAGTGCAACGGGATGTGTGGGCACCGATTCGGTAAGGATACTGCTGGTTAATGGCCCGGCCGGTATCAGGTATCCAACCATTTCTGCACTTACCAATCAGCCCATACAATTACAGGCCAGAAACCTGGGCGGTAACAGTTACCTGTGGCTTCCACCAATTGGTTTAAATAATAACCAGATCAGTAATCCGGTATTCAATTATAATCAGTCGCAGGAGTTTATCATCCGTATCCGAAATGTTGCCGGCTGTATCATAACCGACACGGTATTAATAACCGTGAAAGGAACCAAAGGCATTTATGTACCCAGGGCATTTTCGCCTAATGCTAATGGTACTAACGACAGGCTATACCCGATACTGGTGGGCATCAGCAAGCTGAACTACTTCAGGGTATTTAACCGTTGGGGCAACCTGGTTTTCGAAACCAACAGCGGTAATCCCGCTGCGGGTTGGGATGGCAAGGTCAATGGCTTTCCACAACCAGTTGAAACCTATACCTGGATGGTAGAAGGCATTGATATTGACGGATTGGTAATCAGAAAGAACGGAAATACTTTTTTAATCCGTTAACTAAACGCAAACATGAAAAAATTTAAGATATTTTTTATACTCATACTATTTTCGGCTGCCTTGCAGGCGCAGGATCCGCATTTCACCCAATACTTTTCTTCGCCGTTGACGCTGAATCCGGCCATGTCGGGATATTTTAAGGGCGATTACCGCATCAGTGCAAATTTCAGGCAGCAATGGTGGTCGGTGGGCGATCCCTTTACGACCAATACCATCAGCTACGATACCAAATTGATGCAAACCAGGATCAAGGAAAATGATGTTTTAGCCGCTGGCATTTTGGCTTTGTATGATCAGTCGTTAAATGGTGGCTTTAAGAATATTAATGTTTCGGCCACCATGGCCTATCATAAAGCGCTGGATGCAGAAGGTAAGAGCAGTATTGCCGCGGGATTTCAGTTTACCTATGCAACCCGCTCGCTAAATTTTGCCAGTTTAAATTTTGCCACGCAGTTTAACGGAAGCGGCTTCGATACAAACATTCCATCTAATGAAGATTTTGGCAGCAGCCGGAGAAGTTACCTCGATATCAATACCGGTGTATTGTATACGTACAAAACAGAAAATATCGAGTTTTATGCCGGGGGATCTTTGTATCACCTGACAGGCCCCAATACCAGCTTTTTACGCAACTCCGATTTCAAATTACCTGTCCGGTTCACCATACATACCGGATCACGGTTTAAGGTTGGCGATTATGGCAGCGAGATTTTCATTGGTGGCTTGTATATGGACCAGGCTGGCGCCACCGAAAAAACTATTGGAATTGCCTATGGTTATGCCCTAAGCGAAGAAGCCAGCATATATGCGGGTAGCTGGTACCGGTACAAGGATGCCATTATGCCTTATGTGGGCATCAACTACAACAGCCTTCAATTTGGATTCTCTTATGATATCGTTAACTCAAGTTTAAAAGAGGCTAGTCCTAAAAATGGTAGCTTTGAAGTATCTTTAAACTTATTAATTAAAAAACCGATAAATTATTACACGAATTATAAAGGGGGCAGAATATTCTGATGATCGTTTCATGGGGAAATCGATCAGGCTTTTTTTATTGCTGATGTTTTCAGTAACTATGGGCTATGCCCAAATCGATTTTAAAGCCGGCTTAAAGGCCTGGTATCCTTTTGATGGTAATGCCAATGATGCCAGTGGAAACAATAATAACCCCATATTTAATAATGCCACTATAACCAGCGACCGGTTTGGAAAACCAAACAGTGCCTATCATTTTGACGGCGTTTACCAATATATACGTATTCCCAACAAACCATCTTTAAATTTTAAAGACCAGATCAGTCTTTCGGCCTGGGTGAGGCCAACTGGCTTCTATTATGGGATCTGCCATGCCAGCCAGATCATCAGCAAGGGAGGTGGAAACTATCAGCCAGGCAACTATGCCCTTAGGTTTGATGATGCCCTGTTTTCTGAAGGAAGGGGTTGCGACGGATCAATTTGCGATACCCTGCATCAGAATTTCAGGGGAACCGGCACCGTACTTAAACCCTATCCCGGCGAATTTGTTAAAAAAAATAAATGGCAACACGTATTGTATACCAACGACGGCAAAACAGCCCGGCTGTATGTTGATTGCGATCTGAAATACATAGTTACCTTTCCGGAAACATTTACCAATAATGAAGACCTGTTTTTTGGAAAATCGGATGACGACTTTTTCCCTTTTTGGCTAAATGGCGATCTGGACGATATCAGGATCTACGATCGCGCGTTAAATGCGGAGGAGATTTTTGCGCTTTGCGAAGACAGCACCGCAACCAAAAAACCACCTGCCGAGCTGGTTAAAAAACCAACACTCGAGAAAAGGAATAATGAGGTGATGAAGGAGATCATTGTTTACCATGATTCCATTTCAGTTACGTTGTACGACAATGGCACGGTAGATGGCGACAGTATTACCTTGATTTTTAACGGGAAAATACTCACGGAACACCAGTTACTTACCGAAAAGCCACTCACTTTTATTATAAAAATCGCACCCGGCGGCGGCACCAATGAATTGCAGATGTATGCCGAAAACCAGGGCAGCATACCACCCAATACCGCGCTGATGGTAATCTATGATGGCGATAAAAGGCACGAAGTAAATATCAGGAGTACCGATAAATCGAATGGATCGGTCAATTTCAGATTACGATAGCTTTTATTACCCGCTGAGCTTTTCGATATCATCTAAATCTTTGTAGCGACCCGATGCGATTTTGGATTTAATCAGGGTGTCAATGTGAACATACCGAATCTGTAAACCGTTTTCATCAAAAAGCTTGCTCATTTTATAGGCCTCATCAAAGTCGCAGCCTTTTACTTTTTTCATAACATCAATGCATACTGGTGGAACGCCATAAGTAAAGACGTCCATTTCATCATTTCTCAAAAAAATATCTTCCGATATATCCTCGGTTGGCAAACCAAATGCAAGAAAAGCCTGAACAAGTTTTTTATAATTCCCGACTGTTATATTAACCCAAACATCCAAACCACCCGTTGATCTCCGGTAACCATGCAATATCACCGCGTAACCGCCAACCAGCAAATATTCTACTTCCTGTTTATTCAGTTCCTGAATAAACTCCCTGAAATCATCATTAAAAAGGTTAGCCATTATTTATCGTGTTTTCCGGAACTGACAAATTTCTTAATCATTCGGGGAGGATTGTATGCATCCAATCCAAAGGCCATTGCTGAAAGATACCAACCCTGATTTAATCTTTCGGCTAATGAAACGGATAGAGGAAATATGTTTTGTCTTTCAGCTTCAATAAAAGTCTGTGCTTTGAAAACGTTTTTTTCGAGCTTATACATACTGTAAATTAATATTTTTGATCACATTAATTTTCACCCGCCTGCACGCTGTCAAATTGCTTACTTGTGTATCTCACTCGTAAAATGAAACTCAACATCCGGGTTATTTTGAATTTCGGTATTTAAAAACCATTCGCTTTCAGCGAGATAAACCAGGTGGTTATCCTTATCCTCGGCAATATTGGCCTGTTTGAATTTCACAAAATCCTCCAGTTTTTTGGGGTCTTTGGCGGTAAGCCAGCAGGCCTTGAAAAAGGGCAGGTTATTCATTTGAACCGAGGCTCCATACTCCTGTAACAACCGGTATTGAATCACTTCAAACTGCAGTTCACCCACGCAGCCGATGATCTTCTTGTTGCCCCCAAACTGGGTAAATAACTGGGCCACCCCTTCATCAGTAAGCTGACTTAATCCTTTCTCCAACTGTTTGGTTTTCATCGGGTCTTTGTTAACTACCTCTTTAAATATTTCAGGTGAAAAGCTGGGAATCCCGGTAAAGAAATAATCTTCCCCTTCGGTTAAGGTATCTCCTATTTTAAAGTTCCCGGTATCAAACAAGCCCACCACATCGCCGGGATAGGCATCGTCGATCACTTCTTTTTGCCGGGCCAGGAAACTATAGGGATTATTGAATCTGAAATCCTTGTTCATGCGCACATGGTGGTAATAGGTGCTGCGCTCAAACCGTCCGCTGCAAACCCGTAAAAAAGCGATCCGGTCGCGGTGCTTGGGATCGAGGTTGGCATGTATCTTAAAAATAAATCCGCTGAATTTATCTTCTTCGGGCTTTACATCCCGGGTAGTGGTATGCCGGGGCCGGGGTGTTGGTGCAATCCGGATAAAAGTATCCAGCATCTCTTTTACGCCAAAATTATTTACGGCACTGCCGAAAAATACGGGTGCGGTTTTCCCGGTGAGGTAATCTTCCTCATTCAAATCGCCATAAACACCGGCGATCAATTCCACATCCTCCCGTAATATATCCGCATCGGCTTTGCCAATTTTTTTATCCAGTAACGGATCAGAAAGATCTTTTATCTCCAGCACATGCTCATCATTAGCCTTAGTGCCCGCAGTAAATAAAACCAGGCTTTTTTTGTGCATATCGTACACCCCTTTAAAATCCTTGCCGCTGTTAATGGGCATCGTCATGGGGTGTAATTGAATTTTCAATTCGTTCTCGATCTCTTCGAGCAGGTCGAAACGGTTTTTACCATCCCGGTCCATCTTATTTATAAATACAATGACCGGCGTATTACGCATGGCGATCACTTCCATTAACCGCCTGGTTTGGGCCTCTACCCCGTTCACGCTGTCGATAACCAGCACCACACTATCTACCGCTGTCAAGGTTCTGAACGTATCCTCGGCAAAGTCCTTGTGCCCGGGTGTATCCAGTAAATTGATCAGGTGCCCGTCATATTCAAAGGTCATCACACTGGTAGCCACACTGATACCACGCTGACGTTCGATTTCCATAAAATCACTGGTAGCGTGTTTTTTTATCTTATTGCTTTTAACCGCACCCGCTGTTTGAATGGCGCCGCCAAACAACAGAAATTTTTCTGTAAGCGTGGTTTTACCGGCATCCGGGTGAGAGATAATGGCAAAAGTTTTACGTTTTTCTATTTCGTTTATATACTTCATATAGGATAGCTGTTAGCTGTTAGCTGTTAGCTTTTAGCTGTTTTTTGAGCCGCAAAGGTAATGCTTGTTCAGCACTGAATACAGTCGAAAAATAACCTGTCCCTTTAAAATTGAACCATTCATACTTTTACCATAATAAATCAATTCCTAAGGTGTAATTTTGATACATGCGCAGATCATTAACCATCATTGGCAATTCTTTAAAATTAACGCTTCAGGAATTGAAGGTTAATAAACTCCGTACGGCGCTAAGCCTTACCGGTGTTGCCTTTGGCATATTCTGCATCATTGGTGTGCTGGCCACCGTTAACAGCCTGGAGCGAAATATACAGAACGAGGTGAAAAGTTTGGGCAGTAACACGATTTACATTGATAAATGGGACTATAGCGGCGGCCCCGACCAGCCTATCTGGAAATTCAGGGCAAGGCCGGTTGCCAAATACGAGGAAGCGGCCATGGTAAAAGAGCGGGCTGTGCTGTTGGAAGATATTTCGTTTTTGATGCAAACGGGTTCCAGTATTTCTCACAAAGACGATATGCTGCAGAACTGCAGCGTGTATGGTATCATTGAAGCACAGATGGTTTTACAACCCATCAGTTTTGATGCCGGCAGGTTTTTTTCGGCCAGCGAATTTCATAATGGCTCCAACGTATGTTTGATGGGTTTTACAAATGCTGAGCAGTTATTTGGCAACAGCGACCGGGCGTTGGGTAAACAGGTTGATATCAAAGGTAAAAAAGTAACCATTGTTGGTGTTATTAAAAAGAAGGAAAGAATTTTATAGGTTGGGATTATGATAACTGCGTGATGCTACCCTACAAATTCTGTAAAACTATTTTCGATGAAACCAATTCCAACCCTATTTTAATTGCCAAAGGTAAAGAAGGCGTTACGGCTTCCGCTTTAACGGATGAATTGAAAGGCATTATGCGGCAGATCAGGAGATTAAGTCCAACGCAGGAAGATAATTTTTCCCTGAACAGTGTGGAAGCCTTCAGTAAAGCCATTTCCGAATCATTTGTTATGATCAATGTTGTAGGCTCCATTATTGGTGGCATCAGTTTGATCGTGGGTATGTTTGGCATTGCCAATATCATGTTCGTTACTGTACGGGAAAGAACCAATGTGATTGGCTTAAAAAAGGCCATCGGTGCAAAAAAGAGCAGTATCCTGTTCGAGTTTTTAATGGAAGCGGCCTTGTTGTGTATCATCGGCGGTGCTATTGGGTTATTCTTCGTTTATATTCTCACACTTATCTTATCGGGGCCGTTAAAATTCCCGGTGTATATTTCTCCACCCATGTTGGTTACTACCATTATTATCTGTTTAACTGTTGGTATATTGTCCGGCATTATCCCCGCTGCGCAGGCAGCCAAAATGGACCCGGTGGCAGCCATACGGGGAAAGTAATACAAACCAGGTGAATCGCAGATTGAGAACGGGCAACTATCTTTGTGTATTTAACGAAACTATTTATTGATGAGTATTTGCATATTAGCCATAGAATCTTCCTGCGATGAAACTTCTGCATCGGTATGTGTGGATGGCAAAATATTATCGAATAATATTGCCAATCAAACCGTACACGAACGGTATGGTGGCGTTATTCCGGAGTTGGCCAGCAGGGCCCATATGCAAAATATTGTGCCGGTTGTGGATACCGCTTTGCAAATCGCCAATTGCCCATTGCCGGCGATTGATGCCATTGCTTTTACGCAGGCGCCGGGCCTCATCGGATCCTTGCTGGTGGGTACACAGTTTGCCAAATCGATGGCCTTGGCACTGGATAAGCCGCTCATTGCTGTACATCATATGCAGGCACATGTACTGGCCAACCTGATTCCTGATCATAAACCCAACTTCCCGTTCCTGTGTTTAACGGTCAGTGGCGGACATACACAAATTGTGCGTTGCGACAGTCCTTCTCAATTACAGGTCATTGGCGAAACCATTGATGATGCGGCTGGTGAAGCATTCGATAAAACGGCGAAAATGTTGGGGCTTCCCTATCCCGGTGGCCCTTTGATCGATAAATACGCAGCCACCGGTAATCCCAATCGCTTTCAATTTCCCGAGCCCCGGATTGCCGGTTTAAACTTCAGCTTTTCGGGACTAAAAACCTCCATATTATATTTTTTGAAAAATGCGGGTGCCAGCAATTTGTTTAAGGAAGAATTTTTAGCCGACGAAGCCACCCGGCAAAAGTTTATTGATGAAAACCTGAACGATATCTGCGCATCGGTACAGCACCGCATCGTAAGTATTTTACTGAACAAATTAAAAAAGGCTGCGGCCGAAACCGGCATAACCGATATTTGCCTGGCCGGCGGCGTGAGCGCCAATAGCGGACTACGCAGCAGTTTCGAGCGCCTGGGCAAACAGGAAGGCTGGAATACCTTTATCCCGGCCTTTGAATATTGTACGGATAACGCCGCCATGATCGCCATTACCGGCTACTACAAATTTTTAGAGCGGGATTTTACAACGCTTGGCGTTAGTCCCACAGCCCGGGCCATATGGTAATATTAACTACCGGCTGTGGTAAACTGTCTACTATAAATCGATACAATATGCGTCAATGTTTTGGAGGCAACAGCATTACCTTCGCCTTTTAAAGGATGTTATTACAGGCAAAAAATTGACAGCATCTTTCTTTAATCATTATGGCCAACACCTATTTCAAATTCAAGCAGTTCACTATCCACCAGGACAGGTGTGCCATGAAAGTATGTACGGATGCCTGTTTGTTTGGCGCCCTGGTTGCCCATCGTTATATGGATGGTGCAAATTCAACGAACACGCTGCAATGCCTGGATATTGGAACCGGAACCGGTTTGCTGTCGCTGATGTTTGCTCAAAAAAATAATAACGTACATGTAGACGCGATTGAACTGGATCCGGCAGCCGCCGCGCAGGCCGGGCAAAATATCGGGGGGTCTCCCTGGGCTGAAAACATACAGGTAATTGATAAGGATCTGCTGGCATTTGATCCGGGTAAATCATATGATTGTATTTTTTCCAATCCGCCTTTTTTTGAAGATGACCTGCAATCACCCGACAGGGCAAAAAACAAAGCAAAACATCATTCCTCGCTAAACCTGGCTGAACTGGTTGGCTTTGCCGATAAACATATCAGTACGGATGGCAAGTTTGCTGTGCTCTTACCCTTTCAACGGGTAGATTATTTTATCGAAGAAGCCTCATCAAGGGCTTTCTATCTCACAAAAAAAATACTGGTAAAGCAGACATTCAAACATAAGTTTTTCAGGGGCATATTGTTTTTCGGCCGTCAGCCAGGCACAGTTGTAAACGAGGAAATTACAATAAAAAAAGAAGACAATGAATACAGTGCAGAATTCACTTTGCTTTTAAAAGAATACTATCTCTTCCTGTAATCACAAACCCGCATAGTCTTTCATATATTGATAGGGTTCGTTTAATTCACCGGCATCTGTCATGGTTGCACGGGCAATCAATTTACTTCCGCCAAGCCGAAGGTCATCCAGCACAAATTTGATCAGTTGCTCGCCGAAATAACGGCTGGCATCCCGTGACAGTTCATTGGGTAAATTGCCAACGGCCATAACATCAACTGAACCCGGAAGGTAGGGCGCCGTTTTTTCGAAACTGTTTCTATCAACGCCGTACACCGGGTCGGCAATGGTACTGTCGCCCAGGTTGCAAGGCACGGAGCCGTGCAGGTCGTCGGTAATATCGGCAATGGTTTGAATACGGAAACCCGGTTTTTTCAATTCCTCCATCTCAAACAGGCGGGGTATATTTTTTTCCCAGTAGATACCGTTGATCAAAATGTCGGTTTGGGCAATATAATCAACAAAACGGCAATGGTAATCCTGCGGGTTAGTATGAAATTCGTTCCGGCTATATTTTCCCGTTTTTTTATTTACATACAGGTTGGCGCCTTTTAAATGCACATAGGCCGGGTAGGAAAATTGAGTATCGAGGTATTCGTCGGGTTCTACTTCGTGTATACCCAACAGGTTCATGATTTCCAGAACACCATGCGCTACGCGCCCGGTGCCGGTTACCGCAATTTTAATATTGGGCAGTTTTAATCCAAAATAAGTATGAATCAGTTTTTGAAAACTGTTAACCGAGCCAACCCGCTGGAGGGTGTAAGCCCCCGTTCTGTTGCCATAGGCCATCATGCCATTGTGTGCCCCAACGATACCGGCAAAAAATCCAAAGCCGATGATCCGGGTGCCATCATCGTGCTCCAGGCATTCGTAATCGATGAGCCTGATTTTTTTATCCAGGATGGCCCTGAATAATTTTTGATTGCCGGGTTGCATTTTTTTAGTGTGCGAAAAAAACATATAGGTCTTTCCTTCCAGTAACTGGTCAACCGGAACCTCCTTTATACCCAACAATAAATTACAATCGCTGATATCTTCCTTAACCTCCACCCCTGCTCTTTCATATTCCGCATCGGTATAACAACGGGTAGGCGACTGTTGCGCCACCACCTCAATATCGGCAAAGTTTTTTTTCAACCATTTACATTGCGCCGGTGTGAGCGCCACCCGGTTATCCTGCGGAATTTTACCCTCCCGTATCAATCCAATTATCAGCATCAATCGTTAATTTATACCGGCAATTTACATATTAATGGACTTGGATAAGGGGTTCACGCCGATGTTTCTCTATTTTCTTTTTTGTTTCTCTGAAAATTTAAACATGCTACATTTGCAAAATGAATTATTTTGAACTGTTCGAACTACCGGTATCGCTTAAAATAGATAAAAGTAAACTCGCCCAAAAATATTTTGAGTTGCAAAAAAAATACCACCCCGATTTTTTTGCGCAGGGTACAGAGCATGAGCAGGAACAGGCGCTGGATATATCTTCGCAGCTAAACAAGGCTTTGAAAATATTCCGGAACGAAGACCTTACCATTAAATATGTACTGGAGCTGAAAGAAATGCTGGAACCAGATGAAAAATACCAACTACCTCCCGAATTTTTAATGGACATGATGGAAATGAACGAAGCATTATCCGATGATTCGGCGAAACAGATCGAAAAGCTCGAAAGTGGACTTTATTTGGAGGTTCAACCAATTATTGAAAATTATGTTGATGGCGATACAGGTACTGCCGACCTGCTCAAACTAAAAGAATACTATTTCAAGAAAAAATACCTGCAACGTATTTTGGACAGATTAGCCGGATGATGTAATATTGCAGCCCTCCCGATCCCTTTCGGGATTGAATTGCCCATGTGGCGGAATTGGTAGACGCAGCAGACTCAAAATCTGCCGTTCGCAAGGGCGTGAAGGTTCGATTCCTTTCGTGGGCACCAAAGCTAAAAGCCTTCTCAGTAATTTGAGAAGGTTTTTCTATATTTACAGATAGCCATGAGAAAATATTTGCTGCCCTTCCTGTTTTTTTGTCTAAGTTCCCATAGCGCATCTTCGCAAAGCGGGTCACCCAATATCATCCTCATCCTTGTAGACGATCTCGGCTACAGCGACCTGGCCTCCTACGGAAATAAACATATTAAAACGCCCAATATTGATGCCCTGGGTACAAAAGGCACCCGGTTTACGCAGGCACTGGTTACCTCACCGATTTGTGCACCCTCTCGCATGGGCATCATTACCGGCCGCTACCAGCAACGTTTTGGTGGCGAGTATATGCTTTACGATAAATTTGCACCAGCAGTTAAGAAAAATATCAGGAAGCATCTTTTTTCGGGCAAAAAGAAACCCGAAGGCATTACTACCCTTAAACCCGATTATTTATTGATTCGGTCGGGCTATAATACCGACCTGCCGAAAACCGAAACGACCATCGCCCAACTGCTCAAGCAAAAAGGATATGCCACGGGTTATGTTGGCAAATGGAATCTCAGCTCAACTGTCGATGTATTCCCCGATCAATACGGATTTGATTACAGTTATTATTTTAATGGAGCGCTTAGCCGTTATGTTGATGAAACGGCAGATAACAGTCCTTATGTAAATATGCACCTGCCCTGGTCTTTTTCGGAAATTCCGGCCTGGGCACCCAGGTTTGGTTCAACGGCGATAAGGGAAGGACACACCGTTGTAAAAGATACCGGTTACCTGAGTTTTTCGTTTGCTGAAAAAGGTATTGAATTCATCGAAAGAAATAAAACAAAGCCCTTTTTTCTTACCCTTTCCTTTAATGCCCCGCATGATCCTTTCCAGGTGCCTAAAACAAATTTCGACCGGATAGAGGGCGTAACCGATTCGGTTAAACGCGTGTATTATGGCATGATTGAAGCACTTGACGATGCTGTTGGCACCCTTATGCAGAAACTCGATAAAGAAGGACTCACCCAGAACTGCCTGGTATTTTTTATCAGCGATAACGGTGGTGCAACGTACACCCGTGCCACCGATAATGCACCGCTGCGGGGCGGCAAAGCTACCCATTTTGAGGGCGGACTGGAAGTTCCCTTTTTTGTGCAGTACCCGGCGGCTTTGCGGGGTGGCCAGGTTTATGAAAAGCCCGTTTCATCGCTCGATATTTTCAGTACCGTTGCTGCAGTTACTAACTCCATATTGCCGGCCGACAGACCTTATGACGGTGTTAACCTGCTTTCTATGTTGCCATCTGGTTCGGCAGTTACGCATGATTTTTTCTTTTGGCGAAGCGGTTACTCAAAAGCTTATCGTAAAGGCGACTGGAAATTATACATCAACGAAAAAAACAAGATAACCTGGCTGTTCAACCTGGCTGAAGACCGGGAGGAAAAGAATAACCTCGCTGCAAAATATCCCGAAAAATTAAAAGAATTGACGGATGATTTGAAAGAATGGGAGAAAAAAAATACTGTAGCACCGCTATGGCCCAGTAGTGCTGATTTGCTGATCGATGTTGGGGGAAAATGGTTTCGTTTTCCGAGTTGAGAAAGGATCAATTATAGATCCACATCAAAATCGGTTGTTTTGAACTTTTAATGTAATTACTCAGTACCGGCAAGAAACCGGGCGAAACTGCGGGGCAGCCGGCGCTTTGAAATATACGGGAAGGATATACTTCAGTTTCGGGCATATGGCTATCGGCATGCAGTACGATCGCCCTTTCAAAAGCTTTGTTGTTGGTACTTTCGAGCCCGTACAATTTATAAGCCAATCCGTAAGCACCATTATAGGCGGCTCCTATTTTATATTTACCCAATGAGGTTTTAAAACTGAAATTATTATTGGAAAAAACCAGATCATCACTGCCATCCCTGCTGGTAGATCCAAAGCCATGTGCAACCAGGGAAGCTTTTACCACCTGATCCGTTTTCAAATTATAAATAAAGAAACGGTTCATTCCGGATGGTAACGACATGTCAACCAGGAAACAATATTCGGCATTACAACGATTCGCCACAGCATAGGTTTTAATTTCCGCAGCCTGTTGCTTTAACCGCTCAACAGAAATCTTATACCTCCTATCTACACCACTATACGCAGAATCAAGAACTTTTGCAGGCACATATTCGTTTACCCGTGTATTGGGTGAATTTTTTACATAGTCGGGTTCGGGGGATATCTTAATGGGCGCTTTTTCACTAGCCAGGTTATCGGCAGCCTGCTGCATTGGACTACTTATGGCATAATGCGATACCAGTGACAAAATAGGAAGCAGAAAAATGTTTTTAAATCCTTTCATTGTATTCCCATGCCGGTTATATATAAAAACGTTGATTTTAATATAGAACGGTTCTTTATAAAGATACTCTTTTTTTAGCAGACAGGAATGAGTAAACTCTTGCCAGGCATAATATTGATAGTAATTTAACTGTTTTTTTGCAAAAGATTTTACTTCAATATCAGCATTTTTTGCTGCCATCAATTGATAAAATAATATCACATACAAACTGATGACTATCATTTTTTCGTAATCAGTTCAGCCATAACTTTACAAAGAATTTGCTCGATTTGGGATGCCTAAAAAGTACTTGTAAAATTAAAAAGGTATGCACCAGATTCAATTTAACTTTTGGTCAGTAAAAAAAGTAAAGCGGACGCTCAAATTATTGCTGTTACTTTCCACATTAATCCCGGGTCATTTTAAATTGATTGCGCAGCCCGGGGACAGGTACAGCAGTTTGCAAACAAATCTGGTAGAGGCAACAAAAAAGAAAACCACAGATTCAGCCTTTAGCCAAAGCATTAACCGGTTCTATTATAAAACCTGCGATTCCCTGGTGCAGGAAAACCTGACCTTCGATGACAAGCCTGTTAAAGAAATACTTATACATTTTTTTGAAATAAGCCTGAATAAGATCAATTCCAGATCAATGGGAGCATTGCAGTTACCGGCTTTGAACCGTAATTTCCTGCTAACCATCAAAGCCCATGAAAAAGGAACTCTGACAGATTTATACAGCGCAATTCCCGTTACCCAAACAGAAATATTGCAGTCAGTTTTCAATGGTTCGACCACAGGCGACAGCATCAATATTTATGCACAGCTCAGAGAAATGTTGTACGATCCCTTTTATATAACCAGCAGGATCTATTTGCCGCAATATGTTGCCTACCGGGATACCCTGCTGTACGAACTGGCCAATGGGGCGCCCCGGGTTCTGGCCGAAAAACTTGCAGCCGGAGATACATTCTATGAATCGCTTGTTAAGCATAGTAAAGACAAAACCATTAAGGCGATCGCTGCCATCAAACCGGGTAAGTATTATGATATAATCCTGCCCTTCAGCATGGCTATCCGGGAAAAAAGGATCACGGAAGCTGAAATACTGGAACTGGCCGGGGTACCCGGGGATTATTACCATGCCTTTGTTACAGAAGCCGTTAGGCTGCGTAACAGCAACGATCCTGAATTGAATTCTTTTTTAAAACAGCCCATTGCAGAGCTGAATAGAAAATTTGCCAACCACTATTACATAAAGGAAATAAATGAGCTTCATCAATTACCAAACAATATTCGTTTCCGGGTTTTGGACAGTTTGCCTGCCATAGATCTTTATTTTTTGTTACTGGGCGGTGGTAGCGAACTGATCATCGGGGGCAGCAGCGCATTGTATACCTCCAGTTTTTTATATGTCTATAAAAAATTCCTGGCAGAAGTATCAGCAGAGAAACTGAATCATTTCATGGATGATATAGGTTATTTCGAATTTGACCGGTTCATTTCAAATATTTCGGATTATGGCCTGGTTGATGACCTCGTGCATCACCTGCCCGAAGTGAAACTGGCCAACATGCTTGAACATTACCTGGCCAGTTTGCCCGATTTGCAACACACAGATAATACGATAATCCTGAGGGCCATGACCCTGGCAGAGATTCTCTTCGAAACCCGTCACCACCGCGATCTTGGGCTTTTGCTGGTTAATTGGATAGATAATTTCAAAGTACAATTTGTTGTACAGGAAAATTTCATGTACCAGCGGATTTTTGAAGGATTCAGAGATATACTGCAGGATAAAGGAAATTATGAAACAGACAAGATCTACGAATCACTAAATTATGATCGGCTGGTAAATAACAACATCGCTGTTCAGGTTTGTTTTTTTTATGATGACGAGGATGCCACAAGCTCGTTTCGCAACCAAATGTTGTCCTTCAGTAAATCGATGTGGAGTAATGAAGACCACGGAAATTATATTGTATTCAGTTCGATCAGAGGTAATAAAATGAAAGTTTATATGAACAAGCCCGGTACTGAACAAGGTTGTGAAGCTTCACAACTGGAGATGTTGCATGCAATTGAGCAGCAGAAATATGAGATAACCTCTTATATTCACCGCGGACACAGCTATTACCTGCAATCAAGCCTCGACAAAATAAAACCATCAGCCAAATTTGTGTTCCTGGGCTCTTGCGGGGGCTATAACCAGGTTCTACAGGTTTTTCAATTAAATCCGGATGTGCAGATCATAGCTACCAGGGGCGTGAGTACCAAACTGATCAATGATCCGTTACTGGAAAAAATAAATAACGACATCGTAAACAAAAAAAATATAAACTGGGATCAGTTTTGGAAGGAATGCAGTGCGTTATTTCAATCCGCCCATTTGAAAGACCTTTTCTCTTCCTATATACCGCCAAATAAATATACCGGGGTTAAATATATCCGAAAGGTTTTTAATTTTTGATCGTTAACCGCCTTCGCTGGTCGCCTGACCAACAATTAATTTCATTATTGCCCCAACCCTTCCATATAATTGATAATCGCCCGCCTGATATCCGAACGGGGATCTTTTAGATCGGTAAAAGCCGGATACAACTTTGCAATGTCCGGATTATCTTTTGTCAAAAAATCCATGTTAGCTTCTCCCCCGGTCATTAAAAAATCGGTGATGGCAACTTTATATATTTTGCCTGCATCAAGTGGCACATTTTTTAACGACCAGGTTCCGGCGATACTATCTTTGTTAACCGATTCGGAATATTGAAGAAATCCGCCGTTGCCCCAGTTCTTTATGCCGGCTTCCAAAATTCTGATCAACAAACTTCCCTTAATGTCCACTTCGAGTATACTACCGCCAAAGGGCAGGCTGCGGATCACATCGTACTGTGTAACCGGCATTGGCAAAATATCATCAACCCGAATAGAACCCGAATTAATAATGCAAACATCCGATGCTGGTGATGCTTTCTCCATGCCCCTAACGATCAGTTTGGTAAAATTGGTTTTGGTGGCCCGGATGTAAGCTTCCCTTCCGTCGAGCGGCTCACCGTTTTGCATCGCCACTTTGCGGGCATCGAAACCCAGCGAAGCATAGTTATTGTCGCCGATCTCGGTCCATTTTTGTACCACAACGTTGGTAGCAGAATCGAGAAGGACGGATTGATCAATATCAACGATCTGCGTTTTCAGTTTCAGTTTCTGTCTCTTCTTGTTGATGTTCAACTTAATGATATAGGCCGATTTGGCATTGGCATCTGCCTTCGTAATATATACCTGGTTGATCTTTGCATAGTGCCGTTCATGTTCATGTCCGCCAATGATCAAGGCCAGTCCGGGAATTTGACGGGCCAGTTTTATATCATCATCAAGCGACTGGTGCGTAATGGCGATCACTGCATTGCATTTGTCTTTTAACTCGTCATAATATTTTTGTGCAGTGGTAAACACATCGGTATAACTCACATAGGGCGCTTTATTGAAAGGCAGCGTTAGTCCTATAAAGCCGATGGTTGCTGTTGTTCCATCTTCATCAGTAAAGGTCATCGTGTAGGTTTCCGGAAAGGGTTCTGCACCCGCGGCCTTTTCTTTTTGGAAGGGATGAATTTTACCGTTTGTTACCTGGAATGTATTGGAAGATATCCATTGAAAGTTTGATTCGTTTATACGTTTCTGTACATCGGCTTCCGGAATATCAAATTCATGGTTCCCAAAAACCGCGAGGTCAACACCGGCCGCGTTCATCGCATCAACCATTTGTTTACCCCGTATCCGGCTGCCTTCATATTTCAAACTGTTGTACACCGACGGACTTAAAAAATCACCGGCAATTACCATGATGGTATTTTTATTTTTTTGGAGCTGTTGTTTCTTAATGGTGGCTACCCTGGCCATGCCCCCCGATTTGCCGCCATCCAATGGTGCTATTTCATACACATCGTTGATCTGAACGATGGTAATATCGATTTGTCCATTGTCTTTTTTGCCGGCTGCTGGTTGGGCTGTGTTACAGGAACTAAAAAAAATTAATGACGCGACCAGGTGAAGCAATATTGATTTTTTCATACTCAGAAATTTTAGTGACCGTTAATTTTAAAACAAACTGGCCGGTAAATATACCGACCAGTAAAGAATTCCACAACAAATCTGCCCAACAAACTAAAGCACGCCTCTCAGTCCGGGGTATTTTGCCAATATATCTTGATTAAAATATTTTTCCAGTATCTTTTTAAAATCTTCCAGAAACCGCACATTGTCGAGATTGCGGTCGGATTCCCAATGAGCCAGTTCCACCATGCGTTTGCTTAAAGCAATATCCAGATTTTTAAGCGACTCGGCGTGTGCCTTGCCAACACTATAGGCTGCGCCTAAATTATAATATCCCCAGTAATCATTTGGTAACAGGGCGATCTGGCTTTTGAACATGCCGATAGCTTCCGTTGTCTTTTTCTGATTCAACATCGAATATCCCAACCGTTCAATGATCGTTTTATCATTCTTATTGATCTGATAGGCTTTATTATAGTATAACTCCGCGTTATCGTATTGTTCCAACTGCATATAATATACGTCGGCCGTATACTTATACCCCATCCATTCATTGGGTAAAAAGCTATTGTATTTTTTGAAATTTGCAATGGCATCTGCGCTCTTGCCCTGCGTCATATAAATGCTGCCCAGATTAAAATACACATTAGCATTGCCCGGCTGCACCTGAACCACTTTTAAAAAATCGGTCAATGCCCCATTTATATCCTTCAGGGCATATTTTGCGTTTCCCCGGTTCAACAAGGCCGTTGCCGATGTTGGTTGAAGTTCGATGACCTTATCAAAAAACTTAATGGCAGCAGCATAATTATTTTTTTGGCTCTGAATCATTCCCCGGCCCATATACCCGTCTTCATCATTGGGTTGTAGTTCTATACATTTACTGTAATCTTTGTCGGCTGCATCATAATTTTTTAGTGCATAGTTTACCGATGCCCTGTTTTTATAGGCACGGAAATATGCCGGATCTATTTGAATCGCCTTGTTGTAATCATTTAAAGCCGCAACATGGTTATTCAGCTTGTAGTAAACGGCGCCACGGTCGTTATACGCATTGCTATAATTTGCATTTATCGATATGGCGCTGCTATGATCTTTTATGGCCCCATCATAATCCTTCAACGCATATTTCGCCAGACCCCGGTTATGTAATGCTTTTTCATTTTTGGGGTCAAGTGTAACGGCTTTATTAAAATCCTGCAAGGCCGCATCATAATTTCGGGCATTATATTTGGCCAGCCCCTGGTTATTATATTCCGTGGAGGTTTGAGCAAACCCAGCACTGTTTATGGTTACCAGCGCAACAAACATCAATAAAACAAACTTATACTTCATAATTTATAGTTTAAATGGCCCCGCATCAGAAAGATACAAAAATACGCCCCCACATCAATACATTATGCAAAGACCGTTCCACAATAAATATTTCCAAATAAGTTATCTTTAGCAAATGGCAAGAACTACCTCCACCATGAAGATACTGGGCAGTAACGCTCCCGATTTTCTGGTATTGGATACGATTTCAGATAAACAGACAGCACTCGCCGATGTCAAGGGCGAAATGGCCACTGTAGTTATGTTTATCTGCAATCATTGTCCGTTTGTGTTGCATATTAACGAAGCGTTGATCCAACTGGCGCACGAGTATCGATCTAAAGAAATTGGTTTCGTGGCTATTAGTGCCAATGATATCATCACCCACCCTGAGGACGCTCCGGATAAAATGAAAGCGGTTGCTGAACATTTAGGCTACCCTTTCCCCTATTTGTTTGACGAAACACAGGATATAGCCAAAGCATATGATGCAGCCTGCACGCCCGATTTTTTCATCTATGATAAGCGTCTTAAATTGGTTTATCGCGGACAACTGGATGACTCCCGCCCCGGCAACGGTATTCCGGTTACCGGAAAAGACATTCGATTGGTGCTGGACTGCCTGCTCAGCGAAAGGCCTGTACCCGGCGAACAAAAGCCAAGCATTGGATGCAATATAAAGTGGAAATAAACTTATGGACGATCAGTATATAATTCCCAACCAAACAAAAATCGGCCATGTACACCTAAAAGTAGCCGATCTGGATCGGTCGCTGGATTTTTATTGCCGGCTTTTGGGTTTCGAAATAACAATGAGATATGGCGGGCAGGCAGCTTTTATTTCGGCGGGTGGTTATCATCACCATATCGGCCTGAACACCTGGCATAGCAAGGGTTTACCGCCAGCCAAAACAAATTCGGCAGGATTATTTCATACCGCCATTGTTTATCCAACCCGCAATGACCTCGCCGCCATTTATCATCGCTTGATACAGGAAAATTATCCGCTAACGGGGGCAGCCGACCTTGGCGTGTCCGAATCACTTTACCTGAACGACCCCGATGAAAATGGTGTGGAATTGTATTGGGACAGGCCCGGGGATCAATGGCCAAAAAAAGAGGATGGCTCATTAGAGATGTTCACCAGGGCACTTGACCTGGAATCGTTATTGAATGAACGTCGCTAATATTTTTTTCATAATTAAAGGGCTTTTTCGAAACACGGTATTTGCTGAAAATTTAGAAAGGTCGATCGATTTTTTAAAAGAACGGCATGTAACCCCTTATAATTTTCTAAAAAATGGAAGCGGTCAACCCACAGTGTTTACCCGGATACCGTTCATCACCGTTTATCTTGATGACCCCGATGGGCATACATTTGAGCTTATTGCCAGGCAGAATACATCACCCCGCCCGGAGTTGGGTGCGATCAGTAAGATTGATTGTTTGAAGACAGATTAACAACTACAGGTAATTCAATTTTCACTATTCGCGGCTCCGGCCTTGCCGCTTCCTTTACCACCCAGGCTGAATTTTGAATCCCCGAATTTATAGCTGAACGATATTCGGAAATTTCGAACGTTCCAACGCCGGTATGAATCCTGGTAAAATTGCTCCGTATCGTAAATGGTGCCCCAGCGACGGGTATTGAACAGATCATTAACCGCCAAACTGACCGTTGCTTTTTTGTCTTTTAAGAATTCTTTTTTGATACCCAGGTCAACCGTAAACTCCGACTTCCGTTTACCCTGTGGTATAACCGTAGGCGATTCGTAATCAATAGTCATTTGAAAGCCCAGGTTATTAAACAGCGACCTGGTTTTGGTTTCTAATTTATAATTACCAATGAGTTTGGCTTCCCAGTTCAACCCTTTGTTACTTAAATCGAGGTTATTCACTGTTGCTTTTACCGTGCGGTATTGCAGGTTTAATGTGGGAGTGATCTCCAGATTTTTGCCCGGCTTATGTTGCAGCGTTAGTTCAATACCGTATCGGTTAGTGGTACTTGCATTTATATAGGTGTTGAGAATGGCATTGGGATCAACAGCAGCGTTGTTCAACTGCTGATATTGCTTATCCGTTATGGTATCACTGTACTGCGTAATATCATTGGGATTACTTCTGAAATACAACACGGCCAGCAGGTTTCCTTTATTATAGTCTCTGCTGTAATTCAATTCAAAGGAATTAACGTATTCGGGCCTTAACTCCGGATTACCCTGGCGTATATTGGCCGGATCGTTGATGTCGATAAATGGATTCAATTGCCAAAACCGGGGGCGCCGTATCCTGCGGGTATAGTTGAATTGTAATTCATCTTTCTCTGCAATTTTTTTGGTAATAAAAAAACTTGGAAACAAGGCATCCCAGATATTCTTTACCTGGCTGGGGTAATCGTACCCGAATTTGTACGCACTATCAACCAATTCGCCATCGAATTTTGCCTGTTCGGCTCTGAGTCCCAATTGGTAACTGAATTTTTCTTTTTTATAGGAATAGGTAAAATAAGCTGCATTGATCATTTCGGTATACGCATAATTATTACTAAGTGGTAATTTAATATCCAATCCGTTATCCCGCGCATAGGCATCATACAGGCTGGTGAATGCATTGTGGTATGTTCTCAGCCCCATTTCAATTTTTGTAAAATCAGTAACCGGGTTGGCATAATCCACCTGCACGGTAAATTGTTTCTCGTTACTGCTTCCATAATTCCAAACATTTGACTCAGGTTGGTAAGTAGTACCGTCGGGATTAAAGAAGCGGTTGTTGATAACGGCACGGTTATCCCGGCCGCCATAATTATAACTAACATCGGCGGTTAGCTCTTTTTCGGGCTTCGGAAAATTGTATTTGTAATTAAGGCGGGTACTGTTACGGTTAAATCCTGAATTATCATCCGAGGTTCGGGTACCGTAACGGAATAATTCGCGGTTACTGTTCAGGTATTCCTGGTCCTGGTTTTCCTCATTCCCAAAATCACCTTTGCTGAAACTCTGCGAAATCGTTACTGTATTGCGGTTGCTGATAAAAATATCGGTACCAAAACGGATAGAGTTGAAATTCCGCGACCGTTCATTTTCTGAATACTGGTTAAAGTAATCGGTTACTGCACCACCTTTTAAATTTTCCCTGAGGGTGCTTCCTTTTGCGATTCCACCCGATTGGTTATGACCTGCACTAACAAAAACATTAAACTTACCCTGGCGCATATTCAGATTGAGGTTACCGCTCAATACCTTTGGCGTACCCACACTTACAGAAGCCACTCCATTTAAACCGATCCGTTTGTTCTTTTTTAATACCACGTTGATTATGCCGCCCGAACTGGCTGCGTCGAATTTCGCCGAAGGGTTGGTAATGAGTTCAATCTTTTCGATATGGTCGGCCGGAATCTGATCGAGCGTTAAAATGGTTGGCCGGCCATCAACAAAGATCTGCGGTGTACTGTTTCGCAGCTCAACATTACCCTCTATATCCACTGAAACGGAGGGTATATTTTTCATGATATCGATGGCCGTACCCCCTGTTGCGGTAATACTTTTATCTACATTAAAAACTTTCCGGTCGATGCCCATTTCCAAAGCCGGCCTGCTGTTGGTTACGGTAACACCTTCGAGCTGTTTGAAATTTGTTGTCATCACGATATTACCCAGGTCTCTTTCAAAACCATTGCGTTCGTTTTTTTCACCTCCTTTGTTAATGATAATATCCTGCTCCATGGTTTCATAACCGATCGCCGTTATAACTAATCTGAAACTGCCCTGGGGTTGCAGGTTCTGAAACAGGAATTCGCCATTCGGGTGACTCAGCATACCATCCAGCAACGCGCTGGTTTTCTTTTTTCCGGCCGGATACAGTTGAACCGATGCGGCTTCAATCGCCTTACCGGTATTCTTATCGATCAGTTTTCCATAGATACTGTTTATTTTATCAGACCGGCCATTGTTCCTCCCCGATTCCATTTGCGGCTCCTCTTCACCTTGTGCAACGGCGGTAAAGAACGAACCAATTCCAACTAATAATATCATTAAACATTTCATACTCATCTGGTAAATTTGACAAAGCGCAGTAAACGCGCCGATAATAATTACATACAAAAGCTTATTGCATAGTAAAAAAACAGACTACAAAGTTACTTATTAAATAAGGCTAAGCCAAAGCGTAAAACAGCCAAAAGGGTTGCTTATACTGCTATTGCACCGCTTATAAAAAATAACATCCCGAAACTAAGCGAACAGGTGTTTGGCAATGTACAGGCAGCTATTTTTTACCGTATTTTTATCGCCTGAAACCAACCCGTGTTTCGATATTGGAATGGCGTTAATCAACCACATAAAAATAAAATCGGTTCTAGATGTATACGATGTAATTCCGGAACATGAACGCATTATGGTGGATGTGTTAAGGGGAATTATTTTGGCGCAACTGCCCCATTACTGCAAGGAGAAAATATCTTTTAACGTACCCTATTTTTACGGCAACAAAGGAATTTGTATTGTATGGCCGGCCGGCATACCCAGAGGCGGCATCAAACAGGGCGTTTTGCTTGGCTTTTGGTACGGAAACAGGCTTGCGGATGTGGATCACTATTTAACCCATGGCAGCAACAAACAAATCTTTTACAGGATATTTCAGCGGGTTGAGGATATTGATGAGCAAGCCATTGGGAAACTTTTGGAGGAGGCGGTAAAATTGGACAGGCAATGGCCTTCAAAAAAATAAAATAGCTTTTTTGCAACCTTTGCTATTTGAAATCCGTTTATACAGGTCAGGAGGGTTTTGATAATTAAAACAGTTATCTGCCTACTCTTTAAATGACTTAACCTTTATACGATCAGAAAATTGTTGAATCAGATTTGGAAAGCATAACCAGCATATTATCGGGCTGTTTGAACAGGGAGCATAAATTTCAAAAAATGCTCTATGAAAACTATTATGGCTTTGCCTTAAAAACAGTTTTTCGATATATATACAGATACGACAAAGCCGTGGACGTAGTTAACGACGGTTTTATCAAGTTCTTTAACAAAATTGATCAATTTAAGCCGGGGCATGAAGCCGATACCGAAAAAATGCTGATGGGTTGGTTAAAACGTATTATGATCAATACGGCAATTGATGAATTACGTAGAGGTAAAATGACTCCGGAAATTGGCGGTATCCCCGATCACGTGTGGGACATCCCTGAAAACAGCGAAAATGGCGAACAGTTGTTGCTATACAAGGAACTTATCGTGATGATCAAAGAATTGTCGCCACAGCACCGTTCAGTTTTTAATTTATATGTTATCGACGGATACAATCATTTAGAGATCGCTGATATTTTACAAATACCGGTTGGTACCTCAAAGTCGTGCTTATCCAGGGCCCGGGCGCTCTTACAAAACCACATTAAAAAAAATGAAGAAGCTTTAATATGCCGAATGTAGATGACCATATGGATGAATTGTTTAAAAAAGCAGCCGAAAATTATCCGCTGAAAACCAGGCCGGGTAATTTCGACGACCTGCTACCTTTTGTAGGCAGCGAGCCAGGAACCGCCGCGGCTCCGGTTACTAAAACAAATGGGAAACGTAAGTTTGCGCTGCTGTTACTTGCCTTTTTAATTACTGGCGGCAGTATTGGCACGTACCTGGTTGTCGACAATAACAATAGTAAACCTACGGGCGAAAAAACAGTAACAACTAAATCGGTAAACAGCAATCCGGAGTCAAAGATACATTCAGCCACAACAAACATTACCGAAACCCAGGCGACTGATCAATCGGTAGCCGGCCATGATATCGACATAACAGCAACAGAATCTGTATTCAAAAAAGTAAGAAAAAGTTCGAATAGTAACACAAAATTTTTAGCCAGATTATCTGCTCCATCTGCAAGCGAAGGAGAAGAGGCTACCGGGAATAGCTTAACCGACTATATCACCGTATCTCCAAACCAGGATAGCAAAGCTAACCCAAGGCTGGAACCGGCAAGTGACACGGAAAAAAAGTCGGATAATAAAAAAGAAATCGCCTTAAAAACCAACCCTGAAAAAAATCCGGCAGAAAATGAAACAACAGAAAAATCACCGGCAGAAAAAAAGAAAAAAAATAAACCCGCTGTTTATTACGGTGTATCAGCAGGCGTTGAACTTAACCAGGTAAAAAACCAGGGGATGACCAAAGCCGGAATCAATGCCAGTGCCCTTGTAGGATTACAAATAAGTAAAAAGATCTCGGTTGAAACCGGTGTACAGCTCTCACAAAAAAAATACTATACCGCAGGTAAACATTTTAATGCAAAGGCAGACGATATGCCGTCGAACATGACCATCAACAGTTTAGAAGGAACCAGTACCCTAATTGAAATACCGGTTAGTGTAAAATATAACTTCAATAAAAAAGATAAGGGATTTTATGGCAAGGCTGGTGTGAGTTCATATATTATGACGAAGGAGGCCAATACATACAAGGCTGTGGTTAGCGGACAGGCGCAGGAATTTAACGGCATATATAAAAACACTAAAGGATATGCGGCGGCTGAAGTGAGGATCAGCGCAGGCTATCAACGCCCGGTTGGAAAAAAATTAAATATCCGTGCAGAACCATATATTCAGATTCCATTAAAAGGTATCGGCGTAGGCGCATTGCCGGTAACCAGTACCGGACTGCAGTTTGTGCTGACCAGGAACTAGCAATTAAACATGTACTGATAGTTGTTTAGCATTACGGCAACCCGGTAGAGGTAAACTATTGCCATCCGTTAAAAACAGACTTTTAGCACAAAAAAATAATTGCATTTCGAAAATGATTTTATTATTTTTAGCCCATGGCTGAATTAAAAACACAAAAAACAAAAGAAAGCGTAAGCAAATTTATAACTGCCATTGGGGATGAAGAAAAACGCAAAGACTGCAAAACGCTGTTGACCTTATTTACCGAAACTTCCGGCGAAAAAGCAGCGATGTGGGGCGATTCTATCATCGGTTTTGGTGATTACCAATACCAGTCGGAAAAAACCAGGCGTGGTGGTGACTGGTTTTTTGGTGGTTTTTCACCGCGAAAACAGGCGCTTACTATTTATCTAATGGCAGGCGTAAAAAATTATCCTCAATATTTGAAAAATCTGGGAAAGCACAAACTCAGCGGCGGTTCCTGTCTTTATATAAATCGTTTGTCGGATATTGACATTAATGTACTTAAGTTACTCATCAAGGATTCGTTTGCAGATATGAAAGCAAAACATGGGTAGGTAGGGAGGAGATGGATGCTGGATGCTTCTCTCGTCCTCGTCTCAAACGAGGATGTATTGGCCCTGAGACTTTGTCTCAAAAAAATTATTATTATTTACGTAGTTTTATTCTTACCGAGCCAAACCAGCATGCCTAAACTGCAATACCACATCTACGTGATCGAACTATCTAAAAAAGTATTTACCGAAAATGCAAAGTTTAGAGAAGCCAATCCACAATTCAATGGCGTGCTGGAATGTGTGTATGTGGGCATGACAAGCAAGACGCCGAAAGAAAGATTTGAACAACATAAAACTGGTGAAAGATCGAAGAAGGGACACAAACTTTCTTCCCATATTGTTCAAAAATATGGACTGTACTTACGGCCAAGCCTATATGACCATATCGATCCGGTATCGTCGAGGAACGAAGCACTTAAACAGGAAGAAAAACTGGCTTTAGAATTAAGAAGAAAACGATATGCCGTTTGGTTTAATTAATTCTTTCTATTGTCCACTTCTCAGATAAAGACGTATTTACCCTGACGGTTTGTTTAAAAAATCACTGTGAAACCTGCATAAAACAAAGGGCATATCCGTATTTATATAGCCTTCTATTTTTTATATAACCGCGAAATTTAATCCTTAACCGGGTTCTTTCATAATATTTGATACCTTAGTAAACCAGTTTTTATATATCATCAATATAAAATTCGAAACAATGACATCTTTTAACAGGAGAAAATTCCTGGCAAATACAGGCCTGTGTGCATTGCCCGTATTTATCCCGTTTTCGTCGATACTGGGTAATGACTCCCATTTTAATAATTCGCCGGCTTCTGACGCTTCAATAATAAAATTTTATGGCGACGGGGAAATGTTTGAGCCAATTGAGTATCTCAACGAATTACAAAAAGCCCATAAATCAATCCCCCTCATAGGTGACAGGTACGGTTCCGGTGGCGTTGTTGAGGCGCTGGAAAAGAGAATGGCAGTCATCACCGGTAAAGAAAAATCTGTGTATATGCCCAGTGGTACTATGGCCAACCAACTGGCCTTAGCCGTATTGAGTGGCGAAAACACAAAGGTATTTGTGCAGGATACAAGCCATGTATACCGCGATGAAGCAGATGCCGCACAATCTGTTTTCAATAAAAGATTAATGCCGCTAGCAAAAGATGAAACCTATTTCACCGCAGCACAATTAGAGAATGCTGTTAAAAATTTAAGTCGGGAGGAAGTTTTCAAGTCGGGTATTGGTGCTGTAAGTATTGAAAACCCGGTGCGCAGAACCGATGGCAGAACGGTACCCCTGGAAGAAATCAAAAAAATAAGTGCTTACTGCCGAAATGAAAAAATAGGACTTCACCTCGACGGCGCCAGGATCTTTATAGCTTCGGCCTGGAGCGGGATCTCTGTGGGTGAATATGCGTCGTATTTCGACACCGTATACATTTCTTTATACAAATATTTTGGTGCCAGTGGAGGTGCCATACTTAGCGGCCCGGCCGTAGTTATAGATAAAATGGCTCACCTCGTAAAAGTACATGGCGGCAATATGTATGGAAACTGGACCAATGCGGCAATGGCGCTATACCGGTTGGAAGGTTTTGAAACCCGTTTGCAAAACGCCATTAAAACCTGGGACCAGGTGATTACGGGCCTGAACAAAATAGCGGGTATTCAGATAAAAGCGATTGACAACGGCACAAATATTTTCAGGCTCGAACTGAGTAAAGAAATTGACGGTAAAAAAATGCAGGAGTCTTTATCTAAGGATTTCAATATCAGGATACCAAGACCCAATGAAAAAAATCAAACACAACTGACCGTTAATGAAACTTTGTTAAACCAAAATGCAGCCTACATTATAAATTCCTTTAATAAATCTATTCAAACCCGTTAAAAGCGTATAAATTGCCCTTATTTTTTTAACTTGACAAATAAAAAAACATGTTTACAAAAAAACTTGCTGGCCTCCTGTGTTTCCTTCTGGTTTCAGTATCGCTGTTTGCACAGCTCAAATATCCAGTTACTAAAAAAATAAACCAGGTAGACGACTATTTTGGCACCAAAGTGAGCGATCCTTACCGCTGGCTAGAAGATGATAAAAGTGCAGAAACCAAGTCCTGGGTCGACGCGCAAAATAAAGTAACCCAGGATTACCTGGAACAGATACCCTATCGCAAACAGTTTCAGGATGCTATTGAAAAAGTGTATAATTACGCTAAATACTCAGCTCCTTTCCGAAACGGCGACTGGTATTATTTTTATAAAAATGATGGATTGCAAAACCAGAGTGTTTTATTTCGGCAAAAAGGGCTGACAGCAGAACCCGAACTGGTGATTGACCCTAATACCCTGAGTCCTGATGGCACCACCCGTTTACAATTATTCAATCTCAGCAAAGATGGTAATTATGCGGTTGTTGGTTTAAGTAAAGGGGGCAGCGATTGGCAAACCTATTATGTGCGCGACATGAAGACCGGAAAAAATCTGGATGATGAGATCAACTGGGTGAAGGTAAGCGGTGCTTCCTGGGCAGGCGATGGTTTCTATTACAGCCGCTACCCTGCTCCCGAAAAAAAAGCCAGTGACCTGAGCGCTAAAAATGAAAATCATCTGGTTTATTATCATACCGTGGGTACGGCACAATCGGCTGATAAACTGGTATTTGAAGACAAGGCCAACCCGCAACGGTTTCATACCGCACAAACGAGCGAGGATGAACGCTTTTTGTATTTATACATCAGCGACAGGGGTAAAGGATTTGATGGCAATGCCGTATCCTACATGGATCTGAAAGCCGCCGACAAAAAATTTATACCACTCGTAGCAAATATCAGTAACGATGATTACAGTGTTGTGGAAAATACCGATCACAGTTTTATAGTAAAAACAAATGCCAATGCACCAAACAGCAAACTCATGGTGTTTGATTTTACCAGTCCGGATATGATGCGGTCGGCCGACCTGGTTGCGGAAAAACCAGAGCCTCTTCAACAGGTTAGTTCGGCAGGTGGAAAGTTGTTTCTTAATTATTTAAAAGATATAAGTGTAAGAACGCTGGTATATGATCTGAACGGCGCTTATGTAAACGAGGTGAAATTTCCGGGCATTGGTAACGCCAGTGGTTTTGACGGAAATCATGATGACGAATTTACTTTTTATTCCTTTACTTCATTTACTTACCCGCCTACCATTTATAAATATGATATTACTACCGGTAAGTCAGAACGATTCAGGGCACCTGAAGTTAGTTTTGAACCAAAGATGTATGAGATCAAGCAGGTATTTTATCCTTCGAAAGATGGAAAAGCAAAGATTCCGATGTTCATCGTGCAAAAAACGGCAACAAAAATGGATGGATCTCATGTTACCCTTTTATATGGTTATGGTGGATTTAATATTTCGTTGCTACCCTCTTTTAACGCAACCTTGATACCGTTTTTAGATGCCGGTGGTGTTTACGCCGTGGCAAATTTGCGCGGGGGCGGCGAGTATGGCGAAAGCTGGCATAAGGCTGGCATGTTATTAAACAAACAAAATGTATTTGACGATTTTATTGGCGCGGGTGAATATTTAATTGCCAACAATTATACAACCAGTAAGCGTTTAGCCATTCGGGGAGGCAGTAACGGTGGCCTGCTGGTAGGTGCAGTTATTAACCAACGACCCGATCTGTTTGGCTCGGCAATAGCACAGGTTGGAGTAATGGATATGCTGCGTTTTCAAAAATTTACCATTGGCTGGAACTGGATCGCAGACTATGGCAGCAGCGAAAAAGATGAAGCAAATTTTAAAAACCTGTACGCCTATTCGCCGCTGCACAATATAAAAGCCGATATCAATTACCCGCCTACATTGGTAACCACGGCTGATCACGATGACCGGGTGGTACCGGCACATTCTTTCAAATACATTGCCACCTTGCAGGAAAAATATAAAGGAAAGAACCCGGTTATCATACGCATTGATACCAATAGCGGGCATGGTGCCAGCAATACAAAAAAGAATATTGAGCAGATCGCTGATATATATTCCTTTATTTTTAACACAACAGGTACAAAGCCTGAATTCAATGTAGAAAAATGAAAAAAATATTTTTAAGAACAGGCCTATTGTTTATTTTCCTGTCAGGCACGGTGAATGCCGCCAAGGCGCAAAAAATATACAGTTGCGATTCCAAATACGATGCCGACGTGAAAGTGTATGTAGCCAGCAGTAAATATGATGCCGATCTGGTTGTTTACAAACTCAGCTCAAAGTATGATGCCAAAGACAACAAAGGGCTCTGGTATTTTGTGGACTCGAAATACGATGCCGACAAAAAAGTTTATTTTGTAGATTCCAAATATGATGCGGACATTATAATTTACTATGCTTCTAGTAAATATGATGCTGCCTGGCGCAACAAATCGAAGATGCCAAAAATGCAATAGCTCAATAATGATTACCGAAAAGCCTGATAAGAACTGCCATTTAAACGGTCAGTTTAGTAACCAAAACGAGAACCATGCAGATTGCCATCGCTACTAACACACTGGCCGGCAGTGGAAAAGCGGTTAAACTGGCGGCCGCCATTCAGGAAATCCTGCAGAAAAAACAAATCATTTCGCAAATCTTTACAGAAAAAGAATGGGATAAAAGCATCTATGATTTCGACCAGATATGGATAACCGGTGGAGATGGAACGCTTAATTATTTTATTAATCAATTCCATGATATAAAAAAACCGCTCTGTATTTTCAAAGGCGGTACCGGCAACGATTTTCATGCTCTGTTGTATGGTAAAACAGAGACCCACAGTCAAATTGAACATATCCTGCATTCCGTACCCAAACCCATTGATGCGGGCTTATGCAATGAACGATATTTTTTAAACGGCGTCGGCATCGGTTTTGAAGGGGCCGTGGCCAGGAGTTTACAGGGGGTTAATAAATGGGGTGGCAAAACTTCGTTCATGCTCTCCATCTTAAAACATATTTTGTTTTATAAAGAACAGGAATACATTGTTGCTTCAGCCGAAAAAACGGTTGAAGGCAAAATGCTCATGATCAGCATTGCCAATGGAACCCGCTATGGAGGAGGTTTTTACGTGGCTCCACTCGCCAAACCTGATGATGGATTGTTTGATGCAAACCTGGTAAAACCATTGACTCCCCTGAAACGACTCAGGTATTTACCGGTTATCGAAAAAGGAAAGCACCTGGGCCTGTCAATTGTTGATTATTATAACACGACCGCCATTACTGTTAAAAGTAAACAGCTCATACAATCGCACCTGGATGGAGAGTACCTGGAAAGTAATGAATTAAAAATAACCATGCTGCCGGGCCATTTTAATTTTATATTTTAATTACCGATGCAATTGTACAACATGAAACAAATCATTCAGCTTCTCATTATTTTAGCGCTGCAATCCTGCCACGAATACAAAAGCAATAAAACACCCGGGCCCGTATATTCCAATACCATGGATTCCCTAACCCATGTTTCGGTGATCGTACTGGGAACCATACAGGATGCCGGATCGCCCCAAATTGGCTGCACTAAAAATTGTTGTAAAAGTCTGTTTGAAAACCCTGATAAAAACAGAATGGTGGTTTCCCTCGGGCTGGTTGATCCGGTCGATAACAAAAAATATATCTTTGAAGCAGGCCCCGATTTTGTACGTCAAACTAAAATATTAAAAAACTACAGCTCTCCTTTTGCCAAAGAAACGCCCGACGGCATTTTTTTAACCCATGCACATATCGGGCATTATACCGGTTTGATGTACCTGGGTAAAGAAGCCATGAATGCTGATAGCATACCGGTTTACGTTATGCCCCGCATGAAAGTTTTTTTGGAACAAAACGGCCCCTGGAGCCAGTTGGTAAAAAACCGGAATATTATTTTACGGGATCTGCACAACGGCGAAGAAATAAAAATGACCGGAAATATAAAAGTGCAACCGTTTACCGTTCCGCATCGCGATGAATTTTCGGAAACCGTTGGCTATAAGATCATCGGGCCAAATAAAAAATTATTATTCATCCCCGATATCGACAAATGGGAAAAATGGAGCAGCAACATAGCAGACGAGATCGCCAAAGTAGATTACGCGTTTGTTGATGCTACTTTTTTTGATAGCGAAGAAATTAACAACCGGGATATTTCAACTATCCCCCATCCTTTTATTATTGAATCCATGAACCTATTCAGGGATCTGCCGGCAGCTGAGAAAAAGAAAATTTATTTTATTCATTTTAACCACACCAATCCGGTTATCAATAAAATGAGCCTGCCATATAAACAGGTGGTCAACAATGGATTCAACGTAGCGCAAATAAATACCGTTCTTCCGCTCTAAGGCTATTGGTTTGCCCATTGCACAATTTTTTCAGCAGCTTCCATTACGTTACCGCAATAACGTACAAGAAAATCATCCGGTAATTTTTCATGTAATGGAACGGTATAACTTGCCGACAGTGCTTTGGCTCCGTCAAAATCAACATACGACAAACGGGCAGAAAGTTCCTCCGGCGGCCGGTTAAAATCAACTCCGGGCAAAATAGCCACCCCGGTTTCATGTAAAAGCCTGTCGCATAAAACAGCCCCGTTTAGGATACCCCGGTTGATCAGTTTTTCTGTAAGCGGTGTAAAATCGAGAAATAAGTAAAAGCCGCCTGTAGGATCATTCACCTGTATATTTCCCCGCCGGATTATGGCCGCAAATTCGTTACCCAGCAGCGCCAGTATTTTTCTTACATGCCATAAATAGTCTTCAATTTCGGCACCACACAAAAAAGCCTGTACAGCCGCATATTGTATGGGAGCGCTAACCGAGGTATAGGTTTCACTGGCAACGGCTGCCATAGCGTCGAGCATCCAATGCAGGTTCGACGGGAAGGAAAAAGTACCCAGTCTCCACCCGCCCGCGCCACACCATTTCGAAAGTCCCGAACTAATGATAGTCCCCTCCGGATAAAATTTTGCAATGGAAACATGATTACCCTCGTGGTGCAGCTGTCCGTAAATCTCATCGGATAAAATGTAAATATTGTATCGCCGGGCGGTTTCTGCCAGCTGCCCGATACTATCTTCGCTATAGGTTATCCCATCCGGGTTTCCGGGATAATTCAATATCAGCAGGTAATTTTTTTTTCCCGCCTCATTGTTCTCTTTACAAAATTTTTCCAGTTGTTCGGGCTTTAAACGCCATTGTTCTTCGGCCCTGGTATGCAACACATGTATCGTGTTACCTATAATTTTTGCCTGCGGCAAATAAGACACCCAACTCGGACTCGGAATGATCACTTCGCCCTTGAAAACCATCTGCAATAAAAATAACAATTCCTTCGATCCCGGACCTATGATCACATTATTGGGTAAAATATCCACTCCGTCCTTTTTTCGATGAAAATCAGCCACTGCTTTTCGCAGTTCGGGCAGCCCCTGCACATGCAGATAATCTTTTTGCGGGGCATACAGGCGTAACGCATTCACCACGGATTCGGGCACCGGAAAAGGCGACTGTCCCAAACCCAGTTTATAAATATGTTGACCCTGTGCCGCCAGTTCTTTACAATGCTGGTTTATCCGCAGGGTTGGGGATTCCTTCAGGCCAATCACGTTGGGATTCAGAAAACGACGTTTCAGTTCCATGCTGTTTCATTTTATGTCAATCAAAGTTGTCGACTATTGATTTACCGAGCTGTTCGTTAAACAATTTATCTAATTCGTTTTCAAAGAAGAACTTCTCTTCTCCAAAAGCCGGCTTCAAATCGTCAAGCCAAACAGCTTCATCATCATATTCTGCAAAAAAAGGTCTGGCAACCCAATCAGGATCTCTACCCTGAAGAAAACGAAAGGTCATGATCTTTTTTCCATTCACTTCACTTACGCCGAGCATCTGTACTTTACCGGGTGTGGCACTCATACTGGGGCCACGTACCGTACGGCATACACCGCTTACGCTTTGATATGCCTTTTGAAATATATTCCAGGCTTCAGTCAACGGAACTTTAAAATAATGTTGCGCTCCGGTATCCCTGGCTACAAACATATAATACGGGATGCAATTGAGGTTTACCAACTTGCGCCACAATTCGGCCCACACCGATGCATCGGCGTTTATATTGCGCATGATGGGCGACTGACTCCTGATCTGAGCACCTGTTGCACGGATCTTTTTAATTGCCTCCTGAACTGCATTTGTAGACAATTCAACCGGGTGATTAAAATGGGCCATGATGGCCAGATTTTTTCCACTTTGAACAATTTTCTTGAAAGTTCTCAATGTATCATCAGCATCTTCGTCGGTTGTAAATTTATAGGGCCAGTAGCCCAAAGCCTTTGTTCCTATACGTATGGTTTGCAAATTTGGAATATCTGCTTCAAGCAAAGCATCTATATAAGTAGCGAATATCCTATTCTTCATGATCATCGGATCGCCACCAGTAAAAAGCAGATCAGTTACTTCGGTATGTTCCTGAAGATATTTTATCAGTAACTCCGTTTCCTTCGTGGCAAATTTCCATTCATCCATTCCTACAAACTGGGGCCATCTGAAACAAAAACTACAATAGGCATGACAGGTTTGTCCCTGGCTGGGAAAAAACAAAACAGTTTCGCGGTATTTATGTTGCATACCGGTAAGTTTGTGACCTTCGATCATCGGAATATTGTGCTCCAGCTGTCCGGCCGGATGCGGATTAAGCTCCTGCCTGATCTCATTAGCGAGCTTCTTCAATTCATCTTTGGAAGCACCACTATCCATGGCATCCTTCATCAGCTTGTAGTGTTCCGGTATCAACATTTCCTTCCTGGGAAAAGTAAGCGTAAAGATCGGATCATCCGGAACATTATCCCAGTTGATCAGTTCATCCACTACATAGTTGTTTGACTTGAAAGGCAGTACATGACTAACCACATCGATCGCATCCAATTGCTCAGCACTAAGCCGGCTCATTTGTGGAATCTGCCTGAAATTATGTTGGGTAAAACTTTTATATCTTGTTTTAACGACCGTTAAAGTATCCATGATGCCTGATTTTGATGATAATAAATAGACAGTACTTTTTTTTATTGGGGGGAACAATAATGAAGCTGAAAAAAAACACCGTTCTTTGGAAGATACAAAAAAAAAGGCTTACATCAAGACTAAATATCTCAATACCATTTTACAACTTATAGTTCGTTATTATTACACATCGTTTAAAACAATGATGTATTCAAAAAAAGGAAGTGCGGCGTGTGTTTATCCTCGGTATACATCGCTATTTGGATTTCGCTTCGGCAACGATCGCAGCCATCTTTTTACGAATTTCTGATGCCTGTTTTAGATATCCCTGGTTGAAAGTAGTTTGCTTATAGGCCGAAAATATTTCATTGTTCAGTATTGTGTTCACCTGCCCCGGCAATAGAAAATGCGTTTTATTATAGTTGTAGCGGGCAACCACATCGCTGGCTCCGAAGAACTGATCAGTAACTATTTTTGAACCATTGGTTGCCGGTAAAAAATAAACTGTTCTTTGTTTTTCCGGCGGGATCGTATAACCGTTAACCAACCAAAAATCTTCCTTCACCTCCTTTGCGCCCTGCACCAGTGCCGTTACCTGGTTGGCATCATTCACCAAACGATCGGCATGTACCACAACCATATTCCGGTTATAAACACAGTTATAATTTTGTATATAGGGAAAATATTCGTCCAGTTTTGGCTTGGGTAACATAATAAATATATTATCCGTAATGTTTACCGGGCGGGCATAATCGGCGCTTACAATGCCCCGGTTACCCGAATACACGATATTTTTGCTGATCTCCTGAATCTCCGGGCCCTTGTAAACCTGGTCGTTCAGATCAACCTGAATGCCCGCAAGGAGTATCGAATTTGATAGCCTCGAATTCAGGCTATACATCCCTACCCCATTCAATGCTTCGGAATATCCACCGCTGGCATCTGCAATAAAACAAGAGTCAATTACTACTTTATTCGATGACAAAGTGGTTACCACCTGGAAACCGGCATTACCCCTGAGTGTGCAGTTACTGATTAATACGTCGTTCAATTTTCCCGCACCAAATTCATTTTCAATGTCGATACCAGCGCCCGGCGGATGCCATCCATAAGCCCCTGTTTTACCGGTTGAATCGAAGACCGAATGTAAAACCTTTATTTTTGATCCTTTTACAACACTTAATCCCTGCCTGGCATTAAAAGAAGAATTACAATTTTTTAAAACAATATTCTCTCCATTGCTTTTTATTAAAATTCCATCAGAAGCAAAATGATGTGCCCGCACATTTTCCAATAAGATCCGGCTGCTTACATCCGTTGGCTCGTCATCCGAAATAAAAACCCCAAACGATTCGCCTTCAACAACACCCTGTTCTTTTTTCATTTTATCAACTTCGCCGTAAAGGGAAATATCTTTTAACAAAACATTTTTACAATTGGTCAGTTTAAAAGGGCATACAGTATTGTTGTAAGCATAGTTAAACGACAAACCAGGTAACTGATAATCGCGGTTTCTTGTAAAATGTCCGTTCACCCTGATCACGCTGTTGTTACCAATGATGCTGAGGTTATTACAATTCCGGAAAACAATATCCCCAATATTTGCACCTTTGATCCCTTTATAGGATGCTATAAAATATTTCCCTTTTGGAATATTCAATATGCCACCACCCGCGCCGGATATAACTTCCGCGGCCTTTACGAAAGCTGCATAATTATCGGTTTTATCATCCGCTATGGCGTTGAAGTCTTTCACCAGGTCGTATATAACCACTTTCTGCGAAAAAACCGGCTGCTGCCTGCAACCTGCAAGGAAGATTATGACCATACCCAAATGGGTACATAACATTTTTGTTTTACGCATATGTATACCGTTTAAAATAACCAGGCAATTATCATGCTAATTCTTTTTCTAGCAGCATCATTTGCCCGAGGTGATAGGCATCATGTTGTAAACAACCCAGGATAAGTTCGAAGTTGGTTTGTTCCGGTTTTAAGGAGGGTTTATCTAGATTTTCTTCATTAAAATGGTGAATGGCATTTCGCAACAAATGATAAGCCGCTTCAAAATCGAACAATGTTTGTCTCCAGCTTTCTTCATTACAAATATCAGGCAACAGAAAATCGCGAAATGGCGGCGGGTTACCAGTTCCCGATAACCGGTTAACCACCAAAGTTCGCCAGTACGTAATATGTGCCACCAATTGCCAGATACTGTTGGATTTCTCCGACATATGGCCCGTTGCTTTAACCGTATCCACTTCGTGCAGTACTTCTTTAAAATTGGTGCCGACCCAGCAATCGCCGTGCTGCAGATCGGCAAACAGTTTTAATATGCGATTAATTTCATTAGCCATATTTTTGCAGTTGATTATCGGCTTTGAAATTACTAACAAACCGGCAAAGGCACAAAGTTTATTACGGGTAAACTTAATGGCTTAAGCAAAAATTAATTATTTATGGATGTAGAATTCAATAAAAATGAAGATGTCATGAAACTGGCCTGGAGCCGGGTAAAAAAGCACCTGGAAAAAATTCACGAGGGTGGTGGTAAAAAAGCGGCGGCCAAACAGAAAGAACGTAATAAGTTAACGGCCCGCGAACGCATCAGTTATTTATGCGATGCCGATAAACCTTTCGTTGAGATCGGCGCTTTTGCAGGATTTGACATGTACCCCGATGAAGGCGGTTGCCCGGCCGGTGGCACGGTTAGCGGCGTTGGTTATGTAAGCGGACGGCAATGTGTTATTGTTGCCAATGATCAAACCGTAAAAGCCGGTGCCTGGTTCCCTATAACCGGGAAGAAAAATTTACGAATGCAGGAAATTGCCATGGAAAATAACCTGCCGGTGATTTACCTGGTTGACAGTGCCGGTGTTTTTCTGCCGATGCAGGATGAGATTTTTCCGGATAAAGAACATTTTGGCCGCATTTTTCGCAACAACGCGAAAATGAGCGCCATGGGCATTACACAAATTGCCGCGGTTATGGGTGCCTGTGTGGCCGGTGGCGCCTACCTGCCCATTATGAGTGATGAAACATTGATGGTGGAAGGCAATGGCTCTATCTACCTGGCCGGCCCTTACCTGGTAAAAGCGGCGATCGGCGAGGATATCGACAGTGAAACGCTGGGCGGTGCCGATACCCATAATTCGATCAGCGGGATTGCTGATTATAAATTTAAAACAGAAGAAGAATGCCTCGACCAGGTAAAGAAGATCATGAACAAAATTGGGCATCATAAAAAAGCCGGTTTCGACCGGATCGAATCAACAGCGCCGTTAAAAAATAACGGTGAAGTGTATGGCATCATGAGCCCCGGCAATACCAAACCCTATGATATGGTTGACCTGATCAATTGTATTGCCGATAAAGACAGCTTTGACCAATATAAAGAAGATTATGGCAAAACCATTGTTTGCGGCTATGCCCGCGTAGATGGTTGGTCGGTTGGCTTCGTAGCCAATCAGCGGCTAATCGTAAAAAGTAAAAAAGGCGAAATGCAACTGGGGGGTGTTATTTATAACGACAGCGCCGATAAGGCGGCCAGGTTTATCATGAATTGCAATCAAAAACGAATTCCGTTGGTTTTTTTGCAGGATGTAACCGGTTTTATGGTAGGCAGCCGCAGCGAACACGCAGGCATCATCAAAGACGGCGCTAAACTGGTTAATGCAGTTGCCAATTCGGTTGTACCCAAGATCACCATCATTGTTGGCAACTCTTACGGAGCCGGCAATTATGCCATGTGTGGCAAGGCCTATGATCCGCGTTTTATTTATGCCTGGCCAACCGCTAAAATTGCGGTGATGGGTGGCGAGCAGGCGGCCAAAACCATGCTGCAGATTGAAGTAGCCACTTTAAAAAAGAAAGGAATGGAAATTACTGAGGCGGATGAAAAAGCCTTGCTGGACAAACTGATCGCGAAATACGATGCCCAAACCACCCCGTTTTATGCAGGAGCCCGGTTATGGGTTGATGCGATCATTGATCCGGCTGATACCCGTAAAATGATCTCTGAAGGTATTGCAGCGGCCGATCACAACCCGGAGATCGCAGAGTTTAAAACAGGCGTTTTTCAGGTGTAAGAAGACTGTCTTTTCGATCCGATGGTTACCAGAACTCACTTGTACCGTTTAACATGGAGGAACTTTTATTAAAGTGAAAAAAATGGCAACAGATATCTCTACCATCAACATTAAGGCCTCACCCGAACGGGTTTGGGATACGATCACCAACCCCAACCTGGTAAAATTATGGCAATACGGAAGTGATGTTATTTCCAACTGGAAAGTTGGCCAGGATATCAGGTTTAAAACCCTGTGGGAAGATAAAATATTTGAACAATGGGGAAAGCTTTTGGAAATAAAGCCCCATGAACGTTTACGGTATAGTTTATTTGCTCCCAGGCCCGGCCTTGAAGACAATCCCGAAAATTATTTTGAAATGAACTATATTTTAACATCAGAAAATAATGAGACCAAACTGGTAATTTTACAAATTGATAACAGGCCCGGTGCTGTTCCCGAAGAACCACAGGGAGATGAAAACCCGGTACTTCAATTATTAAAAAAAACAGCCGAAACCTTTTGAGTACAATTCACATCTACACCGATGGCTCGTCCCGTGGAAATCCCGGTCCCGGCGGATATGGCGTTATATTGATGTTCAATAATCACCGTAAGGAGATATCCGGAGGATTCAGGCTTACCACCAATAACCGCATGGAATTGCTGGCGGTGATCACCGGGCTGGAATCCATTACCAAAAAAGAACTGCCGGTTATCGTTTATTCCGACAGCCAATATGTGGTGAAAGCCATAGAAGAAGGTTGGTTGAAAAACTGGATGAAAACCAATTTCAAGGGCGGCAAAAAAAATAAAGACCTCTGGACCCGCTATTTTCATCTTGCCCAAAAAATGAACATAAAATTAAAATGGGTGAAAGGCCATGCCGACAATCCCTTTAATAACCGCTGCGATGAACTGGCAACGGCTGCTGCCGCCGGACAAAGCCTGGACATCGACGAAGGATACGAAGAAGCGCAGACGGCCCTATAAAAAAAACACCCGCCTGTTGGCCGGTGTTTCTGAGAAAATATACTTTAGATTTACGCAACTGCTTTTTTACTAAATGCATATTGTTTAACCAGGAAATAAGAACCGAATAAAACAACACTGTATACCAGGTCGGCAACAATCCCGGTTTTAAGAAAGGGTATCCCGGCAACTAAACTGGCTATGTAGCCATTGAAATTTTGCGGATACAAATGGTAGATCGCATTATCAAAAACAAAGAATGCCGAATTGGATAACCAAAAGAATAATAACGAGGCCCCCACTGAATAGCCCGCAACCGACAGCACATTGATCTTTTTCATACTGAAAGCGATAACGGTAATTAATGCGAGTATACCATAACCAACCAATTGGCCCCAACCCCAAAATCCGGGAGCGATATTGAACACCTCAAATAATACATCACTCAGGAACATGGCCAGCAACGGCAACGCAAAGGCCAGTCTGCGGTCTTTAATAACAGCACCGGCAAATATCGCCATGCCAATAACAGGACTGAAATTATCGGGATACATAAAAACCCTCGATAAGGCTGCCACAATGATCAGTAATATGGCTACAGTTAATGTATAGGTACTTTGTTTGTTCATTTTTATTTGCTTTGTGCAAAAATAGGTAATTATAGTTTTTTATCAGGCATTTTATGCAGCCTATGTGGCCAGACTGTTAATAACCTTATTTAATATCTTTGACAGATGGCCCAACACAATCAAACCGGTATGAAAGGCGAATTGCTGGCTGTAGCGTATCTAACAGAAAAAGGGTACGGTATCCTGCACCAAAACTGGCGGCACGCCCACTGGGAAGTTGATATTATTGCCGAAAAAGATAGTATCCTGCATTTTTTTGAGATCAAAACCAGGCTTACCAAAAAATTTGGTCATCCCGAAGATGCTGTTGATAACAGGAAAATCCAAAACCTCATCAATGCCGCAGAAGAATATTTGTACCAACAACCACAATGGAACAGGATTCAATTTAATATTCTTGCCATAACCATGTTAAAAGACCAGCACACGGAGTTTTTTCTAATTGAAGATGTGTATTTGTAATGGATAATTGGTTAATGATAATGGGGTAATGGATAATGGGGTAATGGATAATGGGGTAATGGATAATGGATAATGTTTTAAACGCAATTAGTCGTCTGAGTAGCTGGTGTTCAATAATTTTGGAAGTTGCCTCCACCTAAAAAATTATCAATTATCCACTATTTAATTATCCGCTACTTAATTATCCACTATTTATTTATCCATTAAGCATCGCTTCCTGCATTTTCTCAACCAATTTATAAGTAGCCGGACAATATTCAATATTCTGTTTATGCACATGCATATATTCGGGCATCGTTTTTTTATGCAGGTGTGGAAAACCAGAACAGTCGGTCGGACGTATCGCGTAAATGGAACATTTATTGTCGGTCAAATTCAGAAACTGGCAGGGTTCGGTTTTATTGAGCATATCACCGATCCTGTCTTTACGCAACCATTGTTTTGTGAAAGCATCCGGTGTTTGATCAAAATGTTTCGAAATTCTTTTTATGTCTTTTTGAGTAAAAGTAGGACTCATTGTTTTACAACAATTGGCGCAACTCAGGCAATCCACTTCCTGCCATACCTCTTTCTCCAGGCTGGCAGCCAGTTTATCGAGACCTTTTGGCAGGTTCTTTTCCAAACGGGTTAAAAAACTTCTCAGTCTTTTTTTATTATGCCTTACCTTTTGTTTAAACGAGCGAAAATTTACTGCCTGCATATGGTATATTGAAAACTATTAACGAAATTCAGGTTGCGAAAATAGTATTTAATTGTCTCAGAACAACCTTCTTCATTCTAAAATCATGTTGCAACGATGTGGGAACCCTATAAAAAAGGATTTAAGGCCTGGCTTCAGCTCGAAAAATCATTGGCAGCGAACTCAGTGGAAGCCTACCTGCGTGATATCGACAAGCTAACAGATTACCTGCAGGTTGCCAACAACCTGGTAACTCCTGCTGAACTGGAATTGAAGGATCTCGAAAAATTTGTACAATGGATCAGTGAACTGGGGATGACGGTTGCCTCACAGTCGAGGATCGTATCGGGTTTACGCAGCTTTTATACGTATTGTATCATTGAACAGATCACCAAAACCAATCCAACGGCCCTGCTGGAAACACCCAAGCAAAAAAGGACATTGCCCGACACGCTGAGTTTTGAAGAGATTGAAGACATCATAGCCCAAATAGACCTTAGTAAACCCGAAGGCGGACGTAACAAAGCTATTTTAGAAACCCTGTACAGTTGTGGGCTGCGTGTAACTGAGTTGGTAAACCTGCGCATCAGTTGCCTGTTTTTAGATATTGGTTTTGTGCGGGTCATCGGTAAGGGCGATAAAGAAAGACTGGTACCTATTGGCAGCGATGCCATTAAATACATCAATATTTACAAGAATGAAATACGGGTACATATCCCGATCAAACCCGGACAGGAAGATTTTCTTTTTTTAAACCGCAGGGGAAGTAAACTCAGCCGGGTGATGATCTTTATCCTGTTGAAAGACCTGGCTGCCAAGGCAGGTATAGAAAAAATCATTTCGCCCCATACATTCCGGCATTCTTTTGCAACGCACCTGGTGGAGGGTGGCGCCGATTTAAGGGCCGTGCAGGAAATGTTGGGCCATGAAAGTATAACCACCACTGAGATCTATACGCATCTCGACAGGGAATTTTTAAGGAATACCCTCCATCAGTTTCATCCGGCGTTTAAATAGCTTGCTAATGTATCAGACCACTACAAACAATCTAAAAAATTAAAAAACACTTGTTATCCCGAAAACCCTACATGTCAAACAACCGGTATAGTGGCCAGACACATATTCAACTACAAATGGCTTCCTATCATTACATGGTCAGACGGGGCGTCAGACCATACAACGGCGTATGATGTCTCCCTTTTACATGGTCAGACGGGGGCGTCGGACCATAAAAAACCGGCCGGCTGCTCCTTTTATTATTAGCCAATTGAGGAAACAACCAGGCCGGCGAAAACAACCATCACTCTTCAAATATGAAAACTCTTTTCAGGTGTCAGGCCACTACGCTCTCCGCAAGAAAGTACACGTTGTTTATTGTACCAATGCTTTGAGAAATCAGCGTATCCGAATAGTGGCCAGACACCTATAACCCTAAATGGATGCAACGAGCTTATTTCTTATCTGTTAGCAGACACCGTTTCTTCCTCCTCTTCATCAACAAACTCCGCATTCTTTTTTCTGCGTTCAACTTTTTTGGCTATTGTTTTGGCCGACTGAATCAACTTCAGAAATTCGCCGCGATAGCCTTCTTTATCGATACCAACAGCATGGGTTGCCAGGCTGATCACATCTTTGTAATTGGCCTGCTGCTTAAATGCCGAATTGCGCAGCAACAAGCCAAACTCAGCAACGGCGGCAGCAAATCGAAAATTAGTTGAGGTGTTCTGCATTGGTTTCTGATCATCCATTACCGGTACTTCCATTAATTTACTGGTATTACCATCGGGTGCTTTATACCGCAGCTTCAAGGTCATTAATTCATGGCCAAATGCCGAGGCCGAAAATTTTTCTTCCTGCTGATATTTTAGTGTATCCACATTTTTCAAAAAGTTAGACGACAGGCCCACCGGAATGATTTCGTATAGTGCCGTTACCGTGTGGCCACTCCCCATATCGCCTGCATCTTTTCGATCATCATTAAAGTCTTCTTTATTCAACATCCGGTTTTCATACCCGATCAGGCGGTACCCCTGTACCGCTGCCGGGTTAAATTCTACCTGCAGTTTAACATCTTTGGCAATGGTGAATAAGGTGCCGCCAAATTCACTGACCAAAACCTTTTTGGCTTCAGCCAGTTGATCAATATAAGCGTGGTTACCATTACCCTTATCCGCCAGTTTTTGCATTTTGGCGTCCTGGTAATTACCCATTCCAAAACCCAGCACGGTGAGGAATACACCGGTTTCCCTTTCCTTTTCAATCAGGGATTCCAGTTCGGCATCGCTGCTGGTACCTACATTAAAATCACCGTCGGTACAAAGTATTACCCGGTTATTACCACCTTTAATAAAATTATCAGTCGCTGTTTTATAGGCCAGCTTAATGCCGTCACCTCCGGCGGTAGATCCACCGGCTTCCAGTTTGTCAATAGCCGCTTTAATGGTTTGCTTATACAAGCCATTGGTGGCAGGCAATACCAATCCGGCGTTGCCTGCGTAAACAACCAGGCTAACTTTATCGGTTTCGCGTAACTGATCAACCAGTAATTTCATCGACTCCCGAAGCAAGGGTAATTTTTCGGCACTCTGCATCGAACCCGATACGTCTATCAAAAAAACAATATTGCCGGGCGGAAGGCTTTCGGTGGGGATGATCTTTCCCTGTAAACCAACCAGGGCCAGCCGGTGATTGGGGTTCCAGGGGCAGGAACTGATCTCGGTATTCACCGAAAACGGATCCTTCTTTTCCGGTTGCGGGTAATCGTATTTGAAATAATTTACCAGTTCTTCAATACGTACCGCACCTGCAGGTGGCAATTGCCCCTGGTTTAAAAAACGGCGCATATTGCTGTATGAAGCGGCATCCACGTCAATTGAAAATGTGGACAGTGGGTTATCTTTTACTTTTAAAAAAGCATTTTCCAAAATATAATCATAGCCTTCTCTTTCAAGGTCATCCTGATTGCCGGCAATACCCAGGCCGTTTTCGCCCCGTAAACGAATATTATTTTCGGTGCCCAACTTAGCGCTTGTTTGGGTACGCACGGAAAAACCGGCAACCCTGCCGGCCAGGGCGTTGTTGATATTTGACTGACGGATCGAATTGATCTGATTGGCGCTAACACGTTGTTTGTTTGAGGCCACACTGCTAGCCGTGCGTTTAATTCCAAAAGAGCTCGTAACAACAACTTCCTTCAACTCGCCGGGTTGATTGCTTTCCAAAACTATGGTCATGTTTTTTTGGTTACCCACGCGAACCGCTAGTTCTTTAAAGGATGTAGCGGAAAAAATCAGCACATCGTTTTCACTGTTAACTTTAATTGAAAAATTACCATTGGCATCTGCGGATAATCCGGAACTTGCTCCTTTAATTTTTACAGTAGCAAACGAAACGGGATTACCGTTTACGTCGATCACTTTCCCGGTTACAATAAATGGGTTTGAAGTGGTGAATGCGAGCAGGCAAAAAGCGAATGCGGCGATTCCTGTAATAATTTTCTGCATAACGTTTGATTTGTTATACAGATGCGATTTAAAAAAATATTACATAAAATAAATCAGGATTTTTTTTTGAAGAATCAGAATGGGTGTTTCACCATTTCTATTTTCCATCGATCGCAACGTTGGATTGCTGAAAATTTACAGAAGCTGAGATATCGGTATTGGTAAGTTTCTTCCGGTAGTTTTTGAACATACTTTGCCAGCGTAATTGAAGTACACCCAGTACGCCCTCTTTGATTATACCTTTGTTCATTTTGCTGGTCCCAAATTCGCGGTCGATAAAAGTGATGGGCACTTCAGTAATTTTAAATCCAAGTTTCCAGGCAGCGAACTTCATTTCAATCTGAAACGCATACCCGACAAAACCGATACCATCAAGGTTGATGGTTTCCAACACTTCTTTTTTATAGCAAACAAAACCTGCCGTAGGATCTTTAACCGGCATCCAGGTGATCAAACGCGTATACAGCGAAGCGCCTTTAGATAACAGGATCCGGTTCGATGGCCAGTTCTCTACCGCGCCACCTTTTACATAACGTGAACCAACGGCAACACCCGCTCCGGCAACACAGGCCGCATACAACCTTTCCAAATCTTTGGGGTTATGCGAAAAATCGGCATCCATTTCAAAAATAAAACGATATCCTTTTTTCAATGGCCCATTTAAACCCATAAATATAAGCGGTACCCAAGCCCAGCTTTCCTGTGCGTTGTTCTAAAAATAACCGGTCGGGATATTTGGGTAACAATGATTTTATGATGTCGGCTGTTCCATCGGGAGAGTTGTCGTCTATAATTAAAATATGGAAATTAAGTTGCAAACCAATTACCGCATCGATCATTTTCTCGATGTTTTCTTTTTCGTTAAAAGTTGGTATAATGACTAATTTTTCCAATACGGCCAGGTATTTCGCAATGTCAAATTTACATTAAATAAGGGAATGCCTTATCAATATATTTTGTACAATAAAGTTTTTAATTACCTTTTAACAGGGTTTTATTGAGTATCTCCGCGAGTTTCTGTTTCGTATGCAATGGAAAATCGCCCCGCATCATCCAGTCGTAATATTGGGGCTCCGCCTTTAAAACATCTTTAACTGCTTTCCCTTTATGCTTGCCGAAATTAAATACTTCTGTTCCTTTGTCGTCGAAACTAAAGCGACGGGCATAGTCAACAATCTTATCCTCTCCTATTACTTCCAGAATAGACTCAACAGAATTACCGAGGTTTTTATACCGCTCAAGCTGCGCCATCAACACGTCAATAGTGGCATCTACATCTGCTTCGGCACTATGTGCATCAACCAGTTCCTTGTCGCAAAAGAATTTATAGGCGGCCGTTAAGGTTCGGGGCTCCATGGTATAAAAGATATGTTGTACATCAATCATTTTACGGGTGCTCAGATCAACATCCATTCCGGCACGTAAAAACTCTTCCATCAGGATCGGAATATCAAAACGGTTGCTGTTGTATCCGCCCATATCGCAGTTTTCGATAAACATTTTGATCTCATTTCCGGCCTGTTTGAAGGTTTGGGCGTCTTTTACCATATCGTTGGTGATACCATGTATATCACTCGATTCTTTCGGAATAGGCATTTCGGGATTAATCAGCTTTCTTTTTACCTGGCGGCTCCCGTCGGGCGAAATTTTGATGATCGCGATCTCAACGATCCGGTCATTTGACAGGCTGACGCCGGTTGTTTCCAGATCAATAAAGGCAATTGGGCGAGTTAAGTTCAACATGGTTTTGTTTATAATTTGAGGTTAATAGACTGCATTTGCCCGGGAAATTGCGCTGATTTCCAAAATATTAGCGTTACACGTACTAATAATTGAATTTCTTCGTTTAAGTTTCGTGAATTATCTTTGCAATAATAAGTTTTTAACTCCAAAGGAAAATGATGAAAAAAATATTTTTTGTAATTATCGTAATGATCGCGTTAACTGCGGTTATCAGCAGCTGCAGCTCAAGCCGTAAAGGTACTTGCCCGATGACCGAAGGCATTATACACTAAACACATGAACTGGATCGATTTGCATAATGCGCAGCAACTTGCTGACATCAGGGAATTGTCCAAATCGACGCCTCAGGTAATTTTCAAGCACAGCACCCGTTGTGCTATCAGCAGTATGGCAAAAACCCGGCTGGAAAGAAGCCAACAGCCAACAACCGGTGATTTTTATTTTCTTGATCTGATCCGGTACCGATCGCTGTCGAATACCATTGCCGAAGAATTTAACGTTAACCATGAATCGCCACAGGTTCTTTTGATCAAAGATGGCAACTGTGTTTATGAAGAAAGCCATAGTGGAATCAACATGAACGAAATTGCCACTCAATTGGCGCTTAACTAGTTTTTTGGCTTCCTTCTTTTTATAAATTTTACCAACTCGTACCAGATGACCGAAGTTAACCCGGTCATCATGCATATCAATAGTTGAACCGTATTCAATTTGTCAAATTGAAAAATGTTGCGCAGGAAAGGAATAAATAAAAGCATGGCCATCAACAGGCAAGTAGCAGCTATAATGGCCGGCACCAGTTTATTTTTATACCGGCCGGTGGTGATCATCGAATAATAAAATGACCGGTTTACCAGGGTAAGCAAAATGTTTGCCGTGATGAGTGTTAAAAAAACCATCGTTCGGGTAATGTTTTCACTGCTTCCCTGCCGCACGGCATATTGATAAATAAACAGTGTTCCGATTGTGATGGCCAGGCCTTGTATAATGCTGGTTGTAAGTTCCCGCCGGTTAAAAAAACTGCTGGAGAAAAGCCGGGGCTTTTGCAACATGATATTTTTTTCGATGGGTTCATTTTCATAAATAATAGAACAGGTAGGCCCCATGATCAGCTCCAGAAAAATAACATGCACCGGCGTAAAAATATTCGGATATACCCAACCCAATGCCAAGGGTATAAAAACGGTAAGGATAATGGGAATATGGATGGAAATGATATATTGTATCGCTTTTTTCAGGTTGCTGTAGATCCGCCGGCCCATGGCAATCGCGTCAACCATTTTTGCCAGATCATCATCCGTTAAAATGATCGAAGATGCCTGCTTGGCTATCTCTGCGCCCTTCTTCCCCATGGCGATCCCGATATGTGCCGATTTTAATGCCGGGCCGTCGTTCACCCCATCACCTGTCATCGCAACCACTTCACCATTTGCTTTCATGGCTTCAATAACCCGAAGCTTGGCTTCCGGAAACATCCTGGTAAACATATTGATCTCTTTTACCGATTCCTGAAGATCCTGATCAGACATAGCCTGTAAGGCTTCTCCACCCAAACTGGCATCGGCACCTTTGAAATTCACCTGCCCGGCAATGGTTCTGGTTGTTACCTCATTATCGCCTGTTATGATTTTTACCGTTATACCCGCATTGGTAAACGATTCAAACACACGGCTGATGTTTTTCTTGGGCGGATCATAAAATGCAACAAGTCCGCGGAAGATAAAAGGGAACTGTTGCTGCTCTTTTGGGAAATCGCCCGATACGGCGTTTGATTCTGCAACCGCCAAAACCCGGTATCCCAGTGCCGTGAGTTCCTGCAACGCTTTATCCACGTTTACCTTATCGTTTACCTGTAATTCAGATACCCTGATGATGGCTTCGGGAGCTCCCTTTGCCGCAATGATCCGTTTGCCTGCCTCATCTTCAAAAATATGGGTCATCATTGGCGGCCTGCCACTCAGGGGATATTCATGAATCATTTTATAGCCTGCCCTTTCATCCGCCGGATATAACCGGGCATAGGCATGATGCAATTCAATTTCCATTGGATCAAAAGGAATGGGTTCACTGGCAAACATCGCCGAACGGATCAGTGCTTTCGCCTGCACATTCAACTGACTTTCCGGATCAACCAGGTTGTTGGATCCCGGAACGAACAGCTTGATCAACATCATTTTGTTTTCTGTTATCGTGCCCGTTTTATCAACACAGATTACGGTTGCACTGCCAAGCGACTCTACGGTTTTGGTTTGTTTTACAATAACGCCCATCTTCATCAGGCGCCAGGCACCCAATGCCATAAATGTGGTAAAAGCCACAGGAATTTCCTCGGGCAAAATGCTCATCGCCAGGGTTAGCGCTTTGAGCAGGCTATCGAATACATTATACGACTGAAAATAATTGATGCCCCAAACAATTATAAAAATGATGGCACCCGCTATGGCCATTTTTTTTACAAAGTCACTGATCTGTGCCTGTAGCGGTGTTTTTTCTTCGGAAATAGATCTCAGGCTTTTACCTATTTTGCCCAACCGGGTTCCGGCGCCAATGTTAACTACTTCACAAATGGCCAAACCGCCCACAACCGAGCAACCCTGGTAAACCAGGCTATCGGAATCGCCTGCTGATTTAAAAACACTTAATGATTCGCCGGTTAAAATAGACTCATTTACAGAAAAATCGTTGGATTGAACGATGCGGCCATCAGCCGGTATCGCTGTGCCTTCTTCTACAACCATCAAATCGCCCAGCACGATTTCCTCACTGTTTATTTCGATGGTTTCACCGTTACGAATAACCTTACTGTGCGGTTGCGTGAGCAATTTCAATGCCGCAAGTGCATTACGGCTGCGGGAATCCTGGTAAAGTGAAATCGCAGATACGACGACGATCGCCGAAACCATAAAAACGCCATCTCCTGTATTACCGGTGATAAAATAAACAACACTGGCTACCGCCAGCAGGATGAACATGGGTTCTTTTACAACATCCTTTACTGCAATAAAAAAACCACTCTTGTCTTCAAGGTCCTGTACATTAGCCCCGTGTTGCGCTCTCGACCGCAAAACATCCTGATCTGCCAGTCCTGAAAAATCTTTATTGTTGGTGTCCATGTTGATGAAGAAAGGGATATTAACTATTCACGGCAATAAATATACCTTAAATATGCTTTTAATTTTTTAAAAACATCTGTGTGCTTTTTCGTATTTTTATAGCTATTCCAAATAAAAAAATGGTTACCCGTAAATTACAACAGGAGAAAGATAAATTTGAAGCGTTATTCCAGTTTGCATCCATGGGCATCCTGGTTGCTGATAAAAAAGCGGAAATCATTTTGGTCAACAATTTTCTGTTGGCACAGTTTGGATACGAAAAACAGGAAGAATTGATCGGTAAAAGAATAGAAACCCTGATTCCCGCCCGCTACCATCCTAAACATGTAGGTCATGTGAACCTGTACCATGAAAACCCTTTGCCAAGACCTATGGGGCTTGGCAAAGACCTTTTTGCCATAAGAAAAGATGGCTACGAATTTCCCGTGGAGATCAGTTTGAGCAATTACATTATGGGAAACGAAAGTTTTACTATTGCCTTTGTAAGCGATATCACCAGAAGAAAAGAGTTTGAAAATGCCATCAACCTGCAAAAAGACCAGTTGGCGGCTACCAATAAAAAAATTGAAGAACTGAATAACGAACTCGAAGTAAAAGTAGAAACCCGTACCAAACAACTAACGGATACCCTTGCCGCCCTGGAAAAATCAAAAGACGAACTAACTAAGGCACTAAGCAAGGAAAAAGAACTGAGTGATCTCAAGAGCAGGTTTGTGTCGATGGCCTCACATGAATTTCGCACACCGTTGAGTACTATTCTGTCGTCCGCATCGCTGGTTGCCAAATACGTAGAGGCCAATGAACAGGAAAAAAGAAACAAACATATTCACCGCATCAAATCCTGTGTAAATAATCTCACGAATTTACTCAACGAATTCCTGTCGATCGGAAAAATAGAAGATGGGAAGATATCTGCCAATAACCTTCAATTCAACATAAAAGAGCTTATTGCCGGACTTTGCAGCGAAATGGAAAACCTGGTAAAAAATGATCAACGTATCGTTTATTGCCATGCCGGCGAAGAGCGCATAAAATCGGATCCCTCGCTGTTACGCAATGTGATCACCAATCTTTTGTCAAATGCCATCAAGTTTTCATCAGAAGGGAGTACCATTAACGTAAACAGTGAGGTATTGAACGACCGGATCGTTTTGACGGTTGCAGACAATGGAATGGGCATTTCGGCCGAAGACCAGGAACATTTATTTGAGCGGTTCTTCAGGGGTACCAATGTCACCAATATACAGGGTACCGGCCTTGGACTGCATATTGTAGCCAAATATATTGAGATCATGGACGGCGCTATTGAATTTGAAAGTGAATTGGAAAAAGGTACTAAATTTACCATCACATTAAAAAATGTTTAACCGGTTTTAATAATTTTACACGCCTTATATGAAGCACTTATTATTGATAGAAGACAACGACGAGATCAGGGAGAATACCGCAGAGATCCTGGAACTGGCGGGCTACAACGTACGCACAGCCGAAAATGGCAAAGTGGGCGTTGAAATGGCCCTGCAGGTAAAACCCGACCTGATCATCTGTGATATTATGATGCCGGTGCTTGACGGATATGGCGTTTTGCACCTGATCAATAAGAACACCGAACTTGCCGGCATACCCTTTATCTTTTTGACCGCAAAGGCCGAAAGAAGCGATTTCAGAAGAGGCATGGAAATGGGGGCCGATGATTATATAACCAAGCCTTTCAGTGACATTGAACTGCTAAACGCCGTAGAAAGCCGCCTTAAAAAGACCGAGTTGTTTTTGAAGAATTATAATACTGACGCCGAAGGTATGCAACAGATGTTGCGTGAATTTAAGGTTGGTGGTGACCCCTTAAAAGAACTCGCCGCCGACAGAAACATAAATCATTACAAAAAGAAACAACCCGTTTACACAGAAGGGAATCACCCAAACCGGTTGTATTACCTTCAAAAAGGGAAGATCAAAACCTCCAAAACCAATGATGCCGGCAAGGAATTAACGGTGGGCCTGTATAATGAAGGCGATTTCTTTGGTTATAATGCGCTGCTTGAAGAAACAGTATACAAAGAAACAGCCGAAGCCATCGAAGAAAGTGAAGTGGCCATTATTCCTAAAGAAGAGTTTGAACAACTGTTGCACAACAACAAAGAAGTTACCCATAAATTTATCAAACTGCTGGCCAAAAATGTTACCGAAAAAGAGAATCAACTTTTGGGGCTTGCCTATAATTCGCTTCGCAAAAGGGTAGCTGATGCCTTACTTACTTTGCAGGAAAAATACCAGAGCGAAACCGAGAATAAATTTTCAATACATATTTCCAGGGAAGACCTGGCCAATATTGCAGGTACGGCAACCGAATCGCTCATTCGCACACTCAGCGATTTTAAAAGTGAAAATCTGATCGAAATAAAAGATGGCCATATCATCATCACTAATGAAAAGAAGTTGGCCGCCATGTTTAATTAAGGTTTGGGAAAGTAAGGCGCGGGTCGCTAAACAGGTGGAAGCAATGGAGCGACCTGGACTTTTATCATAACAATTTTTTCAGTCAACTGCTCAGATATTAACCGTATTTCGAAACTGTTGCAAATCTATAGTACGCTATACCGTCCCGAACCGGGCCCTACGGGCTACAAAACCGAAGACAGGTATTTGTTAAACTCGTTTTTCAGGTTATTAAAATCCTTTTCGAAATATTCCATCTCATCCCGCAGCTTTTCCTGTCGCCGTATAAAACGATCTTCAACCAATGTTGTTTTGCTGTTTTCCATTTCCCGATCAAACCTGTTTATGTCGCTCCTGAGCTCGTCGATATATTCATCTTTTACAATAAATTTATTTTGAAACTGTTCGGCCAAAGCGAGAAATTCTTTATCCGAAATGTGGTCGACCACTTCCGAAAGCCGGTTTTTTAAAAAGGCATTTTCCTGCTTAAAAAATTCCAGCAAACGGTTCCACGTTCTATTTTCATGGTGAAACTGTTCGGGTTTAGAAATTTTCACTGGCGACATATAATACACTTGGTCTAGACTATTTATAATTAATCAAACTTATTTTTTTTTTGAGCTACAGTTTAGGACAACCATCATTTAAAAACCTGAACTTCGTCAGTTTTAACGCAGCAGCCGTGTACCTCAGCCTTTTTTACATTCATTTCGGGACTAACATAGGGTATACCCAGGCCCATTCCTCTTAAAATAAGTAAACAGGCCATCAGCGCCATCATATAGGGATAAACTTTTCTTATTTTTTGGCGCAGCGAAACGCCCACATAGTTTCCAAAAAAAGCGATGCCCCACATAACGGGTAAAGTGCCCAAACCAAAAGCTGCCATAAACAAAACACTGTTGCCCAAAGAACCGGCGGCGATGGCTCCTGCTGCAGCCATATAAACCAGACCACAGGGCAACAGGCCATTCAATAAGCCAATTACAAAAAGAGAGGAATTGCTTTTTTGTGTGAACATTCGTCCCAACAACAGCCTTAGTTTTATAAAAAATCCATTGGTATAATTTGATGCGGTTTGTTGCAACCTGTATTTTTTAGGCAGGATTATAAAAATAAGAATGATTGCCCCGGCCGCTATCGACAACCACTGCTGAAAACCAAACAAAGATGCCGTTTGGCCAATCAATCCAAACAGTGCGCCAAAACAGGCATAGGTAACAATACGGCCCGCATTATAAATAAGTGCCCCGGAAAACTTTGCTACAACACTACTATTGCTCAACGGCAATGATAAAGCCAGCGGTCCGCACATGCCCACACAGTGGAAACTGCCAACAATACCAATCATAAAAGCTGCTAAAAACAACTGAATCATTTAAATAAATATTTTCTTTTCAAAATAATAAACAACACCCCCATCCTGCCAGGTTAACTGCAACTGGTACAATCCGTTGCTGCCAGCCGGGATCTTCATTTTCAACAAATCATCCTGAAGGGAGAATGACTGTTTGAAATCTTTGTTTTCGTCCGACGGGCAGTACAATACAACTTCCCCGGTTAGTTTTTTACCGTTAAAATCCCGGGGAAACTCAATGATGAGTTCATCACCTTTCAATACATAGGTAACCGGGGCTGATAGCCCGGACACCCGGTTCATTTCATTGATCTTATCCTGGTATTTTAATTCTTTTGCATAATACTCCGTAGTAACCAAATCTGTTTTTTGTGTGGATGATGTAAAGACCATAAACACAATACCTGCCACAAAAGCCAGATACACAATCAATATTTTAGTTCCCCAGTTCATAATGGTTCATTTTAGTTATATACTTCGGGCCCGATAAACTTGGCCTTAATCGTTTTGATCTTTTTACCTCCCTCATACATCCCGATCTGCACTTCGGTCTTCCAACCTGATATATCTTCTTTTTTAAGTTTTACAAAAAACTGCAGGTGACTGTAATCTTCTTTTTTAACCGTCAGTTCACCGCTTCCAACCAATTCAATTTCACCGGGCAGGTTCTCAAGTTTTAATGTAAAATCGATGTTTTGATGGGTTTTATTCACCAGTTTTAAATTGTACAGGTTGCTGAATCGCCCGTCGGGTAATTTGGTATAGGCCATTCCAGCGGTACGCATTAGCGTAACATCCAGATCGGTTCGGCTGATCAATAAAAAAGCAAGCAAAGCCAGCAATAACGACAGCTCAGCGTTATAGGCTTTTATACGGCTGTTGAATTTTAATTTTACATTATTGGTAATACTGTTTTCGGAGGCATAGCGGATCAAACCCTTAGGTTTATCAACCTTTACCATGATATCGTCGCAGGCATCTATGCAGGCTGTGCAGTTTACACATTCCAGTTGGGTGCCGTTTCTGATGTCGATACCGGTAGGACAAACCCTTACACAGGCGAAGCAATCAATACAATCGCCTTGCTTTGTATAAGCTGCGAACTTCTCTTCAATGCTTTTACAGGCTCCATCTTCTTTACAATCGGTGCACTTACAATCATGGTCTGCTTTCTTTTTAAGTTTTCCTCTTGGCTCCCCACGCCCGTGATCGTAGGCAACAACAATTGAATTTTTATCCAACAGTACACCCTGCAATCTTCCGTAAGGACAAACCACAATACATACCTGCTCCCTGAACCACCAGTATACAAAAAAGAAGACCGTGGTAAATATCGTCAGGGAAATTAGTGTGCCTTTATGTGCACCAGGGTTTTCAACATATCCGATCAAGTGATCCATTCCAATGATATAAGCCAGAAAAAAATTGGCGATCAGGAATGAAATGGCATAAAACACAATGAATTTGATCAGCCGTTTCCTGATCTTCTCAGCATTCCAGGCCATGGACCTTAATTGCTTTTGTTTATACGAGTCGCCATCAATCCAATATTCAATTTTACGGAACACCATTTCCATAAAGATGGTTTGCGGACATGCCCAACCGCAGAAAACGCGGCCAAACACCACCGTAAACAGAATAATGAAAACCATGAACGTAAGAAACCCGATGGCAAAAATGAAAAAATCCTGCGGCCAAAAGATCATTCCAAAAAAAATGAACTTACGTTCTAAAATATTGAACATGAATAATGGTCCGCCATTTACCTTGATAAAAGGTAGTGTAAAAAACAGGATAAGGTAAAATAGGCTAAACCAGGTTCGCAGGTTGTAAAGCCGGCCCTTGGGTTTTTTGGGATTGATAAAATTCCGTTTTCCCTCACTGCTAATGGTGGCAACCGAATCCCGGAAAGATTCGTCCTCGTATATGCCGGTAGTTTCTGTCATCTTTTATTTATTAACAACCGCCGAATCGGTCACCGAAACGGTTACAGAATCGGGTTTAGCAGCCGCAGCTGAATCTACAGCAACCGGGCCGTCGATATAAAACTCGCCCTGCTGTTCTTTTGCCACAGCAGGTTTGGTGCCCGCCAGCGTTTTGATATAACTGGCCAGAAAACTTATTTCCTTTGGCGAAAAATTACTGTTCCATGATTGCATGCCTTTGTCGGGGTATCCGTTCTTGATCGTATTGAAAATATCATTTAGTGACCCCTTGTGCAACCAGTAGTTGTCTGTTAAATTAGGTCCTACACTTCCCCCGCCATCTTTCAAATGACAGGCGATACAGTTGGCTTCAAACAACCCCTTGCCGGCTTTAATTCCATCCGCATCCGCCATCGGCACATTATTTTCGTCAATTCTGTCTTTGTTGTTGGCGTCGTAAATTTCTTTTTTGATTCTTGCCTGTTGCATTTCTGCCTGGTATTCCTGTGTGGGATTCAACCCGATGCCAAACACATGGAAATTTAACAGGTAAATGAACGCAACACCAATGGTAATATAAAAACCATATTTCCACCAGGGCGGTAAGGCATTATCCAGTTCCTTGATTCCATCGTAATCATGATCCAGCAAAATATCCGCTTCTCTTTCAACGGATACTGCTTTGGTGAATAATTTTGAATCCATTCGGGTCCACCAGGCGGCCAGTTTTGAATGTTCGTATTTGGGTTTTATTTTCTCGGGCAATAATTCGGAATACATCCTGCGGATAGAAAATGCCAGGAACAGGATCACAATGACCTCCATCGAGATCACTGTTAAAAACAGGTAATAAGCAGTAGCCGTTAATCCGCCGTAATTAGGAACTGCTTCCGCTACCACCGGCGCTGCCGCATCCTGAGCAAAAGAGATCTGCGACAATAAAGAGAATCCCAGCAGTAAAACACTGCTTGCCAACTTGTTTGATGATCTACTCTTATCTACCAGTTGCCTGCCCAATGCCGTTAACACCTGTCCCATTCCCCAGATCACAAAGGCCAGCACCACAATTAATATCATGAGTAAAATGGCCAGTTGGTTGTACCCGGTTTCCGCAGGTATTGGTGCGGGAGCGGTTTGTGCAAGCATTGTTGTAACCGTTATCAGAAAAAAAACGGTTAACCCCAGTTTATTTTTTATCGATTTAAAAAATAGCATACAATTCAGTTTAAAAGGTTGAGTTAGTTATTTCTTCATTGTCGAAAGGCAGGTTTGATAACTCTTCCACCCTTTCTTTTTTCATCTTCTTCACCATGATCAACAATACAATAAAAAAGGTAAAAAAGATGAACAGCGATATGAGCGGATAGATATCAACATGCTTTATTGTTTCGGCGTATTGTTTGATAAATTTGAACATGGTTTATTTATTAAATGTTGCGGTTTTATTGCTGCTGATATCTTTTCCCAGTCGCTGCAAATAAGCGATCAGGGCAATTACCTCCTTGTCGGCCGGCACTTCTATCCCTTCTATTTTTAAATTGATACGGATGCCGTTGGCCTGCGTCATCAGATCCTGGTTGGCATATTGCTCATACCCTTTTTCGTAGGGTACGCCCAATGAACGCATGGCATTTATTTTTGCAGCAGTTGTAGACGTATCCAGTTTTTGCGTTAACATAAATGGATATGCGGGCATGATGGAGCCTTCACTCATTGACGAAGGTTCGCGGAAATGTCGAAAATGCCAGCCATCAGATTTTTTAAGATTGCCCGTTCCTTCCCTGGCCAGGTCGGGACCGGTACGTTTACTTCCCCATTGAAAAGGCTTATCGTACACAAACTCTCCGGCTTTTGAATATTCGCCATAACGTTCTGTTTCGCTTCTGAAAGGACGTATCATTTGAGAGTGGCAAACATAACATCCTTCCCGCACATAAATATCGCGGCCCTGCAGTTCAAGTGGTGTGTATGGCGTAACGCTGCTGATGGTAGGTACATTCGATTTGATCATAAAGGTTGGAACGATCTCAATGATACCGCCAATCAAGATCACCACCAGGCTGATAATCATAAACTGAATTGGCTTTCTCTCGATAACCCGGTGCCAATGCTCGCCTTTATGTTTCACATATTCCTTAGCCAAAGGTGCCGCTTCGGCTTCTTCATTGGCAACCAGTTTGCCCTGCTTAACAGTTTTGTAAATATTATAGAACATGATAAACACCCCAACCAGGTACAGGGTTCCGCCCAATGAACGCATGGCGTAGAAAGGCTTCATGTAGGTAACGGTCTCCAGGAAGGTGTATTTTAATTGTCCGGCTTCGGTAAACTGCTTCCACATTAAACTTTGTTGTATACCGGCCCAATACATGGGTATGGCATAAAATAATATGCCCAGGGTTGCCAGCCAGAAATGATTGCTGGCCAGTTTTTTTGAATACAGATCGGTTTTGAAAATTCGTGGAATCAGCCAGTATAAAACGCCGAACGTTAACATACCATTCCATCCGAGGGCACCAACGTGCACATGTGCCACGATCCAGTCGGTATAGTGCGACACCGCACTTACACTTTTTAATGAAAGCATGGGTCCTTCAAAAGTGGCCATACCATACGCGGTAACGGCCACCACCATAAATTTCAAAATAACATCATCCCGCACCCTGTCCCAGGCACCACGTAAAGTAAGCAAGCCGTTTATCATACCTCCCCAGCTTGGAAAGATCAGCATAACAGAGAAAACAACACCTAACGATTGTGCCCAGTTTGGTAAGGCGGTATATAACAAATGGTGAGGTCCTGCCCAGATGTATAAAAATATCAGCGACCAGAAGTGAATGATAGAAAGCCGGTACGAATAAACCGGGCGATTAGCCGCTTTTGGCAAGAAATAATACATCAGACCGAGGTAGGGTGTTGTTAAAAAGAAGGCAACCGCATTATGGCCATACCACCACTGCACCAGGGCATCCTGCACACCCGAATACCAGCTATAGCTATGCAACCAGCTATACGGCAGCTGACCGGAGCGTACAATATGCAGAACCGCTACCGTAACAAAAGTGGCTATGTAAAACCAGATGGCCACATACAAATGTTTTTCCCGTCTTTTAATAATGGTACCAAACATATTCCAGCCAAATACCACCCAGATAACCGTAATAGCCAGGTCGATTGGCCATATCAGTTCGGCATATTCGGCGCCCTGTGTTAAACCAATGGGTAAGGTAAGGGCTGCAGCAACGATGATCAATTGCCAGCCCCAAAAATGGATATTACTGAGCTTATCACTGAACATGCGGGCCTTACACAGGCGTTGCAATGAATAGTAAACACCCATAAAAATGCCATTGCCCACAAAGGCGAAGATCACGGCATTGGTATGCAGTGGCCGTAAACGGCCAAATGAACCATATTGCGTAATATTCAATTGCGGAAAAACCAGTTGTAAAGCTACCCATAGGCCAACGAGCATACCTACGCCACCCCAAATGATGGTGGCAAAGGCAAAATTCTTTACTATTCGGTTGTCGTAATAAAATTTCTCTACCTGCATGTGTTATTTAGTTTGGGTTATTGTTTTGGAATTTGAAACAGTTGTTGTTTTTTTTAGCTCATCGTCGAATAAGATCCTGACGGATGGCGTATAGTCATCATCGTATTGGCCCTTGCTAACGCTCCACAAAAAAGCAGCCAGGAAACCTCCGGCCACTAATATGCTGATACCAATTAATACGAATAATGCGCTCAAAATGGATAATTTTCAATGATTATCAAAAGTACCCGTACCCTTAATTTTTCCGGCTGATGACTATCAAATCAAAATATGATTTTAATCAGGTTGTATTTAGAGTCCTTTATTACGGGCAACAAAGGAAGAATATAAACTAACAAACAGTACGATGCTGATACTGCTGGCAGGCATGAGAATGGCGGCAATCATGGGCGATAATAAACCCTGTACCGCAAAGGATAAGCCCACAATATTATACGCTATCGAAAGGATAAAACTGGCCGTCACGATCTTCTTACCAGCCCTGGCAAAGCTGATAAAGCGGTCCAGTTGCGATACCCGGCTGCCATCCAGTATGGCATCACTGGCCGGCGAGAATTGCGCCGAGTTGTCTGAAACAGCGATCCCCACCTGGCTTTGCATTAACGCGCCCGCATCGTTCAATCCATCGCCGAGCATTAATACCTGGTTACCTTTTTGTTGCTGTTCTTTTATAAAATCCAGTTTTTGTTGCGGCGTTTGGTTAAAATGAAGCTGTGTATTTGCGCCAAATATTTCAGTAAGATTTGATCCTTCAGCATCATTGTCGCCCGAAAGCACAAACAGGTTTTTACCCTGTTTCTTCACCTGGCCGATCATTTCACCTATTCCCGGCCTATACTGATTTTGAACCGCAAATTTACCAACCTGTATATTATCCAGCACCACATGTACCGATGTACCGGTATCGGGTGTGATCATTTCATTATCAGACCCAATAAATCCCACCGACCCCATCTTAACAGAAATTCCCTGCACCACGGCATCCAAACCCCGGCCGGTATGTTCTTTAAACTGGTCGATGGTTAATAATTTCTCCGGCATGTCATTATCCGATGAGGCGATGATCTTACTCAAAGGATGTGACGACTGGCGGGCGGCTGTTTTAATAACAGCCATCTCGTGTGATGATAGTGGCAGTCCTTCATATTGAATAACAGCCATATTCGTTTGGGTGATGGTTCCTGTTTTATCAAAAACGATACTGTCAATTTTCGCAAGCGATTCAATAACGCTGGCATTTTTGAGGTATAGTTTGTTACGGCCGAAAATGCGAAGCATATTGCCATAGGTGAAAGTGGCTGAGAGCAATAATGAACAGGGACATGCAACAATCAGCACTGCGGTAACAGCAGGCCATAATTGTGAATGATCGAAAACTGCCCAGTATATGGCCGTGGCGATGGCAACCGATAATAGTACCAGGGTAAAATACCTGCTCCAGGGATGAATAAAAGATCTGTCTTCGTTCTTTTTATTAACAAAGATATCATTGTTCCAAAGTTGGGTGATATAACTTTGAGAAACTTCCCTGATGATCTCCAGTTCGATGGCACTGCCGATCTGTTTACCGCCGGCGTAGATCAACTCTCCTTTCTTTTTTTCAACAGATGCATGTTCACCACTCACAAAACTGTAGTCAATATTGGCCTTCCCTTTCATCAGCACCGCATCGGCCGGTATCATTTCTTCGTTCCGGATGATGACACGGTTGAACTTTTGCAGCTGTGTTATGGGAATATTTTTTTCTTCCCCATTTTCAATTATCGTAACGCCCAGTGGAAAATAAGAACGATAATCCCTGTCGAAGGAAAAAGAATCGTAGGTTTTATTCTTAAACCAGCGCCCGATCAGCATAAAGAAAACAATTCCGCTGCCGGAGTCGAGATACCCGGCACCCTGCCCGCCGATGATCTCGTAGTAACTTCTCGCAAAGGTTACGATGATGGCCAGCGCAATGGGCGTATCAATATTCAGGAATCTCTGGCGCAACCCCTTCCCCGCCGAAATAAAAATATCCGAAGCACTGAAAAATAATACCGGGAGCGACAACCCAAAAATGATCCAGCTAAAGGTTTCTTTAAGCCCGGCAACCCCGATATTGCCAGCCGAAAAATATTCGGGAAAGCTCAGCATCATGATGTTGGAAAAACAAAACCCGGCAACGCCGATCTTATATATCTGACGGCGGTTTGCTGTTGATTTCGTTTTTGTACCGGTATCGTTCAAACTGATATAGGGCTCGTAACCGATAAACGCAAGTAATTCCACCACTTTTCGCAGGTTGGTTTCCTGCGGATTAAAGATGATAAAAACCTCTTTTTGCTGAAAATTAACCTGTGATTGTTTTACGCCGGGTTCAATCCGGTGCAGGTTTTCGAGCAAATAAATGCAGGAGGAACAATGCATTTGCGGAATAGAGAACGTAACATTGATCTGCTCATCGCTTTGAAACTGAATCAACTGCCTGATAGTCGCTTCATCTTCCAGGTAAGCATATCGTTCGGTAAGAAATTTACCTTTGGCCTTCAGTCCCGGGGATTTATCGAGGTCGTAATAATTGCAAAGATTATTTTCGTTCAGTAACAGATACACCTGTTTGCAGCCGGCGCAGCAGAAATGATGGTCTTCAACCGCGATAGCATCATCATCGCATAAATCGCCGCAGTGAAAACAGGTAGTTGATATGGCTTTAGAAATACTGATATAATTTTCTTATACATTTAAAAAAAAGCCGCCGCATAGGAATATGCAGCGGGGTAAATTAAACAGAAACTACTGAACACTTTTGGTAGAACAGGTGATCAATCCGAAAATCTTATATATCGGACAAAACAGGCTCAGTCCGGTTGCGAGTGGCACAATCGCTATCAGCCCCCACCAGCTTTGAAAATACAAACCCAGCCCGGCAATTGTCACAGAAAGGGTAATTCGTACTATGCTGTCTGTATGTCCAACATTACAAATCATAATAATAAAATTTATTGTTCAAAAGTTGAATAAACAGGGCTTTTATTCAATGATGGGTATCAAAGTAAAATATGAGTTTCGTCATAGCGGTCGGCCACTACGAATTCACCAGTTGATAAAAAGCCCAGTGATATTCCGAAAACGGCTGAAACTAACATAGGCGGGCAGTAGCCAAACAGCTAAACATATATAGCGGCGTCACCAAGGTGTATGGCCGCCGTAAACATAATCCGAGGATAAATACAAGGTGTAAATAACGAAAGTTTAAATGTTAGGATTGTTCGTTGTGGCCTTACACTGCCTGGGGCCCGACAGCTACTCTTTCTCAAACAACCACCGGAACGGTTTAACTTTCACTTTGGGTCTGAGGTCGTATTTTTTGATGGTATTGTTCTGGATATAGGCTACGGCTTCATCTACATCATCGGTAAAAAAAAACAGGTTGGTATCCTCAGGCGAAATAGTCCCCTTCTCTTTCATCACGTCGATATGGGCGATAATATTTCTATAAAATTCCTTATCCATGATCACCACCGGAAAATCGCTGATCATTTTTGTTTGCATCAACGTAATGGATTCAAAATATTCATCCAGGGTTCCAAAACCACCGGGCATTACCACAAAAGCATAAGAATATTTGGTGAGCAGTGTTTTTCGTACAAAAAAATATTTGATAGTAACCCACTTATCCATGTAAGGATTCGCAAACTGCTCATGCGCCAGTTCAATATTACAGCCAACAGTTCTACCGCCCACTTCGCGGGCACCGCGGTTGGCGGCTTCCATAATACCCGGGCCACCACCGGTCATGATGGTAAAACCAAGTTCGGCGATCTTACCGGAAAGCCGGCGTGTTAATTCATAATCGGGATGCCCCTCCTTGAAGCGGGCAGAGCCAAAAACGGTTACACAGGGCCCTACAAAATGGAGGGCACGTAATCCTTTTATAAATTCGAACAATACGCTTATGGTAAATTTAAATTCCTTCCAGCGGCTTTGCGGGCCGTCTAAAAACTGTATTTCGGGTTTCTGCATAGCTATTTTTTCTAACCAAACTTACTTTATTTTGCCTAGAAAACGGGGCAGAATTTTTCCTTTTAATTGGTGGTTAACTTTTCAACCAACACTTCGCCATGGTTGATCAACATCGATTTAACCGAATTGGCAACAATACAATGATTGTAGGCACTTAATAACAATTCATTGGCTATCTCCAGGTTGCTTTCATCATCGATAAAAATCCTGGGATACAGGTTGATGGTTGTAAACTCGAGGTGGTTATCGTACAGGTTAATTTGGCCGATCGCCGAACAGCTGAGTTTGCCAATGGCTATCTCCTTTTTTTCGGCGGCACCCAGGTAAGCTGTCATAAACCCACTGCAGATCGAGCCTAAAAAAAGATGTTCCGGCGCCCATATATCGGGTATCCCACCCGTAAACTCAGATGCGGTAGCTATTTCAATATCGCCTTTCACGTCTTTGGCTGCCAGTAAACCTTTTCTGCCTGTAGTACGGTTAACTTCCACTTCAAAAAAGTACTGGTGTTTATCAGTTTTTGTCATCATGGTCATCTATTTATGGGATATGAACTGTGGCATTTTAATTTCATGAATAACTTCAGCTGCAAAACTTTTTTTAAACAGTTGCGAGAAAATGGATCGTGAAAAAGCGCCCATTACAATAAAACTGTCCGGTTTGGTCGTCATCCACTCCGTAAAATCTTTTTTGTTTTTCAGGTGCAGATTTTGAATTTTTAAATTGGGATAATGCCGCGACACCAGTTCGGTGATCAGGCTATATTCGGGTAAATCATCTTCGTGTCCGGTGATGGATAACAGAATGGCTTCTTTTTGGCAAAGCTCAGGAAACACATAGGCAAACTGTTTAATGGCAAAAACAGATGATTCGTTGCCATCGTATGCCAAAATAACCCGCTCGGGCTCGTTATAATTTTCGGGCACCAGCAAAACGGGGCATTCTGATTTCTTAAGCACTTCTTCCAGGTAAAAATTAGGTTGCTCTTTCGACACGTTTGAATAAAACAGGTCACTGCTGATGAGCAGGGCATCGGCAAAACGACTCTCCTCTATCAAAGAAGATATGGCCATCAGATCAGTATCTTTATGTATCCTGAAGTCAATACCTTCTGCCGTACAGGCTTCCTTAAACAAGCTGATATTTTTGGCTACCGGAAGATCCTCCTCGTTTTTCATCATCCATTCCGGCATTACGGTCATGCCTTCCATACCGGTGTAGGCCAGTATTTTTGAATAATCAACCGGACTCAAAAACACACCGGCCAGCAATAATTTTGAATGGGTATTGATCGCTTTTGCGAATTCAAACGCCCCTTTTGGGAAATGCTGCCCATCCAGCGCAATGATTAACTTTTTCATGACGGTTTATTTTATAGGTCTACTCCAAAAATAATCAGCAGTTTATTCATTTTTACTGACTACCTAACCACCGCGAAATGATTCTAATCAGTTTTTTACCGAAACTGATTTCAATCATAAAAGGCTTAAAAGCGGCGTCTTAGATTTATGCAATACATTATTAAACAACAAAAAACTACATATGAGAAACGATGTAAAAACAATAGCTGCGGCTACGATGCTTCTTTTTACCTTTTCCTGCAACAATGGCGGGCAACAGGAGACTGCTGCTGCTTCATCAACTGAAAATGCATCAGGCGCCGGACAGTCTGGCGTGCAGGATGATGTATCGGCAAAAAATGTTGTACAGGTTGCCATCGGCAGTAAGGACCATACTACCCTCGTTACAGCCGTTAAGGCTGCCGAACTGGTTGACGCATTAAGCAACGCCGGCCCTTTCACGGTTTTTGCACCCACCAATGCCGCATTCGACAAATTACCAGCCGGAACTGTAGACGGTTTGTTGAAACCTGAAAAGAAAGACGAACTAACCACGATTCTTCAATATCATGTTTCGCTCGGGGTTTTTAAACCGGACATGTTTACCGATGGACAAAGCATCGGTCAGGTTGATGGCGGTAATATCACCATTACCAAAAAAGCTGATGGAATATATGTAAATGGAACAGCGAAAATTATCGCCTCTATACCGGCTTCAAACGGCATTATTCATGTTATCGACGGGGTGCTGTTACCTCCGGCAAAATAATTTGCTATAGTTGAAAAAAACTCAAAGGCACCAACATTAGTTGGTGTTTTTGTTTATGTGAAACCCGGTAACCCTTTGCCGGCTCCTACCCGCTCCACGGATGCCCTGCTGATCATATTCAGCCTGTTCCATTACGCCAATCATAGGTAACACCTGTCATTATAATTAGTTTTGTAAAGTGTAATAAACAGTAACGAAGTTTATGCTATACATGAATAAATCGAACAGTGGCAAAAATTCAGGATCTTCCAGGCTCATATCAATAAAGATCGTTCACACCCTGATCTGGTTGTTTTTTAACGGCGTGATAATTTATCTGTTTTATGCAGTCATTGTTAACCGGATCGACAAATGGGTTTGGATCGGGATTGGTTTTATATTACTGGAAACTATTGTATAGTTGATCTGTAAATTGAAATGTCCGCTCACGGTATGGGCAAGAAAATATTCAAATTCCCAAAAACATAACTTTGATATTTACTTGCCCGAGTGGCTGGCGACCTACAACAAAGAAATCTATTCCGCGTTGTTTACCGTTTTCCTGCTAAGGTTACTTTACCGGCTTCTCTGATAATATCTTGATCTGCATCACCGTTGCTATGCTTCTTGCACGTTGCTTTACCAGTTCGGCCCTTTCTCCCCCGAACAGTTCAGCGACCGTTGTATCAAATAACAACAACCACCTGTTGAAATGGCTGTCTGTTAGGGGAAACAGCTGGTTTATATGCTTATGCAATAACATGGGATTACCGGTATAGCCGCCGGTATAAAAAAGCACATTCTCAAAAAAGTCGTACATAACGGGTAGGTGTTTTTCCCAGTTCACTTTGGCAATATTGACAAATATGAACCCGATCATGTCATCGGTCCTTATTTTTCTGTAGAACTCATCTACCAGCAGTTCTATATCTTTTCGCGAAGTGATATCATTTTTCATAATTCAAATTTTAATGCAACAGCCTATGAATTTCCTGCAATTTTTCTTCGGTACAATACTGCTGCAGCAACGGAAACAAAACCCTCTCTTCTTTGCGGATGTGGCCTTCCAGTTTATTCCCCAGGTTGTTCAATTTTTCATTTTCAACGGGCGATTCTCCTGATGATTTAAATAATTCCCTTAACACCCGGTGTTCATGTATTATTTCGACAGCCAGTTTATCTATTTCCCGGTGAATTCCTTTCACTTTATCCAGCATCAACTCTTCCTGTTCAAAATGTTTTTCGATATGTTCTTTAAATTGCTGTTGTGCATAGGCCGCTTTATCTTTTGCATTCTCCGGTAAGTCGCGGTACACCGGTGCATTTTTTTTTAGCAACTGCGCAAGAATCAATGACCTGTGATGATCCCTGGATAGGGGCGCTATGGATTCGTGTCTTTTCATTGCTATTATAAGTCTTTGTGTTTAAACTTTCTCAAAGACAGCCAGGTTGGGATAACCACCCAGCTAACCAAAACAAAAAATGAAACAATCAACCCTAACCGGGTACCAAAAAAATCTTTAAAGATAGCGCCCGTATAACCCATCAATGCCGAAACATCCATTTTTAATAAGATCAGGATCCGGCTAAGATCGATTGGATTAAAAGCGGTAACTCCTACCATGATATTTTCGAGCGGGTAATCGGCGAACTGAAATAAAACAAACAGCACCAACCCGTCGAATATAATCGAGAAATAAAGCCACAACAGGATCACCACACCTATTCCCTTTGCTTTATCCCGGGCCATAACGGCCGCCAGCATGGCAATAGCAACAAATATTACAGACAACAACAAACCCGCCCCCAGCATCATAAATCCCGTTGGTGTGGCTTCGTACAACAGGATGGGAACGCCTGCCCCGATCAAAAATGCAAATGCCATGGATGTGGCCAAACCTGAAAAAAGACTGAGCCAGATGGTTTTTCTTTTTAAAGGCTGACTGACCAGCAATTCCAGAAACTCTGAGCTGTTGTACACATATATCGCTGAAAATAATAAGCTCACCAGGGGTACAATGATCAAAATAATATTGAGCAAACTCAGTAAGCCTTTTGCCGAATTATCCTCCAGGTTGAAGATGCTCAGCGATATCACCAACAGAAACAAGGTGTAGCCCAGCATAATTTTGTTACGCAGGATATCGATGATCACGTATTTAATTATTTTCTTCATGGATTAAATTTATCTGCTCAACATCACATTCGCAATGGCTTTTGATAACTTCTCTTCGCCGGTATCGGCTTTCAAAGCGAGGATACTCTTGTGAAAACAAAGTTTTCCATCCTGCATAAAAATAACCTGGCTTACCAGGTCATCCAGCTCACTTAAAATATGCGATGTGATCAACACCAATTTTCCTTTATTTTTTTCGGCGATGATCTTTTCTTTCAACATTTCGGATGAAACAGGATCCAGCCCGGCAGTGGGTTCATCCAGGATCAACAGATCAGGATTAACTAAAAACGCCAGGGCCGCACTTACTTTTTGCCTTGTTCCGCCAGAGAGCGTTCGCACCCGTTTGGCCATCATGTGTTTTAAACCAAATGAATTGATCAGGTCTTCATCCGGCAAAGCATCTTTACTGCCACGAATATCCTTCATCATATCCAGCACCTGCCCGATCGTCATACTCTCGGGGTAGCGGCCGATCTGCGGCATATAACCAATATTTTCACGGTACTTCCAATTACGTTTTATGTTTTGCCCGTTGAAAGTAATAAAGCCACTGTCGGTTACCACCATACCTAAAATACTTTTGATCAGGGTGGTTTTACCACAACCATTTGGCCCAATTAATGCAATACATTCACCCTTGTTACAGGTAACAGAAACATTATCCAACGCTTTGAGCCTGCCAAAATTTTTCGATACATTACTGGCTATGATCATAATGGTAGTGGTTTCATTAACGGATGTTCATCTTTTAGATTTTCGGGCGTAAGCGATGGCAACAATTTTTCGGTTTTATCCAACAGGGAACTCATCAGGCTCCTGAACAAGATCATCGCCGGGGGATTTTGCTGAATGATCATGGAATATAAACTCACCGGCCGGTAAGGCACATCACCCAGTTTGTCTTTATTTAAATCGTAGCCTTCGTATTTATCCCAGTAATTATTGTTGAATGTATTTAAAACCAGGCTGCCGTTGGTGCCCACGTCGAAGGTATTGCCCATAAAGTTGCTGTGTACCAGTGTTACATCTGCACAACTGGCCTGTATTTGCATGGCCCAGCCGTTGGCTTCAAACACATTTTTATCCATATAAATACGGTTGGCGCCTTCCATAAAAATGCCCGAAGTATTTTTATAAAATTTATTATTCTCAATAAAGCCGTCGCTGATCTCTTTCAGCAGTAAACCATAGGCCCCATCACCCCAGTTCTCTTCAAATATATTATTCACCATTTTCAGCTCTTTCGAAAACATCACGGCCACCCCTGCCCCATTATTCCTGAATAGGTTACAGTAATAGGCATCGTTGTTCGAAAACATAAAATGCAATCCATACCGCAGGTTTTTTTCTGAAACATTTCTCCAGATTACGGAGTTTTTTACAAATTCAAAATAGATCCCATCGCGATGGCCCGTAATGGTATTACCGAGGATGCGAAGACTATCGCTTTTCCAGGCATGAATGCCATTGCCGCTTTCCTGTTCAACTTTACTGTTTGCCGTTAGGGTATTATTTTCAACGAGGCAGTTAACCCCATACTCAATATAAATACCAAAAAATGTTTTATTAAGAATATTGTTGCGTATAACGGCATCCCGGCTGCTGTAAACTTTAATGCCCGCATAATCTTCAATACTCGAAATGCCGGTATTAATAATATGGAACCCATCTACCAACACTCCATTTGCCCTGATAGAGATCACTTCGAATTTATTATCGCCATCCAGCACCGGATGGTTTACCCCAATGAAGGATATGGACTTTTTAATGAGGATATTTTTCTCGTGATAGGTTCCGGCATCCACCAGCACAGTATCTCCGTCCAGCGCCAGTACCAAACCCGCCTGAATGGTTTTAACGGCGCGTTGTTTACCTACGCGGATGATCTTTGCAAAAACGGCGTTTGCAAGTAAGATCAACAGCGATATGTAAATTACCTTTTTCAAGGCTTTAACAGTTCATTCCAGCTAACTGTATTTCCTTTGAAACGTTTTTGAATAACCTGTAAACTGTCCCTGTTGTCGAAGGCAGCCACATTACCTCCCATGGGGCTTCTCAGTTCGGCTGCCTGCAGCAACAACGCATTATTAACTTCAATTAACCGGTGATCGCCGGCATAATTGGTGAGATAGGTATTTTTTATATCGCCTGATCGTACATCTCCTTTTTTCATGAAATTAATAAGGCAATGGGTATCATCAAACTTATATATCTTCCCTTTTTTTGTAACGATCTCAGCCCCAAACCGTACATCACTGATGGTCATTTTGCAAAAATGGCAATTATCTACACCAGTGTTAAGTGGCTCGGGACCTGTGTTACAGGAAAGCATGGCTGTTAGAAATATAAATGCCATCACCGTTGGTACAGTTTTTTTTCTTTTTACTGCTTGTGCGCTGCGCCAAACTTTCACGGTGGCAAAAAACAATAAGGCACCCACACCAATAAAAATCCATCCGCCAATATCGGGCATCGAATAAGCACCAAAATTGAGCAATTGTTTAAATCCGATCAAAGGAGGCTGATAAGCCATTCCCGGAATGATAATGGCCGCGTCAGGATTTAAATGGTGACCATAATTATATTCCCAACGCCAGAAATCGTACATGGCCAAAACACCAAAACTTACGAACATCACAAATAATACATACAATAATTTTCTTCGGGCAATAACGCCGGCAGCCACAAAAAAAAAGGCAAAAAAGCCAATGATGTACGGGAGAACGGTAAACTCAAGAAAGTCTTCGGTGTGCAGGGTCTTCATACCAATGTAATGGTTCAGACCATTGATAATATCTACATTGCCGGCTAATTGATCGGGATAGATCAACAGCCTGAGACCTTCGGGATATTGGGGTGCATCCAGGTCAATATACCAAAGCGGAACAAAAAAAACAGCTACTAAAGCCAGCCCGCACAGGACCAATAATATCCTTACCCATGGTTTTAATCTATTGTTCTTCATCTCTTTATTTTTATAAATCCACGTAAAAAAAGAACAGGCTTTTTATCAGCCTGTTCTTTCTAAAAATATTATTTCGTTTTTACAGAATCGGCTGTTGGTTCAATTTTACCGGTTCCAAATTTCAACGGCACATTACTTCCGGCCGGCGACACCCGCACATAGCCCGACATTTCCTGGTGCAAAGCACTACAGAAATCGGTGCAATAAAAAGGTGAAATACCTACCCTGTCCGGAACCCATTTCAAGGTTTGTGTTTCGCCCGGCATGATCAATAACTCACCGGTAAGTGCACCTTTAATGGCAAAGCCATGCGGAACATCCCAATCCTGTTCGAGGTTGGTAACGTGGAAATACACTTCATCTCCCATTTTTACCCCTTCTATATTATCCGGTGTGAGGTGAGAACGAATAGCAGTCATATATACATCAACCCTGTTTCCTGTACGCACTACTTTTGTACCGCCTTCACCGTTGGAGAAATATGGATTTTTATTGTCTTCCATTTTAAAGAACTTGGTTGAATTGTTTTTTATCAGGTCAGCCGCTACAATCTGAGCATAGTGCGGTTCTCCAATCGTTGGAAAATCCAAGATCAACTGCATTTTATCACCGCTGATGTCGTACAATTGGGCACTCTGCGATAATTCGGGGCCGGTTGGCAGGAAGCGATCCTTTGTTATTTTATTGTAGGCAACCAAATATTTACCATACGGTTTTTTGGTATCACCACCGGCAACGCATAAGTGACCTACCGAATAGTAGGTTGGTGCCCTGTCTAAAACTTTCAGGTCTTTTATATTCCATTTTACCACCTCAGACGACACGAACATGGACGTATAGGCATTTCCTTTGTCATCAAATTCGGTATGTAAAGGGCCAAGACCGGGTTTCTTCACTTCACCATACAATACAGATTCGTATTTCAGGATGGGAATACCGTCAAAATTGCCGATATAATCTTTGGCCGCAATGGCTTTTATCATCTTATCAAAGCTGAATACAGGAATTAAAGCGGCCAATTTTCCGCTCCCAACAATGTATTCACCGGTTGGGCTAACATCGCAACCGTGCGGCGATTTAGGACAGGGGAAGAAATAAGCGATATCCGGAAAATCCTTAACATCCATTATGGTAACTTCTGTTTTTATTGTAGATGTTGATGAATGGGTTTTTTCGTCATATACATTATGTGCATATTTTACAGACTGCTTTCTTCCTTTGCCGGCCTTAATATATTCCTCTGCTTTTTTCCAGTTAATCGCCATTACAAAATCCTTGTCTTTTTGTGAGGCATTTACTTCCAGTAAAGTGTAGGCCTGTTCGGTGTTATAGGTAGAGAAGAAGAACCAACCGCTTGAAACACCTTTTCCTGCACGGCTCAAATCAAAATTAAAACCAGGGCAACGCAATTGAAAGGCAATATCCATGGCGCCATTATCTTTCTGTACGCTGATAAAACTGATCGTTCCCTTAAAGTTCTTTTTGTATGTACTGATGGGTACATCGCCGTTGACATCATCCGGTGGAATACTGAAACGTGTACCGGCAACAACATACTCTGTATTTTCGGTAATAAAAGGTGAAGAGTGATTACCGCCGCTGTTTGGTAATTCAATGATCTCCGCCGTACGGAAGGTTTTCAGGTCAATACGGGCAACACGCGGTGTATTGTTGGCATTTCCAAAAACCCACCTGCCATCATACTCACCATTTGTTTTTGAGAGTTGTACGTGGTGCAGATCATCCCAGGGCACAAAACCATGCGATGTATTCAGCATCGGTTTGGTTTCTTCGCTGTAACCCCATCCTTTTTCAGGATCAACCGAAAAAACAGGGATAACGCGGAGTAAACGGCCCGATGGCAATCCGTAAGTACTCAATTGACCGCTGAAACCACCTGAAACGAAATTGTAAAACTCATCGTATTTACCGGGGGCCACATAAGTTTTGGCTGCTGCATCGGAACTTACAGCCGAACCCGCATTTTTAGGTTTACAGGCGTTGAAACCCAACAGCAAACTGAATGCAAAAACAGCTACTGGCAATAGTTTATAATTTTTCATTTTTGATTGTTTTAACCCGGTAATTACCGGGAGCAGGTTAATTATGATATATTATTTTACACCGTCATTTTTACGCATGAATTCATATACATTCCTGGCATCTTCATCTGCAATATTCTGATTGGGCATACGTACCAGGCAGATCTCCAATTGCGCCTGTGCTTTAGGATCCTTATCCAGCATGGCATCTGTGTTCGTTGCAAAATTCATAATCCACTCTGCAGTATGACGTTCAGTTACCCCCAGCCAACCGGGGCCCACCAGTTTTTCGCTGGTTAGTTTATGGCAACTCACACATTTTACCTCAAATACTTTTTGCCCATTGGCTGCCATCGCCGCATCCAGGGTTTCTCCCAATTCCACTTTTGTGAACTTGCCTTCGCCCCTGTTGGGATCGTAAGACGGATTACCACCGGCTGTTTTTGTATTTTCTGTGGAAGAAGTTTCAGATGCAGTTGTGGTACCCTCTGAACTGCCACCGCCACAGGCTGTTATACATGTACCCAAGAACAAAATCATTGCTAATCTTTTCATATTGTCTAATTTTTAGTTTTATAATACAAGATTACCTGCTTAGCTACTTTTTTTTTATGCGTTGAATCATAAGTTCATATTTAGGAAGAAACGGCCCGAAACTTTACTTTTGTTTTGTTGCTTTACATTTTGGGATGGACTGGTACCAGCTGCCCTATGACCAAAATCATTTTACGGAGTGCCCGGAATCATAAAGGCCGCGTTTTTACTCAGCTACATTTGGCCTGAACATAAACACCGAAAGGATGATAGACATAGATACATTACTTGCCTGGGGAGGCGTTTATAAAAAAGTGAGTGCCGGAGAAGTTATTTTCCGGGAGGGAGCAGTGTGTACCTTCTATCATCAACTGGTGGAAGGAAAAGTAAAATGGGTGAACATTAATGATGAAGGAAAGGAATTTATCCAAACCTTTATTGAACCCGGCGAATGTTTTGGTGAATTCCCGCTTTTTGATGATGAGCCCTATGCTGCCGGTGCGATTGCTGATTCTGACAGTGTAATTATCCGCATTTCCAAATTCACTTTTCACCAAATTTTAAAAGATAACCCTGAACTGCATTTTGAGTTTTCAAAATTACTTACGCAAAGGCTGCGTTTTAAGTTCCTCATCCTGAAAGAGCTTGCCAATCACAATCCCGAAGGTTCCATCAGTTCGTTACTTGGTTACTTTAAGGAGCACAAAAAAAACATCTGTACAAAATGCAACAGGCTTCAGCTTACCCGCCAGCAGATCGCGGATATGACCGGTTTACGTGTTGAAACAGTCATACGTACCATGAAAAACATGCAACATAAAGGTCATTTACAGATCAATAAGGGGAAGGTTTATTGCTGATTGTGATTCAAATCATACTATTTTCACACCCGGCACGATTATTTTGTATTAAACGGTAGTTATGGTTTTTTCACTGTCCCGCTGGCTTAAGATCACATTGATAAACCTGTTTATTGTAGCCTGCCTGGGCGTAACTTTAAGATACAAAATACTCTATTCCCTTCCTTTTATTGATCAAAAACACCTGTTACACGGCCATTCACATTTTGCCTTTGCCGGATGGATAACACAAGCCATTATGGCTTTGCTGGTATCCTATCTTATCAAACAACAGGGTAACAACATCTATAAAAAGTACAAATGGCTTCTCTATGCCAATCTTTTTACAGCCTATGGTATGCTGATTGCCTTTCCTATTGAAGGATATGGATTGTTCTCGATCATTTTTTCAACAGCTTCTATTTTCGTTTCCTATTTTTTTGCTTTTTTTTACTGGCGCGATCTTAATAAGCTTGCCCGGGGCAGCGCGGCACATGCCTGGTTTAAGGCAGCTGTGTTGTTTAATGCCGTTTCATCAGTTGGTGCATTTGCCTTAACCATTATGATGGTTGCCAGGGTCATTCATCAAACCTGGTACCTTGCTGCGGAGTATTTTTACCTTCATTTTCAATATAATGGCTGGTTCTTTTTTGCCTGCATGGGATTGTTTACTGCCTTTATCAGCAGGTATACTGATTCAGAAAAAGTTTTAACCAGCGTATTCAGGTTTTTTGTACTGGCCATCGTTCCTGCCTATTTTTTGTCTGCATTGTGGATGGATATTCCCGTTTGGGTGTATATACTGGTTATCCTGGCAGCGCTGTCCCAGGTTATTGGATGGCTGCAACTGGTACACCTTACCAGAAAAAACCGGGCCCTTTTAAACCCACATTTCTCAACAGTTTCAAAATATATTCTGGTCTGTTCGGCTGTTGCACTTTCTGTAAAACTACTTTTGCAACTCGGTTCTACCATACCTTCCCTGAGCAATCTTGCTTTTAGTTTCAGGCCCATAGTAATTGGATATCTGCACCTGGTTTTATTGGGGGTTATTACGTTGTTTCTTCTGGGAAGCATGTTTTCCGAAGATTATTTTTATTCAAACAAAAGATCAGTAACCGGTGTAATTATTTTTGCAGGTGCTGTCATGCTCAATGAAATATTACTGATGGTACAGGGTGTTGCGGCCATAACATACACGTCAATACCATTTATTAATGAAATGCTCCTTGGAGCTGCGCTGCTGCTGTTTACGGGAGCCCTGTTGATGTCCTTAACCAAAATAAATAATTTACAAAAGTGATTTCAATCACAGTTTGTCATTTTTTACATATCCACCTTTGTAAAAATAGAAAATCATGACATCCATCGCCCAACAAACGCTCGCTTCCATTGTAACCAACAACCATTCCACTGTTCCGGTACTGGAAAAATACCACCTCGATTTTTGCTGTCAGGGTAAAAGAACTTTAGCAGAGGCCTGTAACGAAAAAGGCCTCTCCGTAGAGTCCCTTGCCGCAGAATTGGAAAGATCTGCCGTGATCCACAGCAATAAAATGCCGTTTACAGAAATGAATGCAGAGCAGCTCATCAGTTACATCCTCATTCACCATCATTTTTACGTAAAGCAATCCATGCCGATCATACTTGACCACCTGCAAAAAGTGGCCGGCAAACACGGCCACCAGTACCCCTATATGATCAACGTGTTTCATTTGTTTAAAGAAATAACGGAGGAGATGACGGCGCATATGCAGAAAGAGGAAATGATCTTATTTCCCCGAATTAAAGAAGTGGCCGCATTGAATGAGGTCGACCACAGGAGAAAATTTGCCGCCGGATTCATTGATGCACCCATACTGGTAATGGAACAGGAACATGAACATGCCGGTGAACTGCTTTATAAAATCCGGGAATTAACGAATACCTATACGCCGCCAGATGATGCCTGTACCACATTTCAGGTAAGCCTGGCAGAGTTAAAGGAATTTGAGGAGGATTTACACAAGCACGTTCACCTGGAGAATAATTTACTGTTTCCGCTGGCAGAAAACATGTTTAACAAGCAGGCTCAGTTAAATTAATTAAATTTTGAGATAACCCTGACCTGCCAATTCAATAACCGGGTTATTAAAATTTGTTGATGTAGTTTACTGTTTGATCCGGGGAATTCGTTCCCCGGTTTTTTTTTCATAGATGGTTCTATCATTTTTCAACATGACGAAGGTCATACAAATCCCCATTCGATGAATCTACCTTTGCACCATGCAACTCTGGAAAAACATCATTAGTCATCCCTCCTGATTTTTCCCAAAACGCAAGGCGTTAGTACCCCGTTTTTACGATTTCTCTCATCCTAAATTATGATATGCATACGATAATAGAACCGTTCCGGATAAAATCTGTTGAACCCATTTACTTCAATACCAAAGAAGAAAGAAAAAACATCTTAGAAACAGCATTTTATAACCCGTTCCTGATCCATTCCACCGATGTGTTGATCGACCTGCTCACCGACAGCGGCACCAGCGCCATGAGCAGTAACCAGTGGGCAGGTATCATGCAGGGCGATGAATCCTATGCCGGCAGTCCCAGTTTTTTTCGATTTGAAAAAACCATCCAGGACATTACTGGATTACCACTGGTAATACCAACCCACCAGGGAAGGGCCGCCGAAAAAATATTATTCAGCATTTTTGGTGGACGGGGAAAATATATACTGAGCAATACCCTGTTTGATACCACCCGGGCCAACATTGAATTTTCGGGCGCCGAAGGTATCGACCTGGTTTGTGAAGAAGGAAAACACCCTGGTATTCCGGCACCTTTTAAGGGAAATATGGATACCGGCTTATTGGAGGCATTCATCCAGGAAAAAGGAGCCGAAAATATTCCGCTGGTTATACTTACGGTCACCAACAATTCGGGTGGCGGGCAGCCCGTGAGTATGCAAAATATCAGGGAAGTAAAAAAGATCTGTGTCGAAAATACCATTCCGCTTTTTATTGATGCCTGCCGCTTTGCCGAAAATGCCTGGTTCATTAAACTGCGTGAAGCAGGATACGCAGACAAAACCATTCCGGAAATCGTTAAAGAACTTTTTGGTTATGCCGATGGCTGCACCATGAGCGCTAAAAAAGATGCTTTCGCCAATATAGGTGGATTCCTGGCGATGCGCAACGAATCACTGGCTCAGCAATGCCGCAACCTGCTGATCATGACAGAAGGCTTTCCTACCTATGGTGGCCTGGCCGGCCGAGACCTGGAAGCCATTGCCATCGGGCTTATTGAAGTGATGGACGAAAGCTATTTACAGTACCGTATCCGCAGTATCGAATACCTCAGCAATAAATTAGTTGATGCCGGGGTACCGGTGATGCTACCGGCAGGCGGGCATGCCGTGTACCTGATCGCCGATGAATTTTTGCCACATATTCCCATTGAACAGTACCCCGGTCAGGCTTTGGCTGCAGCCTTGTACCTCGAAGGAGGCATTCGTTCTGTTGAAATTGGTTCACTCATGTTTGGGAAATATGACACCGCCGGAAAACTCATTCCGGCGCAGCTGGAACTGGTACGCCTGGCGATTCCAAGGCGGGTATACACACAAAGCCATATTGATTATGTGGCCGAAGTGATCATTGAAGTATATAAAAAACGTGACCAGATAAAAGGACTAACCATCACCGAAGAAGCTCCTGCACTGAGGCATTTCACAGTAAAACTAAAACCTCATAACTAAATCGATAAAATGAAAAATCTAAAAAGAAGCTGGGCCGAACCTTACAAAATAAAAATGGTGGAACTGTTAAAAATGACAACAGCCCCACAAAGAAAAAAAGCTTTACGCGAAGCAGGTTATAATACCTTCTTATTAAAATCGGACGATGTGTATATTGATCTGCTGACCGATAGTGGCACATCGGCCATGAGCGACCGCCAATGGGCCGGTATGATGATGGGCGATGAAGCCTATGCCGGCAGCAGAAACTTCTATCACCTGGAAAAAGTTGTACAGGAAACCTACGGCTACAAATACCTGATACCAACCCACCAGGGACGTGGAGCCGAAAATATCTTATCTAAGATCCTGATCAAAAACGGAGATATCATCCCGGGCAACATGTATTTCACCACCACCCGCTTACACCAGGAACTCGCGGGCGGAAGATTTGAAGATATCATTATTGACGAAGCACATGATGCGGAAAATGAATTTCCCTTTAAAGGAAATGTTAATCTGGCTAAACTGGATAAGCTGATAAAAAAATACGGCGCTGCAAAAATTCCGTATATCAGTATTGCTACCAGTGTGAACATGGCTGGCGGACAACCGATCAGCCTGGCAAACCTGAAAGAACTCAGGGCCTTTACCAAAAAACACAAGATCCGCATCATACATGATATGACGAGGGTGGCAGAAAATGCCTACTTCATTCAACAAAAAGAAAAAGGATATAATAAGAAATCGATAAAGGAAATTGTAAAAGAAATAAATGCTTATACCGATGGCTGTACCATGAGCGCGAAGAAAGATGCGTTGGTTAATATTGGCGGATTTTTAGCTGTGAATGAATGGGATGTATTTGAAGAAGCCCGCAACATGGTTGTGGTATATGAGGGCCTGCATACCTATGGCGGACTGGCAGGAAGAGATATGGAAGCGATGGCCATAGGAATTGGTGAAAGCGTTAGTGATGATCATATCAGGGCAAGGGTTGGGCAGGTGATCTACCTGGGCAATAAAATGATGGATTATAATATACCGATCGTAAAACCCATTGGTGGCCATGGCATTTTTGTAGATGCCAAAAAGTTTCTGCCCCATATCCCGCAGGGAAATTTTCCGGCACAAACATTGGCAGCCGAACTATACCTGGATGCCGGGGTAAGAACGATGGAAAGAGGAATTGTATCGGCCGGCAGGAAAGCCAATGGCGATAACTATTTCCCTAAACTGGAACTCGTAAGGTTTACCATTCCACGCCGCGTGTATACCCAGGCCCATATGGATGTGATTGCAGAGTCAACGGCTAATGTTTACGAACGACGTAATAAGATAAAGGGCATGAAAATGGTTTATGAACCTAAGTATTTACGATTCTTCCAGGCGAGGTTTGAAAAATTGTGACAGAGAAATTGGTCAATCAACCAGATATCAATTCGGGTAGATCTTGAGTTCTATCCCAGACAATTTTCTTCCCAAATCCCAGTGTATTGTCTGTCATTTTTATATGATTGATCTGGAGTACCCAAATTTCACCCGGCATGGCCAGTGCCATAGGGTATTTTTTAAGATATATCCCCAAAGTTCTTATAACAGGTTGCTGTTTTGAATCTAAAACAATGGCTTTTAACTGGACGCCTTTTATCGACATTTTGTTGAGTTTGTCGGGTAGTATGGTACCGGCTACAAACGGATTTATTTTCATCAGCGCCGCGTGGCGCGAATTGGATGAAGACTTAAAATATAATAATCCCACCTCAGCATTGAAGGCATAAAAACAACTGAAACAATATGGTTGCCTGGATTCGTCAACGCAACAAATACTGGCGCAGTTCTGTTCCCCGATGAATTGCTTAATTATTTCATCCATTATCTTTCCAGGTTAATACGATCCATTATCATTTTTTTTCCGGTATCCGCGTTAACGTCTCCAGTAAATAAGGCCAGTATTTTTGAACCGAGCTGATCTGCACTTTCTCATCGGGCGAATGTGCCCCCTTGATATTGGGGCCAAAAGAGATCATCTGCATATCGTGATAGTTAGTACCTAAAATACCACATTCCAATCCCGCATGAACCGCATTTACTTTGGCTTTTGCTTTAAAAAGCTCTTCGTACAGATCGCTCATCAGTTTTACAATAGGTGCATCCGGCTTAGGCGCCCAGCCCGGGTATGAACCACCGTATGATGGCTTGGCACCGGCCATTTCAAAATTAAAGCAGATAGTTTTTGCCAGATCCATTTTTTCACTGTCGACCGAACTACGGGTTAAACAAAGGATTGAAAATTCGCCGTCCTGTACCAGCACCCTGGCCAGGTTATTGGAGGTTTGTACCAGTCCGTCTATTTCCGGACTCATGCGGTAAATACCGTTGGGACATGCCGCAATGGTTCTTAATAAAACGTATTGGAAAGCCGCTTCCAGTACCATGTCGAGCGTTGCTGTTTTTTCCACCCCGATATGTAAATTCGGATCCGTGCTATGGTATTCATTTTTCAAAACCTGTTCTGCTTCCTGTACAAAAGAAATAAAACGATCTGCTTCTCCCGCCGGTATAACAAAATCCGAAAACGATTCCCTGGGAATGGCATTTCTTAATCCACCGCCGTCGATAACACTGATACGCAGGTCAAATTTCTCGGTCGCCTGTAAGAGTAACCGGTTGATCAGTTTATTGGCATTGCCCCTCCCCTTGTAAATATCCATACCCGAATGGCCGCCGGTTAACCCCTTTACGGTTAGCCGAAAACCAACGCTGCCCGTAGTCGCTTTCTCCGGTTTATATGTTCCGCCGGCGCTCACATCAATACCCCCTGCGCAGCCGATGGTTAATTCATCATCATCTTCGGTATCTAAATTCAACAGAATGTCAGCATTTAACAAGCCTCCTTTTAATCCCAAAGCCCCTGTCATACCCGTTTCTTCATCAATGGTAAACAGTGCCTCTATTGCCGGATGCGGAATGGAATTAGATGCCAGTATCGTCATGATGGACGCTACGCCAATACCATTATCGGCACCGAGTGTAGTACCTTTTGCTTTCAGCCAATCACCTTCTACAAACATATTGATCCCTTCTGTGGCAAAATCGAAAACAGTATCTGCATTTTTTTGATGCACCATATCCAGGTGACTTTGCAGGCAAACTGTTTGTTTGTTTTCCATGCCCGGTGTTGCCGGTTTTTTGATGATGACATTGCCCACTTCATCCTGAATGGTCTCCAGACTGAGTTTTTTTCCGAAGTCCATCATAAACTGAATGACCGCCTCCTCTTTCTTAGATGCTCTTGGAATGGCATTCAGGGTAGCAAAGTTTTGCCAGAGCTCTGTTGGTGATAGTTCGTTAATGGTGCTCATAATTTATATTTATAGTAAAGAACAGTTTAGTCAAAAATAACTGAATCTTTGGATTCATTTTACAATTTAATATCGAGTGCTTTTATTTGGGCCCTGTAATTGGCAGGAAGGATAATGGATTTAAATAATCCGTCGAGTTTTAATCTACGGGAAAATTTATAAACCGGCACAAAGAACGTCAACCAGTTTACACCCTTAAACCCCAATCGTTTATTGACCTGTACGGGCACTACCAACTTTTGCGATTCGAGCAAAAGCCGGTAACGAAAGCTACCGAGGTGTTTGCGGTATTGCTTGTACAGGTCTATCGTGAAATCCGATTTCAACAGGTCGGCCTCCAATTGTTCCTGATGATTTACCAACCATAACGTATAATTTACCGGCAGTTCGGGTACATGCATACGTTGCCCCATTCTAAAAAACACATCATACAAGTCTTCTTTCTCCGCAGGACACAATTTTCTTTCGAGCAATTCGAAAGAGGTAATAGAATAATGTATCAGCATATACAATACATCCCGATAGGCCCAATCCGGAATTTTTGCATTTCGGCTTTTTTCAACAGCCGTATGGATGGCCGTTATTTTATCAATGGCTTTGTTTGCTTCATTCAATTCGGAAAAAACGATTTGCCTGGCATAGCTAACTGTTGAAAATAACCTGCCCAGGGGATCGGCCGGCAGCTTACCAGTAAAATATAGCCAGTCAACTGCCTTGTTTAATGCAAACTCGGCAGATGCACCTGCAAAAATAAAAAGTATGGTATCTGATTTGCCCCATATTTCTCTAACTACAGAGTTTTTATCAACAAAATATTGAATTTCTTTTTCCACGTATTAATTCGATAATTTGAAGTTGACTAAATGAATACTGTAAAATTAGCCAATTGTCATTGGTCATCGGTCAGAATACGTTTTTTACCCGGCTACCAAATCTAAAAGATTCTCTATATTCTAAAAAAAACAACCTGTTTGTTAAGCTATCTGTAAATAAAAATCCCTCATTGCTGCCAATGAGGGATAAACTAAACTACACATGAAATCAATTAATGTTTGCCTTTGTGTTTGCTTTTATAATGTCCTTTATGTTCACGATTATTACCCGGCTGCTTTTTGTACCATCTCCCCTGCACCCATTTTTGTCCCTTACCGCTGCGCACCCAGTAACCGTTCCGGTGGTAATAACCAGGCTGTGGTGGCGGCGCCCAGTGACCTCCCGAATAACGGTAAGAACCACCACTCGGCTCCCATTCTTCGTTCACCCAAACATGTACCGGACTGGGTTGCGGCGGCATCACAATAACAGGAACCGGTGGCCTTATTTGCACGTATATCTGTGCCGATGCCGAAGCGTATGCCATGATAAAAAAGGCAGCTAACAGGGCTGATTTAAACGATACTTTTTTCATAATTTATTTTTTTTGATTAGATTTTTTTACTTGCTGTTTACTAAAACAGCCCAGAGGCCAACGGATATTTTAGTTTCGCATTCCATACCAAAGATGATTGTTTTTATTTTACGGACTGTTACAGGATTTCTTCTTTTATTTATATCATTCCCACTTTTGGCACTCGTTTTGTAATATCCGCTTTTATTATATAACCTGTGAATGCTGTAACAGATATTCATAATTGTGTAATGCTTTGGCAACGTAAACCAGCGACCTTTATAACAAAAAATGAAACAAACAAAAGCAGCGAGGTCCTTAAAAATGAACCTGTTCAGCATGCTGGCAGCAGTTCTGATATTCACAGCCTTCTCCTGTGCCAGCAAAGCCAGTTTTCAAACTTCATCTGTTGTTCCGGCAGCACGAGGTGATGTGAAGGTGAAGAAAGACGGCAATAACAATTACCAGATCAAGATAAAAATATCAGGCTTAGCGGAAGCCAAAAGGTTAGAACCGGCGAAACAGGTTTATGTTGTGTGGCTTGAGTCGGAAGGACATAACATTAATAATCTGGGGAGGATCAACAGTTCTTCAAGCTTCTTATCGAAAAAATTAAAAGCAGATTTTGAAACTGTTTCGTCAATAAAACCAATTAAAATATTCATTACAGCCGAAGATGAAGCCGGTGTGCAATACCCGGGTACACATCTGATTTTAACAACAAATAATTTTTAAAAAACAAAAATAAATAAAAATGAAAAAAATGAATCTGATCATTCCTGTAAAAAATATTTTTCTGGGAATCTTTGCTGCTACGTTGATATTCGCTTACACGTCATGTGCAAAGAAAACCGCCGCTGTAGCTAAAACAGAAACACCGGCAGAAACAATCGCTGCAGAAAATAAAGGCCAGGTGCAGATCAAAAGAGATGCAAACAGCAATTACGTTATCCAGATCAATCTAAGAGAACTGGAAGCGGTAAAAGGCATTGATCCAGCCACCAAAAAAGCCTATATCGTTTGGATGAATGCCGATGGACAAAAGGCAGCCAACCTGGGCCAGATAAACAGCAACACGGGCTGGTTGACTGATAAGTCAAAAGCTTCTTTTGAAGCAACCTCTGTATTTAAGCCTACCAAGGTTTTTATAACAGAAGAGGATGTTGCCCTGGCAAAAAAACCCGGCAGCAAAGTGATCTGGACCACAAGCACGTTTTAATAAATCAAAACCCTAAATCAAACAAATAGCGATGGGTGCATAAACCCCAATAAAAAAGCTGAACATCTGCCCGGATGTTCAGCTTTTTTATTAAACTGGATGGAAGGTTAACCAACACTACCTGATAAATCCCGGCAAGGTATCAAAATGTTCTGCCTCCCGGGCAGAAAGCAGGTAATCCTTCATGCCAAACCATATTGATTTGAAAGAGGAGAACAACTGGCGGTTAAAATTAACCAGCGTGGAGATCTCGGTCTCGCTGATATGCTGTACAATATTTTCCCGGTATAACGATTGTAAGGTTTCCGAATACCCGGTGGTTACACTGCGGTAAACAGCGGTCAACTCTTCCACGTTTACTTCGCCGGCCCTATTATTGATCAATACCTGAACCTGTTGGTAAAATTCCAACACACGCTCCTTTGATTGCAGATAGAATCCATATTTCGTATCATTGGATGAATTACGTATCTGTTCAATATCCAGTTGTGTGTCCCTGATATTTTTTGCCGCATACATATTATTCCGTATCGCCGAAACCAGGTGATTCAGTCTTTCATTAGAATCTTTGCGTGATGATATTTGCTGAATTTTTAAATAAAAGCCATGCATTTCGCCATACAATTGTTTTATATAATCATATTTTTCCGCAACGGTTTTACCGTAAAAATTGCGATGTGCCTCTTGATGAGTCTTATCTTCTTTCAGCAGATGAAAGGAAGCCAGGCTGTAATTAATAACCAGGCGGATAAACAGTCTGGTTTCGTTTTCCAGTGCCTCCAAAGACAACTCGGTGTCCTGTACGGGTACCTTGCTGATATAAAAGCTTTCTTCCTCTTTCTCGGGGAACCTCTTGAGCAGGAACCTGCTTGTTATTCTCAAAAGCGGGAAAAATAAAATTACAGAAAGCCCGTTTACAAAGGTTTGGAAAAACGCCAGGGCGATAAGGTTGTTTTTTACCTGCAATCCATCGGTAATTAACCGGTTTACGGGTTGAAGGAAGATAAACACCACAACTACGGTAACCACGTTAAAAATAAAATTTCCCAGGGCCACTCTTTTTTTCGCCGCCATACCATCGGCCGATGCCAGAAATAATTTTATCGTTGTACCGATTTCAGAACCGAGTACGATTGCGGTAGCAGCATATAGCGAAATGGCACTTGTGTACAAGGCGCTTAACGCAATGGCAACGGTGGCAGAACTGGACTGGATGATGGTGGTTATTAAAAATCCGGCGATGAGAAATACGATTACCGGGTATTGATTAAAAAACGAGAGGTCGGTTTCCTTGACGAATGCGTCCATTCCGTTTTTTATAAAACCCAGGGCAACAAAAAGAAAGGCCAGACTGAACACAAATTTTAACCACAAAAACCATTTGCTTTCCCTGTTTATAAATGCCATAAAAATGCCGGTGATACCAACTACCGGCAAAACAAAAAGTTCAATATTGAAATTAAAGCCAACCGTGGCAAATAACCAACCGGTTAACGTAGTACCAACATTGGCGCCCAACGTGAGCGCCAGCGCATTCTCCATTTGCAGTATGTGTGCACCAACCATACTTAAAACCAGCAGGTTAACAATGGAACTGCTTTGCAGCACACCGGTTACCGCTGCAGCACCTCCTATAGCTTTTATTTTACTATTGGTTTGTTTTTTTAAAAATAGTTTGAATTTCCTGCCGGCCAATTGACGCAGGGTATTTTCCATAATATTCATAGCCAGCAAAAAGAAAGCAACGCCGGCCAGCATTTTCCAGATATCGAACGAATGATTCATCATGTAAATTAAAGGTCAGTCGCAATTTTCTCCCGGTTGATGATAATCGTCAGTCGACATACTTACGCCAGTCATGATTCATTTGATGATCTTTTATCAACTTACGTGCAGAAAGATATGCCTACAACCAATACACATAACATTACTCCGGTGATTAAATACCTGCTGATCATCTTTTTATCATCAGCGATCCTGTATTTTGGAAAAACACTTTTTATTCCTCTGTTTTTTGGATTATTAATTGCCATCATCCTCTACCCGATCGGTAAATGGCTGGAAGTTCGTGGCTGGCCCAGGCCGCTGTCTATTACCGCCTGTTTATTGATAGTAGCCATTTTGTTCAGCGCTTTGCTGGCACTATTGTATTGGCAGTTGACTGCCTTCGGTAAGGATGCACCCCTGATCATTCAAAAAATGGCTGAGCCATTACAACAGATTCAAGACTGGCTGGCAGGCAGTTTCGGAATTAAAACGGATCTGCAAACCAACTGGAAAGAAAACCTTTCTGCATCGGCTGCCGGCATGTTGAAATCCACTATTCAGAATATCGTCAATTTGGTTTTCATGCTTTTTTTAACCCCGATCTTTACGGCCCTGATCATGTACCACCGGGAAGTTTTAGTTGGCTTCCTTAGATCTGTAATCCCGGACAACTACCAGCAAAAACTGGATACTATTTTACTACAAACCATACATACCTATTCCAGGTTCATTAAAGGGATGGTGCTGGTGTACCTGATCGTTGGTATCCTGAACAGTATCGGCCTGCTTGCCCTGGGTGTTAAACATGCGGTACTTTTTGGAATGCTTTGCGCCATCATGACCATCATCCCCTATTTGGGAACCATCATCAGCTCGGCCTTACCCATTTCCATGGTATGGATGCAAACCGGAAATATCTGGTACCCGATCGGTGTTATCGGCGTTTTTATATTTGTTCAATACCTGGAAGCCAATGTGATCTATCCTAAAGTTGTTGGTACCCAATTGCATGTAAGTACTTTGGCCATCCTGGTGGCCATGATAGCAGGAGGGATAATAATGGGTATTGCGGGCATGGTGCTGTTTATTCCCCTGGTGGCTATTCTTAAAATTATCAGCGATAATATTGAAGAATGGAAGCCGCTTAATTTATTGCTGAGCCGAAAGTAGAGGTTTAGAACAGGCCGACCGGATCTCACTGAATTAATATTTCATACAACTTTATTAGTACCCATTTGATGACATCCCTCCCATATTGTCCAAGAACAACAAAGAGCACCAGGAAGGCAATCCAGTAAGCGATAACACGCAGTTCTATTTTATTTGTAGTTGCCATAAACTAAATTCAGGTATCGTTTATACCGCCAAAGCTGGCTGCTTTCTTCTCCGGTTTATATTTAAAAGAATGCTGCCAAAGGAAATACAAACCAGGCAGGCCATAATTATCCAGCCTGCAAAAGGAACCATGGATACCATTTTTAAAAGAATAAACAGGCCAAAGGCAGAAAATATGATTTGCCGGTTCCTCCAATTTCGCCCGGTGCGGTTATTGTACCAATTGGCAGCAACAACAGCAGTAACCACTGTTGCCAGCAATAACAGAACAATGTAACCAAACACCAATAAGATCCCTATGGGAACACCTATGATACTTATAAAAGCAACAATCGCTAAAACAGGAACAGCCGCAAAAAATAACAGTCCAAAACCCAATGATTTGAGTGTATTGTTGAAAACCGTATCGGCTGCTTTTTTAACAGTTGCCGAAAACAGGTATTGAAAAACAAATATCATCAGCAAGGCCATACCCAGGTACCATAATAAACCAAGTATGGTGGCCGAACCGAGGTAATACCATTCACCGGTATGGATACGTAAAGATGGATCAAAAACCGCTTTGCCGTTTTTTAAAGACTGCCTGAGATCAATGGCTTCTCGTTTATTCCAATAACGAATGTCGTTGTTAAAGGCAGCCTGATCACCAATTACAATATAGCGGGCAGCCAATGTTGTTTTGCCGGCGATACTGCCGTTCACCGTTATTCTTCCGCCACGGCAATCAACATCCTTAGCAATATGTCCATTAATAAATACATCACCAAAAGCGCCCTTCAATTCACCATCTATGTTTCCGTCAATAGTAACGTCACCGCCGGAAGCCAGCAAACCGCCGATGGTAACCCCTTTGTTGATGATCACCGCACCGCCTGTTACCACAACATCTCCATGTACATTTTTACTGATGTTAATATTGCCACCGGCACACCGGATGTCATCGCCAACGTAACCATTGAGTGTTACCTTACCACCAACCACCAAAATGTCGTTTGTAACGGTATCATTAATAATGATTGTACCGCCGGCGATAATCAGGTCACCGTATATGGGTGCGTTAATGGTTACTGTACCACCCGCTATATACAGATCCTCATACACCGGTTTGCTGATGATGATATTATTCCCATATTCAATGCGGAATGCAAAAACATGCAGGGTAATCGCCAGCAGCAATCCCGTGGAAAATATTTTTTTCATATAAAAGATTTAGATAAAGTGCCTTAAACAGCCCATTTACCTTTTAACTGGTATGCCAACAGGATGATGAGTATGCCCATGCCCAGGTATATGAAATGAAGCCAATGGGCAACCTGTATCAAGATCAGTTGCACAATAATCCATCCGCTTATCACGAATCCTGCCGCCAGCGCCCAGTTATACCGGTTTTTATGGCGCTGTATATTGTAAAAAACGGCTACCAGGTTAATTCCGCCAACTACCGCGGTCAACAAAATTCCCGGTAACTGAAAATCTTTAAATGGCGTTCCCTTCAGTAAACCAAGCTGCAAATGCAGCAGGTCGCCACCCGGGTTGGTGATCATAACCAAACCCGACAGCGTTGCCGTAACGGCAATAAACGAGATCAATATCAATAATAGTGTTTTCATTTTTTTCTTTCATATAAACCAATCCATTCACCAAAGCCGATGATATGCCCACCCATCGCTTTCTCTAATTGAAGTTTTGTTGAATTAATCGGTAAGTTGAGTAAATCGCGTAAGGCATATACTTTAAAGAAATACCGGTGCGTGCCCGACGGCGGACATGGACCACCATACCTGTTCTCCTGAAAATCATTCAACCCCTCTATACCATGCACATCATTTTCTTTCAGGTGATGGGTTAGCGGTATATTCCACACCAGCCAATGAACCCAGGTTGCCACAGGCGCATCGGGATCATCCACGATCAATACCAGGCATTTAGCCTCCTCGGGTATATTGTCAATATCGAGCGGGGGACTTATATTTTCACCATCACAGGTGTACTTTGCCGGTATCATTCCTTCATACGAAAATGCGGAACTGCTCAGCTTAAGGGGTATGTAGTCAATGGCCATGGATGCCTCGGGATGGTCTGTGATTTCTCTCATATCATCTCATTTAAGGGTTTTCGCCCGGTGGCGGAATTTCATATGGTGGTGGATTTTCAAAAGGGTCTTCATCCGGAATGATCTCCGGATCTTCCAACGGAATGATCGGATCCTCAGGATCGAACGGCGGAATCACTTCAGGATATTTACCCGGTAATGGAAATTCGCCCGGGTTGTTTGGAATTATCTTCTTTGGCATGATCAATTTATTTTCGGTTCAGAAAACCAACTGCTGTTGGTCATATCCTACCCCAACAAAGTAACATCACGCATCACATTTTTAATATGTCACCTATCAATCCTCCGGCTGATTGTTGTCAGCGTTTATACCCATTTTTTCGGTTGAACCTGATGTTGAGGACGATCAACGTTTTCCCTGATAGCAGTCATCGAACAAACATCTTTTACCGTGTACATTCGTGTACTAAAATGTACATACCATGACAAATAACGATCAACAAATCGCCAACTTACACAACTTACTGGATTATGATGCGGGTAAGTTTACCAGTGCCGAAATTCAGCTAAAAAACAGTTTGCCCGATTGGATAAACCAAACGAATTCGCTGATGCTAAAGACTGTACTGCAGAAGTACCTCAACTTTGTGGAGCAACATGTTCAAAAAATGGATGATTTTTATGAAGAGGAAAACATCAATTCATTGAGCCTGAACAACCGCGTGATGCATGCATTTATTGAGGAAATAAATGAAAAATTAAGCACCTGTGCTGATCCAGAAATTAAAGACGCCTGCCTGCTGGCCGGCATTCAAACCGTAAACCATTTCAAAATCAGTATGTACGGTACCGCGGCTGCTTTTGCGAGGGCGCTCGAAATGGAAAAATATGCCTACATTTTTCATGAACATGAAGTAAATGAAAAGCAGATCGATGACCGCTTAACACAACTGGCAGAATTTGAAATTAATAAAAAAGCCAGGGCACCCTTAGTGTTACCTGAAAATTAATATGGCCTACAGATACCTGGAAGAAATAAGAATAGCTTCCGGAAACGTTAACCTATATGGCGATTTGCAGATACCGGTTACAGCGGATGCTGTAGTTGTTTTTGTTCATGGCAGCGGCAGCAGCAGGTTCAGTAAACGTAACCGGGAGGTGGCAGCTTTACTGCAAAGGCATCATTTCGGAACCCTCCTGTTCGACCTGTTGACCATGGAGGAAGATATGCATTATTATAACCGGCTTGACATTGACCTGCTCACCAAACGCCTGGTTGATGTAACTGCCTGGATTGAATCATTTGAGGCTACAAAAGGTATCCCGATCGGGTACTTTGGAACGGGTACCGGCGCTGCTGCTGCTTTACAGGCTGCAGCAAAATTACCACAAATAAATGCCGTTGTATCCGGGAGCGGCCGCGCCCACCTGGCCATCGATGTTTTGCACCGGGTAAATATCCCAACACTGCTGATCGTTGGCAGCCTGCACGAGGATATACTGCAGTTAAATAAAAAAGCATTTGCAGCTATGGTATGCAAAAAAAAATTAGAGATCGTGGAAGGTGCCAATCACCTGTTTGAAGAACCCGGCAAACTGGAGATTGTTTCAGAACTGGCTTGTACATGGTTCAAAAAATATCTGCTGCCGATGAATTCCTTTAAACAGGATAAATGTTTCACGAATTAGATACGATACGGATCAAAGCAGGAATCTTCTAATTGGTACTTTTGCAGCAAGGCGGTACCGATGGCCGGCAGCCTCATTTAACACCCGTAAATAGAAGAGGAATAAATTAAATAATCATAACACCGCAAACGGCATATCCCTAAGGCTTTACACTACTCATTACCGTATGGGTAGTTGTATTTTCCTTCTTCACTTGCTGCCTCACCAGGCGCTTTAGGTCTTTAACCGCCTGCTTTGCCGAATTTTCAAAAGATTCTGTTCTGGAACGTGTGTACAGGTTGTCACCAAAAATACTGAGCCTGATTTCGCACACTTTATTGTCCTTATCAAAAATACCAGTATCTTCTTTCATCATCACTTCTGCCCTGGTGATCTTTTTGTTGATATGGAGCAACTCGAGCATATCATTCCTGATTGAACTGATTAGTTTTTCTATTACTTTACCTGCTGGTGTATGAAATTCAATAGTCATAACACATTATTTTAACTGTTTATAATTTTTGTCATCGGCATAAATATAATTCGATTCAGGTAACACATAAATGATACAGGTCATTATTAGTCCTGATTAAGATTGCCTGTAACCGGTATTTTATGAAATAACTTGTTGTTAGTGTGGGGATATATTGCGGGTTATATTTATGCGATGCGCCTGCGGGGTCGATAACCGGGCCGCTACACGAATTTGCATAGTTTACTACCTGTATAACATAAGCCTGTGATTTTGTAATTTAACGTATAAATAATGATTCGGGGTACGGTCGTCATCGTTTTTGGTTTACCGGGTTCGGGTAAAAGTTATTTTGCCGGCAGGTTGGCCAAAAATTTAGATGCGGTTTATATAAACAGCGACCAGGTAAGGATGGACTTGTTTAAGAAAAGAAGCTATTCGCCCGAAGAAAAGGACGCCGTGTACAGGCAAATGCTCTCAAAATTAACGGAAGCCCTGAATCAAAAAAGAAATGTGGTTTTGGATGCCACATTCCATAAGGCAGATACCAGGGAACTTTTTATTAAGGAAATGGAGGACAAGGGGGGCATTCAGTTTATTGAGGTAACCGCAAAGGAAGATATTATCAGAGACAGGTTAAAAGAAGAGCGACCATACAGTGAGGCTGATTTTAATATTTATCAACTCATCAGCCGCCAATTTGAACCATTTACCCGGCCTCATTTGTTGTTGGAATCAACAAATGAAAATATAGACGATATGCTGCTGCAGGCCACAGCGTACCTAAAAAACACAAATGACAACAGAACAGATCAATAACCTGGTTGCAACCGGTAAATTTCCAGATTCGTCGGGAAAAAGAACGCTGGTAGAAACGCATATATCCTGGGTTATCTTAGGCGATCAGTTTGTATACAAAATTAAAAAGCCGGTCAATTATTCCTTTCTCAATTTTTCAACGCCCGAAAAACGAAAGCATTTTTGTGAGCGGGATCTTTTGCTGAATAAGCGGCTTACTAAAAACGTATACCTCGATGTTCAGCCGGTTAATAAGCTAAACGAGCAGTTTATTATAGGCGGTGATGAAGGAGTAATGATAGATTATGCAGTAAGGATGCACAAACTCGAAACAGAAAAACAGATGGACAAGCTTCTGTTACATAATCGGGTAACAGCATCTGACATCAAAAACCTGGCCGAAAAAATCGCCGCATTTCATAAAGAGACCACGATCATTTATGATAAAGATTTTATGGATATCGGGGAAAAATTCAACGACCTGGAAGCGGAAAAAGATTTCATTAACAAAGAACTGGGCGAAGAATATAGTCAGGTAATACGCGAAGCTATTGCGGCATCAGATGACTTTATGGAAAAACACAAAGACCTGCTGGCAGCCAGGCTAAGCGCTGGTTTGTTCCGCGATGGCCACGGAGACCTGCACGCCAGGAATATTTTTTTGTTGCCCGAGCCGGTGCCATTTGATTGTATCGAATTCAATGATGATTTCAGGCAAATTGATGTGCTCAACGAGGTTGCCTTTCTTTGCATGGACCTGGATGCAATTGGCCGCCAGGACCTTTCGGCCCTGTTCATTGATTATTACAACCAGTTTTTCCCCTGTATGAAAACAGCCGGGGAACACAGTCTTTTTATATATTACAAAAGCTACCGGGCTAATATACGGGCCAAGGTCAATAGCCTGCGGGCAAAAACAGCAACTGATAATACGGAAAAAATAAAGGCCCTTGCCGAGTCAAAAAAATACCTGTTGCTTATGGATAGCTATTTAAAGTCACCCGAACTTCTACGCTAGCCTGTATTGAATTGTTTACCTGACCGCAATCATTTGTTTGCTGAACGGCGGTCATTTTATGAAGGTTTTTAATCAAATACATTCGTGGTGAAATTGGTTTGCTATATGAAACAGGCAAAAATACATAACAACGATTGCCAAATTTATCCCGGGGGTTATGTTCCATTAATGAATGAAGATGAATTACAGGAAGAAATTAAACATTCTTTTGAAAGGGAATCAATTCTTCCCCCGGTAACTACTACCGAACTGGAGGATTCCTATATCGTTGAATTAACGATACCCGGAATAAACCGGGAAGATTTTTTAATACACGCCGATGATAATGTGTTGTCGGTTTGCATACTACATAAAGACAGTGGCCTCCCCAATATTGGAGAAACCACTACACGTGGATTCAACTACGGCTTATTTAACCGCAGTATACAGCTACCGCCCCAGGCTGATGCGGCCTTTATCAGCGCCGAATATAATGCAGGTACACTGCGGCTTTATATGCCTAAAACAAGCCGGCCGGTTAAGCATTTACATAACACCATAGTGGTTTATTAATGGTAAGAAAATGTGTTTCGGGTTTTAGCCAACCCGCTCCTTTTTATCCGTTAAAAAAAACCGGAAGAAGAACACCTATCCGCTGTTAAGTAAAAACGAGATGGTCGGGAGAATAACTACATCATGGCCAGCCAACTATTCTGGCTGCCGGTTTTTCAACCGTTTTCCGCCTCCTTCTTGAATATATTTTTTCAATTTCCACAGCAAAAAATACTAAAGAAGAGGCTGCTCCAACAATAATAAATTCTTTTACCGAAAGCGCTTCTGTATGAAAAACCGGTTGAAAAAAAGGCGTGTAGGTGATTATGATCTGAAGGATCATGACAATTAAAACAGAACCTATCAGCGGTTTATTTGAAAACAGCCCAATACTGAAAAACGATCTTTTTTCGGAACGTATGGCCAATACATGCCCCATCTGGCATAAACATAAAACATTAAAAACGATGGTTTGCCAGTGCAGGCCATGGTTAATTGCCCATCCCTGCAAAGCCAACGTAATACCCGCCATCAACATGCCCACCCAAATCATATGCAAGCCTCTGCCGTTGGCGAAAACGGTTTCCCCGGGCGGCCTGGGCGGACGATTCATAATATCTGCTTCTGCTTTTTCAAACGATAGTGAAATGGCAGGTAACCCATCTGACACCAAATTGATCCATAAGATATGAATCGGTAGCAAAGCAATGGGTAGTCCAATTATTGGCCCCAATAACAGGGTCCATAATTCTCCGGAGTTTGTGGTCATCAGATACTTGATAAACTTCAGGATATTATCATAGATCCTTCGCCCTTCCCGTACCGCTTTTACAATGGTTGAAAAATTATCATCCAGTAAGATCATATGCGCTGCTTCCTTTGATACATCGGTACCTGTAATCCCCATGGCTATGCCGATATTTGCACGCTTTAATGAAGGCGCATCATTAACCCCGTCACCCGTCATGGCCACATAATGCCCTTTACGCTGAAGCATTTTTACGATCTGCAGTTTTTGTTCAGGCGATACACGGGCATATACCTTTATCCTTTCTGCTTTTGCCGAAAAATGATCGTTATCCATCTCAGCAAGTTGCAGGCCGGTTACAAGTAAATCATTTTGACTGCTTAATATGCCAATGCGTTGAGCAATTGTTTTTGCGGTAAGCGGATGATCGCCGGTTATCATTACCGGTACAATACCTGCCGTTTTACATTGAGCAACGGCCTCAAAAACTTCTTCCCGTGGGGGGTCTATGATTCCGGTTAACCCTAAAAAATGCAACTCTTTTTCGTGTATCTCCTGATCGGGCTTATCCGGCCTGGCATCCCAATACCGATAAGCAAAACCTAAAACCCGATGCCCTTTTGAAGCCATATCATCTACCTGTTGTTGCAAATGCGGCATATTTATATCTACACACTGCTGCAGTAAAATATCGGGTGCACCTTTGGTGAAAGAAATCACCTTATTATCATGTTGATGAAAAGTGGTCATCAGTTTTCTTTCAGCCTCAAAAGCAATTTCCGCCAACCTGGGCCATTCATCTCTATGAATATCTAATTCCCTTGCCATTTCCAATAAGGCGATTTCTGTACTGTCGCCTGTTATATTATTACCGGCATCTTCCGCAGCATCGTTATTCAATGCAAAAGCATGCATCAATAAGGAGAACGGTTCATTTTGCTTAATTGTTGCCAGTTGACTCCTGGCATACAATTGCCCGTTTACAAAAACCTCTTCTACAAACATTTTGTTTTTTGTAAGGGTACCGGTTTTATCAGTACAGATAAAAGTAACAGAACCCAGTGTTTCAACAGCCGGTAGTTTCCGGATCAGGCTGTTAAACCGAATCATCCTTTTTGCGGCTAAGGCAAGAGAAATAGTGATAACTGCCGGCAACGCTTCCGGGATAGCAGCTACTGCCAGCGAGATACTGGTGAGCAGCATTTTCAACAGGTCTTCACCACGCAACCAACCGGCAACAAAAAATAAAACGCACAAAAACAAAACCAGGGCAGACAGTTTTTTTGCGAATGAAGCCATCCGTAGCTGCAAAGGAGTAAGGCTCTCCCCTTCCTGTAGCATTTTGGCAATATGGCCCAATTCGGTTTGCATGCCGGTTGCAACCACCACTGCGTTACCACGGCCATAGGTAACAAAAGTGCCTTTAAAGGCCATGTTTTTTCTATCGCCAACAGCTAATTTATCGATTTCAATTGGGTCTGTAATCTTATCAATGGCCACCGATTCACCGGTTAGAGCGGCTTCGTCAATTTTTAAATTGAAAGACTCAACGATCCGGACATCGGCAGGTACGGCATCGCCGGCTTCCAATACAATCATATCACCCGGCACCAACCTGGTTGCCGGTAACCAGTTGATAACCCCATCACGTAGCACCTTGGTTTGCGTAACAGCCATTTGCTTTAATGCCTGCATAGCTTTCTCTGCCCGGTATTCCTGTAAAAACCCAACAAGGGCATTTAATACTACGATGAAAAGAATAACGATGGAGTCCGTCAGGTCACCAATTACCGCGGATATGATGGCGGCTGCCAGTAATATGAGGATCATGACATCCTTAAACTGCGATAACAGTATGCCGGTTATGGTTTTCTTTTGCCCCTCCTGTAATTCGTTGGCACCAATCGTATTCAGCTTTTCTTCTGCCGCCTGTACGCTTAACCCCTGTTGCCCCGATCCCAATAATTCAAATATTTCCGGTATGCTTAATCTGTGCCAGTTCATCTTCAAGTTTTACATTTTCAAAAATAAATAAACCATAAGTGCCAGGTATAACAGAATAATAATGAATGTATCGAGACTGAATAACCATACCTGTTTTTTTCTCGGTTTAAAAAGAAGGCCAAGACCTGCAACTGCCGTCATGATGATGATGATAAAAACAGAAAGTAAATGAGAATGAGATATATTTTTGAATAAGGATCCTTCTCTGTAAAATACATCGTCTAATCCCAGGATAAACATATTAAACACATTGCTGCCGAATAAATTCCCCACGGCCATATCCAACGACCCCATTCTTAGCGCCGCCAGTGATACGGCCAGTTCGGGTAAAGAAGTGGCAGCAGCCAAAAACAGTGTACCAAAAAAAGAATTGCTTAAACCTGTTGCTGTTGCCACATTTTTACCAAAATAAGGAAGAAAAATGGCTGCTCCAATTACAATCAATGCGTGTATACCATAACCGCCAATTACTTTTTTAAGTTCAGCAGCCCGCGAAACGGTGTTCACGATCACCGGAGCCGGAAGTTCCAGGATAGCAGCTTGTTCATATTTAAAAATACCCCAAATGGCTACCAGGTAAATCCCAAACAGAATAAATGAAAAGCTGCTTATCCATAATATGTCGGCTATTTCATCAGCCAGGTAAATAGCTACTCCGGCAACGGCAAGTAACATGATACTGAAAATGGCGGCAACAATATGACCCGATTTCACCAGTGAAAAAAGCGGCTTTTTAACCCTGGAATCCAATACAGATAGAATGAGCAGGTTAAACACGCAACTGCCAAAGATGTCGCCGGCAGCCAGGTTGGGCGCCTTAACAATCGCAACCGAGCTGATGCCTGTGATCAGTTCGGGCAGCGATGTAACAGATGCCATCAAGATAAGGCCGATCCAGGCTTTGCCCATGCCGGTTAGATTGGCAATTTTGTCTCCGTAAAATGACAGTTTAGCACCACTATAAATAATGACAGCGGCACTGGCAACAAATCCCAATATATTTAGATACAAATTGTTCATGTAGGTATTTGTGTTTGTTGCAGCTTTGTGGCAACCATACTGAAGCGCCCGGAAACGCGCCGGGAAAAGAACATAATTATTTATACAGGTACTATTTAATGACCAGGCTATTTTGCAGCAGGTTTCCTTTTTCTGATTTTTTCAATTTGCAAATTATCATGGGGTATGGGAAGCGCTGCAGTATGCGTTTTCTTCATGTCTTTTTCAACGGCTAATCCCATCTCTTGCGGAATGATCAACAAAAGCTGTTTGGTTATATAGGCCATATTATTGGTAAAGCTGCCTACAAAGAATTTCTCATAAAAACTTTTGTTCCTGCGTATCATAGCAACAATATCATAAGGTATGTTCTTATCTAAATTTTCCATGGTTTCAATGAACGAACTTGTCTCCAGTAATTTAAATTTAATTTTGTACCCGCTACATTCCCGCTGCAGGGCATAAGCATAACTGTCAAAGGCTGCTTTTTCCTTTTCCTTTTCGGTAGCGGTTAAATAAGCGTTGATCAAATGGATAACGGTAACGCCTGTTTTGTACAGTTTTGCCAAATCCAGTAACATGGCCAGTGCCTGTTTATCGGAGGAAACATAATTACTCGTAAACAAAATATGCTCCGGATCTTTCCATTCATATTTTTCCGGTACCAGCAAAACCGGTATATCGGCATGGTCGGCTACTTTAGCGGCCACCGAACCAACAATGGTTTTCCGCAAACCACTGGCTCCCTGCGTGCCCATAACAATCAGGTCAATATGATTGTGTTCGGCAAACCCAAGAATATTATCAACCACGGGTGAACGGCCCAGAACCGTTGATACCGCTATATTACCGGTATTTTTGGTTACCTTCTTTTTTAAGCGCTGCAGTTTTTTAACCAGGTTAACCTCCGTTTGTTTATTGAATAGCTCCCTTTGTTCAGCAGAACTGATCAACTGATTTTTTTCAGGCGAATACGCATGATACAGAATAACCAGTCCCCCGGACTTTTCAGAAATATCCAACGCCACCCGAAAGGCCCTTTCGGCTGTTGGCGAAAAGTCGGTGGGCACCAATATCCGTTTCATATTTTTACATTTTAATACGATAAAATAATTTTCTCTTACCTGCTATGCGCTACAAATAAGGGAACGTCGAGCTCCTGCATCAGCCTGTCGGCCATACTTTTTTTAAACAAACGCGACAGGTCACTTCTCTGGTAAGCCCCCAATACCACCAGCTCGTTTTCCTTATGGTTTCTGAGATAGCCAAGGATCTGTTCTTCGGCGCCGCCTTTTACCACCGTAAATGTCGCATTCGGGAAATGCCTTTTTATAAACTCCCGCATTAACTTGTTATCCGGCAGTCGCAGCGTAGCCGGGAAATAATCATTTACGGTGAATATTTCAACGGGCAGTTGTTTCAGGTTATCGGCCAGGTAACTAAACATCTTTAAAGCATACAAAGAGGAAGGCCTGCCATCGTATAATAAAATGATCTTGTCGATCAGCTTAAAAGAGCCCGGTACAACCAAAACCGGGCATTGTACATCTGCCAATAAATTTTTTATGAACCGGGTTGGTATTTTTTCCTTGTACCGGGTAAAAGTTTCATTTTTGGTAATCATAATAAGGTCGGCAAACATGCTTTCATGTTTCAGTTCCTGCAGGGCAATTTTTTTATCGCGGTGAACGCTGAAATTTATTTTGGCCTTACCACAGGCCTGCTGAAACAGGTTAACGGCCTCGTCTCTTTTCGTCTGGTCTTTGGCGTCAAGCTTCTTTATGATCTCTTCGGGGTTTTCATAGGTTTTGTAGATCTTATTCCAATCGTAGGTATAATAAATAAACTCGTCGAGAAAAACCCCAACCAGATGTGCTTCATTAAGTTTAGCCAGCTGAACGGCATAATGCAGGGTAGTTTTTGAAAACTTATATCCATCAAATACCGCCAAATACTTTTTCATGATAACATCGTTTACTTCATATATAACAAATATATTTTAATGCCCCCTGAACTAAAATGACGATAATCATTCATTTGTATGATACAGGCACCATATTTTTTTAGCAAAATCTATCTATCCTTATACATCAAAATACAAACTCAACATCACGCACCTGTTAAGATATGGTTACTGCAAAAAATAAAATGTCAACTGCCCGGTCTTCGTTCAATAAAGTAAAATTGATCAGGGGTGGAAAAGACTATTTTGGTCTGTTGATGGAACTGATAAACCAGGCTACAGAAAGCATCCACGTACAAGCCTATATTTTTGATGATGATGAAACGGGGAAATTTATAGCTGATGCGTTAAAAGCCGCTTCCGCCCGAAAAGTATCCGTTCACTTACTGGTAGATGGCTACGCCTCTCAGGATTTATCCGAAAAATTTCTCGCAGAATTAAATACAGCAGGTGTTCACTTTCGTTTTTTTGAACCCTTCTTTAAAAGCAAACAATTCTATTTTGGGCGAAGAATGCACCACAAAATATTTGTGGCCGATGGCAAATATGCCATTACGGGTGGAATTAATATATCCAACCGGTACAACGATATGCCGGGAAAACCAGCCTGGCTCGATTTTGCCCTATATGTGGAAGGAGAAGTGGCTAACGACCTCTGTGTGCTTTGCTGGAAGACCTGGAATAGCTTTCCCGAAAAAATGGGTTTAACACCCTGCGAGGAAATGAAACTTACATTTAGTTATAATGAGGAAGAACGCTGTAAAACCGCCATGAAAAGGAATGACTGGATAAGGCGGAAAAATGAAATATCAGAAACCTATGTCGATATGTTCACGCATGCAAAGTCGCACATCAATATTATGTGCAGTTATTTTTTGCCCGGAAAAGTGATCAGGAGATTGTTGAAAAATGCCTCAAAGCGCGGTGTAAAGATCCGGGTGATCACAGCAGGGATTTCGGATGTTAAAGTGGCTAAATATGCTGAGCGCTGGATGTACGACTGGTTGCTCAGAAATAAAATAGAATTGTTCGAATATGAACCCACTGTGTTGCACGCAAAAGTGGCTATATGCGACAGTGCGTGGCTAACCATCGGATCGTATAATATCAATAATCTAAGCGCCTACGCCAGTATTGAATTAAATGTAAATGTACATAACCCAGGTTTCGCACTACAGGCTGACCAGGTATTTGACAGCATTATTAAACATGATTGTGTTTCCATTACCGAGGAAGCGCATGCCCATTCGAAAAACATATTCAAACAATTTATACGATGGTGCTCCTATGAAATGATACGGGTCATCTTCTATATTGTTACGTACAATTTCCCCCGGGAAAATAAACCGGTGCTGTTAAACTAAATGGCTAATTGATCATTTTAAAATATATACCATGTATTATTATTTCACCAAAACCATCAAGGGCAATTTTGACCAAACCGTTGAAAGGGTTACCGAAGTGTTGAAAACAGAAGGCTTTGGCATACTAACTGAGATCGATCTGAAAGCAACGTTAAAGAACAAACTGGATGTTGACTTTTATAATTACAAGATCCTCGGTGCCTGCAATCCGCCATTTGCCTACAAAGCATTACAGGCAGAAGACAAGATCGGCACCATGTTACCCTGCAATATTATTGTACAGGAAAAGATAACCGGCCAAATCGAAGTGTCCGCTATAAATCCGGCTACCTCAATGATGTTGATAAAGAATCTGGAACTCCAGGATCTGGCCATGGAAATTGGTGCCAAATTGCAAAAAGTGATTGAGCATTTATAAAACGGATCGTTTGCAAAAAGACTTTTTCTGGTGACCACACTCATTGTTTTTATTGACCGGCGTTCTCGTATAGAATTCTAACACGAAATACATTTGTGGGGTAAACAATATTAATAATTAAAAATAAAAGGAGGTTATCATGGGAACGCTAGCATTAAACAAACCAATTGACAGAATGCCATCTGTATTTGATGATTTTTTCAGGCCATGGAACGGATTCTTTGATGAAGGCAATGGTAATTTATGGGGTAAAACAATGAATATACCCGCTGTAAACATTACCGAAAATAAAAAAGATTATCTGGTATCAATGGCTATCCCGGGGATGAAAAAAGATGACTTCAAAATTGATGTGGAAGGCAATATCCTTACCATCAGTTCTGAAAAAGAAGAAAACAAGGAAGAAAAGGATAAAAAGTTTACCCGCAAGGAGTTCAACTATTCCTGTTTCAGCCGCAGTTTTACGTTACCCGAAGAAGTTAATAAGGAAAAAATAGAGGCTAAGTATGAAGATGGTGTTTTGAAGATCTCACTACCCTATAAAGAAGGGGCAAAAATGCTGTCAGCGAAACACATCGCTGTGAAATAAGCCCGCTGCCGATTAGCTTAAAGCCCTGCCGCACAGTATGGTGGGGCTTTGTTATTTATTCCATTAAAGAGAGCAGGTAAAAATACATTGACGAATGTCAGGATTTATAATGATAGATATTCTTACCGCGGTCTCCTACTTTTTCTACCTTACACTAAAGTTGCAAAGATTTAAATCCTCATTACAGAATAAGCAAATGAAATCATATGCCTGAGTTGAAACTAAAACAAATAGAATACGAATACAACACCTGGAAAAGAACGCTGGAATATTTAATTGACGAAAATATTCACCTTAAAAACAGGCTTTCAGAAATTCTCAAAAACAGATTTGACAAATATTTACTGGAAGAAGTGGATGATTTTCAAAACAGGTTCATCCAGGAAGACCAGTTGGTAAGCCTCATCAGGCATGATATTGTTGAATTAAACAAATTATTTGACAGGGAGATTTTTGAAAAAGAAAAACTTAAACCTGAAATTGACAAAAAGATCAGAAAGATCCGACATAATTTAATGGCTGCAGAAAGGCAGTTTGGTGAATTGAAATTGGATTTTAATAATTTCCTTTCGGAAAATATTTTATAACCGGTGAAGCCACATATCCCAATATTCCTGATTTCGCTGATCCTCACCTGCATTTGCAGCATCACAGCCTGTACACAAATTACACCCGAAGCGTTAAGCCGTACCCTTTCAGAAATTACCAATATAAACAAAGCAGCCGTTACCCAGTTTTATTCCAGGTTGAATTACGAGGCAGTTTGGTTTAGGCGGGCGAACACAAACAACCGGGAACTGCTTTTGTATACCTTAAGCCAATCGCCCGAATTTGGGCTCCGCGAAAAAGATTACCAGTATAATTATTTTGACTTGTTACGCAACAGAAACTATCTTTTGCAAAACATCGAAGATTCATTGCAGGCAGAGATCCGTTTTACCGATGCTGCTTTGCATGTTTACAGCGATTTAGCTTATGGCAATGAAAAGCCGGCCCTGGGCTACAATGGGCTCAATTATAAACCGGGTTGCCAGGATATCCCTGCTTTGCTGGTTGAGCACATTGAAAAGAACAGGTTACCCTCATTGCCCGGCTACCTGTCGCCTGTACTACCTGAAGTGAAAGCGATAGCATTGAGGTTAAGATGGATACAATTCGAAATCTCCGACAGCAGTTACCGGGAAATCATCATCACGTCGAAGAAAGTGAATGCGGGCAACAAACCGTTGATCACAAAATTGTACCAATTGGGAGTTACCACGTCTGTTAGCGACAGTATACCCGACAGTTTGCTTGTACAACAGGTAAAAGAAGCACAGCGGCAATTTTGTCTTCTTGCCGACGGGGTGCTGCGTTCCTCCACTTTACAGGAACTGAATGTGCCGCTGAAAGCCAGGCTTCAACAATTAACGGTATCCCTTAATTACTACCGTTGGTTGCATTGCCTTACACAAAATCAATCCGTCATTGTGGTCAATATTCCGGCCGCCTATTTAAAAGTGTACAGAAACAACGAGGTACTCCTGAACATGCGTATGGTTGTTGGCAAAAAATCTACGCCTACACCTACGCTTACCAGTAAGATAGATGAAGTGATCCTTTACCCTTACTGGCATGTTCCGTACAGTATCGCCACAAAGGAACTGTTACCGATCCTCAAGAGAAATCCGGGGTACATTAATACAGGCAATTACCAGGTGTTAAACCGGGCCGGAAAAATCATAGATCCCTATTCTGTTAACTGGGAAGCGTTGAGCGCCACAAACTTCCCTTATCTCATCCGTCAAAGCACGGGATGTGATAATGCCCTGGGGTTATTGAAATTGAATTTTTACAACCCTTTTGGCGTTTATCGGCACGACACGAACAATAAGAAAACCTTTATGCTCAACAAACGATATTTCAGTCATGGTTGCATGCGTATGCAGAAACCTATGGAATTAGGACATCTTATCCTCGAAAACAATGCCATCGCCATTGACACACTCAACCAAAAGGGATGTTTACGAAACCAGTCACCTATAACCGTACCCGCCAACATACAGATGCCTGTTATTGTCTGGTACAACCCGGCCGGCATCGACTCTGCAGGCAGGGTTCTTTTTTACGAAGATGTTTACAAAAAGTTTTCGCGATAAAAAACCGGTAGCTGGTTGATTTTATTTCAATTGGGTGATCACCCGGCTTTCGAATTCACTTTAACAGATTGACTACCGTTATCATAAACCCTGACAGGCATCATTCTTCTTTCATGAGGTTACATGTAATTTGTAAATGAATCATAAACCTGTGCATGATGAAAAAAATAAATTTAGTTGTTGCCGGCTTTTTACTATTGTTTGCCGGTTGTACCTCATCAAAAATAACCACCTCCTGGAAGGCGGAAAACATCACCCCAAAAGCTTATGGTAAAATACTGGTATTGGGCCTGATCAATGAGCCCGACCGTACCATCCGGGAAAAAATGGAAGAACATATTGTGGCAGATCTGAAAGCACTGGGCTATACGGCAGTTTGCTCCTGCGATGAATTTAACCCTAAAACCTTCGAGAACCTGAACGAACAACAGTCACTTGACAAACTCAGCAAAAGTGGTATAGATGCGGTTATAACTATTGTCTTACTCGATAAAACCAAAGAGCGCTATTACGTACCCGGCAGGGTACAATATTCGCCGTATTATATTTATCAAAACCGTTTTTTTGGTTATTACAGAACCATGTATGACCGGGTTTACACGCCCGGCTATTATGCAGAGGATACAAAATATTTCTGGGAAAGTAATTTTTATGAACTCGGAGAAAAGCATCTTCTTTACTCAGCCCAAAGTGAATCCTTTGATCCGTTAACAACCCAAACGCTGGCCCATGAATACGGCCAAATGCTGGTAAAAGACATGGTATCCAAAAATGTACTGAAACAGCAGACTGCTATCAAATAAAATAAAAATAGTAAACACACCCGGGGTCAGCGCATCTAATTCAACAGATGCTCCAGTTTTTTCTGATTCACGATAACGATACCTCCGCCATCCACATCGATCAGTTTTTCATTTTTAAAATCACCGAGTGTGCGTATCAGGGATTCTTTTGCCGTACCGGCAATGGTTGCCAGGCTATCCCGGTTTATATCAATGACAAATTTTTCATCCTTTTCCTGTTGATATTTTTTTTGGATCAACAGTAACGCCTCTGCCACTTTTTTGCGAAGTGAATTATAAGCAATGCCCAAAAGCTGATTTTCTTTTTCCGAAACATTATTGGCCAACAAATGGATAAATGTTTGGGTTACTTCCAAATTATGATTGATCAGTTCCTCAAATTCTTCCCGGGGTATAACGGCCAGTTCGGTTTCCTCCATCGCTTTTGCGGTGTCCTGGTAAACGGTTTCTTCAAACAGTGCGATATATCCCATATAATCGCCCGGACTGAAAAGTTCGGTTACAAATTCCTTTCCATCATCATTCGTTTTGCTTACTTTAACTTTCCCCTTTAAAACATAATACAAACAATTGGGATGATTTCCCTCCGAATAGATCACCTGTTTCTTTTTATACCGGTTAATATTACGTCCTTCTGTAAATGCTTTCAGGTCGATGGAGCCCCCGGCAGCCTCAAGCAGCGCTTTATTTTCGGTAACCAAACCATCTTTAAGCAGATCAATTTTTTTTAACCGGCTGTCTATGGCATTCAGTAATTCCGTTCCCGAAAAGGGCTTGGTAATATAGTCGTCGGCACCCAGTTCCATGCCTTTTCTAAAATCCTGGCGATCTGTTTTTGCGGTTAAAAAAATAAAAGGCGTGTTTTTTATGGCTTCATTTTTATGTATAGCATGCAGTACGCCATAGCCATCCAGCACGGGCATCATAATGTCGCAAATGATCAGATCGGGTTCGTTTTTAATGGCCTGCTCAACACCAATTTTTCCATTCTCTGCCAAAAAAACCCGGTAGTTCGATAATTCCAGTATTTCCGCAGTATTATTGAGGATATCCAGATTATCTTCTATTAATAATATCTTTTTCATGGCTTTTGTTTGTTAAGATTAAATGTTATCACAAATTCAGTTCCTTTTTCCAGCTCACTTATACAATCCACTGTTCCGTTCATCAACTCGGCATATTTAGAAACAAGATGCAGCCCTAAACCGGTGCCCTGAATATTCCCGGCATTAACACCGCGAAAGAAACGTTCCATTAAATGTTTTTGATCCTCTTTGGAAATACCAATCCCCCTGTCCTTAACGGAAAGCACCAGTTGCTGCTTCCGGTAAGTTGTTTTGATTTCAATAAGGCTTTTTTCGGGCGAGAATTTACTGGCGTTTGAAACCAGATTATAGATCATATTTTTAAGCAGCGTTTGATCCAGAAACACGTCTGTCAGGCCTGTATGACTATAAATGACAATTTGCTTCTTTTTAAAGGTACCTGAGATCTCATCAACAATATTATTGATCACCTGTTCAATATTAAAGCAGGTTAGCCTGACTTGTATTTTTCCCTCTTCAATTTTTCCGAGGCTTAAAAAGTCGTTCAAAATATCAGTAAGCATACTTACTGAGGAGGTAATACGGTGCAAATGTTTTTCCCTGTCGGGCTGATCCTTTGTATCGCTGTATTTTTCAATTAAGTAGGCCGAAGAGAGGATCGTGCTTAATGGCGTGCGAAATTCGTGAGACGCCATGGATACAAACCTGGTTTTCAGTTCACCCAGGTCTCTCTCTTTTTCAAGTGACCGGGTTAGTTTTTCTTCTGCTTTCTTTCTTTCCGTAATATCAATGGATACCCCCATAAAACCGGTAATGGTTCCGTTTTTATCTTTTACCGCGCTGATGGTTAAAGCCACCGGAAACGTACTGCCGTCTTTTCTAGTATAGGTGTATACCTCTTCTTCATGGATATTTCGTTTTGCTTTTTCAACCATGACGTCAAAATCATTTTTCAGTTTGATCCCAAACTCACTGAACAAGTCAGCACGTCTTCTGTTAATTTCATTTTTATCATGAAACAGGATCGGGGTCATTTTACCAATGACTTCCGACTGTGAATACCCGATATTCAAAGAGGCTTCCGGATTAAATACCGTGATCAGGCCTTTCGTATCGGTAGCAACGATCATGGCGCCGGCATTGTCGATTATTGCTTTCTGAAATGAAGTCGCTTTATCCAGTTCAACCTGGGCTTTTTTAAAATCCAATAGCGCCTTTTTCAGATCTTTTGTCCGTTGCTCTACAATAACCTCCAGTTCATTGTACAGCTTTTCAATTTTAGCCTCCGCCTTTCTTCTTAACGTAACATTATTGATAAATGCGATTACATAATTGTCGTTGTTTATTTGATAATTGCTCAAGCTGATTTCAACATCAATCTCGCTTCCGTCTTTTTGCTGGCTGCCAATTCCATTCCAAAACCCATTCTCCTTGATACAGGTTGTTCATGGTAATTCAAATGATACTGACTGTGTTTTTTATGAAACCGGGCGGGAATCAATATTTCAATTTTTTCTCCGATCAATTCGTCTGCAGTATATCCAAACTCATTCAAAGCATAGGGGTTTACGGCTGTGATTTTGCCAACGCTGTCGGTTATCACAATGCCCATGGTAGCATATTCAAAGAATGTCTCAAAATTCTTTGAATCCCTTTTATTGTGCGTAAGAAGCATGATTCGGTGTACCTTATTTGTTAATATTCACGGATACCAAGATCACTAAATAAACCGTGGTTATTGATGATATAAATCAGTATCGGCCCTGATAAAAAACAGATGCCCGAGGATAGCAAATCTTTATTTATTTCCGGGAAAGGGAAAGATATGTACCGGTCAGATACCGGCATCTAATTCGCCGGCTCCCGTTGTTTTTCCTTTTTCTTAAACAGGCCGCTGAATTTTTACCGGCTTTATTGGCTAACCTGTTTACCAGCAATGAAGCGCCAAAAGCCAGTGTACCTTTTAATAAACTTTCGTTATTAAAACCGGATGTTGATCTGCTTTTTAAAACGGAACTAAACGTATCCTTTATCAGGCTGGAAGGCTTGAGGCTGTATTTCAATTCCGCCCATTGGCTTTGCATTGTATGCTCCTGTTGATCCAGGTGTTCTCGTATCCTCCTTTTTTCAGCCCGCAATTGTTTTATACTTTTAATCTTCTTCATAGTCGTCCTTAAAAAATAGTTTGATCAAGGCATTCATAACGGGTAACTGGATGATCTTTACCCTCGCAAACCAGATAATTATTGCGACAAGCAGGAACAAGAAAGCTACGATCAAAAACCCGGCCCATGGTTTTCCCAGCCAATCACCCAAACCAAGAGCCAGGGCAATAAAACCAAATACCAGAAAGAACATAAAAATGGCGGCTACAATAAGCCCCGCAATCACAGTAGCAATAATACCCGAGCTTTTTCAGCTGTATTCAATTTTGCCGCTTCTATCCGGGTGTTCACGTATTCTTTACTGTTTCCGCCAATTCTTCAACCTGCGCAAATGCTTTTTCCATCTTGATTGTTTTAAAAGTCAATCATACTGATCCAAAAATAGCTAAGCGAATTCTTCCATTTTCTCCTTTACACTATTCCTGAATTCCTCCTTCACGTCGTTAAACTTCTCCTTGCCTTTGTTAAATTTGTCTTTAACATCCTCAGCCAGCTTCCTGCCTTTTTCATTGATCTTACGCCTGGTTTCGGTTCCTTTATCGGGGCAAATAAAATGCCCAACACAGCTCCCGCTGCAATTCCGGCAGCTACAGCAGCCAGTATTTTTCCACTTGTGTTCATGACTTAATATTTAAAGGTTAACTAATGCATGCAAGGTACCGGAAAGACTGATTTTTAAAAATGACCGCGGGCATTATCAACGATGATACAAGTCAATATAGAAGATCTCTATGGTGTACTAAGGAATGTTTACAATCATTGTAATTATTGACCGTGGTTCCCATCAATGTAAAAAAGCCTGTCATTATTTTTACGAAGGTTTTTCACAGGATATTGGATATAAAACGGGGCTGAATGTTCATCCTGCCCTTTTTTTACAGTTCACCATTGTTACACTCTCCCTCCTTTTTACAGAAATCCAATTCAACTACTCAAAAACAAGTGCCTGCTCCACAATTTGCAGGGGTTTGCAGGCTTGCCGCACTGCCAGGCATATCATTTTTGCGGGCGGCTACTGAACCATCGTTTGATGCGCTATCAGGGAATCGCCGGAGAAACAAGATAAATTTTGCTATTAACTGATAACGATCAATGTATCGCCATCACCGGCGCGTGGCTATGTAACACCAATTGCTTACTGTGACTTTTATGGATCAGCCTGCTCAACAGGTTATGTCGTTTTGGTAATACGACCAACAGGTCAATATTATTTTTGTCCACAAAATCAATAATACCCTCGTCGGTATTATCGTTGGCGATAAAATGAAACTTAGGATTTAAGGTCATGGTCATTTCCTGCATCAGTCCGGATTCAAAAACAATATCACCGCTGAAGACCTCTTTTTCTACCTGTATTCAGGATATGTAATTCGGCATTAAAGTCGTTTACCAACATTTTAATTTCCTCAATAGGCGTAGATTCCACCACTTTGGTGAGGTCGCTGGCCAATCTATTTTTTTATTGTTGTATATTTAGCATTAGGCGGTACCGTTATAACGGGCCATTCCAGGTCTTTAATGGCATGGGTAGCATGCGAGCCAAATAAAATATGTTCAGCCGCAGTTTTACCCTGGCTTCCCATCACTACGGTATACGGTTTTACCCTTTCGCAAACTTCTTTCAACTCATGAAAAAAAACCACCCATTCCAACTTCAGTTTCAATTTCTATTTTGCCGTTCGTTTTTGCCTGTACATCTTCTTTTGTTTTTTAATATCATTTTCCGTGTTTCGTATTACATCTTCCAGCCCCAGTACGATAGGTACATCGCTGTAACTAACCGGCAGCTCAGCCACACTGAGTATCAGGAGTTTGGCATTGATTGATAAAGCCAGGTCGGCAGCATAGGTAACGGCATTACCTGCAGCTGCAGAAAAGTCTGTTGTAACCAGTATTGTTTTCATAAAAAATGTTTTTAAATTAATAAAATTGTATCAGGGCAATATGGTGATAGCCGGCCAGCAAGCCTTCGTCAACAAATTCAACATCTCCTCCATTTTCGAGTACTTTTTCAATCACATCATCCACAGCATCTTTGATATATGAAAATTTGTTGTAAGGTTCCGTTGCCTTATAAATGATCTCATCACTGCTTCCATGTTCTGCAGCATACCTATAATTTTTTCAACCAGCAGGAGGCGGCCTTTTCGGCCCATTGCCACACGCCAAACATCTTTCATTCCAACAGCCAGTTTTGTTTACCGGCGGCATTATCCAATTGATTTAATAAATCCTGTTGCTTTACTTTTTCCAGTTTTGATAAACGGTTCCCACACTTTCTTTCAGTTCAGGCAACGGCATGTTGTCATAATGGCCAGTATGTAGTCTATAACAGCGCCGGCGTGTTTTGTCAGTTTTTTAAAATGACCCAATATTCTTTTGGCGCCCATTATAAAAAGCGGCAATGGGTATGATGTAAGGATAATATCCAGTCCGTTATCCACGCGACGTAAAAATTTATCCAGTTCAATTTCTTTTCGCCCGGTTATATTCGAAAATTTGACACTCTTTCGGGCAGATCGATCCTGGCGCCCTTGATTAAATCAAAATGATTTGAGACAATTTTTATAAAGCTGGAAGAGTTGCCCAGATAAATATGCCTCTTTGGTGTTTAACAACAGCACCGGGTATTCACGATCTTCTTTTTGTTGTAAACCAGGTCGCGGATCTCAAACGACTCACCAATAATGATTTTTTTTCGACAACTATCGAGGTACAATACTTTTTCAAAACCGGTGAAACATAGATGGCAATACTTTTTTGGGTATCAAAATTCAGGTTATTTATAATCGTTTTTAACTTCCGCATCAACAGCGTACTCATTTCATTGGGATAGTTCTCCAATAGTTCCCCCTCTATTTTATCGGTAGCCATTTCAAGTGCATGCGCCAGTTTCGCTTTTAAACCCATTTTTGGTTCAAATGGCATCATGATCGATATTGCCGGCTGATAATGCACCGCTTCCATTACTTCACGTATTTCTGTTGAAATTGCCGGATTCATGATCTTTTGTTGGTGTTACGAAACTAGTTTTTATCAGCCGTAGAAACGTGACATTCGGGTCGTTTTATCTTTGATTATGCTCAGCAATAAATGAAAACGGCTGGTATAGAAGGAAAAGCCTGGATCAAATAAAAAATGTGATTACCTGGGAAATATAAAAGCCATAATCTTCTGGACTATGGCTTTGATTCAGGTTCGCTTTGAGGAACGGTGGAGCTGCAGGAATCAGACCCTGGTCCAAACATATTCGCCGTAAGCTTTCTACATATTTATTAATGCATTCATTGTGCAGGAAACGGCAGGGTGAAACGAACCAACCGGATCCTTTAGATAAATGGTCTTAAGCAGGCGTCACTCATCATTCACCTGCAACATTCTGTTTTGTTTTTGGAGTCGGCGGCGGAACCTGGTAACAGAAAAACCTGTTCGGCAGCCCAAATGGATGCTAATCTATCGATTAAGCAGCCATGGCATACTAATAATATTGCCATATAAAATTTTCGTATTCTGATTAAACTGCTAATTACGCAGCACGCAGTACG
>JADJVB010000011.1 GCA_016710745.1 Chitinophagaceae bacterium | reverse complement strand
TCATTCATTTGCTATGATACGGGAAGCTTATATTTTTAGCAAAATCTATCTATCCTTATACATCCTGAAATACAAACTCAACATCACGCACCTGTTAAGATATATGGTTACCTGCAAAATAAAATGTCAACTGCCCGGTCTTCGTTCAATAAGGCTAAAATTGATCAGGGGTGGAAAAGACTATTTTGGTCTGTTGATGGAACTGATAAACCCGAGGCTACAGAAAGCATCCACATGCAAGCCTATATTTTTGATGATGATGAAACGAAGGGAAATTTATAGCTGATGCATTAAAAGCCCTTCCGCCCGAAAAGTATCCGTTCACTTACTGGTAGATGGCTACGCCTCTCAGGATTTATCCGAAAAATTTCTCGCAGAATTAAATACAGCAGGTGTTCAATTTCGTTTTTGAACCCTTCTTTAAAAGCAAACAATTCTATTTTGGACGAAGAATGCACCGCAAAATATTTGCTTTGTTGATGTAAATAATGCCATTACGGTGGGAATTAATATATCCAACCGGTACAACGATATGCCAGGAAAACCAGCCTGGCTCGATTTTGCCCTATATGTGGAAGGGAGAAGTGGCTAACGACCTCTGTGTGCTTTGCTGGAGAAGACACAGAATAGCTTTCCCGAAAAATGGGTTTAACTGCCTGCCAGAAAGTAAAAACTTACATTTAGTTATAATGAGGAAGGGCGCTGCTTAAAACCGCCATGAAAAGGAATAGCTGAGATAAGGCGGAAAAATATGAAATATCAAGAAACCTATGTCGATATGTTCACGCATGCAAAGTCGCACATCAATATTATGTGCGGTTATTTTTTACAGGAAAAGTGATCAGGAGATTGTTGAAAAATGCCTCAAAGCGCGGTGTAAAGATCCGGGTGATCTGAGCAGGGATTTCGGATGTTAAAGAGTATGGCTAAATATGCTGAGCGCTGGATGTACGACTGGTTGCTCAGAAATAAAATAGAATTGTTCGAATATGAACCCCTTATGTTGCACGCAAAAGTGGCTATATGCCGACAAGTGCGTGGCTAACCATCGGATCGTATAATATCAATAATCTAAGCGCCTACGCCAGTATTGAATTAAATGTAAATGCCCATAACTTGGTTTCGCACTGGGGACTGACGGTGTTTGACAGCATTAGTAAACATGATTGTGTTTCCATTACCGAGGAAGCGCATGCCCATTCGAAAGAAACATATTCAAACAATTTATACGATGGTACTCTATGAAATGATACGGGTCATCTTCTATATTGTTACGTACAATTTCCCGAGAGAGAAATAAACCAGTGCTGTTAAACTAAAAGACAAGCTGAATTGATCATTTCAAATATATACCATGTATTATTATTTCCACCCAAAACCATCAAGGGCAATTTTGACCAAACCGTTGAAAGGGTTACCCAAGTGTTGAAAACAGAAGGCTTTGGCATACTAACAGAGATCGATCTGAAAGCAACGTTAAAAAGAACCAGGCGCTGGATGTTGACACACACTAATTACAAGATCCTCGGTGCCTGCAATCCGCCATTTGCCACCTACAAAGCATTACAGGCAGAAGACAGGATCGGCACCATGTTACCCTGCAATATTATTGTACAGGAAAAGATAACCGGCCAAATCAGAGTGTCCGCTATAAATCCGGCTACCTCAGGAATGTTGATAAAGAATCTGGAACTCCGAGGATCTGGCCGTGGAAATTGGTACTTAAATTGCCAAAAGTGATTGAGCATTTATAAAACGGATCGTTTGCAAAGACTTTTCTGGTGACCACGCCTCATTTGTTTTTGTTGACCGGCGTTCTCGTATAGAATTCTTTGAAGAAATACATTTTGTAAGGGTAAACAATATTAATAATTAAAAATAAAAGGAGAGTTATCATGGGAACGCTAGCATTAAACAAACCAATTGACAGGAATGCCATCTGTATTTGATGATTTTTTTCAGGCCATGGAACGGATTCTTTGATGAAGGCAATGTGGTAATTTATGGGGTAAAACAATGAATATACCCGCTGTAAACATTTGAAAATAAAAAGATTATCTAGTATCAATGGCTATCCCGGGGATGAAAAAGATGACTTCAAAATTGATGTGGAAGGCAATATCAACACCATCAGTTCTGAAAAAGAAGAAAACAAGGAAGAAAAGGATAAAGTTTACCACGTAGGGATTCAACTATTCCTGTTTCAGCCCGCAGTTTTACGTTACCCGAAAGAAGTTAATAAGGAAAAATAGAGGCTAAGTATGAAGATGGTGTTTTGAAGAGATCTCACTACCCTAGGAAGAAGGGGCAAAAAATGCTGTCAGCCAGAAACACATCGCTGTAAGAAATAAGCCCGCTGCCGATTAGCTTAAAGCCCTGCCGTACAGTATGGTGGGGCTTTGTTATTTATTCCATTAAAGAGAGCAGGTAAAAATACATTGACAGATATCAGGATTTATAATGATAGATATTCTTACCGCGGTCTCCTACTTTTTCTACCTTACAGTAAAGTTGCAAAGATTTGAAATCCTCATTACAGAATAAGCAAAATGAAATGCCCAGGCCGCTGAGTTGAAACTAAAACAAATAGAATACTGAATATGCAGGGAAAGAACGCTGGAATATTGGAATGACGAAAATGTTCACCTTAAAACCAGGCTTTCCGAAATTCTCAAGAAAACAGATTTGACAAATCTTTACTGGAAGAAGTGGATGATTTTCAAAACAGGTTCATCGAGAAGACCAGTTGGTAAGCCTCATCTGAGCATGATATTGTTGAATTAAACAAATTGTTTGACAAGGAGATTTTTGAAAAGAAAAACTTAAACCTGAGAATGACAAAAAGATCAGAAAGATCCGACATAATTAATGGCTGCAGAAAGGCAGTTTGAGTGAATTAAATTGGATTTTAATAATTTCCTTTCGGAAAATATTTTATAACCGGTGGAAATACATATCCCAATATTCCTGATTTCGCTGATCCTCACCTGCATTTGCAGCATCACAACTATTACACAAATTACACCTTGAAGCGTTAAGCCGTACCCTTTTAAAGTACCAATATAAACAAAGCAGCCGTTACCCAGTTTTATTCCAGGTTGAATTACAGGGGCAGTTTGGTTTTAGGCGGGCGAGGAGCACAAACAACCGGGGAACTGCTTTGTATACCTTAAGCCAATCGCGCCCCGAATTTGGGCTCCGCGAAAAAGATTACCAGTATAATTATTTTGACTTGTTACGCAACAGAAACTATCTTTACCAAAACATCGAAAATTCATTGCAGGCAGAGATCCGTTTTACCGTTGCTGCTTTGCGTATTTGCAGCGATTTAAACCCATGGCAATGAAAGAAGCCGGCCCAGGGCTACAATGGGCTCAATTATAAACCGGGTTGCGAGGATATCCCTGCTTTGCTGGTTGAGCAGGTTAAAGAAAGAACGAGTTACCCTCATTGCCCGGCTACCTGTCGCCTGTACTACCTGAAGTCCGAGCTTGATAGCATTGAGGTTAAGATGGATACAATTCGAAATCTCAAACAGCAGTTACCGGGAAATCATCATCACGTCGAAGAAAGTGAATGCAGGCAATAAACCGTTGATCACAAGAGTGTACCAATTGGGAGTTACTACGTCTGTGAGCGACAAAGTATACCCGATAGTTGCTTGTACAACAGGTAAAGAAGCACAGAAGCAATTTTTGTCTTCTTGCCGACGGGGTGCTGCGTTCCTCCACTTTACAGGAACTGGATATTGCTACTAAAGCTGAAATTTAACAATTAACAGTATCACGTAATTACTGGGGGTGGTTGCATTGCCTTACACAAGAATCAATCCGTGATTGCTTGAATAATATTCCATTGCCTAAGCCCAGGGGAAATTGTACAGAAACAACCAGATGCTCCTGAACGCATGCGTATGGTTGTTGGCAAAAATCTACGCCTACACCTGCGCTTACCAATGCAGATAGATGAAGTGATCCTCCTTTACCCTTACTGGCATGTTCCGTACAGTATCGCCACAAAGGAACTACCGATCCTCAAGAGAAATCCGGGCCCGCATTAATACGAAGCAATTACTTGGTGTTAAACCGGGCCGGAAAAATGATAGATCCCCCTATTCTATTAACTGAGGAAGCATTGGGCGCCACAGACTTCCGCCCTCATCCGTCAAAGCACGGGATGTGATAATACTTACTGAGATTATTGAAATTGAATTTTTACAACCCTTTTGGCGTTTATCTGCCCGACACGAACAATAAGAAAAACCTTTATGCTCAACAAACGATATTTCAGTCATGGTTGCATGCGTATGCAGAAACCTATGGAATTAGGACATCTTATCCTCGAAAACAATGCTGTTCTGTTGTTGCACTCAACCAAAGGGATGTTTACGAGAACCAGTCACTATAACCGTACCCGCCAGCATACAGATGCCTGTTGTTGTCTGGTACAACCCCTGCGGCCGGCATCGACTCTGCAGGCGGGGTTCTTTTTACCAAGATGTTTTACAAAAAGTTTTCGCGATAAAAAACGAGAGCGCTGGTTGATTTTATTTCAATTGGGTGATCACCCGGCTTTCCAGTGCCCAATAACAGATTGACTACCGTTATCACATAAGAAACCCTGACAGGCATCATTCTTCTTTCATGAGGTTACATGTAATTTGTAAATGAATCATAAGCCTGTGCATGATGAAAAATAAATTTAAGTTGTTGCCGGCTTTTTACTGTAGTTTGCCGGTTGTACCCCTCATCAAAATAACCACCTCCACGGAAATGACTTATCCCAAAAGCTTATGGTAAAATACTGGTGTTGGGCCAGATCAATAAGCCCGACCATTCCATCCGGGAAAAAAATGGAAGAACATATTGTTGCTGAACCTGAAGCACTGGGCTTACGGCAGTTGCTCCTGCGATGAATTTAACCCTAAGGCAAACTACAGACGGAACAACGGTCCTTGACAGACTCAGCAAAAGTGGTATAGATGCGGTTATAGGGTTTATGCCTCGATAAAACCAAAGGAGCGCTATTACGTGCCGGCAGGGTACAATATTCTGCGTAATATATTTATCCAAAACCGTTTTTGGTTATTACAGAACCATGTAACTGGGTTTACACGCGGCTATTATACGGAGGGATACAAAATATTTCACAGGAAGTAATTTTTATGAACTCCGGAAAAAAACATCTTCTTTACTCAGCCCAAAGTGAATCTTTGGAATCCGTTAACAACTCAAACGTTGGCCCTGAATGCGGCAAATGCTGGTAAAGGACATGGTATCAAAAATGTACTGAAACAGCAGACTGCTATCAAATAAAATAAGAGAAATAATGCACACACACAGGGGTCAGCGCATCTAATTCAACAGATGCTCCAGTTTTCTGATTCACGGCAACGATACCTCCGCCATCCACATCGATCGGTTTTTCGTTTTTAAAATCACCGAGTTTGCGTATCGAGGATTCTTTGCCGTACCGGCAATGGTTGCCAGACTATCCCGGTTTATATCAATGACAAATTTTTCATCCCTTTTCTGTTGATATTTTTTGGATCAACAATGACGCCTCTACTACTTTGCAAGTGAGTTATAACAATGTCCAAAGCTGATTTTCTTTTCCGAAACATTGTTGGCCAACAAATGGATAAATGTTTGAGTTACTTCAGAATGTAGTTGATCAGTTCCTCAAATTCTTCCCGGGTATATTGGCAGTTCCAATTCCCTCCATCCTTTTGCGGTGTCCTGACAAAGAAAAACGGTTTCTTTGGAAACGGTGCGATATATCCCTATAATACGCCCGGACTGAAAGTTCGGTTACAAATTCCTTTCCATCATCATTCGTTTTGCTTACTTTAACTTTCCGTTAAAACATAATACAAACAATTGGGATAATTTCCTCCGAATAAATCACCTGTTTCTTTTTATACCGGTTAATATTACGTCCTTCTATAAATGCTTTCAGGTCGATGGAGCCCCGGCAGCCTCCAAGCAGCGCTTTATTTTCAGTAACCAAACCATCTTTAAGCAGATCAATTTTTTTAACCGGCTGTCTACCGCATTCAGTAATTCCGTTCCCGGAAAGGGCTTGGTGATATAGTCGTCGGCACCCAGTTCCATGCCTTTTCTAAAATCCGACGATCTGTTTTGCGGTTAAAAAATAAAAGGCGTATTTTTTATGGCTTCATTTTTATGTATAGCATGTACGTACGCCATAGCCATCCAGCACAGGCATCATAATATCGCAAATGATCAGATCAGGTTCATTTTTAATGGCCTTATCAACCTAATTTTCCATTCTCTGCCAAAAAAACCTGTAGTTCGATAATTCCAGTATTTCCGCGGTATTATTGAGGATATCAGATTATCTTTAATTAATAATATCTTTTTCATGGCTTTTGTTTGTTAGATTAAATGTTATCCTCCAAAGGTTCAGTTCCTTTCCAGCTCACTTATACAATCCACTGTTCCGTTCATCAACTCGGCATATTTAGAAACAAGATGCAGCCCTAAACCGAGTGCCTTGAATATTCCCGGCATTAACACCGCGAAAGAAACGTTCCATTAAATGTTTTCATCCTCTTTGGAAATGCCAATCCCCTGTCCTTAACAGAAAGCACCAGTTCACTGCTTCCGGTAAGTTGTTTGATTTCAATAAGGCTTTTTTTCGGGCGAGAATTTCTGGCGTTTGAAACCAGATTATAGATCATATTTTAAGCAGCGTTTGATCCAGAAACGTGTCTGTCAGGCCTGTATGACTAAATGACAATTTGCTTCTTTTAAAGGTTAACTTGAATCTCATCAACAATATTATTACCTGTTCAATATTAAAAGGGTTAGCCTGACTTGTATTTTTCCCTCTTCAATTTTTCCGAGGCTTAAAAAGTCGTTCAAAATATCAGTAAACATCCTTACTGAGGAGGGTAATACGGTGCAAATGTTTTTCCCTGTCGGGCTGATCCTTTGTATCGCTGTATTTTCAATTAAGTAGGCCGAAGAGAGGATCGTGCTTAATGGCGTGCGAAATTCGTGAGACGCCATGGATACAAACCTCGTTTTCAGTTCACCAGTCTCTCTCTTTTCAAGTGACCGGGTTAGTTTTCTTCTGCTTTCTTTCTTTCCGTAATATCAATGGATACCCCATAAAACCGGTAATGGTTCCGTTTTTATCTTTACCGCGCTGATTGTTAAAGACACCGGAAACGTACTGCCGTCTTTTCTTGTATAGGTGTATTGCTCTTCTTCATGGATATTTCATTTTGCTTTTCGACCATGACGTCAAAATCATTTTTCAGTTTGATCCCAAACTCACTGAACAAGTCAGCACGTCTTCTGTTAATTTCATTTTTATCATGAAACAGGATCGGGGTCATTTTACCAATGACTTCCGACTGTGAATACCGATATTCAAAGAGGCTTCCGGATTAAATACCGTGATCAGGCCTTTCGTATCGGTAGCAACGATCGCTGGCGCCGGCATTGTCGATTATTGCTTTCTGAAATGAAGTCGCTTTATCCAGTTCAACCTGGGCTTTTTAAAATCCAATAGCGCCTTTTTCAGATCTTTTGTCCGTTGCTCTACAACAACCTCCAGTTCATTGTACAGCTTTTCAATTTTAGCCTCCGCCTTTCTTCTTAACGTAACATTATTGATAAATGCGATTACATAATTGTCGTTGTTTATTTGATAATTGCTCAAGCTGATTTCAACATCAATCTCGCTTCCGTCTTTTTGCTGGCTGCCAATTCCATTCCAAACCCATTCTCGCTTGATACAGGTTGTTCATGGTAATTCAAATGATACTGACTGTGTTTTTATGAAACCGGGCGGGAATCAATATTTCAATTTTTTCTCCGATCAATTCGTCTGCAGTATATCCAAACTCATTCAAAGCATAGGGGTTTACGGCTGTGATTTTGCCAACGCTGTCGGTTATCACAATGCCCATGGTAGCATATTCAAAGAATGTCTCAAAATTCTTTGAATCCCTTTTATTGTGCGTAAGAAGCATGATTCGGTATACCTTATTTGTTAATATTCACGGATACCAAGATCACTAAATAAACCGTGGGTTATTGATGATATAAATCAGTATCGGCCCTGATAAAAAACAGATGCCCGAGGATAGCAAATCTTTATTTATTTCCGGGAAAGGGAAAGATATGTACCGGTCAGATACCGGCATCTAATTCGCCGGCTCCCGTTGTTTTTCCTTTTTTCTTAAACAGGCCGCTGAATTTTTTACCGGCTTTATTGGCTAACCTGTTTACCAGCAATGAAGCGCCAAAAGCCAGTGTACCTTTTAATAAACTTTCGTTATTAAAACCGGATGTTGATCTGCTTTTAAAACGGAACTAAACGTATCCTTTATCAGGCTGGAAGGCTTGAGGCTGTATTCAATTCCGCCCATTGGCTTTGCATTGTATGCTCCTGTTGATCCAGGTGTTCTCGTATCCTCCTTTTTCAGCCCGCAATTGTTTTATACTTTTAATCTTCTTCATAGTCGTCCTTAAAAAAATAGTTTGATCAAGGCATTCATAACGGGTAACTGGATGATCTTTACCCTCGCAAACCAGATAATTATTGCGACAAGCAAGAACAAGAAAGCTACGATCAAAAACCCGGCCCATGGTTTTCCCAGCCAATCACCCAAACCAAGAGCCAGAACAATAAAACCAAATACCAGAAAGAACATAAAAATGGCGGCTACAATAAGCCCCGCAATCACCAAGTAGCAATAATACCCGAGCTTTTTCTCAGCTGTATTCAATTTTGCCGCTTCTATCCGGGTGTTCACGTATTCTTTTACTGTTTCCGCCAATTCTTCAACCTGCGCAAATGCTTTTTCCATCTTGATTGTTTTAAAAGTCAATCATACTGATCCAAAAATAGCTAAGCGAATTCTTCCATTTTCTCCTTTACACTATTCCTGAATTCCTCCTTCACGTCGTTAAACTTCTCCTTGCCTTTGTTAAATTTGTCTTTAACATCCTCAGCCAGCTTCCTGCCTTTTCATTGATCTTACGCCTGGTTTCGGTTCCTTTATCGGGGCAAATAAAATGCCCAACACAGCTCCTGCTGCAATTCCGGCAGCTACAGCAGCCAGTATTTTTCCACTTGTGTTCATGACTTAATATTTAAAGGTTAACTAATGCATGCAAGGTACCGGAAAGACTGATTTTTAAAAATGACCGCGGGCATTATCAACGATGATACAAGTCAATATAGAAGATCTCTATGGTGTACTAAGGAATGTTTACAATCATTGTAATTATTGACCGTGGTTCCCATCAATGTAAAAGCCTGTCATTATTTTTACGAAGGTTTTTCACAGGATATTGGATATAAAACGGGGCTGAATGTTCATCCTGCCCCTTTTTTTACAGTTCACCATTGTTACACCTCTCCCTCCTTTTACAGAAATCCAATTCAACTACTCAAAAACAAGTGCCTGCTCCACAATTTGCAGGGGTTTGCAGGCTTGCCGCCGCACTGCCAGGCATATCATTTTGCGGGCGGCTACTGAACCATCGTTTGATGCGCTATCAGGAATCGCCGGAGAAAACAAGATAAATTTTTGCTATTAACTGATAACGATCAATGTATCGCCATCACCGGCGCGTGGCTATGTAACACCAATTGCTTACTGTGACTTTTATGGATCAGCCTGCTCAACAGGTTATGTCGTTTTGGTAATACGACCAACAGGTCAATATTATTTTTGTCCACAAAATCAATAATACCCTCGTCGGTATTATCGTTGGCGATAAAATGAAACTTAGGATTTAAGGTCATGGTCATTTCCTGCATCAGTCCGGATTCAAAAACAATATCACCGCTGAAGACCTCTTTTCTACCTGTATTCAGGATATGTAATTCGGCATTAAAGTCGTTTACCAACATTTTAATTTCCTCAATAGGCGTAGATTCCACCACTTTGGTGAGGTCGCTGGCCAATCCTATTTTTTTATTGTTGTATATTTAGCATTAGGCGGTACCGTTATAACGGGCCATTCCAGGTCTTTAATGGCATGGGTAGCATGCGAGCCAAATAAAATATGTTCAGCCGCAGTTTTACCCCTGGCTTCCCATCACTACGGTATACGGTTTTACCCTTTCGCAAACTTCTTTCAACTCATGAAAAAAACCACCCATTCCAACTTCAGTTTCAATTTCTATTTTGCCGTTCGTTTTTGCCTGTACATCTTCTTTTAGTTTTTTAATATCATTTTCCGTGTTTCGCATTACATCTTCCAGCCCCAGTACGATAGGTACATCGCTGTAACTAACCGGCAGCTCAGCCACACTGAGTATCAGGAGTTTGGCATTGATTGATAAAGCCAGGTCGGCAGCATAGGTAACGGCATTACCTGCAGCTGCAGAAAAGTCTGTTGTAACCAGTATTGTTTTCATAAAAAATGTTTTTAAATTAATAAATTGTATCAGGGCAATATGGTGATAGCCGGCCAGCAAGCCTTCGTCAACAAATTCAACATCTCCTCCATTTTCGAGTACTTTTTCAATCACATCATCCACAGCATCTTTGATATATGAAAATTTGTTGTAAGGTTCCGTTGCCTTATAAATGATCTCATCACTGCTTCCATGTTCTGCAGCATACCTATAATTTTTTTCAACCAGCAGGAGGCGGCCTTTTCGGCCCATTGCCACACGCCAAACATCTTTCATTCCAACAGCCAGTTTTTGTTTACCGGCGGCATTATCCAATTGATTTAATAAATCCTGTTGCTTTACTTTTTTCCAGTTTTTGATAAACGGTTCCACACTTTCTTTCAGTTCAGGCAACGGCATGTTGTCATAATGGCCAGGTATGTAGTCTATAACAGCGCCGGCGTGTTTTGTCAGTTTTTTAAAATGACCCAAAACTCTTTTGACGCCCATTATGAAAAGCGGCATTGGGTAAGCTGTAAGGATAATATCCAGTCCGTTATCCACCCGGCGCAAAAATTTATCCAGTTCAATTTCTTTTCGCCCGGTTATATCTGAAAATTTGACACCCTTTCGGGCAGATCGATCCTGGCGCCTTTAACCAGATCAAAATGGTTGGAAACAATTTTTATAAAGCTGGAAGAATTGCCCAGTAAATATGTCCTTCTTTGTTGCTTAATAGCAGCACCAGGTATTTAGATCTTCTTTTTGCTGTAAACCAGGTCACGGATCTCGAACGACCTCATCAATAATGATCTTTTCTTCGACAGCTATATCGAGGTATAATACTTTTTCAAAAACCGGTGAAACATAGATGGCAATACTTTTTTTATGGGTATCAAAATTCAGGTTATTTATAATCGTTTTTAACTTCCGCATCAACAGCGTACTCATTTCATTGGGATAGTTCTCCAATAGTTCCCCCTCTATTTTATCGGTAGCCATTTCAAGTGCATGCGCCAGTTTCGCTTTTAAACCCATTTTTTGGTTCAAATGGCATCATGATCGATATTGCCGGCTGATAATGCACCGCTTCCATTACTTCACGTATTTCTGTTGAAATTGCCGGATTCATGATCTTTGTTTATGTTACGAAACTAGTTTTTATCAGCCGTAGAAACGCTGACATTCGTCAGTTTTATCTTTGATTATGCTCAATAAATGAAAACGGCTGGTATAGAAGGGGAAAAGCCTGGATCAAATAAAAATGTGATTACCTGGAAATATAAAAGCCATAATCTTCTGGACTATGGCTTTGATTCAGGTTCGCTTGAGGAACGGTGGAGCTGCAGGGAATCGAACCCTGGTCCAAACATATTCGCCGTAAGCTTTCTACATGTTTATTAATGCATTCATTGTAGGGAAACGGCAGGGGCAAAACGAACCAACCGGATCCTTAGATAAATGGTCTTAAGCAGGCGTCATATCATTCACCTGCAGCATTCTGTTTTGTTTTTGAGTCGGCGGCGGAACCTGGTAACAGAAAAACCTGTTCGGCGGCCCAAATGGATGCTAATCTATCGATTAAGCAGCCATGGCATACTGTGTATTGCCATATAAAATTTTCGTATTCTGATTAAACTGCTAATTACGCAACGCAGTACATGCTTACACTTACAAAGAGCTATGCTGTCAAAACCGGTCAGCCCCGGATCAATGCGCCTTAAAACTGATTTGGCACAATCAGCAAAATTACGAAAACTTATCCACCATTAGTGTAACGGGGGAAAAAAGCGCCTACATTAGAACAGTGCCTAGATACAGCTAATTAGCCACTATTAATATGATTTAACAGTTTAGCTTTTAAGCTTTTATTCAGAATAAATTGTTAAAAATATTGTTTGTTTTATCTTATTTTTCGTACTATTGTATAGCCTAAACGTTAAAATCGACTTGTAATTAAAGAATTATCCGTTCTTTTTTTAGAAAAAATTAGGCAACTACCTATATCCTCCTGTTAAATCCCAATGTCCTGAAAGACTTTCAACAGAATTTAATTAACCATTAATTAGTTTTTATGAGAAAAATTATCCCCTTAATCGTTTTGATGCTATTAAGTGTGCTGTTTACCATGGCGCAGAATCTCAATCCGGCGGAAGCTGATAAAGCTTTACAACTGGTTGATGCAAACAAAGCAAGCATTGGGCTTTCGGCCGATGTAAGGAGCAGCTTTGTAGTATCGAGCACCTTTGAAGACCAGGTTACAGGTACGCGTTATGTTTACCTGCTACAGGCTTATAAAGGTATTCCGGTATTTAACCAGATGCTGGTACTTTCCTTTAAAAACGGAAAGCTCTCCACAAAATCCGGCGTCTTCGATCCGGAAATTGAAAGATTGGTAAATGTGCCATCGGGCTCGCCGGCAGTTACTGCGGAATCCGCGGTACAGTCTGCTTTGTCCGACCGCGGCTTCAGAGCTTCGGGATTTGCGATCGCTTTGAACCGTAAGGATCAGGGGCGGTTTGTGGAATTTGGGAACATGGGAATTTCTCAACAAAATATTACGGCCCAATTAATGTGGGTTCCAACCGAAGATATTTCGGTAGCCACAAAAATTGCCAGTCCGGCAACTGACGTGGCAACGTCTTCGGCCATTTCAGCAAGATATAAATTGGCCTGGCAGGTATATATAATACCTAAAACCACATCTGATTATTGGTTAGTTAGGGTAAACGCCGCTGATAACAGCATTTTGGGCAATACCAACTTAACTGATTATGATAATTGGGGAGATCCAAATGAGAACACCAGTATTAAGTACCCCGATTTTGCCATGGGCAAAAACACATTGGGTGAGGGTCAGAAGGATCTCTTTGATATTAATAGTAAGGATGCAAAAACAAATGACGATCCTTCATTGGTTAGTAATGCCACCTATCGCGTAATTCCTATTCCATTTGAGGCACCAAGTTTTATGCCGGGTGCATCTACAACATGGCATGCAATAAGGTCTAATCCCTGGACAAATGCTACCGTTGCCAATGCCACTACCTTAAACTGGCATACGGGTGCAGCCGCCACCGATTATGATTATAGTCGTGGTAATAATGTGTGGGCTTACCAGGATAGAACACCTTCAAATAATACAGGTTCTATCGCCAAGTCGGCCAGCTCTACAACGCCGTTGCCTACTTTAACTTTTGATTTTACCCCTGATTATACGTTGGAGCCAACAGTTACAACACCTCCAAACCAACAATTCAATATTACCAACCTGTTTTACTGGAATAACCTGATCCATGATATATTCTATGGTTATGGTTTTACAGAAGTAGGTGGTAATTTCAGGATGATAACCTGGGCCGTGGTGGTGTGGGTAACGACCATGTGAACGCAGAAGCACAGGATGGAAGTGGTTCCAATAATGCCAATTTCTCTACCCCTGCAGATGGTGGTAGCGGAAGAATGCAGATGTACCTGTGGACAGCACCTACACCCGACAGGGATGGTGATGTGGATAATGGTATTATTATACATGAGCACGGTCATGGCATTGGAAAGCGTGTTACCGGCGGACCGGCCAATACCGGTTGTTTAAGCAACGCTGAGCAGGGAGGAGAAGGAATCAGTGATTATTTTGGTTTAATGCTTACCCAGGATTGGGCCGCAGCCAATGTGAATACAGGCTTTAACTCACCCAGGGGTATTGGTACCTATGCGTTGAACCAGCCTACGACAGGTGTTGGTATCAGGCCACAGCGGTATTGTACCGATTTTGCGGTCAACAATGCTACCTATGCAACTTTACCGAGCCAGGTAATACCACATGGTGTGGGTTGGGTTTGGTGTAGCATGATGTGGGAAGTAACCTGGGAGATCATCAAGGAAGCCAATACGATCAATCCAAATATATATGCCTGGAACGGCACCGAAGGAAACGTAAGGGCTCTCCGCATAATCATGGAAGGTTTGAGAACCCAACCTTGCAGTCCCGGTTTTGTTGATGCCAGAGATAATATTTTATTAGCCAGCCAAACCTTATATGCTGGTGCTTATGATTGCGCCATCTGGAGAGCTTTTGCCAGAAGAGGTGTTGGATTTGGTGCTTTACAGGGATCTGTAACCAGCATTAATGATCAAACGCCATCTTTTGCATTGCCTCCTTCTTGTGTATTGGCAGGCCCTACCTGTACTATTAACCAGGCAGCTGCACAACCTGATCCTACGTCCACTTCGCCGATCAACTTTACCGTTGTGTTCAGCGAGGCAGTAAATGGATTTACAACCGGTGATGTTACCCTGGGCGGTACAGCAGGTGCAACTACACAAGTTGTTACCGGTGGTCCAACTACATTCAATGTAGCGGTATCGGGTATGACCATGGCCGGAACAGTAACGGCTACCGTTGCTGCCGGTGTTTGTACCGGTGTTGCGTTAAATGATCCTAACAATGCTTCTACCAGTACTGATAATTCAGTTACTTTCTTAATGGCACCTCCGGGTACCTGTACCACGTTTGTGTCAAATATTACAACGGCCCTGCCTACGACTACTCAAAGAGCTTTCCGCGATGGAATACCTAAAACCTGTGCTGCACCGCTTACTTGCACGCCAGGTCTTGCCGGTACATTTAATTACGAGATATTCCAGTGGACAAACCCGGTAGCTCAGTGTGTTACCGTTACTTATTCAGCAACAACGGCGAGCTTTGGTTTTGTAACTGTTCACAATGCGCCTCCTACTTTAGGCAATACATGTGCTAATTGGGTGGCGGATCCCGGATCAAGTGCTACCGTAGGTACGCCGATCGTTTTCTCTTTCAACGGCACCGCAGGTACAACCTATTATTTCCTGGTTACCAGCGTAGGTACACCTCCAGTTGGTTGTACATTAGATATTTCGGCTGCAAATTGTGCAGCTGCCGGCCCATCGGTTACGATAAACCAGGCTGTGGCGCAACCCGATCCTACATCTGCTTCACCGATCAACTTTACAGCAGTATTTAGTGAAGCAGTTACCGGTTTTGCAACCGGCGATGTTACCTTAAGCGGTACCGCTGGTGCTACATTAGCTACCGTAACAGGCGGTCCTACTACTTATAATGTAGCCGTAACCGGTATGACAGGAAGCGGAACAGTAATTGCTTCTATAGCGGCTGGTGTTTGTACCAGCGTGGCTACAACGTCACCTAACGTGGCTTCTACCAGTTCAGATAATACAGTTACTTTCAATTTTGTTCCGGGATGTACTTCGGTTGATCCGATTGCCAGCGATACCGTTTGTAACGGAGCTACCCATCCGGGCAAAGTATTTACCAGCCCAACTGCGGGAACTACCTTTAGCTGGGTAAATAACACACCGGCTATTGGTTTGGCAGCTAGTGGTAACGGTAATATTGCTCCGTTTACTGCAACTAACCCAGGTACTACGCCTTTAGTGGCTACGGTAACTGTTACGCCTTCTTTAACTGTTGCCGGACCTATTGTTGTAACCTCAACTTTAGATGCAACAGACCCTGCGTTACCAGTTCGTATTTTCAGGGACGCAATTCCCGGTACCTGCCCAGGGCCAAAAGCATTTCCAGGTACATTCGGAGCAGGACCATATTATTATGAAACTTATACATATTCCAATCCAACAGCAGCTCCGGTTTGTGTGACTGCATCACTTACATCAACCACAACAAACCAGGCGCATATGGCAGCTTACTTGGGCAGCTTTAACCCAGCCAACCAAGCTACTAACTTTCTGTCTGATTGTGGAAGCAGCACTATAGGACCAGCAGTGAATATGGCATTCACTGCACCAGCAGGGGCTACAATAGTATTCGTGGTTGTTGAACCACAAACATCTCAGGTATGTCCTTCTTATACCCTGACAATAAATGGACTTGCAACAGTTTGTACCGGTAATCCAAGAACATTTACGATTACCGTAAACCCAACCGGCCAGGTAAATCAACCGGCAAACCAGGTGGTTTGTAAAGGTTCTCCTACTGCTGCGGTAGTATTTACAACAACAACCCCAGGCTCTATTTTCAGCTGGGTTAATGATAACACCGCCATTGGCCTTGCTGCCAACGGTAATGGTGATATACCTTCATTCATCGCGCAAAACCCGGGCTCTACACCAATTGTAGCCAACATTACGGTTACGCCGGGTTATGGCTCAGGTGGTTTGATGGTACTGGATTCATTCTTATACACCGGTGCAGTTCAAACATGGGTTGTACCTGCCGGTGTAACGTCAATACATGTTAAAGCCTATGGTGGCCAGGGTAATAATAATACCAATGGTAACCCGGGTGGTTTGGGTGGATTTGCTGAGGGCGACCTTGCAGTAACACCCGGACAAACACTATGGTTTAATGTTGGCGGTGGAGCTACCACGAATCGTTTAGGCGCCTTTAACGGCGGCGGTGATGGTGGTGTAACCGGCTGTGCCACTTCAATGGGCGGTGGAGGCGGTGGTGCCTCTGATGTGCGGAATACCGCAAATACTTTAGCTAACCGTAGAATTGTTGCTGCTGGTGGTGGTGGTGCTGCAGGAGATAGAATAGCAGGTTGTGGACGTGGAACCGGTGGCGGTGGCGGTGGTGGATATTATGGTGGTGGCGGTGGTGCCGGATGGCCTTTCGCTTCAACTGTAGTACCTACCGGTGGAACACAATCAGCTGGTGGTGCCGGTGGTACATCAACATACACAAGTGCTCCAAACAATAACGGATTCCCCGGTGCTTCAGGCATTGGTGGCCGTGGTGGCGACGAAGTTGCCAGCAACCAGGGTACACCTTCACGTGTAGGCCCAGTAGGCGGTGTAGGTGGTGGATTGATAGGTGCCAATGGTGCTTATGTTTTAGCTAATACCTGGACAGGTCAATCTGGCGCTGGTGGTTCTTCTTATATAGGAGGCGTTACTGCTGGTGTTACTACATCAGGCGTACGCACAGGTGCCGGTAAGATCAATATATCTTATGCAGCAGCGGGTGTTTCCTGTGTTGGTACACCAAAAACATTTACTATCACGGTTAATCCGAATGCAGCATTAGTTATCGTTGCAGATCCGGGTACGGTGCTTTGTAAAGGTGATCCTACCCTGTTAACTGTATATGATGCAGCACCAGGTGCAGGAGCTACTGTTTCTATTACACATTCAAGTTCCAATACAATAACTGCAGGTAACTCAGTAGCTTGTAATGCCGGTACTACCGGTCAGGTAAACAGCTACTGGAGAGCTTACAATCTTAATAACTTCCCAACTGTTACCGGTGACTATACCATCACGTCAGTAAGATTTGGTGTAGAAGCTATATTGGGTGGATCTGTTCCCATTACCGTTAATTTGTACAATCAAACCGGGGCAGCTTTCCCTGGTGGAACACGTACATTGATAAAAACACAGACCTATACACTGCCGGTACAGTCTAACACCTTATATACAGCAACCTTTACAACACCGGTTACCGTGCCTAATACTTCCACTGTAATAGTTGAAGTAACTAACGCAACGGTGGTAGCGGGTGTAAGGTTCTTTATTGGAAGTAATGCAGCTGCCGAAACAGATATCAGTTATCTGTCTTCATCAGCATGTGCTATTAATACCCCAACACCGATAGCTACAGTTGGATTCCCGAATATGCATATGATCATCGGCTTAAACGGTACCTTACCTAACTTAGGCCCACAATCAACAGGTACCTTCTTATGGAGCCCTGCTGCCGGTTTAAGTTCAACAACGTCGAACCCGGTTGCTGCTTCTCCAATGGTTACCACTACCTACACCGTAAGGCGTACAACAGCCCAGGGATGTAGAGATTCGGCTCAAATAACCATTACGATCAAAGAGCGTCCAAAAGTTACAACGCAACCAATTGCCGCAGTATCTTGTGCAACACATCCAGCCACCTTTACAGTGGGTGGAATTGGTGCAGGCATTGCCTACCAATGGCAGGTTAACACGGCCGGTTGTGGCGGTGGCGGTACCTGGACCAACCTGGCTAATGGTGCTCCGTACGCAGGTGTAAATACAGCAACGCTTACGGTTAATCCTACTACAGGAGCAATGGATGGCTATGGATATCGTTGCGTATTGAGTGGCGATTGTTCACCAATATTAGGAGAGAATATCTCAAATTGTGCCGTGTTAACGGTTAATCCATTACCAGTTGTAGCGATAACACCTCCTTCAGCTTGTGGCGGTGTTCAGGGTATGTTCGGTGTTAAATTATCGGTAGGCTCTGCGCCTCCACCGGTACCGGGTGCAGTTACAGCAACCTCAGGTGCTATTAACCTGGCCGTTCCTGATAACACAGCCAATGGTGTAAATAATGTGATCAACGTTGCGGGTGTACCGGCTAATGCCACCATCACCAATGTATCGGTTACCTTAAATATGTCGCATACGTATCCTGGTGATATGATCTTCCATCTGAAAGCACCAAACGGCCAGATTTTAAATTTGTACAAATATGGTGGTGGTTTGTTTACCGGTCCTGCTTCGGGTGTTCCAACCTGGGGTTGGTATGGTGCAACAGTGAGCCGTAACGGTTCAACTGCCTGGAGTACAGTTAATGCTCCTCCTTATATCTATAACAACAGTACGCCATGGAGAGCTGATGCGATCAATGGCGTAGTGCCAGGTCCAACGGTTCAAAACCCAACAGGTTTTGTATCCAATGCAGCAACCTTTAATGACTTGTATACCAATGGTCCGTCTACCAATGGTGCCTGGACCCTGGCCATGTGTGATGGTGGTCCTGGTGATGTAGGAACCCTGGCTTCATGGACAGTGAAAATCGACTATACCGTACCAGGTGGTGGCGGTGGTCCGGTTCTTACTTATGTATGGTCTCCACTGGCAGGTTTATTCTTAGATTCGTTAACAACCATACCTTATGCCGGTTCCAATACATCAGTTGTTTGGGCTGCTCCAACCGTATTCACAACGTATACAGTTGTTGCTACCAATACCACAACGGGTTGTATAGATTCAGCTAAGGCAGATATCAATTATACACCTCCTCCTCCAGTAGTTACCCCTAACCCGGTAACGATGTGTTTAGGAGATCCTTCAGTACGTTTGGTAGCTTCAACGTCTACACCGTTTACGAAGACGGTAACGTCTGGAACGATCAGTGTTCCGATCCCTGATGAAACAGCAAACCCAACACTGCAGAACTTAAGTGTTAGTGGTATACCTGCAGGAGCAATCGTAACGTCGATGGTGGTCACACTCAATATGCCGCATACATACCCGGCAGATATGGTATTTAACCTGAGAGCCCCTAATGGTGCAATATTGAGTTTGTTTAAACACAACGGCAATACCAATAACGGACCGGCAGCAGTTCCTAACGCCGGGTTCTTTAATGCGAAAGTGAGCTCAGCTTCATCAGTTCCATTCACTGCGGTACCTAATCCGTTCAGGTATGGTGAAACAGCTCCGGCTGGTCCATACAAGGCTGATGCGTTGAATGGTGTAACCAATCCTGGTTATGTGATCATGGATCCTGTAGGTTGGGAATCAAATGCAGCCGGCTTTGCTTCGCTGTATTCAGTTCCAAACGGTACCTATACATTGGCCATGTGCGATGGTGGACCTGGTGATCTGGGTACACTTACATCATGGAGTATTGATATCAACTACGTAGTTGGTGTACCGGCTACAGCAGCTACCTGGTCGCCGATCACACATTTGTGGAACGATTCATTGAGAACGCAGCCTTATACCGGTGATGCAAGAGATACCGTGTGGACAAGACCTACTCCGGCTGGTGTTTATAATTACGATGTAACGGCTCAGAGTTTACCATTATCCGGTACAATTCCTTTGCCTGGACAGGTTTCAACATTTACCGGAAGCGTACGTGGATACTTCTTTACAGCTCCAAGTCCGTTTATCATGACTTCAGTTGAAGTACCAACTACTGCATCTACGGGCAACCAGAGTATTGCTGTAGTTAGATTTACCGGAGCTACTCCTCCACCGGCTTTCCCGGGTACAACCAATGCCTTTACGACATTGTTCCTGACCCAGAATAATCCGGCTGCAGGTGCTATCCCGGTTAATATCCCAATCAATGCCGGAGATGTGATCGGTATCATGGGTTACAGAGGTACTACGAATTCTTATTCAGCAACCGGAGGTGTTCCAACAGTAATTAACGGATTCCCGGTTACGTTGAGAAGAATGGGTATGCAATTCCGTTGACAACCACGGCTCCTCAGCAGATCTGGTCAGAGGTAGCGGGGGCAATTTCGAGGGTATACTTTAGCTATGGTTTACCGGTAGGTCAGTGTACTTCACCGAAGAGACGAGTTGTAGTTACGGTTAATCAACCAACTACGGTTGCAACTCAACCGGTTGATAAAACCGTATGTACTGATAAAGTGGCTACGTTCACTGTAGTTGCGGCAGGTACTGGTCCATTCAGTTATCAGTGGCAGGTTAGCACTAATGGTAATAACCCTCCTTGGAACAATGTTACCAACGGCGGTGTGTACAGTGGTGCTACTACAGCAACCCTAACCATTACTGCTCCTCCGGTTACGTTGAACGGTAATTTCTACCGTGTCGTTATCACCGGCGCTGCACCTTGTGCAGCTGCAACATCAAATGCTGTCAGGTTAACGGTTAATCCGTTACCGGTAATCACGTTAACGGCCAGTCCTTACACCAGCTTATTCCCTGGTTTGAGAACAACCTTGTCGGCAACGGTTACTCCAAATGCGGCTTCTACCTACAACTGGATCCGTGATGGTGTTACGTTGGTGGCTGGTTCTCAGGGTGTGTTGAGCGGTATTGGTACAGCTAACCTGGAAATTGATGTAGATGGTATGGGCGTTTATACCTTAAATGTAACCGATGTGAACGGATGTAACAATACATCAAACAGCGTTACCATTAAGGACTCTGTAAGTGCCAAGTGCTTCCTGTATCCGAATCCAACTGACGGTAAGTTTGAGGTTAGGTATTATAGTGTTGCCAACAACACGAATTTACCAAGGTACCTGAATGTGTATAATACGATCGGAAATAGGGTATTATCGCAGGAATACAGAATTGGAAGACCATACGACAGAATGGTTGTTGATATGAGAAACCAGGGCAAAGGCGTTTACTTTGTTGAGGTTGCTGATGTTAACGGAAACCGTCTGACTGTTTGTAAAGTGGTTATTCAGTAAAATATAACAAGTGAGTTATACAATCCCTCCCGATTTAATCGGGAGGGATTTTTTATGGAAGAATATCTTCGATCGTAAAAAATATTGGTGCTCCAGACGGAGTACCCCACCTGTCCATAAATATTTGAATATCTTCACCCACTAATGTAAACACATGGAACCGATTGATTTTTATAAACAAAATGTAATATCGTTACAACATGGCCTGGAGATCCTGAATAAAAGAAAATCGAAATTGGCCTGGTTGCGTTTTGCGGCAATCGCCGGTATAGCTGCCTGCTGGTATTTTATGCTTCCTTTGGGTTTGTGGTTTGTACTTGTGCCGGTATTTTTATTGTTGCTAACTTTTACCCGTTTGGTATATACCGATCTTAAAAACAAATCGGCTATAACGCATCAGCATCACCTGATAACAGTTAACCAGGATGAGTTGAAGGCTCTGGATCACAACTATTATAGTTTCGAAGAGGGCAGTCAATATGCCAATAAAGAACATGTTTATATTCATGACCTGGATATTTTTGGCCATGCCTCTCTTTATCAATATATAAACCGTACCCGATCCGAAATGGGCAGCAATACACTGGCTGATTGGTTATCGGCCCCAGCCAAAATTGAAACGATCAAAAACAGGCAGGAGGCCATTAAAGAACTTTCGGCAAAAACCCGTTGGCGCCAAACATTACAGGCATTGGGTGCTGCCCAAAAAATAAACATGGAAACACAGCACAGACTGCAAAGCTGGTTTGATGAAGAACACCGTTTTTTAAACACCAGGATATGGATGCTGCTGAGATACCTGGTACCGTCGGTTTTAATATCCGTTATTATTTTAAACATGGCTGATGTGCTGAATAATTATACCCGGAATTATTGTTTGCTCGCTGCAGCCTTACTCGCTTTTTATATCAGCAAAAAGTAACACCCCTGCATCAACAGGTTTCTAAAATGACCGAAGAACTGGAAGTATTGAAGGAACAACATCAAACTGATTGAAGAAGCTGAGAATTTCACCATCCTATTTACAGGATCTGAAAAACCATTTAAACAGCAGGATGGCAAAGCTTCGGCCAGGTTAAACAAACTGGAAAGGGTATTTTAGAACGGCTTGATCTGCCCTTTAATTTCGTGGTCTTTATTCCCCTTGATATTTTACTGCAATGGGATCTGCAACAGGTTATTGCCCTGGAAAATGGAAAAAGAACAGCATAAAAACAAGGTAAGTGGTTGGTTTACGGCGTTGGGTGAATTTGAAGCCATCAGCGGTTTGTCAACGCTGGCCTATAATCATCCGCACTGGTGTTTTCCGGTGTTTAAAAAGATCATTTTTTATTGAGGGAAAAGAGATTGGCCATCCGTTACTTACAGCGGCTACCTGCATCAACCAATCCCTTGCACATTAGCGCTGCCGGCGAG